>NZ_AP025667.1:5290819-6542274 GCF_022846655.1 Streptomyces seoulensis
GCCGTCGTCCGTCCGCTCCAGGGAGGTCGCGGTGACACCGAGGCTGAACGTGGCGCCGTGGCGGCGGGCTGCGTCGGCGATGCCCCGCACGTAGCCGACCGAGTGCACGGCGTCCTGGTCGGGGCGGTGCAGTCCGCCGAGGACGGTGTCGGGCAGGTCGGTGCCGAAGACCCGGCGGGCCTCGGGCAGGTCGAGCCACTCGGCCGCGATGCCGTCGGCGCACAGCGCGTCGGCGGTCCGCTTGAGTTCGAGCGCCTCGTCCTCGCTGTCGGTGAGGTCGAGCTTGGCGGTGGTGGTGTGGTGGGCGTCGATGCCCTCGCGGGCGGTGACCTCGCGCACCAGGTCGCGGTTGACGAGGGTGGCGCGGTACACGGCGAGGGCCTGCTCGTGGCCGATCCGGTCGATGGCGGGCGCGTGCTGGGCGTTGCCGCCCTGGATGACGCGTCCGGCGTTGCGGCCGGACGAGCCCTCGGCGGGGCTGTCGTTGCGGTCGACGACAAGGGGCGCGCGGCCCGCGCGGGCGAGCCAGTAGGCGAGCGTCGAGCCCATGACACCGGCGCCGAGCACCAGGACGTCGGCACGGCCCGGCACGGGCGTGCTGCCGCCCGTCCAGCGCGGTCCGCTCGCCAGCCAGCAGGAGTCGGGGGATCGCATGGTCTTCCTTGGGTACGAGGGTGTGGTCACCGGCTCAGGTCCAGCACTCGGAGCTGGGCAGCCGCCGGACGGGCGGCTCACCGGGAGCGGGCGGGGACGTGACGATGCCGACCAGGGCGGCGGCGCGCTCGGCGCGGGCCACGGCGGTCTCGGTGTCCGGGCCCACCGTGAGGACGTAGCCCAGGCGGTGCAGATTGGTGGTGACGGGTTCGACCACGTCGCCGGGGCGGGTGAGCAGCACGAGCCGCTCCCGCGCCGGGTCCAGCAGCGCGGCGGCCTCGGGCACGCCGTCGATCCGGCGTACGACCCCGGCCGGGGCGGTGAGGAAGCGGATCGCGGCACCGCCCGCGGGGCGGGCGGCGGCCAGCGCGTCGAGGTCGAGCGGCTCGCCGAGGGCGAGGTCGGCGGCGAGGCCGTACACGTCGGTGCCGGTGGTGAGGTGGACGAGGTCGAGGATGCAGTCGCCCGCGGGGCGGGGGTTGACCTCGACGATGCGGGGACCGTCCGCGGTGAGGATCATCTCGGTGTGCGCGATGCCGTGGTCGAAGCCGACGGCCTTGAGCGCGGCGACGGCCACCTCCTCGACGCGCTCCGCGAGCGGGCCGGGCAGGCGGGCGGGCACGGCCTGGCCGAGTTCCACGAACGAGTCGTCGCGGGTGGCGAGTTTCTCGGTGCGGGCGAGGACGACGGTACGGCCGTCGACGGTCAGCGTCTCCACGCTGATCTCGTCGCCGAACAGTTCCTCCTCGGCGAGCAGGGTGCCGTTCTTGGTGAAGGCGGCCGCGTGCTCCCAGGCGTCGTCGGTCTCCTCCGGTCCGGCGACGCGGATCACGCCCCGGCCCGCGGAGGAGTCGGCGGGCTTGAGGATGAAGGGGTAGGCCAGGCCGGCCATGGCCCGCGCGCGTTCGCCGGTCCCGGTCAGCGTGGCGTCCAGCACCCGGAACTCGGGGCCCGGGACGGAGCATTCGGCGAGGCGGGCGCGGGCCCACGTCTTGTCCGTCAGGTTGCGCAGCGTCTCGGGCGGGCAGCCGGGCAGGCCGAACTCCTCGGCGAGGCGGGCCACCACGGGCAGGGTGGAGTCGAGGAAGCCGATGACGCCCTTGCGGCCGGGTGCGGCGGCCAGTTGGGCGCGGCAGGCTTCGTAGATCTCCTCGGCGGGCCGCTCCGGTGAGAGCGGGACCTGGCGGTCGGCCAGGCGCAGGTAGGCGGCGGTGGCGCTCTCGGCGAGCGCCAGATCGAGGTCCGGGCGGGCGGTCCAGGAACGCAGGGCCTGCTCGCGCAGGCACCCGACGCGGACGAGCAGCAGAAGGGCGCGTGTGTCCAGTGCCATGTCTTTCCTTGGTGGAGGGGCCAACTGCGGCGGCGGTCGGTGCCGCCGCTCACCCCCAGCCGGTGTCGGCGGCCGCGACGGCCTGGCCCGCGCCGGATCGGCGTCCACCGCGTGCTGTCCTGGAAGGCCGCGCCGCTCGCACCGGTACCGGTGCGGGCGCGGTCGATTGCTTGAAAAGGGTGATCACACACCCCATGGGCGTACTCATGTGCCCGTTCTCTCCCCGTTGTCGGAATCTCGTGTCCGAAATCCGGACTCGATCCTTGCCACCGGGAGGGTGTGGCCGCCATGTCCGCGACGGATCATGGATAGGCACTGCCGGATGCGGAAGGCTGAATGAATGACAACCAAACATGAGGTAAACGACGAAAGCGGACTGGACGCGGTCACCCACGCCATGCGACTGCTGTACGCCGTGGCACTCCGGCAAGGTGCCTGTGACCGCGACGAGTTGCTGCGTGACCTCGACCTGCCCGGACCGCTCGCCGAGCGCGCGATCCGCCGGCTGGAGGAACTGGACCTGCTGGTACCCGAACCCGGCCGCCCCGGCGTGTACACCCGCCGCCTGCTGGAGGCGGCCGAGGCGCGCGCGGTACCCCCGCTGCGGCGTGCGGTGCGGGACGCGCAGACCCAGATCGAGTCCGTCCAAGGGGAGTTCGCGGCGCTGAGGGAGGTGCGGGACGCGGAGCGGCGGTCCGGCGACCGCTCCGGGGAGCTGCTCACCGTGGACGCCCGGGACATCGACGCGGTACTGGAGGAGCAGGCGCTCGACTGCCGTACGGAGGTGCTGACGGCCCAGCCGGGCGGCCCGCGGCCGGTCGGTGTGCTGGACCAGGCGCAGCACCGGGACATGGCGATGCTGGCGCGGGGGGTGCGGATGCGCACGATCTACCAGCACAGCGCCCGCTTCAACCCGGCCACGGAGGCGTACGTGGAGCGGCTGACGGAGGCGGGCGCGGAGGTACGTACGCTGCACACCCTGTTTCCCCGGCTCATCGTCTTCGACCGGCGCACGGCGTTCGCGCCCGCGCACGACGGTCCCGGAGTGCTGCGGATCAGCCACCAGGGCGTGGTGTCGTTCCTGGTGAGCGCGTTCGAGACGGCCTGGCGGGTGGCCGTGCCGTTCGCCTCGGCCTACGCCAGCCGCCGGGAGGGGTTCGTCATCTCCGACATGCAGCGCGCCATCGCCCGGCTGCTGCTGGAGGAGCCCAAGGACGCGGCCGTCGCCCGGCACCTGGGCATCAGCGAGCGCTCCTGCCGCCAGCACATCGCCAAGCTCATGACTCAGCTCGGGGCGCACAACCGCACCCACCTGGGCTTTCTGCTCGCCTCGGCGCTCCAGGAGGACGGAGCGGGCGCTTCCGAGTGACCGGTTCAACCGATCGGGGCACAGCCGGAGTTGGCACCCGTGGGCTACTGTGGGCCCGAGACGGACCTCGACGCGGGGCACGCCCACCCCCATCCACACCTCCCGCCCGGCACCCCCACCCCGGCCCGGGTCCGCCGCCGCGCGAGGGCTCCGGCCGTGCCGGCCGACCGGACCTCCGGCGACGCGGAAACCGTGAATACCGTTGCCTTATCCCTTCACATGTGTCCGTCCCAACAGACCGCGCAAAGGCTCTTGCCCTGGAATATTCACCCGCCCTAGGGTGGAGAACAAATCCTC
The DNA here is from genome assembly GCF_022846655.1 of Streptomyces seoulensis. Classification (NCBI taxonomy): domain Bacteria; kingdom Bacillati; phylum Actinomycetota; class Actinomycetes; order Kitasatosporales; family Streptomycetaceae; genus Streptomyces; species Streptomyces seoulensis. The sequence continues at coordinate 5,294,470 of NZ_AP025667.1, forward strand.
GGACTCCAGGAATTCACGTCACCGGCAAGGAGGCTGCCGCACGATGTGGGACACATCTCCTGACCACCGCTTTTCCGGCAGATAGTCAACACGGGACGGCCTTGCCGTCCCGACCTTCGGCCATCCTCTTCACAGAGATTAAAACGGGGGCAACATTGGACGGCAGTGCGCCGCTTTTGGAGGAAGAACACCGAGGAGGCGGGACCCTTGTCGACGCGTTACTGCATTCATTCCGCGCCAGAACCGACAGCGTCGCGGTGGAGTGCGGGGACGACCGACTGACCTATGCCGGGCTGGACCTGTGGTCCGACGCCGTCCGCGCCGCGCTGGGCGAGCGAGGGGTACGGCCGGGTGACCGGGTGGCCGTACGACTGGCGCCGGGGCCCGGCGCGATCGCGGCGATCGCGGGCATCGTCCGGGCGGGCGCGGCCTACGTCCCGCTGGACGTGCGCAATCCGCCCTCGCGCAACGCCTTCATCCTTCAGGACTGCGCCGCGTCCGCGCTGATCGGCGCCGCCGACGACACCGGCGCGACCGGCCTGCCGGTCCTCTCCGAGCGGGACCTGGACCTGCTGCGGACCGCTCCCCCGGCCCCGCCGGGCGGGACGGCCCCGGCCCCGGCGCCGGAGGACACCGCCTACGTCATCTACACCTCCGGCACCACCGGCCGCCCCAAGGGCGTACCCGTGACGCACGAGGCGGTGACCGCCCTGCTGGGCGCCGCCTCCGGGCTGTTCACCTTCACGCCCGAGGACCGCTGGCTGCTCTTCCACTCCCTCGCCTTCGACTTCGCCGTCTGGGAGATGTGGGGCGCGCTGGCCACCGGTGCCCGGCTGGTCGTCCTCCCGCAGGACACGGCCCGGTCCGCCGAGAGCACCCTGGCGGTGGTCGCCGACCGGGGGGTGACGGTGCTGAACCAGACCCCGACCGCGTTCGCCGCGCTCTCCGCCACGGCACTCGCCTCGGACACCGAACTGCCCGCCCTGCGCTACGTGGTGTTCGGCGGCGAGAAGCTGACGCCCGGTCTGCTGCGGCCCTGGGCGGCCCGGTACGGCCTGGCCGCGCCCCGGCTGGTCAACATGTACGGGATCACCGAGGTCACCGTCCACGCGACGTACCACGAGGTCACGCCCGAGGACCTGGCCGGGGACGACTCCTGTGTGGGCCGGCCGCTGCCCGGCTTCCGCGCGCGCGTGGTCGGCGAGGACGGCCGGGACGCCGAGCGGGGTGAACTGTGGCTCGCCGGACCACAGGTCACCCGCGGCTACCTGGGGCGTCCGGAGCTGGACGCCGAGCGGTTCGTCACCGCTTCCGACGGGGAGCGGCCCGCCCGCTACTACCGCTCCGGCGACGTGGTGAGCACCCGGCCGGACGGCGCTCTGCGCTACCACGGCCGGGCCGACCTCCAGGTGAAGCTGCGCGGCCACCGCATCGAGCTGAGCGAGATCGAGGCTGTGGTGCGCGACCATCCCCAGGTCAGCGACGCGGTGGTGTGGGTGCACACCTTCCGGCCCGGTGACGAGCGGCTGGTGTGCGCGTTCACCACCACCGGCGGCGAGCCGGTGGAGGCGGGGGCGCTGCACGAGCACACCGGGCGCGATCTGCCGTCGTACATGCGGCCCGCGCGCTTTCTGCCCCTGCCGGAACTGCCGCGCACGGTCAACGGCAAGGTCGACCGGGCGGCGGTGGCGCTGACCGACCCCGCGCCCCGCCGGAAGGCGGCCACCGCGGTGGATGCCGCGAGCGGTACCGAGACTTATCTGTCCCGGTTGTGGGAGGAACTCCTCGGCACGGGGGAAATCACGCGAGATGCGGATTTCTTCCAGCTCGGCGGGCATTCCCTCATGGCGTTCCGGATGCAGATGCGGATATCACGCGATCTCGGAGTCCGGGTCCCGCAGAAGGATTTGCTGGCGAATCCCCGACTGGCGGATGTCGTCCGGCTGATCGACGCGCGGCGCGCCGAATCCTCAGCACTCCCCCGTACCTAGCGCGGAACAACTCCCTTCCAGAGCTCCGCCCTTTTCTCCCGATTCCCGTTGGCGTGTCCGCACGCGAGCGGACACCCGAGAACATCAGGGACTGATGTGTCATGCCTCCGATCCACACCTGCGTGGGCTGCCGCCGTTTGATCCGGTCGGACGTGACGGCCGGAAACCGCCCGCACGGCACGCTGTGCGCGCCCTGTTTCGACGCGCTCCTGTCCACCCTGTCCCGGCTGCCGCGGCTGTACGCGGAGGCGGAGCAGGCCCTCGCCCCCGACAGCGCCCGGTCCCTCGTCCGTGTCTCGGGGAACTCCCGCACGGCCGCGCTGCCCGTGCGCAGCCAGGCCGTGGAGGCGCGGTCCGCCCTCATGTCGGTGCTGTCGTCCTGGTCGGCGCTGGTCGCCGACGAACGCCGGGTCGCCGCGCCGAACCGGGAGATACGGGAGATGACGGCGTTCCTGCGCCGCCATCTGGAGTGGCTGGCCCGGCATCCGGCGCTCGGCGAACTCCTCGGCGAACTGGAGGAGTCGGTGGCGCTGGCGCAGCGCTGCGTACAGCCGGGGCAGTCCCGGCAGGTGTCCGTCGGCTCGTGCCGGGAGCCGGAGTGCGCCGGGAACCTCGTCGCCCACATGCGCTCCGGGGGCGCCGGGCCGGCGTCCGAGATCCGGTGCGACAGCGATCCCGCCCACCGCTGGGCCCCGCACGAGTGGCACGCCTTCATCCCGCGCGCCGCCTGCACCGTCTGACCGTCCGAGCAGGGAAGAACCACCGACATGGCAAGTCCACAAGGACTGAGCGTCACCGACGTCGTCGAGATCTGGCGGGTTCCCGCCGGGACCGTGTACCGCCTGGCCAGCCAGCACGGCTGGCGGCGCTACCGGGAGTCGGGCCGCACCCTGTACCACCCGATCGATGTGAGCACCACGCTGAGCGAGCGGTCCGTGGAGCGGGGTGAGCGGTGCGAGTCGGCGTAGTGGTGCTGCCCGAGTACACCTGGCCGGAGGCGCGGGCGCGCTGGCGGGCGGTGGAGGAGCTGGGCTTCGACCACGCCTGGACGTACGACCATCTGGCCTGGCGGAGCCTTGCCGGTGAACCCTGGCTGGGCACGGTCGCCACGCTGGCGGCGGCCGCCGCGGTGACCTCCCGGATCGGGCTCGGCACCTTCGTCACCTCGCCCAACTTCCGTCATCCGGTGCCCTGGTCGCGGGAGGTGATGGCGCTGGACGAGATCTCGGGCGGGCGTTTCCTGTGCGGGGTGGGCGCGGGCGCCACCGATGTGGACGCGGTGATGCTGGGCCGCCCCCCGCTGTCGCCGAAGGCACGGGTGGACCGGATGACGGAGTTCACCGGGCTGCTGGACCGGCTGCTGCGCGAGGACCATGTCGACTTCACGGGCGAGTACTTCACGGCCGTGGACGCGCGTACGGTCTCCGGGCGGGTACGCCGGCCCCGGGTGCCGTTGATCGTGGCGGGCAGCGGTCCGCGCACCCTGCGCCTGGCCCGCCGGCTGGGCGACGGCTGGGTGACCATCGGCCCCGAGGGCGCGGACGGCGAGGACCGCTGGTGGGCCGGGGTCGAGCGGCTCGCCGGGTACATGGACGAGCTGAAGCCCGAGCCCGGCTTCCAGCGCCATCTGTCGCTGGACGCGTGTCCCGGCTACTCGCTGAGCAGCGCGGCCCGGTTCGCCGAGATGCGGGAGCGGGCGGCCGCGCTGGGCTTCACGGACGTGATCGTGCACCATCCGCGGGCCGAGGGCGTGTACGCGGGCCGGGTCGCGGTGCTGGAGGAGGTGGCTCAGCTCCGCGCGGGCGCGGCCGGGGGCGCGGAGGGGTCGAGGCAGCCCTGACGCAGGGTGCGGAAGAACCACTGGTTGAGCCGGGCCACGGTGGTCCGCTCGAAGAGGTCCTTGCGGTAGGTCCAGATCGCCTTCAGCCCCTCGGGGCGTTCCTCCAGCCACAGGGTGAGGTCGAGCCGTGCCTCGGCGTCGTCGTCCGGGGCGGGTTCGCCGGTGAGCCGTATCCCGCCGTCGTAGCGGGCGGGCTCGGTGTTCTGCACGCCGAACGCGACCTGGACCAGCGGGTTGTGGGTGAGTGAGCGGGGCGGGTTGAGCGCCTCCACCAGCCGGTCGAACGGCACGTCCTGATACTCGGCGCCGCGCAGCACCCGCTCCCGTACGCGGTCGAGGTGGGCGTCGAAGGGGGCCGCGGTGTCGACGGCGAGCCGGAGCGGGACGACGTTGATGAAGCAGCCCACGCAAGCCTCGGCGGCGAGGCTGGTGCGTCCGGCGAAGGCGCTGCCGACGACGATGTCGTCCGTGCCGGACCAGTGCGCGAGCACGGCGGAGAACGCGGCGAGCCCCACCATGTTCAGCGTGGTGCGCCGTTCCCGGGCGAACTCGGTGATGTCCTCGGCGAGTTCCCAGGGCAGCGTGAAGTGCAGCCCGGCGCCCGCGTGGCCGCCGTCGGGTCCGGTGGCGGCGCGCGGCCGGTCGGTGGGTACGGCGAGCAGTTCGGGGGCGCCGCGCAGCAGTCCGGCCAGGGCGTCGACCCGTTCCTTGCCCTCGGGCGCGGCGAGCCAGGCGGCCTCCGCCTCGGCGAACCCGGCCATGCCCGGCCGCCCGGAGAGATCGGCCCGGGCCCCGGCGGCGCGGGCGTCGTAGGCGAGGCCGAGGTCGCGTACGAAGATCCCCAGGGACCAGCCGTCGAAGACGATGTGGTGTGCGGTGAGTTCGAGCGCGGTGGCGGTGCCGTCCCGGCACACCATGCGGAAGCGGACGAGCGGGGCGCGTTCCAGGTCGAAGGGGTCGGCCGGGGCGGCGGGTCCGGTCCCTCGGGTCACGGGGAGTTCGACGCCGTCGCGGACGAACTGGGCGGGGTCGCCGTCGTCGTCCCAGCCGAACTCGGTGCGGAAGGCGTCGTGCGCGGCGGCCACGTCGGCGAGCGCGGCCTGGAGCAGATCGGGGTCGGCGCCGGGTTCGATGCGGACGACGGCGTCGATGAGGTAGGCGTCGCTGCCCGGGTTGAACTGTTCGGTGACCCAGAGCCGCCGCTGGGCGGCCGTCAGCGCGGCCGGTCCTCCCGCGCCGGTGCCGTTCACGAGCACGTGGCCTCCATCCGCAGTTCCGTTCCGTCGCCGGAGAGTTCCAGCGTGACCTTCACCTGTCCGAGTTCGCCGGTACGGGTGACGTGGGTGCCGCCGCACGGTGTCGACGCCTCCCCCTCGGCGAGGGCGCACCGGAAGTGGCGCAGCGCGTCGATGCCGGGCCCCTCGGTGGCCACGCCGACCGGGGCGTCCTCGGCGACCCAGCCGGCCATCAGGGTGTTGACCCCGGCCTCGATCCCGGGCAGCTCGGCGGCCAGACCCTCGGTGGAGAAGCCCTTGCGGCGCAGCGACTTGCCGAGCCGGTAGTGGTCGACGCTGCCGTGGGCCGAGATCCGGGAGCTGGTGATGGCCAGCTTGTCGAAGTCGGGGGCGCCGAGCGCGTCGGGCTTGGCCTCCTTGGACCAGCGGGGGGCCAGCATCCGGTTGAGCGCGAGGCCGACCAGCTCGCACAGGGTGTGCCCGGCGGACAGTTGCCGCCGCCGCTCGGGGTCGACCGCGAGGCGGACCCGCTGCCCGGTGAGCGGGCCGGGGTCCGCCGCGAGGACGTGGACGACGTACCAGTCCCAGCCCTCCTCGCCGCGGCGGACCGGGATGCCGGGGCCGACGGCGAGGGGCGCGGAGCCGTCGCGGGGCGCCGCGCCGATCAGGGCGTCCTCGACGGTGTACGCCTCCCCCTCGGCGGTGAGCACGCCCCGGTCGGCCGGCTGGTCGGGCCAGGTGTGGTCGACCGGGTGGAAGGGCGTGGTGTCGCAGACGACGCCGAACGAGCCGTCCAGGGACAGCACTTGGCGGACGGTGGCTTCGCCGGTGAGCGCGCCGGAGGGGAAGGAGACCAGGGTGTTGCCGTACATCGGGTCCTATCCGAGGTCGAGGCCGAGCAGGTCGTCGTACGTCTCCCGGCGGACCCACACCGAGGCGGTTCCGCCGCCGACGGCGACGACCGGCGGGCGCGGAGTGTGATTGAAATTGTTGGACAGGCTACGGCAGTAGGCGCCGGTGCAGGGCACGGCGAGCAGATCGCCGGAGTGGATGTCCGAGGCGAGGTAGTCGTCGCGCACCACCACGTCGCCGGCGTCGCAGTGCACGCCGACCACGCGGGAGAGCCGGGGCTCGGCGGTGGTGTGGCGGTCGGCGAGCACGGCCGAGTAGATGCCGTCGTACAGGGCCGGGCGGATGTTGTCGCTCATGCCGCCGTCGACGGAGACGAAGGCGCGCAGGCCCTCGACGTTCTTGACGGTGCCGACCCGGTAGACGGTGAAGGCGGAGCGGCCGACCACCGCGCGGCCCGGCTCGATGGCCAGCCGGGGTGCGCCGACGCCGAGTTCGCGGCAGCTCTCCTCGCTGAAGCGGCGCAGGGCGTCCGCGATCCCGGCCGGTGCGAGGGGCTGGTGGTGGTCGCGGTAGGCGATGGCGAAGCCGCCGCCGACGCTGACCTCGGGGAGTTCGGCGCCGCAGGTGCGGATGAAGTCGGCACGGACCCTCATCATGCGTTCGACGCCGACCTCGAAGGAGTCCATGCCGAAGATCTGCGAGCCCAGGTGCATGTGCAGCCCGGCGAGTTCGATGCCGTCGGCGTCGTGCGCGTAGGCCACCGCGGCGGCGGCGTCGCCGGTGCGCAGCGAGAAACCGAACTTCTGGTCGTCGTGGGCGGTGGCGATGTTGGCGTGGGTGTCGGCGCGGACACCGACGTTGACGCGGACCAGCACGGTGGGGCGTACGCCGGTGTCGGCGGCGAGTTCCTTCAGCAGGGCCAGTTCGTCGAAGGAGTCGACCACGATCCGGGCGACGCCGTGGCGCAGCGCGGTGGTGAGTTCCTCGGCGGACTTGTTGTTGCCGTGCAGCACCATGCGCGCGCCGGGGAATCCGGCGGCGATGGCCGTCTTCAGCTCGCCCAGCGTGCACACGTCCAGGCCGAGCCCGGCCTCGGCGCAGATCCGGGCGACGGCCTTGCACAGGAACGCCTTGCCCGCGTAGTACACGTCGAAGTCGTGGAAGGCGGTGCGGAACTCGGCGCAGCGGGCGCGGAAGTCGTCCTCGTCGAACAGGTACATCGGCGTGCCGAACTCGGCGGCCAGGTCGGTGACGCGCAGTCCGCCCACGGTGAGGACGCCGGAGGTGTCGCGCGCGACGGTGGCCGGCCACAGGTACGGGGAGAGGGCGTTGAGGTCGGCGGGCTCGGTCAGCCAGTCGGGCTTGAGGGTGTCGCTCATGTCGTTCATTCGCCTTCCACCGGGAAGAACCCCGGAATCTCGGTGGCCGTGCCCGCCTCGACGGCGCGGTCCAGTACGTAGGAGCCCACGGCCAGGTCGAGCACGCCCATGCCGAAGGGCGAGAAGACGACGGGCCGGTCCGGGTCCGGGGCGGTCCGGCCCGCGAGCACGTCGGCGAGGGTGCCGGTGATGAAGTCCCGTCCGCCGGTGAGCTGTTCGGCCAGGTGCGGGGAGGTGTCGGCCTTCAGGCAGTGGTCGACGTCGTCGCAGAGGTTGGCGGCGTCGAGCAGAGTCTCGGGCGCCAGGTCGCGCAGCGAGACGTGCAGTACGACCTGGCCCGGCTTGAAGCGGTGGTCGGCCGGGACGTAGGGGGCGAGCGCGGTGGTGGCGAAGACGACGAGGTCGGCGTCGAGGGCCGCGTCCAGACCGGTGGCGGTGCCGCCGGGGAAGCGGGCCGCGAAGGCGGCGGCCGCCTCCGGATCGAGGTCGTGGCAGTGCACGCGCCCGGCGCCCAGGCCGCTCGCCGTCAGGTACCGGCAGATCTCCCGCGCGATCACCCCGGTGCCGACCACGCCCCAGCTCGCGGGCCTGCCCGGCACCAGGGTGCGGGCGGCGAGCGCGGCGGAGGCGGCCGTGCGGGCGGCGCTGATCGTGGCGGACTCCAGCAGGGCCACGGGGTAGCCGGTCTCGTAGTCGTTGAGGACCAGGACGGCCGAGGCGCGAGGCAGGCCGCGTCCGGTGTTCTTCGGGAAGCTGGAGATCCACTTGATCCCGGCCACGTCCACGTCGCCGCCGAGGTAGGCGGGCAGGGCGATGATGCGGCTGTCGGGCTTGGCGGGGAAGCGCAGGAAGTAGCTGTCGGGGTTGATGGTGTCACCGGCGTCGTGGAGCAGGTACGCCTCGCGCACCCGCTCGATCACCTCCGCCTCGTGGCCGGCCAGCGCCTCGCGCACGGCGCGGCCGCCGACCACCGTGAAGGGGCGTGTCGTCGCTGTCACTTGCTGCTCTCGCTCTCTGCCGTCACCGGCGTCCGGGCGGGCGGCAGCGGCCGCCCCCCGATGTCCTTCAGGAAGTCCTGGCCGTAGTGGGCGGCCACCCAGGTGTCGTCGTAGACGGTGTCCAGATAGGCGTGGCCGTGGTCCGGGGAGACGGCCAGCACCCGGCTGCCCGCCGGTATGCGGTGCGCGCTCGCGCGTACGGCGGCGAGCACGGTGCCGGTGGAGCCGCCGACCAGCAGTCCGTGGTCGGCCGCGGTGCGGCGGCAGGCGACTATGGCGTCCGGTTCGGGCACCAGCATCCGTTCGTAGCGGCCGTGTTCGCCGCGTCGGAAGATCTCCGGCACCCGGCTGGAGCCGAGGCCGGGGATGAGCCGCCGGGCGGCGGGGCCGCCGAAGGTGACCGAGCCGACCGCGTCGACGCCGACGACGACCGTGGGCGCGCCGATGCGGGCGAAGTGCTCCAGGCAGCCCATCAGCGTGCCGGAGGTGCCGACGCCGACGAACAGCCGGTCGGGCACCCCGAACCCCTCGGTGATCTCGACGGCGGTGCCCTCGCGGTGGGCGGCGACGTTGGCCGGGTTGGCGTACTGGTTGAGCCACACCAGCGCCGGGTCGGCGGCGAGCTTGAGGCTGATGTGGGCGATGCGGGAGCCGAGGAAGCCGTCGTTGGCGTCGCGCTGGTCGACGATGACCACGTCGGCGCCGAGCGCCCGCATCTGCTGCACGCTGCGGTAGTTGGCGTTCGGGTCGGTGACCAGGGTGATCGGGTAGCCGCGGGCCGCGCAGATCGAGGCGAGCGCGATGCCGAGGTTGCCGGAGGTGGACTCGATCAGCCGGGTGCCGGGGCCGATCCGGCCGGCCTCCTCGGCGGCGGTGATCATCGCGCGGGCGGCCTTGATCTTGATGGAGCCGGCCGGGTTCTGCGCCTCCAGCTTCAGCCAGGTCTCGGCGTGCGGCAGGAACCCGGCGAGCCGCACGAAGCAGTGCGGGTCCCCGGCGTCATGGGCGCTGTCGTACAGCATGCGGGCCCTCCGGTGCTCCGTCGGCGGCGGACCGTCGCAGGACGGAGGCCAGCAGGTGGGGTCGGGACTGGTTGAGGTAGTGGCCGCCGTCCTCGGTGCGGACGACGTGCGGGGTGCGGGCCAGCAGGCCCCAGCGGGCGACGGTGTCCTCGTGGCCGCGGGTCACCGGGTCGTCGGCCGCGAGGACCACGGTCAGCGGGTGGTCGGCGCGGACCGGGGCGGTGAGCAGCTCGCGCAGGAAGGCGTTGCCGAGCGCGGTGTCCCGGCGCAGCGCCCGCAGCACGGCGGGCCCGGTGTCGGGCGCGGGGGCGCCGGGCTCGCCGGGTACGACCCAGGTGGCGACGGTCTCCTCGGAGGCGGCGGTCACCTCGGCCACCGGGTGGTCGGCGGGATCGGTGGACTTCAGGGCCCGCCCGACCAGGACGACGGGCGGCCGGGAAGGCAGCGCGCGGGCGAGGGCGAGCGCGATTCCGGCGCCGGCGCAGTGGCCGAGCAGGACGAGCGGCCCGGTGACGTCGGCGAGTTCGGCGGCCAGGTCGCGCAGCAGGGCGCCGGTGGCGGGTACGCCCTCCTCGCGCAGGTCGAGCGCGCGGAACCGGACCGGGCCGGTGTCCTCCAGCGCCTTGGCGAGCGGCAGGTAGCCGACCGGGGAGCCGCCCGCGTACGGGAAGCAGACCACGGTCAGTTCCGGGTCCTCAGCGGCGGCCAGCTCCACCAGCAGCCCGCCGGTGCCGGCCGCACCGCGGGCCAGGGCGCGGGCGGTACGGCCCTGGAGCAGTCCGCGCACGGTGACCAGGCCGTCGGAGCGCGCGGCCACCGCCATCGCGGCGAGGGAGTGGCCGCCGAGGTCGAAGAAGTCGTCGTCGGCGCCGACTGACTCCTCGGGCACGCCGAGCGCGTCGGCGAACAGCCGGACGATCGCGCGCTCGGTGTCGTCGGCGGGCGGTTCGGGGGTGCGGGCGGTGAGCGCGGGCAGCGGGCGGGCGGCCAAGGCGTTGCGGTCGGCCTTGCCGTTGCGGTTGAGCGGCACCTCGTCCAGCCGGGCGACCACGTCGGGCAGCATGTAGGCGGGCAGCAGCCGGGCGGCCTCCTCGCGCAGCCGTCCCGCGCCGGGCTCGGCGTCGCCGGTGTACCAGACGGCGAGCAGGGTGCGCCCGCCGTCCCGGCGGACCTCGGCGAACGCCTGGTCGACGCCCTCGATCCGGGTCAGCGTCTGCTCGATCTCGGGGAGTTCGACGCGGTGCCCGCGCAGCTTGACCTGCTGATCCCGGCGCCCGACGCAGTCCAGGGTGCCGTCGGGCAGCCAGCGGCCGAGGTCGCCGGTGCGGTAGGCGCGGGCGGAGGTGGTGTCCAGGGTGTTGGCGGGGAAGGCCGCGGCGGTGCGCTCGGGGTCGTTGACGTATCCGGCGCCGACGCAGGGGCCCGTCACATGGATCTCGCCGAGGGTGCCGGGCGGGACCGGGGTGCCGTTCTCGGCGAGGACGTGCAGCGTGGTGTTGATGACCGGGGCGCCCACGGGGACGCGCTCGGTGTGCACCGGGGCGCGCAGGATGTGGTGGGTGATGTCGTCGGACGCCTCGGTGGGCCCGTAGGCGTTGACCACCGGGATCGCGGGGTACGCGGCGAACCAGCGGCGGGCCAGGGCGGGGGCGAACGCCTCGCCGGTGACCATCAGCCAGCGCAGCCGGGGCAGTTCGCGCGGGGCGGCGCGGAGGGTGTCCAGCAGGGCGTCGAGCAGGGAGGGCACGACCTCCAGCACGCTCACGCCTTCGGAGACGACGGTGTCCAGGAAGTCGGCGGGGTCGGTCACCCGGTCGTGGATGACGCTGCGTCCGCCGGTGAGCCAGGGGGCGACGAGCTGCCACACGGAGATGTCGAAGCACTGGGAGGCGACCTGGGAGACCACGTCGTCACCGGTCAGCGCGAGGTCGTCCACCTTGGCCTGGAGGTGGTTGAGCATCCCCCGGTGCTCGACGACGGCACCCTTGGGTTCGCCGGTGGAGCCGGAGGTGAAGATGACGTAGGCCGGGTCGTCGGGGCCGGGGCGGTGCGCGGGCGGGGTGCCGTCGGAGTCGGTGCCGGTCTCGGGCGGGGCGAGCAGGGCGGTGTACTCGGCCGGGTCGAGGATGTGGCGGCAGCCGCTGCGGGTCACGGCGTGCCGGAGGCGTTCGGCGGGGTCGCCGGGTTCCTGCGGCAGGTAGACGGCGCCCGCCTTCATGACGCCGAGCAGGCTCACCGCCCAGGGCAGCCCGCGTGGCATGCGCACCGCGACCACGTCACCGGGTGCGGCGCCGCGTGCGGTGAGGGCGCGGGCCAACCGGTCCGAGGCGCGGTCGAGTTCGGCGTAGGTGAGGGTGTCGGGGCCGTGGCCGACGGCGGTGCGCTCCGGGTGGCGGGCGGCGGTGTCGGCGAACCGGTCGAGGAGGGTGGTGCCGGGCACCTCCCGGACCGGGCCGGTCCGGTGGCGGGCGAGCCAGTCGCGCTCCTCCTCGCTCATGAAGGTGCGGGCGAAGGGCGGGGCGTCGGGGTCGGCGGCCAGGGCGCGCAGCGCGCGCAGGTAGTAGCCGCCGAACCGCTCCACCCCGGCCCGGTCGAACACCGAGCCGTCGTAGTGGAGTTGCAGGCCCACGGTGTCGTCGAGGGCGTCGCGGGAGAACTCGGCGCGCAGCGGGAACTCGGTCTGGCTGTGCACGGAGACCCGGTGCAGCCGGGCGCCGTGGCGACGGGCCAGGGCGCCGAGGACGTGGAAGTGGGTGAAGTTGAAGACGGCCTCGAACAGCGGGCGGCGCAGGTGCCGGGCCATCTCGCCCATGGGGTAGCGGCGGTGCGGCAGGAGTGCGCTCTCCTCGTCGTAGACCCGCCGGACCAGGTCGGCCCAGCTCGGGGCGTCGGTGCGGACGCGGAAGGGGAGGGTGTTCAGGAAGAGACCGAGGGTGCGTTCGGCGTCCTGCCGCTCGGGGCGCCCGCTGTGTTCGTAGCCGGTGGTGATGTCGTCGCGTCCGGCGGCGAAGGAGAGCACGGCGGTGTGCGCGGCGAGCAGTACGGACTTGACGGGGACGCCGAGCCGCGCGGCGGTGGCGAGCAGCTCGGGGCCGAGGCCGGCGTCGAGGGGCACGTCGAGGGTGCGGACGGTCTCGGCGGGGTCGAGGCCGGCGCCGGGGTTGCGGGGCAGCGCGGTGGCGTCGGCGCCGTCGAGCCGGGTGAGCCAGAAGTCGCGGGCCTCCTCGGAGGCGACGGCCCGCTGTTCCAGGGCGACGAACTCCGCGTAGTCGGTGCCGGGCCGGCCGGCGGTCGCGCTGGCGTCGAAGCAGAGGTCGAACAGGTCGTAGAGCAGCCGGTTGACGCTCCAGCCGTCCAGGGCGGCCGCGTGGTAGCTGAGCAGCAGGTGGTGGCGGTCGCCGCCGAGCAGGCACAGCCGCATCCGTACGGGGCCGACGGTGCCCTCGGGGAAGCCGGTGGCGAGTTCCTCGGCGGTCGCCTTCTCCAGGTAGGCGCGCTGGGCGTCGGGGTCCCGGCCGGTGAGGTCGACGGTGGTGCACCAGTCGGGGGTGTCGCGGTGGACGACCTGGGTGGGCCGGGAGAAGCCGGCTGCGTGGAAGGAGGTGCGCAGCATCGGGTGGCGGCGGGCCGCCTCGGTCGCGGCGCGCCGGAAGCGGGCGGGGTCCAGCGGGGCGTCGTAGCGGTAGCCGGAGACGTCGTGGTAGACGGCGGCGTCACGGGTGGCGATCTCGTAGAGCAGCCCGGCCTGGAGGCTGGAGAGGGGGTACGCGGCCTCGGCGTCGGCGGGCAGCGCGGCCCGGTCGGCGGGGGTCAGGGCGGCGAAGGGGGCCGGTGCCTCGGGCGCGTCGGGTCCGGCCCGGCGGACCAGGGGGGCGAGCAGGGCGACGGTGGGGTGGGCGAACAGTTCCTGGAAGGTGAAGTCGAGCCCGGCGCGCCGGGCGGCGGCCAGCACGCCGATGAACTTGATGGAGTCGCCGCCGAGTTCGAAGAAGTTGTCCGTGACCCCGAGGTCCTCCCGGCCGAGCGCGGCGGCGAAGATCCCGGCCAGCTCCTCCTCCAGCGGGGTACGAGGGGCCACCCGGCCGGTGCCCGGAGTGGCCGGCAGCGCGGCGAGGGCCTTCAGGTCCCGTTTGCCGTTGGGGGTGCGCGGGATCTCCGCCACGGTCACGAACCGGGCCGGGACCATGTAGGAGGGCAACTGCCGGGCGAGCCCCGCGCGCAGGGCCTCCGTGTCCGGCCGCGCCGACACGACGTACGCGCGCAGGGCGCCTTCGTGCAGGGCCACCGCGCACTCGGTGACCCCGGGGAGCGCGGTGAGGACGTGCTCGATCTCGCCGGGCTCGATGCGGTGGCCGCGCACCTTCACCTGGTCGTCGAGCCGGCCCAGGTACTCGACCGTGCCGTCCTCCCGCCAGCGGGCCGCGTCGCCGGTGCGGTAGCAGCGTTCGCCGGGCGCGGTCGGGTCGGGCACGAAGCGCTCGGCGGTCAGGCCGGGGGCGCCCAGGTAGCCGCGGGCCAGACCGGCCCCGCTCAGGTACAGCTCGCCCGGCACGCCGACCGGGGCGGGGCCGCCGTCGCGGGTGAGGACGCGCAGCCGGATGTTGTCGATGGGGGTGCCGAGCGGGACCGGGCGGCGCGGGTCGTGGCCGGTGCAGTCGTGGTGGGTGACGTCGACGGCGGCCTCGGTCGGCCCGTACAGGTTGACCAGTGCCGGGGCGTCGGGGCCGGGGAAGGCGCGGGCGAGGGCGGGTATCGCGTCGGCGGGCAGCGCCTCGCCGCTGGCGAAGATCCGGCGCAGCCCGGTGGGCGCGGTGCCGTCGGCGAGGTGGGCGAGGAACGCCTGCAGCATGGAGGGCACGAAGTGCGCGGTGGTCACGCCGTGTTCGGTCATCCGGCGGACGAGGGCGGCCGGGTCGCGTTCGTCGCCGGAGGGCAGGGTGCTCACCGCGCAGCCCGCGAGCGCCCACCAGAAGATCTCCCACAGGGAGACGTCGAACGCGGTGGGTGTCTTGTGCAGGATGACGTCGCCGGGGGTGAGCGGGTACTGCCGCTGCATCCAGCGCAGCCGGTTCACGATCGCCCGGTGTTCCACCATGACGCCCTTGGGGCGGCCGGTGGAGCCGGAGGTGTAGATGACGTAGGCGAGGTCGCTCTCGGTGGCGAGCGGGGGCAGGTCGGTGCCGTCGAGCGCGGCGAGCGCCGGGTCGGCGGGGTCCACCAGGCGGGTGGCGCCGGGGCAGTCGGTGCCGACCGCGATCCGGGCGCCGCTGTGGGTGACCATGTGGCGGCGGCGCGCCTCGGGCAGGGCCGGGTCGACGGGCAGGTAGGCGGCGCCCGACTTGAGCACGGCGTGGAAGGCGATCAGCGCCTCGGGGCTGCGGGGCAGGGCGACGGCGACGATTCCACCGGGTGCGGCGCCCAGTTCGCGCAGGTGCCGGGCGAGCTGGTTGGCGCGGGCGTTGAACTCGGCGTAGGTCAGGCCGCTTCCGTCGAGCACGGCCGGGCGGTCCGGGTGCCGGGCGGCGGTGTGCTGGACGAACTCGTGCAGCAGGGTGCCGGGTTCGTAGCCGTGGGCGGTGCGGTTGGCCCGCGCGAGGAGCTCCGTCTCCGCCGGGTCCGGTGTGCCGTGCACCGGGCCGAGGGCGGCGATCCGGGCGTGGGCCCGCGCGAACCGCCCGGCCAGGCGCCGTGCGGTGCCGGGCAGCAGGAGGTCGGCGCGGTAGGTCAGCCGCAGCCTGCCGCCGCGCACCGCGAACCCGGCGGTGATCCCGTCCGGCAGCGTGTCCTGCGGGTACGGCAGCACGGCGAGGTCGGTGGGGACGACGCCCTCGGCGGCCAGCACCTGGGCGGGCGGCACGTCGAGGTGGGCGGCGCCCTCGCGGTAGGCGCGGCGGACCTCGGTGAGCAGGGCGCGGGTGTCGGTGCCGACGTCGACGAGCACGGGGAAGTCCCGGTCCCCGGCGCGGGTGCGGACGCAGACCCGCGCGCTGTCGGTCTCGGTGGCGGCGACGGCCGCGACGGCGGCGGTGACGAACACCTGGGCCAGCGTGGGTTCGTCACCGGTCAGCGCGCTCGCGCGGGCGACGGCCTCGGTGTCGAGGTCCTGCTCCCACACCCCGGTGGCCGGGTCCTCGGGGCCGGTGCCCGCGAGGAGGTCGTGGTGGAGCAGGGTGGCCGCGTCGAGCGCCCCGGCCCACCGCCGCCAGTACCGGGTCTGCTCCGGGTACTCGTTCAGGGCCTGGCTGCCGCGCAACGTGGTCATCGTGCTGCTCCAAAGTCGAAGTCGGCGTCGCTGGCGTAGGCGCCCGCCGTGAGGCGCCGCAGCACCGGCCCCTCGGGGGCGGTGGCGATCTCGTCCAGTGCCAGCAGGACGGAGTCCAGCAGGTGGTCGGCGGAGGCCCGTTCGTACAGCTCGGTGGAGTGCTCCAGGTCGCACACCAGGCGGTCGGGGCGGACGTGGACCTGGAGGTTGAGGTCGAACCGGGTGGTGCCGGGGTGGAGGAAGTCCAGCGAGGCGGTGAGCCCGGCCTCGGCGAACTCGTAGGAGTCGAGGTTCTGCAGGCCGAAGAAGGCGTCGATCAGCGGGTCGCGCAGTCCGGGCCGGCCCGCGCCCAGCTCGCGCACCAGCCGGTCGTAGGGGACGGCGCCCCGGTCCAGGGCGTCCTGGTGGCTCTCGCGCAGGTCCGCCACCAGGGCGCCGAGCGTGGTGTCCTCCTCCAGCCGGACGCGCAGCGGCACGGTCTGCACGAACATGCCGACCACGTCGGCGAGTTCGTGGTGGCCGCGGCCGTGCACGGGGGTGCCGACCACCAGGTCGGTGAGGCCACCGACGCGGGCCAGGGCGGTGGCGTAGGCGGCGAGCAGCACCACGAACGGGGTGGTGCCGTGCACGCGGGCCGTCTTCTCCACCGCGTCGGCGGCGACCGGGTCGCGCCGCACCCGGCCGCCCGCGTCGGTGGGGCGCGGCGGGCGCGGCCGGTCGGTGGGCAGGGTGCCGCCGCCGGGTGCTCCGGCGAGCGAGGTCAGCCAGGGGCCGAGGTCGTCGTCCCGCCCGGCGCACCAGCGGGCCGCGTCCAGCCAGCGCAGCGGCACGGGGGCGGGCGTCTCTCCGGCGAGCAGGGCGAGCAGTTCCCGCACGAGGACGCGGACCGAGACGCCGTCGGCCACGACGTGGTGCAGATCCAGCAGCAGCCCCCGGTCACCGGCGCGGCGGGCGCGCAGCAGCGGGGGCGCGGCGAGGTCGAAGGGACGTACGAACTCGCCTTCCGCGTCCTCGGGTTCGAGGCGCACGGTGACCCCGTCGACGACCTCCTGCCGGATGCCGTCCGCGTCGGCGGTCAGCCGCGTACGCAGAGCCTCGTGCCGCTCGACCAGGGCGTCCAGGGCGCCCTGGAGCCGCTCGGGGCCGACGGGCGCCCCGAAGTCCAGGCGTACGGGGATGTTGTACGCGACCGAGTCCGGGTCGGCCTGCCAGAGGGCGTACAGCCCGCGCTGGGCGGGGTGCGCCGGGCCGGTGCGGCCGGTGCCGCGCGGTACGGGCGCGCTGGCCTGGCCGGCATGCTCCAGCAGGGCGCGCATCCCGGCCAGGGTGGGGGCCGCGTAGACCTGGCGGAAGCCGAGCCTGCGGCCGAGGCGGGCCTCGATCCGGTCGAGCAGGACGCCCAGGCGTACGGAGTCGCCGCCGAGGGCGAAGAAGTCGCTGTCGGGGCCGATGGCCGCCGGGTCCTGGCCGAGCACCCGCGCCCACAGCCCGGTCAGCTCGTCCGGCGCCGGGGCGTCCTCGTGCGTCCCGTGCGTCCGGGGTGCGGGCAGCCGGGCGGTGTCGACCTTGCCGTTGGGGTTCAGCGGCAGGCGGTCCAGGACGGTGAGGTGGGCGGGGAGCAGATAGCGGGGCAGCCGTTCGGCGAGGGCCGTGCGCAGGGCGCCGGGGTCCATGCCGGTGACGGCGTACGCGCTCAGCCGGGCCTCCCCCGCCTCGTCGCGTACGGCGACCGTGTGGGCCTGGCGTACGGCGGGCAGGGCGAGCAGGGCGGCCGTGACCTCGGCGGGCTCCACCAGGTTGCCCAGGATCTTGACCTGCTGGTCGGCGCGCCCGTGGAAGCGGACCAGGCCGTCCTTCTCGCGGGTGACCAGGTCGCCGGTGCGGTAGCGGCCGCCGGGGAAGCGGGCCGCCGTCAGCCCGAGGTCACCGAGGTAGCCGCGCGCCACCCCGGCGCCGCCCACCCACAGCTCGCCCTCGGTGCCGTCCGGCACCGGCTGCCCGGCCTGGTCGCACACGTACAGCTCGGTGCCCGCGACGGCCCGGCCGACGGGCACCGGGTCCGGGACGGGGGCGGTGACGCGGTGCACGGTGGTGAAGACGGTGTTCTCGGTGGGGCCGTAGCCGTTGTACAGCGCCAGTTCCGGACAGCGGGCGAGCACCCGTGCCGCGTGCCCCGCGGAGACGACGTCGCCGCCGGTCATCAGGGTGCGCAGGCCCGCGAACAGGGCCGGGTCGTGGTCGGCCATGCGGTGGAACAGGGGCGCCGTCAGCCAGGCGAACTCGATCCGCTCCCGGCGCAGGAACTCCGCGTACGCGGCCGGGCGGGCCATGGTCTCCGCGTCGGCGATGTGCAGCGAGCCCCCGTTCAGCAGCGCGCCCCACACCTCCAGCGTGGCGGCGTCGAACTCCGGGGCGGCACCGTGCGCGGCCCGCATCCCCACCGGCAGCCAGGGGTGCTCCGACGCGCACACCAGCCGCAGCACGCCCCGCTGTTCGACGACGACCCCCTTGGGGGTGCCGGTGCTGCCGGAGGTGAACATGACGTAGGCCGGGGGCGTGTCACCGGCGCCCTCGGACAGGGGCGCGGCGGTGCGCCCGGCCGCCCTCACCTCGGCCGCCGGCACCGATCCCGTCCCGGCGTCCGGCACGCCGACGACGAGGCGCGGGCGGGCATGGTCCGTGATCTGCCGCAGCCGGGTGGCGGGCCAGCCGGGGTTGAGGGGCAGGTAGGCGGCTCCGGCGAGCACCGTGCCGACCAGTGCGACCACCCCGGCCGCCGAGCGCCCGCCGAGCAGACCGACGAGGTCTCCCCGGCGCACACCCAGCCGGACCAGTCCGCGCGCGAACTCCTCCGAAGCCGCCGCCAGTTCGGCGTAGGTCAGCCTCGTCGTGCCGTCGCTGACGGCCAGGGCGCCGGGTGTCCTGGCCGCCCGGTCCCGGAACAGTTCCGCGATCACCTTGTGCTCCTCCCCCGTCGTGCGCCGCCCGGTCGGGCGGTCAGATCTGCTCGGCCAGGACGCGCAGCCGCGCCGCGAACTCCCCGGTCCCCTCCGCCCCGCCCTCCTCGGCGGCGCGCCGGCCCACCTCGGCGGTGAACGCGCCCAGCGTCGGGTTCTCGAAGAGCGCCCGCACGGGCACGGCGAGGCCGAGCAGGTCCTCGATGCCGTAGGTGACCTGGGTGACCAGCAGCGAGTGGCCGCCGAGGACGAAGAAGTCGTCCCCTGGGTCCGGTGCTGCGTCGGTGAGCAGCACCTCGGCCCACAGCGCGCCCAGCACCCGGCCCAGCAGTTCCCCGTCCGGCCCCGGCAGTCCCGTCACCGGGGCGGGCGCGTGTGCCGCCGGGGCCTCGGGCGCCGTGCCGAGCGCGTCCAGTTCCGGCAGTTCGTACGCCGAGATCCGGCGCCCGGTGTCCGCCGCGAGCTGCCCGAGCAGGCGCAGCCAGGCCGCGCACAGCGTCTCGACGGTGGCCGCGTCGAACAGGTCGGTGCGGTAGGTGAAGGTGCCGCCCAGGGTGCCGTCGCGCTGCTCCAGCATCAGTTCCAGGTCGAACTTGGCGGTGCTGTAGGCCGGCCGCACCTCCTCGGCGGTGACGCCGGGCAGGCCGAGGGCGTCGCCGCCCGCGTCGTCGAGCGAGAACACCACCTGGAACACGGGGTTGTGGCCGAGGTCGCGGCGCGGGCGCAGCTCCTCCACCACGCGCTCGAAGGGCACGTCCTGGTGGGCGTAGCCGTCGAGCGCGGTGTCCCGGACGCGGGTGAGCAGGTCGGCGAAGACGGGGTCGTCGTCGACACGGGTGCGCAGTGCGAGCACGTTGGTGAAGAAGCCGAGCACCGGCTCGAGTTCGACGCGGGTCCGGCCCGAGGCGGGCGTGCCGACGACGAGTTCCGTGTCGCCGCCGGAGCGGGCGAGGAGGACGTCGAAGGCGGCGAGCAGCGTCATGAACAGGGTGGCGCCGCGCTCACGGCCGTAGGCGCGCAGCGCGGCGTACACATCGTCGGGGACGGTGAAGGCGACGGAGGCGCCCGCGCGGGTGACGGCGGGGGTGCGGGGCCGGTCCAGGGGCAGCGTGGTGGTGGCGGGGGCACCGGCGAGCCGTTCCCGCCAGTGCGCGAGGCCCCTGCGGCCCTCCTCGCCGTCCAGCCAGTCGCGCTGCCAGACCGCGAAGTCGGCGTACTGGAGGGGCAGCGGGGCGAGGTCGGCCGGGCGGCCCTCGGTGTGCGCGGTGTACAGCTCGGACAGCTCCCGCAGCAGCACGCCAAAGGACCAGCCGTCGGTGGCGATGTGGTGCTGGCCGAGCAGGAGCAGGTGCTCGTCCTCGCCGGTGGCGACCAGGGTGGCCCGGATCAGCGGGCCGTGCTCCAGGTCGAAGGGGAGGAGTTCGTCGGCGCGGATCAGCTCGCGTACGGCGGCGTCGCGGGTGGTGGCGTCCAGGCCGGAGAGGTCGGCGCGCTTGAGCGGCACGCTCACCGTGTCCCGCACGAGCTGCACGGGACGCCCGGCGGTGCCGCGTACGTACACCGTGCGCAGCGCCTCGTGGCGGTCGGCGAGCGCCTGGAGGGCGGCGGCGAGGGCTTCGGTGTCGAGCGGGCCGCGCAGCCGGAGCGTCTCGGGGACGTTGTAGCTGACGTCGCCCTCGCCGAGCCGGTCGAGGAACCAGAGCTGTTCCTGGGCGTAGGAGAGCGGGTGCCCGGCGGGGTCCCGGGGGACCGGGGTGACGGGGCGTTCCTCGCGGCCGTCGCCCGCGCGGGCCAGCTCGGCGGCGAGGGCGGCCACGGTCGGGTGCTGGTAGAGGACGCGCAGCGGCACGTCCCGGCCGAGCACCCGGCGCATCCGGGAGACGACCTGGGTCATCAGCAGCGAACTTCCGCCCAGGGCGAAGAAGTTGTCCGACCGGCCCACCTCGGTGAGCCCCAGCACCTCGGCCCAGATCCCGGCGAGGATCTCCTCCACCGGGGTCCGGGGCGCACCGCCGCGCGCGGTGGCGCCTCCGGCGGCGGAGGCGGGTTCGGGCAGCGCACGCCGGTTGATCTTGCCGTTGGCGTTCAGCGGCATCTCGTCCAGGGTGACGAGCACCGAGGGCAGCATGTAGGCGGGGAGCCGGTCGACCAGGTAGGGGGTGAGGTCGGGGCGGGCGGCGGACACGAACGTGACGTAGCCGACCAGGCGGGTCTCCCCGGTGCCGCTCGCGGTGTGGACGACCACGACGGCGTTGTCCACGTCCGGGTGGGCGCGCAGCACGGACTCGATCTCGCCCAGTTCGATGCGGAAGCCGTTGACCTTCACCTGGTTGTCGATCCGGCCGAGGATCTCCAGCACGCCGTCGGGCCGGTACCGGGCGAGGTCGCCGGAGCGGTAGAGCCGGGCGCCGGGCTCGGCGGAGAACGGGTCGGGCAGATAGCGCTGGGCGGTGCGGGAGGCGTCCCGGTGGTAGCCGCGGCCGACGCCGGCCCCGCCGACGTACAGCTCGCCGGGCACGCCGACGGGCTGGGGCTGGAGGCGGTCGTTGAGGACGTAGACCTGGTTGTTGCCGGTGGGGCGGCCGATCGGGACGATGCCCTCGATGACCTCGGGGACCTCCGCGCGGGCCAGGGTGGCGTTGTCGATGGCGGTCTCGCTGAGCCCGTACGCGGCGACGATCTGGGTGTCGGGGCGGCACAGGGTGCGCACCCGCATGTAGTCCCGCGCGTACCAGATGTCGCTGCCCGCGACGAGCAGGTCCAGGAAGGACAGGTCGGCGCCGGTCTCCTCCAGGTGGTCGACGAGCGCGGCCAGGATGGGGGTGATGAACTCGGCGCTGTTGACGTCCTCCGCCACCATCAGCCGGTACAGGTCCGGCGGGGACATGACCGTCTCGTGCGGGACGACGACCAGCTTGGCGCCGCTGAACAGGGCGCGGGTGGCGTCGGCGATGAAGATGTCGAAGGCGAAGCTCGTCATCTGCAGGTGCGAGCGCATCGGGTGGCCGCCCAGGTAGGCGGACTCCCAGAAGCGGAAGTAGTTCACGTAGTTGGCGTGCGTGACCATGGCGCACTTCGGGGTGCCGGTGGAGCCCGAGGTGTAGAACATGCAGGACAGGTTGTCCGGGCCGGCCTCGGCGTCCGGCGCGGTGCCGGGCAGGCCGGCCAGCAGTTCGGCCTCCTCGTCCAGCAGCAGGGCGCCCTGGACCGGGGGCAGGTCGCGCAGGGTGTCGGTGGTGGTCACGACCAGAGGTACGGCCGCGTGCGCCAGCATGTACTCCAGCCGCTCGCGCGGGTACTCGGGGTCGAGCGGCACGTACACGCCGCCCGACTTGAGCACGCCGAGGAAGGCGACGACGGTGTCCACGCCGCGTTCCATGCAGACGCCGACCGGGGTCTCCGCGCGCACCCCGCGCCGCCGGAGCAGATGGGCGAGCCGGTTGGCGCGGCGGTCGAGTTCGGCGTAGGTCAGCCGGTCCTCGCCCTTGACCACGGCGGGCGCGTCCGGGGTGCGGGCGACCTGCGCCTCGAACAGGGCGTGCATGGTGGGCTCTTCGCCGACCGGGAACGCTGTGTCGTTCCAGGCGCGTAGCTGGCGGTGCTCCTCCTCGGGGGTGAGCAGGGGCACGGTGGCCACGGGGGCGTCGGGCGCGGCGACCAGCTCGGTCAGGAGGCGGAGCCAGTGTCCGGCGGCGCGGCGCATGGTGGCGGCGTCGAAGAGGTCGGTCGCGTACTCCAGTTCGCCCTGGAAGCCGTCGCCCTTCTGGATGAGGTCGAGGCTCAGGTCGAACTTGGAGGTGAGCCGCTCGTCCTCCAGCAGCTCCGCGGTGAGCCCCGGCAGGGTCAGCTCGCCGGTCTGCCCGGCCGCCAGCATGCCGAAGCTGGCCTGCACCAGCGGGGAGTAGCTGGGGTCGCGTTCGGGCTCGACCACCCGGACCACGTCGTCGAACTGGACCTCCATGTTCTCGAAGGCCGCGTACACCGACTCGGCGACCCGCGCGAGCAGCGGGCGGAACCCGGCGGCGGGGTCCACGTCGGCGCGGATCGCCAGGGTGTTGACGAAGCAGCCGATCAGCGGGTCGAGGTCGGGTTCGGGGCGGCGGACGACGGGCACACCGACGGCCAGGTCGTGCTGGCCGGTGTAGCGGGCGAGCAGCACGAAGAAGGCGGACAGCATGACGGCGAACGGGGTGACACCCTCCTCCTCCGCCAGCCGCTCCACGGCGGAGGTGAGTTCCGGGCCCACCTCGAAGGGGGCAGCGGCGCCCTGGTAGCTCTGCACGGCGGGCCTGGGTCGGTCCGCCGGGAGCTGAAGGGTGGGCGGCGGGGTGGCGAACCGCTCCTGCCAGTACCGCAGTTGGCTTCCGACGTCGGCGGTGCGGCTGCGCTCGGCGTAGTCGGCGTACTGGACGGTCAGCGTGGGCAGTCCGGGCTCGCGGCCCTCGGTGTGCGCGGTGTACAGCTCGCCCAGTTCGGCGAGGAGGACGCCGCAGGAGGAGCCGTCGAAGACGATGTGGTGGAAGGTGAGCACCAGCACGTGGTCGGTGGCCCCGGCACGCACCAGGGCGGCCCGCAGGACCGGACCCTCGGCGAGGTCGAAGGGGGCGTGCGTCTCCTCGGTGACGAGCTTGCGCAGCAGTTCCTCGCGCTCGTCGACGGGGGCGGCGGACAGGTCGTGCACGGGCAGCGGCACATGGGCGCCGGCCGTGGTGACCTGCACGGGGACACCGTCGCGGTCGGGGAAGCGGGTGCGCAGCACCTCGTGCCGGGTGACGATGTCGCGCAGGCAGCGCTGGAGCACCCCGAGGTCGAGGGCGCCGCGCAGCCGCAGCACGACGGGCAGGTTGTAGAGCGAGCCGCCGGGCTGGACGCGGTCCATGAACCAGAGCTGCTGCTGCGGCAGGGACAGCGGCCGGTCCGGGCCGTGGGCGTCCTCGGGTGCGGCGGCGGGGGTACGGCGGCGGGTGTGGCGCGGAACGATGGTCATCGGGCGTCCTCCGTGCTGTCCCGGTGTGCTGCCAGTGCCTCGACCTCGGCGCGCAGCCGGTCGGCGTAGGCGTCGATCCGCTCGGCGCTCAGCGCGGCCGCGTCGTACTGCACGACGAGCCGGGCGCCCGCGGGGCCGAGGTCGGCGTTGGAGGCGAGGGCGAATCCGACGTCCACTGTGTCGTCGTGCTCGGAGACCACGCGGGAGCCGTCCGTGGCGGGGGCGATGCCGGTGAAGCGGGTGAAGTTGAAGAAGGAGTCGAACAGGGGTCCCGTGGCAGCGAGTTGCTGGATGTCGGCGAGCGGCAGCAGATGGTGGCCCATGAGTGACTGCTCGTACTCCCAGAGCCGGGCGGCCAGTTCGGGGGCGCCGGGGTCGGTGCGGACGGGAAGGGTGTTGAGGAACAGGCCGAGGGTGCGGTCGCCGCCCTCCTCGGCGGGGCGGGCGCTGACCACCAGACCGGTGACGACCTCGCCGGAGCCGTCGGTGCCGAAGGCGGCGGCCAGGGCGCGGACGTGCGCGGCGAGCAGCAGCGACTTCACCGGCACCCCGGCCCGGCGCGCGGCCGCGTCCAGCGCGTCGGCGGTGGCTCCGGCGGGTTCCAGCACGCGGGAGACGCCGATGGCGGGGACGTGTTCCCCGGCGAGCCGCAGCGGGTGCACGCCGTCCAGGGTGTCGCGCCAGAAGGCGCGGGTGCCGGTGTCCTCGCGGGCGGCGAGCTCGGCCTCGACGTGGTGCCGGTAGGGCAGCACGGGGGCGGACCGGGGGGCCGGGGTGCCGGTGCGGTGGTGGTCGAGGCGGGCCAGCAGTTCGCTGGTCATCAGGTGCAGGCTGAGGCCGTCCAGCACACCGTGGAAGTGGGTCTGCACCAGCTCGTAGGTGTCCTTGCCGGTGCGCAGGGCGTGCAGGCGCAGCATGGGGGCGCGCCAGTCGAACGGGGTGGCCTTCTGTGCGTCCACGACCTCGCGCACCCGGCGCGCCCGCTCCTGTTCGGGAAGCGCGGTGAGGTCCTCGGTGCGCACGGGCACGGTGGCCCGCTCGTGCACGAGCTGCATGGGCCGGCTGAACGCGGCCAGGTCGAAGGAGGTGCGCAGGATGTCGTGCGCGGCGGTGAGGTCCTCGGCGGCCGCGGCGAGCGCCTCCGGCGCCCAGGGGCCTCGGACGGTGTCGACGGTGACCACGTGGTAGGCGTGGCCGTCGCCCTCGGAGAGTTCGCCGAGGTAGACCATGCCGAGCTGCAGGGCGGTGAGCGGGTAGGCGTCGCTCACGCCCGCCGGGACCAGCGCCCGGTCGGCCGGGTCGAGCAGGGCGAAGGGCGCCCCCGCTGCCGGTTCCGCGGCCTGGGTGCCCTCGATGCCCGCGGCGAGGGCGCGGACGGTCTGGTTGCGGAACACGTCCCGCAGCGGGAAGGACAGGCCCGCCTTCACGGCGGCGGCGCGCATCCGGATGGCGCGGATGGAGTCGCCGCCGATGGCGAAGAAGTTGTCGTCGACGCCGATGTTCTCCCGGCCGAGCACCTCCTCCCAGATGCCGATGAGGGCGCGTTCGGTGGCGGTGGCGGGCTGGGCGGTGGTGCGGGGCCGCTCGGGCGCGGGGAGCGCGGCGCGGTCGATCTTGCCGTTGACGGTGAGCGGGAGGGCGTCCAGCAGGACCACGGTGGCCGGGACGAGGGGTTCGGGCAGCCGCTGGGCGAGCCACTGGCGCAGCAGGGCGGCGTCCGGCACGGCGACGGGCGGTTCGGCGGCCGGGCGGGGGTCGTCACGGTACTCGGGACGGACCGCGCACAGGGTGAACCGGTCGGTGCTCGTGAGGAGTTCGTCCTGTTCCCAGAACACCTCGAAGCCGTGTCCGCGCAGGTGCCCGGCGATCTCGGCGAGCCGTCCGTGCGGGGCGGCGCCGGTGTCGTCGTGGACCTCCATGGCGATCTGCTGGACCCGGGCGAGGTGCGCGTCGTCCAGGCCGCGCAATACGTCCCACTCGGCGCGCTGCACGTCGATCTTCAGCAGGTCGATCCGGTCGACCCCGGTCTCGGTGAGCACGTCGGACAGCCGGCGCAGCCGGGCCTGTTCCTCGCGCGGGGTGAAGCGCTCGGCGAGGATCTCGGAGACCTCGCCGAGGAGTTCGTCGTCGCGCCGGTTCTCCAGGAAGGTCTGGACGAGCGCGATCTCGGCCGCGGGGTCGGCGTACTCGGCCTGGCCGGACATCATGGAGTAGCCGGGGTAGACGGTGAACGCGGCCGACTGCTCGCGGTCGGAGAGGCCGAAGCCGAAGACCTCGGTGGGGCCGGTGCGGTGGCGGAGGTTCTCGGTGAGCCGGGCGTGGGCCTCGGGCAGCGGCTCGAAGGCCAGGATGCGGGCGCCGGGGCAGGCCCGGTCCACGAAGAGCGAGAACATGCCGATGTTGGCGCCGACGTCCACGACGACCGCGTCCTCGCGCAGGGTGATCCCGCCGCGCAGATAGGTCTGCTGGACGAAGATCTCGTCGAACAGGTAGCGGGTCTCGTGCGGGTTGATCCCGGCGATGTCCTCGACGTTCAGCGGGCGCCCGGCCGTGCGGCGGGGCACGGCGTAGCCGACGAGGGTGCCGGTGCCGGCCGTCTCGTCCACCCGCCAGTCGGCCACGGCCTGGCCGACGGCCGGGTGCTGGGCGAGCACGGCGGCGATCTCGGCGGGCTCGGCCCGATAGCCGTTGATCTTGAGCTGTCCGTCGGCGCGCCCGAGGTGGGCGATGCGGCCGTCGGGCAGGAAGCGCACCCGGTCGCCGGTGCGGTAGCCGCGTACGCCGTCCACGGTCGTGAAGCGGGCGGCGGTGGCCTCCGGGTCCCCCCAGTAGCCGCGCGCCACCTGCGGCCCGGTGACGAACAGTTCGCCGGGCATGCCGGGCGGCACCGGCCGCCCCTCGGCGTCCAGCACCCGCACCCGGAAGCCGGGCAGGGGGCGGCCGACGGAGGGTCCCCCGTCCGGCGTGACGGGGGCGGCGGTGACGTCGACGGTGCACTCGGTGGGCCCGTAGACGTTGAAGGCGCGTACGCCCTCCAGCGTGGCTGCCCGCTGCCACAGCTCGGCGTCCAGCGGCTCGCCGCCGATCAGCAGCAGGCCGGGCAGGCGCTGGCCGCTCTCCCGGTGGTCGAGGACGAGCCGCAGGTGGGAGGGGGTGCAGTCGAGCACGTCGGCGCCCCGGTCGGCGAGTTCGCGCAGCAGCGCGGGCACGTCGCGCCGGGTCTCCTCCAAGACCAGGCACAGGGAGCGCCCGGCGGCGAGCTGGACGAGCTGCTTCATGGAGGCGTCGAAGCCGAAGGAGGCGTTGACGGCGACCGTCAGGTCCTCGGGGGCGTCCGCGTACACGGTGGCTTCGAGGGCGTCGAAGAGGTGGGCGGCGCTGCCGTGTTCGACGACGACCGGGCGGGGGGTGCCGGTGGAACCGGAGGTGAAGATGACGTACGCCGGGTCGCCGGGGCCGGCCGGGTGCGGTTCGGCGGCGGTGCCGGTGGCGGGGAGCGCGTCGAGTTCGAGGGTGGGCAGGGTGCCGACGAGGCCGCGCAGGGCGGCGGAGCCCTTGGGAGCGACGGCGAGGGCCGCGTCCACGGTGGTGGCGAGGCGGCGCAGCCAGGGCGCCGGGTGGGCCGGGTCGAGCGGGACGTACACGGCTCCGGCGCGCAGCACGCCGAGGAAGGCGGCGACGGTGACGGCGGAGCGTTCGCCGAGGACGACGACGCGGTCACCGGGGCCGACGCCGTGTTCCCGCAGGTGTGCGGTCACCGAGGCGGCGGCGGCGTCGAGTTCGCCGAAGGTCAGGGTGGCGTCGGGGGCGGCGACGGCGGTGCGCGCGGGGTCGGCGCCGGTGACGCCCGCGTCCAGCAGGCCGAGCAGGGTGCGCTCGCCGAGGGGGACGGCGGTGCCCTCCCACCCGGCCAGCAGCGCGGCCTCGGCGTCCTCGGGGCGGCCGCCGGTGAGCTGGGCGGTGACGGCGCCGAGCAGCAGAGCGGCGGCGGCCGGGTCGGCCACGGCGGGGTCGGCGTGCAGGGCGAGGCGCAGGGTGGAGCCGTCGCGGGTGCAGGTCAGGTGCAGCGGGGCCTCGGGGCGGGGCGCGTCGAGCGTGGCCCCGGTGGCGCCGAGGGGGGCGAGCGGGCCGGGGTCGGCGGCGGTGACGTGGGCGAAGGACGCGGCCACGGGGTGGTCCAGCGGGGTGACCCGCAGGCTGCGGGCACGGATCGCGGCGAGCAGTCCGGCGGCGGCCTCGGCGGTGAGGGCGCGGGGGACCTCGCAGCGGACGGGGGCGGCGAGCGGGCCGACGACGCCCTGGGTGCCGTCCACGGACCGGCCGTCGTCGTCGACGGCGAGGGCCAGGGTCCCGGCGTCGGCGTACCGGCCGAGCGCGGTGACCCAGGCGGCCAGGGCGCGGGCCTCCGTGTCGCCGTCGGGGGCGGGGCATTCGGCGCGGTACTCCCCCACCGGCTCGCTCCCGGCGGCGCCGGGGGCCTGGGCGGGCAGGGTGAGCGCGGTCAGGGCGGCGGGGTCGGCGGGCAGGTCGGCGCGGTCCTGCTCGCTCTGCCACTCCACGACGTCCAGGAACTGGGTGCGGTCCTCGTCCTCCACCGGGGCGGCGCCGCCGTAGCAGGCGGCGAGCTCGGTGAGCAGGACGCGCAGGCTCTCGGGGTCGGCGATCAGCGCCGAGGCGTCCAGGACCAGTTCGGCCGGCCCGTGCACGACCCGCAGCGGGGCCTCGCCGTCGGGGGCCTCGCCGTCCGGGGCGCCGTCGGCCGGGTGCACGTCGGCGGTGGCGTCGTCGCGGACGACCTGCACGGGCAGCCCGGTGCCGGTGAGGTCGCCGATGTCGAGGCGCAGCGTCTCGTGCCGGGCGACGAGCGCGGCGACGGCGGCGCGCAGCCGCTCGGGGTCCAGGGGCCCGGCGAGGCGGACCCGCGCGGTGACGCGCTCCTTCGGGGCGTCGGCCCACAGCCGCCGCTGCTGGGCGGAGAGCCGGTAACTGTCGACCGTGGTCACAGGACGTCTCGATTCACGTAGAGGTCGGACATGGCGACGAGGGTGCGGCGTTCGCCGGTGAAGGGGGCGCGGCCGTGGGTGGCGAGGAAGTTGTCCACCATCAGCACGTCGCCGCGCCGCCACGGGAAGGAGACGGCAGCCTCCTCGTACAGCCCGCGGATCAAGGCGGCGACCTCGTCCTCGATGGGGGTGCCGTCGCCGTAGTAGACGTTGCGCGGCAGGCCCTCGGGGCCGTACTCGCGCAGGAGTGCCTCGCGCACCTCGGGCGGCATGTTGGAGGAGTGGAAGAGGTGGAGGTGGTTGAACCACACCTCCTCGCCGGTGCGCGGGTGCCGGGCGGTGACCTGGCGGACCGCGCGGGTGCGCAGGCCGCCGTCGCCGGTCCACTCGAAGCCGGTGGCCGACTGACGGCAGTACGCCTCCACGTCGGCCCGGTCGGTGCTCTGGAACACCTCGTGCCAGGGCAGGTCGAGGGCGTCGCCGTAGTTGCGGACGTAGAGCACGCCGTGCCGCTGGAAGCGCTCGCGGACCTCGGCCGGGATCAGCGGGGTGACCTTCCGCTCGTCGGCGAGCGGGGTGGCGCCGCCGGTCTCGGCGGGCAGGTCGCAGTAGAAGTACAGCCTGCTGGGCCAGTTGTGGGAGTACGACATCTCGTGGTGCAGCGGGATGGTCTGGTCGGAGGCGAACTCCGTGGAGGTGAAGACCTTGTCGGCGACCTCGTTGCGCGGCGCGGCCCGCTCCAGGTAGCCGAGCAGTTCGGGGCCGACGACGCGGGCGGCGCGGCCGAAGTGGTCCGGGTCCGGCACCTTGAAGCCCCGGAAGAGCACGGCGCCGTGCCGGTCGAGGTGCTCGGTGACCTGCTCGCGGTTGGCGGTGAGATGGCCGACCAGGTCCAGTTCGGGGAACCGGGACTCGACGACCATCCCGAAGTCACCGTCCAGGAAGGACGTGGTCACGGGTTCGACGGTGGTGCGGCGGGCGCGCCGTACGGGTCCCACGCTCATCGCCCACCGTCCGCGGCGGAGCGGGGGTCGGCCATGGCGGCGAGGATCCGGCGCGGTCCCTCGAACGGCTCGCGGCCGTGCGCGCAGAGCATGTTCTCCACCACCAGGACGTCTCCCTGCCGCCAGTCGAAGCCGACGGTCTCCCCGGTGTGGGCGGTGCGGATCTCCTCGACCACCTCGTCCTCGATGCGCTGCCCGTCGCCGTAGTAGGTGTGGTACGGCAGGTTCTCCTCGCCCAGCGCCGACAGCAGGCCGTCGCCGACCTCCTCGGGGAGGGTGGAGTTGTGGAAGAAGAGGGCGTGGTTGAACCAGGTCTCGTCGCCGGTGAGCGGATGGCGGTGGATCGCGGGCCTGCTCTGCCAGGTGCGCAGTTGGTCGCCGTCGACCCAGGACCAGGAGATGCCGTTGCGCTCGCAGTACGCCTCGGCCTCCTCACGCCGCTCGGTCTGGAACGCCTCCTGCCAGGTGAGGCTGATGCCGGGCACGTAGTTGCGCACGTAGCGCACCCCGCGCTCGCGGAACCGCTCGACGGTGGCCTCGGAGAGCCGGCCGAGGATCCGCCTGCTGTCGGCGAGCGGGGTACGCCCGCCCGAGGTGGCCTCGCGCTGGCAGGAGAAGACGATCCTGAGCGGCCAGTCCAGCGTGTACGACTGCTCGTTGTGCAGGGCGATGTGCTGGTCGGCGGGGTGGTCGGTGGAGGTGTAGACGCCCTCGGTGACCTCGTGCCGGGGTGAGGAGCGCTCGCCGTAGCCGAGTACGTCGGTGGAGAGGGCCTCCATGAACGCCCGGAACTTCTCCGGGGTGTCGATGCCGAAGCCACGGAAGAGGACGGCGCCGGCCCGGTGGGCGAGGCGGTCCACGGTGGCCCGGTTGGCGGCCAGCCAGGCGGTCAGGTCGGTGGTGGAGTCGCCCCGCACCAGGGCGGGGAGGGTGCGGCCCTGCCAGGCGTCGTCCACCTCGACGGAGCCACCGCGTGCGCGACGGCGGGAAATGGTAGACACAGTTCCTCCGAATCACGGCATGTCGAACAAGGGCGGGCGTCGAAGAGCCCGGCGCGGGTGTGCGGGAAGTCAGCTCAGCCGTACGGCGAGGGCGGCGGGGGTGGGGGCCTCGAAGACGGCGGCGATCGGGACCTCCCGGCCGAGCGCGGCCCGGACCCGGTTGACCAGACGGGTCGCCAGCAGGGAGTGCCCGCCGAGCGCGAAGAAGTCGTCGTCCGGACCGACCTGGTCGGCGCCCAGCACCTCGGCGAAGAGGCGGCACAGCTCGGCCTCGTCCCCGGAGAGCACCCGGCCCGCGTCCAGTCCGCCGCCCACGACCCGCGGGCGGGGCAGCGCGGCCCGGTCGACCTTGCCGTTCACCGTCAGGGGCAGCGCGTCCAGCGCGACCACGGCGGACGGCAGCATGAAGGACGGCAGCCGGGCGGCGACCGCTTCCCGGACCGCCTTGACGTCGGCCTCGGCGGGGACCACGTACCCCACCAGCCGGCGGTCCCCCGGCTCGTCCTCCCGGACCACCGCGACCGCCTGGCCGACCCCCGGCGCGGCACTCAGCGCGGCCTCCACCTCGCCCAGTTCCACCCGGAAGCCCCGCAGCTTCACCTGGAAGTCCCGTCTCCCGACGAACTCCAGCAGACCGTCCGGGCGGTACCGCACCACGTCCCCGGTGCGGTACATCCGCGACCCCGGCTCCCCGAAGGGGTCGGGCACGAACCGCTCCGCCGTCAGCCCCGGCCGCCCCGCGTACCCGCGGGCCACCCCGGCGCCGCCCACGAACAACTCGCCCTCGCTGCCGAGCGGTACGGGGGCGAGGCGGGCGTCCAGGACATGGCAGGTGAGGTGGTCGAGCGGGACCCCGATGGGCGAGGTGGCGGGCCAGTGGGCGGCGTCGCCGTCGAGGAGGTGGGCGGTGGCGGCGTGGGTCTCGGTGGGGCCGTAGAGGTTGTGCAGCCGGCGGCCGGTGCCGAAGAAGCGGCGCATGGCGGGGCTGACGGTGAGGGGCTCGCCGCCCTGGGCGACATCGGTGAGGGCGGGCAGGCCGAGCCCCTGCTCCAGGGCCTCCTCGCAGAGGCCGTGGACGACGGCCGTGGGCGCGAAGAGTTCGGCCACGTTCTCCCGCGCCATCCAGCGGACCAGGTCGGCCGGACTGCGCCGCACCTCCTCGCGGGGTACGGCGAGGGTCTTGCCGGAGCCCAGCGCCGAGAGGATCTCCTGCGGCGCGGGGTCGAAGCCGAGCGAGGCGAACTGCGCGGTCACCACGCCCGGCCGGTCCCCGATGACCCGGGCGTGCCAGGCGAGCAGGTTCTCGAACGCGTCCACGGGGAACTCGACCGCCTTGGGGCGGCCGGTGGAGCCGGAGGTGTAGATGACGTACAGCAGCCGGCCGGGGGCGAGGCCGCCGGGGTGGGTGACGGGCGCGTCGTCGTAGCCGTCCAGGTCCGGGTCCATGGGGACCGTCGCCGTACCCGGCGCCAGCAGTCTCGCCACCTCGGCCGAGGCCACCACGCACACCGGGGCGGCGTCCTCGACCATGAAGCGGATGCGGTCGGCCGGGTGCTCGGGGTCGACCGGCAGATACGCGGCACCCGCCTTGACCACGGCGAGCAGCGTGACCACGAACTCCAGCGAGCGCGGCATCGCCAGCGCCACCACCGAGTCCTGCCCGGCGCCGCGCTCCCGCAGCAGCCGGGCGAGCCGGTTGCTGCGGGCGTCGAGCTGCGCGTAGCTGAGGGCGGTGCCCTCATGGCGTACGGCGACGGCGTCCGGACGTCGGCGGACCTGGGCGGCGAACGCGTCGAGGACCGGGGTGGTCCGGGTGCCGGTGGCCCCGGTCGACAGCGTCCGCAGCAGGGCGCGCTCGGTGTCGGGCAGCACCGCGAGGCGGCTCAGCGGGCGGCCGGGGTCGGTGACGGCGTCGCGCAGCAGGGCGCACAGGCGGCCCGTGAGCCGTTCGGCGGTGACCGGGTCGAACAGGTCGGTGCTGTACTCCAGCGTGCCGCGCAGCCCGGCGGGGCCGCCGTCCGGGGCGAACTCCTCGGTGAAGCCGAAGACGAGGTCGAACCGGGAGACGGGCAGCCGCAGTTCGGTCGTCTCGACGCGGACCCGGTCCAGTTCGAAGACGGCCCGGCGGCTGTCCTCGAAGACGAGCATGGTCTGGAAGAGCGGGTGGCGGCCCAGTGACCTGGGCGGCCGCAGCGCCTCCACCAGCAGCTCGAAGGGGAGCGCCTGGTGGGCGTAGGCGGCCAGGTCGGTGTCGCGGGCCCGGCGCACCAGGTCCGCGAAGGACGGGTCGCCGCCGGTGTCGGTGCGCAGCACCAGGGTGTTGACGAAGAAGCCCACGGCATCGTCGAGTTCGTGCTCGGCGCGGCCGCCCACCGGGGTGCCGAGGACGGTGTCGGTGCCCGCGCCGATACGGGTGAGCAGCGCGGCCAGCGCGGCGTGCACGACCATGAACGGGGTGGCGCGCAGCCGCCGGGCCAGGTCGGCGACCAGCCGGTGGGTGCCGGCGTCCAGCCCGAACGGCACGATGCCGCCGCTGTGGCTGGCGCGGGCCGGGCGGGGCCGGTCGGTGGGCAGCTCCAGGTGGTCGGGCAGTCCGGCCAGCCGGTCCCGCCAGTGGGCGAGGCAGCGGCCGGCGGTACTGCCGGGATCGGACGGGTCGCCGAGCGCGTCGCGCTGCCAGAGGGCGTGGTCGGCGTACTGCACCGGCAGCGGGGTCCAGTCCGGGGCGTCACCCTTGACGCGGGCGCGGTACGCCTCGGCGAGGTCGGCGGCGAGCGGACGTACGGAGAGTCCGTCGACGGCGATGTGGTGCAGGACGAGCAGCAGGTGGTGCTCCTCCGGGCCGACGCGCAACAGCCTTGCCCGCAGAGGGGGTTCGAAGGAGACGTCGAAGGCACGTCCGGCGAACGCGTCCCGCTCGGCGGCCACCTGACCGGCGTCCACGTCCTCGGCGGCCAGCTCCGGCAGCACCTCCTCGGGTGCGAGCACCTGCTGGTAGGGCTCGCCCAGATCGCCGGGGAGGACGGTGCGCAGGCTCTCGTGGCGGGCCAGCACGTCCAGCAGGGCCCGGTGCAGCGCGGACGCGTCCAGCGGTCCGGTGAGGCCGAGCGCGTAGGGGACGTTGTAGACGGGCTTGGGCCCTTCGAGGCTGTTGAGGAACCACAGCCGCCGCTGGGCGTACGACAACGGGGGCTCCGCGGGCCGCTCGCGCGGCACCAGGCCGGGCCCGGCCGGGGGCGCCCCGGCCAGCCGTACGGCGAGGTCGGCGGGGGTGGACGCCTCGAAGACGGCGGCGATCGGGAGCTCCCGGCCGAGCGCGGCCCGGACCCGGTTGACCAGACGGGTCGCCAGCAGGGAGTGCCCGCCGAGCGCGAAGAAGTCGTCGTCCGGACCCACCTCGTCCGCGCCCAGCACCTCCGCGAACAGCCGGCACAGCGCCGACTCGTCCTCGGTCAGCGCCCGTTCCACGCCCGCGCCCAGCACCCGCGGCCGGGGCAGCGCGGCCCGGTCGACCTTGCCGTTCACCGTCAGCGGCAGCGCGTCCAGCACCACGACGGCGGACGGCACCATGAACGACGGCAGCCGCTCGGCCACCGCCTCCCGCACCGCCGCCGGACCGACCCCGGCGGCCACCACGTACCCCACCAGCCGGCGGTCACCCGGCTCGTCCTCCCGGACCACCGCCACCGCCTGCGCGACCCCCGGCGCGGCCCCGAGCGCGGCCTCCACCTCGCCCAGCTCCACCCGGAAGCCCCGCAACTTCACCTGGAAGTCCCGTCGGCCCGCGAACTCCAGCAGTCCGTCGGCCCGCTCGCGCACCAGGTCCCCGGTGCGGTACATCCGCGCCCCCGGCTCGCCGGACGGGTCGGGCAGGAACCGCTCGGCGGTCAGCGCGGGACGGCCCACGTACCCGCGGGCCACGCCCCCGCCGCCCACGTACAGCTCGCCGTCGACGACGCGGGCCCGGACGCCGGGGAGGGCGTGGCCGATGGGGACGGTGGCGGCACAGTCCCGCTCCCAGCCGGGCCCGGTGCGGTAGACGGTGGTGGTGACGGTGGCCTCGGTCGGGCCGTAGACGTTGCAGAACTCCACGCGTTCGCCGACGGCCCGCTTCCACGCGGCCAGCCGCTCACGGGCCGCCTGCTCCCCGGCGGCCAGCACGAACCGCAGGGGCGCGGCGGCGAGCCGGGTGAGGAGGTCCGCGTCCTCGGTCAGGGCGTGCCAGAAGGCGGTGGGCAGGGAGGCGACGGTGATGCCCTCCGCCTCGATCCAGTCGACGAGTTCGCGCGGGGTGCAGCGCAGCCCGTCCGCGCGGACGACGAGGGTGGCGCCGTGGGCCAGCGCCGGGAAGATCTCCTCCACGGAAGCGTCGAAGCTCAGCGACCGGCACTGCATGACCCGGTCGTCCGGGGTCAGCCGGAAGGTGCCGGCGGTGGCCCGGAGATGGTGGGCCAGGGCGCGGTGCGGGACGAGCACGCCCTTGGGGCGGCCGGTGGAGCCGGAGGTGTGGATGACGTAGGCGGCGTTGTCGGGCAGTACGTCCACGTCGGGGCCCGGCTGGTCCTCGGCCCCGTATCCATCGCCATCTCCGTGTCCGGCCGAGAGGACGTCCTCCAGGAACACGACGTGCTCGGGGGTGCCGTCGACGGCGGCGAGCAGGTTCCGGGTGGTGACCAGGCAGCGGGCGCCGGTGTCGGCGAGGACGTAGCGGAGGCGTCCGGCCGGGTAGGCCGGGTCCAGGGGGACGTAGGCGCCGCCCGCGCGGAGCACGCCGAGCACGGTGACCACCGCGTCGGCACCGGCGGGCAGGCACAGCGCGACCGGGTCCTCCGGGCGCACCCCGAGGGCGGTCAGGCGCCGGGCGAGGCGGCCGGAGAGGCGGTCCAGCTTGCCGTAGGACACCTCCCGAGCGCCGTCCCGCACGGCGACGCGTCCGGGCTCGCTGCGGGCCTGCCGCAGGATGCGTCCGTGCACCGGGACCGGCGGCTCCGTCATGCTCTCTTCCCCCGTCATCGGCTCCCCCAAGATCGCCGGCACCGCCGGTTCAGGTCCGTCCCTCACCGCTGCGCGGCGGCCGCGTGGACGGTGTCGACCGCCTGGGCCAGTTCGGCCAGCACCGGGTGGGCGAGCACGGTGCGGTGGCTGATGTCGGCGCCCAGGTCGCGGGCGATGCGCATCTTCATGCGGAAGGCGAGCAGCGAGTTGCCGCCGCGCTCGAAGAAGTGGTCGGTGCGGCCGATCTCCGGTTCGGCGAGCAGCTCCGCCCACAGCCCGGTGAGATACCGCTCGGTGGGTGACAGCGCGGCGGCCGGTGCCTCGTCGGCGCGGGCGCGGCGGCGTTCGGCGAGGAGGCCGAGCAGGGCGGCCACGTCGCGTTTGCCGTGGTGGTTGGCCGGTATCTCCGGAAGGATCACCAGGGAGCCGGGGACCATGAAGAACGGCAGCTCCTTCTCGGCCGCCTCACGCACCGCGGTCTCCTCCAGCGGGCCGTCGCCCGCCACGAAGGCCACCAGCATCCGGTCGGTGCCCTCGCCCTCGGACACCACGACCGCGTCCCGCACCCCCGGCAGGGCGCGCATCAGCCGCTCCACCTCGCCGAGTTCCACACGGAAGCCGCGGATCTTGCACTGGTCGTCCGCCCGGCCCACGTAGTCGAGCACCCCGTCCTCGCGCAGCCGGACCAGGTCGCCGGTGCGGTAGACCCGGCCGATTCTGGTGCCGTGGGGGTCCTGGACGAAGCGCTCCGCCGTCAGCTCGGGGGCGTCCAGGTAGCCGCGCGCCAACTGGGCCCCGCCGATCAGGAGTTCACCGGTCTCACCGGGGGCGGCCGGGCGGCCGTCGGTGAACACGTGCGCGGTGACGCCGTCGAGGGGGCGGCCGATGGGGATCGCGTCCCCCTCGGCGTCGCGGGCGGTGACGCGGTGGGCGGTGCAGGCGGTGGTGCTCTCGGCCGGGCCGTACAGGTTGTGCAGGCTGCCGGTGAAACCGCCGCCGAGGATGTTCCGGCAGGCGGCCGGGAGGATCACGTCGCCGGCCACCTGGAGGACGCGCAACGGGGCGAAGGCGTCCGGGTGTTCGGTGGCGACATGGTTGACGACCATGGTGGGCACCAGCATCGCGGTGATCCCGAGCCGGGTGAGTTCGGCGCGGAACCCGGCCTCCAGCAGCTCGGGCACCGGCGGCAGCACGACCACCTCGGCACCGGCCGCGAAGGTGTTCCAGATCTCGTAGTGGAACAGGTCGAAGGAGAGCGAGGAGATCTGGCCGACCCGGTCCTCGGCGGTGAGCGGGACCAGGGCGCGGTTCAGCGCGAAGGCGACGAGGTTGCGGTGCTCCAGCACGATCGCCTTGGGCGTGCCGGTGGAGCCGGAGGTGAACAGCACGCAGGCCGCGTCGGCAGGTTCCGGCCGGGCCGCGGCGGCGGGGGCGGCGCCGTACGCGGCGGGCAGCGGGACGACCAGGGTGCCGAGCCCGGCGAGCCGGGGCGCCCGGTCCTCGGAGGTGAGGACCGCCGCCGCGCCGCTCACGGTCAGCATCAGGTCACGGCGGCTGTCGGGGTAGCGGTCGTCCACGGCGACGTAGGCGGCACCCGCCTTCAGCACGCCGAGGACGGCGGTGAACACGTCCACGGACCGGCCGGTGCAGAGCCCGACCCGGTCGCCGGGGCCGATGCCCCGCGCGGCCAGGAGGGCGGCGACCGCGTCCGCGCGCCGGTCGAGTCCGCGGTACGTGAGCACGGTGTCCCGGTCGCTCACCGCACGGCGGTCCGGGTACCGGGCCACGGTCCGGGCGAAGAGGTCCAGCAGCGAGAGCGGTCGGTCCGCCGGGTCGTGGTCACGCGGATCGGACACGTCGGACTTCCTCTTCTGCAGGGTGGATTCGGTTGTCGGGGCCGGGCCCGTCATGCGGTGGGCGGGCCGAGCAGGGTGAGGGCCAGCTCCCTGGTGCGGGGGTCGCGCAGCAGGTCGTTGCGGCCGCAGTCCACGAGGTGGTTCTCGGTGGTGCCCGCGCCCGGCCAGCGCCGCGGGCCCTGGTGGCCGGGGGTGCGGATGTGCTCGACGCGGCCGCCCCAGGCGGGCCGGGCGGTGTGCAGGGAAGCGGTCAGATGGGCGATCCAGTCCAGGTAGAAGCCGGACACCTGCGTCGCGGCCTTCCAGGCTTCCGTCTCGTCGAAGCCGTCGTCCCGGAACACCTCGGCGGCCAGCCGGTTCATCCGGTCCTCGACGGCCGCCATCACCTCCTCGGGCCGGCCGGTCAGGGCCGCGTCGGAGAGCAGGTCGGCGTCCTCGTCCAGCGCCTGCGCGGCCCCGCCGGTCAACTGCCCGGCGACCGTACGGGCCGCGTCCCGCACCGCCTCCGGCCGGCCCGGCTCGCCGTCGAACAGCACCAGCGGTACGGGCGCTCCGGGCGGGCTGAGCAGCGCGGCCAGCTCGTGCGCGAGCGGGGCCGCCATGCAGTAGGCGAGCACCGCGCGCGGGGCCGGGCCCGTGCGGCGCGCGGCGAGTTCGGCGGCCTGCGCCCCGGCGTCCGGCACCCGGCTGTACGGCGCCGTCAGTGCGTACTCGACCTTCCAGCCCGCCTCCTCCAGCCGCAGGTCGGCGATCCGGGCCTCGTCCCGTCGGCCGGGGAAGTCCAGGGCCAGCAGTACGTCAGTCATGGCACACCGCGCTCTCCAGGAAGCTTCCGATCCCGCCGGGCAGCGCGGGGTCGGCCATGATCCCGTAGTGGTCGCCCGGCACGGGGGCGACGGTGAGCCCGCCCGAGGTGACGGCGCCCCAGCCCCGGTCCTCGGCGGCCCAGGTCTCCCCGGCGGCGGCCAGCAGCCGCACCGGACCCCGGTGTCCGGACGGCACCCGGAACCGGCCGACCGCCCCGATGTTGGTCTCGAACCGCTCCAGCATCCGCCGGACGGCGTCCCCGTCCCGGCCGGGGTCCAGCAGCCCGCGCTCCTCCGCGCGCCGCCACAGCTCCGCCCGGCCGGTGATCCCGTCCCCGAGGTCGATGCCCGCCGAGGTGCCCCAGTCCCGCGCGAACCACCGCACGAGGTCGGCCTCGCCCGGTGTCCCGGCACCGGGGTCGGGGACATGGCTGTCGATCAGCACCACCGGGACCGTCCGCCCGGAGGCGGCCTCGAAGCGGCGGGCCATCTCGAAGGCGACGACCCCGCCCATCGACCAGCCGCCGAAGGCGACCGGCCCCTCTTCGAGCAGCGGGGCGGCGGCCGTCAGATAGGCGTCGGCCATCGCCTCCACGCTGTCCAGGCCGACGGCCTCGATCCCGTACACCGGCATCGGCAGTCGCCGGGCCAGCGGGACGTAGCAGGTGATGCCGCCGCCGACCGGGTGGACCAGGAGCAGCGGCGGTCCCTCGCCGGGGGCGAGCCGGACCAGTTCGGCGGGCTCGGTGCCGCGCAGGCCGCGGTCGACGGCCGCCGCGAGCCCCTCGATGGTGCGGGCCTCGAACAGCACCCCGGCGGGCAGGTCGACGCCGTACTCCAGCCGCACCCGGTTGAGCATCCGGATGCCCGTGAACGAGTGCCCGCCGAGGTCGAAGAAGTCGGCCCGCCGGCCGATGTCCGTACGGCCCAGCAGCCTCGCCCAGACGTCCCGCAGGAACTCCTCGGTCGGGCTCCACGGGGCGTCGTCCGGTTCCGGGGCCGACGGCTCGGGACCGGCCTCGGCCGCCGGTGGGGCCCAGGGGACCGTGCCGAGGGCGCCCAGGGGGGTGCCGGGGTCGGTGACCGCCCGGGTCAGCAGCTCCAGCAGCTCCCCGAGGAACCGGTCGGCGCTCTTGTCGTCGTACAGCTCGGTGGCGTACTCCAGGCTCAGCACCAGGCCGTCGTCCTCCTCCCAGGTGGTGACCAGGAGGTCGAACTTGGCGGTGGACGTGCGCTCGTCCACCGGCTCGGCGGTCAGCCCGGCCGGGGGCGGTACGACCTCGCCGGAGGTTCCCTGATGGGCGTAGAGCACCTGGAACAGCGGGGAGGTGCCGGGCAGCCGGAGCGGGTTGGCGCTCTCCACCACCCGGTCGAAGGGGACCTCCTGGTGGTCCAGGGCGTCCAGCACCTGGAGCCGGGTGCGGCGCAGGTGGTCCAGGAAGGACGGGTCGCCCGCCAGGTCGGCGCGCATGACCAGGGTGTTGACGAAGCAGCCGATCAGCGGCCGGAGTTCGGACCGTACCCGGCCGGAGACCGGCGAGCCCACCAGCACGTCGGTACGGCCCGAGGCGAGCCCGATCATCGCCTGCAGCGCGGCCAGCACCACCATGTACACGGTGGCCGTCTCCGCGCGGGCCAGCTCCACCAGCGCGCCGTACGTCCCGGCGGGCACGCGCACCCGCACCTCCCGTCCCTCGCCGGTGCGCCGGGCGGGGCGGGGCCGGTCCGGGGGGACGGTGCTCAGGATCGGGGCGTCGGCCAGGCGCTCGGCCCACCAGCGGGTCTGCCGGGCCAGCACCCCGCCGTCCAGCCGCTCCTGCTGCCAGGCCGCGTAATCGGCGTACTGGATGTCCAGGTCGGGGAGTTCGGCGCCCGTGTACGCCTGCCACAGGTCGTCCCAGAAGAGGGCGGCGGAACCGCCGTCGTAGACGACGTGGTGGAAGCAGAGCAGCAGCAGGTGCTCGTCCGGGGAGGCGGAGGTCAGCCGGGCGCGGAAGAGCGGGCCGCCGTCCAGCGCGAAGGGGGCCTCGGCGCTGCCGTCCCAGTCGGCCGGGAACAGCAGCTCCGCGAACTCCTCCACCGGCAGCACCCGGACCCGGACCTCGCCGCCCTCGACGACGAACACCGAGCGGAGGGTCTCGTGGCGGCGGGCGACGGCCAGCAGGGCCCGGCGCAGCGCCTGTGGGTCCAGCGGGCCGCCGATGCGCACGGACAGGCCGATGTTGTAGGCACCGGCCCGGCCCGCCTGCTCCAGGAACCACATCGAGCGCTGGGTCTCGGAGACCGGGGCGAGGTCCGCCTGTCCCCGGCGCGGGATTCTCGTCCTGGCGAACGCCTTCACGGCACTCCTCACTTCACCAGCGGAAGCAGGCGGCTGAGATTGGCGGCGACGCTGAGCCGGTCGCGCGCGTAGCGGTCGGCGTCCGCGTGCAGCCGTACGCACTGGCGCCAGGTCTGCACCCGGCACAGGATCGCGCCGGGCCGGGCCAGTTCGCGCAGGCGCAGCAGTTCCGCGGGCGAGGCCCACTCCTCCCAGGCTTCCAGGTAGGTGCCCGCGAGGGCGTCCCGGAAGAACTCCGGCATGGCGCCGACCTCGGTGACCCGGTCGATGGTGGTGAGCGAGTACAGGGGGTTCCCGACGACGCTCTCCGCCCAGTCGAACATCACGTCGCCCTGGTCGCGGAAGGACAGGTTGCCGTGCCACCAGTCGACGTTGAGCAGGGTGTCGGGCAGCGCGGCGGCGGCCAGTTCCTCGCACGTGGCGCGGAACTCGGGGGCGTAGGCCCGCAGCCGGCGCTGGTCGGCCTCACCGATACCGCCCTCGAGGTCCCCGGCGAGCCAGTAGGTGTCGTCGAGGATCTCGTCGTACAGGTCGGGCAGGGTGGCCGGGCGGCGGTCGGGGACCCCGAGGGCCAGCAGGGCGTCCGTCTCCCCCGCCAGCCGGTGCTGCATGCGGGCGTAACTGCCGAGCGCCCGCCGGTAGATGGGGAGGTGCTCCTCGGTGAGGTCCTCCTCGACCACCCGTGCCTCGCCGATGTCGAGGGAGAGCATCCAGTGCTCGTCGGGGTGGCGGGCGATCAGCGGGACGGTGTGCTCGGGGAACCGGTCCCGCAGCAGCGCGGTCAGGTCGGGCTCGTAGGGGAAGGGGTGCGGGGCGGCCTTGAGGAAGGCGTGGGTGTCCCCGGCCGGGATGCGCAGGGTGCACGCCCAGGGGGAGACGATCAGTTGCTCGGGCTCCGCGGTGGCGGGGGTGCCGTGCCGGGCGAGTTCCGACCCGGCCCAGGCGCCGGCGCGGGCGAGCCAGCCCGGCTCGGTCCACGGCACCTCGGGCAGCGCCGCGCCACCGGAGAGGCGCTCGGCGACGAGCCCGGCGGGCTGGCCGGGGGCGAAGGCGACCCGGGCCAGCCGGGCCGCGTCGTACCAGTCGCCCCTGGCGTCGTCGGCGCCGCGCGCCTCCAGCGCGTGCACCCGCAGCCCGTCGCCCAGGTGGGCCAGCGGGCCGAGGTAGACGGTGTCGAGGCCGTGCCGCTCGGCGAGGTGGGCGCGGATCTCGGTGGGCATGGACGCCTCATGGGCGGGCAGCCCGTGCGTCCCGTCGCCCAGGTCGGCGAGGAAGACCTCCGTGCCCTTCCTACGCGTTGTCAGGCTGAGGTTCATCAGCTCTTCCCTCCCACAGCTCACGCATGCGGTCACTGGTGCCGAGCAGTTCGTCGAGCGTGCCCTGGGCGACGACCCGGCCCTCGTCGAGGACGACGATGTGGTCGGCCTCGCGGAAGGTCTCCCGCCGGTGGGAGACGGCCAGGCAGGTCAGGGGCGAGAGACTGCGGCGCTCCCGCAGGCCCTGCCAGAGGCGGCGCTCGGTCGGGCCGTCGAGCGCGCTGGAGATGTCGTCGAAGACGAGCAGCTCGGGTTCGCGGGCGAACATGCGGGCGGCGGCGACGCGTTGGACCTGTCCGCCGGAGAGCTTGGTGCCCTTGTGCCCGACGACCGTGTCCACGCCGTCGTCCAGGCCCCGCACGTCCTCCTCCAGGACGGCCGTGCGCAGGACCGCGCGCAGCGCGTCCTCGTCCTCGGCCGCGCCGAGTTCGATGTTCTCCCGGACGGGCGCGGAGAACAGCCGCGGCACCTGCGGGGTGTAGGCGGCGCGCGGCGGGGCGATCCGGCTGCTGTCCTCGCCGTTCCACCGCACCTGGCCGCCCTGCCGCTCCAGCAGGCCGAGCACCCCGCGCAGCACGGTGGTCTTGCCGGAGCCGGTCTTGCCGGTGAGCACGACCAACTGGCCCTGCTCCAGGCGGAAGCTGATGTCGTCGACGCCGTTCGCGGAGCCGGGGTAGCGGCAGGTGAGGCCGTCCACCTCCAGGGTGCGCAGCTCCTCGCGGGGCGCGGGCAGCCGTACCGGGTCCGGCTCGAGCACCTCGGTGACGGCGCCCGGCGCGACCTCCTCCAGCCGCTCCAGCGAGGCCCCGGACGCCTTGTACAGGGCGAGGTTCTGGCTGAACAGGGAGGTGAAGTCGGTGACCCAGCCGACGTAGATGACGAAGAGGGCGAGGTCGCCGACGGTGAAGGTGCCGTCGGTGATGCTCTTGGCGGTGAGGGCGAGGACGACACCGGTGCCGAGCGCGGAGGTGTTGGTCCACACCGAGGCCAGGAAGACATCGGTGAACAGCCGGCTCTGCAGGGTCTTCTTGCGCCGGTCCTCGTTCAGGGTGCCGAGCCGGGACATGATCTGCCCCTTGGCCCCGGCGAGCCGGATGGCCTGGACCGAGCCGAGCATCTCACCGAGGAACGCGTTCACCTCGCCCGCGGCGGCGCGGCTGCCGCTGTGGTACTTGCGGATGCGCTTGCTCGCGGTGTTGATGACGATCCCGGCGAGCACCAGCGGCACACAGACCACGGCGGTGACGACGGGGTCGATGGCCAGCATGATGACGAGCGCGCCCAGCGCCTGCACGGCCGCGCCGGACACCATGAAGGTGTAGCCCACCATGGAGGCGGCGTTGGCGGTGTCGGCGACCAGCCGGTTCACCGCGTCACCGGCGGGCATCCGCAGCGCGGTGGCTCCGGGCCGGGCGAGCAGGGCGCGGACGGCGCTGCGGGTGAGCAGGGCCTGGCCGTGGGCCTCGCAGATGCCGTCGTAGGCGACGCAGGCGATCAGGCCGCCGACGCGGACCAGGGCGACCGCGACCAGGAGGGCGATCAGCAGCCACAGTCCGCTGTCGAGGTGTGCGTCGCCGGAGAGCCGGTTGAAGATCTCCCGCACGATCAGGCCGGGCACCACGAGGATGCCGCTGCGCACCAGTTGGAGCAGGAAGTTGACGGTGAACGGTCCGGGCGCGGAGCGCACCACCCGGCCGAAGGTCTGGTAGGCCTTCACGCGGCACTCCCCGCGAGCAGGGAGGACAGGTGGGAGCCGGGGTCGGCGGCGAGCGCGGCCCGCTCCCCGGCCTCGCGGACCCGGCCGTCCTGGAGGATCACCACGTGGTCCAGGTCTTTGATGGTGGACAGATGGTGGGCGATCACCAGCGTGGTCCGGCCTTCCATGAGTTCGGCCGTCGCGCGGCCGGTGAGCTGTTCCGTGGCGGGGTCGAGCCGGGACGACGCCTCGTCC
The DNA here is from genome assembly GCF_022846655.1 of Streptomyces seoulensis. Lineage (NCBI taxonomy): Bacteria > Bacillati > Actinomycetota > Actinomycetes > Kitasatosporales > Streptomycetaceae > Streptomyces > Streptomyces seoulensis. The sequence goes on from NZ_AP025667.1 coordinate 5,338,266, forward strand.
AGGATCACCACGGCCGGGTCGCGCAGGAACACCCGCGCCAGCGCGATGAGCTGGGCCTGACCGGCGGACAGGGCGCCGGTGCCGCCCTCCAGGACGGTGTCCAGGCCCTCGGGCTGCTGCCGGATCCAGTCGGCGACGGCGAGCCCGTCGAGCGCCTTCCAGACCTGCTCGTCGGTGATGTCCGGGTCGAACATGGTGAGGTTGTCGCGGACGCTGGCCCGGAAGATGTGCACGTCCTGGGTGACCACGCCGACGTGCCGGTGCAGTTCGTCCAGCGGGATGTCGCGGATGTCGACGCCGGAGAAGCGGATGGCGCCCCGGTCGGCGTCCATGGCCCGGTGCAGCAGCCGCGCCACGGTGGTCTTGCCGCTGCCGGTGCGGCCGAGGAGCGCCAGCGACTGCCCGGCCGGGATGGTGAGGCTGACGTCGTCGAGCGTGGTGCGCCCGGCGGCGTACGAGAAGTGGACGTTCTCGAGCTCGACGGTGACCGGCGCGGCGGGGAACGGCGTGGTGCCGGTGTCCGCGATACGGCTCTCGGTGCCGAGGATCTCGGCGGTGCGGTCCATGCCGGCGAGGGCGACCTGGAGGCCGTCGGCGCGGTAGGCGATCCGGAACAGCGCCATGGAGAGCATGCTGGTGTAGAAGTACGACACGTAGAGCTGGCCCAGCTCCATCCGGCCGTGCGAGATGAGGTAGGCGCCGAGGGCGAAGATGGCGCCGGTCGCCAGGGAGACGCTGGTCTCCAGCACGCTGGAGGAGGCGCGGACCGCGATGGCCTCGACCTTCATCAGCTTGCGGAAGCGGTCCAGCAGGCCGTCGAGGCGGGCCATGACGTAGCGTTCGGCGCCGTTTCCGCGCACGTCCTCGGTGGCGCTGACGCTCTCCTCCAGGAAGCTGGAGATCTCGGCGTTGGTCTGCCGCATGGCGGTGAAGTACGGCTTGGCGCGGCGCTGGGCGACGCGGACCAGCGGCAGCACGAGCAGTGCGAACAGCAGCAGGGTGAGGCCGGTGCGCCAGTCGGCGAAGAAGCTCACGACGACGATGCCGACGGCCAGGATCGCGTTGGCGAGGACGTGGAAGACGAAGGTGGAGAAGAAGTTCCCCATCGTGGCCACGTCGCCGTCGATGCGCTCGATCAGCTCACCCGGTGTGTGCTCCTTGTGGAAGGACATGTCCAGGTCGAGGCAGTGCTCGGCGAGGTCCGTGCGCAGGGTGTTGGTCGCGCGCCAGCTCAGGTCCTCGGCGAGGTAGCCGGCGGCGGCGACGAGGCACTGGTTGAGCACGGTCAGGGCGATGAAGACGAGCGCGATGTCGACCAGGGCGTCCGCGCCACGGCCGTCCTGGGCGCCGTCGATGAAGCGGCCCAGCCACTGCGGGTTGAGCACGGTCAGGGCGACGTTGCCCATGACCAGGACCCCCAGCACGGACGCCCGGACCCGGTGGCCCCGCAGGTACCTCCAGAGGAGGGAGACGCGCTGCTTCACCGCTCGCCCGCCGACTCGGCCCGCTCCATGTGGCGGCGCAGGCTGAGCGGACGCATGTCGGTCCACACCTCTTCGATGTGGGCGAGGCACTCGGCCTTGGGGCCGCAGGGGCCGCTCGCCGTCCAGCCGGGGGGCATCGGGTCGTCCACCGGCCAGATCGAGTACTGCTCCTCGTGGTTGACGACGACCTGGTAGGTCACGGTGTCCTGGCTGTCGCTCATGTCCTTCTTCTCTCTCGCTGCTGTCGTGCCGGGCCGGGGGTCGGTCGGGCGGTGCCCGGCTCACCGGCGGGCCGGGGCGGCGGCCGCGATCAGCCGGTCGACCCCGGCACTCACGCGCGCCTCCGGTTCCGCGCCGACGGAGACGCGTACGAAGCCCGCGCAGGATTCGCCGTACCCGCTGCCGGGGACGACGCTGACCCCGTGGTCCAGCAGCAGGTCGCGGGCGAACCGTTCGCTGTCGGCGCCGGTGCGGCCGATGTCGGCGAACAGATAGAACGTCGAATCCCCGGCGAGGGTTTCGATCCCGGCGGCGGTGAGCGTCTTCTCGACGCGGTTGCGCCGGGCGACCACCTCCGCGATCTGCGGGCGGGTCACCGCGAGCAGGCCGGTGAAGTGCTCGGCGAGGAAGTGGCACAGGATCGAGGGGGCGCAGGTGACGATGTGCTGCTGGAGCTTGAGCACGTCGTCGAGGAAGGCGCCGGAGCCGATGAGGTAGCCGACCCGCCAGCCCGATATGCCGTAGTTCTTGGACATCGAGTTGCAGATCACCGTGTGCCGCTTCTCCGGGTCGTGCACCCCGAGGGACACGAACTCCGCGCCCAGCGGCACGAATTCGTTGTACGCCTCGTCCGCGATCAGGGTCAGCCCGTAGCGGTCGGCCAGCCGGTGCAGCTCGGCCACCTCGTCGGTGGTGAGCAGGTTTCCCGACGGGTTCTGCGGGTTGTTGACGACGATGGCGCGGGTACGCGGGGTGATGTGGTTCTTCAGCTCGCCGACCGGCACCTGGTGCGGTACGGCCACCGGGACGCCCCCGGCCAGCCGGATCTGGTCGGGGTAGCTGACCCACAGCGGCTCGCGGACCAGGACCTCGTCGCCGGGGCCGACGACCGCGAGCAGCGCCATGAACAGGGCCATCTTGGAGCCCGCGGTGACGACGAGTTCGCGCTCGGGGTCGACGGGGACCCGGCACTCGTCCCGGTAGTAGGCGGCGAGCCGCTCGCGCAGGCGCGGCACGCCCCGTGAGTGGGTGTAGTGGTGCAGGTCGACGCCGGTGCCCGCGGCGAACGCGGGCAGCGGCAGGTCGAAGAAGGCTTCGCCGAGGGACAGGGTGATGACGTCCCGGCCGGCCTCCTTCATCTCGTAGACGAGGTTGTTGACGGCGATGGAGGACGCCTGGCCGATGGCGTCGAGCCGTGCGGGCCGGTTCCGGCCGGGGGTCCCGGCGGGGTCAGAGGACACGGACCTGCCCGTTCCCCCACACCACGTTCTTCACCGAGGTCAGCGACTCCAGGCCCATCGGGCCCCGGCTGTGCAGCTTCTGCGTGGAGACGCCGATCTCGACGCCGTAGCCGAACTCGCCGCCGTCGGAGTACCGGGTGGAGGTGTTGACGAAGACGGAGCCGGTGCTGACGGCGCGGGTGAAGCGCTGGGCGACGGCGATGTCCTGGGCGACGATGCCGTCCGCGTTCATCGTGCCCCACCTGCCGATGTGGGCGATGGCCTCGTCCAGGTCGTCCACGACCTTCACGGCGAGGATCAGGTCCAGGTACTCGGTGCCCCAGTCCTTCTCCTCGGCCGGGACCGCCGCGGGCCACACCGCGCGCACCCGCTCGCAGCCGCGCACCTCGACGCCGAGCCCCTTCAGCTCGTCCAGCGCGCCCGGCAGCCACTCCTCGGCGAGGTCGCGGTGGACCAGCAGGGTCTCCATGGCGTTGCACACGCTGGGCCGGGACGTCTTGGCGTTGACCACGATGGCGGTGGCCATCTCGGGGTCGGCGGTGGCGTCGACGTAGGTGTGGCAGTTGCCGTCGCCGTCGATGACGGTGGGGACGGTGGCGTTCTCCTCGACCGTGCGGATCAGCTCCGGGCCGCCGCGCGGCACCAGCAGGTCGATGTAGCCCTTGGCGCGCAGCAGTTCCAGCGCGGCCTCGCGGGAGACGTCGTGGATGAGCTGGACGGCGTCGTCCGGGATGCCCTCGACTCCCGCCAGGGCCTCCCGGAGGACCTCGATGATGGCGGCGTTGCTGTGGTAGGCGATGGAAGAGCCGCGCAGCACGGCCGCGTTGCCGGACTTCAGGCAGAGCGCGGCCACGTCGGCGGTGACGTTGGGGCGGGCCTCGTAGATGACGGCGACCACGCCGAGGGGTTCGCGTACCTGCTCGATGACCAGGCCGTTGGGGCGTTCCTGGCGGCCGACGCCGAGGCCGACCGGGTCGGGCAGGCCGGTGATGACGCGGATGGCGCGGACCATCCCGGCGATCCGGGAGTCGGTCAGCGTCAGCCGGTCCACGAGGGTGGCCGAGACCCCGGCGGCGCGGGCCTTGTCCACATCGACGGCGTTGGCCTCGATCAGCCGGTCCCGGTGGGTCTCCAGGGCGTCCGCCATGGCGTTCAGGGCGGTGTCCTTCACCTCCGTCCGCAGTACGCGGAGTTCGGCGGCGGCCTCCTTGGCAGCACGGCAGATGTCGATCACGGACACGGTTCTACCTCCAGCAGGCTGACGTATTCATCGGGATGCAGCACCGGCGTTCCGGCCGGGAGCCGGGTGATCTCCTTGGCACCCGCGCGGGCGCGGCCGCGGGCGAGGAGGTCACCGTGTGCCGTGACGAGGTCGATGACGGTCCCGGCCGGGAAGTCGCCGTCGGCGGCGGCGACGCCCTGCCGGTCGAGCGGTCCGCGCGCGGCGAGCGCCGCCTCGCCGTCCGGGGTGCAGACCAGGCGGCCGCCGGGGGGCTGGGCGAAGGCGGACCACAGGGCGTGCAGGGGGTCGGCCGTCCTGGTGGCACGCACCAGGGTTCCGCGCGGCCGGCCCCGGCATGCCTCGACGGCCGCGTCGGCGCCGTCGAAGCGGGCGATGACGGTGGGGACGCCGCTGCGGGTGGCGATCCGGGCGGCGCCGAGCTTGGCCGCCATGCCTCCGGTGCCGTGCGCCGAGTCCGCGCCGGTGGCGGCCGCCTCCAGGCCGGCGGTGATGCCGTCCACGACGTCGATGCGGCGGGCGTCGGGGTGCAGCCGGGGGTTGCGGTCGTAGAGGCCGTCCACGTCGGTGAGCAGCATCAGGGTGCGGGCGCCGAGGCGGGCGGCGAGCAGGGCGGCGAGCACGTCGTTGTTGCGCACCATGATCGCGTCGTTCTCGTTGACGACGGGGACGACCCCGGCCGCCAGGGTGTGCAGCAGGGCCGCGCGGACGGAGACGCCGTGCTCGGGGTCCCAGATGTCGCGCGGGGTGAGCAGGAACTGGGCCGAGGTCAGGCCCTGCCGGGCGAAGGCGGCACCGACCGCCTGGAAGTGCGGGCCCTGGCCGAGGGCGGCCATGACCTGCCTGCGCGTCCCGGCCTCGCCGGGGCCCTCGCCCAGGGTGCTCCGGCCGAGCGCGATGGCGCCGGAGGCGACGACGACGGCCGTCAGGCCCTCGTCCCGCAGCCGCCGCACCATGGCGGCGACGACGTCCGCCTTGGCGGCGTCGACCCCCGCTCCCTCGACCAGGGAGGAACTGCCGATCTTGATGACGACGCACGACGACGCCGTGGCTTCTGCTGCGGGCAACGCTTCTGTTTCGGGCAACACGTCCGCACCCCCGTCGTACGCGGATGAAGCAGAGGATGAAGCAGAGGATGGAGCAGAGGATGGGCAGAGGATGGAGCAGACAACGATGAGCGGCGAAAACAAGTGCGACGCCGCTCGGAGATCCCGAGGGCGTCGTGGGAACGGCACGCGGTGCACGGGCCACCGGAATCCTCCGGGGCGCTTGCGGGCACACTGCGGCAACTTCGAGAAGTCTTCTTCGTACCAGCTCAGAAAGTCAAGGGGTTCGTCACCGCGAATTGGCTTGCGGCGGCGTCGGGTTGACGGGACGGGTCGTGGACGCGGGCGGAGGGAAATGTTCCGACCGGGTGCACGGGGGGCACAAGACCTTCATGCTCCATGGCATCGACGTCAGCGCGTTCCAGTCCTCGTCGTACGACACCGGCGGTCTCTCGTTCGCCTTCATCAAGGCGACGGAGGGCCGTTCGTACGTCAACTCCAGACTCGCGGCCCAGACGAAGACGGCGCGCGACGCTGGTCTGGTCACGGGCTTCTACCACTTCCTGTGGCCGGGCAACCTCGGCGATCAGGCCGAGTACTTCCTCAGCCACGCCCCGGACCGGCCGGGCGACATCCTGGCCGTCGACTGGGAGGTCACCGGTGACGGCACGCACGCGAGCAACGCGGAGAAGGACACCTTCATCCGCAAGCTGCGCGCGCTGCGGCCCGACAACCGGGTGGTGCTGTACACCAACCGGGACTACTGGCTGAACATCGACACCACGTCGTACGCGGGCGACGGCCTGTGGATCGCCGACTACGTGAGCGCGGGCAAGCCCCGGATCAAGGCGAAGTGGCTGTTCCACCAGTACACCTCGGAGCCGCACGACAAGAACGTGGCGGACTTCGACAGCAAGGCCGACCTCAAGGAGTGGGCGACCGGGAGGTGACGGGAGGGGTGTCCGCACGACGCGGACACCCCTCCCGGTCGCGTCACTTGCTCAGGTAGGCCCAGAACTCGTCGAACGACAGCACCTTGTCGCCGTCGATGTCGCGGGTCTTGATGACGGCCTCGGCCACCGTCTCGGTGACGTTGAAGTCGCCCTGCTGGGCGAGCGCGGACTTGAACTCGGCCGCGGTGATGAACCCGTCGCCGTCCGCGTCGATCCGCTGGAACTGCTTGCGTGCTTCTTCGATGTCCGCCACCGATCCGCCCCTCTGTACTCGTTCTTCTCAAACCGTGCCGGCGTACTGCCGCTGGTCAGATTAACGCTCCGCACGGCGCACCGGTGCGCCGGACCGGGAGGCGGGCCCCATGGAGACCTTGACGGAACTGCTGGCCGGGGTGGCGCGAGGCCTGTTCCCGCCACCGGACGGCGGCGTGACGATCCTGCCCCAGCCCTCACGACGGGATGCCGGGGTACTGGCGTTCACCGCACACGCGGTCGTCGTCACCGACGAGGACCCGGCCTGGATACGCGCGTCTCTGGCCGCCCTGGACCACGATCCGCTCGCCGCCCCGCTGCACCCCCGCTTCCTCACGGCGCTCATGGACCGCACCGGACGCACGGCGGAGACCGTCGACGCCCTGCTGGTCGGCGCACCGCTGCCGGGGCGGCCCGCCATGGAGCTGCGGGAGATCGCGGACACGGGTCATCCACGGGTGGTCCGCGCGACGGCGCGGCGGGACGCGGTACGGGTGTGGGAGGCGGACGGCGGGGTGCTGGTCCTCGGACGCGGGCTGGGCGGGCGGCTGGAGGTGGCCGTCGAGGTGGGCGAGGAGGCCCGGCACCGGGGGCTGGGGCGGGCGCTGGCCACAGCCGCCCGGCAGTTGGCGGGCGAGCCGGTGTGGGCTCAGGTGGCACCGGGGAACGCCCGCAGCGTGCGGGCGTTCCTGGCGGCGGGCTACCGGGCCGTCGGTGCCGAGGTGCTGCTCAGTGCCACGGGCGGTAGTACGGGTTGCTCTGGCAGTTGCTCATGATCTCGGTCTTGGTGGCCTTGTCGACCGGGCAGACGCCGATGACGTACTGGCGCTGGATGCCGCCGGGGAAGGCGACCTCGACCTGGTCGGCCCACTTGTGGGTGTCACCGATGGTCTTGTTGACGTCCACGCCGCCGGGGGCGTCGATGTAGTAGTTGTAGCCCGACTTGTACCAGGTCTTGTACAGGTCGTGGTCGTAGGTGGTGGAGACGTACGGCGAGGGCTGGTTGACCAGGACGTACTGCTCGACGTCGTACTGGCCGTTCACCACGTCCCTGGGCAGGAAGCCCTCTTCGAAGACGATGGCCGGGCCGCGGCTGTCGCTGCGGTACAGCGTGCCGCAGCCGGAGCGCCACACCGGGTCCGGGGTGATCCGGTCGACGTCGACCCGGCGGTCGGCGGCGGCGTGGACCTTGTCCTGGAACTGCGGACAGGCGGGCGCGGCGGCGCGCGCCTTCAGGCCGGCCGGGGCGGTGGCGGGCGCCGTGGCGGGCGAGGCCGCGGCGGTGGCGAGGACGGCGCCGACGGAGAGGGCGGCGGCGGTGATGCTCCGCCGCAGACGAATTGCGATCATGCCCCGCACGATGGCGGTTCGGCAGGTACGGCCGGTGGATCATCACCCCATCGGGGGCGTGTCTCCTGACCGGAGACCGGATGAGCCGCTAGCGGTCGGCGACCCGCATCTCGAACCAGGTGGTCTTGCCCCGGGGCAGCAGGTCGACGCCCCAGCGGTCGGCGAGCTTGTCCACCAGGAACAGTCCCCGCCCGCTGATGTCCATCTCCTGCACCGGCATCAGACAGGGCAGCCCCCGCGAGGGGTCGCGCACCTCGACGCGGACCCAGCCGCGCCGGCGGCGCATCCGGAGTCCGAACACGCGGGCGCCGGTGTGCCGTACGGCGTTGCCCACGAGTTCGGAGACGAGTAAGACCGCGTCCTCGGTCATCTTGGGGCTCAGCCCCCAGTGCCGCAGGATGACGATCTGGGCGAGTCTGCGCGCGGTGGCGGCGGACTCGGGACGGGACGGCAGCGGAACCTCCGCCTCCGTCGGATTGCCGAAGAGTTCGAGCGCTCTGAGCCCTTGTTCGTCCTCGACCGCGGGCGACCAGCGCGCCGCGGCAGCACGGCTGTGTCCCCGTGGCTGATCGATGCCATCCAGCCCCGCCATGCCCCCATGATGGCCGTCACAGAGGGCCTCCGGGGCCGATCCGGAGGAATACGCCCCCCGTGCGCCCCCGCTCTGCTCCAGTCGATCGGCATATGCCGATGGCAGGTCGAGTCCGGCGACAGCCCGGTCGACCTGCGGCGACGGCTCGGTTCCGGGCAATCGTGCGGCTCCCTCGGCGAGGCAGGCTTAAGGTGCGGTTAAGGCTCCCATAAACCGGCCCGCCGAGAGACCCGAATCAGACGACGCGTCAATTGCAAGGACCACAAGGGTCTTTCTTCCGACCGGCGGGCCCTGGCGCGCCGGTGCTCAGAGGAACTTGGCCTTGCCCGGCCCCTCCTCCACGAAGCTGCGCATGCCCCGCTCGCGGTCCTCGGTGGCGAACAGCCCCGCGAACCAGTTCCGCTCGATCGTCAGCCCGGTGTCGATGTCGGTCTCCAGCCCGGCGTCGACCGACTCCTTCGCGGCGCGCAGCGCGAGCGCCGGCCCCTGGGCGAGCCGGGCGGCCCAGGCGTGCGCCTGCTCGTACACCTCGGCGGCCGGGACGACCCGGTCCACCAGGCCGAGGGCGAGGGCCTCGTCGGCCTTCACCATGCGGCCGGTGAAGATGAGGTTCTTCGCCTTGGAGGGACCGATCAGCCGGGCGAGGCGCTGGGTGCCGCCCGCGCCGGGGATGAGGCCGAGCAGGATCTCGGGCTGGCCCAGCTTGGCGTTGTCGCCGGCGATCCGGTAGTCCGCGCACAGTGCCAGCTCGCAGCCGCCGCCGAGCGCGTACCCGGTGACGGCGGCGACGACGGGCTTGGGGATGCGGGCGACGGCGGTGAAGGCGTCCTGGAGGGCGCGGGCGCGCAGGACCATCGCGGTGTGGTCCATCGCCTGCATCTCCTTGATGTCCGCGCCCGCCGCGAACACCTTCTCCCCGCCGTAGAGCACGACTGCGCGCACGTCCTCGCGGCGCGTGGCCTCCTCGGCGAGCTCCTTCAGCCGGTCCTGCGTGGCGACGTCCAGTGCGTTCATCGGCGGCCGGTCCAGGCGCAGCGTGCCGACGCCTTCGGCGACTTCGAGATTCACGGTCATGCGCGCCAGGTTAACGGCCACTAACGCCGACGGGCCCGGTGCCGTTGCTCACAGCGCCGGGCCCGCGTACGCGGTGCTTACTTCTTCCAGTCCGCCCAGCTCATGTTCCAGCCGTTGAGGCCGTTGTCCGGGGAGACCGTGCGGTCGTGGGAGTTCTTGACGATCACCACGTCGCCGACCATGGACTTGTTGAAGAACCAGGCTGCCGGGACGCCGCCGTCGTACCCGCCGCGCACGTCGCGCAGGCCGACGCAGCCGTGGCTGGCGTTGAAGTTGCCGAAGGCGCCGCCACCCCAGTAGTTGCCGTGGATGAAGGTGCCGGAGTCGGTGAGGCGGATGGCGTGCGGCACGTCCTTGATGTCGTACTCGCCGCCGTAGCCGACCGTCTCGCCGTTCATGCGGGTCACGGTGAGCTTCTCGGTCATGACCATCTTGCCGTTCCAGGTCTCGTAACCGGGCTTGCCGGTGGTGACCGGGAGGGTCTTGAGGGTCTTGCCGTCCCGCGTGACCTTCATGGTGTGCTTGTCCGCGTCGACGTAGGAGATCTGGCTGCGCCCGATGGTGAACTTCACCGTCTTGCGCTGCTTGCCGTAGACCCCGTCGCGGCCCTCGACACCGTCCAGGTCGAGGTCGACGGTGACCTTGGTGCCGGCCTTCCAGTAGTTCTCCGGGCGGAAGTCCAGGCGGTCGTTGCCGAACCAGTGGCTCTCGACGTCCACCGCGGGCTCGGTCTTGATCCGGATGGCCTTCTCGACGGCGGCCGGGTCGGTGATGCCCCGCGTGAAGCGCAGGGAGAACGGCATGCCGACGCCGACGGTGGACCCGTCCTCCGGCGTGAAGGTGCCCATGAAGGTGTTCTCGGGCGTCAGCGTGGTGAAGCTGGAGTCCTCGGCGGCCTTGCGGCCCCGCGAGTCCTCGGCGACCGCGTGCACCGTGTACTTGGTTGCGGCGGCCAGGTGCCGGGCCGGCGTCCAGGCCGCGCCGCCCTGGGCGAGGGTGCCGTCGACCTCCGTGCCCTTGGCGTCCTTGACGACGACGCTGGTCAGCCGGCCCCCGGCGACCTTCACCTTCAGCGCGCCGCTGGTGTCCACGGCCTTGGCCCCGGACTCGGGCGCGATGGTGACCGCGGCCGAGGACTGCTTGTCCTGGGCCGAGTCCTTGTTCTTGGCGTTGTCCGAACCGCCCCCCGGGTTCTCGCCGCCACCGCACGCGGCGAGCGACAGCATGAGCGCGCCCGCCATGAGCGCCAGCCCCTTACGACCCCTGTGCCGACTTACCCCCGAAGCCCCCGATATCGGCCGCACGTTCAAGTCGTTCTCCCCTCCCGGACCTGGCCACAGGCCCACACCCCGGCGCGTCCCGCGCACATCTGGGCATGCTAGCCGCCGGTTTCCGGGCTCGGCGTCCGCCGAATGTCACCGTTCAGTCGCAACTTCAACCAGTCGCCGAAACCCGGAATCCCCCAGCTCACCCGGTCACTTGAGCACGCTGCCCGCCTTCCACTGCTTCCATGCCATGTTCCACCCGCTGAGGCCGTTGTCCGGGGAGACCGTCTTGTCCTTGCTGTGGACGACCTCGATCACGTCCCCCACGAGGCTGCGGTCGAAGAACCAGCCCGCCGGGGTGTCCGCGCCGCCGCCCTTCACGTCGCGGAGCCCCACGCAGCCGTGGCTGACGTTGACCTCGCCGGGAGAGTCGGGCGACCAGTAGTTGCCGTGCAGGAAGGTGCCGGAGTCGGTGAGCTTCATGGCGTGCGGCACGTCCGGGATGTCGTACTCCCCGCCGAAGCCGACCGTCTGGCTGTTCATGCGGGTGACCTCCAGCATGTCCATCACCACCATCTTGCCGTTGTACGTGGGCGTCTTCGGGGCGCCCGCGGTGATCGGCACGGTGGCCAGCAGCTCGCCGTCCCGGCGCACCTGCATGGTGTGCGCGGCCGCGTCGACCAGGGAGACCTGGCTGCGGCCGACGGTGAAGGAGATCGTCTTGCGCTGGAGCCCGTAGACGCCGGGCGTCCCCTCCACGTCCCGCAGGGCGAGGTCGACGGTGACCTCGGTGCCGGGTTTCCAGTAGCGCTCGGGGCGGAAGTCCAGCCGGTTCCTGCCGAACCAGTGGGCGCGGATGTCCACGGCCGGCTTCGCGGTGACCCGTACCGCCTTCTCCACGGCGGCCTGATCGGTGATGTCCCGGCTGAAGGAGAGGGAGACGATCATCCCGGTGCCGACCGTGGAGCGGTTCTCCGGAGTGACGTAACCGATGAACCGCTGGTCGGGGACGTAGGTGGTGAAGCTGGTGTGCCGGGCCGAGCGGCGGCCGTCGCCGTCCACGGCCACCGCGTCCACGGTGTACCGGGCGGCCAGCGCCAGCTTGTCGTCGTCCGGCCGCCAGGTGCGGCCGTCCGGGCCGATACGGCCGGTGACGGCGGTGTCCTGCGCGTCCTGGGAGCGGGTCACCGTGACCTTCTCCAGCCGTCCTTCGGGCACCCGCACCCGCAGCCGCTGCTCGGGGCGCACCTCCTTGCCGCCGTCGTCGGGGGTGACGCGGATGACGTCCTCGACGGCCGGGGGTCTGCCCGGCGGGCCGCCGATGCCCAGGGGTCCGGAGCCGTCCGCGGTGCAGCCGGCGGCCCCGGCCAGCAGTCCCGCCCATGAAAGTGCCGTGGCCAGTGCGGCCAGCGCGCGCCGCGCGCGTCCTTGTACGTGCCTCACGCCGACACAACGACGGGGCACGCTCCGGGGAAACGTGAGTGCGACCCCACGGATGGGCAGAACAGAGGGAAGGACGACGCGAAGGGGAGCCGCCGCGCCCGCGCCGGAGCCGTCGGGGCGCAGCCGTACCGGTCGGCCGAGCGTGCCGCGGGCCAGAAGAGCCCGTGGTGCGGTCGGCCCTTCGGCGCGGCCGGTCGCGCCCCGGAAGGCCGAGCCACTGGAAGAAGGGGCCGACTGGTGACGAGCGCAGCCGAGCAGCGGGCACGGGCCGGAGAGCCGCCCGCACAGAGCGGGACCGCCACTTCCCCGGTGCGCGGCGCCCTGCGCGCTGCGCCGTCCGTGTGGCCGGGGACGCCGACCCCGCTGGGGGCCCGGTTCCGCACCGGCCCGGACGGGGTGGCGGGCACCAACTTCGCGCTGTGGGCGGGCGGTGCGGAGGCGGTGCGGCTGTGCCTGTTCGACGAGCGGGGCCGGGAGACCCAGGTCCGGCTGACCGAGCTGACGCACGAGATCTGGCACGGCTTCGTGCCGGGTGTGCTGCCCGGCCGGCGCTACGGCTACCGGGTGGAGGGCCGCTGGGACCCCTGGACCGGCGCCCGCTGGAACCCGGCGAAGCTGCTGCTCGACCCGTACGCCCGCGCGGTGGACGGCGAGTTCGCGCTGCCGCCGGAGGTGTACGGCCATGTGCGGGACTGGCCGGACCAGGGGTACGCGGACACCGTGCGCGACGAGCGGGACTCGGCGCCGTTCGTGCCCAAGGGCGTGGTGGTGCACGACGACGACGACTGGTCCGACGACCGCCGGCCCAAGACGCCGTGGGCGGACTCGGTCATCTACGAGCTGCACGTCAAGGGCTTCACCAAGCTCCACCCCGGCATCCCGGAGGAACTGCGCGGCACCTACGCCGGTCTCGCGCACCCGGCGGCGATCGAGCACCTGGTGAAGCTGGGCGTCACCGCGGTGGAGCTGCTCCCCGTCCACCAGTTCGCGCACGAGGACCACCTGCTGCGCCGGGGCCTGAAGAACTACTGGGGCTACAACTCCATCGGCTACTTCGCCCCGCACGCGGCCTACGCGGCCTCGGGCACCACGGGTGAGCAGGTCGGCGAGTTCAAGCGGATGGTGCGCGCGCTGCACGCGGCGGGCATCGAGGTGATCCTCGACGTGGTCTACAACCACACCGCCGAGGCGGGCGAACTCGGCCCCACCCTCTCCCTGAAGGGCATCGACAACCGGGGCTACTACCGCCTCCAGCACGACGCCCGCCGGTACGCCGACTACACCGGCTGCGGCAACACCCTGCACGTGGTCCAGCCCCAGGTGCTGCGGCTGATCACGGACTCGCTGCGCTACTGGGTGACCGAGATGGGCGTGGACGGCTTCCGCTTCGACCTGGCGGCGGCGCTGGCCCGCTCGATGCACGACGTCGACATGCTGTCGCCCTTTCTGGCCGTCATCGCCCAGGACCCGGTGCTGCGCCGGGTGAAGCTGATCGCCGAGCCGTGGGACATCGGCTCGGGCGGGTACCAGGTGGGCGCCTTCCCGCCGCTGTGGACGGAGTGGAACGACCGCTACCGCGACACCGTGCGCGACTTCTGGCGGCACGCGCTCCCCGACGTCCGCGAGATGGGCTACCGGCTGTCCGGTTCCAGCGACCTCTACGCCTGGGGCGGCCGCCGCCCGTACGCCTCGGTCAACTTCGTCACCGCGCACGACGGTTTCACCCTGCGCGACCTGGTCTCGTACCACGGCAAGCACAACGAGGCCAACGGCGAGGACAACCGGGACGGCACCGACGACAACCGCTCCTGGAACTGCGGCGCCGAGGGCGAGACCGGTGACGCGGACGTACGGGCGCTGCGGCGCAGGCAGTTGCGGAACCTGCTGACCACGCTGCTGCTGTCCACCGGGGTGCCGATGCTGGTCGCCGGGGACGAGCTGGGCCGCACCCAGGGCGGCAACAACAACGCCTACTGCCAGGACGGCGAGCTGAGCTGGCTGGACTGGTCCCTGCTGGACGACCCGGACTGGCGGCCCCTGTTCGACCTGACCTGCCGGCTGATCGCGCTGCGCCACCGGCACCCGGTGCTGCACCGCCGGGCGTTCTTCTCCGGCCGGGCGCACTCGGCGGACGGCCTCAGGGACCTGGCCTGGTTCACCGCAAGGGGCGCGGAGATGACCGAGGGCGACTGGTACGCGCCCGCCGCCACGCTCGGCATGTATCTGTCCGGCCGGGACATCCCGGGGCGGGACGAGCGGGGCGCGCCGGTGGTGGACGACAGCTTCCTCGCCGTGCTGCACGCGGGCGCCGAACCGACCGGCTTCACCCTTCCGGGCGCCCCCTGGGCCACGGGCTACGAGGTGGTGGTCGACACCTCGGACGAGGAGCAGCGCAGCGCGCCGGACACGGTCCTCGCCGCGGGCACGGAAGTCACGGTGCCCGCACGGACGGTGCTGCTGCTGCGGGTCGTCTGAGGCTGCGCAAGGGGGCCGGAAAACTCGGTGGGCCGGAGGGGGGCCGGTCCGTAGGCTCATGTCGGTGTCGACTACATCCTCCCCCGCCCCGCGCCGGTCCGCCGCCCGGACCCTCATGCGGCTGTGGCCGTACGTACGCCCGGTGCGCGCACGGTGGTTCGCGGCCGCCACCGTCGCGGTCGTCGCCTCCTGCACCGGTCTGGTGATCCCGCTCGTGCTGAAGTGGATGGTCGACGGCCCGGTGGCCGCGCGTGACCCGGCCGGGGTGTGGCTGGGCGCGCTGTACCTGCTGCTGATCGGGGTGGCGGAGGCGGTGCTGTTCGGCGTCCGGCGCTGGCTGGTGGCCCGGCCGCTGGCGGGCGTCGAGGCGGGGCTGCGCGCCGACCTCTACCGGCGGCTCCAGCGGCTCCCGGTGGCCTTCCACGACCGCTGGCCCTCGGGCCAGTTGCTGTCGCGGGGTACCGGAGATCTGATGCTGGTGCGCATGTTCCTCGCCTTCCCGCTGACCTTCCTGCTGGTCAACGGCGTGACGATCCTCGTCGGCGTGGGGATCATGCTGGCGCAGGACTGGGTGCTGGGCCTGGTCGTCCTCGGGCCCGCCGTGCCGCTGATGTGGGTGTGCGTGGTCGTGGAGCAGCGGTACGCGCACGCGTGCCGGCGGGCGCAGGACCAGGTAGGGGACCTGACGACCCTGGTCGAGGAGAGCGTGCTCGGCATCCGGGTCGTCAAGGGCTTCGGGCGCCACCGCAGCCAGGCGCGGGCGTTCCGGCGTACGGCGCTCATGCTGCGGGACACCGAGGTCGGCAAGGCGCGGCTGCTGGCGGTCATCTGGGCGGTCATCGTGACCCTGCCCGAGGTGGCGATCGGGGCCGCGCTGGTGCTGGGGGTGCTGCGGGTGGCGGACGGCTCGCTGTCGGCGGGCACCCTGGTCGCCTTCCTGAGCACGGCGCTGGCGCTGCGCTGGCCGGTGGAGTCCATCGGCTTCCTGCTGGCGATGTGCCAGGAGGCGGCGACGGCCACCGAACGGTACTTCGAGGTGCTGGACGAGAGCCTGGAGGACCACGCCGACACGCCTGGCACCGCCGTGCGCGAGCCGGGCGGGCGGGGCCTGCGCTTCGAGGGCGTGGGTTTCCGCCACGCCGACGCGGCCCCCGGCACGCGGCCCGTGCTGGAAGGCGTCGAACTGCACGTCCGCCCCGGCGAGTCGATGGCGCTGGTCGGCGCGACCGGCAGCGGCAAGACCACGCTCACCTCGCTGGTCCCCCGGCTGCACGACGCCACCTCGGGCCGGATCACCCTCGACGGCGTCGACATCACCGCGCTCCCCCGCGAGGAACTGCGCGCACGGGTCGCCGTGGCCTTCGAGGAGCCCACCCTGTTCTCGGCGAGCGTGGCGGAGAACGTCCTCATGGGCGCCGGGGAGGGCGCCGGACGGGACGAGCTGGACCGGGCCCTGGCCGTGGCGCACGCCGACTTCGCGCACGCGCTGCCCGAGGGGCCGGACACCCGGGTCGGCGAGCAGGGGCTGAGCCTGTCCGGCGGTCAGCGGCAACGCCTCGCGCTGGCCCGCGCGGTGGCCGGCCGGCCGGAGTTCCTGGTGCTGGACGACCCGCTGTCCGCGCTCGACGTGCACACCGAGGCGGCCGTGGAGGCGGCGCTGCGCCGGGTCCTGGCCGACACCACCGCGCTGATCGTGGCCCACCGCCCGTCCACGGTGCTGCTGGCCGACCGGGTCGCCCTGCTCTCCGACGGCCGGATCACGGCGGTGGGCACCCACCACGAACTGCTGCGCACCAACGCCGAGTACGCCCATCTGATGTCCGGCGGTCCGCGCGAGGCGACCGAGGCGACCGAGGAACCCGAGGAATCCCGATGACCACCACGACGTCCGCCGCCCCCACCACGGACGACGACCTACCCGGTCCGGGACTCGCAGGGGACTCCGGCGACCCCTTCGACCGGGACGTCCTGCCCACCACGCCCGGCGCCACCTCCGCCCTGCTGCGCTCGCTGCTCGTCCCGCGCCGCGCCCGGGTCGCGCTCACCGTGCTCCTGCTGCTGATCCAGCAGGCGGCGGCACAGACGGGCCCGCTGCTGGTGGCGTACGCCATCGACACCGCCGTGCCCGCGGTACGGCACCACGACCACGGCCCGCTGCTCGCGGTGGCGGCGGGATACGCGGTGTGCGCGCTGGCCTCCGGCGGCCTGCAGTACGCGTTCGTCCGGGCCTCCGCGCGGGTCAGCCAGGACGTGCTGCTGGACCTGCGCGGCCGGATCTTCCGGCACGCGCAGGCGCTCAGCGTGGACTTCCACGAGCGCTACACCTCCGGCCGGCTGATCTCCCGCTCCACCACGGACGTGGAGGCGCTGCGCGAACTCCTCGACGAGGGGCTCCAGGAGCTGGTGACGGTGGTGCTGTCCTTCGTGTACATCGCGGGACTGCTGCTCTGGCTCGACCCGGGCCTCGGGGCGGTCGCGATCGCGTCGTTCGTGCCGCTGTACCTGCTGGTGCGGCGCTACCAGCGGCGCGCGCAGAAGGTGTTCGCCGCGCGCTCCACCGCGATCGCGGCGCTGATCGTGAAGTTCGTGGAGACGATGAACGGCATCCGCCCGGTGCGCGCGTTCCGCCGCGAGGCCGCCAACGACGCCGAGTTCGCCGTCCTCAACCGGCGCCACGAGCGCAGCAACGGCGACTCGCTGCTGGAGATGGCCCAGTACGTGGTCGGCTCCCGGCTGGTCGCCAACACGGCCGTCGCCGGGATCGTGCTGTGGGGTGCCTACCGGGTGGCCTCGGACACGCTGGCGCTCGGTGTGCTGGCGGCGGCGGTGCTGTATCTGCGGCGGCTGTACGACCCGATCGACCGGCTCGGCATGTTCCTCAACTCCTACCAGTCGGCGGCCGCCTCGCTGGAGAAGATCGCCGGGCTGCTGGCGCAGACGCCGTCGGTGCCGGAGCCCGCCGTCTCCCGCGAACTCCCGTCGCCCGAGAGCGACCTCCCCGGCCGCGAGGTGGTCTTCGACGGGGTGCGGTTCGCCTACCGCACCGGTGGCGAGGTGCTGCCCCGCTTCGACCTGACGCTGCCGGCCGGGCAGACGGTGGCGGTGGTCGGCACCACGGGCGCGGGCAAGTCGACGCTGGCCAAGCTGCTCGCCCGCTTCTACGACCCGACCGAGGGCGCCGTCCTGCTCGACGGGGTGGACCTGCGCGAGCTGTCGCTGCCCGAGCTGCGGCGCGGGGTGGTGATGGTGACCCAGGAGGCGTTCCTGTTCTCCGGCACGGTCGCGGACAACATCGCCATCGGCCGTCCCGAGGCGACCCGGGAGGAGATCGAGCGGGCGGCGAAGGCCATCGGCGCGGACGAGTTCATCAGCGCCCTGCCCGACGGCTACGACACCGACGTACGCAAGCGCGGCGGCCGTATCTCCGCGGGCCAGCGCCAGTTGGTGGCGTTCGCGCGGGCGCTGCTCGCCGATCCGGCGGTGCTGATCCTGGACGAGGCGACCAGTTCGCTGGACGTGCCGGGAGAGCGGGCGGTGCAGCGGGCGATGACGACCGTGCTGCGCGGCCGTACCGCCGTGGTCATCGCGCACCGGCTGTCCACGGTGGAGATCGCCGACCGCGTCCTGGTGATGGAGCACGGCCGGATCGTGGAGGACGGCGACCCGGACGAACTGATCGCCGGTTCCGGTAGGTTCGCGGAACTGCACAAGGCGTGGCGGGACAGTCTGGCTCGGTGACGGCCGGTGGAACGGGGGCAGGATGATCGACACGTACGGAGATCCCGGCATACCTGACACGCGCGGCGGCTGGCGCTACCTGTGGTGGCTGGCGCTGCGCCAGCCGGGGCGTTCGCTGGCCGGCGCGGTGTTCGGCTCGGCGTGGCTGGTGCTGATGGCGGCGCAGCCGTACCTGCTCTCGCGGGCGGTGGACGACGGGCTGGTGCCGGGGCGGCTCGGGGTGCTGGCCGCCTGGACCGGCGCCATGTTCGCGGCCGGGGTGGGGTGCGCGTGGCTGAGCATCATGCGGCACCGCACCATGACGCGGGTGCGGATGGACGCCAACTTCCGCACGGTCAAGCTGGTGGTGGAGCACGCGGCCCGGCTCGGCGCGGCGCTGCCCCGCCGGGTGGGGGCCGGTGAGGTCGTCACCGTCGGGGTGGGCGATGTGCAGACCCTCGCGCAGGCGCTGACCGTGATGGGGCCCGGGGTCGGCTCGGTCGTCGTCTACGCGGCGGTGGCCGCGCAGTTGCTGACGATCTCCGGCCCGGTCGCCGCGGTGGTGCTGCTGGGCGTACCGGTCATCGCGCTGCTCACCGGCCCGCTGACCCGCCGCCTGCAGGGCACCGAGACCGAGTACCGGGAGCGGCAGGGCATCCTGACGGCGCGCATCGGCGACCTCGCGGGCGGGCTGCGTGTCCTGGGCGGCCTCGGTGGCAAGTCCCTGTTCTCGGACGCGTTCGCCGAGGACTCGGGGCGGCTGCGGGAGCAGGGCTACCGGGTGGGCGCGGTGACGAGCTGGGTGCAGGCGCTCGGGCTCGGCCTGCCCACGCTGTTCCTCGCGGCGGTGACCTGGCTGGCGGCCCGGCTGGCGGCCGAGGGCGCGATCACGGTGGGCGAGCTGGTGTCGGTGTACGGCTACGCGGCGGTGCTGATCGGCCCGGTCGCCTTCTTCGTGGAGATGAGCCACGACCTGAACCGGGCGGTGGTCGCGGCCCGCCGGGTGGTGGCCCTGCTGCGGCTGGCGCCCGAACCGGACGAGGGCACGCTCCCCGCCCCCGACGGCCCGGCCGAGCTGCGCGACCCGGCGTCCGGCGTGCGGGTGGCGCCGGGCCGGCTGACCGCGCTGGTGTCGGCCCGCTCCGCCGACACCGCCGCCGTGGCGGACCGCCTGGGCCGGTACGGGCCGACCGAGGCGCTGTGGGGCGACGTCCGCCTGGACGCGGTCCCGCTGGCCGAGGTGCGCGCCCGTGTCCTGGTCGCGGACAACGAGGCCGACCTGTTCGCCGGGCCGCTGCTGGAGGCGGTGTCCGCCGGACGCACGGCGGACGAGGCCGCGGTGCGCCGGGCTGTGCGCGCGGCGGTCGCCGAGGACGTCGTACGGGGGCTGCCCGAGGGCCTGGACACGGTGGTGTCCGGGCAGGGCCGCAGCCTCTCCGGCGGGCAGCGGCAGCGGGTGCGGCTGGCGCGGGCGCTGCTGGCCGACCCGGAGGTGCTGCTCGCCGTGGAGCCGACCTCGGCGCTGGACGCGCACACCGAGTCGGCGGTGGCGGGGCGGCTGCGGGAGGCGCGGGAGGGCCGTACGACGGTGGTGACGTCGACCTCGCCGCTGCTGCTGGACGTGGCGGACACGGTGGTTTTCCTGGTGGACGGCAAGGTGGCCGCGAGCGGCCCGCACCGGCTGCTGCTGGACCGCGACAAGGGCTACCGAGCGCTGGTGGCAAGGGACTTGAGCGACGGGGAGGCCGTGCGGTGACGACGGAGACGGGAGCGCTGCCGGTCGCGGACCGGGTCACGGTGCGCCGGGCGGCCGCCCGGCTGGTCCGCGCCGACGGGCGGGCCTTCTCGGCCGCCCTCGCCCTGAACGCGCTGGCGGCCGGTGCGGGCATCGTGGGTCCCTGGCTGGTGGGCCGGATCGTGGACGAGGTGCGGGCCGGGCGCGGCGCCGGCACGGTGGACCGTCTGGCGCTGTGGATCGTGCTGTGCGCGCTGGCCCAGCTCGTACTGGCCCGCTGGGCGCGGTACGTGGCGCACCGGTTCGGGGAGCGGACGCTGGCGCGGGTGCGCGAGACCTTCGTGGAACGGCTGCTGGGGCTGCCCGCGTCGGTGGTGGAGCGGGCCGGCACAGGTGACCTCACGGCGCGCGGCACGGCGGACGTGGCGATGGTCGGCACCACCCTGCGGGACATCGGGCCGGAGCTGCTGGTCTACGCGGTGCAGGCGCTGTTCGTGCTCGGCGCGGTGTTCGTGCTCGACCCCTGGCTCGGCCTGTTCGGGCTGCTGGGGCTGACCCCGGTCTGGCTGGCGGTGCGCTGGTATCTGCGGCGGGCGCGGGACGCCTATCTGGCCGAGGGCGCGGCGACCTCGGCGGTCGCGGAGATCGTGGCGGCGACGGCCGCGGGCGCCCGGACCGTGGAGGCGTTCCGGCTGGAGGGGGCGCGTACGGCGGCGAGCCGGGAGGCGCTGGAACGGTCACGCCGTTCCCGCTACCGCACGCTGGGGCTGCGGAGCGTGTTCTTCCCGGTGGTCGAGATCTCGTACACGGTCCCGGTGGCCGGGGTGCTGCTGGTCGGGGGCTGGCTGCACGGGCGCGGGCTCATCGGGATCGGCGCGGTGGTGGCCGGGGCGCTGTACATGCGGCAGTTCACCGACCCGCTGGACATGGTGCTGATGCGGCTGGACCAACTCCAGAGCAGCGGAGCCTCGTTCGCCCGGGTGGAGGGCATCGCCAAGGCGCCGGACGGCCCGGCGGCCGCCTCTGCGGCTCCGGCGGCTCCGGCGGCTCCGGCGGACGACCGGATCGAGGTGCGCGGGGTGCGGTACGCCTACGAGCGCGGCGGCGAGGTGCTGCGCGGGGTGGACCTGACGGTCCGGCCCGGCGAACGGCTGGCCGTGGTCGGCGCGTCCGGCGCGGGCAAGACCACGCTGAGCCGGCTGCTGGCCGGCATCGACGCGCCCGCCTCCGGCTCGGTCACGGTCGGCGGGGTGCCGGTCGCGGAACTGGAGCCGACGCGGCTGCGCCGCCAGGTGGTGCTGGTGACCCAGGAGCACCATGTCTTCCTGGGCTCGGTCCGCGACAACCTGCTGATCGCCGAACCCGGCGCGTCCGACGAGGAGTTGTGGCGGGCACTGGTGGCCGTGGGCGCCGACGGCTGGGTGCGCGAGCTGCCGGGAGGGCTGGACACCGGGCTCGGTCAGGGCGGCCTGGCCACCGACGGTTCCCAGGCGCAGCAGCTCGCGCTGGCCCGGGTGGTGCTGGCCGACCCGCACACGCTGATCCTGGACGAGGCGACCGCCCTGCTGGACCCGGCCACCGCCCGGCACACGGAGCGCGGTCTCGCCGCGGTGCTGGCGGGCCGCACGGTGATCGCCATCGCGCACCGGCTGCACACCGCGCACGACGCGGACCGGGTCGCGGTGATGGAGGACGGCCTCGTCACCGAGCTGGGCACCCACGAGGAACTGGTGGCGGCGAACGGCGCGTACGCGTCGCTCTGGCGGACCTGGCACGGGGACGGCGACGGCTCGGCCTGAAGTCCGTCGACACGACCTGAGGGCCGCCGCCACACCGGCTCAACGCATCCTCAACATGCCTGCAATAAAAGGGAGTTGGCGCGGAGGAACACCTTCCGGCCAACTTCCCGATGCGCTCATGACAGGCACCCCGCTCCCCTGTCACTCTTCCCACGACCGACTCATAGCGATCGCACAGCGCTCACGCACCCCGCGCACACCCGCGCCCGCACGTGCAGCACGCACCGCGCACCGCCCTGTTCTGCCCCGGACGCCCCAACCCACCGTCCGGTCTCCCTCGGCCGCGCGACCGGCGGCCACGCAGAAGGAGTCAGTGTTGAGCAGCAGCCCCTCCCGCAGACCCGTCTCCCCGCGCCGCCGCACCGCCACCGTGGCCCTCGCCGGTGTCGCCGCGCTGATCGCCGCCGCCCTCCAGTCGGGCGCCGCCACCGCGGCCCCGGCCCAGCCCGCACAGGGCAAGGCCGACCCCGCGCACAGCTCCGTACGCCTCACCCCCGCCCAGCGCGCCGGGCTGATCCGCGACGCCGAGGCCGGCCGGGCCGACACGGCCCGCTCCATCGGGCTCGGCGCCCAGGAGAAGCTCGTCGCCCGCGATGTCGTCAAGGACGGCGACGGCACCCTGCACACCCGCTACGAGCGCACCTACGCCGGCTTGCCCGTGCTCGGCGGCGACCTGATCGTGGACACCGCACCCTCGGGCGCGGCCAAGCGCGTGGTGAGGGCGTCCGGCGCCGCGCTCGAGATCGCCGGTCTCACCCCGGCCGTGCCGAAGGCCACGGCGGAGCGGCAGGCGGTGGCGCGCGCGAAGACGCTGGGCGGCACCAAGTCCGCCGCCGACAGCGTGCGCAAGGTGATCTGGGCCGCCACCGGCAAGCCGGTGCTGGCCTACGAGACGGTGGTCGGCGGCTTCCAGGACGACGGCACCCCGAACGAACTGCACGTCATCACCGACGCGGCCACCGGCAAGAAGCTCTACGAGTACCAGGCCGTGCGCACGGGCGTCGGCAACACCCAGTACAGCGGCCAGGTGCCGCTCACCACCACCCAGTCGGGCTCCACGTACAACCTGACCGACGGGGACCGCGGCGGGCACAAGACGTACAACCTCAACCGGGGCACCTCCGGCACCGGCACCCTCTTCTCGCAGGGCAGCGACACCTGGGGCAACGGCACCATCTCCGACCCGGCGACGGCGGGCGCGGACGCGCACTACGGGGCCGCGGTCACCTGGGACTTCTACAAGAACACGTTCGGCCGCAGCGGCATCAAGAACAACGGGGTGGGCGCCTACTCCCGTGTGCACTACGGCAATTCGTACGTGAACGCCTTCTGGAGCGACTCCTGCTTCTGCATGACCTACGGCGACGGCTCGGGCAACGCCGACCCGCTGACCGCGCTGGACGTCGCCGGGCACGAGATGAGCCACGGCGTCACCGCCAACACGGCCGGGCTCAACTACTCCGGCGAGTCGGGCGGGCTGAACGAGGCGACCTCCGACATCTTCGGCACCGGCGTGGAGTTCTACGCCGGCAGCGGCTCCGACCCCGGTGACTACCTCATCGGCGAGAAGATCGACATCAACGGCGACGGCACCCCGCTGCGTTACATGGACAAGCCGAGCAAGGACGGCGCGTCCAAGGACAGTTGGTACTCCGGTATCGGCGGGGTCGACGTGCACTACTCCTCGGGCCCGGCGAACCACTTCTTCTTCCTGCTGAGCGAGGGAAGCGGCGCCAAGGTCATCGACGGGGTCTCCTACGACTCCCCCACCGCCGACGGCCTCCCGGTCACCGGCATCGGCCGGGACAAGGCGCTCCAGATCTGGTACCGGGCGCTCACCACCAAGTGGACGTCCACCACCAACTACTCGGGCGCCCGCACCGGCACCCTGGCCGCGGCCGGGGAGCTGTACGGCACCACGAGCGCGGAGTACGCGGCGGTGCAGGACGCCTGGGCGGGCGTCGGGGTGGGCACGCGGCCGGGCGGCGACACCGGCACCTCGTACGAATCCACCACGCCGGTGGTGATCCCGGACAACGGTCCGGCCGTCACCTCCGACATCACGGTCTCCGGCAGGAGCGGAAACGCGCCAAGCAACTTGCGCGTGGCCGTGAACATCACCCACACCTGGCGGGGTGACCTGGTGATCGATCTGGTCGGTCCGTCGGGCACCTCGTACCGGCTGAAGCCCTTCAGCTCCTCGGACTCCGGGGACGACGTGGACGAGACCTACACGGTGAACGCTTCCGCCGAACCCGCCAACGGCACTTGGCAGTTGAAGGTTCAGGACCAGGCGGCGCAGGACAAGGGCACGCTCAACGGCTGGAAGGTCACCTTCCCGTAGACCACCCTCGCGCCGCCCCTCGCGGCCGGTGAACGGGTGCCGTCCGGCGGGTGAACAGCCCTCCGCGCGGCCCCCGTTCACACGCCCGCAACAACAACAAGACGCAAGGTTTCGGCCAACATCACATCAGGGTCATGACATGTACGCGTCCCTGGTGCCACGCTCTCCCCACCCGCCGCAGCACAGCGACTTCAGTACGCACCACCCGGCCAGTGACCCCACACCGGCCGGAAACGCCCCCACGTTCAAGGAGCTACTGTGAGCACCCTCTACGCGCGTCACAAGCGCACCACCCTCGTCATCGCCACCGCCGTCGCCGCCGGTGCGCTCCTCTCCACGGGCCTGTCCTCCAGCGCCAGCGCCGAGGCCAGCGCCAAGCCGCTGGCCGGCGCCCCGACCCTGCTGTCGGCCTCGGCCCGCACCACGCTGATCCAGCAGGCGCAGTCCGACGCGCCCGAGACCGCCCAGCGCATAGGTCTCGGCGCCAAGGAGAAGCTGGTCGCGAGAGACGTCGTCAAGGATGTCGACGGCACCGTCCACACCCGCTACGAGCGCACCTACGCGGGCCTGCCGGTCCTCGGCGGCGACCTCGTGGTGCACACCGCCAGGTCCGGCAAGGCCGAGGGCGTCACCAAGGCCACCAAGTCGGCCATCAAGGTGGCCTCGCTGAAGCCGCAGATCACCCCGGCCAAGGCGGAGAAGCAGGCCGTCGGCGCCGCGAAGACGCTCGGCTCCGCCAAGACCGAGGCGGACGGCGCCCGCAAGGTGATCTGGGCCGGCTCCGGCAAGCCCGTCCTCGCCTACGAGACGATCGTCGGCGGCTTCCAGGACGACGGCACCCCGAACCAGCTCCACGTCATCACCGACGCCGCCACGGGCAAGAAGCTCTTCGAGTACCAGGGCATCGAGAACGCGACCGGCAAGACGCTGTACTCCGGCACGGTCACCCTCAACTCCGTGCAGTCGGGCTCGACGTACCAGCTCACCGACAGCGCCCGGGGCAGCCACAAGACCTACAACCTGGCCCGCAAGACGTCCGGCACGGGCACTCTGGTGGCCAGCACCACCAACGTGTTCGGCACCGGCACCGCCTCCAGCTCCTCCTCCGACCAGACCGCGGCCGCCGACGCCGCCTACGGCGCGGCGCAGACCTGGGACTTCTACAAGAACACTTTCGGCCGCAGCGGCATCAAGAACAACGGCGTCGGCGCCTACTCCCGCGTCCACTACGGCAACGCCTACGTGAACGCGTTCTGGGACGACTCCTGCTTCTGCATGACCTACGGCGACGGCTCCGGCAACGTCGACCCGCTGACCTCGCTGGACGTGGCCGGCCACGAGATGAGCCACGGCGTCACCTCCAACACCGCGGGCCTGAACTACTCGGGCGAGTCCGGCGGCCTGAACGAGGCCACGTCCGACATCTTCGGCACCGGCGTGGAGTTCTACGCCAACAACGCCTCCGACCCCGGTGACTACCTCATCGGCGAGAAGATCGACATCAACGGCGACGGCACCCCGCTGCGCTACATGGACAAGCCGAGCAAGGACGGCGGCTCGGCGGACTACTGGTCCTCCTCGGTCGGCAACCTGGACGTGCACTACTCGTCCGGCATCGCCAACCACTTCTTCTTCCTGCTGGCCGAGGGCAGCGGGGCGAGGACGATCAACGGGGTGTCCTACAACTCCCCCACGGCCAACGGCTCCACCCTCACCGGCATCGGCCGCGCCAAGGCGCTGCAGATCTGGTACAAGGCCCTGACCACGTACATGACCTCCACCACCAACTACAAGGCCGCCCGCACGGCGACCCTGAACGCGGCCACGGCGCTCTACGGCTCCGGCAGCGCCGAGTACAACGCGGTGGCGGCTGCCTGGACCGCCGTCAAGGTGAGCTGACGTACCAGTAGTTGAGACAGGGCGCCCCCTGGGAAGGTGATCTTCCGGGGGGCGCCCTACTCTTGTGACCCATGTCCTCGGCGCCCTTCACCTACGAGCCGGTCGGTGCGACCCGCGACGACCTGGCCGTCTGCCCGCCCGGCTTCCACCACCTCTTCTCCCGCACCCGGATCGGCGAGGGTCCGGGGGTCTTCCGCCGGGCCACGGAGGCGGTCCTCACCTGGGAGATGCACCGCGCGATGGGCGTCGGCATGGACACCACCGCCGAGCGCGCGGCCCCCGGCACGGAGGTGACGGTCAACCTCGCCGGGGTGATCAAGGCCCCCTGCCGCGTCGTGTGGGCCACCGACGAGCCCCGCCGTGCCGGCTGGGCCTACGGCACCCTCCCCGGTCACCCCGAGCACGGCGAGGAAGCCTTCGTCGTCGACCGCACCGGCGACGGCACCGTCTGGCTCACGGTCGCGGCCTACAGCCGCCCGGCCAAGTGGTACACCCGCACCGCCGGCCCCGCCGCCCGAGCCCTCCAGCACGCCTACGCCCGCCGGTGCGGCGCCACCCTGAAGCGGCTGTGCGCCGACGAGGCCGAGGACTAGGGCCGGACAGGCCCTAGAGGGTTTCCTCCACCAGGGCTCGCCGCACCGCGGGCTCCACGGCGGCGAGCGTGCTCCAGGAGGCTCCGCCGTCCAGCTTCTTCCACCTGCTGACCGGCCGCGCCTCCATGTCCACGGACGCGCTGCCGCCCTGTGTCGTGATGGTGACGCGCAGGGCCACGTCGACGCCGCCCACCGGCCCGTAGGTGAGGGCCAGCCTGCCGTGCGTGAACTCGGTGACCTCGCCGACGCGGGGTGCGGGAAGCTGCTTGAGGGCGTGCAGCACCGCGTCGGTCAGCCGGTAGGCCGTCGTACCGGGCGCGACCGGCACGTCGAGCCGCCGCACGCTCGGGACGCCGGCGGCCCGGGCGTCGAGCGTCAGCCCGTGGCGGGCGGCGGCGCGGACGGCGTGGAAGGTGCTCGACGTGTTCGCCACACACACGAACACCGCGCCCGCGACCGCGCCGACCCCCACACCCCGGAGCAGGGCCGCCGTCCAGTCGGCGGGGTCGTCCGCGATCAGCGCACCGGCGACGAAGCTGCCGAGGAGGAGCGTCACGGCCACCGCCGCGGGGGCGCTGCGCCGTACGGCCGCGAACCAGTAGCTGAACATCGGGGCTGAGTCCCTTTCCGCTGTCGGAGGGTGAACGATACGGGTCACCCTCCGACGGCGAACGCTCAGCGCAGCAGCACCCCGGCCGTCTCCACCGCCTCCCGCGGCGGCGCGGTCACCAGCCCCGTCTCCGCCGTGGAGGCGAGGAGGCGGTGGGCGGGGAGGATGCGGACGGTGTAGCCGAAGGGCCCGGTGCGGTCGAGGAAGAGCGGGCCCTCGTAGAGCCAGCGGCCGTCCAGGTCCGGGTTGCCGACCGGCTTCAGCGGGACCGTGCTCGCGTCCGTGATGCGGTCACCGGAGTCGACGCGGCCGGAGACCACCTGCACCTCGACGTCGTCCGGGGTCAGCTCACCGAGCCCGACCCGCACCCGGAGGCCGACGCTGGAGCCCAGTTCCGCCGTGGCGGTCGGCGCGGTGGTCTCCAGGTGGTCGACGCTCACCCCGTGCCACGCCCCCCGCACCCGCGCCTTCCAGTCGGCCAGTTCACGCGCGGTGTCCGGGACGAGGGCGCGGTGGGCCTGCGCGGCCGGGGCGTAGAGCCGTTCGACGTACTCGCGGACCATGCGCCCGGCGAGCACCTTGGGGCCGAGCAGGGTGAGGGTCTGGCGGACCATCTCGATCCACCGGTCGGGCAGCGAGGCCCGGCCGCGCTCGTAGAAGCGCGCGGTGACCCGGCCCTCCAGCAGTTCGTACAGTGCGGCGGCCTCGATGTCGTCGCGCCGGTCGTGGTCGGTGGCCGCGCCGTCCGCCGTGGGGATGGCCCAGCCGAAGTCGGGCTGGAACCATTCGTCCCACCAGCCGTCCAGCACGGAGAGGTTGAGGCAGCCGTTGAGCGCGGCCTTCATCCCGGAGGTGCCGCACGCCTCCAGCGGGCGCAGGGGGTTGTTCAGCCAGATGTCGCAGCCGGGGTAGAGCTTCTGCGCCATCCCCATGCCGTAGTCGGGCAGGAACACGATCCGGTGCCGCACCCGCGGGTCGTCGGCGAACCGCACCAGTTCCTGGACGAGCTTCTTGCCGCCGTCGTCCGCCGGGTGCGCCTTGCCCGCGACCACGATCTGCACCGGCCGCTGCGGATGCAGCAGCAGCTCGGTCAGCCGCTCCTTGTCCCGCAGCATCAGCGTGAGCCGCTTGTACGAGGGCACCCGCCGGGCGAACCCGATGGTCAGCACGTCGGGGTCGAGCACGCCGTCGATCCAGCCCAGCTCGGCGTCGGCCGCCCCGCGCTGCCGCCAGGAGGCGCGCAACCGGGACCGCACCTCCAGCACGAGCTGTTCGCGCAGGGTGCGGCGCAGCTCCCAGATCTCCTGGTCCGGGATCTCCGCGACCGCGTCCCAGCGCTCGGAGCCGCCGACGGTCAGCGCGTCCTCGGCCCGCTGCACGCCGAGCTGGCGGGAGCCGAGCCGCAGCACCTCGGGGGCGACCCAGGTCGGGGCGTGCACCCCGTTGGTGACCGAGGTGATCGGCACCTCCTCGGCGTCGAACCCCGGCCAGAGCCCGGCGAACATCTCCCGGCTGACCTGCCCGTGCAGCAGCGACACCCCGTTGGCCCGCTGGGCCAGGCGCAGCCCCATGACGGCCATGTTGAAGAGGTTCGGCTCGCCGCCCGGATAGGTCTCGGTGCCCAGCGCCAGGACGCGGCGCGGGTCCAGGCCGGGCAGCTCGGCGTCGGGCCCGAAGTGCCGGGCGACCAGGTCCCGGTCGAAGCGGTCGATGCCCGCGGGGACGGGGGTGTGGGTGGTGAACACCGTCCCGGACCGCACGGTCTCCAGCGCCGGGTCGAAGTCGAGCCCCTGCTCGGCGAGTTCGGCGATGCGCTCCAGGCCGAGGAACCCGGCGTGCCCCTCGTTGGTGTGGAACACCTCGGGCGCCGCGTGCCCGGTGAGCCGGCAGTAGGTGCGCACGGCGCGGACACCTCCTATGCCGAGGAGCATCTCCTGCAGCAGCCGGTGCTCGCTGCCGCCACCGTAGAGCCGGTCGGTGACGCCGCGTTCGGCGGGGCCGTTCTCCTCCACGTCGGAGTCGAGCAGCAGCAGCGGGACCCGGCCGACCTGGGCGACCCAGATCCGGGCGTGCAGGGCGCGGCCGCCGGGCAGGGCCAGGGAGACGCGGGCGGGGGTTCCGTCGTCCTCCTTGAGCTGGGTGAGGGGCAGCTCGTTGGGGTCGAGGACGGGGTAGTGCTCCTGCTGCCAGCCGTCGCGGGAGAGGGTCTGGCGGAAGTAGCCGTGCCGGTAGAGCAGCCCCACGCCGATCAGCGGGGCGCCCAGGTCGCTGGCCGCCTTGAGGTGGTCGCCGGCGAGGATGCCGAGGCCGCCGGAGTACTGGGGCAGCGCGGCGGTGATGCCGAACTCGGGCGAGAAGTACGCGACGGCGGCGGGCAGCCCGTCGCCCTGCTGCTGGTACCAGCGGTCTCCGCTCACATAGTCGTCGAGGTCGTCGGCGACCGCCGTCAGGCGGCGCAGGAAGCGCCGGTCCTGCGCCAGCTCGGCCAGCCGGGCGGGGCTGACCCGGCCCAGCAGCCGCACCGGGTCGCCCTCGGCGGCGGCCCAGTGCCCGGGGTCCACGGACTGGAACAGGTCGCGCGTCTCCGCATGCCAGGACCAGCGCAGGTTGCGCGCCAGGTCGCTGAGCGGCCGGAGTGGTTCGGGGAGAACTGGACGGACGGTGAACCGACGGATCGCCTTCACATTCCACCTCGGACGCGTCGCATGGTGAGACGCACGGCGCTGTACGTCTCGTCGTCATTGTCGACGGTAGTGGTTACCGGGGCGTCAGTGGGGACGCATCCGGGTGAAGCGGTCCGAACATGGCCCATCCGGTACGTAGGAGACGGGGCGTGGACGAGGGGCGCCCGGTGCGCGAGCGCCCGGATTTGGCCGAACCCCGCCGGAGCGGAGGGAGTCAAGGCGCCGGGGGCGGGAATCCGGGAGGAGGGGCCGGTCTTGTCCGGGGACGTACGCGCGAGTAGTTAACAAAGTGCCGGATTGCCCACCCGAACCGGATGGGAAGGCTCACCCGGTACGACCCCGCAGGCACCACAGCACCGCAGCAGGACCCATCTCCCGCACACCCGCCCACACAGATGTCGACGCGGACAGGAGCGGTCATGCCCGCCACGCACCACTCGTCAGCACCGGCGACCCCCGGCAAGGCGACCGGCAGGAAACCGGCCCGGCCGGCCCGGCCGGCGGCCCCGCCGGACACGGTCCGGACCGCCGCTCCCGAGACCCCGAGAGGACAGCCGGCGGTGGGCCGTATACCGGTCCTGGACGTGCGGCCCGTGGTCCAGGGCGGGCGCAGGCCCGCCAAGGCGGTGCCCGGCGAGGTCTTCGAGGTGTCGGCCACCGTGTTCCGCGAGGGGCACGACGCCGTCGCCGCCGATGTCGTACTGCGTGACCCGGACGGCCGCCCCGGCCCGTTCACCCCGATGCGCGAACTCGCCCCCGGCACCGACCGCTGGGGCGCCACCGTCAGCGCGGACCGGCCCGGCCGCTGGACCTACACGGTGGAGGCGTGGTCCGACCCGGTCGCCACCTGGCGGCACACGGCCGAGATCAAGATCCCGGCCGGCATCGACACCGAAGCCGTGCTGGAGGAGGGCGCCCGACTGTACGAGCGCGCGGCCGCCGGGGTCCCCGCCAAGCGCCGGGACGTGCTGCTGGACGTGGTCGCGGCCCTGCGCGACGAGGACCGCCCGGCCGCCTGGCGACTGGCGTCGGCCCTGGCCCCGGAGGTGTCGGAGCTCCTCGCCCGCCACCCCGTGCGGGAGTTGGTGACGGCCTCCGACCCGATGCCGCTGCAGGTGGAGCGCGAGCGGGCGCTGTACGGGTCCTGGTACGAGTTCTTCCCGCGCTCGGAGGGGACGCCGGCCGAACCGCACGGCACGTTCCGGACAGCGGCGAAGCGGCTGGAGGCCATCGCGGAGATGGGCTTCGACGTCGTCTACCTCCCGCCGGTCCACCCCATCGGGACGACGCACCGCAAGGGCCGCAACAACACGCTCACCGCGACGCCCGACGACGTCGGCGTGCCGTGGGCGATCGGCTCTCCCGAGGGTGGGCACGACGCCATCCACCCCGACCTCGGCACCCTGGACGACTTCGACCACTTCGTCGGCCGGGCGCGGGAGTTGGGCCTGGAAGTGGCGCTCGATTTCGCCCTCCAGTGCTCCCCGGACCACCCCTGGGTGGAGAAGTATCCGCAGTGGTTCCACCACCGCCCGGACGGCACGATCGCCTACGCGGAGAACCCGCCGAAGAAGTACCAGGACATCTACCCGGTCGCCTTCGACGCGGACATGGACGGCCTGGTCACGGAGACCGTGCGGGTGCTGCGGCACTGGATGGAGCACGGGGTGCGGATCTTCCGCGTCGACAACCCCCACACGAAGCCCGTCGTGTTCTGGGAGCGGGTGATCGGCGAGATCAACCGTGCCGACCCCGATGTCATCTTCCTGGCGGAGGCGTTCACCCGCCCGGCGATGATGCACACGCTGGCCCAGATCGGGTTCCAGCAGTCGTACACCTACTTCACCTGGCGCAACAGCAAGCAGGAATTGACGGAGTACCTCACCGAACTCTCGGGGGACGCGGCCGCCTACATGCGGCCCAACTTCTTTCCCAACACCCCCGACATCCTGCACGCGTACCTCCAGCAGGGCGGCCGCCCGGCCTTCGAGGTGCGCGCGATCCTCGCGGCCACGCTCTCGCCCGCCTGGGGCATCTACAGCGGCTACGAACTCTGCGAGAACCAGCCACTGAAGGCGGGCAGCGAGGAGTACGGCGACTCGGAGAAGTACCAGCTCAAGCCAAGGGACTGGGAGGCGGCCGCTCTCGAGGGCCGCACCATCGCCCCGCTCATCACCCGTCTCAACGACATCCGCCGGCAGAACCCGGCCCTGCACCAGTTGAGGGACATCCACTTCCACCACGCGGACCAGGACGCGGTGATCGCGTACTCCAAGCGCAGTGGTTCGAACACGGTTCTGGTGGTCGTCAACCTCGACCCGCACCACACCCAGGAGGCCACGGTCTCGTTGGACATGCCGCAACTCGGCCTCGACTGGCACGAGTCGGTGCCGGTGCGCGACCTGCTCACCGGCGAGTCCTATCACTGGGGCAGGGCCAACTATGTGCGACTCGAGCCGGGTCGTCGACCCGCGCATGTGTTCTCGGTTCTGCGACCGTCCAACCCGCGGATCGGAGGGTCACCCGCCATATGATCGTCAACGAGCCCGTTCCCGACACCTTCGAGGACACTCCGGCCAAGGACCGGGACCCGGAATGGTTCAAACGTGCCGTCTTCTACGAGGTCCTGGTCCGCTCCTTCCAGGACAGCAACGGCGACGGCGTCGGTGACCTCAAGGGTCTGACCGCCAAACTCGACTACCTGCAGTGGCTCGGCGTGGACTGCCTCTGGCTCCCGCCGTTCTTCAAGTCGCCCTTGCGTGACGGTGGTTACGACGTATCCGACTACACGGCCGTGCTCCCCGAGTTCGGGGACCTCGCGGACTTCGTGGAGTTCGTGGACGCGGCCCATCAGCGGGGCATGCGGGTCATCATCGACTTCGTCATGAACCACACCAGCGACCAGCACCCGTGGTTCCAGGAGTCCCGCAACAACCCCGACGGCCCCTACGGCGACTACTACGTCTGGGCCGACGACGACAAGCAGTACCAGGACGCCCGCATCATCTTCGTCGACACCGAGGCGTCGAACTGGACGTACGACCCGGTACGCAAGCAGTACTACTGGCACCGCTTCTTCTCGCACCAGCCGGACCTGAACTATGAGAACCCGGCCGTGCAGGAGGAGATGATCTCGGCGCTGAAGTTCTGGCTGGATCTCGGCATCGACGGGTTCCGTCTGGACGCCGTGCCGTACCTGTACCAGCGCGAGGGCACCAACTGCGAGAACCTGCCGGAGACCCACGACTTCCTGAAGCGGGTCCGCAAGGAGGTCGACGACCAGTACGCCGACAAGGTCGTGCTGGCGGAAGCCAACCAGTGGCCCGAGGACGTGGTCGACTACTTCGGCGACTACTCCACCGGCGGCGACGAATGCCACATGGCATTCCACTTCCCCGTCATGCCCCGCATCTTCATGGCCGTCCGCCGCGAAAGCCGCTACCCGGTCTCGGAAATCCTCGCCAAGACCCCCGCCATCCCCACCAACTGCCAGTGGGGCATCTTCCTGCGCAACCACGACGAGCTCACCCTCGAAATGGTCACCGACGAGGAACGCGACTACATGTGGGCCGAATACGCGAAAGACCCGCGTATGCGCGCCAACATCGGCATCCGCCGCCGCCTCGCACCCCTCCTCGACAACGACCGCAACCAGATCGAGCTGTTCACCGCGCTCCTGCTCTCCCTGCCCGGCTCGCCGATCCTCTACTACGGCGACGAGATCGGCATGGGCGACAACATCTGGCTCGGCGACCGCGACGCCGTCCGCACCCCGATGCAGTGGACCCCGGACCGCAACGCGGGCTTCTCCTCCTGCGACCCCGGCCGCCTGTTCCTGCCCACCATCATGGACCCGGTCCACGGCTACCAGGTCACCAACGTCGAAGCCTCCATGTCCTCCCCGTCCAGCCTCCTGCACTGGACCCGCCGCATGATCGAGATCCGCAAGCAGAACCCCGCCTTCGGGCTCGGCTCCTACACCGAGCTGCAGTCCTCGAACCCGGCGGTGCTCGCGTTCCTGCGGGCCTACGAGGACGACATCGTGGTCTGCGTGCACAACTTCTCGCGGTTCGCGCAGCCGACCGAGCTGGACCTGCGCCGGTTCATCGGCCGGCATCCGGTCGAGCTGTTCGGCGGGGTGCGCTTCCCGGCCGTCGGCGAACTGCCGTACCTGCTGACGCTGGCGGGGCACGGCTTCTACTGGTTCCGGTTGCGCCAGGACGCGGTGTAGTCCCTACCGGGTGGGGCGGCTGCCGGTTTCCGCCGCCCCGCTCGGGGCACCGTTCAGTAACACCCCGACGATCCGGGGAAAGGACGTGACGCCCATGGCGGAGACGGTCACCCCCTCCAGCACGTCAGGTACCACCGCTCAGCTCCTCGAATCCCTCGATCCCCTGCTGCGCGAATGGCTGCCCCGGCAGCGCTGGTTCGCGGGGAAGGGGCGCGCGGTCACCGGCTTCGATCTCGTGGCCGCCACCGAACTCCTGCCTTCTGACGGGAGGTTGGGCCTCCATCACTTACTCCTGCGCGTCCACCAGCCACCGGCTCCGGGCGCCGCTGCGCAGCCCGGTGACTGCTACCAGTTGCTGATAGGCGTGCGCGAGGCACTGCCGCCCCGGCTGGCGCCCGCGCTGATCGGCCATGTCGCGGACGGCCCACTCGCCGGGCGCACGGTCTACGACGCCCTGTACGACCCCCGGCCCGCCGAAGTGCTGCTGGAAGCCCTGCGCACCGGCGCCCGCGTCGGCGCGCTGCGCTTCGAGCGGGACCCGGCGCACGAGATCCGGGACCAACTGGTGGCCCGGCTGATGACCGCCGAACAGTCCAACTCCTCGGTGGTGTACGGAGATACGTTCATCCTGAAGCTGCTGCGCCGGGTCACCGCCGGCGTCAACCCCGACCTGGAGCTGCCGCTCGCGCTGGCCCGCGAGGGCTGCGACCGGGTGCCCGCGCCGGTGGCCTGGCTGCGCGCCGAGCTGGACGCGGAGCCGTACGTGCTCGCGGTGCTCCAGCCGTTCATGACCGGCGTGACGGACGGCTGGGAGCTGGCGCTGCGCGAGCTGGCCAAGGGGCAGGAGTTCACCGGCGAGGCACGGGCGCTGGGCCGGGCCACCGCCGAGGTGCACACCGCGCTCGCCCACGCCCTGCCCACGGTCACCCTCGGCCATGCCCAACTGGAGTTCCTGGTGGGCGGGATGACCGAGCGGCTGGCGGCGGCGGTGCAGGCGGTGCCCGCGCTGCGGCCGTACGAGGCAGGGCTGCACTCGGCGTTCGAGGCGCTGGCCGACCTGGCCCGCGAGGGACAGACCTGGACCGCGCAGCGCGTGCACGGCGATCTGCACCTCGGCCAGTGCCTGCGCTCGCCGTCCGGCGGCTGGTCGCTGATCGACTTCGAGGGCGAGCCGTCCCGCCCGCTGGCCGAGCGGCGGATGCCGCAGCCCGCGGTGCGCGACATCGCGGGGATGCTGCGCTCCTTCGACTACGCGGCCCACTCCGCGAAGGCCCCGGCGCCCGACTGGGCGCACGCCTGCCGTGCCGCCTACTGCACCGGGTACGCCGAGGTCACCGGCCGTGACCCGCGCACCGACCCGGTGATGCTGCGCGCGTACGAGACCGACAAGGCGATCTACGAGGTCGTCTACGAGGCCCGGCACCGCCCCGAGTGGCTGCCGGTCCCGCTGTCGGCGGTGCGCCGCCTCGCCACGCCCGACCTGTCTTGACCCCGACCTGACCCCGACCGGGAGACTCGTCCGTGACGTCCAAGAAGTCAGCCGGCCCGAAGAGCAAGTCCGGCAAGAAGCAGGCCAAGTCCTCGCAGGCGGCTCCGGTGCAGCAGGTCCGGGCGAAACCCGGCAGGCAGGCGGACTCACCGGAGAACGCGCCCGCGATCCCGAAGGCGCGCACCCCTGAGGTGCCCGCGGTGCCGGAGGTGCCCGCCGTCTCCCCCGCCCTCGGCCCGGCCGACCGCGAACGGCTGCTCGCGGGCACCCATCACGACCCGCACACCGTGCTGGGCGCCCATCCGGTGCCCGGCGGGGTCGCCTTCCGGGTCTTCCGCCCGTACACGGAGGCGGTCACCGTCGTCTTCGAGGACATGCGGGCGGAGCTGCGCGACGACGGGGAGGGCTTCTTCTCCGGCCTGCTCCCGCTCACCGAGGTCCCGGCCTACCGGCTGCTGGTGACGTACGACGGCACGGCGCACGAGACCGAGGACCCGTACCGCTTCCTGCCCACCCTCGGCGAGCTGGACCTGCATCTGCTCGGTGAGGGGCGGCACGAGGAGCTGTGGCGGGCGCTGGGGTCACGGGTGCTGACCCGGCAGGGCGTGACCGGGACCCGGTTCGCGGTGTGGGCGCCGAACGCGCTCGGCGTGCGGGTGGCGGGCGGCTTCGACTTCTGGGACGCGACCGGCTTCCCGATGCGCTCGCTGGGCTCGTCCGGGGTGTGGGAGCTGTTCGTGCCGGGGGTCGGTGAGGGTGAGCTGTACAAGTACGAGATCACCCGCCCGGACGGCTCGCGCACGATGCGCGCGGACCCGATGGCCCGGCGTACGGAGGTGCCGCCGGCCACGTCCTCGATCGTGGACGTCTCGCACCACGAGTGGGGTGACGCTAAGTGGCTGGCCCACCGCGCGGACCGCCCGGTGCACGAGGCGCCGTTCTCGGTGTACGAGGTGCACCTGGCGTCCTGGCGGCCGGGTCTGACATACCGCCAACTGGCCGAGCAGCTCCCCGCCTACGTCAGCGATCTCGGCTTCACCCACGTCGAGTTGATGCCGGTGGCCGAGCATCCCTTCGGCGGCTCCTGGGGGTATCAGGTCACCGGTTTCTACGCGCCGACGGCCCGGCTCGGCACCCCCGACGACTTCAAGTACCTGGTGGACAGGCTGCATCAGGCGGGCATCGGGGTGCTCATGGACTGGGTGCCCGCGCACTTCCCGCGCGACGAGTGGGCGCTGGCCGAGTTCGACGGGCGCCCGCTGTACGAGCACGCCGATCCGCTGCGGGCCGCCCATCCCGACTGGGGCACCCTGGAGTTCGACTTCGGGCGCCGCGAGGTGCGCAACTTCCTGGTCGCCAACGCGGTGTACTGGTGCGAGGAGTTCCACATCGACGGGCTCCGCGTGGACGCGGTCGCCTCGATGCTCTACCTGGACTACTCGCGCGAGGCGGGCCAGTGGACGCCGAACGAGTTCGGCGGGCGGGAGAACCTGGACGCGGTCGCCTTCCTCCAGGAGATGAACGCCACCGTCTACCGGCGCTGCCCCGGCGTGGTCACCGTCGCCGAGGAGTCCACCGCATGGGACGGCGTGACCCGGCCGACCCACCACCGGGGCCCGAGCGGCTTCGGCGGGCTGGGCTTCGGGCTGAAGTGGAACATGGGCTGGATGCACGACTCGCTCGCCTACATGAGCCACGAGCCGGTGCACCGCAAGTACCACCACCACGAGATCACCTTCTCGATGGTGTACGCGTACAGCGAGAACTACGTGCTGCCCATCTCCCACGACGAGGTCGTGCACGGCAAGCGGTCGCTGGTGTCGAAGATGCCGGGCGACTGGTGGCAGCAGCGCGCGAACCTCCGGGCCTACCTGGCCTTCATGTGGGCCCACCCCGGCAAGCAACTCCTCTTCATGGGCCAGGAGTTCGCGCAGGGCGCCGAGTGGTCCGAGGCGCACGGCCCGGACTGGTGGCTGCTCGACCCGGCCTACGGCGCCGCGTCCGACCACCGGGGCGTACGCGATCTGGTCCGCGACCTCAACACCGCCTACCGCGCCACCCCGGCCCTGTGGGAGCGGGACACCGATCCGGCGGGCTTCGAGTGGATCGTGGGGGACGCGGCCCAGGACAACGTCTTCGCCTTCCTGCGCCGGGACGCCGAGGGCGCTCCCCTGCTGTGCGTCGCCAACCTCTCCCCGCTGGTCCGCCACGACTACCGCCTCGGCGTCCCCGAGGACGTGCCCGCCTGGCACGAGACCCTCAACACCGACCTCGGCCGCTACGGCGGCGGCGACGTCGCGGGCCAGGACCCCGTCAAGCCGGAGCCCCAGCCCTGGCACGGCCGCCCGGCCAGCATCCGCCTGACCCTGCCCCCGCTGGCTACGGTCTGGCTGCGCCCGGCGTGAGACCGCGTCCGTCCAGGGGCCCGCTCGGCCCCTGGACGGAAGCGACGTCACACCTTGAGCGCCGCCGGGACCTCGCCGGTGTGCAGCACACCGAGCCGCTGGGTGGCGCGGGTCAGGGCCACGTACAGGTCGCTCGTGCCGTAGGCGGCCGGGTCGACGACCAGGACCGAGTCGAACTCCAGGCCCTTGGCCTGGCGCGGGTCGAGCAGGACCACGTTCCGGGTCAGGTCGGGCGGGCCGCCGGCCGTGACGCCGTCCAGCCGGGTGGCGAGGGTGTCGTGCAGGGCGCGCGGGGCGATGACCGCGAGCCGCCCCTCGGCCGGGGTCAGCTCGGCGACCGCCTCCGCGAGCGCGCCGGGCAGGTCGCCGGAGGCGTCCCGTACCCAGGGCCGTACCCCCGTGGAGCGGACCGAGCTGGGCGGCTCGAAGTCCGGCTGCTCGGCACGGACCACGGCGGCGGCCAGGTCCATGATCTCGGCCGGGGTGCGGTAGTTGACGCCCAGCCGGGTGTGCTCCCAGCGGTCCTCGACGTACGGCTGGAGGATCTCCGACCAGGAGCCGACCCCTGCCGCCTCGGCGGTCTGCGCGGGGTCGCCGACCAGGGTCATGGAACGGGTCGGGCTGCGCCGCATCAGCAGCCGCCACGCCATCGGGGACAGCTCCTGCGCCTCGTCCACGATGATGTGCCCGAACGCCCAGGTCCGGTCGGCGGCCGCGCGCTCTGCGGCGCTGCGGTGGTCGTCCTCCTCGTGCCGCTCGGCGAAGCGTTCGGCGTCGATGATGTCGTGCGCCGAAAGCACCTCGGAGGACTCCGGGTCGTCCTCCTCCTTGTCGTCGAACTCGTAGGTGCGGGACGCGTACGACACGTCCAGCACGCCCTGCGCGTACGCGATCTGCGTCTCGCGCTCCCGGTCGGCGCGGGCGCGGGCCAGCCGGTCGTCCTCACCGAGGAGTTCGGCGGCCTCGTCCAGCAGGGGCACGTCCGCGACGGTCCAGGCGCGGGTGACGGGACGGCGTACCGCGTCGGCGTCCTTCGGCGAGAGGTGGCCGTCGGGTTCGGCGAGGAAGTCCGCGAGCAGCCGGCGCGGGGTGATCCGGGGCCACAACTGGTCGATGGCGGACCAGACTTCGGGGTTCTCGGCGAGCTCGTCGCGGATCTGGGTGATGTCGGAGGGGTCCAGCAGGCTGCTGCCGTCGTAGGGGTCGGTGCCCACGCGCTCGGCGTAAAGGTCGGTGAGCGTGTTGAGGATGTGGCCCTCGAAGTGCTCGCGGGCCGCGTTGTGCGGCAGCTTGGCCGCGCGGGTGCGCTCGCGGGCGGTGGCCACCAGGCCCTCGTCCAGCATCAGCACCTCGCGGTCGTGCTCGACGGCGATCACCGGGTCGGGCAGCGCCTGCCGCTCGGCCACGACGGCGGCGAGCACGTCGGCCATCTGCGCGCGGCCCTTCACGGCGGCCGCCTCCGGGGTGTCGGTGGCGGTGGCCTTCACACCGGGGAACAGCTCCCCGACCGTGGCCAGCAGGACACCGGTCTCGCCGAGCGAGGGCAGCACCTCGCCGATGTAGCCGAGGAAGGCGGGGTTCGGGCCGACGATCAGCACGGCGCGCCGGGCGAGCAGCTCGCGGTGCTCGTAGAGCAGATAGGCGGCGCGGTGCAGGGCGACCGCGGTCTTGCCGGTGCCGGGGCCGCCCTCGACCACCATGACACCGCGGTGCGGGGCTCGGATGATGTCGTCCTGCTCGGCCTGGATGGTCTGCACGATGTCGTTCATGCGGCCGGTGCGGGCGGTGTTCAGCGCGGCCAGCAGCACGGCGTCCCCGGTGGGGTCCTCGTGTCCGGTGCGGGTGTCGTCACCGAGGTCGAGGATCTCGTCGTGCAGCGCGGTGACGGTACGGCCCTCGCTGGTGATGTGCCGGCGGCGGCGCAGGCCCATCGGGGTGTGGCCGGTGGCCACGTAGAAGGGGCGGGCGACCTCGGCGCGCCAGTCGATGAGGACGGGGGTGCGCTCGGCG
This sequence comes from Streptomyces seoulensis, assembly GCF_022846655.1. NCBI lineage: Bacteria > Bacillati > Actinomycetota > Actinomycetes > Kitasatosporales > Streptomycetaceae > Streptomyces > Streptomyces seoulensis. Next base: position 5,378,416 of record NZ_AP025667.1, read on the forward strand.
TCGTCGCGGCGCAGGCCGATGCGGCCGATGTGGTGGGTGGTGCCGTCGGACAGGTCGATACGGCCGAAACAGAGCGAGCCGTCGACGGCGTTCAGCGCGGCGAGCAGCCCGGAGCGCTCGGCGACCAGGATGTCCCGCTCCAGCCGCGCCTGCTGGGGCTTGTCGCCCTGCGCCAGGGCGTCCTGCACCGAGGTCTCGGTGTCGCCGCGCAGGTCGTCCACACGCTCGTAGAGTCCGTCGATGAATTCCTGCTCGAACCGCAATTCATCGTCCGGAAATTCAGTGTTTGACAATTCCACTCCCGCCCGCATATACTGTGCTCATCAAGCTTCCGCATGACCTCTTCGTGAAAGCATCATAAAGAAGTCGTGAACGGTCCAATATACCGAAAGAAATCCCCCGGGCGCCAATGCCCGGGGGATTTCTTTGCTTGCGGCGCCTTGGTCAGAGCAGGTCGGCCAGCTCCTCCAGCAGCTTCCGCTTCGGCCGGGCGCCCACCATGGACCGCACCGGCTCACCGCCCTGGAAGACCATGAGGGTGGGCGTGGAGAGCACCCCGTAGGCGATGGTGGTGCCGGGATTGCGGTCCACGTCGAGCTGGACCACCTTAAGCCGGTCGCCCTCCGCGAAGGCGATGTCCTTCAGCACGGGCGCGAGCTGCCGGCAGGGCCCGCACCAGTCGGCGGTGAACTGCACCAGCACCGGCAGATCGGAGCGCAGTACCTCCGTCTCGAAATCCGTGTCCGTGACCTCGTCCAGTCCGCTGATCACGCTCATGTCCTCGTCCCTCCCAGCTCGCACACGGGTTCCGGACCCCCCGGAACCAGCGCCTCGGCGGCCAGCCCGGCCCGCGCCTCCTCGGCCCGCCGCAACTGCCCCGCGACCGTCTCCCGCACCGCCACCAGCTCCCCGATGAGCCCGTCCAGCTCATCCAGCTTGCGCCGGTACACGGCCTGCGACGCGGGACACGCGTCCCCCTCCGGATGCCCGGCCCGCAGACACTCCACGAACGGCCGCGTCTCCTCCAGCTCGAACCCGAAGTCCCTGAGGGTACGGATCTGCCGCAGCAGCGTGAGATCCCGCTCGCCGTACACCCGATGCCCGTTGCCGTCCCGGCGCGCGGGCAGCAGCCCCCGGGTCTCGTAGTACCGCAAGGCCCGCACGGTCGTCCCGGCCCGCTCGGCCAGCTCACCGATTCGCATGTGCTTGACGGTAGGGGGTGACGTGGGCGTCAGGGCAAGGGCGGGATCACGGCGACGGAGGCGCCCCGCCGGTTCAGCCACTCTTCCAGGCCCGGACCGGCCAGTTCGCGCCGCGCTCCCCGCTCGCCGACCCGCGCGGGACCGTGGACGGTACCGGACAGACCCTCCACGACCGTGTCCTCGCCGAGCAGGACGCGGAAGGCCGTCCCCGCCACCGTCGCGCCTGTGAGATCGGCCCCCTCCAGGCGTACGTCCAGGAAGGAGGCGCCATTCAGGCGGGCCCCGCGGAAGGACGCCGCGCGGGCATCGACGCCGTACAACTCGGCGCTGCCCAGATTCGCCCCGGACAGCACGGTGCCCCGCATAGACGCCTCATCGAGCACCGCCTTGACGAGGCAGGACCGGGAGAGATCGGCACCGTCCAGAACGGCCCCCTCAAGATGGGCTCGGTACAGGTCGGCCCCCGCGAGAACGGTATCCACGAGTCGGGTCACACAGAACAGACCCATGGCCAGGTCCGCGTCGGTGAGATCGGCTCCCGAGGCGTCCAGATAGGACAGATCGATCATCACGTCTGCCGCCCTGCTCCACGCGCTGAGCTCGTCCGCCGCCTGGGGGTCGGGAGGCAGCCGCCGTACGTGCCGGGTGTCAGCCAACTCGACCACTCAGGCCCCGGACGAACTCGGCGTGGGCCAGCACGCGAGTGATCTCGAGGGGGAGGTCGGAGAGCGTCTCGTGCCTCCTGACGAGGTAGTCCGCGCCATAGGACATCGGGTCAGCATGCAGGGTGACCCAGTCGGACTGCTCGAACTCGTCGAATGGGGCTCGCGAGACGTAGTCCTGCGGAGCGGAGATCAGGCTCATCGGATCATGGGCGTACGCCTCGGGCGGCACCCCTAACGAGTCGGCAAGACCGACGACGTTCCACCGCTCGCCTTCGGCCCATTCCTGAAGATCAGGCTCATCCTTCATACCTGGCTCAATTCCTCGGCTCTTCCAGTTCGCCCTGCTCTCCTGGTCAGCCGAAGAAGAGCTCGATGTCCTTGTCCACACACAACCGCAGGACTGTGACCAACTGACCGATGTCTTCGATGTGCCGTCGGAGGACGAGGTCGCCCTCGTCAGACTGACGTTGGCCGAAGATGGCTTCCAGCCGGGGCAGCATGGCCGCGCATTGGGCGGCCGTGAGGTCGGGGCCGGCGTCGTCCGCGTGGTTGAGCAGGGCCGCCAGTGTGGTGGACACGCTGCACCACTGACGTTCTCCGCCGAAACCGTCCATCTCGTCGAGCGTGAACCCCTCGGCCTGGGCCAGCCACCTTCGGAACATGCCGAAGCCCTTGTAGGACCAGGAGATGTCCGGGCTCGTCACATCGCCGTCGCCAGGGAAGAGCATCAGTCCCATCTGTCCCCCTTGCCTGCTCGGCGCCCAGAATCAGTCGTACGAGCGGCGTTGCGCAAGGGGAGCGCTGACGCTCCAGGACAACGAACGTCCGCGGAGGCTGCGACTGGCGGGCCGTGTGGTGCTGGTCGCCAGAGCCAACCTGCCGTCGCGGCAACCGATGCCACCGTTCGCGGTGTCGTGGTCCGCAGCCGGTCGTGTGCCTGGCCGCCAGCGCCGGGAGAGTGCCGCGTGAAGGCTAGGCGAGAGTGGAATTCAGCGCCTTCGCTATGAGGTCGCGTGCTGTCGTCCCGTAGACGGCGAGCCGGGACAGCTCCGCGAATGCCCTGAGGTAGGTGTGGACTTCGCTGGGTGCGGTGATGTTCACCTCGGCCGTAAGCGTTTCCACGGCCACCTGGGCGTCATCGAACGCGTAGAAGGCTTCCAGTGGCCAGACGGTACGACGGGCCCCGACCGGGATGATCCCCAGAGATACGTTCTGCCGGTCCATGACCTCTCGCAGGTACCGGAGCTGTGCGGCCATCTCGGGCTCGTCACAGACCCGGTAATGAAGAACGGCCTCTTCGACCAGCAGGGCGAAGCGGTGGTTGCCCTCGTAGACGACACGGGAGCGGGCCAGTCGGGCTCGGACGGCGTCGGCCACGTCGTCAGGGGTGCCCTGGAAGGCCGTGACGGACCGCAGGATCCCCGTTGCGTACTCGGAGGTCTGGAGCATTCCGGGCAGGACGTTGGAGGCGTATACCCGGAAGTGTGTCGTCCGCTCGTACAGCGGGACGGTGCTCTCGTGTACCCGCCGCATCCCGTCCCGGTGGATCTGTCGCCACTGGACGTACATGGAGTCGGCGGTCCGGGACGCGGCGATCAGGTCGGCCGCATGCCCCGCCGCTCCGCAGGCATCACACCACGCCCGAATGTCCGCGTCGGAGGGAGCCGTCTTGGCACGGGCGATGCGTGAGGCTTTCGACTTGTGCCAGCCGCACCGTACGGCCAGTTCATGCCCGGTGAGCCCGGCGTCCCGTCGCATCCCGTCCAGACGGGACGCGATGGTCCTACGGGCGGCCTGGGCGGCGGAAAGTGGCGACTCGGGCATGAACTAGCTTCTCAGACGGTGTACTTGTCGTGCGGGATGGCTCGTTCCCAGACGGCTTCGAAAGCTTCCGAGCAGAGGTCGGCTGTTGCTTGATCATCGGTTCGGTCGGTGTGGACCCAACGCCCCTCACCGTCGAATACGTTGAACTGAACAAGGCTTCCGTCGAACAACCAGAAGTCGTTGCCTGGCAGGGCGAGCCCGGAGGCCAGTCGGCGCGGGAGCCAGCGGATTTCTTCGCCCGCCGCGATGTTGGTGAAGGTGAACGAGTGCTCGTAGCGGATGTACTCGCTGGACGGTTCGCTCACGATGCGGGCGCGGCGCAGGCGGACACCCTTGGCTGTGATCTCCTGAACGACATCGAGCCAGGGGCGCCACCAGGACTCACGGTCGTCCGGGTCCAGTCGGTTGCCCTGTCGCCAGGCCGCAAAGCGTTCGTCCTCGTCAGGGACGGCGTAGACGTCGCGCATCTCCAGATGGACGGCGGACCGCTCGGCCGACCGGATCAGGTCGGTGAAGTTACTCAGGCTCTGCGCCATCAAGTGCCTCCCTCAGCAACGGAATCATGCGCTGCGGCAGCCGTACCACGCTCTCGTGCGCCGGGAGTGGACTGTCCTGAACGGTCCGGGTGGTCGTACCCGCGTCGGCAGTCGTGCCCTGAATGACGAGTTCTTTCGTCTCCTCGTCCACCCAGACCGCCGGGCAGCCGTGGTCTCCGGACTCAGGGTCTTTCCCGATGAACCGTAGACGCACGGCCTCTCCTCAAGTCGATCCGGGTTGCCATTGGCTGCACGCAGCCTCATGGTGTTCCGACTGGACGTCAAGGCTGCTCAAGGGGCATGTGCAACCGCGTGCAACTTCTTGGACCAGCTACTTCCCCGCGCTCTACCGTCGTCGGGCGGTTGTCATAACTCCGGGGAGACTCGATGCGCCACAAGACGACTCAGGGGCCGCCGGTAGACCTGCCGGTGGGCTTCAACGCATGGTTGCTGGACTGCGCGCCGGTTGCCGACTGTGCGACGTGCCAGACCGAATGGCAGAGCCTCCAGGCCGCCAAGGCTGCTGAAGAAATCGACCAGGCCACCAAGCACGCCACGAACGTCCGCGACCATGCCGGAGGCCACCGGTGACGATGGACATGCAGACCTACCCGGACGGCCGACAGGCCGCCGACGACGCGGCGGAGGCCATTCGGACAGCACTGGCCGGGCTGGGGCTGCCGGAACGGGTCTGGGGCGGCGTGCGGCCGATGGTCACCCACAGCGGGAAGCCGTACGTGCACCTGGGCATGGTGCGAGCCGAGGTCGCCAAGAGGATCGCAGAGGCGATGCAGGCTTCAGCCAGCGCCGTTGAGTAGCGCCAGGGGCTTCCTTCCTGCTTCGAGAGCCCTTGACGCGCTCTTCAGCACAGGTGGAGAAGCCATCGATGTAGGTGCGTTCACCCTCATGCGTCACATGCCCCGGCCCACGCGGATGTGAACGTGCCGCTCCGGCAGAACCCGGAGCGGCACGTTGACCGACGTCACTTGGCGGTGTTCTCCGCCAGTTCCTCCGTCGGGGCTTCCTCGGCCTTCTCGGCCGCCTCCGTGGAGATCTCTTCCGCCTTTTCGTCAGCCTCCGCCGGACTTTCCTCCACCCTTTCGTCAGCCTCCGCCGGAGTCTCCTCCGCCTCCCCCGCCGAAGGCACCGTCTCCCGCCCCGGCAGCAACACAGCCACCACGACCGTCCCGATCCCCAGGATCACCGCCCCGATCAAGCTCGTATGCGCCACCGCATCCGAGAACGACGCCCCCACCGCGTCCGCCATCCGATGCGCCCCCGCAGCCAACGACGATGCCTGCTGCTTCAGTTGGGCTGCCTGCTGCGGGTCCCCCGCCCCGGCCGCCTTCGCGGCGAGCGACTGGGCCTTCTCGCCGATGGCCTGCGCCACCGCGTACCCCGCGCCCACCGAGTCCTGCGCCGTGGCGAGGGCATCGGCCGGGAGGCCGGAACCCTTCGTCGCCGACGTCAGGTGGTCGTCGTACGACGTCGCCAGCAGCGAGCCCAGGATCGCGATGCCCAGCGACCCGCCCAGCTCCAGCGAGGTGTCGTTGACCGCGCCGCCCACGCCCAGCTCGGACTCCGGGAAGGCGCCCATGATCGCGTCCGTGCAGGGGGACAGCGCGAGGCCGATCGCGAGGCCCAGGATGATTAGGGACGGGACGAAGTCCCCGTACGTCGACCCCGCGTCCACCCGCGTCAGCAGCGCGAGCGCCACCGTGCCGGCGACCATGCCCGCGCCGACCGTCCAGCGCATGCCGACGCGCGGGGTGAGGTAGCCGGTCAGGGCCGAGCCGACGAAGACCGCGCCGGCCAGCGGCAGCATGCGTACGCCGGTCTCCAGGGCGTCGTAGCCGAGGACGAACTGGAGGTGCTGGGTGAGGTAGTAGAACGCGCCGAAGACGGCCAGGAAGAAGAGGGCGACCGCGAGGTTGGAGCCCGCGAAGCGCCGGTTGGCGAAGCGGCGTACGTCCAGCACCGGGCGCGGGTGGCGCAGTTCCCACAGGACGAAGGCGATCAGGCCGACGCCCGCGACGACCGCCGCCGTCACCGCCTTGACACCCCATCCGAAGTGCGGCCCCTCGATGATCATGTAGACCAGCGCGGCGATCCAGAGGACCGAGAGCAGGCCGCCGACGTAGTCGATGCGGTCGTGGTGTCCGGCCTTGGACGGCGGTACGAGGACCAGCGCGCCGACGATCGCCACCACGGCGACCGGCACGTTGATCAGGAAGGTCGAGGCCCAGCCGTGGTCGCGCAGCAGCGCGCCCGCCACGACCGGTCCGGCCGCGATGGCGAGACCGGCGGTCGCGGTCCACAGGGTGATCGCCTTGACCCGCTCGGCGCGCGGGAAGGTCGCCGCCAGCAGCGAGAGCGTCGCGGGCATGATCAGCGCCGCGCCGACGCCCATGACCGCGCGGGCCGCGATGACCGTGGCGGAGGAGTCCGCGAGGTTGCCGAACACCGCGCCCCCGCCGAAGACGACGAGGCCGAGGATCAGCGCCCCGCGCCGGCTGTACTTGTCGCCGATCGCGCCGAGCAGCAGCATCAGCGCGGCGTACGGGACGGTGTAGCCGTCGATGACCCACTGGAGGTCCGCGCTGGACAGCCCGAGGTCACGGGTCATGTCGGGCGCGGCGACCGTGAGGGCGGTGTTGGCCATCACGATGATCAGCAGGCTGAGGCAGAGCACGAGCAGCGCCCACCAGCGCCGGGTGTAGGGGCGCTCCATCCTCTCGACCGGTTCGTTCATGACGAGTCGCATGGCAGCGGGTGACCTTCCTCGACTTCAGGGACGTGCGGTACTTGCACAGCGGCGTGCAATTGCACAACCATGTGCAATGTACGACCTTGCACAGTGCCGTGCAAGTCGAGAAGGTGTGCACAATGACTGCCATGACCACGGGTAACACCAGCCGCGCCGACACCAACAGGCGCCGCATCCTCGATGTCGCCCTCGCGGAGCTGCTGCGCGATCCGGATGCCTCGATGGACCAGATCGCGCGCGCCGCGGGTGTCGTACGGCGCACGGTGTACGGGCACTTCCCGAGCCGGGAGGCGCTGATCGGCACGCTCACCGACGAGGCGGTGCAGGTGCTGACCGCCGCCGACGCGAGTGCCCGTGAGGGGGTGACCGACCCGGCCCGCGCGGTGGCCCGCGCCGTGCTGGGGATCTGGGAGATCGCCGACCGCTACCGCCTGCTGGTCGCCCTGGCCCAGCGCACGGTCACCGTCCAGGGCATCCGCGACCGCCTCGCCCCGCTGCGCGAGGAGAAGACGCGGGTACTCCAACGCGGCCTGGACGAGGGTGTGTTCAGCTCACCACTGCCCGCCGCCGCACTGGCCTTCGTGCACGAGCAACTGCTCTTCGCGGTCATGGAGTCGGTGAACGAGGGCCTGCTCCCGCCCGAGGAGGCGGGCCACGCGGCGGCGGTCACCGCGCTCACGGCGGCGGGCGTACCGGCCGACAGGGCCGAGGAGTTGGTGGTGCGGGCGGCCCGCGAGAGCACGTGAAAGACCGGCCGCCCGGCCCCGGTTCAGGCGGGGTCGGGCGGCCGGCGACAGAGGGGTCCGCAACCGGGCCCCGCTACGGGATCACGCCTTGGCGAGTTCCTTCCCGCCCTCCTCCTCGGCCGGAGGGCGCTCCTCGTCGCGCCCCTCGTCCAGCAGCGTCGTCTCGTCGAACGGCAGCTCACCGGCGAGGACCCGCTTGACCCGGTCCACGTCGATCTCCTTGGTCCAGGTGCCGATCAGCACGGTGGCGACGGAGTTGCCCGCGAAGTTGGTCAGGGCGCGCGCCTCGCTCATGAAGCGGTCGATGCCGACGATCAGCCCGATGCCGTCCACCAGCGCGGGCTTGTGCGACTGGAGACCGCCCGCGAGGGTGGCGAGCCCCGCCCCGCTGACGCCCGCCGCGCCCTTGGAGGCCAGCAGCAGGAAGAGCAGCAGCGGGATCTGCTCGCCGATGGACATCGGGGTGCCCAGCGCGTCCGCGATGTAGAGGGACGCCATGGTCATGTAGATCATGGTGCCGTCGAGGTTGAAGGAGTACCCGGTCGGCACGGTGATACCTACGACCGCCTTGCTCACACCGAGGTGCTCCAGCTTGGCGATGAGCCTCGGCAGCGCGGACTCCGAGGACGAGGTCGACAGGATCAGCAGGAACTCGCGGGCGAGGTACTTCAGCAGGAGCAGGATGTTCAGCCCGGAGACGATCCGCAACAGCGCGCCGAGCACCACGAAGACGAACAGCACGCAGGTGACGTAGAAGCCGAACATCAGCACGGCGAGGCTCTTGAGCGCGTCCAGGCCCGCCGAGCCGACGACGGCCGCGATGGCGCCGAAGGCGCCGATGGGCGCGGCCCACATGACCATGGCCAGGATGCGGAAGATCAGCCGCTGGATGTGCTCGATGCCGCGCAGCACCGGCTGACCGGCCGCGCCCATCGCCTGGAGCGCGAACCCGGCGAGCAGCGCGATCAGCAGGGTCTGCAGGACCTGGCCCTCGGTGAAGGCGGAGACGAAGGTGACCGGGATGACCGACAGCACGAAGTCGACCGGGGGCAGCGCGTCGCTGGAGACCTGGGCGTGGCCGGTCTGGCGGAGCGCGTCGGTCAGGTGCAGGCCCTCGCCGGGGTGCAGGACGTTGCCGACGACGAGGCCGATGGCGAGCGCCACCAGCGACATCACGGTGAAGTAGCCGAGCGCGATGCCACCGACCGCGCCGACCTTCGCGGCCTTCCGCACCGAGCCGATCCCGAGCACGATCGTGCAGAAGATGATCGGCGAGATCATCATCTTGATCAGGTTCACGAAGCCGGTGCCCAGCGGTTTGAGCTCCACCCCGGCATCGGGCCAGATGAGGCCCACGGCGATGCCGAGCGCGACCGCCACGATGACGGCGATGTACAGGTAATGGGTCCGGTCCCGCTTCACGGCGGGGGCGGCTGGTGCCGTACCGGGGGTGCTGGCGGCCACGACTGCTCTCCTTGACGTCTTCGTCGGCATGACCGGCGTGCGGCTCACGTCCGGGCGTTGCAGGGGATCGCGGAGACTATCTCCCGCCATGTGAGGGCGGTCACCCTTCCGTTCATTTAGTTCACGCCCGAACGGACAGGCACACTGCTAGGCATGCGCGCCCCCGCCCTCCCCCGACCCCGCAGCCTGGCGGGCCAGCTCTTCGCCATGCAGGCGGTGCTGGTCGCGGTGGTGGTGGCCGGGTACGCGCTCTTCACCTACGTCAGCGACCAGCGCCAGGCACGCGACGCCGCGGAACGCCAGGTCACGGCGGTGGCCCGGTCCATCGCGGACGCCCCCTCGGTCAGCGCGGCGATCCGCACCCCGGACCCCTCGGCCGAGCTGGAGCCGTACGCGCTGCAGGTGATGCGGGACGCCGACGTCGACTTCGTCACGATCATGGACCCGCGGGGCATCCGCTGGACCCACCCCACGCGGGACGAGATAGGCCGGCGCTTCCTCGGCCGGATCGCGCCGGCCCGGCAGGGGCACACCTTCACCGAGACGTACACCGGCACGCTGGGCCCCTCCGTGCGCGCGGTGACGCCGGTGACGGACGGGGGCCGGGTGGTGGGGCTGGTCAGCGCCGGGATCAAGGTGGAGGCGATCAGCGCGCGGGTCCAGGACCAGGTGACGGCGCTGCTGGGGGTGGCGGGGGCGGCGCTGCTGCTGGGGGCGGTCGGTACGTACGTCATCAACGCGCGGCTGCGGCGGCACACCCACGGGATGAACGCGGCCGAGCTGAGCCGGATGCACGACTACCACCAGGCGGCGCTGCACGCGGTGCGCGAGGGGCTGCTGATGCTGGACGGGCGGTACCGGGTGGCGCTGATCAACGACGGTGGGCGGGAGCTGCTCGGGGTGGGCGGCGAGGTGGTCGGCCGACCGGTCGCCGAACTGGGGCTGCCGGCGCCGCTCACCGGGGCGCTGCTGTCCTCGCGGCCGAGGGTGGACGAGGTGCATCTGACCGCGTCCCGCGTGCTGGTGGTCAACACCTCCCCGGTGTCCGGCGGGGAGCACCGGGGTACGGTCGTCACGCTCCGGGACGTGACCGAACTCCAGTCGCTGATGGGCGAGTTGGACTCCGAGCGCGGGTTCAGCCAGGCGCTGCGCTCGCAGGCGCACGAGGCGGCGAACCGGCTGCACACCGTGGTCTCCCTGATCGAGCTGGACCGGGCCGGGGAGGCGGTGGAGTTCGCCACGGCCGAGCTGGAGCTGGCCCAGACGCTCACCGACCAGGTGGTGGCGGCGGTCGGTGAACCGGTGCTGGCCGCGCTGCTGCTGGGCAAGACCGCGCAGGCGCACGAGCGGGGCGTGGAGCTGGTCGTCTCCCCCGACAGCCGTCTGGACGACGGGGTACTCCCGCCGGGCCTCGCGGTACGCGACCTCGTGACCATCCTGGGCAACCTGATCGACAACGCGGTGGACGCGGCACAGGGCAGCGTGGGGGCGCGGGTGACGGTGACGGCGTACGCGGCCGGGGAGGCGCTGCTGCTGCGGGTGTCGGACACCGGGCCCGGCGTCGACCCGGCCCACGCGGACCTCGTGTTCCGGCGCGGCTTCACCACCAAACCGGCGGGACCGGGCGGCCGGGGTCTCGGGCTGGCGCTGGCCCGTCAGGCGGTGACCCGCCTCACCGGCACGCTGGCGGTGGCCGAGGCGGAGGGCGGCGGCGCGGTGTTCGAGGCGCGGCTGCCGCTGGAGCCTCCGGCGGAGGACGCGGACACCCGGCTGCCCGCCACGAGGAGCCCCGCCGCCCCGGCCGAGGCCGACGGCCACACACTCCCGACCCGACCGCCGGGTGAGCCCTCGGCGGAGAACATGGACACCCGGGCGGCCGGTACCAGGTCCGAGGCGCCCGCGCGCCCGGTGCCGGGAGGCGGCGCATGACCCCCGAGCAGCCACCCATCCGCGTCCTGGTCGTCGAGGACGACCCCGTGGCCGCCGACGCGCACGTCCTCTACGTCGGCCGGGTGCCGGGCTTCGTGGCCGTCGGCCAGGCAGGGACCGGCGCCGCCGCCCGCCGCGTCCTGGACCGCACCCCGGTCGACCTCCTCCTGCTCGACCTGCACCTCCCCGACGTGCACGGCCTGCAACTGGCCCGCTCCCTGCGCGCGGCGGGCCATCAGGCGGACGTCATAGCGGTGACCTCGGCGCGCGACCTGGCGGTGGTCCGGGAGGGCGTCTCCCTGGGCGTCGTGCAGTACGTCCTGAAGCCCTTCACCTTCGCCACCCTCCGCGACCGCCTGCTGCGCTACGCCGAGTACCACGCGGCGGCGGGCGAGGCGAGCGGCCAGGACGAGGTGGACCGCGCGCTGGCCGCCCTGCGCGCCCCGGCTCCCGCGGCCCTGCCGAAGGGCCTGAGCGCGCCCACGCTGGAGCGGGTCACGGGCGTCCTGCGCGCGGTGCCGGAGGGCCGTACGGCGGCGGAGGTGGCGGAAGAGGTGGGCATCTCCCGCATCACGGCCCGCCGCTACCTGGAGTACCTGGTGGACGCGGCCCGCGCGGCGAGGCGCCCGCAGTACGGCCAGGTGGGGCGGCCTGAGCTGCGGTACCACTGGCTGCGGGAGCGGTGAGCGCTCCCGTAGCCGACGGCGTCTAGAAGACCGACTCCGCCTCGTCCATCCGGGACACCGGGACCGTCTTCAGTTCGGTGACCGCTTCGGCGAGCGGGACCATGGCGATGTCCGTGCCGCGCAGGGCGGTCATGCCGCCGAACTCGCCGCGGTGGGCGGCTTCCACGGCGTGCCAGCCGAAGCGGGTGGCGAGGACGCGGTCGTAGGCGGTGGGGGTGCCGCCGCGCTGGATGTGGCCGAGGATGACCGGGCGGGCCTCCTTGCCCAGGCGGCGCTCCAGCTCGTAGGCGAGGGCGGTGCCGATGCCCTGGAAGCGCTCGTGGCCGAACTGGTCGATGTCGCCCTTGCCGTAGTCCATCGTGCCGTCGAGCGGGTGGGCGCCCTCGGCGACGCAGATCACGGCGAACTTCTTGCCGCGCGCGAACCGCTCCTCGACCATCTTCATCAGGTCGGCCGGGTCGAAGGGGCGCTCGGGCAGGCAGATGCCGTGGGCGCCGGCGGCCATGCCGGACTCCAGCGCGATCCAGCCCGCGTGGCGGCCCATGACCTCGACGACCATCACCCGCTGGTGGGACTCGGCGGTGGTCTTGAGGCGGTCCATCGCCTCGGTGGCCACGCCCACGGCGGTGTCGAAGCCGAAGGTGCGGTCGGTGCCGGAGATGTCGTTGTCGATGGTCTTCGGCACGCCGACGACCGGCAGACCCGCGTCGGACAGCATGCGGGCCGCCGTCAGGGTGCCCTCGCCGCCGATCGGGATCAGCGCGTCGATGCCGAACTCCTCGGCCATGTCGTTGGCCCGCTCGCACGCCTCGCGCAACCGGTCCCGCTCCAGGCGGGAGGAGCCCAGGATGGTGCCGCCGAGCGCCAGGATGCCGCTGACCGCGTCCAGGTCGAGGGAGCGGTAGTGGCCGTCGAGCAGACCCCGGTAGCCGTCCTCGAAGCCGATGACCTCGTCGCCGTAGTGCGCCACGGCGCGGTGCACGACCGACCGGATCACGGCGTTCAGTCCGGGGCAGTCGCCGCCTGCGGTGAGAACTCCGATGCGCATCGTGCTGTGTCTCCTGCTCGCTGTGGGTACCGGTGAGCCGCTCCGATTCTTTCACGGCCGCCGAAGAGGCGATGACCACCACCTCCCCGGACCCCCTCACCGGCCCCGACCAGCACGGACGCGGCCCCACCGAGCTGACGGGCGCCTTATCCAGGCCCGGAGGTATTGTCAAGAGGGTTCCGCTCACCTCGGGTGGGCGATTTTTGTGAGAGCAAGGATCGGAGAGCACGCGTGACACGCAGCGTGTACGTGACCGGGATCGACCGGGGCGACGGCCGGCAGGTCGTCGACCTGGGGGTCATGGAACTGCTGACCCGGCAGGTCGACCGGGTCGGGGTGTTCCGCCCCCTGGTCCACGACGGCCCCGACCGCCTCTTCGAGCTGCTGCGGTCCCGCTACCGCCTCCACCAGGACCCCGCCACCGTCTACGGCATGGGCTACCGGGAGGCGTCCGCGCTCCAGGCCGAGCGCGGCACCGACGAACTCGTCTCCGCCCTGGTCGACCGCTTCCACCGCGTGGCCCGCGACTACGACGTGGTCCTCGTCCTCGGCACCGACTTCGCCGACACCCAGCTCCCCGACGAGCTGGCCCTCAACGCCCGCCTCGCCAACGAGTTCGGCGCGTCCGTGATCCCCGTGGTCGGCGCCCGGAAGCAGTCCGCCGAGTCGGTGCTCGCCGAGACCCGCAACGCCTACCGCGCCTACGCCGGCCTCGGCTGCGACGTGCTCGCGATGGTCGCCAACCGGGCCGCCCGCGAGGACCGCGACGAGATCGCCGAGCAGCTCGCCGACCGGCTGCCGGTCCCCTGCTACGTCCTGCCCGACGAGCCCGCCCTGTCCGCGCCGACCGTCTCGCAGATCGCGCACGCGCTGGGCGCCAAGGTGCTGCTCGGCGACGACTCCGGGCTCTCCCGCGACGCGCTGGACTTCGTCTTCGGCGGCGCCATGCTGCCCAGCTTCCTCACCGCCCTGACCCCCGGCTGCCTGGTCGTGACGCCGGGCGACCGCGCCGACCTGGTCGTCGGCTCGCTGGCCGCGCACAGCGCGGGCACCCCGCCCATCGCCGGAGTGCTGCTCACCCTGAACGAGGTGCCGAGCGCGGAGATCCTCACCCTGGCCGCCCGCCTCGCCCCCGGCACCCCGGTGCTCTCGGTGGCCGGCACCAGCTTCCCCACGGCCGGGCAGTTGTTCTCGCTGGAGGGCCGGATGACGGCCGCCACCCCGCGCAAGGCGGAGACCGCGCTCGGCCTGTTCGAGCGGTACGTGGACACCGCCGACCTGGCCGGCCGCGTCTCGGCGCCGAGCGGGGGCCGGGTGACCCCGATGATGTTCGAGCACAAGCTGCTGGAGCAGGCCCGCTCCGACAGGCGCCGCGTCGTGCTGCCCGAGGGCACCGAGGAGCGGGTGCTGCACGCGGCCGAGGTGCTGCTGCGCCGGGGCGTGTGCGACCTGACGCTGCTCGGCCCGGTGGACCAGATCCGCAAGAAGGCCGCCGACCTGGGCATCGACCTGGGCGACTGCCAGTTGATCGACCCGGCCACCTCGGAGCTGCGCGACTCCTTCGCGGAGAAGTACGCAGCCCTGCGCGCCCACAAGGGCGTCACGGTGGAGCTGGCCTACGACGTGGTCTCCGACGTGAACTACTTCGGCACCCTGATGGTGCAGGAGGGCCTGGCCGACGGCATGGTGTCCGGCTCGGTGCACTCCACCGCGGCCACCATCCGCCCCGCCTTCGAGATCATCAAGACCAAGCCGGACTCGGCGATCGTCTCCTCGGTCTTCTTCATGTGCCTCGCCGACAAGGTGCTGGTCTACGGCGACTGCGCGGTCAACCCGGACCCGAACGCCGAGCAGCTCGCGGACATCGCGGTGGAGTCGGCGGTGACGGCGGCGCAGTTCGGCGTGGAGCCGAGGATCGCCATGCTGTCGTACTCCACCGGCACCTCCGGCTCCGGCGCCGACGTGGACAAGGTGCGCGAGGCGACCGAGCTGGCCCGCGAGCACCGGCCCGACCTGAAGATCGAGGGTCCGATCCAGTACGACGCGGCCGTGGACGCCGCTGTGGCCGCGACCAAGCTGCCCGGCTCGGAGGTCGCCGGCCAGGCGAGCGTGCTGATCTTCCCCGACCTCAACACGGGCAACAACACCTACAAGGCCGTGCAGCGCTCGGCCGGCGCGATCGCGGTCGGACCGGTCCTGCAGGGCCTGCGCAAGCCGGTCAACGACCTCTCGCGCGGCGCGTTGGTGCAGGACATCGTCACGACCGTCGCCATCACCGCGATCCAGGCCCAGCAGCCGACCGAAAGGGCTTCGAAGCAGTGACCCCCACCCGTGTACTCGTCCTCAACTCCGGCTCCTCGTCGCTGAAGTACCAACTTCTGGACATGCGCGACGGCAGCCGTCTCGCGGTGGGCCTGGTGGAGCGCATCGGCGAGCAGACCTCCCGGCTGCGCCACACCCCGCTGGCCACCGGCGAGAGCCGCGAGCAGAGCGGGCCCATCGCCGACCACGACACCGCGCTGAAGGCGGTCGCCGAGGAGCTGGCCCGCGACGGCCTCGGCCTGGACTCGCCCGAACTGGCCGCGATCGGGCACCGGGTGGTGCACGGCGGCATGTTCTTCACCGAGCCGACCGTCGTCGACGACTCGGTGATCGCCGAGATCGAGCGGCTGATCCCGGTCGCCCCGCTGCACAACCCGGCCAACCTGACGGGCATCCGTACGGCCATGGCGCTGCGCCCCGACCTGCCCCAGGTCGCCGTCTTCGACACCGCGTTCCACACGTCGATGCCGGAGTCCGCGGCGCGCTACGCGATCGACCCGAGGATCGCCGACCGGCACCGCATCCGCCGCTACGGCTTCCACGGCACCTCGCACGCCTACGTCTCGCGGGAGACCGCGCGGCTGCTGGGCAAGGAGCCGCAGGACGTGAACGTGATCGTGCTGCACCTGGGCAACGGCGCCTCCGCCTCGGCGGTCGAGCGCGGCCGCTGTGTGGACACGTCCATGGGGCTGACCCCGCTGGAGGGGCTGGTGATGGGTACCCGGTCCGGAGATCTGGACCCGGCGGTCATCTTCCATTTGGCCCGTGTCGGGGATATGTCCATGGACGAGATCGACACTCTTCTCAACAAGAGGAGCGGTCTGTTCGGTCTGTGCGGGGACAATGACATGCGGGAGATCCGGCGCCGGGTGGACGAGGGCGACGAAGCGGCCGCTCTCGCCTTCGACATTTACATTCATCGCATCAAGAAGTACATCGGCGCCTATTACGCCGTACTCGGCACGGTGGACGCGGTCGCGTTCACCGCCGGGGTCGGGGAGAACGCGGCGGCGGTGCGTTCGGCGGCGATCGCGGGCCTGACGGGCCTGGGCCTGGCCGTGGACGAGGAACTGAACGCCGTACGCGGCGGCGAGGCCCGGCTCATCTCGCCCGGGGACGCCCGCGCGGCGGTCGCCGTGGTGCCGACCGACGAGGAGCTGGAGATCGCCGACCAGACTTACGCGCTGGTCGGACCGGCGGCGGGAAAGGACGGCTGAGCATTACACCGCAGTAACACGCCTGAGCGCCTGTCCGCCCATTTGTATCTTCCGCCGGCCGGAATATTCCGCAGTGAAACAAACCGATAGGATCGCCTCATGCGCCGTTCGAAAATCGTCTGCACTCTCGGCCCCGCGGTCGACTCCCACGACAAGCTCGTCGCCATGATCGAGGCGGGCATGAATGTGGCCCGCTTCAACTTCAGTCACGGCACCCAGGCCGAGCACCAGGCGCGGTACGACCGCGTCCGGGCCGCCGCCAAGGAGACCGGGCGCGCCATCGGCGTCCTGGCCGACCTCCAGGGCCCGAAGATCCGTCTGGAGACCTTCGCCGAGGGCCCGGTGGAGCTGGAGCGCGGTGACGAGTTCGTCATCACGACCGAGGACGTGCCGGGCGACAAGCAGATCTGCGGCACGACGTACAAGGGCCTGCCGGGTGACGTCTCGCGCGGCGACCAGATCCTGATCAACGACGGCAACGTCGAGCTGAAGGTCGTGGACGTCGAGGGTCCGCGGGTGAAGACGATCGTCATCGAGGGCGGTGTCGTCTCCGACCACAAGGGCATCAACCTGCCCGGCGCGGCCGTCAACGTGCCCGCGCTGTCCGAGAAGGACGTCGAGGACCTGCGCTTCGCCCTGCGCATGGGCTGCGACATGGTCGCCCTGTCCTTCGTCCGCGACGCCAAGGACGTCCAGGACGTCCACAAGGTGATGGACGAGGAGGGCCGCCGGGTCCCGGTGATCGCCAAGGTGGAGAAGCCGCAGGCGGTCGAGAACATGGAGGACGTCGTGATGGCGTTCGACGGTGTGATGGTCGCCCGTGGTGACCTCGCCGTCGAGTACCCGCTCGAGAAGGTCCCCATGGTGCAGAAGCGCCTCATCGAGCTGTGCCGGCGCAACGCCAAGCCGGTGATCGTGGCGACCCAGATGATGGAGTCGATGATCACCAACTCCCGGCCGACCCGCGCCGAGGCGTCCGACGTCGCCAACGCGATCCTGGACGGCGCGGACGCGGTCATGCTGTCGGCCGAGTCCAGCGTGGGCGCGTACCCGGTGGAGACCGTCAAGACGATGTCGAAGATCGTCAAGGCGGCCGAGGAGGAGCTGCTCTCCAAGGGCCTCCAGCCGCTGGTGCCGGGCAAGAAGCCGCGCACGCAGGGCGGTTCGGTGGCCCGCGCGGCCGCGGAGATCGCCGACTTCCTCGGCGGCAAGGGCCTGATCGCCTTCACCAAGTCCGGTGACACCGCCCGCCGTCTGTCCCGCTACCGCGCGGCCCAGCCGATCCTGGCGTTCACCACGGACGAGGGCACCCGCAACCAGCTCACCCTGAGCTGGGGCGTGGAGTCGCACGTGGTGCCGTTCGTCAACACCACGGACGAGATGGTCGACATGGTCGACCAGGAGCTGGCCAAGCTGGGCCGCTTCAACGACGGCGACACGGTCGTCATCACCGCGGGTTCGCCCCCCGGGGTCCCCGGCACCACCAACATGGTCCGGGTGCACCACGTGGGCGGCGGCGACCGCAACTGACGTCCCCCGACGTGACCGTGGCCCGGTCCCCCTCTCACGGAGGGGGACCGGGCCACGGTCTTGTGCGGCTCCCGAACGGGCTCGTGGTACGGCTCAGTCGGCGTACTGGTGGAGCTTGGGGATGGTCAGCGTGCCGCCGAACTGGCCGGCCTGCTGGACCGTGACGTCGGTGAAGTAGATCAGCGGGATGTTCAGCGGCGGCGGGCTGTCCGGGCTGAAGGTGATCGGGATCAGACCGAACAGCTTGCCCGAGATGCTCTCGGTGTACATGGTGGTGTCGCCGTCGCGGATCGTGGACGTCGTGCCCTTGCCGGCCTGGACGTGGTACGTCTTGCCGGACGCCTTGTCGTTCACCGTCTGGTGCAGGTCCCCGATGTCGGTGCCGTCGGAGATGACGTACTTCAGCACCTTCTTGACCTTGCCGCTGGCGGTCCGCACCTCCACGACGCCCTGGTAGTCGGCACCCTTGAGCAGCAGGGAGCTGGCGTTGAGGTACCAGGGGTCGTCGGCGAGGAGCTGCTTGTTGTCGACGCCGCCGACGTCGTCCGTGGCCTTCTCGCAGTCCTCGGCGGCGTCGGACGCACTCACGGAGGGGCTGGGGGAGGCCGACTGGGAAGCGCCCGGCGAGGCGCTCTCCCCGGGCTTCTCCGAGCCCTTGACCGCTCCGGGGGTGTCGTCGCTCTTCCCGGCCGGCTCGTCCTCGTCACCCGTGGCGGAAGGCGCGGGCGTGGAGGAGGAGGGGGCGGGCGCGGTCGTCGCGGAGGACGACGGACTCGCGGACGGCGTACCGGACTTCTTGCCCCCGGTCAGCACGTCCCCGAGGGCGTCCCCGATCGAGCCGAGCAGGTCGCCGTCGGCACCCGTCGAACTGGCCGAGGGGGACGGGGTGCCGGCGGAGGCCGAGGGCTGCGCGGAGGGCGCGGCCGCGGGCTCGGAGGCGCGCGAGGCGGAACCGGAGGCGGGGGTACCGCCCTTGTCGTCGCCGGAACCTGAATCCGGCGAAGACGCCTTGCCGTCGCTCCCGTCGGCCTTGTCCCCGCCGGGCGCCGAAGGACTGGGCCTGGCCGGGCCGGTGCTCGCCCCGGCCGAGGGCGTGGGGCTCGCGGAGGTGTCGTCCACCTTGCCGCCCAGCGCCTCGACGCAGTCCTTGTAGTCCGACGCCTTCTGGCTGTTGGACGCCGGGCTGCCGCCGCTGTCCGCGATGGCGAGCGTGGACGTGAAGCCCATGCCCATCAGCACGGCCGTGGGCATCGCCACGGAGGCTATGGCCTTGCCCGCCGGCATGTGGAGCCGGGTGAAGAGCAGCTTCTTGGGGGCCGCGTGGCGGGGCCCGGTTCTCGCACGGGACCCGTCCACATCGGGCCCGTGGGTCACCTCGTCAGCCGGCACTGTGCCTCCCGTTCGCCTCGTTGGCCGGGCTCGTTCCTGACAGGTCCATCGGCGCGCTCACCGGCTCCGCGCCGCGCGGGGCCGGCACGCCGTAACGGCCGGACTCCTCAGCCTGCGCCGCCGGACCGGGCGACCAGGCGATGCCCATCGCGCCGCCCACCATGGAGAGGAGGAAGCCGACGACGAAGCCACCGAAGTTGGACACGGGGATGGACACCAGCGCGAGCAGGATCGCCGCGACGCCCGCGAACACCCGTACGTGCTTCTGGAACCAGAGGCTGATGCCCAGCACGATGAGCAGCACGCCGATGATCAGCGAACCGGCTCCGGCGGTGGTGGCCATCGCCACCGTCAGATGACCGATCTGCAGATGGGCGTACGGGAAGTACATGATCGGAAAGCCGCCGAGCAAGACGAAAAGACCGGCCCAGAAAGGCCGGGTGCCCCGCCAGGCGCGGAACTGCAGCCTCCGGCGGGCGAACTGGCCGGGTACGGCGGCAGGAGTCTCGGCGCTCATGGAAAACAGCTCCCTGGTGCGGCATTGCTGTGGTGGAGATGTGGGCCGCGGGTGAAGCAGCGGCCGGACAGTGGACGGGCGGGGGAGCCTGAACTCCCCCGCCCATCAGCCGGTGCCTAGTAGCACTCGGCCTTGGTGCCCGTGGACAGGGCCATGTGCAGACCGTTGAGCTTGAAGGTTCCGGCGGTGGTGGCCCACGCCGTCTGCTTCACGTCGGTCAGCTCGGCCGAGGCCGCCTCCTGGGCGAACCCGTACGGGTTGACCTGCTTGTTGGCCATCTCGCCGCTCTTGATGCCCGGACCCTTGAGGTCCTTGCCCGCGACACCGATGTTGATGTCGTGGAAAGTGGCGTCGGCGCCGAGGTCCTCGACGTCGATGTACAGGTTCTCGGCGGCGACCTGCTTGTTCGGGTCGCTGCTGTCACCCGCCGTCAGCCGCAGCGTGACGGAGCCGATCCCCGGGATGCCGGGGGTGACGACCGACTGGCACATCTTGTTGATCTTGGCGCTGGAGAACGCCGAGACCGCCACCGGATGCGCCGTCTTCTCGCCACTCAGGGTGTAACCCGAGTCGATCGCGCCGTACTGCGAGAAACCGGTGCCGTTGAGCGTCTTGGCCGTCACCTTGAACGACTGGCCGGAGACGCTGAACGACGCGGCGAGAGCACCCTGCGCGAGGGCGACGCCTATCACGGCCGTTGCGGCGACGCTGGGCACCATGACCACAGCGAAGCGCTTCCATCTGGTCCCGCCACGCACCTGGGACTCCATATTTCCTCCTTCTCGGACGTACATCTCCTGTCCCGGAATCGCCCCAGCGGGCGGCTCGGCCGGGCAGGGATGGGAGAAGTGCTACGTCCTCGGGAAGGGGAGCGCCCGCGCTCGACGGCACGAACCCGCGCCCGAACAACCGGCGTTCACCCCCGAGCGACAACCACTGGTCGCGCCTGACGCACATCACGCACAACCTTCGGGACAGGCTCCACCGGTATGGCGAAGACCCCCCTGTCCCAGAGCCGGCGCCACTGCCGCCGGCTCTGCTCGGTGGGGACCCAGAGTCTCCCGCTTCCCGGCCGGCTGCCGGGGTGCGGAAATGGACCGAGCGTGGCCGATCGTGGTGCATTCTCGCCGCCCGCACAAGGGGCGCCGTTACCGGCTAGTAACGGCGCGATAACCGAACAACGACCCAGCGGTCTCGGAGGGCGACAGACCGTGCCATCAGTGGGCAGAGCAAAGCCGTTGATCCTCGGGCGA
The DNA here is from genome assembly GCF_022846655.1 of Streptomyces seoulensis. Lineage (NCBI taxonomy): Bacteria > Bacillati > Actinomycetota > Actinomycetes > Kitasatosporales > Streptomycetaceae > Streptomyces > Streptomyces seoulensis. Next base: position 5,399,511 of record NZ_AP025667.1, read on the forward strand.
AGCCGGACAGATCAACGGCTCTGGCTTACTCGGAGTAACAGTAAGCAGGTTTACCAAGTTTTGGTAAAGCGTGATCGCTCAGGCATCAGACCGGCCATTCGGCGAGCCTGTCCTCACGCGTCCCGCGGTCCGACACGGAGTCAGAACAGCGCCCGTGCCAGGGCCCTGCGCGCGGCCACCACCCTGGGGTCGTCCGCGCCCACGACCTCGAACAGCTCCAGCAGACGGCGGCGCACCGCGTCCCGGTCGTCGCCGGCGGTACGGCTCACGGTCTCGATGAGCCGGCCGAAGGCGTCCTCGACGTGACCGCCCACCAGATCCAGGTCGGCGGCGGCGATCTGGGCGTCCGCGTCGCCGGGCTTCTCGGCCGCCTCCTTGCGCACCCGCTGCGGGTCCAGGTCCTGCACCCGCTGGAGCAACTCGGCCTGCGCGAGACCGAGTTTGGCCTCGGTGTTGGCCGGGTCGTCGTTGAGCACGTTCTTGTACGCCTGGACGGCACCGCCCAGGTCACCCGCGTCCAGCGCCTCGACCGCGGCGGCCAGCAGGGCGTCGTACGGCCCCTCCGGCACCTCGGCGGCGGGAACGGCGCCCGGAGCCGCGTCCGGGTCGACGGTCAGACCGGTCAGGCCGAAGCGCTGCTCGGCGACCTGGATCAACTGGTCGAGGGTCTCCCGGATCTGCTGCTCGTCGGCCGCGCCCTGGAAGAGCGGCAGCGCCTGCCCCGCGACGACCGCGAAGACGGCCGGAATCCCCTGGACCCCGAACTGCTGCATCAGCATCTGGTTGGCGTCGACGTCGACCTTGGCGAGCAGGAAGCGCCCGTCGTACTCGACGGCCAGCCGCTCCAGCAGCGGGCTGAGCTGCTTGCAGGGCTGACACCATTCGGCCCAGAAGTCGATGACGACCGGGACTTCGGCGGAGCGCTGGAGGACTTCGCGCTCGAAGCCCGCCTCATCGACGTCGATGACGAGGTCGGCGGGCGAGACCGCGCCCGCGCCGCCGTGCCGGGCGGCTTCGGCGCGCGCCTGCTCCGCCTTGGCCTTGGCCTCCTGGGCCGCCTTCACCGCGGCGAGGTCGACGACGCCGCTCATGGACATGTTCCGTGGCTGCATGCGTCTATCCTCCCCCGTTCCGGCGTATGAAGGAAAAAAGCGATCGTGGTCGGCGATCGCGGTCGGCGCCGGGTCCCCACCCGCGCCAGTGGTCGTCGCCCGTGTACGTCCGTCACGAGCTTTCGCTACGAGTCGTAGCGTAATACCCCGGCCCCGGTCCGCGACACCGCTTCCCGGTGATCTCTCTCACGACGTGCCGCTAGGGTCGTGTCCATGCAGAGCCGCACCCCCGCCAGCCGTACCGGGCGCCCGCGCAGTGCCGCCGCGGATGCCGCGATCCTGGCCGCCACCCGGGAAGCCCTGGTGGAACTGGGCTGGTCCGGGCTGACGTTGTCCGACGTCGCCGTGCGGGCCGGGGTGGCGAAGACGACGCTCTACCGCCGCTGGCCGGGCAAGAACGAACTGGTCGTCGACGCGGTGGCGGAACTCTTCGACGAACTCCGGCTCCCCGACAGCGGCAGCCTGCACTCCGACATCGAGGGCGTGGTCCTCCAGTTCGCCGCCCTGCTCGCCCGGCCGGAGGCCAGGAGCGGCCTGATGGCGGTGGTCGCCGAGTCGACGCTGGACGAGGCCCTGCGTGAGCGCATCCGCACCTCCGTCGTGGACCGCCAGAAGCGTCTGGTCGTGGCGGGCCGGAAGCGGGCGCAGGAGCGCGGCGAACTGCCGCCCGAGAAGGACGCCCGGGCGGCGACCCGCGCGGTCGACCTCATCTTCGACGTCGTGGCGGGCGCGGTGGTCCACCGCACCCTGGTGAGCGGCAAGCCCGCGGACGCGGAGTGGGTGCAGCGGTTCGTCACGCTGCTGCTGCACGGCATCGTGGCCGGCGAGGACTGACGGCGGGACGGCCGCACCCCCTCACCGCCCGGCTCCACAAGGCGGCTTCACGCGCCGGCGACGGTCTTGCGCACATGACATGCCCAGGTCACCATGTGCTGCGGAATCTACTCGCATAGACGCGAGGTCCGGTTCCACCGCGTTCCCGCTCCACCCGGCACCACGATCCGACAGTGCGTCACCCCACATACTGACCACTCGCATCCGGGAGGACCGATCCCCGTGAGACCTCGTCACACCCGTCGCCGTGTCGCGCTCGCCGGCGCCCTGGTCGCCCTGTCCGCAGCGGCCCAGGCCCTGACCGCCGCCCCGGCCGGCGCGGCCCCGGCCCCCACACCTCACTCCACCGCCGCCCGTCCGGCCACCGCCTCGGCCGTCACCGACGCCGAGGACCGGGCGGCACGCGGCATCGCGCGTTCGCTCGGCGACTCCGCCTGGCGCACCAGCCTGCGGACGGCCGCCCTGGCCTCGGACGACGTGGCCGTCACCCCGCTCGCCGCCCGGACCGGGCACGGCCCGCACTCCCTGCTGGCGGACGCCGACCGCCGGATCGCCGCGGCCAAGGGCCTGGACCCGAAGGTCGGCCCGCTGCTGCGACTGCGCCTCGGCGACCGCTCCATGCGGGCGGCGCTGGACGCGGGCGCCACCCCCTGGGTGGCCGTGGCCGACTCGGACGACGCGGCCGGGACGGTCACCGCGTACGACAGCCGGGGCCGCGCCCACCGGCTGGACGCCCGCAGGGCACCCGCGCGCCCGGTGTACGTCGTCGACATCGACAGCTCCGAGGCGCTGGCGGCCGGCCTGGACGTCCTGCGCGAGGAACTGGCGAAGAGCGGTGTGCGCTCCGCCGCCCCGGACGCGCCGCTCACCGCGCCGGCGAACAGGACCGCGGCGGCCGAGGGAGGCTTCTGGGCCACGAAGATCGACGCGGTCGAGCTCTCCGACGACGAGGAGCCCTGGGTCAAGGGCGACGCCGAGATCTACACCCTCGTCACCGGTTTCGGCCAGGACGGGAAGGTCCGCGTCGACCCCGTCGACATGCCGTACCTGGACGACGACGGCACGGTCTACCGGCCCAACCAGATCCTCGTGAACTGGTCGAACTACAAGTACGACCTGGCCGACGCCGTGATGATGGAGGAGGACGGGAGCACCAACTACCACGACCTCGCCGTGGCCATCGCGGGCGTCCTGCTCACCGTCACCGACCAGGGCGCCTACATCCCCCTGGTCAACGCGGTCCTGGACGCCATCCCGGCCGAGTGGTGGACCGACGACCCGGATTACGTCGACTCCTGGTACACCCTCGCGCAGAACGGCAACGGCACCTACCACGGTGCCCGCGGCAACGGCTGGATGACGGTCGAGCCGTACTTCGTCCAGCAGTTCTGACCGTGTGACGCGAGCGCCGGCGGGAGGGAGCCCTTCCTTCCCTCCCGCCGGGCCCCGACTTTCACCCCGCCGGGAGAGCAGCAAGGTTGACGCGGGCTAGAACCCGGCCGGCTCCGTGTACACCCCCCACTCGTCCCGCAGCACCCCGCAGATCTCGCCGAGGGTGGCCTCCGCGCGGACCGCTTCGAGCATCGGCTCGATCATGTTGGCACCGGAGCGGGCCGCGCCCAGCATGGCGTCCAGCGCCTTCCGCACGGCCTGTTCGTCACGCGCGGCCTTGCGCTCGGCCAGGGCGCGGACCTGCTCGCGCTCGACCTCGTGGCTGACCCGGAGGATCTCCAGGTCGCCGGTGACGGAGCCGGTGGCGACGTTGACGCCGACGACCCGCTTCTCCCCCTTCTCCAGCGACCGCTGGTAGCGGAAGGCGGACTCGGCGATCTCACCGGTGAACCAGCCGTCCTCGATGCCACGCAGGATGCCGGAGGTGACGGGGCCGATGGGGTGCTGTCCGTCGGGGTGGGCCCGCAGGCCCCGCTCCTTGATCTGCTCGAAGATCTTCTCGGCCTCCGCCTCGATGCGGTCCGTGAGCTGCTCGATGTACCAGGAACCGCCCAGCGGATCCGCGACGTTGGCGACGCCCGTCTCCTCCATCAGCACCTGCTGCGTGCGCAGGGCGATCTCGGCCGCCTGCTCGCTGGGCAGGGCGAGGGTCTCGTCCAGGGCGTTGGTGTGCAGCGAGTTGGTGCCGCCGAGCACGGCCGCGAGCGCCTCCACGGCGGTGCGGACCACGTTGTTGTACGGCTGCTGCGCGGTCAGCGAGACCCCGGCGGTCTGGGTGTGGAAGCGGAGCCACTGCGCCTTGTCGGTCTGCGCGCCGTACACGTCCCGCATCCAGCGGGCCCAGATGCGGCGGGCGGCGCGGAACTTGGCGATCTCCTCGAAGAAGTCCACGTGGGCGTCGAAGAAGAAGCTGAGGCCCGGTGCGAAGACGTCCACGTCGAGGCCGCGGGAGAGGCCCAGTTCGACGTACCCGAAGCCGTCCGCGAGGGTGTACGCCAGCTCCTGCGCGGCCGTGGCCCCGGCCTCGCGGATGTGGTAGCCGGAGACGGAGAGCGGCTTGTAGGCGGGGATGCCGGCCGCGCAGTGCTCCATCAGGTCGCCGATGAGGCGCAGGTGCGGCTCGGGCTGGAAGAGCCACTCCTTCTGGGCGATGTACTCCTTGAAGATGTCGGTCTGCAGCGTGCCGTTCAGCACCGCCGGGTCGACGCCCTGGCGCTCGGCGGCGACCAGGTACATGCAGAAGACGGGGACGGCGGGCCCGCTGATCGTCATCGAGGTGGTGACGTCGCCGAGCGGGATGTCCCGGAACAGCACCTCCATGTCGGCGGCCGAGTCGATGGCCACGCCGCAGTGCCCGACCTCGCCGAGCGAGCGCGGCTCGTCGGAGTCGCGGCCCATCAGCGTCGGCATGTCGAACGCGACGGACAGACCGCCGCCGCCCGCGGCGAGGATCATCTTGTACCGCTCGTTGGTCTGCTCCGCGTTGCCGAACCCGGCGAACTGGCGGATGGTCCAGGTACGGCCCCGGTACCCGGTCGCGTGCAGCCCGCGCGTGAAGGGGTACTCCCCCGGCCACCCGATCCGCTCGAAGCCCTCGTACACGTCCCCGGACCGGGGCCCGTACACCGGCTCGACGGCGTCCCCGGAGAGCGTGCTGAAATCCGCGTCGCGCTTGCGCGCACGGTCGTACCGGTCCTGCCACCGCCGGCGGCCTTCTTCGATCGCGTGAGCGTCCATACCATCGAATTTACTTGGACGTCCTAGTAAATGTCGATGGGAAACCGCCGTACGAGTACGTACGGCGGTTCCGGTTACGCCTCGGCGACGGCCGGGGACGGGTCGGCGACCTTGTCCTCCAGCTCGCGGCTGATCTTCCGCTCGACGAAGAACGCGGCGGTCGGGATGGTCCCCGCGATCAGCACCCAGAGCTGCTTGCCGACCGGCCACTTCGCCTTGGAGCCCAGGTCGAAGGCGAAGACCAGGTAGACGACGTACAGCCAGCCGTGGGCGATGCCGATGATCCGCGTGAAGTCCGCGGCGCCGTCCATCTCCAGCAGGTACTTGGCGATCACGCCCAGGGTCAGCAGGACCAGCAGCACACCGGTGACGTACGCCATCACCCGGTAGCGGGTCAGCACGCTCTTCTTCATGCCGACGAGCGTAACGACCCGTTCCGGGAGATCTTGTCCCAGGGTCGCTCCCGCGCGGAACCCCAGGTCACTCCGCCTCGAAATCTCCCGCCGCGACACGCAGGGGGCGCAGGATGGCGAAGATGTCCGCGCAGCCCTCCGTGTCGTAGGCGCCGAGGCCGAAGTCCATCCCCATCAGGTCGCGGGTGGCGGCGTCGACCACCTCGCGGCCCTTGTCGGTGATGACGGCGAGGGTGCCGCGGCCGTCCTTGGGGTTGGGCCGCTTGGCCACCAGTCCGGCCTTGACCAGGCGGTCCACCGTGTTGGTCACCGAGGTGGGGTGGACCATCAGGCGCTCGCCGATCTTGGACATGGTCAGCTCACCCTCCTTGGAGAAAGTGAGCAGCACCAGCGCCTCGTAGCGCGCGAAGGTCAGCCCGTACGGCTTGACCACCGCGTCGACCTCGGCCAGCAGGATCTGCTGGGCCCGCATGATCGAGGTGATCGCGGCCATCGAGGGCACGCTTCCCCAGCGCTGCTTCCAGAGCTCGTCGGCACGGGCGATGGGGTCGAAGGGGAGACTGAGAGGCTTGGGCACGTCATCAGACCCTACCGGCCGGTCATATGCCGGGCAGCCCCGTCTCGGCTTTCGGTCACCCGGCATGCCACGGCGAGCGCGACGCAGCACACCGTGCCCGCCACCCCGGCCGCCTCGACCGCCCCCCGCACCCCCACGACCTCGGCCAGCGCCCCCGCACCGGCCATGCCCACCCCCTGGATCGTCATCATCCCCGCGCTCAGCAGCGTCATCGCCCGCCCCCGCGACTCCTCCGGCACCGCCCGTACGAACCACTGGTCGAGCCCCAGGGTGTACGCCGAGCACGCCCCGGCGAGCACCAGGAGCAGCAGGGACGGCCAGAGACCGGGGCTCAGGGCGTAGCCGAGGTAGGGCACCACGGCGAGGCAGAGCAGCGGCAGGACGATCCGCTCACGGGTGGCCTGACCCAGCCGCGCGCCCGCGAACAGCTCACCGGCGATCGTGCCGACGGGCAGCGCGCACATCAGCAGGCCGAGACCGGCCGAGCCCGCGCCCAGGTCGTCGGAGTAGGGCGCGGCGAGGGCCTCGGGCACGACGGAGAACATCGCGGGCACCCAGAAGACGAGGAGCAGCACCAGCACGCGCCGGTTCCTCAGGAGTCCGAGGGTTCCGCCGCCCTTCTCCCGCTCCGGCCGCAGCCGGGCCGGCCGGTGCCGGGTGCCGAGGCGCAGCAGCGTGGCCGAGGCGAGGAAGGTGCCGACGGTGATCAGCAGGGCGTGCCGGGGGCTGACGGCGGTCAGCAGCAGGCCGCCCAGGCCGTAGCCGATCAGCAGCGCGCTCTGGGAGACGATCCGGATCAGGGAGCGGCCGAGCACGAAGGCGTCCCCGTCGCCGAGGACGTCCGCGAGGGTCGCCATCCGGGTGCCCGCGAACACCGGGGAGACGACGGCGACGCAGCAGCGCAGCGCCAGCAGCACGCCGACGCCCGCGCCCGGCGCCACCATCGCCGCCACGCACGCGGCGCACACCAGGTCGCAGACCACCAGCACCCGCCGGGCCGGGAAGCGGTCGGCGACGGGGGCGAGCAGGGTGCCGCCGAGGGCGTAGGGCAGGAAGCCGACCGCGAAGGCGAGCGCGCTCATCAGGGGCGAGCCGGTGAGGTCGTAGACGAGCACGGACAGCGCGATCTCGCTGACGACCACCCCGAGCAGCGAGAGCACATGGGCGGCGAAGACGGCACGGAACTCGGGGACGGCGAGGACATGGCGGTAACCCGTGCGGGCGGGTGCCGGGGCCTTGGGCGGTGCGGACATGCCCGGAGCCTGCCGGGGCGATGCCGGGCGGGCGTAGAGTTTCGGCTCCAGCCGAATGTCAGGGGGAGAAAGGCCGTGGCCTCGCACCTGCACTTCGGCGGGGAGGACTTCCTCAACTGCCGGTTCGCCGTGTCCCCGCTGTGGGAGACGCAGGACGCGGTGCGCACGCTGCGCCGCCCGGACCGTCAGGGCTACCACGTGCCGTGGCTGCGCCGTATCCGTACGGCGGCGGCCGGCCTCGACCTCGCTCCGCTGTGGCTGCTGATGCCGCGCCGGGGCCACTCCCCGGACTGGCTCGGGGCGCCGCCGATCGGCCCCGCGGCCACCTTCGAGGAGGAGATCGCGGCGGTACGGGCGGCCGATCCGGAGGCGGCCCGTGAGGACACCGCCCGCTCGCTGGCCTGCACCCCGGGCGCGCTGGTCTCGGAACAGGGCCGGGCGTGGCTGGCGGACCCGGTGCGGATGGTGCGGGAGCTGGCGGACGCCCTGGAGGTGGCCTGGCGGGTACTGGTGGAGCCGGAGTGGCCCCGGCTGCGGGCGCTGCTGGAGGCGGACGTGGCCTTCCACTCGCGCCGCCTCGCCGAGGTCGGGCTCGGCACGCTGCTGCCCGAGCTGGACGCCCGGCTGAGCTGGGACGGCCGCACGCTGACCCTGCCGGGCGGGGTGTACGAACGCTGGCTCGGCGGGCGGGGCCTGGTGCTGATGCCGAGCGTGTTCTGCTGGCCGGACGTGATCACCGGCTTCGACCCGCCGTGGCAGCCGACCCTCGTCTATCCGGCACGCGGTGTCGGCGGCCTGTGGGCCGAGCCGGGCGCCCGGACGCCTGAGGCGCTGGTACGCCTGCTGGGCCGCAACCGCGCCGCCGTACTGGCGGCGCTGGACGACCCGGCCTCCACCACGGCCCTGGCCCACCGCCTCGGTCTCGCCCCGTCCTCCGTCTCGTCGCACCTGTCGGTCCTGCGCGAGAGCGGCCTGCTGACGGCACGCCGGTACGGGCACCAGGTGCTGTACGAGCGGACGCCGCTGGGGATGGCGCTGGCGTCAGGGGGCTGACGGGAGCCGCAGCGTGTCCAGCAGCCGGGGTGTGCCCGCCAGGGCGAGCGGGGTGCGGACGCAGCGGCGGGCGGCGGGGGCCCCGCGCGACGGCGCCTTGCACAGGGCGGCGCAGGCCACGGCCAGGAGCAGCAGCGGGCACAGGAAGGCGCCCGCGGCCGAGAGCGGGCCGAGTCCGGCGAACGGCTCCAGGCCGAGGCCCAGCAGGCAGCACAGGAGGACCAGCGCGCGGAGGGCCAGCCCGGCGAGCCAGGTGCGCAGGGCGCGCTCGGGGGTGATGCCGTGCTCCAGCCAGAGCCGCAGCCGGTCGACGGACCAGGCGGCGGCCCAGCCCGCGAGCGGCCGCACCAGCAGCCGGTCGGCGAAGGCACCGGGCGCGCCGCCCCGGGGCCGGTGGTCGTAGCGGACGCGGAGGCGGACACCGTGCGCGTCCGGCAGATAGCGCCAGTGGGCGGTGGTCTCGGCGAAGGGGGAGAGGGGGTGCGGGGCGGCGAAGCGCTGGGCGGCGGCGCGGGTGCCGTCCGGACGCTCGGGCTCGGCGGCGGCCACTCCGGTGCCGAGGACGGTCAGGAAGGGCAGGACGCGGGTGGCGTAGCGGAACGGTACGGCGCCGTCCGGCTCGGCGGCCGTGCGCGGCAGGTGCTGGAGCCGGGTGAAGCGCAGGTCCCAGCGCTGGCGCCGGGCGGGGTCCTGGGTGCGCGCCCACAGCTCGTCGAGATCGGCGCGGATATGCGTCTCGATGACGATACCCATGACGTTCCCCCAGGTCAGAAGTGGTTTTCGAGCGACGCTCGAAGATCCGGGAGGGAACGTACACCGGCCGCGCGCGACCGCTCAACCGCCGGGCACGCGAACACCCCGGCCCCAACGGGACCGGGGTGCGGGCGAGTTGCCGGGCTCTAGGAACCCAGGTGGCGTTCGACGGTCTCCACCTTGGAGGTGAGGCCGTCGGTGACGCCGGGCCGGATGTCGGCCTTGAGGACCAGCGAGACGCGGGGCGCGCGGGCCTCCACGGCGGCCACGGCGCGCTTGACGACGTCCATGACCTCGTCCCACTCGCCCTCGACGGAGGTGAACATGGCGTCGGTGCGGTTGGGCAGCCCGGACTCGCGGACCACGCGGACGGCGTCGGCGACGTACTCCCCCACGTCCTCGCCGACGCCGAGGGGCGTCACGGAGAAGGCGACGATCATGCGTTCACGGCCCCTTCCTCACGGGCGCGGGCCGCGATGACGGCGTTCTCGGACTCACGGCGCAGCTTGCGCTCGGCGAAGAAGCCGCCGGTGGGCAGCACCGAGAGGACGAAGTAGAGGGCGGCGGTGCCGAAGCTCCACTTGGCCCGGCTCCAGGCGTCCAGCCAGAAGATCACGTACAGGACGAACAGCACACCGTGGACCGCGCCCATCACGGGGACCGCGTTGAAGTCCGTGGTCCGCTTCAGCACCGAGCACAGCAGCAGGATCAGGAAGGACACGGCCTCCGGCGCCGAGACCAGGCGGAGGCGGCGGATGGCGGATGCGGTCTTGAGGTCCACGGGTCACCTTCGGGGAGGGGTGATGGAGGCGCGGTCGTCGCGCGACCGGCCCATGATCCGCTTTGTGAACGGAAGCACAAGCGTGCCTCCATTGTGACAAACGAAGCCCCTAGGGGTGTGCTCAGGGTCGTTCTCCACCCGTGGGCCCTGTCCCCTCCACCCGGCCGGCCGCTACTTTTCACCGTGTGGCGATGTTCCGACTGCAGGGAAGCAAGGTCCTCGCCGTCGACATGACCGGGGACGCCGTGAAGGCGAAGAACGGCTCGATGGTCGCGTACGACGGACAGATGGCCTTCAAGAAGATGAGCGGCGGCGGTGAGGGGCTGCGCGGCATGGTGACGCGGCGGCTCACCGGCGAGCAGATGACGGTGATGGAGGTGAGAGGACAGGGGACCTGCTGGTTCGCCGACCGGGCGTCCGAGATCAATCTCGTCGGCCTGCGCGGCGACACGTTGTACGTGGAGTCGAGCAACCTCCTGGCGACCGACGCGGGGCTGCGCACGGGCACCACGTTCACCGGACTGCGCGGCGCCTCACAGGGCAACGGGCTGTTCACCACGACCGTCGAGGGCACCGGTCAGGCGGCGATCCTCTCCGACGGCCCCGCGGTGGTGCTCCGGGTGAGTCCGCAGTACCCGCTGACCGTCGATCCGGGCGCGTACATCGCGCACCAGGGGAACGTGCGGCAGTCGTTCCAGTCCGGCGTCACCTTCCGCACCCTCATGGGCGAGGGCGGCGGGGAGGCGTTCCAGATCCGCTTCGAGGGCGACGGACTGGTCTATGTGCAGCCCAGCGAGCGGAACACGATCGCGGGGGATCTGTGAGATGGGCATGAGGGAGATCAACTCCAAGATGGTCGAGGCCACGGTGGCTCCGGGGCAGCGGCTGTTCAGCCAGCGCGGGGCGATGCTCGCGTACACCGGCGAGGTGTCCTTCACCCCGAACATGCAGAGCGGGCAGGGCGGGGTCATGTCGATGCTCGGGCGCCGGGTGGCGGGCGAGGCGGCTCCGCTGATGAGCGTCGAGGGCAGCGGCACGGTGATGTTCGGGCACGGCGGGCACCACGTCCACGTCATCACCCTCACCGGCGACACCCTCTACGTGGAGGCGGACCGGCTGCTGGCCTTCGAGGGCTCGCTGCGGCAGGGCACGATGTTCCTGGGCTCGCAGGGCGGGGTCATGGGCCTGGTGCGCGGCCAGGCGACCGGGCAGGGTCTGTTCACCACGACCCTCCAGGGCCACGGCGCGGTCGCGGTGATGGCGCACGGCGGGGTCTTCGAGCTGCCCGTCACCCCGCAGCGCCCGGTCCACGTGGACCCTCAGGCGTACGTCGCCCACCACGGCGAGGTGCGCAACAAACTGTCCACCGCGCTGGGCTGGCACGACATGGTGGGCCGCGGCTCCGGCGAGGCGTTCCAACTGGAGCTGAGCGGCAGCGGCACGGTGTACGTCCAGGCGTCGGAGGAGAAGCTGTGAGCGGATACGCGAGCGCGGGCGGTCCGGCGGCCGGTCCGGTGGTCCTCGACCCGACGACGCTCCCCGTCGACGACAACGTGAACCCGTACACCTTCTGCGTGGAGCTCAAGGGCTCCCAGTGGTTCCTGCAGAAGGGGAAGATGATCGCCTACTACGGGTCGATCGAGTTCAACGGCATCGGGCACGGCCGGCTGGACCGGCTGGTGCGCACTTCGTTCCATTCGCCACTGCACGCGAGCGACTGGGTGGTGGCGGAGGGCTCGGGCAAGATGCTCCTCGCCGACCGGGCCTTCGATGTGAACTCGTACGACCTGGAGGACGGCAACTTGACCGTTCGCGCGGGCAACTTGATCGCTTTTCAGCCAAGTCTCGCACTCAAACAGTCGATCGTGCCGGGTTTTCTGACGCTGATCGGAACCGGAAAGTTCGTCGCCGCTTCGAACGGCCCGGTGGTCTTCATGGAGCCGCCGATCCGGGTGGACCCCCAGGCGCTGGTCGGCTGGGCCGACTGCCCCTCCCCCTGCCATCACTACGACCACTCCTATCTCACGGGCGTGATGGGCGGTCTACGTGCGATGACGGGGATCGGCGGGGCTTCCGGGGAGGAGCACCAGTTCGAGTTCACGGGCGCGGGGACGGTGCTGCTCCAGTCAAGCGAGACGCTGATGACCGAGCCGTCCACGGGTGCTGTTCCCTCCGAACCGGGGGTACCCGGTGGGGGCGGAGCTGGACCCATGGGCCCCGGAACACAGGCTTCCGGGGTACCGCGTCTTCCCGGACAGCTAGGAGACCTCCAGCGTCGCTTCGGGCTGTGAGCGGTAGTCTGCGGAGTGTGACGTCGAACGCGTGCGCACAGTCACATCACCCAGAGTAGTTCGTCATTCAACTTCTTAGGTAGACTTCATTCATGGAGACCGAGACGGCCACGCACTGGCTGACCGATGCGGAGCAGTGCGCCTGGCGCACCCACCTGGAGGTCAACAGGCTGTTGACGTACCAGCTCGAAAAGGATCTACAGCCCTTCGGGCTGACGATGAACGACTACGAGATCCTCGTCAATCTGTCCGAGTCGGAAGACATGCGGATGCGGATGAGCGACCTCGCGGGCGCCACCATGCAGTCCAAGAGCCGCCTCTCGCATCAGATCACGCGCATGGAGAACGGGGACCTGGTCCGCCGGGAGAACTGCGAGTCGGACCGGCGCGGCCTCTTCGCCGTCCTGACCGAGCACGGCCTGGAGACGATGCGCAAGGTCGCCCCGCACCACGTGGCCTCGGTCCGCCGCCACTTCATCGACCTCCTCTCCCCCGACGCCCTCCAGGACCTCGACAAGTCCCTGAAGCCCATCGCGGAACACCTCAGGGACCAGCGCGGCCGGCCGTGACCGACCCGGCTCGACGCTCACTCCACCGAGCCGACGCCCACCGAGCGGCAACCCCGCACCCGTGGCGCACCCCGAACCCGCCCCTCAGTCACCTCTGAGGCGATGCCCCACCCGTCCGACGCGCCGCACAGGCGCGAAGGGGGGTGGGGCGCTCGGCTGTCCGGGGTCGCGGCCGGTCCCTCCGTGCCCTCACACCCCCGTCGGCTCCGCCCGCCCCCGGACCGTGAGAGCCACCCCCGCCGAGACCAGCGCGGTGACTCCCGTCAGAGCGAAGCAGAGTGGCAGCGGGAGGTGGCCGAGGAGGGCGCCGGTGGTCAGGCCCCCGGCCGAACTTCCCGCGTTGACGGCCATGTTCACCCAGGCCCCGGCTCGGGTGCGGTCACCGGCGTGGGCCGACTCGTCCGCCAGCAGATAGGCCGTCGTGAGCGCCGGGGCGATGAAGGCGCCCGCGCAGACCATGGCCGCGGTGAGCGTCAGAACGCCGGGCGCCAGTCCGGCGGCCGCGATCGTCAGGCCGAGGGCCGCCGCGAACCCGGCGAGACGCGGCCGGGCGGGACCGCGCCAGTCGATCGCCCCGTTCGCCAGCCCGCCCAGCGCGCTGCCCACCGAGAGCGCGCCCAGCACCCAGGGGACGAGGTCGGTGTCACCGGAGTGGCCGCCGACGTGGGCCAGCACCAGGAGCTCCACCCCGCTGAGGGCGAGCCCCGTGCCCGCCGCCACCACGACCGGCGCCGCGAGACCCCGGACGCCGCCCCGCCGGCCGCCGCCCTCGGTCCGGGGGCGGGGTCCCGTCATCGCCGGGGAGGTGGCGAAGGCGGCGGTGCCCGCCACCATCAGCAACGCGCCCAGCAGTACCCCGGCCGCCGGGACCGTCCAGGCGACCAGTGCGCCCACCAGCATGGGACCGGACACGAACAGCAGCTCCTCGGCGACCCCGTCGAGGCTGTACGCGCGCCGCAGCAGATCCCGGTCGGCGACGAGTTCGGACCACACCGCCCGCATCGTCGGCCCCAGCGGCGGGGCACAGGCACCCGCGAGGACGGCGGCGCCTCCGATCAGCGGCACCGGTGTGCCCGGCCGCCAGGTGAGCGCGGCGAGCACACTCAGCAGGCCCCCGTGGGCGGCGGCCATGGGGAGCAGGGCGCGGCGGGCGCCGTGCCGGTCCACCAGAAAGGCGCGCAGCGGGGTCAGGAAGACCACGGCGGCGCCGTACAGGGAGAGCACCGCACCGGAGGCCGCGTACGAGCCGGTGGCCCGCTGGGTGGCGAGCAGCAGGGCCAGGGGAACCGTCCCGTAGGACAGGCGGCCCACGAGTGCGGTGGTGAAGGTGCGGCGCGCGTGCGGGACACGCAGGACGGCGGAGTACGAGAGCGCGGCGGGGCGCGCGGAGACGGGCGCGGACATGCGCGGAGTTCCTCACGGGAGGCGGGACGAGGGCACGGGTGCGCCGCGCGAGACCCCGGCCGGGAGCCGGTCGGCCGCGCGGCGCGCGGGTGCGCTCTACGCCATCAGGAGGAACATGCCGATCAAGGTAGCAGCGGCCTCAGCCCTGCGTAAGGCCCTCCACCAGTTCGTCCGCCGCTCGGTACGGGTCCAGTTCGCCCTTGACGATGCGGTCCGCCAAGGCGGAGAGGCGGCGGTCGCCGTGGAGGTCGCCGATGCGCTCCCGGAGGGTGGTGACCGCGATCGTCTCCACCTCGCGGGCCGCTCGGGCGCGGCGGCGTTCGGCCAGGACGCCGTGTTCCTCCATCCAGGCCCGGTGCTTCTCCAGGGCCTGGACGACCTCGTCCACGCCCTCGGCGCGGGCGGCGACCGTCTTGACGATGGGCGGACGCCAGTCGCCGGGGCCGCGGGCCTCGCCGAGGCCCAGCATGTGGTTCAGCTCGCGGGCGGTGGCGTCGGCGCCGTCCCTGTCCGCCTTGTTGACGACGTAGACGTCGCCGATCTCCAGGATTCCGGCCTTCGCCGCCTGGATGCCGTCGCCCATGCCGGGCGCCAGCAGGACCACACTGGTGTCCGCCTGGGAGGCGATCTCCACCTCGGACTGGCCGACGCCGACCGTCTCGACCAGGATCACGTCGCAGCCCGCCGCGTCCAGCACCCGGATGGCCTGCGGGGCGGACCAGGCGAGCCCGCCCAGGTGGCCACGGGTGGCCATGGAGCGGATGTAGACGCCCGGGTCCGAGGCGTGGTCGGACATCCGGACCCGGTCACCGAGCAGCGCGCCCCCGGAGAACGGCGAGGACGGGTCGACGGCCAGGACGCCGACCCGCTTGCCCTGCTTGCGGTAGGCGGTGACCAGCGCGGAGGTGGAGGTGGACTTGCCGACGCCCGGCGAGCCGGTCAGCCCGACCACGTACGCGTTGCCGGTCAGCGGGGCGAGCGCGGCCATCACCTCCCGGAGCTGTGGGGACGCCCCCTCGACCAGGGAGATCAGCCGGGCCACGGCCCGGGGCCGGCCTTCCCTGGCCTCGGCCACCAGAGAGGAGACGTCCCGCATCAACACAGCTCCGTTCGCTCACACCGCCGGAAAACCGGAAAAGAAGACTCAGCCCTTGGGTACCCGCACGATCAGCGCGTCACCCTGGCCGCCGCCACCGCACAGCGCGGCCGCGCCCACGCCACCGCCCCGGCGCTTCAGCTCCAGCGCCAGGTGGAGCACCAGCCGGGCGCCGGACATGCCGATCGGGTGACCGAGGGCGATGGCACCGCCGTTGACGTTCACCTTTTCCGTGGACACCCCGAGGTCGTCCATTGACTGCACGGCGACCGCCGCGAACGCCTCGTTGATCTCGATCAGGTCGAGGTCGGAGACCGCCAGCCCCTCCTTGCCCAGGGCGTGCTGGATGGCGTTGGAGGGCTGGGACTGCAGGGAGTTGTCCGGCCCGGCGACATTGCCGTGCGCGCCGATCTCCGCCAGCCAGTCCAGGCCCAGCTCCTCCGCCTTCGCCTTGCTCATCACGACCACCGCGGCGGCGCCGTCGGAGATCTGCGAGGCGGACCCGGCGGTGATCGTGCCGTCCTTGGCGAAGGCGGGCCGCAGCCGGCCGAGGGACTCGGCGGTGGTGTCCCCGCGGATGCCCTCGTCCTTGCTGAACAGCACCGGGTCGCCCTTGCGCTGCGGGATCTCCACCGGGGTGATCTCGGCCTCGAACAGGCCGTTCTTCTGCGCGGCGGCGGCCCGCTGGTGGGACAGGGCGGCGATCTCGTCCTGCGCGGCCCGGCCGATGCCGAGGCGGGTGTTGTGCTTCTCGGTGGACTCGCCCATGGCGATGTTCTCGAAGGAGTCGGTCAGCCCGTCGTGGGCCATCGAGTCCAGCATCTCGATCGCGCCGTACTTGAAGCCCTCACGGGACTTCGGCAGCAGGTGCGGGGCGTTGGTCATGGACTCCTGGCCGCCCGCGACCACGATGTCGAACTCACCCGCGCGGATGAGCTGGTCGGCCAGCGCGATCGCGTCCAGCCCGGAGAGGCAGACCTTGTTGACCGTGAGCGCCGGGACGTTCATCGGAATGCCGGCCTTGACGGCGGCCTGGCGAGCCGGGATCTGGCCGGCACCCGCCTGGAGCACCTGGCCCATGATCACGTACTGGACCTGGTCGCCGCTGATCCCGGCGCGGTCGAGGGCGGCCTTGATGGCGAAGCCGCCCAGGTCGGCACCCGAGAAGGACTTCAGCGAACCGAGCAACCGTCCCATGGGCGTCCGAGCGCCCGCGACGATCACAGAGGTGGTCTTTCCAGAAGACATGAGCTGCGATCCCCTTACCGGCCTGCACAGCCGAGGAGTGAACGAGGGTTTACTTCGAATGTACTGACCGGTACCGGAGCCCGTCATCGCCCTTACGGTGTGATCGCGCGCACGTTGCGTAACCACCTCCGGAGCGCTGCACTGAAACCATGCTGACGCGAATCGACCACATCGGGATCGCCTGCCACGACCTCGACGCCACCGTCGAGTTCTACCGGACGACCTACGGCTTCGAGGTGTTCCACACCGAGGTGAACGAGGAGCAGGGCGTGCGGGAGGCCATGCTCAAGATCAACGAGACGTCGGACGGCGGCGCCTCCTACCTGCAGTTGCTGGAGCCGACGCGGGAGGACTCCGCGGTCGGCAAATGGCTGGCCAAGAACGGTGAGGGCGTCCACCACATCGCTTTCGGTACGGCGGATGTGGACGCGGACGCCGCGGACATCCGCGACAAGGGCGTACGCGTCCTGTACGACGAGCCCCGACGCGGTTCCATGGGGTCCCGGATCACCTTCCTGCACCCCAAGGATTGCCACGGAGTCCTGACAGAACTGGTCACTTCGGCGGCAGTTGAGTCACCTGAGCACTGACCTTCGTACATAAGGGCCGGTAGGGTTGGGGGCGGTCGTCCCCGAACACGGGGGACGACCGATGCCGGGGTCCGGGTTTCGGGGGACGAGCGTCGGGGCAGCAGCCCGTGCTCCGCCGTTGATCTGACACCATTCCCCGGAGGGCCACGTCCGGCGGATGGACGGTGCTCGTCGGAGAAATTCACCAGGGGACGGATGGGACCGCGCAGTGCGGGGCTACGAGAGCCAGGAGCGAGAGCCGGCGGCTGACGTCGACCACCTCTCTCGGTTCGAGGCCGAGATGAAGCGGCTGAAGACCGAGCGGGAAAAGGCGATCCAGCACGCCGAGGACCTCGGCTACCAGGTCGAGGTGCTGCGCGCCAAGCTGCACGAGGCGCGCCGCACCCTGATGACCCGTCCCGCCTATGACGGCGGTGACATCGGCTATCAGGCCGAACAGTTGCTCCGCAACGCCCAGGTGCAGGCCGACCAGTTGCGGCAGGACGCCGAGCGCGAGCTGAGCCAGGCCCGCGCGCAGACCCAGCGCATCCTGCAGGAGCACGCCGAGCACTCCGCCCGGCTGCAGGCCGAGCTGCACCAGGAGGCGGTCACCCGTCGCCAGCAGTTGGACCAGGAGCTGGCCGAGCGCCGCCAGACGGTCGAGTCCCACGTCAACGAGAACGTGGCCTGGGCCGAGCAACTGCGGGCCCGTACCGAGCAGCAGGCACGCCGGCTGCTCGACGAGTCCCGTGCCGAGGCCGAGCAGGCCATGGCCGCCGCCCGTACCGAGGCCGAGCGGCTGACCCACGAGGCCCGTGAGCGGCTGCGCACCGACGCGGAGGCGGCCCGTACCGAGGCCGAGCAGATCCTGCGCCGGGCCCGTACGGACGCCGAGCGGCTGCTGAACGCCGCCTCCTCCCAGGCGCAGGAGGCCACCGACCACGCCGAGCAGCTCCGTACCTCCACCGCCAGCGAGTCGGACGCCGCGCGCCGGCAGGCCGCCGAGCTGAGCCGCGGTGCCGAGGAGCGGATGGCGGAGGCCGAGCGCTCGCTGCGCAGCGCCCGGTCCGAGGCGGAGAAGCTGGTCACCGAGGCCAAGGAGGCCGCCTCCAAGGCGCTCTCCAGCGCCGAGGCCGCCAACGAGACCCGCACGCGTACCGCCAAGGAGCAGGTCGCCCGGCTGGTCAGCGAGGCCACCAAGGAGGCCGAGACCACCAAGGCCGACGCCGAGCAGTTGGTCGCGGACGCCCGTGCCGAGGCGGAGAAGATCCTCGCGGAGGCCGGGGAGAACGCCCGCAGCGCCACCGCCGAGGAGACCGCCAGCCAGCTCTCGAAGGCCGCGCGGACGGCCGAGGAGGTCCTGAACAAGGCCGCCGAGGACGCCCGCAAGACCACCAGGGCCGCCACCGAGGAGGCCGAGCGCATCCGCTCGGAGGCCGAGGCGGAGGCGGACCGGCTGCGTGCCGAGGCGCACGACATCGCCGAGGAGCTCAAGGGCACGGCGAAGGACGACACCAAGGAGTACCGCGCCAAGACGGTCGAGCTGCAGGAGGAGGCCCGCAGGCTGCGCGGCGAGGCCGAGCAACTGCGCGCCGACGCCGTCGCCGAGGGCGACTCCATCCGCGCCGAGGCCCGCCGCGAGGCGGTCACCCAGATCGAGGAGGCGGCGAAGTCCGCCGAGGAACTCCTCGCCAAGGCCAAGGCCGACGCGGACGAGCTGCGCAAGACCGCCACCACCGACAGCGAGAAGGTCCGCACCGAGGCCATCGAGCGGGCGACCAGCCTGCGCCGGCAGGCCGAGGAGACGCTGGAGCGCACCCGCAAGGAGGCCGAGCGGCTCAAGGCCGAGGCCGAGGAGCGGGCCGAGACGGTCGGCGCGGACGCCGAGAAGGCCGCGCGCGAGCTGCGCGAGGAGGCCGAGAAGGCCGCCGAGGCGCGCCGCGAGGAGGCCGCCGGTGAGCTGACGCGGCTGCAGACCGAGACGCAGGAGCGGCTGGAGTCGGCGGAGCAGGCGCTCACCGAGGCCCGCGAAGAGGCGTCCGGTATCCGGCGCGAGGCCGGCGAGGAGGCCGAGCGGCTGCGGTCCGAGGCCGCCGAGCGCATCCGTACGCTCCAGCAGCAGGCCGAGACCGAGGCCGAGCGGCTGCGTGACGAGGCCGCGGCGGACGCGTCGGCCTCGCGTGCCGAGGGTGAGTCGGTGGCCGTGCGGCTGCGGTCGGAGGCCGCGGCGGAGGCCGAGCGGCTCAAGGCCGAGGCACAGGAGACGGCCGACCGGGTCCGCGCGGAGGCGCAGGCCGCGGCCGAGCGGCTGGGCACGGAGGCGTCCGAGACGCTGGCCGCCGCCCAGGAGGAGGCCGCCCGGCGCCGCCGCGAGGCGGAGGAACTGCTCGGTTCCGCCCGCGAGGAGGCGGACCAGGAGCGCGAGCGGGCCCGCGAGCAGAGCGAGGAGCTGCTGGCCTCGGCGCGCAAGCGCGTGGAGGAGGCACAGGCCGAGGCGACCCGGCTGGTCGAGGAGGCGGACCGGCGGGCCACCGAGATGGTGTCCGCCGCCGAGACCCACGCGGCACAGGTGCGGGACTCCGTCAGCGGGCTGCACGAGCAGGCGCAGGAGGAGATCGCCGGGCTGCGTTCGGCCGCCGAGCACGCGGCGGACCGTACCCGTCGGGAGGCCGAGGAGGAGGCGGACCGGGTCCGCACCGACGCCTACGCCGAGCGGGAGCGGGCGAGCGAGGACGCCACGCGGCTGCGCCGGGAGGCGGACGAGGAGTCCGAGGCGGCCAGGGCGCTCGCGGAGCGCACGGTCGCCGAGGCGGCCGAGGAGTCGGAGCGGCTGCGCTCGGACGCGTCCGAGTACGCCCAGCGGGTGCGTACCGAGGCGTCGGACAAGCTGGCGGAGGCCGACCAGAGCGCGTCGCGGACGCGGGCGGACGCCCGTGAGGACGCCAACCGCATCCGTTCGGACGCGGCGACGCAGGCCGACACCCTGATCACCGAGGCTAGTTCCGAGGCGGAGCGGCTCCAGGCCGAGACGGTCGCGGAGGCGGACCGGGTCCGCGCCGAGGCGGTGGCGGGTGCCGAGAAGCTGATCGCGGACGCGACCGACGACGCGGAGCGGCTGCGTGCCGAGGCGGCGGAGACGGTCGGTACGGCGCAGCGGCACGCGGAGCGGATGCGTGCCGACGCCGACCGGGCCAGGTCCGAGGCGGAGGCGGAGGCCGAGCGGCTGACGGGCTCGGCGCGCGAGGAGGCCGACCGGACGCTGGACGAGGCGCGCAGCGAGGCCAACAAGCGGCGCTCCGAGGCGGCCGAGCAGGTCGACACGCTCATCTCGGAGACGGCGGCCGAGGCGGACAAGCTGATCGCGGAGGCGCGGCAGCAGGCGCAGAAGGCCACCGCGGACGCGGAGGGCCAGGCCGACACGATGGTGGGCGCGGCCCGCACCGAGGCCGACCGGATCGTGTCCGAGGCGACGGTGGAGGGCAACTCCCGTGTGGAGAAGGCCCGTACGGACGCCGACGAGCTGCTGGTCGGGGCACGCCGGGACGCGACCGCGATCCGGGAGCGGGCGGAGGAACTGCGCGAGCGGGTCACCTCGGAGATCGAGGAGCTGCACGAGCGGGCCCGCCGGGAGTCGGCGGAGACGATGAAGTCGACCGGCGACCGCTGCGACGCGCTGATCAAGGCGTCCGAGGAGCAGTTGTCCAAGGCGCAGGCGAAGGCCAAGGAGCTGGTGTCGGAGGCCAACTCCGAGGCGGGCAAGGTGCGGATCGCCGCCGTGAAGAAGGCGGAGGGTCTGCTCAAGGAGGCCGAGCAGAAGAAGACCAGGCTCGTCAAGGAGGCCGAGGACCTGAAGGCCGAGGCGATCCGCGAGGCGCGGCGCACGGTCGAGGAGGGCAAGCGGGAGCTGGAGATCCTGGTGCGCCGCCGGGAGGACATCAACACCGAGATCTCCCGTGTCCAGGACGTGCTGGAGGCGCTGGAGTCGTTCGAGGGTCCGGCCGGCAAGGACGGCGGTGTCAAGGCGGGGGCCACGGTGGGGCCGCCTCGATCGGGTGGCAAGAACTCGGAGGGGTAGCACCGGGTCACACCGGGTACCGCGGGGAGCGGAAATACGGTTGTTCTGGCGGGCTTTGCCCTGGTATTCGGCAATCTGTCGGGTGGTCAGCCACCCGAAAGAGGTGTCATTCTCCAGACCAAACACGTATCCGCTCGATGACACACCGCTTCGGCGCCTAGGATTCCCTCTATCACCTCACCGGTCTCATTCGACAGGAACCCCATGAGCGACACTTCCCCCTACGGCTTCGAGCTAGTGCGGCGTGGATACGACCGCGCTCAGGTGGACGAACGCATCTCCAAGCTCGTCTCCGACCGTGACAGCGCGCTCTCCCGGATCACCGCCCTGGAGAAGCGCATCGAGGAGCTCCACCTCGAGACGCAGAACGCCCAGGCCCAGATCACCGACGCCGAGCCGTCGTATGCGGGTCTCGGTGCGCGGGTCGAGAAGATCCTGCGCCTCGCCGAGGAGGAGGCGAAGGACCTGCGCGAGGAGGCGCGGCGCGCTTCCGAACAGCACCGCGAGCTGGCCGAGTCGGCCGCCCAGCAGGTTCGCAACGACGCCGAGGCGTTCGCCGCCGAGCGCAAGGCGAAGTCCGAGGACGAGGGCGTCCGGATCGTCGAGAAGGCCAAGGGCGAGGCGTCGCAGCTCCGGTCCGACGCGCAGAAGGACGCGCAGTCCAAGCGCGAGGAGGCGGACGCCCTCTTCGAGGAGACCCGCGCCAAGGCCGCGCAGGCCGCCGCCGACTTCGAGACCAACCTCGCCAAGCGGCGTGAGCAGTCCGAGCGGGACCTGGCGTCGCGTCAGCAGAAGGCGGAGAAGCGGCTCGCGGAGATCGAGCACCGCGCCGAGCAGCTCCGCCTGGAGGCGGAGAAGCTGCGCACCGACGCCGACCGCCGTGCGCGCCAGACGGTGGAGACGGCGCAGCGTCAGGCCGAGGACATCGTGGCGGACGCCAACGCCAAGGCGGACCGGATCCGTTCGGAGTCCGAGCGGGAGCTGGCGGCGCTGACCAACCGCCGCGACAGCATCAACGCCCAGCTCACCAACGTCCGCGAGATGCTCGCCACGCTGACGGGTGCCGCGGTCGCCGCCGCCGGTTCCCCGGTGGAGGACGAGACGGTCGCGCGTGGCGTTCCGGCGCAGCAGACCCGGTGACACTCGGGCGCGGTCGTAACTGAGCGCGGGCGAAGCCCCCTGCCGCCGGCGGCAGGGGGCTTCGGCCGTTCTCGGCCCGGATACGCCCGGTGAGGCTCTGGCTTTACTTTCTCTTGGGCGGAACCGGGCCGACCCGGATATCCTCCTAACCCTTACGGGGGCACGCGCCCCGCTGTCCTGAACCTTCCGATGGGTGCGGAGCATGATCGAGGCTGTTGGCCTGACCAAGCGGTACGGCGACAAGACCGCCGTGCACGACCTCTCCTTCCAGGTACGTCCCGGCGCGGTGACCGGCTTCCTCGGGCCCAACGGCTCCGGCAAGTCCACGACCATGCGGATGATCCTCGGGCTGGACAACCCCACCTCCGGCTCGGTGACCATCGGCGGCTACCCGTACCGCAAGCTGCCCAACGCACCGCGTGAGGTCGGCGCGCTGCTCGACGCCAAGGCGGTGCACGGCGGCCGGTCCGCCCGCAACCACCTGCTCAGCCTCGCCCAGCTCTCCGGTATCCCGGCCCGCCGGGTGGACGAGGTGCTCGGGGTGGTCGGCCTCCAGGAAGTGGCCCGTAAGCGCTCCAAGGGTTTCTCGCTCGGCATGGGGCAGCGCCTCGGCATCGCCGCCGCCCTCCTGGGCGACCCCCAGGTGCTGCTCTTCGACGAGCCGGTCAACGGCCTCGACCCCGAGGGCATCCTCTGGGTCCGCAACCTGATGAAGGCGCTCGCCGCCGAGGGCCGTACGGTCTTCGTCTCCTCGCACCTGATGAGCGAGATGGCGCTGACCGCCGACCACCTCATCGTGATCGGGCGCGGTCAGCTCCTGGCCGACATGAGCGTGACCGACTTCATCTCCGCGAACTCCGCCGACTTCGCGCGGGTGCGCACCCCGGACACCGAGCCGCAGCAGCGGGAGAAGCTGACCTCGGCGCTGACCGAGGCGGGCGGCCATGTGCTGCCCGAGCTGGACGGCGCGCTCCGGGTGACCGGGCTGGCGCTCCCCCGCATCAGCGACCTCGCGCACGAGGCGGACGTACGGCTGTGGGAGCTGTCCCCGCACCAGGCGTCGCTGGAGGAGGCGTACATGCGGATGACGCAGAGCGTCGTCGACTACCGCTCCACCGTCGACCAGCGCTCCGGGCTCCAGCAGCCGCTGCCGCCCGGTGTCCAGCCGCCGATGCCGGTGCCGGGCCAGGGCCAGCCCGGCTGGTACGCCCCGCCGCCGCCCGCGCCGGGCACCCCGTACGCGCCGCCGGCGCCCACCGCGCCCGGCACCGGCGGACCGAACCCGTACGCCGCGCCCGCCGAACCGACCCAGCCCGAGGACTCCCGATGAGCACCCAGAAGCCTCCGACGCCCGAGGCGCCCGCCGTCGCGCCCGGCGGTTCCCACTCCGGCTACAGCTCACCGATCCCCGTCACCCGTACGCATCTGGGGCACGCGCTGGCCTCGGAGTGGACGAAGATGAAGTCGGTGCGCTCCACGGTGTGGACGCTCGGCGTGTTCGTCCTGCTCGTGGTCGGCATCGGCCTGCTGGCCGCGGTGGCGGTCGGGGGCGCCGGTGAGCTGAGCGGACAGAACCCGCTGACCTTCGGCTTCTTCGGGCTGCTGCTCGGCATGATGTGCGTGATGACGCTGGGCGTGCTGACCACGGCGTCCGAGTACGGCACGGGCATGATCCGTACGACGATGACCGCGTGCCCGAGCCGGGGCCGGGTGCTGGCGGCCAAGTCGATCGTGTTCTTCGTCGTCGCCTTCGTGGTGACGCTGGCCACCGTGTCCTTCGTCGCGCTGCTCCAGACCTCGATCCTGAAGGGGCACGGCGCCCGCACCCCGTCCGGCGGGGAGTGGCTGAAGGCCACGGTCGGGATAAGCCTCTACATCGCGCTGCTGGGCCTGCTGTCGCTGCTCGTCGGCTCGATGATCCGGCACTCGGCGGGCGCCATCACCATCATGATCGGCGCCGTGCTGGCCCCGCTGGTGACCGCGCTGTTCATGAACGCGAACTCGCTGGAGAAGGTGCAGCAGGCGCTGCTGGAGTACTCGATCCCGAGCCAGATGGGCGTCTTCTACGACAACACCCTCAGCCACTCCGGACCCTCGGGCTGGGAGCCGCTGTGGATCATGCTCGGCGTGACGGCGGCGGCCTTCGCCGGTGCGTACGCGCTGCTGGAGAGCCGGGACGTCTGATCCCCGGCCGGGGTCAGAACCTGGGCCAGTTCCCGGACCGCCGTACCCGCGTGGTGCGGCGGTCCCGTGCGTTCCAGCACGCCTTGTGCCAGTGCCGCCGGTCGTCGACGCCCGAGTGCTCCGGCCAGGCCACCACGTGCGGGACACCGGAGGGGATGACCTGGTCGCAGCCGGGGCAGCGGTAGGTCTTGCCGTCGGTGCTCGCCCCGGCGACATGGCGCACGCTCCACTCCTCGCCCTGCCAGCTCTCGGTGGACTGCCAGCCGCCGTACCGGCCCGACCGGTCGTCCTCGGCACCTCGGCCGGACGAGTCTGCCGTCTTCGGTCGGTTGCGACGCGGGGACACGGGACACCTCTCGGGGCTATACAGGAAGCACGGGCCGCGTCCAGCCTACGCGGCACCGGCGGGGGTACGCGTAGGTCACCAACCCGTACAAGTCCCCTTCCAGGCCGATCCATTCCAGCAGAGAAGCGACCATTCTGCAGACAATCCGCAAATCCCTCCACGAAGCCGTGTCCTGGGCACGTGTCATGTGGTTATGCCGGTCGGGGGAGCTCCCGGTCGGAGCCAAGGAAGCGGGAAATGCGATGCGCGTAGGAAGTTTTGTGCTGGCGGCGCGGTATCCGGGTCAGGGCGCCGGAGAGGCCCTGCACCGGGCGGTGCGCTCGGCGGAGGTCGCCGACGAGGCCGGTCTGGACACCGTGTGGCTGGCCGAACACCACTTCGTGCCGTACGGCACCTGTCCGTCGGCCGTCACCCTGGCCGGGCTGCTGCTGGGCCGCACCCGTCGCGTCCGGGTCGGCACGGCGGTCAGCGTGCTGCCCACCGCCCATCCGGTGGCCCTCGGCGAGCAGGCCGCGCTGCTCCACGTCACGAGCGGCGGCCGGTTCACCTTGGGCGTGGGCCGCGGCGGCCCCTGGGTGGACCTGGAGGTGTTCGGCGCCGGACTCGGGGCGTACGAGCACGGCTTCCCGGAGTCGCTGGACCTGCTGCTGCGCTGGCTGCGCGAGCCCTCGGTCGGCGCCTCGGGCGAGCGGTACTCCTTCCGCGAGGTGCCGGTGGTGCCGCGCCCGGCGGACGCGCTGACCGAGTCGCCGGGGCCCGAGGTGGTGGTGGCGTGCACCTCGCCGGCGAGCGTGCGGCTGGCGGCGGAGCGGGGCCTGCCGATGCTGCTGGGCATGCACGTCGGGGACGAGGAGAAGGCCGAGATGGTCGCCCTGTGGCGGCGCCACGCGCGCGAATCGGGCCGGGCGCCCGAGGAGATCGCGGCGGCCGGCCATGTCTCGGCCGGGGTCTGCCAGCTCGCGGACCGCCGCGGCGACGCCGTCGAGACGCTGCTGAAGGCGATGCCAGGCTGGCTGAAACAGGGCCTTGAGGCCCATGTGACGGTGGACGGCCGGGCGCGCGCGATGCGCGACCCGTACGCCTACACCGAACTGCTCTGCGGGCTGCACCCGGTGGGTACGCCCCGGCTGGCCGCCGACCGTCTCGCGGCCACCGCGGAGCGCACCGGGATCTCCCGCTTCGCCCTGCTGGTCGAGGGCTCCGGCGATCTGGACGCGACGGAGGAGAATCTGCGGCGCCTGGGCGCCGAGGTCCTGCCCCAGTTGCGCTGACCGCCGGAGCCGGCGTCGCACGTGTGCGTCAGCAGTCCCGCAGTTCCGGGGACTGGTTGAGCAACTGGCCGCGCACCGAGGTGAAGCGGGCCAGCCTCTCGTCCACCGCGGGGTCCAGCGGGAACACCGCCAGCCGGTGGCAGTTCTGGAAGGCCAGGCGTACGCCGAAGTGGCGCTGGAGCGCACCGCGTATGGCGTCGCTGGCGAGTGCGCGCAGCAGTTGGCCGCGCGCCTGCTCGTCCGGCGGCGGCGTCTGGTTGTCGGCGAACTCTCCGCCGTCCACCTTCAGCCGGGCCACCAGGGAGCTGATCATCTCCCACGCGTAGGGCAGGGAGGTCCGGACGCAGTCGACGAATTCTGCTTCGTCGACCTCGCCTCGCTCGGCCTGTTCGAGTAGGGCCGGTGAGACGTCGAGCGACATGGGTTCTCCTCTCGCACCCCCGATGGACAGGGGTTGCCGGACAGAAAGAGGGAGTGCGCGAGACCGGACACGCTCCGTACCCCCACCGCGGCCTCCCTCGTCCTACGGTAGGCAACCGTCGGTGACCACACCAGCAGAATGCGTATATGGAACGGTCGCACTGCGGTCACAATCGGCCAGGGATGAACAAGAGTTTCCAGGGACAATTGGGGTGGTCCACCGGGCCCGGGTGACTGCGGGCATGAGGTGGGGAGTGGGCGAATCGCGTGCACGGGTGCGCGTCGAGTAGCGTTGCCGACCATGCGTCTCGTCATTGCCCGGTGCTCGGTCGACTACGCCGGCCGGCTCACCGCCCACCTGCCCTCGGCCCCCCGCCTGATCCTGGTCAAGGCGGACGGCAGCGTCTCCATCCACGCGGACGACCGGGCCTACAAGCCCCTCAACTGGATGTCGCCGCCCTGCACACTCAAGGAGGGCACGGGTGACGAGGCGGGTGTGTGGACCGTCATCAACAAAGCGGGCGAGAAACTGATCATCACGATGGAGGAGATCCTCCACGACTCCTCGCACGAACTGGGGGTGGACCCCGGTCTGATCAAGGACGGCGTGGAAGCACACCTTCAGGAGCTGCTCGCCGACCGCATCGAGACGCTCGGCGAGGGCTACACCCTCATCCGCCGCGAGTACATGACCGCGATCGGCCCGGTCGACATCCTGTGCCGGGACGCGGACGGCGGCACGGTCGCCGTCGAGATCAAGCGGCGCGGTGAGATCGACGGCGTGGAGCAGCTCACCCGTTACCTGGAGCTGCTCAACCGCGATCCGCACCTCGCCCCGGTGCGCGGGGTGTTCGCGGCCCAGGAGATCAAGCCCCAGGCCCGCGTACTGGCCACGGACCGGGGCATCAACTGCCAGGTCCTCGACTACAACGCGATGCGCGGCATCGAGGACGACAAGCTCCGCCTGTTCTGAGCCCGGCTCAGATCACCGGCGGCTCGGCGCTGCCGCTCTCCGTCGCGTCCTCGGACGAGGACGCCGTGCCGCCGTCGGCCGGTCCGCCGGCCGAGGTCGAGGTCGTCGAGGGCGCGGTGGGGCCGCCGGTGGGCGTCTCCGTGTCGGTCGGCTCATCCGTCGGCTCGCTGGGCCCGGGCGACGTCGGCGCGGTGGGCTTGCCCGACTGGGTGGGCTTCCCCGACGGTGTGCTGGACCCCCTGTGCGTCGGCGTCGCGGACGTCCTGCCGCCGCCCGTCCCCTTCGTGCCCGTCGGCTCGGCGGTCGGCGTCCCGGCGGTCGTGGACGGCTCGGGGTCGTCCGAGGTGCCGGGGGTGCCGTCCGGGCCGGGGGTGACCGGGTGGCTGGTGGCGGCGCGGGCGGGCGCCGGTTCGTCCTTCCTCGGGACGGCGCCCAGCGTACCGTCGTCCAGGTCCTGCGTCGCGGACGGGTTGCCCCCCACATCGCTCGCCGGGTTGCGCCCGGCGCCCTCGTCGGAGGTCATGCCGAGGGTGACGACGGTGCCGAGCACGGCGACCAGCAGCGCGCCGGACCCGGCGGCCACCAGGTTGCGCCGGGCCGTGGCCCGCACCCCGCTCCGCTCCCCCGCCGCCCCGGACCGCCGGGCGACGACGGTCTCGTCCCCGAAGCCGTAGGGAGCCGGGTGGGCGGCCGGGACCGGGGTGAGCGGTGCCGTGCGGGCCGCCGGGGGCTCCTCGGCCATCAGCGCGGCGAGGCCGGGCAGATCACCCGTGCGGTCGGCGACCAGGGCGAGGGCGCGGCGGCCCGCGACGGTGCCCCGCTTGTCCGCGAGCGCGGTACGCAGCCCGTGGGACGCCTCCAGCTCGGCCCGCGCCCGGTCCAGTTCGCCGTTGACCAGCGCGAGGATGCCCAGCTCGTGGTGGAAGTAGGCCCGTTCGGCGGTGTCCTGGGCCAGGCGGGCGGCCTCGGACCCGGCGTGCAGCGCCTGTTCCCACGCGGTCCAGTGCAGTCCGGCCGCGAAGGCGGCGGAGGCGGCGTGGGCGAGCCGGACCGCGCACGCCTGCTCGCCCTCGTCCTCGGCGACGGGTTCGGTGCCGGGGACGACGGCCTCCAGCGCGGCCAGCACCGCGTCGGCCTCGGCGCACACCCGCTCCGGGGTGACCGAGGGGTGGGCGGCCCACCAGGCGTAGTGCCGGGCGGCGGTGAGGGCCTGGGCGGGGGCGTCCTCGTCGTATCCGGCGGCCTCCAGTTGGGCGCGCACCCCGGCGGCGAGGCGGTAGCGGGGGCCGGCCGGGGAGACCAGGCCGCAGCCGAGGAGTTCGCCGAGCGCGGCGTCGGCGTGGGTGTCGCCGACCAGGGCGGGCAGGTGCGCCGGGTGCGGCAGCTCGCCGTCGAGGGCCACGGCGATGCGCAGGGCGGCGCGGGCGGAGGTGCCGAGCCGGGAGGCGAGCAGCGGGGCGGGCGCGGCGGCCTCGGCGAGGGAGGGCAGCGGCACCTCCTCGGCCTCCTCTTCCTCCAGCGGACCGTCGAGCACCGCGTCGGCGGGGGCGCGTACGTCCTCGAAGACGCCGTACTCGTCGACGACACCGCCGCTGGCGCGCAGTTGTTCGCGCTGGCGGAGCAGGGCGCCGGCCTGGACGAAGCGCAGCGGCAGGCCCTCGGACTCGAACCAGAGGTCCCCGGCCCAGACGGCCTCCTCCTCGGTGAGGGGGCGGCCCACCGACTGCTCCAGGATCTCCACCCCGGCCGCGCGGTCGAGGCCGGGGAGAGCGACCTCCTCGACGTCACTGGCGGCGGTGGGGGCGGGGGCGTCCGGGGTGGCGGCGAGGAGGAACGCGCACTCGGGGGCGGCGTCGAGGAGTTCGGCCAGGGCGGCGCCGCCGTGCTCCAGGTCGTCCACGACGACGACCGCGCCGATCTTTTCGACCGCGTCGCGCAGTTCGTCCGGCTGGAGCCGGTGGCGGGGGGCGTCGTGGACGGTGTGGAAGAGGTCGCGCAGCAGGTCGTCGGGGGTGCGGTTGAGGCCGTCGAGCCGGACCACCCCGTCGGGGGCGAGGTCGGCGCCGTCCTCGGCGACGAGGTCGAGCAGGGCGGTGCGGCCGGAACCGCCGGGGCCGGTGAGGCGGACGGTGCGGCCCCGGGTGAGCAGCCGGACCAGGCGCTCGCGTATCTCCTGGCGCTCCAGCAGTTCGGTGTCGGGGAGCCGGAGTCCGGGCGGGGCGGGCGGCAGGGCGGCCCGCTCGTACTCGGCACGGCCGGCGGCATCGCGCCTGGTGGGGCTGTCCGGCCGCTGGTGCGGAGGGCAGGGTTCTATCTCGCCGCCGTCGACGGGGTTGACGGTCAGCAGGAAGTCCCCGCAGACGAGCCGGGTGGTGCGGGCGGGCACGGGGCCGCTCGGGGCGAAGTCGGCGGTGAGGGGGTCCCGCGGCGGACGGCGGCTCGGTGCCTGACCGTGGTCCTCGGTTCCCGGAAGTATCGGGTCCATGGGTTCAAGCCCCCAAAAGCGTCGTGTGCCGTGTCGGCCCCTCCCGGCCTGCCGCACATCGCGCTGTCGCTTGTGGTCCGGGCCCGCTCGCGGGATTCACGAGGCGGCGGGCGACCGAACCCTAAACCGTCGGCCGGTGTCCCCGACAGGGCGGGGTGCCGACCGGCCCGAGAGATCCGGGAGATCACATTCCGGTGAGGATAGGACGCGAAGCGCGGTTCGGGACGACTTGGAGCCTGCCCCGGTGCCGGGCGGTCACACGCGGGGCAGCGACTCCACGCCCACTCCGCCCTCGATGGCGAGGATGCGGTGCAGCCGGGTGGCGACGAGCAGGCGCTGCATCTGCGCCGGCACCCGGCGCAGCACCAGGCGGCGGCCGCAGCGGCCCGCGCGCCGGTGGGCGCCCATGATGACGCCGAGCCCGGTGGCGTCCCAGGAGTCCAGTT
This sequence comes from Streptomyces seoulensis, assembly GCF_022846655.1. Classification (NCBI taxonomy): domain Bacteria; kingdom Bacillati; phylum Actinomycetota; class Actinomycetes; order Kitasatosporales; family Streptomycetaceae; genus Streptomyces; species Streptomyces seoulensis. The sequence continues at coordinate 5,429,993 of NZ_AP025667.1, forward strand.
CGGACAGGTCGAGCACCAGATCACCGATCCCGGCGTCGAGCGCCGCGTGCAGGGCCGTACGGGCGTCCGCCGCGCTGCGGACGTCGAGGCGGCCCCCGACGACCAGCTCGGCGTGGTCGCCCCTGATGTGCATATGCGCTCCCCGTTGAGTGCGAGTGGCGTTCTTTCGTGACGGTGCTGTGCAACGTCTGACTGTGTGAGTGTCGATCCGGTTGCTGGTTGTAAGCGAACCGATACCGAATTCACCCGCGGGGGTGATCCCCCTGGGCGGTTGTGCGGACGCGTACGGGACCGGCGTGCGACCCCGGACACGATCAGTACGTGTAGAAGCCCTGCCCGCTCTTGCGGCCGATGTCACCGGCGTCCACCATCCGGCGCATCAGCTCCGGCGGGGCGAACTTCTCGTCCTGGCTCTCGGTGTAGATGTTGCCGGTGGCGTGCAGCAGGATGTCGACACCGGTCAGGTCGGCGGTGGCCAGCGGGCCCATCGCGTGCCCGAAGCCGAGCTTGCAGGCGAGGTCGATGTCCTCGGCGGTGGCCACGCCGGACTCGTAGAGCTTGGTGGCCTCGACCACGAGGGCGGAGATCAGGCGGGTGGTGACGAACCCGGCGACGTCGCGGTTGACGACGATGCAGGTCTTGCCGACCGACTCGGCGAACTCCCGCGCGGTGGCGAGGGCTTCGTCGCTCGTCTTGTAGCCCCGGACCAGCTCGACCAGCCGCATCATCGGCACCGGCGAGAAGAAGTGCACGCCGACCACGCGCTCGGGGTGCTCGGTGGCGGCCGCGATCTTGGTGATCGGGATGGCGGAGGTGTTGGAGGCGAGCACGGCGTCCGGGCGCACGATCTTGTCGAGCGCGCGGAAGATCTCGTGCTTGACCTCCAGCTTCTCGAAGACCGCCTCCACCACGATGTCGGCGTCGGCGACCGCTTCCAGCTCGGTGGTCGGGGTGATCCGGGCGAGGGCGGCCTCGGCGTCGGCCGCGTCCAGCTTGCCCTTGGCGACGAACTTGTCGTACGAGGCACGGATGCCGTCGAGACCCCGCTTGAGCGCCTCGTCGGTGACGTCGCGCAGGACCACGTCCCAGCCCGCCTGCGCGGCGACCTGGGCGATGCCGGACCCCATGAGACCGGCCCCGATGACGGCGAGCTTCCCTGCCACTCCGACTCCCCTTACGCGCTGTTTATGGTTCCTCTCGGCGGACATTAGCGCTCCGTCGCGGTCGTGAGGACCGTAAGTAACGCGTGTCACGGTCTCAGGGCGTGAGACACCCGTCACGTCGTCGGCGGAGGATCAGTTCGGCCCCGGGGCCGCGCAGTTGAGGAACTCCTCGTACAACCGTTGTCCATGGACAGGGGTCTGGACAGGCGCTCGGACGACGACCCCGTCGCCCGGCTGCCCGAAGGAGCCCCGTGCTGCGACCCATGCCCCGACACGCCCTCAGGGCGGGTTCCACCGCCGTCGCGGTGGGACTGCTGACCCTGGGCGCGACGCCCGTCGGCCATGCCGACGAGGTCCCGGAGACGCTGAAGTTCTCCGACTACGACAAGACGGTGGAGGTGAAGCCGTACACCGACTACGACTACACCGGCGCGCTCGCCACGTCGGCCGTGAACACCGGTGCACAGCCGTTGAAGGACTTCACGGTCACGATCGACGCCTCCGCCTTCAAGGGCCAGTTGAGTCTGTCGGCGTCCGACACCCCGACGCCCTGCGTCAGCAGGAGCGAGTCGGTCCTCGTGTGCGACAGCGAGAAGCTCGACAACGGCCGACCGGTCCCGCCGGGTGGCCATATGCAGGGGATCGACTTCCGGCTCCGGACACTGGCGGCCGCGCGTCCCGGCTTCTCGGGACAGATCCGGATCTCGGCCGAGAAGAACGGAGCGGTGATCGGAAAGACCGAGATCAAGGCGGCGGTGGCCGACATCGGCCCGATCACGGACCGCCAGGGGCAGGGCGTCTCCGGTGTGAAGCCCGGCGCGGTGCTGGGCACGACGGCCGGCTTCACGCAGTACAGCGCCCGCGGGCTCGACGGCGTCTACGTCCGCGCCTCACTCAGTCCGGGCCTGTCCTTCACCAAGGAGTTCAGCAACTGCGAGTACGGCGACGAGGGCTACGGCAGCGGAGCGCTCTGCTACGTCGAGACCCCGGTCGAACCGGGCCACGCCTACGACGTCGGCAGTTTCCCCTTCAAGGTCGACGGCACCGCGCTGGCCGAGGGGTGGGTCGTCACCGTGAGCGCGGAGCGCCCCTCCTACCCGGAGCTTTCCCACAGCCACCGTGGCGACGGCCCCCGACTTAACCTCGGCGAAAGGCCCTCGGGACCAGGCATACTCCAGCGCGGTGGAGCCTCCGCAAGCGTCCAGGCCGACAACACACTCGACCTCCAGGTGCTGGGCACCACCGTCGACGGCAAGGCGGGACAGGTGGTGCGGGCGAAGCTCGGCGTACGGAACAACGGGGCCGCCGTCGTCAGGCAGTGGTACGGGAGCGACCGGGGAGACGACCCCGGCACCATCGTCCAGGTCACCGTTCCCGCGGGCACGACGGCTGTCGATGTCCCCGAACGGTGCAAGGCGACGGGCGAGTCCGGGGCCCAGGTCTACTGGTGCTATCAGGACTTGGACGACACCTGGTTCGAGGTCGGTCAGCTCACGCCGTACGACTTCGGCCTGCGCATCGACAAGCCCTCCGCCCTCGCACCCGGCTCGGTGAAGCTGACGCGGCCGAAGAGCGACGACAACAACAAGAACAACACCGCCGCGATCACCGTCACCGTGGACGGCAAGCTGGGCGACGGCTCCAGCCCCGCCCCGGGCGGCAGCGGCTCCACGGGCGGATCGACCGGCGGCTCGGGCTCCACCGGCGGCACCGGCTCCCCGACCGGCGGCCAGGACTCCGCGGGCACGTCCGCCGGGGGCGGTGCCGGAACCCCGGCTCCGGACCACGCCCCGCAGGGCTCCATGGCCTCCACCGGCGCGGGCCCGCTCGCCTGGTACGCGGCCGGCGCGGCTGCCGTCCTGACCGTCGGCGCCGCGCTGTTCGTCGCCGCCCGCCGCCGCAGGACGAGCTGAGCCGCAGGTCAGTCTGGTCCGCACGGCCGGCGCGTCACTACGCTGGCCGTATGGTCAATCTGACGCGCATCTACACCAGGACCGGCGACCAGGGCACCACCGCCCTCGGCGACATGAGCCGGACCGCCAAGACCGACCTGAGGATCTCCGCGTACGCGGACGCCAACGAGGCGAACGCGGTGATCGGCACCGCCGTCGCGCTGGGCGGGCTGGCGGAGGAGGTCGTCACGGTGCTCACCCGGGTGCAGAACGACCTGTTCGACGTGGGCGCCGATCTGTCCACCCCGGTGGTCCAGGCCCCGGCGTATCCCCCGCTGCGGGTCGAGCAGTTCTACGTGGACCGTCTGGAGGCGGACTGCGACCGGTTCAACGAGCGGCTGGAGAAGCTGCGTTCGTTCATCCTGCCCGGCGGCACCCCCGGCGCGGCCCTGCTGCACCAGGCGTGCACGGTGGTCCGCCGGGCCGAACGCTCCACCTGGGCCGCGCTGGAGGCGCACGGCGAGACGATGAACCCGCTCACCGCGACCTACCTCAACCGCCTCTCCGACCTCCTGTTCATCCTGGCCCGCACGGCGAACAAGGAGACCGGGGACGTGCTGTGGGTGCCGGGCGGGGAGCGCTAGGGACCGGCACCCGGGGCCGCTAGGGCCTGTCCGGCGGATGGGCGTGCCAGACCCCGCGTCCGCGCCGTGATCCGCCGGACAGGCCCTAGCGGTCCGCGTCGCTCGTGGCGTCGCTGTCGGCCGCGGCGGCCGCCGACTCCGCCGCGTCCACCTTCTGCTTCATGTCCGCGTACCCGGAAGGGGTCGCGGTGCCGGCCGGGGCGGCCGCCTTGTCGTGGCCGCAGGCCGTGGTGAGGACCGCGAGCACGGCGAGGGCCATGGCGGCCGCCGCGCGCCTGGTGCCGCGCATCACTCGGCCGCCTTGCCGCCGTCGTTCTTCGCGCACCAGGTCTTGACCCCGGCGAGGTCCTTCTGCCGCTGCTCCAGGGTCTTCTTCAGCGACTCGCGGTGGTCGAGGCGGCCCTGGAGGAAGGTGGCGATCTCGGTGTGGCCCGCCTTCTTAGCGTTGTCCACGCGCTGCTGGAGCCGGGCCAGGGAACCGCGCCGGGCCTTGCCCGCGTCGAGCCGCTTCAGGGCGCGGTCGATCCGGTGGTCGATCTTCGGCGCCCGCTGGCACAGCGCGTGCGCGCCGTCGCCGGCCGGCTCGGCGCCGGGCGTGGCGTCGGCGGCGGACGCGGCGCCGGCCGAGCCCGCCAGCACCGCCGCGGCCGCCAGGCCCGCGAGAAGGGTGCGGGTGCGTCGTCGTGCGTCCATGTGCGTCTCCGTCCAGGTCCGGGACGGGCCGTGGTGCCCGTCCGTCGCCCGGAAGGCTAGGAGGCGTCTTTGGGGAAACTCTGTGACCGGTTCGTCCCGGCCGCGGGCCCGCCGGACGCCGCGGTGCCGATCAGCCAGTCCCGCCGTCCCGGCATGCCGGTGCCGTCCAGCGGCAGGCGCACCTCGAAGCGGGCACCGGCGCCGTGCGGGCCGTCGGTGACGCCGACGGTGCCCCGGTGCAGCGCCGCCTGCTGGGCGACGAGCGTGAGTCCGAGGCCGGAGCCGGTGCTGTCCGGGCCCCGCTGGAACCGCTCGAAGAGCCGCTGCCGGGACTCGGGCGGTATGCCGGGCCCCTGGTCGGCCACCACGACGAGCGCCTCCTGACCGGCCCGCCGCACCTCCACCCGTATCCGCGCGGCGCCCGCCGGATCGCGGCCGTGGGCGAGCGCGTTGGCCAGCAGGTTGTCCAGCAGCAGCCGCAGCCCCGGCTCCCAGCCGGGCACGGTGAGCCCCGTTTCCGCGTCCAGGGCGATGTCGGCGCCCCGGTCCCGGCGCCGTACCTCGGCCACGGCGGTGTCCGCGAGGTCCGCCAGGTCCACGGCGTCGAAGGTCTCGGCCTCCACCAGGTCGCCGCGCCCCAGCTCCCGGAGCATCACCAGCAGGTGCTGCAGCCGGGCGTGTTCGAGGCGCAGGTCGGCCAGTGCCTCGTCCCGGTCCGCGTCGGGCAGGCCGGGAAGGCCGAGGACGTCGAGGTTGGTGCCCATGCTCATCAGCGGGGTGCGCAGTTCGTGCGCGGCGGCCGAGGAGAAGGAACGGGCGGTGTCGAGCGCCTCGGCGGTGCGCGCGGCCTGTTCGTCGTAGCGGGCGAGGACGGTGCGCAGGGTGGAGCTGAGTTCGTCGACCTCGGTGACGCCGGTCCGCTCCGGTTCCAGCCGCACGCCGCTGGTGCGCGGGTCGAGACCGGCGGTGCGCCGGGTGAGGCGGCGCAGCGGGGCGCTCACGCCGCCTGCCAGCGCCCAGGCGAGCACACCGGAGGCGGGCGCGGCCAGCAGCGCGGTGAACACCACCCGGCGCCGCACCAGCAGCACCTGGGCCCGGTCGGCGGTGTCGGGGGCGAAGACCCACAGGGTGCCGCCGCGCACCGGCCGGGCCAGCCCGCGCCAGCTCCGGGCGCCGTCGCGGACGGTGACCGGCCCGGCGGCCCGCTCGGGCAGCCGCGCCGAGGGGCCGGGCTGGGGACCGCCGCTGAAGACGCCGTCCGGCCCCTGGACGCGTACGCCGACGTCGAGGGCGGCGCTGAACAGTTGCCGCTCGCGCAGGTCGGCGGCCCTGGGGCGGTTGCCCGCCGAGGCGCGCAGCAGGGCGCGGGCGTCCGGGGCGATGGCGGCGGCGCGTTGGCGCAGATGCTGGTCGCCGGCCCGGTGCAGGTCGCGCGCGACCAGGTGCGTCAGCAGCCAGCCGGAGGCCAGCACCAGCAGCGGGACGGTGCAGCCGACGGCGAGGCCGACACGGGTGGAGAGCCTCATGACGCGTCCCGGAACACGAAGCCGACCCCGCGCACGGTGTGGACCAGCCGGGGGGCTCCGTCGGCCTCCAGTTTCCGGCGCAGATAGCTGACGAAGGTGTCGACGGCGTCGGTGCGCACCTCGAAGTCGTAGCCCCAGACGCGTTCGAGGAGCTGATCGCGGGTGAGGACGAGCCCGGCGTTGCGCATCAGCACCTCCAGGAGCTGGAACTCGCGCCGGGTCAGGTCGAGTACGCGTCCGTCGCGCAGGGCGGTGCGGGCGCCGGGGTCGATCTCGATCCCGGCCTCGCGCAGCACCTCGCGCCCGGTGGGCGGGCTGCGGCGCAGCAGGGCGCGGAGCCGGAGTACGAGTTCCTGGAGGGCGAAGGGCTTGACGAGGTAGTCGTCGCCGCCCGCCTGGAGCCCGGCGATCCGGTCGGCGCTCTCGTCCAGCGCGGAGAGCATCAGCACGGGCAGCTCGCGGCCCTCGGCACGGAGCCGGGTGCACACCTGGATGCCGCTGAGGCCGGGCATCGACACGTCGAGCACCAGCACGTCCGGCGGCTCCTGCCCGATGGCGGCGAGCGCCCCGGTGCCGTCGGCGGCGGTGCGCACCGTGAAGCCGTTCAGCCTGAGGCCACGCTCCAGGGAGCGGCGGATCGCCGCGTCGTCGTCCACGACCAGGACAGTTCCGGAACTCCGCGAGTCACCCATGAGCAGTCACGATACGGCGCCCCGCCGACCCCCGGCAGGCACCCGCATCACCCCACCGGGCCTCTCAAACCACAGCAACCACAGGGGAGTTGAGGTTAAGTCGAATTGCGGAACAAATGGTCCAGACCTATTGACCGCTGGTCCAGACCTTTCTATTCTCGCGGCAGCATGGGCGTGAAGGCTCAGTCATGCCCCCCATGCCCCCTGAATTCCCCCCGACATCGAGGGAGGCGCACATGCGCTTCAGACACAGAGTCGCGGCGGGTGCCGTGACCCTGCTGCTCCCCCTGGCCGGCCTCGTCGGCCTCGCCGCCCCCGCCCAGGCCGCCACGAACGTCACCGCGACCTACGTGAAGTCCCAGGACTGGGGCAGCGGCTTCGAAGGCAAGTGGACCGTCAAGAACACCGGCACCACGGCCATCAGCTCCTGGACGATCGAGTGGGACTTCCCCTCGGGCACGTCCGTCTCCTCCGCCTGGGACGCCGACGTCACCTCCTCCGGCACCCACTGGACGGCGAAGAACAAGTCGTACAACGGCTCGGTGGCCCCCGGCTCCTCCATCTCCTTCGCCTTCAACGGCGCGGGCACCGGCTCACCGGCCAACTGCAAGCTCAACGGCGACAGTTGCGACGGCACCACGGTCCCCGGCGACGCGGCGCCCTCCGCCCCCGGCAAGCCCACCGCCTCGGCCGTGACCGACACCTCGGTCAAGCTGAGCTGGTCGGCCGCCACCGACGACAAGGGCGTCAAGAACTACGACGTGCTGCGCGACGGCGCCAAGGTCGCCACCGTCACCACCACCTCGTACTCGGACACCGGCCTGAGCGCCGGTACCGACTACTCCTACAGCGTGCGCGCCCGTGACACCGCCGACCAGACCGGTCCGGCCAGCGGCTCGACGGCCGTGCGCACCACCGGCGGCGGCACCAACCCGCCGCCCGCCACCGGCGACAAGGTCAAGCTCGGCTACTTCACCGAGTGGGGCATCTACGGCCGGAACTACAACGTCAAGAACATCGTGACGTCCGGCTCCGCCTCCAAGATCACGCACATCAACTACGCCTTCGGCAACGTCACCGGCGGCAAGTGCGCGATCGGCGACTCCTACGCCGACTACGACAAGGCGTTCACCGCCGACCAGTCCGTCAGCGGTGCCGCCGACACCTGGGACCAGCCGCTGCGCGGCAACTTCAACCAGCTCCGCCAGCTCAAGGCCAAGTACCCGAACATCAAGGTGCTGTGGTCCTTCGGCGGCTGGACCTGGTCCGGCGGCTTCGGCGAGGCGGCGAAGAACCCGGCCGCGTTCGCCCAGTCCTGCTACGACCTGGTGGAGGACCCGCGCTGGGCCGATGTCTTCGACGGCATCGACATCGACTGGGAGTACCCCAACGCCTGCGGCCTGTCCTGCGACACCAGCGGCTCGGCGGCCTTCAAGAACGTGGCGTCCGCGCTGCGCTCCAAGTTCGGCGCCAACTACCTGGTCACCGCGGCCGTCACCGCGGACGGCTCCAACGGCGGCAAGATCGAGGCCGCCGACTACGCGGGCGCCGCGCAGTCGATGAACTGGTTCAACGTCATGTCGTACGACTTCTTCGGCGCCTTCGACGCCCAGGGTCCGACCGCCCCGCACTCCCCGCTCACCTCGTACAGCGGCATCCCGAAGGCGGGCTTCAACACCGCCGACGCGATGGCCAAGTTCAAGGCGGTCGGCGTCCCGGCGAACAAGCTGCTCATCGGCATCGGCTTCTACGGCCGCGGCTGGACCGGCGTCACCCAGGACGCCCCCGGCGGCACCGCCACGGGCGCCGCTCCGGGCACCTACGAGGCGGGCATCGAGGACTACAAGGTGCTCAAGGGCTCCTGCCCGGTCACCGGCACCGTCGCGGGCACCGCGTACGCCCACTGCGGCAGCAACTGGTGGTCGTACGACACCCCGTCGACCATCACGGGCAAGATGAGCTGGGCCAAGAACCAGGGCCTGGGCGGCGCGTTCTTCTGGGACTTCACCGGGGACACCAGCAACGGTGAACTGGTGACGGCCCTCAGCAACGGCCTGTCGTAGACAAGTTCGGGGGGCCTAGCCCCTAAGCGACGTTGACGCGCTGTCCGGGCGGGGCTGCTTCCAGCCACGCGAGAAATCCGGTCAGCGCGTCTTCGCTCATGGCGAGTTCGAGGCGGACGCCCTGGTGGACGCAGGCGAGGATCACCGCGTCGGACAGCAGCGCCAGCTCCTCCTCGCCCTCGGGCAGCCGGCGTCCGGCCACCTCGATGCGGGAGCGCTCCAGGACCCGGCGCGGGCGCAGGGCGTAGGAGAAGACCCGGAACCACTCGATGCGGTCGCCGTTGTAGCGGGCGACGCCGTAGCTCCAGCCCTTGCCGTTCACGTCCGACTGCTCGGCCACGTCCCAGCGCAGCGAACAGTCGAAGGTGCCGCCGGACCGCTGGATGAGCCTGCGGCGCAGGCCGAACAGGAACAGACCCACCACCACGAGCGCGACCACGATTCCGCACACAGTCAGAGCGAGGACCATCGACACCGACCTCCTCGTCTCCCAGTAGTGGAACTGCTTTCGGCTCAGGGTAATGAAACCGCAGAGCCAGGTAATGGAACCGGAAAAACACCCGGATTCACCTCAGCCGCGACCGGCACCGGAATGTTCCGGGCCGGCCGCGGCTGAATGATGGGTCACACGGCGCGGTGGATCAGCGCGCGGCGGTCGCCGCCCGCAGACGGACGTCGGCACGGCGCTGGGCGTCCGCGTCCTCCTCCGCCTTCGCACGCTCCAGCTCGCGCTCGGCGCGCTGGACGTCGATCTCCTCCGCCAGCTCGGCGATCTCGGCCAGCAGCGACAGCTTGTTGTCGGCGAACGAGATGAACCCGCCGTGCACCGCGGCGACGACGGTCCCGCCGTCGCTGGTGCGGATGGTCACCGGGCCCGACTCCAGCACACCGAGCAGCGGCTGGTGACCGGGCATGACGCCGATGTCGCCGGACGTGGTGCGCGCGACGACCAGGGTGGCCTCGCCGGACCAGACCTGGCGGTCGGCGGCGACCAGCTCGACGTGCAGCTCAGCAGCCAAGGTTGGCTCCTCGGATCACCACCCGGCGGTTGTGCCGGGTGTCGGGGTCAATTCTAGTAGGCGTGGCCGAGGGGGCGGGACGGGCCCGCCCCCTGGCCAGGAGCGCGGGTGTCAGGAGACGCCCAGCTCCTTCGCGTTCTTCTTCAGGTCCTCGATACCACCGCACATGAAGAACGCCTGCTCCGGGAAGTGGTCGTACTCACCGTCGCAGATCGCGTTGAACGCGGCGATGGTCTCGTCCACCGGGACGTCCGAACCGTCCACGCCGGTGAACTGCTTGGCGACGTGGGTGTTCTGGGACAGGAAGCGCTCCACGCGACGGGCACGGTGGACGACGAGCTTGTCCTCCTCGCCCAGCTCGTCGATACCGAGGATCGCGATGATGTCCTGGAGGTCCTTGTACTTCTGCAGGATGTTCTTGACGCGCATGGCGCAGTCGTAGTGGTCCTGCGCGATGTACCGCGGGTCCAGGATGCGGGACGTGGAGTCCAGCGGGTCCACGGCCGGGTAGATGCCCTTCTCCGAGATCGGACGGGAGAGAACCGTCGTCGCGTCGAGGTGGGCGAACGTGGTGGCCGGGGCCGGGTCGGTCAGGTCGTCCGCGGGGACGTAGATCGCCTGCATCGAGGTGATGGAGTGACCGCGGGTCGACGTGATGCGCTCCTGGAGGAGACCCATCTCGTCGGCCAGGTTCGGCTGGTAACCCACGGCGGACGGCATGCGGCCGAGCAGCGTGGAGACCTCGGAACCGGCCTGCGTGAAGCGGAAGATGTTGTCGATGAAGAACAGCACGTCCTGCTTCTGGACGTCACGGAAGTACTCGGCCATGGTGAGGCCGGCCAGCGCGACGCGCAGACGGGTGCCCGGCGGCTCGTCCATCTGACCGAAGACGAGCGCGGTCTTGTCGATGACGCCCGACTCGGTCATCTCCGCGATGAGGTCGTTGCCCTCACGCGTGCGCTCACCGACACCGGCGAACACGGAGACACCGTCGTGGTTGTTGGCGACGCGGTAGATCATCTCCTGGATGAGCACCGTCTTGCCGACACCGGCACCACCGAACAGACCGATCTTGCCGCCCTTGACGTACGGGGTCAGCAGGTCGATGACCTTGACGCCGGTCTCGAACATCTCGGTCTTCGACTCGAGCTCGTCGAAGTTCGGCGCCTTGCGGTGGATCGGCCAGCGCTCGCCGGTGTGCTTCTCGTCGACGTTCAGCACCTCACCGAGGGTGTTGAACACCTTGCCCTTGGTGAAGTCGCCGACCGGGACGGAGATGGCGTCGCCGCTGTCCGTCACGACGGACTGGCGGACCAGACCGTCGGTGGGCTGCATGGAGATGGCGCGGACCAGGCCGCCGCCCAGGTGCTGGGCGACTTCCAGGGTCAGCGTCTTCTTCTCGCCGTCGTGCGCCGGGTCGGCGACCTCGACGGTCAGAGCGTTGTAGATGTCCGGCATCGCGTCGACGGGGAACTCCACGTCGACGACCGGGCCGATGACGCGGGCGACGCGACCCGTGGCCGCCGCGGTCTCAACAGTGGTGGTCATTTATCGGTCACTCCCCGCGGTCGCGTCGGCCAGGGCGCTGGCGCCACCGACGATCTCGCTGATTTCCTGGGTGATTTCGGCCTGGCGGGCCGCGTTGGCAAGACGGGAGAGCGTGTTGATCAGCTCGCCCGCGTTGTCGGTGGCCGACTTCATCGCACGCCGCGTGGCGGCGTGCTTCGAAGCGGCCGACTGGAGCATCGCGTTGTAGATACGGCTCTCCACGTACCGCGGCAGGAGGGCGTCGAGGACGTCCTCCGCCGAGGGCTCGAAGTCGTACAGCGGGAGGATCTCACCGTCGCCGGTGTTCTCCTCCGCGACCTCGTCGAGGCTCAGCGGCAGCAGTCGCTGGGCGACCGCCGTCTGCGTCATCATCGACACGAACTCCGTGAAGACGATGTAGAGCTCGTCCACGCCGCCGTCCGCGTCGGGCGTCTCGATGGCCTCGATCAGGGGCGCCGCGACCTTCTTGGCGTCCGCGTACGTCGGCTCGTCGGTGAAGCCCGTCCACGACTCCGCGACCTTGCGCTCACGGAAGTTGTAGTGCGCGACACCGCGGCGGCCGACGATGAACGTCTCCACCTGCTTGCCCTCGCGCTCGAGGCGCTCGGTGAGCTGCTCGCCCGCCTTGATGGCGTTGGAGTTGAAGGCGCCGGCCAGACCGCGGTCGCTCGTGAGGAGCAGGACCGCGGCACGGGTCGGGTTCTCGGCCTCCGTGGTGAGCGGGTGCTTGGTGTTCGACCCGGTGGCGACCGCCTTGACCGCGCGGGTCAGCTCGTCCGCGTACGGCTTGGAGGCCGCCACCTTGCGCTGCGCCTTGACGACACGCGAGGCGGCGATCATCTCCATCGCCTTGGTGATCTTCTTGGTCGCGGTGACGGATCGGATGCGACGCTTGTAGACCCGGAGCTGGGCTCCCATGAGTCAGGTCCCTTCCTTACGTCACTTGGCGGGAGAGGCCGGGGTGTCGTCGCCGAGGAGCTTGCCGTCCGAGGTCTCGAACTGCTTCTTGAACTCCGCGATCGCGTCACCGATGGCCTGCAGGGTGTCGTCCGACATCTTGCCGCCCTCCCGGATGGAGGTCATCAGGCCCTGGTGCTTGCGGTGCAGGAACTCCAGCAAGTCCTTGTCGAAGCGGCGGACGTCGTCGACCGGCACGTCGTCCATGCGGCCCGTACCACCGGCCCAGATCGAGACGACCTGGTCCTCGGTGGACATCGGCTGGTACTGGTTCTGCTTCAGCAGCTCGGTCATGCGCTGACCGCGGTCGAGCTGGTTCTTGGAAGCCTGGTCCAGGTCGGAACCGAAGGCGGCGAACGCCTCCAGCTCACGGAACTGGGCGAGGTCCACGCGCAGTCGGCCGGAGACCTGCTTCATCGCCTTGTGCTGGGCGGAACCACCGACTCGGGAGACGGAGATACCGACGTTCAGCGCGGGACGCTGACCGGCGTTGAAGAGGTCCGACTCCAGGAAGCACTGGCCGTCGGTGATGGAGATGACGTTGGTCGGGATGAACGCCGAGACGTCGTTGGCCTTCGTCTCGACGATCGGCAGACCGGTCATCGAGCCGGCGCCCATGTCGTCGGAGAGCTTCGCGCAGCGCTCCAGCAGACGGGAGTGCAGGTAGAAGACGTCACCGGGGTACGCCTCGCGGCCCGGCGGACGGCGCAGCAGCAGGGACACGGCGCGGTAGGCGTCGGCCTGCTTCGACAGGTCGTCGAAGACGATCAGGACGTGCTTGCCCTGGTACATCCAGTGCTGACCGATGGCGGAACCGGTGTACGGCGCCAGGTACTTGAAGCCGGCCGGGTCGGACGCCGGGGCGGCGACGATGGTCGTGTACTCCAGCGCGCCGTTCTCCTCCAGCGCGCGGCGTACGCCGGCGATGGTGGAGCCCTTCTGGCCGATGGCGACGTAGATGCAGCGGACCTGCTTGTTCGGGTCGCCGGTGCGCCAGTTGTCGCGCTGGTTGATGATCGTGTCGACGGCCAGGGCGGTCTTGCCGGTCTGACGGTCACCGATGATGAGCTGGCGCTGACCACGGCCGATCGGGGTCATGGCGTCGACCGCCATGTAGCCCGTCTCCATCGGCTGGTGCACCGACTGGCGCTCCATGACCGTGGGGGCCTGCAGCTCGAGGGCGCGGCGACCGTCGGTCTCGACCTCGCCGAGGCCGTCGATCGGCTGGCCCAGCGGGTCGACGACACGGCCGAGGTAGCCGTCGCCGACGGCGACCGAGAGGACCTCTCCGGTGCGGTGCACCGGCTGGCCCTCCTCGATGCCGCTGAACTCACCGAGGACGATCGCGCCGATCTCGCGCTCCTCGAGGTTGAGGGCGAGACCGAGGGTGCCGTCCTCGAACTTCAGCAGCTCGTTGGCCATGGCCGAGGGGAGACCCTCGACCTTCGCGACGCCGTCGCCGGCGACGGTGACCGTACCGACCTCCTCGCGCGAGGCCGCGTCCGGCTTGTACGACTGGACGAAGTTCTCCAGTGCGTCCCGGATCTCCTCCGGCCGGATCGTGAGCTCCGCCATCTGGGTTCCCTGCTCTCCTTGTTGGGCCCGAAGTTTCACTTTGGGGGGATGTCTGACTCCGGACTCCCCCCTGAACGAGGTGAATCCTCTGCACGGCCCAACCAGGGCCGTAATTACGTCTTGCGTTTTGAGTTCTAGCTCGCCATACGGCGGGCGGCGTCGTCCAGCCGGTCCGCCAGGGAGCCGTTGATGACCTCGTCACCGACCTGCACCCGGATACCGCCGATCACATCGGGGTCCACGTCCAGGTTGAGGTGCATCCGGCGGCCGTAGAGCTTCGCCAGGGCGTCACCCAGGCGACGCTTCTGCGCTTCGCTCAGCGGCACCGCGGAGGTCACGGTCGCCACCAGCCGGTCCCGGCGCTCGGCGGCCAGCTTGGACAGGGACTCCAGTCCCGCTTCCAGGCTACGTCCACGCGGCTCGGTGATGAGGCGGGTGACCAGACGCTCGGTGACGGGGTTGACCCGTCCGCCCAGCAGCCGGTGCAGCAGCTCGACCTTGGCCGAGGTGCTCGCACCCCGGTCGGTGAGCGCCGCGCGCAGGGCCGGGTTCGAGGCGACGATCCGGCCGAACCGGAACAGCTCGTCCTCGACGTCGTCCAGCGTGCCCGACTTCTCCGCGACGGTGAGGTCGGCGATGTCCGCCAGCTCCTCCACCGCGTCCACCAGGTCGCGGGTCTGCGACCAGCGGGAGCGCGCCATCCCGGCCACCAGGTCGGCGGCCGGACCGCCCACCTGGCTGCCGATCAGGTGCCGCACCAGCTCGGCCTTGGCCTCGGCGGGCTGCGCCGGGTCGGTGAGGGCCCGGCGCAGGCCGGCCTCACGGTCGAGCAGCGCGGTGACGGCCGCCAGCTCGTCGGCGAGCTGCGCGGCGTCCACGGAGGTGGAGTCGGTAGCTACGTCGAGACGCTCCCGTGCGGCTGCCAGGGCCTCGCGGCTCGCTCCGTTCATCGCGTGGCCTCGGCCTTCTCGTCGAGCTCGTCGAGGAAGCGGTCGATCACGCGGCTCTGCCGGGCGTGGTCCTCGAGGGACTCACCGACGAGCTTGCCGGCCAGTTCGGTGGCGAGCTTGCCGACGTCCTGGCGGAGCGAGGCGGACGCGGCCTTGCGGTCGGCCGCGATCTGCGTGTGACCGGCCGCCACGATCTCCTCGCGCTGACGCTGGCCCTCGGCCCGCATCTCGGCAATGAGCGTGGCGCCCTGCTCCTGAGCCTCCTGGCGAAGCCGGGCGGCCTCGTGACGAGCCTCGGCGAGCTGCGCCTTGTACTGCTCGAGGACGCTCTGAGCCTCGGTCTGCGCGGCCTCGGCCTTCTCGATCCCGCCCTCGATGGCCTCGCGGCGCTCCTCCAGAACCTTGTTGATGTTCGGGAGGAGCTTCCAGGCGAGGAAGCCGAAGACGATGACAAAGGCGATCAGGCCGATGACGAGCTCTGGGATCGGCGGGATGAGGGGGTTCTCGGCCTCCTCAGCCGCAAGCTGAACCAGGGGGCTCATGTATCAGTGCCTTTCGTCTAGTGGGCTGTGATAAAGCCGAAGATCACGGGCCGTAGACGAACGGCATGACCAGACCGATCAGCGCGAGCGCCTCACAGAAGGCGAAGCCCAGGATCTGGTTGGCGCGGATGAGGCCGGCGGCCTCGGGCTGGCGGGCGAGCGCCTGGGTGCCGTTACCGAAGATGATGCCGACGCCGACGCCGGGGCCGATGGCCGCGAGGCCGTAACCGATCGAGCCGAGCGAGCCGGAAACAGCAGCAGCAAGAGTCTGGGACATGCCCGTTCTTCCTTTTCTTTACGGACCGGTGGGGGTTGGCCACCGGACGAATGAGGGATCGAGGGAGGGAACGCTCAGTGGTGCTCGGCCAGCGCGCCCTGGATGAAGCTGCAAGTAAGCAGCACGAAGACGTATGCCTGCAGAGCCTGGATGAAGAGCTCGAAGGCCGTCATCACGATGGTCATGATGAAGGACACGCCGGAGTAGGCGATACCGATGCCGTTGAGCATGTACCAGCTCGCGAGCGTGAAGAGCAGCAGCAGCGTGTGGCCGGCGAACATGTTCGCGAAGAGTCGGACGGCGTGGGTGAAGGGCCGCACGAGGAGGTTCGAGAACAGCTCGATCAGCATGGCCAGCGGCAGCACCGCGCCCAGCGACTTGTCGTAGCCCGTGAAGTTCTTGAAGGCGCCGACGAAGCCGTGTCGCTTGAAGGTCAGCGAGACCCACAGGATGTAGACGATGGCGGCCAGGCCGATCGGGTACGCGATGATCGACGTCACCGGGAACTGGGCGACCGGGATGATCGACCAGAGGTTCATCATCCACACGAAGAAGAACAGCGAGACGACCAGAGGTACGTACTTCTCGCCCTCCTTCTTACCGATCGTCTCGTAGACCACGCCGCGGCGGATGAAGTCGTAGCCGGTCTCCGCGACCATCTGGAGCTTGCCCGGGACGACCTTCGGGCGGGCGAAGGCGGCCCAGAAGAAGGCCACGATGATGATGGAACCGAGCAGCGCCAGCAGCATCGGCTTGTTGAAGTACAGGTTGCTGTCCGCGTCGCCCCAGAGCGGCTTGAACAGGAACGAGTGCAGGCCCGGAGCCGGGAAGCCGCACCCGGAGAACAGGTGACAGCTCGTGTCGAAAGCGAGCGTCTGCGTCGGCTCAGCACTCACCGCGGGCTCCTTCATCGTGGCGCATGGGTACGGCAACCTCGTTGTGTCGGCGCGGCGTACGGCCGCGGTTCGGCACGGGACTGGTGTTACGGATGTGGGGGCGGCTGGGGGGCATCTCGCCTCGCAGTGGAACAGGCGTCAGCTCGGATGCCCGCGCCCGCGATGCCGCAGTTGGCACCGGACGATAGCAGGATCTTCCCCGTGCCTTTATCCCGGCCCTACCCCTCACGACGAACGGTCCGTCTTCTGGGACTTGTCATCCTTCGACGGAGCCTCGGGATCGACGTAGAGGATCTTGGCCTTCATGTGGGCGCGCGCCTGAGCGCCGATCCACGTGAGGGTGGCCACCACCAGAACGACGGCGAAGGCGCGGGGGTTGAACAGGGTCGTGTTCTTGAACAGGCCCACGAAGATGACCAGCAGCAGGAGTTGGGCCGCGTAGAGCAGCAGGCCCATCATCTGGAAGAGCTGCGGGAACGCCCTGGCCGTGCGCTGGAGTACGTAAAGACCGATCCCCATGAAGAGGATGACGATCAGTGTGCCCACGACGGCCCCGATCGCACCCTTGCCGCCCGCGACCACACCGCTGACGACGGCGGCGATCGCGCCGACGGCAGCCGTGGGCACGGCGGCCTGGGCAAGGATCCGGACGTCATTGGACGGCATGGCGGCAACTCCGCTTTCACAAGGGGGGCAGGGTGTCGTCATGGACGAGCGTAGTCCCGGTCGGAGTACGAAAACTCTCACGCCGTCGGACCGTGGCTTCACGGCCTCCGGCTCTGTCCCGGGTTCTCGTGAACCGTATCACAAACTATTTGATGAGGTCTTTACCTGGTGGGTGCATCAGGCGTCACACATGAGAGTGACAGCGCGCGCACGTGCAGGAACCGGGGGGTCTTGTCTGGTATTAGGGGATTTTGCTCCCCCACGTTTTGGCAATGCTCTAGTCAGATTCTTACCTTGCGGCAGTCCGGTGACGAGCGTCTCGGCGATGCCACGAGCGCCCCTGGAGGAGCCTCGGCGGGCTTCTCCAGGGGCGCTTGAGTGCGACTCAGTCAGCCCTCACGGCCGGCATCGTCAGCAGGTCACGACCTTGTCGTAGCTCACCCACGGCTGCGAGGACGTGAGCAGCGCCGACTTGTTCTTCTTCACCGACTCGCAGGCCGAGTCGTAGCCGTACTTGAAGATGCCCTTGAGGTTCTTCGTGCCGGTGCAGTTGTTCGTGACCTTGTACGCCGGGTATCCGGCGTCGACGGTGGTCCTCGCGACCTTCACGCAGCTCGGCACGGCCCCCTGGGCGACCCGCACGACCTTGTCGCCCTGCGGCGCGGCCACGGCCTCCGTGGTGGCGAATCCGAGCGAACCACCGAGCGCCACGACCGCGGCGCCCACTGCTGCGAACTTACGCATCGTCTACCTCCATTCACGAGCGAATGGGGCGGCGCCAGCCTGGTCATGACCGGCGCCTCAATCCCCCCTGACGCGCCCATTTCTAGCAACGGGAGGAACAGTGGCACCAGTAGTCACTTACGCCTCATCCGTGCCTTTACGTCTCAAAATCCACTTGCCTGCCGAAACGGCACACAGGTGCGGACGCGAAGATCAGCAACATGCCTGGTGAGGGAGGTTCCATGCCGTGGGGTCCGAAAAGTCGCCGGGCTGACCGCCGTCCACGTTCGTCTCAAAATCGAACAGACTCGTACGTGCCCGCCTGCGACCGCCGGCCTCGTCAGCCGTAGCTCTTGTCCTTCTGCCGGCCGGCGAGCCTCGGACGGTGGCCGATCGCCGTGGCCCCGTTGGCGCCCGCTACGGCCGCCGCGGAGGCCGGCTCAGCGAGGCTCGTGGCGTCCTCGGAGCTCTCGGCGTCCTCCTCCGAGGGCTTCTCCGGCGACTTCGCGGCGGAGTCCGCCGAGGGCTCCTGCGCCGGCTCCTCGTACCTTCGGTAGCGGGGCGGTACGAAGCGCTCCGCCCAGCGTGGGGCGTGCGGGGTGAAGCGCGGCAGGAGCAGCATGACCAGGCCGATGGCGCTGAGGAAGACGACCCCGAGGACGATCCACATCGACGCCGAGTTCACCGAGTACGCCAGCACGCCGAAGCCGATCAGCGCGGACCAGAAGTACATGATCAGCACCGCTCGGCTGTGCGAGTGCCCGATCTCCAGCAGCCGGTGGTGCAGATGCCCGCGGTCCGCCGCGAACGGCGACTGGCCGCGCCAGGTGCGCCGCACGATGGCCAGCACGAGGTCGGCGGCCGGGATGGCGATGATGGTCAGCGGCAGCAGCAGCGGGATGTAGGCGGGCACCATCTGGTGCACGGTGCTGCGCTCGGAACCGGAGAACAGGTTCAGCCGGTCCGGGTCGATCTGGCCGGTGACGGAGATGGCGCTGCCGGCCAGCACCAGGCCGATGAGCATCGAACCCGAGTCGCCCATGAAGATGCGCGCCGGATGCATGTTGTGCGGCAGGAAGCCCAGACACATGCCCATCAGGATCGCCGCGAACAGCGTCGCGGGCGCGGCCGCCTCGATGCCGTAGCCGTACCAGATGCGGTAGGCGTACATGAAGAACGCGGCGGTGGCGATGCACACCATGCCGGCGGCGAGACCGTCGAGGCCGTCGACGAAGTTGACGGCGTTGATGGTGATGACGACCAGGGCGACGGTGAGCAGGGTGCCCTGCCACTGGGTGACGGCGACCAGGCCGACACCGGGGATCGGCAGCCACAGGATCGTCAGACCCTGCACCACCATCACACCGGCGGCGATCATCTGCCCGCCCAGCTTGATCAGGGCGTCGATCTCGAACTTGTCGTCCAGCACGCCGATCAGCCAGATCAGCGCGGCCCCGGACAGCAGGGCGCGGGGCTCGTTGGAGTTGAGGAAGACCTCGTTGAGGTTCTCCAGGTGGTCCGCGACGAGCAGGCCCGCGCACAGTCCGAAGAACATGGCGATACCGCCGAGCCGCGGAGTGGGCTCCCGGTGCACGTCCCGTGCCCGGATCTCCGGCATCGCTCCCGCCACGATCGCGAACTTACGTACCGGCCCTGTCAGCAGGTAGGTAACCGCGGCCGTGATGCAGAGCGTCAGGAGGTATTCACGCACGGGCATCCCCACAGATCTCGCTGGCCATCACAGCCCCACACCCTAGCGAGGGACGGGTGATGGTGAGGACTTCCGGGTGGCGGCGATGGTTGCGGCCGGGACGTCGTGTCCCCGTTTGCCACCACCGGCTCACTCCGGGTAGGGCGGGAAATCGGCGGTCAGCGCGCGCACCTCGGCCCGTGCCCCGGCCGGGTCCCGCCCGCCGCCGGCCACCCCGACCAGCAGTGCGGCGATCCGGGCCATGGCCGGCTCCCCCATGCCCTGGGTGGTCACGGCGGCCGTGCCGAGCCTGAGCGCCCGGCCGCCGGTGTGCGCAAGCGCACAGCAGTCCAGCACCAGACCCGCCGCCGCGAGCCGGCCGCGCGCGGTCCGGCCGTCGATGCCGAGGGGGGCGGGGTCGGCGACGATGAGATGGGTGTCGGTGCCGCCGGTGGCGATCGTGAACCCCGCCGCGGCCAGGTGCTCGGCGAGCACGCGCGCGTTGGCGACCGTCTGGTGGGCGTAGGCGGCGAACGCCGGGGTGGCCGCCTCACCCAGCGCGACGGCCTTGGCGGCGATGCTGTTCATCTGGGCGCCGCCCTGGGTGAAGGGGAAGACGGCGCGGTCGACCCGCCGCGCCAGTCCGGCGCCGCACAGGATCATCCCGCCGCGCGGCCCGCGCAGCGTCTTGTGCGTGGTGGCGCACACCAGGTCGGCGTACGGCAGCGGGCTGGGCGCCGCTCCCCCGGCGACCAGCCCGGCCGAGTGCGCGAGGGTCACGATCAGATGGGCCCCCACCTCGTCGGCGACCTCGCGGAAGAAGGCGTAGTCGATGTGGCGCGGGTAGGCGATGGAACCGCACACGATGGCCTTGGGCCGGTGCTCGCGGGCCAGCCGGCGCACCTCGTCGTGGTCGATGAGCCCGGTGTCCGGGTCGAGGCCATAGCCGACGAAGTCGAACCAGCGGCCGGAGAAGTTCGCGGGCGAGCCGTGGGTGAGGTGGCCGCCGTGGTCCAGGCCGAGGGCGAGGACGGTGTCGCCGGGGCGCAGTACGGCCGCGTAGGCGGCCAGCACGGCCGAGGAGCCGGTGTGGGGCTGGACGTTGGCGTGCTCGGCGCCGAAGACGGCCTTGGCGCGCTCGACGGCGATGCGTTCGGCGGTGTCGGCCAGCGCGCAGCCGCCGTGGTGGCGGGCGCCGGGGTAGCCCTCGGCGTACTTGTTCGCCAGTGCCGAGCCGAGGGTGGCGAGCACGGCGGGCGAGGCGAAGTTCTCCGCCGCGGTGAGCTGGAGGGTCGTCGACTGCCGGTCCAGCTCGCCGCGCAGGATCTCGGCCAGCTCGGGGTCCTGCCGACTCAGGGCGTCCGTGTCCAGCACGGGTGTGACCGACATGACGGGCTCCGGACGCTCGACGGCGACGTGGGGCGATGCCCCAGGTCTCCAATGTAGGCCGAGGAGCGGGCGGGCGCTCGGCCGCCGGGCCCGTCCCCGCGCCGGAGCCCGGCGCGCGTCACATGCGGGCGGGCACGCCCGTCAGCGCGGTGACGACCGGGTCGAGGGCGTCGCGTATCTCGTCGCCGATGGACCGGAAGAAGGGCAGCGGGGCCCCGTAGGGGTCGTACACCTCGTCCGCCTCGGCGGTGGGGGCGAGCAGCCAGCCGCGCAGTGCGGCGGCCGCGCGGACCAGGGCGCGGGCGCGCAGCACCACACCGTCCTCCAGGGGCGGCAGGGTGGCCGGGTCTATCGCGCGGACCAGGCGGGTGAACTCCTTCAGCGTGAAGGTGCGCAGGCCCGCCGAGTGGCCCATGGAGATGACCTGGGCGCGGTGGTCGCGGGTGGCGGTCAGCACCAGGTCGGCCATGATGACGTGCTCGTCCAGCAGCTCCCGGCCGGTGAACCCGGCCGCGTCCGCGCCGAACTCGGCGAGCACGGTCTCCGCGTTCTCCTCCATCCGGGCGCCCTCGTGGCCCCAGGTGCCGGCGCTCTCCACGATCAGGCCGCCGCCGAGCACGCCGAGCCGCTCCGCCACGAAATGCCGGGTCAGCCGCTCGGTGATGGGTGAGCGGCAGACGTTGCCGGTGCTGACGTGGAGGATGCGGAAGGTGTCGCGCGGGAACCCGAACGTCGTGGTCTGCTCCGCCGGGCGTTCCGCGCCGCCTATGCCGCGCATGGGGTGACCCCCTGCCCGGAGCGCTCGGGCGGGACGTACCGCTGGGGGGCCGTCAATTCGCCACCTCGAGGTCGGGTACGACCTTGCGCAGCTCCTCCGGGGAGATCGCGCCCTGGCGCAGCAGCACGGGCACCGGGCCGGAGACGTCCACGATGGACGAGGGCACGTTGCCGGGGGTGGGGCCGCCGTCGAGGTAGACGGAGACGGAGTCGCCGAGCATGCGCTGGGCGGCGTCGCAGTTCTCGGGCGCGGGGTGGCCGGTGAGGTTGCCGGAGGAGACGGCCATGGGGCCGACCTCGGTGAGCAGCTCGATGGCGACCGGGTGCAGCGGCATGCGCACCGCGACCGTGCCGCGGGTGTCGCCGAGGTCCCACTGGAGGGACGGCTGGTGCCGGGCGACCAGGGTGAGCGCGCCGGGCCAGAAGGCGTCGACGAGCTCCCAGGCCAGCTCGGAGAAGTCCGTGACGAGGCCGTGCAGGGTGTTCGGGGAGCCGATGAGCACGGGGGTGGGCATGTTGCGGCCCCGGCCCTTGGCGGCGAGCAGGTCGGCGACGGCTTCCGAGGAGAACGCGTCGGCGCCGATGCCGTAGACCGTGTCGGTCGGCAGCACCACCAGTTCGCCCCGGCGCACGGCGGCGGCCGCCTCGCGCAGGCCCGTCACGCGGTCGGTGGCGTCATTGGTGTCGTATCGCCGTGCCATGTCTAGCGGGCCTCCTCGTACACGTAACTGCGGGGGTGGTTCTGGGCGGTGGTCACGGCGTCGCCTTGCGGGCCGTGGCGAACCGGGGGCGGTTGTTGAGGTCGGGGTGGTCGGCCGCGTCGGCCCAGCCCCGCTCCTCGGTGAAGATCCACGGCACCTGGCCGCCCTGGGTGTCGGCGTGCTCGATGACGACGACGCCGCCGGGGCGCAGCAGCCGGTGCGCGGTGCGCTCGATGCCCCGGATGAGGTCGAGCCCGTCCTCGCCGGAGAACAGGGCCAGCTCGGGGTCGTAGTCGCGGGCCTCGGGGGCGACGTACTCCCACTCGGTGAGCGGGATGTACGGCGGGTTGGAGATGACCAGGTCGACCTGGCCGTCGAGGTCCGGGAAGGCGGACAGGGCGTCGCCCTGGCGCAGGTCGACGCGGGAGCCCTCCACATTCTTGCGGGTCCACCGCAGGGCGTCCTCGGACAGCTCGACGGCGTGCACGCGGGAGCGCGGCACCTCCTGGGCGAGCGCCAGCGCGATGGCGCCGGAGCCGGTGCACAGGTCGACGATGCAGGGCTCGACGACGTCCATGGCGCGTACCGCGTCTATCGCCCAGCCGACCACCGACTCGGTCTCCGGCCGGGGCACGAAGACACCGGGGCCGACCTGGAGCTCCAGGTAGCGGAAGTAGGCGCGCCCGGTGATGTGCTGGAGCGGCTCGCGCTGCTCGCGGCGGGCGATGACCTCCCAGTACCGGGCGTCGAAGTCGGAGTCCTTCACGGTGTGCAGGGCGCCGCGCTTGACGGCGTGCACGAAGGCGGCCAGCTCCTCGGCGTCGGTGCGCGGGGAGGGCACTCCGGCGTCGGCCAGCCGCTGGGTGGCCTGGGCCACCTCCGCGAGCAGCACGCTGCGGGGGCTCGGGGGTCGCCCCCCGAAGTCTTGCTGCACGCTTCTCCTCCGGTCCTCGTGCGTGGTCCTGCCGGGCGTTCTTACGCGTTCGCGAGCTTCGCCGCCGAGTCGGCGTCGACGCACGCCTGGATCAGCGCGCTCAGGTCGCCGTCCAGCACCTGGTCCAGGTTGTACGCCTTGAAGCCGACGCGGTGGTCGGAGATGCGGTTCTCCGGGAAGTTGTACGTACGGATCTTCTCGGAGCGGTCCACGGTGCGCACCTGGCTGCGGCGGGCGTCGGCGGCCTCGGCCTCGGCCTTCTCCTGGGCGGCGGCGAGCAGCCGGGAGCGCAGGATGCGCAGGGCCTGCTCCTTGTTCTGGAGCTGGCTCTTCTCGTTCTGGCAGGAGGCGACCACACCGGTGGGCAGGTGGGTGATGCGCACGGCGGAGTCGGTGGTGTTGACCGACTGGCCGCCGGGGCCGGAGGACCGGTAGACGTCGATGCGCAGGTCGTTCGGGTTGATCTCGACGTCCACCTCCTCGGCCTCGGGGGTGACGAGCACGCCGGCGGCGGAGGTGTGGATGCGGCCCTGGGACTCGGTGGCGGGCACGCGCTGGACGCGGTGCACCCCGCCCTCGTACTTCAGGCGGGCCCACACGCCCTGGCCGGGCTCGGTCGCGCCCTGGCCGCCCTTGGTCTTCACGGCGACCTGGACGTCCTTGTAGCCGCCCAGCTCGGACTCGGTGGCGTCGATGATCTCGGTCTTCCAGCCGACCCGCTCGGCGTAGCGCAGGTACATGCGCAGGAGGTCACCGGCGAACAGGGCGGACTCGTCGCCGCCCGCGCCGGCCTTGATCTCCAGGATGACGTCCTTGTCGTCGCTCGGGTCACGGGGGACCAGCAGCAGGCGGAGCTTCTCGGTGAGCTCCTCGCGCTGCTTCTCCAGCTCCTTGACCTCGGCGGCGAAGTCGGGGTCGTCGGCCGCGAACTCGCGCGCGGTCTCGATGTCGTCCCCGGTCTGCTTCCAGGACCGGTACGTGCCGACGATCGGGGTCAGCTCGGCGTAGCGCTTGTTGAGCTTGCGCGCGTTGGCCTGGTCGGCATGGACCGACGGGTCGGCGAGCTTGCTCTCCAGATCGGCGTGCTCGGCGACGAGTTCCTCGACGGCCTCGAACATCTTTCGGCTCCTGATACGGCGGGTGAAGGGCTGGCGGGCGACCAAAAACGCCGGTCCCTGGTGCGCCCCGCGAGGGGCGCGACCGTGGACCGGCGGTTCGGGGGCTCGCTACTTCTTGGAGCCGGAAGCCTTGCCGAAGCGGGCCTCGAAGCGGGCCACACGGCCACCGGTGTCGAGGATCTTCTGCTTGCCCGTGTAGAACGGGTGGCACTCGGAGCAGACCTCGGCACGGATGGTGCCGGAGTCGATGGTGCTACGAGTGGTGAACGAGGCGCCACAGGTGCAGCTGACCTGCGTCTCGACGTACTCGGGGTGGATCTCGCGCTTCAAGGTGTCTCCTAGGTTTCGGGAGGGCGCCGGGTCGCCACCGCGGGATGCGGGCGCGTGAACCGGAGCCGACGTACCAGTCTGCCAGGACTGGCGCCATCCCCCAAAACCGGGGGTGGGGCTGTTCTATTCCCCCGGGCCGTGCGGACGGCCCGCAGCGGGCTCGGCGGGCCCGGGGGAACCGGGCGGGACCGGGGACCCGAGGGGGCTCAGGGAGTGACGACGCCCTTGGCCCCGCCGGTGGCCGTGCCCGTGGTCGCCGAGTCCGGGATCGGCTTGTCGTCCTTCAGGGCCGTCCAGATCCGCTGGGCCTTGTGCCGCTCCAGCAGGACCCGGTTGGGGTCGGCGGGGTCGTACTGGACGGGCATGGTGACCATGTGCAGCCGGGAGGCGCTGATGCCCTTCAGGCCGCCCGCGAAGTCCGCGAGGGAGTTGACCGAGCCGAGGTCGGAGTCGGTGGTGACGGTCCTGGTCGCGGTGTCGGCGAGGTCGTAGAGCTTCTTGGGGTTGCTCAGCACGCCGACCTGCCGGGTCTGGGCGATCAGGGCCTTCACGAACGCCTGCTGGAGCTGGATGCGGCCGAGGTCGGAGCCGTCGCCGACGCCGTGCCGGGTGCGGACCAGGCCGAGCGCCTGCGCGCCGTCGAGGGTGTGCGTGCCGGCCGTGAGGTCCAGGTGGCTGTTCGGGTCCTGGATGGCGCGGGTGGTGGTGACGCGTACGCCGCCCAGGTCGTCCACGAGGCGCTCGAAGCCCGCGAAGTCGACCTCCAGGTAGTGGTCCATGCGGATGCCGGTGAGCGACTCGACGGTTCTGACCGCGCAGGGCGCGCCGCCGGTGGCGTAGGCCGAGTTGAACATGACGTTGCGCGCGGCCGGGTACGTGTGGCCCTTGGTGTCGGCGCAGGCCGGGCGGTCGATGAGGGTGTCGCGGGGTACGGAGACCACGGACGCCTTCTTGTGGCCCTTGTAGAGGTGGACGATCATCGCCGTGTCGGAGCGGGCGCCGCTGTCCGCCGCGCCGCCGCCGAGCTTGCGGTTGGCGCCGGCACGGGTGTCCGAGCCGAGGACCAGGATGTTCTGGGAGCCGTTGTCGGCCTTGGCGGGCCGGTCGCGGCCGAGCACCTGGTTGATGTCGATGCTGCGGATGTTGCCGTTGAGCTTGAAGTAGACGTACCCGGCGCCGGCACCGGCCAGCACGACCACGCCCGCGGCCGTCCAGGCCGTGGCGAGCAGGGCCTTGCGGCCCGCGCTGCGGGGCTTGCGGCGGCGCCCCTTGCCCCGGTGGCGGGGGCCGTTTCCGGTCTCCGGTATGCCGGGCTCCGGCGTGCTCTCGGTGGACACTGCGCTCCTAGGTCTCGTCCGTTCGGTTACCCCCTGCGATCAGGGTCGGGAGCGGTCATCACCACTCCATCGTCGCTCCGCCTGGTAGAACAGGGAAACTCGGGACAGGCTCGCACAAAGCGCTGCGCCACCCGGTACGACAGCGGTCACCTTCCGTGATCAAGACACCGGACCGTCTCCGCGTTCACCTGCGCTTTCTCGTAAGGGGCCGTACCGAGGGAAGTCGGTACCGAACGTCACACCTGTGGCAAAGGTCTCCCGAGAGCCGTCCGCACGCAAAAGGGGCCGCCCCCGTCGCGTGTGCGACGGGGGCGGCCCTCAGATCCCGAGGGGTGACTCAGCGGGGCTCAGTCGTTGTTGCCGGGAGCCGGCGTGGTCTTCTGGATCTGGGTGAGGAACTCGATGTTCGACTTCGTCTGCTTCATCTTGTCGAGGAGCAGCTCGATCGCCTGCTGCTGGTCGAGCGCGTGCAGCACGCGACGCAGCTTCCAGGTGATGGCCAGCTCCTCGCTGCCGAGCAGGATCTCTTCCTTACGGGTACCGGACGCGTCGACGTCCACCGCCGGGAAGATGCGCTTGTCGGCGAGCTTCCGGTCGAGCTTGAGCTCCATGTTGCCGGTGCCCTTGAACTCCTCGAAGATCACCTCGTCCATGCGGGACCCGGTGTCGACGAGCGCGGTGGCGAGGATGGTCAGCGAGCCGCCGTCCTCGATGTTGCGCGCGGCACCGAAGAAGCGCTTGGGCGGGTAGAGCGCCGTGGAGTCGACACCACCGGAGAGGATGCGGCCCGAGGCCGGGGCGGCGAGGTTGTACGCACGGCCCAGACGCGTGATCGAGTCGAGCAGCACGACGACGTCGTGACCCAGCTCCACCAGACGCTTGGCGCGCTCGATGGCGAGCTCGGCGACCGTGGTGTGGTCCTCGGCCGGGCGGTCGAAGGTCGAGGAGATGACCTCGCCCTTGACCGACCGCTGCATGTCGGTGACCTCTTCCGGACGCTCGTCGACCAGGACGACCATCAGGTGGCACTCGGGGTTGTTGTGCGTGATCGCGTTGGCGATCGCCTGCATGATCATGGTCTTGCCGGTCTTCGGCGGGGCCACGATCAGACCGCGCTGGCCCTTGCCGATCGGCGACACGAGGTCGATGATCCGGGTCGTCAGAACGCCCGACTCGGACTCCAGGCGCAGACGGTCCTGCGGGTACAGCGGCGTCAGCTTGTTGAACTCCGGCCGCCCACGGCCGTTTTCGGGCGCCATGCCGTTGACGGAGTCGAGGCGGACCAGCGCGTTGAACTTCTCGCGGCGCTCGCCCTCCTTCGGCTGGCGGACCGCGCCGGTGATGTGGTCGCCCTTGCGCAGACCGTTCTTACGGACCTGGGCGAGGGAGACGTACACGTCGTTCGGGCCCGGCAGGTAGCCGGAGGTGCGGATGAACGCGTAGTTGTCGAGGATGTCCAGGATGCCCGCGACGGGGATCAGGACGTCGTCCTCGTTGACCTGCGGCTCGGCGATCTCGTCGCGGCCACGACGGCCACGGCGGTCGCGGTAACGGCCGCGACGGCCACGGCGGCCACCCTCGAAGTCGTCGTCGTCCTGCTGCTGCTGACGGTCCTGCCGGTCCTGGCGGCCGCCCTGCTGCTGACCCTGCTGACGGTCCTGGCGGTCCTGTCGGCCACCGCCCTGCTGGTCGTCGCCCTTGCCCCGGCGGTCGCGGTCGCGCTCGCGGCCACCCCGGTCACGGTCACGGTCGCGGCGGTCGCGGCGGCCACGGCCCTCGCCGTCACCCGCGTCACCCTTGCCCTCGTGCGACTGCTGGGCGTCGCCCTTCGGCTCGCCCTTGTCGCCCTTGGTCTCGGCGGACTCGGCGGCGGCCGGGCTGCCGGCGTCGGCGGTGGCACGACGGCGGCGGCGCTCGTTCGGGGCGTCCTCGCCCGCGCGCTCGGCGGCGGGCTGGCCCGGGATGTCGATCTGCTGCGAGGCGGCGGCCTTGTCGGCGGCCGGCTGCGCGGACTTCTCCGCCTTCGCCTCGGTGGCGGCCTCACCCGTACGGGCCTTGGAGGTGGCGCGGCGCTTGGGCTTGGTCTCCTCGGCGGCCTCGGCCTTGGGGGCGCTTCCCCCGGCCTGGGCCTCCTTGATGACCTCGATGAGCTGGCTCTTGCGCATCCGCGCGGTGCCCCTGATGCCGAGGCCCGAGGCGACCTGCTGGAGCTCGGCGAGCACCATGCCCTCGAGGCCGGTACCGCGGCGCCGCCGGGAGCCGGCACCGGTGGCAGGCGCGGAGTCCGTGGCGGGCGCGGCAGCGGTCTCCTCGACACGTGCGCCCATCAGATCGGTGGTGTCGCTCACGAAGGGTCCTTCCCTGGAGCGGACGTCGGCCTGTCTGGCTCGGCGACCGGTTGTGCTGTCCGGCATCGGTTCTGTAGGTAAGTACCGAGCCGGGGCGGTGGTCCGCCTTGAAGCGGCGGAAGAGAAATTTCTGGTGATGGCGCTCCCGCGAGCCGTGACACTCGGTGTCACGTGGCGCGGCGGCGCCGATTCCGGAGCGTGCCCAAGGACTAGCTCAGTGCCCCCATCCGACGTACTGCCCAAGTACGGCGCACGGAACACGGAGTGGCTCGGGAGGCTCCCGGAAGAATGTCTGTCCCGGACGGGGACACGAAGCACCTCGCCATGGTGGGGTCGGGTGCAGACTTGAGATTAACACTACCGGATGCAACAAACATTCCCCCTCTCCAAATCCGGCAACCGGGTGTCAGGGCGCAAGCGGCAGCACGCAAGCTCCCTGTGTGTCGAGGCTCAGCCGGTTGGCCGCCCAGTCGCCGCCCGCCAGGGCTTCCACCTTGTCGGCGGTCGCCTCGTCGGTCAGCGCCATGACGGTGGGCCCGGCCCCGGAGATGACGGCCGCGACGCCGTCCGCGCGCAGGCGTTCCACCAGTGCGGCGCTCTCCGGCATGGCGGGCGCGCGGTACTCCTGGTGCAGCCGGTCCTCGGTGGCGGGCAGCAGCAGCTCGGGGCGCCGGGTGAGGGCCTCGACGAGCAGCGCGGCACGGCCCGCGTTGGCGGCGGCGTCGACATGGGGGACGGTGCGCGGGAGCAGTCCGCGCGCGGTCTCGGTGAGTACGGGCTTCCCGGGCACGAAAACCACCGGAACGATGGAACGGTCGGGGTCCATCCTGATGGCGCGCGCGGCGCCGGACTCCAGCCAGGAGAGGGTGAACCCGCCGAGCAGACAGGCCGCGACGTTGTCCGGGTGACCCTCGATCTCGGTGGCCAGCTCCAGCAGCGCGGTGTCGTCGAGGCGGGCCTCGCCGCCTATGGTCACCGCGCGCGCGGCGACGATGCCGGCGCAGATGGCGGCGGAGGAGGAGCCGAGACCGCGGCCGTGCGGAATGCGGTTGGCGCAGACGATCTCCAGCCCGCGCGGCTGCCCGCCCAGCAGGTCGAAGGCGGTGCGCAGGGCGCGTACGAGCAGATGGCGCTCGTCGCGCGGGAGCGTCTCACCGCCCTCGCCCGCGATGTCGATGTGCAGCCCTGAGTCGGCGACCCGGACGACCACGTCGTCGTACAGCCCCAGTGCCAGGCCCAGGGCGTCGAAGCCCGGACCGAGGTTGGCGCTGGTGGCGGGGACGCGCACCCGGACGGCGGCGGCGCGGAAGGCGGGACCGGCCATCGCTCGAAGTCTCTCCTTGAGCTGCGTGACGGACGTGATTGCCGAACGGCCCGCGAGGGGCATCCGGTGCGGACACTCGATGACGTGCGAAAACCCTTCGGGCCGCCTGGGACGCGCGGCCCCGAGCCACACGCGTGGGCATATGCGGTGAGCGGGTTACCCACAGCCTATCGAAGGAAGGTTCCACCGCGACATAGGGCGCACAGGAGGCGCACGATGCGTGTCGCAAGCCCCCTGTGCACCCTTCGCGGTGCCGGGCGTCAGGCCAGGCCGAGGCGCTCCGCCGCGATGGACGCGTCGACCGGCACGGTGACCGGCGGCGGGGCGCCGGCCACGGCCCAGTCCGGGTCCTTCAGGCCGTTTCCGGTGACGGTGCAGACGATGGTCTGGCCGGGGTCGACCTTGCCCTGTTCGGCGGCCTTGAGCAGTCCGGCCACCGAGGCGGCCGAGGCGGGCTCCACGAAGACGCCCTCCTGCGCGGCCAACAGCCGGTAGGCGCGCAGGATCTCACGGTCCGTCACCTCGTCGATGTGACCACCGGACTCGTCCCGTGCGGCCAGCGCGTAGCTCCAGGAGGCGGGGTTGCCGATCCGGATGGCGGTGGCGACGGTGGAGGGGTCCTTGACGATCTCGCCGCGCACGATGGGCGCGCTGCCCGAGGCCTGGTAGCCCCACATGCGCGGGGTGCGGGTGGCCGGGCCGTCGGCGGCGTACTCCCGGTAGCCCTTCCAGTAGGCCGTGATGTTGCCCGCGTTGCCGACCGGGAGGACATGGATGTCGGGGGCGTCACCCAGCATGTCCACGATCTCGAACGCGGCCGTCTTCTGGCCCTCGATACGCACCGGGTTGACCGAATTGACCAGCGCCACCGGGTAGTTGTCGCTCAGGCCGCGCGCGAGGTCGAGGCAGTCGTCGAAGTTGCCGTCGACCTGGAGGATCTTCGCGCCGTGCACGAGGGCCTGGCCCATCTTGCCGAGCGCGATCTTGCCCTGCGGGACGAGCACCGCGCAGACCATGCCGGCCCGCACCGCGTAGGCGGCCGCGGAGGCGGAGGTGTTGCCGGTGGAGGCGCAGATGACCGCCTTGGCGCCCTCCTCCTTGGCCCGCGTGATCGCCATGGTCATGCCCCGGTCCTTGAACGAACCGGTGGGGTTGGCCCCTTCCACCTTGAGGTGGACCGCGCAGCCCGTGCGCTCGGAGAGCACCTGCGCGGGCACGAGAGGCGTGCCGCCCTCGCGGAGCGTCACGACCGGCGTGCTGTCGCTGACCGGCAGCCTGTCCCGGTACTCCTCGATGATTCCGCGCCACTGGTGGGTCATTGCCGCTTACTCCCCTTCAACCCGCATGATGCTGGCGACACCCCGCACGGTGTCGAGCTTGCGCAGCGCCTCCACCGTCCCCGTCAGGGACGCGTCGGAGGCCCGGTGCGTGACGACGACGAGGGACGCCTCGCCGTCCTTCCCCTGCTGCCTGACCGTATCGATGGACACCCCGTGCTCGGCGAAGACCGTGGCGACCTGGGCGAGGACACCCGGTTTGTCCGCGACGTCGAGGCTGATGTGGTAGCGCGTGACGACGTCCCCCATCGGGGAGACGGGCAGCGCCGCGTACGCCGACTCGCCGGGCCCGGTGGTGCCGTTCAGGCGGTTGCGGCAGACGGCGACGAGGTCGCCGAGGACGGCCGAGGCGGTGGGCGCGCCGCCGGCGCCGGGGCCGTAGAACATGAGCTGCCCGGCCGCGTCGGACTCCACGAAGACGGCGTTGTACGCGCCGCGCACCGAGGCCAGCGGGTGGCTGAGCGGGATCATCGCGGGGTGGACGCGGGCGGTGACCGAGGCGCCGTCCTTGGCCCGCTCGCAGATGGCGAGCAGCTTGATGGTGCAGCCCATCTCCCGCGCCGAGCGGAAGTCGGCCGCGGTGACCTCGGTCATGCCCTCGCGGTGCACGTCGTCCAGGCGGACGCGGGTGTGGAAGGCGATCCCGGCCAGGATGGCGGCCTTGGCCGCGGCGTCGAAGCCCTCGACGTCGGCGGTGGGGTCGGCCTCGGCGTACCCGAGCGCGGTGGCCTCGTCCAGGGCCTCCTGGTAGCCGGCGCCGGTGGAGTCCATCTTGTCGAGGATGAAGTTGGTGGTGCCGTTGACGATGCCGAGCACGCGGTTGACCTTGTCACCGGCGAGGGACTCGCGCAGCGGGCGGATCAGCGGGATGGCACCGGCGACGGCGGCCTCGTAATAGAGGTCGCGGCCGTGCTCCTCGGCGGCGGCGTGCAGGGCGGCGCCGTCCTGGGCGAGCAGGGCCTTGTTGGCCGAGACGACGGAGGCGCCGTGCTCCAGGGCGGTGGTGATGAGGGTGCGGGCGGGCTCGATGCCGCCGATGACCTCCACCACCACGTCGATGTCACCGCGCTTGACCAGGGCGGTCGCGTCGGTGGTGACGAGCGCGGGGTCGATGCCGTCGCGCACCTTCGATGGCCGTCGTACGGCGACCCCGGCCAGTTCGACCGGGGCGCCGATGCGGGCGGCGAGGTCGTCGGCGTGCGTCGTCATGATGCGCGCCACCTCGGAGCCGACCACTCCACAGCCCAGCAGCGCCACCTTCAGCGGACGCGTACGCATCATCCGACCTCGTTTCCTCTCACCGTCTACGGTTTGACCAGTCTCACTCACCGGACGGGGCTTTCTACCCTTCGTCCGGATCGTGAGACGTCTGTTTCGTGTTCCCGGACGGGGCCTCCGGCGGCCCCGGCGGGGTTCAGCCGACGTCGAGCCGGAGCAGGTCCTCCTCGGTCTCGCGCCGGACGATCACCCGCGCCTCGCCGTCGCCGACCGCGACGACCGGCGGGCGCAGGACGTGGTTGTAGTTGCTGGCCATGGACCGGCAGTAGGCCCCGGTGGCCGGTACGGCGATCAGGTCGCCCGGCGCCAGGTCGGCGGGGAGGAACGCGTCCTTGACCACGATGTCCCCGCTCTCGCAGTGCTTGCCGACGACGCGGGTGAGCATGGGCTCGGCGTCGCTGGTGCGCGAGACGAGGGCGACGCTGTACTCGGCGTCGTACAGCGCGGTGCGGATGTTGTCCGACATCCCGCCGTCGACCGAGACGTAGGTGCGCAGCGACTCCAGCGGCTTGACGGTGCCGACCTCGTACAGCGTGAACGCGGTCGGCCCGACGATGGCGCGGCCGGGCTCGACGGAGATACGGGGGACGCGCAGCCGGGCGGCCTCGCACTCGCGGGTGACGATCTCGGTGAGCGCCTTGGCGATCTCGTGCGGCTCGCGGGGGTCGTCGGAGCTGGTGTAGGCGATGCCGAGGCCGCCGCCGAGGTCGATCTCGGGCAGCTCGACGCCGTGCTCGTCGCGGATGTCCTTCAGCAGGCCGACCACACGGTGTGCGGCGACCTCGAAGCCGGACATGTCGAAGATCTGCGAGCCGATGTGGCTGTGGATGCCGATGAGTTCGAGCCCGTCGAGGGTGAGGGCTCGCCGTACGGCCTCCGCGGCCTGGCCGCCCGCGAGCGGGATGCCGAACTTCTGGTCCTCGTGGGCGGTGGCGATGAACTCGTGGGTGTGCGCCTCGACGCCGACGGTGATCCGGATCTGCGCCTTCTGGCGCTTGCCGAGTTCCTGGGCGATGTGGGCGACGCGGACGATCTCCTGGAAGGAGTCGAGCACGATACGGCCGACGCCCGCCTCGACGGCCCGGCGGATCTCGTCGGTGGACTTGTTGTTGCCGTGGAAGGCGATGCGCTCGGGGTCCATCCCGGCCGACAGCGCGGTGGCCAGCTCGCCGCCGGAGCAGACGTCGAGGTTGAGCCCCTCCTCGTCCAGCCAGCGCACCACGGCGCGGGAGAGGAACGCCTTGCCGGCGTAGAAGACGTCGGCGTCGGTGCCGAACGCGGTGCGCCAGGCGCGGGCCCGTGCCCGGAAGTCGGCCTCGTCGAGGATGTAGGCCGGGGTGCCGAACTCCTCCGCGAGCCCGGTCACGGTGCGGCCGCCGACGGTGAGGACACCGTCCTCGTCCCGGCTGACGGTACGGGCCCACACCTTGGGGTCGAGGGCGTTGAGGTCGGCCGGCGGGGCGGAGTAGTGCCCCTCGGTCAGGACGTCGGCGTGACGGGGCCCGGCGGGGTGGGCGGAACGGCTCATGAGTGGCTCTCTGCTCTCGGATCTCAGAGGTGTTCGGGTGCGTCGATGCCGAGCAGGGACAGGCCACCGGCGAGCACCGCCCCGGCGGCTTCGGCAAGCGCCAGCCGGGCACGGTGGGCGGCCGTGGGTTTCTCCTCCCCGACGGGGAGTACCTCCGGGAGAAGGGGGAGGAGCGCGTCGGCGACGGTGAGGAGGTGCCGGGCCAGGCGGTCGGGGGCGTGGGCCGTGGCGGCGGTGGTGAGGATGCGGGGGTGGTCGGTGAGGGGGGTCTGGAGGGGGTGAAGGTGGGGGTGGGGGTGGGGTTCGGCGGGGGTGCCGGGCACGGAGGCGGAGGGGGATCGGGTACCGGTCGCGGAGACACCGGAGGGGGCGTGGCCTGCGTCGGAGCTTTCGGGGCCGGGGCCGCCCGAACCCGGACCACCGGCACCGGGGGCACCGGGGGCACCGGGGGCACCGGCAGCGGGGGTACACGCGGCGTGGACCTGGGCCCCGGAACCGGGTTCGCCGGTGCCGGCAGCACCGGTACCCGGCCGGGCGGCGACGCCGCCGGCGGAGCCGACGGCACGCGCGGCGTGGACGCCGGACCTCGGTACGCCCGCGTCGGCCGTGTCCGGGTACCCGGCGGAGCCCAGGTGGAGGTCGCCGGGTTCCGCGGCGAAGCCGAGGTCGCGGGCGTTGCGGGTGAGGGCGCGTACGCGGGCGTGGGCGTAGCGGACGCGGAAGAGGGGGTTGATCTCGCGCTGCACGAGGTGGTCGGCGGTGATCCGGGGCCGGTCGTGCGCGGCGGGGTGCAGCAGGGCCCAGCGGGCGGCGTCGGCTCCGAGCGGCGCGGGGTCCTCCGGCGCCGGTACGGGCCGCAGATTGACGGGCTCGCCGTGCTCGATCTCCGCCCGGCCGCCCTGGGTGGCCACCAGCCGCGCGACGGAGTCGGCGACGACCTCGGCACGCACCTCGTACGGCACCCGCAGCACCACGGTCCGCCCGGCGAGGGCGTCGCCGTGCCCGTACTCCGTACCGCGCTCGCGGATCTCGCGGACGAGCCCGGTGAGGAGTTCCTCGCGCGTGCGAAGGGTGATGTTGAGGAACCCGGGCCCGGTGACGACGACGACGTCCACGCCTTCGGCGTCGAGGAGCCGCGCACGCAGGATCTCGGCGACGCGCAGCGGGGGCAGGCCCGCGGGGCGGGCGAGGCGGAGGGCGACGTTGGTGGCGAAGTCACCGCACCCGCCGGGGCCGGGCTCGGTCACGGTGACCCGTTCGGGCAGGTCCACGCCCAGCTCACCGGCGTCCACGGCACGGCGCACCGCGTCCAGGACGGTACGGGAGAGCTCGGCGGGGGTCACGGGACAAGCCTAGGGGAGGTGGGAGGGGCGGACCGGTACGGGTGGCTAGCCGCCGAAGCAGACCCCGTCGGCCAGCCCGCTGGCGCCGTCTCCCCCATGACGCCGGTCGCTCCGCTCCAGGAGCCCCTTGACGAGGCGGACCAGCTCGTCGGGCTCGAAGGGCTTGGGCAGGAACGCGTCGACGCCGGCATCGAGCCCGCTCTCGACCTCGTACTGGGTGCACGCACTGATGATGGCGAGCGGGAGGTCGCGCGTACGGGGGTCGGCGCGGAGGCGGGCGGCGGTACTGAGCCCGTCGAGACGGGGCATGACGACGTCGAGCGTGACCACGTCGGGGCGCACGTGATGCACCACGTCGAGACACTCGGCACCATCGACCGCGGTCACCACCTCAAGCCCTTCCAGCTCGAGATTGACCTTGATCAGCTGCCGGATGCCCTTGCTGTCGTCCACAACAAGCACCCGGCCAGACGCGCCTGACACAACTCGAGAGTAGGTCGGGGCGGGGGGCCGCGTCCCGGTTTTCCCGACTTCTCGCTCTGACGGGGGAGGGGCGGGTGTGGGTGGACGTGGAGGGGGTGGTGGGGCGGGGTGCCGGGGGCGGGTGGGCCACCGTCGACCACGGCCGAACCCTGAGCGCTTCCCCATACCGGCGGGCCGGCCGAGCAGCGAAGCGAAGCCCTGAACACGATGCCCCTCCCGGCTCGACCCCGCCTGCGCAAACCCGTTCCTGATCACCCCAGAAGACCTGCTAGGGTTCTACCCGTCGCCGCAAGCACCAGCTCAGCGGCCGACACGCCCCCGTAGCTCAGGGGATAGAGCAACGGCCTCCGGAGCCGTGTGCGCAGGTTCGAATCCTGCCGGGGGCACCTTGGATTAGGTGCCCAAAGACCCCGTCACCAGCGGAAACGCTGAGGCCGGGGTCTTCGCGTATGTGCAGGCAGATGCAGCCCGGGGCGGCTCTATGTCGGGGTCTGTGGACGAGGCGCGGACGGGATCTTCGAGCGTTCCCGCAGGTGACACCCCAAAAGTCGAGCAGACTGCTGCACGAGCAGTTCCATGGACGAGTTGGGGGATCTCGTGGACGTGACCACGCTTGCCGTCGCGCTGATTAGCGTCGGGGGAGCATTGGGCGGGACTCTGGGCGGAGCGGTGCTCAGCCAGCGCGCCAGTCGTGACCAAGCCGCGGAGCAGAACCAGCGCACCGACCATGAACGGGCACAGGAGCGCACTGATCAAGCACTGCAAGCCAAGCGCGATCTCTATGCTCAGCTGAACACTGCGGCTCGCGCCTACCGGGTCGCCGCCCGAGACGCCGTCCGAGCAGCTGAGCGCGGTGAAAGCAGCGAGTCGGCAGCGCTTGACGCCGCCAAGGACGCTTGGGGCGACCAATACTCACAGGCGCAGATGACGCTGTCGAAGGACGTTCTGGAAGTGGCTTCGACCCTGAACAGGGCGCTCGGCGTCGGGTACTCAGTCGTCAAGCAGCTGCCGATCAGCTCCGACCTTGACGGGGCTTACGAGCGCGCAAAGACATGGTTCAGCCGTCCGCTGTCCGATGGCGTGTACCTGTTGAGGATCACACTGCGACATGATCTCGGCGTCGAGGTCGACCCGAATTTCGACCAAGCTCGTACACAGATGCTCAACGCGCTCGACACCTCGCGCAAACACCTGGAGCGGCAACTCGCCGCAGAGGCAGTTCAGGCCCCCAGGGCAAACTGAAAACGGAAAAAGGCGAGGCCCCTGGCCAAGATGCCAGGGGCCTCGCGCGTGTACACCGTGATCACACTTGGATCTCCCAAACCAGGGTCCCGTCTCCCTCGTAGAGCTCCAGGCAGTAGCTCAACCCGAGGCCCTGGAGTACTCCGCCGAGCTCGTCAAAACGCTGTGGGTCTACGACACCGTTCAGCAGAATGTCTGGACCGTCGATCGGGTCGATCTCCAGCTGACACCAGCTGGTTTCCACTTCGTAGCCGTGCCAGGAAGACGACCTCGAACGCCATCCGGCACGCACGAAGTGCTGGGCTACCTCAGAGGCATCCCGGCAACCGCGCACGACACCACATGCGTTGTTGCCGGCCTCCACCCATTCAGGGGCGAGCTCTCGACCATCTTCGGATATGTCCACGCCGGAAGTATGAGCCCCAGGTCCCATGCGATCACTGGTATTCGCGAAGCAGGTCCTCGATACGCCGGTTGGCTACGTCCTGCCGCCCATCAAGGCACTTCGCGTAGCGGGTCAGCAGGACCTCAACGCTGCCGCCAGCACGCTCGGCGACCTCGGTGGGGTCGACGCCAGCGTTGAGCCATGCCGACAGCGCCGAGTGCCGAAAATCGTACGGACGACTTGCGAGCGGCGAGGCCGCGGCGGCCGGCGGGAGAGCAAGGAGCCGAGCCTCCTGCCAGACCCGGTAGCAGGTAGAGGACGGGACGACCGGACCCTACTGTGAGGCATCTACCTGCGTAACGGACGGCATAGCGGGCTCGGCGTTCCAGCTCACCCACCCGCGTCGCAACGAGGCTTCCGCCACCGACCACTGCGCCAGCGGCAGAGGCCTCGGGTCAGTCGCGCTCACCCTCTTCCGCCTGCTCCGCCTGCTCCGCCTCGATGGCGAGAACAGCTTCTTCGGACAGCCTTCCAGTGAGAAGATCACGGATCCGGGCACGGGATACGTCCGCTGCTGTTTTGCTCGGCGTCGGCATGTTGTCCGGATGGGCCCACCAACGGCCCGGATGCAGTTCGTCCCAGGCGGGGCGGTAACTGTCCTTACGCCGATTGGCTCCGGGGTCGTGGTTTCCGAAGCCGTCGACGATGCTGTTCCACACTGGCCGATGGTGCTGGATGATCACCCGTTCCGCGATGCTCACGAACGCCTCGATCGCGACCAGGTACCGAACCCGGAAGTCCGAGATCTCCAGGTCGCGGACCTGGTGGAGCGACTGCTTGTGCTCGTAGATCCGATCCCACAGTGTGGTGGCATCGGGCTTCTCCTCAGCAGTGCCCTTCCGCACGCCTGCGGGCCGGGCCTGCCCGACATATACAGGAACGCGGCAGTCTGGCGAACTAATCTCAGCATACAGAGGATTCGCCCCGCAGTAGTACAGGGCGTAGATGCCACTCCCATGTACCGGACTGACCTCATCCAGCGGCTCTGGTGCCCGATTGCGAAGTTCTGCCTCTACG
This sequence comes from Streptomyces seoulensis, assembly GCF_022846655.1. Classification (NCBI taxonomy): domain Bacteria; kingdom Bacillati; phylum Actinomycetota; class Actinomycetes; order Kitasatosporales; family Streptomycetaceae; genus Streptomyces; species Streptomyces seoulensis. The sequence continues at coordinate 5,468,440 of NZ_AP025667.1, forward strand.
CTGCGCCCAAGATTTTCTAGGTCCAATGGATTAAATGGGGCGAACTGGCGCTCTTTCGCCGCATCTCGCCATGCTTTCGACTTGCGAGGCTTCTTTGGGGGCTTCTGTGGCGGGGGGAGACTCTCGCTCAACGGATCAGGTGAAACTGACAACTTGTACTCGGTCCTCCGGCTCGTACGGTTTACTGGCTCGCCTTCTCACTGCTGCCAGACGTCCACAACGCCGGTGCTGCGGTAATAGCGCCGGGCGCTCGGATAGTCCTCCACCTTCGGGTACATGATCAGATATCCGGGGAGGGCGGTGATTTGCCACTTGTCCGGAAGCCGCGCTGCTATCACCCTGAGGGCCTCATCCGCCGTCGCGTCCACCTCGGGAATCTTCACGACTATGTCGTCGAACTCGGATGAAGCTTGGTAGCGGAATACGTACGGAAGGAGCGTTTTCGTCTCCTGAAGCAAGACGGAGAGTGACACGACCTCGTCCGCATGTGCGCGTTGGGTTAGCAACTCCGTCAGCTTGTACTCCAGGTCGATCGGGTGCTCGTGATCGAAGTGACCCTCGTCCACCTCGGTCGTGTCACGCCGCTTGCCGGGGTCGTTGTTGCCAAACCCGTTGTAATTCCACGGAACTTGCCCCTGCCCTCTGTGCTCGTTGATCAGCAGGCGCTCTGGAGCGACCGCCCCGAAGTCCTCATCGACGTAGAGACAGGTGAACGTCATCTGATCGAGAGATATGTTCGTGCGGCCGGAGATCTTCCGGAAGTGCTTATCGATCCGTTGAGGGAGGCTGCGATCGGCCTTGCCGACGTAGACGAGCTCCTCGTCCTTGTAGAGCTGGTACACGCCGGGCAACGATCGCAACGACCGGATGTTCTCCATGGTGAGAGGTGCCGGCGTCAGCCTCTTCAGTGCGGCCGCAAGCTGGTCTCCGAGCGCTTTGGTGATGCTCAACTTGAACTCGGCGTGGTTCTCCAGCGACACGACCAGGGCCTCCTGCGCATGCGACGAGTGATCGTCGTCACTCTATCCGGTGAAGTTGGGGGCCACGGTGCCAGATTCCCACGAAGGCTCACTTGATCCATAACTCCGCGGTATGGTTTTCCCATGTCTGAGCTGCGAGAGAAGCATCCCGAGGTGGGTACCTGTGTCGAGTTGTTCGCTGGCGGCGGCGGCCTCGCCATGGGGGTCCATAACGCTGGCTTCCGACCGCTGCTCGTGAACGAGTACGCCAAGCGGGCCATCGAGACCCTCCAGACGAACGAGATGCCGGGGGGCGGGAAGTGGCCGCTGAAGCCGGGTGACGTCCGCCTACTACGGAACGACTTCAAGGACCTGAGAGGCAAGGTCGACGTTCTCGCTGGCGGGCCACCATGCCAGCCGTTCAGTCTGGGCGGCGTCGCCAAGGGGACGGAGGACGAGCGGAACATGTTTCCGCAGATGTTCCGCGCCATCCAAGAGATGCGACCGAAGGCCGTCATCTGCGAGAACGTTCGGGGTCTGCTCCGGAAATCGTTCAACCCCTACTTCCAGTACATCCTCAACGAGATGAGGCTCCCCTTCGTCGAGCGTGAGAAGGACGCAACGTGGGAGGAACACAACGAGGTTCTGGAGAAGCTGCTCGCCAACGACTCGGTGCCCGCCTCCGAGCGTTACATCGTGCAGCATCATCCCGTGAACGCCGCTGATTTCGGTGTCCCACAGATCCGGCAGCGGGTCGTGATCGTCGCCTTTCGTGCCGACCTCGGATTGAACGATGCCGAATGGGACAAATTTGCACCGAAGGACACGCACTCCGACGAGGCGCTGATCCATTCCATGCGTGAGGGCGGAGAGTACTGGGCCCGCCACCGGGAGGTCTCGGAGGCAGCGAAGGCTCGCGCCATCGCGAATCTGCCGAAGCTCAACTACAACAACCCGAAGACCAAAGAGAAGCTCACCCTTCGGCCGTGGCGGACTCTTCGGGACGCGATCCACGGTGTTGACGAGTTCGAGGGACGCTCCCTGCCGCCAGTCAGCGAGGAGGCGGTCAACGGTAAGGAACAGGTGGGGGTGATCTCCGACCACTTTGGGTGGCCTGGCGCCCGGGTCTACACCGGGCATACCCCCAACCTCCTTGACCGGCCGGCTAAGACTGTCAAGGCTGGTGTGCACGGCGTCCCCGGCGGTGAGTCCGTGATGATGATGGACGACCCGACGTTCGATGGAAGCGGCTACCGATACATGACGGTCCGCGAGACCGCGCGAGTTATGACCTTCCCGGATGAGTGGACGCTCGCTGGCCCGCGTGGCGAGAAAATGAGGCAGCTGGGGAACGCTGTGCCGGTGAAGCTGGGCACGGTGTTCGCGGACGCAGTCGCCGCCGCCCTGAACTCGGTCGGTGCCCTGGAGAAGTCATGACACAGGAGGCGGTCGGCACGCAGCGGGGCTGGAATGATCGGCTGCCGCCCGCGAAGGCGTACAAGGCACGTCCCGGTCTGCCCCGCGACAAACGCAGCGCCGAGCAAGACAGAGCCGCAGGGGGCCGACACCGCCGAGCCGTGCCGCTCGACGATGGCTCTTGCGCCCGCGGGTCCATCCAACTCAGACTGTTCCGGAGTACTCGCCGTATCCGTGCGTACCTCCGTTGGTCGGACAATGGGGAGACGAGGGAGAAGTACGTCTGCGAGGTACACGAACCGACGCGTAGGGCGAACCTCACTCTCGCGTGGGCGAAGGCACGGGAAGCCGGCACGGTGATTGACGAGCTCCTCCCTCCGAGTTCGACGGCCTCGTCGGTCTCCGTTCGCGCGGTCATGACCGCGAACAAGGGCAAAGACACCAAACCGGAGCTGAAATTGCGCACCGCCCTGCACCGCAGAGGGCTGCGCTACCGGGTGGGTATTCGCCCGCTCCCCGAGCTGCGACGCACAGCGGACGTCGTCTTCCCCAAAGCCAAGGTAGCGGTCTTCGTCGACGGTTGCTTCTGGCACGGCTGCCCAGATCACTACCGACCTGCCAGAAAGAGCGGCGCGGAGTGGGGGCAGAAGATCAAGGACAATCGAGACCGCGACGCATCCACCACAATCGCGCTCAAGGATGAGGGCTGGATGGTGCTCCGCTTCTGGGAGCACGAGGATCTAGAGCTTGCCGCCGAGGAAATCAAGGCGACAGTTGAGTGCCGTAGAGCCGCACTCTGATACCCACAACCCACCTGCGTTGCGTGGGGCTCCGCAGCCCCCTTCGGCCTCGCCTAATGACCCGAGGCCCCCCGCCTAACTGCAGGCGCCCAGGTAGGGAGCCGCGCATGCTGCGGCCAGCCATCCGTGGCCGAGACCCGAACCAGCCCGCAGGCAGACCGCGACACCGGGCGCGCAAGTCCCCGCACGCCACCGCAACTTGGCCGCACCGGTTGACGATCAACTCCGCAAGGTCAACCCCCGCGCCGAAACGTTGCCCCTCACTCCGGCAACTCCACCACCCTCTCCTCATCCTCATTCGCCGCATAAGGATGCACAGGCGAAACCGGCGTGTACGGCGTGAACCACGTGTCCGGGTCGTCCGGGGTCGGAGGCTGGGGTGGGGTCGGGGGGTGGAGGGTGGTGGCGAAGGTTTCCAGGGCCTGGGTTACCTCGTCCGACAGGAGGCTGTAGAGGTCGGCCGTCACCTCCGCCTGGTTCAGCAGGGACTTCAGGAGGAGTTCCTCGGCCAGGCAGGTGGGGTGGTCGAACGGGGGGCGGGTGAGGCGGCCCGTCAGGGTGATCGCGGTGACCGTGAGGCGGCGGGTGAACAGGACGGTGTACGCGTCCGTCAGGTGCGGGGGCAGGTCGTCCAGGATCATGAACGTCGCGTTGCTGCGGGCGACCGTGGGGCCGTCGTCCTCCAGGGCGGCCAGGTCGGTGAAGAGTTCGTCCACCAGGAGGTCGATCGCGTAGACCACGGCGCCCGCCGCTATCTCCGCCGCCTCCTTGCCGACCTCGCAGTCCGTCACCGACTCGTGGTGGCCGAAAGCTTCCAGGGTGAACGCCGAGAGCGTCGGGGCCAGTTCGCGGAGCCTCGTGCGCATCGCCTGGCTCTCCGAGTGGCCGGGGCTGTCCGGGGGCGCGGGGGTGGTGCCCGCCGCGTGGCGCCGGGCGCGTTCCGCCGGGTCGGAGGGTGGGGCGTCGGGGCCGCCCGCCGCGTCCAGGCTCTCCTGGAGGAGTTCGGAGTTCAGCTCCACCGCGCAGCGGGTCAGGCGCCAGTCGGCCAGCGGCTCGGTGCGCTCCATCAGCTCCGTCACCACCTCCCGCGCCGCGTCCTCCGCGAACTCCAGCGCCGGGGCGTCCACGAACAGCTTCAGCAGGGCCCCGCCCGCATGGGCGGCGATCACGTCGTCCAGCAGGTCGACCTCCATGCCGTCCGGGCCCTCGACCGCCTCCAGCGAGTCGAAGCCCTTGCGCAGCAGGAAGACGACTCCCTCCCGGCGCAGCGCGTCGAGTTCCGGAGCCCCCTGGGGCGGGGCCATCGCCACGGTCACCACGTATGTCACATGTTCATCGTGCCTGAGGGTGCGCCGTTCGGGGAGGTGAATCCGAGGTACGGGATGCCGCCACGTGCGCGGGCGCCGACCCTGAGCACGTGGTTCGGCCACGCACCGGCCCCCTGTGCCGACGTCGCCGGGCCCGGCGACACGCCCCAACTCGCGGGGCACGGGCGGCCAGGTGGCCGAGATCGCCGGCGCGGGCGGAACGGGACCGGGAGGGGGGGGACGGCACGAGTGGGGTGTGCCGGCGTGAGCAGGGCGAGGTGACGAGGGTCTCCCGTTCAGGCCCGACCACCTCAAGCCCGCCGCTTCAGCCCGACCACCTCAGACCCGACCGGCTAAAGCCCGACCGCCTCAGACCCGACCGCCTCAAGCCCGCCGCCTCAGCCCGACCGCCTCAGCCCGACCGCCTCAAGCCCGATCACCTCAAGCCCGACCACCTCAGACCCGACCACCCCAAGCCCGACCGCCTCAGCCCGACCACCTCAGACCCGACCACCCCAAGCCCGACCGCCTCAAGCCGACCGCTTCCCCGAAGCCGCCTTCTTCGCCGTCGGCTTCTTCGCGGGCGTCTTCTTGGCCGCGGACTTCTTCGCCGCCGCCTTGGACGTGGACTTGGCCGTCGACGCGGACCTGGCCGTCGACTTCGTCGCCTGCTTCCCCGCCCCGGCCCGCTCCCCCGCCTTCGACGTCGACTTCCGCGGGCTCGCGGTCTTCTTCGCCGCCGCCTTCCCCGTCGTGGCCGTCGACTTCTTCGCGCCCGTCTCCTTGGGGGTGCCCCGGCCGTGCAGGTTCCTGACCTCCGCCTCTCCGCCCCGCGACTCGCGGGCCTCGCGGACGCTCTTCTCCAGCGCCGCCATCAGGTCGAGGACCTTGCCGCTGCCGGCCGGGGCGGGGGTCTCGGGCGGGGCCTCGCCGGCGGCCTTGGCGGCGATGACCTCCTCCAGGGCCTCGCGGTACTCGTCGTGGAGCTCGGACATGTCGACCTCGCCCAGGGTGTCCATCAGGGCGTCCGCGAGGTCGAGCTCCTTGTCCCGGACGGTGACGTCCACGTCCGGGGCGACGCCCTCGGGGGCGCGTACCTCGTCCGGCCAGAGCAGGCCGTGCAGGACGATCACGTCGCCGACCACGCGCAGCATCCCCAGCCGCTCCCGCCCGCGCAGCGCGAACTTGGCGATGGCGACCTTGTGGCTGCGCTTGAGGGCCTCGCGCAGCAGGGTGTACGGCTTGGCGGCCGGGGCTCCGGCGGCGGCGATGTAGTACGCCGCGTCCATCTGGAGGGGGTCGACGCTGTCGGCCGGTACGAAGGCGACGATGTCGATCGTGCGGGCGGTGGGCAGCGGGAGGTGGGAGAGGTCGTCCTCGGTGATCGGGATGATCTCGCCGTCGGCGCCCTCGTACGCCTTGCCGATCTCGGACTGGGTGACCTCGCGGTCCTCCAGTTCGCAGACCTTGCGGTAGCGGATGCGGCCGTTGTCCTCGGTGTGGACCTGGCGGAAGGAGACCGCGTGGTTCTCGGTGGCGTTCACCAGCTTGATCGGGATGCTGACGAGGCCGAAGGAGATGGCGCCGTTCCATATGGATCGCACGTGCCGGGTCCCTTCCGTACGGTTCCGGTTTATCCCATTCGTCCCGTTTCTGGGATTGTCATCCTATGACGCCAGTGACGGAGGTGGAGGGGCGGCGGGTCACGCTCAGCAACCTGGACAAGGTGCTGTACCCGGAGACCGGCTTCACCAAGGCGGAGCTGGTGCACTACTACGCCACCACCGCCGGGGTGCTGCTGCCGCATCTGCGGGACCGGGCGGTGTCCTTCCTGCGCTATCCGGACGGCCCCGGCGGACAGGAGTTCTTCACCAAGAACGTGCCGCCGGGTACGCCCGACTGGGTCACGACCGCCGAGGTCCCCCGTTCGGCGGGCGCGGCGCGGATGGTGGTGGTCCAGGACCTGCCGAGCCTGGTCTGGGCGGCGAACCTGGTGGCCGAGTTCCACACCCACCAGTGGCGGGTGCGGAGCCCGGACGAGGCCGACCGGCTGGTCTTCGACCTCGACCCCGGCTCGCCCGCGACGGTCGTCCACTGCTGCGAGGTCGCGCTGTGGCTGCGCGAGCGGCTCGCGGTGGACGGCATCGAGACGTACGCCAAGACCGCTGGGTCCAAGGGGCTGCACCTGCTGGCGGCCGTGCGCGGCGGTTCCTCGCAGGACGCCAGCGACTACGCCAAGGCGCTCGCGGTGGAGGGTGAGCGGGCGATGCCCGGGCTGGTGCTGCACCGGATGACGCGCAGCCTGCGGCCGGGCAAGGTGTTCGTCGACTGGAGCCAGAACGCCGCCCGCAAGACCACGGCCGCTCCCTACACCGTGCGCGCCCGCACCGCCCCCGCCGTCTCCACGCCCGTCACCTGGGAGGAGGTCGAGCGCTGCCGCGAACCGGCCGACCTGGAGTTCCTGGCCGGGGACATCGCGCCCCGGCTGGAGCGGTACGGGGACCTCCTCGCCGGCCTGCTGGACCCCGACCGGGCCGCGCCGCTGCCCTGACACCCGGCTGCGGGCCGAGTGGAGCAAGGACGCGGCGACTCCCCTCCCCGATGGCCCACTGCGCGGGCAGTCGCCGTGACCGCCTCCTAATGTGGCGGTTAGTCAGTTCCGTCCGCTTTCGGAGGTCTTCCATGTCCCTGCGTTCCGTCCTCTTCCACGGCCTGGCACTGGCGGCCGTGACGGGCGTACTGCTCGGCGGGGCCGTGCCCGCCGGTGCCGCGGACGGGCCGGTACCGGCCGCCCAGCAGCCGGAGGGCGCCGGGGGTCCCGACGGGCAGGCGGGCGGCCGGGGCGACCGCGACCCGCGCCGCTACGACGGCGTGGTCACGGCCAAGGGCGGCATCTGGCTGCACGACCGCCCGGACCGCGGCACCCGCCGCGTCCGCTTCGCCGAGCAGGGCGAGCACGTGTCCATCTACTGCAAGGTGAACGGCGACCGGGTGAGCGGCAACCCGCTGTGGTACCTGCTCACGGACGGCACCTGGGCATGGGCCTCGGCCCGGTACATCGGCAACGTCGGGCCCGCCCCGCGCTGGTGCTGATCCCCCGCCCGAGGCCGCACGGGGCGTGCTCATGACCCAGGCCGGGACCGCGCCGCCCACCTCACCCGCGACCGCCCCGGGCCCCGTGCTGCCCCGGCGGCGCGGGGTGGAACTGGCCCTGATCGTGCTGGCCGTGCTGCTGTCGGTGTACGGCTACTGCGCGGTCGGTCTGGCGCGCACCGGTGCCGTGCCGCCCGGCGCGGTGGGGTACGGCGCGGGGCTCGGCGGGCTGGCGCTGCTGGCGCATCTCGCGGTGCGGCTGCGGGCGCCGTACGCCGATCCGCTGCCGCTGCCCATCGCGGTGCTGCTGAACGGGCTCGGGCTGGTCCTGATCTACCGCCTGGACCTCCAGACCCCGGCCGACCGGGCGGCTCCGGCGCAGTTGGTGTGGTCGACGCTGGGCGTGGGGCTGTTCATCGTGGTGGTGCTGGTGCTGCGCGACCACCGGGTGCTCCAGCGGTACTCGTACGTGTGCGTGGCGGCGGCGCTGGTGCTGTTGCTGCTGCCGATCCTGTTCCCGGCGGTCAACGGCGCCCGGATCTGGATCAGGATCGCCGGGTTCTCCATCCAGCCGGGCGAGTTCGCCAAGGTGCTGCTGGCGGTGTTCTTCGCCGCGTACCTGGCCGCGAACCGCAGCGCGCTCGCGTACACCGGGCGCCGGATCTGGCGGCTGCAGTTCCCGACCGGGCGGGTGCTCGGGCCGATCGTGACCATCTGGCTTCTGAGCGTCGGGGTGCTGGTGCTGGAGCGCGACCTCGGCACCTCGCTGCTGTTCTTCGGCCTGTTCGTGGTGCTGCTGTACGTGGCGACCGGGCGGACCGGCTGGATCGCGGTGGGGCTGGTGCTGGCGGTGCTCGGCGCGTGGGCGGTGGGGCATCTGGAGCCGCACGTGCACGGGCGGATCGAGGACTGGCTGCACCCCTTCGCCACCATCGACGCCGGTCAGGGACCCAATCAGCTCGCGCAGTCGCTGTTCGCCTTCGCGGCGGGCGGGATGTCCGGCACCGGGCTCGGGCTCGGCCACTCCACGCTGATCGGCTTCGCCACCAAGTCGGACTTCATCCTGGCGACCGCCGGTGAGGAGCTGGGCCTCGCCGGTCTGGCGGCGATCTTCCTGCTGTACGCCCTGCTGGTGGAGCGCGGCTTCCGGGCGGCCCTCGCCCTGCGCGAGCCGTTCGGCCGGCTGCTCGCGGTGGGGCTGGCGTCGATCCTGGCGCTCCAGGTGTTCGTGATCGCGGGCGGGGTGACCGGGCTGATCCCGCTGACCGGCATGGCGATGCCGTTCCTCGCCCAGGGCGGCTCGTCGGTCGTCACCAACTGGGCGATCGTGGCCCTGCTGATCCGGGTGAGCGACTCGGCGCGCAGCCAGTACGACGGCAAGGAGGCGCCGTGAGCGGACCCGGCGAGTACGGCGACACCCCCGCCAATCGCCCGATGGCCCCGTACATCCGGCACGCCCTGGGCTTCTGCGGCCTCCTCCTGCTGGCCCTGCTGGTCAACGCGGGCCGCGTGCAGGTGGTGGAGGCCGGGTCGTACGACGGCAATCCGGCCAACCGGCGCTCGGCCATCGCCCGTTACCAGCAGCCGCGCGGGAACATCCTGGTCGGCGGCGCGCCGGTCACCGGTTCCCGTGACACGGGCGAGCAGTTGCGCTTCGAACGCACCTATCTGGACGGCCCGTTGTACGCCCCGGTGACCGGCTTCGCCTCGCAGCGGTACGGCTCGACGTTCCTGGAGCACGCGGAGGACGGACTGCTGTCCGGTACCGATCCGCTGCTGTCGGGGTTCCCGGTGTGGAACGACGCGGCCCGCGAGCCGGGCCCCGGCGGGAACGTCGTCACCACGCTGGACGCGAAGGCGCAGCTCGCCGCGTTCCGGGGGCTGGGCGGGCGCAAGGGGGCGGTGGCGGCGATCGAGCCGGCCACGGGCAAGGTGCTGGCGCTGGTGTCCACCCCGTCGTACGACCCGGCGCGGCTGTCCGGGAACAGTGCGGCCGCCTCCGCGGCGTGGGAGCGGCTGAACGCCGATCCGGAGAAGCCGATGCTCAACCGGGCGGTGCGGCAGACGTATCCGCCGGGTTCGACGTTCAAGGTGGTCACGGCGGCGGCCGCGCTGGACGCGGGGGTGGTCACGGATCCGGACGCGCCCACCGACTCCCCCGACCCCTACCGGCTGCCGGGCACCACGACCCGGCTGACCAACGAGGCCGACGGCTGCCGGAACACCTCGCTGCGGGAGGCGTTCGCGTGGTCCTGCAACACGGTGTTCGCCAAGCTGGGCGTGGACGTGGGGCTCGCGGACATGGCGGCGACGGCGCGGGCCTTCGGCTTCAACGACACCGGGCTGCGGGTGCCGTTCGCGGTGTCGCAGTCGACCTTCGACACGACGGTGGACAAGGCGCAGTTGGGGCTGTCCTCCATCGGGCAGTACAACACGCGGGCGACCCCGCTGCAGATGGCGATGGTCTCGGCGGCGGTGGCGAACGGCGGGCAGGCGCGGGCGCCGTATCTGGTGGAGCGGACCACCCGGTCCGGGGGCGAGACGGTGGCGGGCGGCCGTGCGCATCCGCTGACGCAGGTGATGCGGCCGTCGACGGCGTTCCAGTTGAAGGACCTGATGCGGGACGCGGTCGAGCGGGGCACGGGCGGCAACGCGGCGATCCGGGGTGCCATGGTCGGCGGCAAGACGGGTACCGCGCAGCACGGGGTCGGCAACACCGGGGTGCCGTACGCCTGGTTCGTCTCCTGGGCGCAGGCGGACGGCGCCCCGGAGCCGGAGGTGGCGGTGGCGGTGGTGGTGGAGGACGCCTCCGCGGACCGGGGGGAGATCAGCGGGGGCGGGGACGCGGCGCCGATCGCCCGCGAGGTGATGCGGGCTGTGCTGGGTTCCTGAACCGGGCGCGGCCGCAGGGGTGTTCGTCTTCGGTGAAAGTCGTGCGCAGGGGATTGACGCCCTTGCTGACACGCAGTCTCATAAGAGGCGGACGATGACGTACCCCTGGCTGGACGAGGTGACTTCAGGCCATGACGACCCTGACGGAAGAGGACGCGCTCGACGGGCTGCGCGACGCGCTGGGCGCGCTCAAGGACCGGGAGCAGGTGGCCGAGCGACTGCTCGTCTCCTCCGCCAAGCACTCCTTCGACCCGGACAAGGAGCTGGACTGGGACGCCCCCTTCGAGGAGGGCAAGTGGTTCTGGCCCCCGGAGCTGGTGTCGCTGTACGGCACCCCGCTGTGGCACCGGATGAGCGAGGAGCAGCGCATCGACCTCTCCCGGCACGAGGCGGCCGCGCTGGCCTCGCTGGGCATCTGGTTCGAGCTGATCCTCATGCAGTTGCTGGTCCGGCACATCTACGACAAGCCGGCCACCAGCGCTCATGTGCGGTACGCGCTCACCGAGATCGAGGACGAGTGCCGGCACTCCAAGATGTTCGCCCGCGTGATCACCCGGGGCGGCACCCCCTGGTACCCGGTGAGCCGGGCCCACCAGAACCTCGGGCGCCTGTTCAAGACCATCTCCACCACGCCCGGTTCCTTCACCGCCACGCTGCTCGGCGAGGAGGTGCTGGACTGGATGCAGCGCCTCACCTTCCCCGACGAGCGGGTGCAGCCCCTGATCCGGGGCGTCACGCGCATCCACGTCGTGGAGGAGGCCCGGCACGTCCGGTACGCCCGTGAGGAGCTGCGCCGCCAGATGGTGACGGCGCCGAAGTGGTCGCGGGAGTTCACCCGCGTCACCTCCGGCGAGTTCGCGCGGATCTTCTCCGTCGCCTTCATCAACCCGGAGGTGTACACCAACGTCGGCCTCGACAGGCGCGAGGCACTGGCCCAGGTGAAGGCCAGCGGACACCGGCGCGAGGTGATGCAGAGCGGCTCGAAGCGGCTGACCGACTTCCTGGACGAGATCGGCGTGCTGCGCGGCGCCGGCCGGCGGCTGTGGAAGGCGTCGGGGCTGCTGGCGTGACGCCTGCCGGCGGAAGCGGAGCGATTACGCTGCCAGGCATGACCCCGCAGGCCGCCACCCCCGCCTATCGACGCCTCAGTGTGGAGCGGCGCCGCAGCCAGCTTCTGGAGTCGGCGCTGTCCCTCTTCGCGCACCGCGCGCCCGAGGACGTGTCGCTGGACGACGTGGCGGAGGCGGCCGGGGTCTCCCGGCCGCTGGTCTACCGCTACTTCCCCGGCGGCAAGCAGCAGCTCTACGAGGCCGCGCTGAAGTCGGCCGCCGAGGCGCTGCGGCTGTGCTTCGACGAACCCCGCCAGGGCCCGCTGGCACCCCGGCTCGCGCGCGCCCTGGACCGCTATCTGGCCTTCGTGGAAGAGCACGACACCGGGTTCAGCGCCCTGCTCCAGGGCGGCAGCGTGGTGGGGACCTCCCGGACGACGGCCATCGTGGACGAGGTGCGCCGTACCGCCGCCGAGCATCTCTTCAGCCACCTCGGGGTGGCCGAGCCGGGCCCCCGGCTGCGGATGACGGTGCGGATGTGGATCGCGGCGGTGGAGGCGTCGTCCCTGATCTGGCTGGACGAGGGCAAGCGTCCGCCCAGGGACGAGTTGCGGGACTGGCTGGTCGAGCAGTTCACGGCCGTGCTGGCGGTGACCGCCGGGCGCGACCCGCAGACGGCGGCCGTCGTCGCCGCGGTCAGCGGGGATGACCGACACTGAGGGCGTGAAGAGTCAGGACACCCCCTTCGAGGGCGGGCCCATGGACGGCCGGGTGCTGCCGGTGCTGCTCGGCCCGACCGGCCACCCCCCGAAGACGTACCGCATCCCCGTCCCCGACGCGGCCGGCGGGCCGCCCACCGTGCTGGTCTACCGCCGCACCCCGCGCGGGCACACCAGGCGGCTGGGGCTGGTGCGGGGGTGGAAGTACGTGCACGACCCCGAGGGCCTCGGCGACGCCGACCGGCTCCGCTGGCCCTGGTCCCGGCCGGGGCGGGACAACACGCCGCACGGCAAGCCGGACGACCCGACCGGGTGACAAGGTTGCGCCGGTCCGCGCACGTTCGGCGCGCGGACCCGGCGGGACGCGGCAGAAGCTCGCGGTACGGAGGCAGGCGGGAGGTCCGCCGCCCTTCGCACCGGAGGTGATGTCATGTCAGGAACCCTGCTGCACCTGGCCTGTACGGCCGCGATGGCGGCCCAGGTCGCGCTCGCGCCCCTGCCCGCGGCGGCCGCGCCGGAGCCGCAGCGCCCGGTCACCCAGCTCCTGACGGACCTTCAGCGGCTGTACCGGCAGACCGAGCAGGCCACCGAGACCTACAACGCCACCGCCGAGAAGCTGACCGCGCAGCGCGCCGAGGTGCGGCGCCTGGACGGTGAACTGGCCCGCGCGCGGCTGGCGTTGCGTGACAGCCGGGGTGACGCCGGACGGCTGGCCCGGGCGCAGTACCAGAACAGCTCCGGCGGCTTCTCCCCCTACGTGCGGCTGCTGCTGGCCCGCGATCCGCAGCAGGCGCTCGACGAGGGCCATGTCATCGGCCGGGTCGCCACCGAGCGCGCCGCCACCCTGGACCGGCTGACCGGCGCCGAGAAGCGCGCGGACACCCTGGCCGGGGCGGCCCGCAAGGCCCTGGACACCCAGCTCACGCTGGCCGACCGGCACAGGAAGCAGCGCGACGACGTGACGCGGCGCCTGTCCGAGGTGGAACGCCTCCTCGCCTCGCTCACCCCGGAGCAGCAGGGGGAGGTGTCCCGGCTGGAGCAGGACGGGGTGGCACAGGCACAGCAGCGCCTCACCGACTCCGGAGCCCTCGGCGAGGACCGGCCCGCCTCGGCGGAGGGCGGCCGCGCGGTGGGCTACGCCCTGGACCAGATCGGCAAGCCGTACCGCTGGGGCGCCGTGGGCCCCGCCTCCTTCGACTGCTCGGGCCTGACCTCACGCGCCTGGGCCCGCGCGGGCACCCCGATCCCCCGCACCAGCCAGGAGCAGTGGGCCCGTCTCCCCCACGTACCGCTGAACAGCCTGCGCCCCGGCGACCTGGTGATCTACTTCCCCGAAGCGACCCACGTCGCCCTCTACCTGGGCGACGGCAAGGTGGTCCAGGCCCCTCGCACCGGGGAGAACGTGCGGATCTCCCCTCTGGCGTCCAATCCGGTGCTGGGCGCCGTACGACCGGACGCGGCCCCGCGCCGCCTGTGACAGGCGGGCACGGGGCCGAAGGGGCGTCGGTGTGAGGGTGTCAGGCTCCGGCGACCGAGCCGACGTACGCCTCCGCCTTCGCGGGGTCGTAGAAGTAGTTCTCGAAGTCGGCCGGGTCGTTGAAGCCGTTGGCGAAGCGGTCGGCGACCGGCTGGAGCTGGCCTGCGGCGCCGATGAGGTTGAGGATGTGCTCCGGCGGCGGGGCCAGCATGGCGTTGGTCCACTTGGTGACGTGCTGGGCGGTGGCCCAGTAGCGGTCGAAGGTGGCCTTCATCCACTCCTCGTCGAAGGGCTGGTCGCCGCGCTCCAGGATGGAGGCGAGGTAGGCGGCCGCGCACTTGGAGGCCGAGTTGGAGCCCTGGCCGGTGATGGGGTCGTTGGCCACGACCACGTCGGCCACGCCGAGGACGAGACCGCCGCCGGGGAGCCGGCCGATCGGGTTGCGCACGGTCGGCGCGTAGCGGCCCGCCAGGGTGGCGCCGGCGTCGGTCAGTTCGACCTTGGTGGCGCGCGCGTACTCCCAGGGCAGGAACTTCTCCATGAGTTCCAGGGTCAGGGAGAGGTGCTCGGCGGGGTCCTTGATGCCGTTGAACACGTCGAGCGGGCCGCCGGGTATGCCCTCCCAGAAGAGGATGTCGGCACGGCCGGAGGTGGTCAGGGTCGGCATCACGAACATCTCGCCGACACCGGGCACCAGGTTGCAGCGGACCGCGTCGAACTCCGGGTGCTCCGGACGCGGGCCGAGCCCGTGCACGTACGCCACCGCGAGCGCGCGCTGCGGCTCGGTGTACGGGGAGCGCTCCGGGTCGCGGCCGAACATCGACACCAGCTCGCCCTTGCCGGCCGAGACCAGCACGAGGTCGTAGGTGCGGGAGAAGTAGTCGAGGTCGCCGACGGCCGCGCCGTGGATGACCAACTGGCCGCCGCGCTGGGCGAAGGTCTCCATCCAGCCGGCCATCTTCACCCGCTGGTCCACCGACTGCGCGTAGCCGTCCAGCTTGCCGACCCAGTCGATGGCCCGCTGGGAGGGGCCGGGGTCGAAGGAGCCGGGGGCGGCGACCGAGACGCCGAGGCCCTCGATCTTCGGGGCCTGGGACTCCCAGAAGTTGAGCTGGAGGTCACGCTCGTGCTGGAGGGCCGTGTCGAACATGCACTGCGTCGACATGACCCGGCCGGAACGGATCTCGTCCGCCGTCCGGTTGGACATCAGGGTGACCTCGTAGCCGTGCGACTGGAGGCCGAGGGCGAGCTGGAGACCGGACTGACCGGCTCCGACGACGAGTATCTTCCGCATGCGGGGTTGCTCCTACGGGGGGACTGGGGGCTACTCGGGTGTTACGTCCAGCGCGTGGCCCACCAGGGCCAGGAGGGTCTCGATCACCGAGATCCGGCGCCGCGCATCCATGATCATGACAGGGATGTGCGCGGGGATCGTCAGTGCCTCCCGCACGTCCTCCGGCCCGAACATGTCGCTGCCGTCGAAGTGGTTGACCGCGACCACGTAGGGCAGGCCGCAGCTCTCGAAGTAGTCCAGCGCCGGGAAGCAGTCCTTGAGCCGCCGGGTGTCGGCGAGGACCACGGCGCCTATCGCGCCGCGCACCAGGTCGTCCCACATGAACCAGAACCGCTGCTGGCCCGGCGTGCCGAACAGGTAGAGCACCAGGTCGTCGTCGAGCGTGATGCGGCCGAAGTCCATGGCCACGGTCGTGGAGGTCTTGCCCGGCGTGGCGGTGAGGTCGTCGGTCTCCTCGCTCGCCTGGGTCATCAGGGCCTCGGTCTGGAGCGGGGTGATCTCCGAGACCGCGGTGACCAGGGTGGTCTTGCCCACGCCGAAGCCGCCCGCCACCACGATCTTGGTGGCGACGGGAGCCCGGCTGCGGTCCTGCTGCCAGGACTTCAGTTCCCCGTCGGGCTCGGCCAGGCCGTCGACGAGGGGAGCGTTCCCGACGGGGGCGGTCGCGTCAGAGACGGCGGAGTCCACTCAGCACCCTTTCCAGCAGCGCGCGGTCCGGACGGCCGGTGCCGTGACCGGTTCCGGTGCCGTAAACACGGATCTTTCCCTGGTCCGCGAGGTCACTGAGGAGCACGCGGACGACGCCGAGCGGCATTCTCAGCAGCGCGGCGATCTCGGCCACCGTGCGCATACGGCGGCACAGTTCGACGATGGCGAGCATCTCCGGCATCACGCGCGGGGACGTGCCGTTCGTCAGTTCCCTGCGCTCCTCGGGGGCGTCGAGCGCCGCGGTGGCGGCCACGAACGTCTCCACCAGGAGGACGTGGCCGAACCGGGTGCGGCCCCCGGTGAGCGAGTAGGGGCGCACACGGGCGGCCTTGCGGTCGCCGCGCGTGGGGAGCTGCGTCTTCTTGGCGATGGCGCTCATCGGACGCTCCCGCTCGGCTCGGACTCCATGGATTTCCGCAGCTCGCTGCGGAGTTCCGGGGTCAGCACATGTCCGGCCCGGCCGACGAAGAGCGCCATGTGGTACGCGATCACACTCATGTCGCACTCGGCGGAGCCGTGCACGCCGAGCAGCGAGCCGTCGCTGATCGACATGACGAAGAGGCTCCCCTCGTCCATGGCGACCATGGTGTGCCTGACCGTGCCGAAGTCCATCAGCTTGGCGGCGCCCACGGTGAGGCTGCCGATGCCGGAGACGATGGTGGCGAGGTCGGCGGCGGAGCCGCGGGGCCCCTTGGTCACCGGCCGGTTCTGCCGCTCCGCCTCGGCGCGGCTCGGGTCGGACGACAGCAGGAGCAGGCCGTCGGAGGAGACGACCGCGACCGACTGGATACCGGGTACTTCTTCGACCAGGTTGGTCAGCAGCCAATGCAGGTTGCGGGCTTCACTGCTCAGTCCGTAGGTACTGGGCGTGGTCAACTGCTTGCCTCCTCGGCGTGTCCCCCCGTGGACTCTTCGGCGTTCGCGCTGGTGGCGGGCCGCTGGTTCTGCGCCGTGTGCTCGGCGATCTCCGCTTCGACGTCCCGGTACCCGGCCTGGGCGCCCTTACGGAAGCCGCCGAGCCTGCGGCGCAGGGCCTCGGCGTCGACGCCGGTGGCGCGCGGTCGGACCGGGGCCTCGGGTGCGGTGATCTTCGGGGTGCGCTTGGGCAGGCCCTTGCTCGTCAGCTTCTCCTCCGTCTCGTCCGGGGCACGGTCGTGCGTGGCCTCGGCGGGGAGGGGGGTGGCGGGCTCGGGAGTGGCGGCCGTGTTCCCGTCGGCGGGGGCGGCCGCCGGGAGCAGCAGCTCCATCGTGGTCTCGGGGGCCGGCTCCGGCAGTGCCTCGGGCACCGTCTCGGGCGGCAGTTCGCGGGTGGCCTGCCTCGGGATCACCGGGTCGCCGGCGCCGCTGTCCGGCACGGCGTTCCCGGCGGCCGCCTTCTCGGCTGCGGCGTTGTCGGCCACGGCCTTCTCGGCGAGGGCGACGAGCGGGTCGGCGCCCTTGGGGCGGCCGCGCAGCACGTTGGAGTTGGCTTCGGCGTCGGCGCCGGGCAGGGAGAAGCTCTGGGTGGAGTCCGCGCGGGTGGCGGGGTGCGGGACCGCGCCCACGGGGGTCTCGGTGAGCAGCGACTGCGGCAGGACGACGACCGCGGCGACCCCGCCCTGCTTCTGCTCGCGCAACTGGACGCGGATGCCGTGCCGGTGGGCGAGCCGGGCGACGACGTACAGCCCGAGGCCGAGGCCGTCCTCGCCCTCCTGCTCGTACGGCGACTCCGGGTCGAAGTCGGCGAGGCGGCCGTTGAGCCGCTCCATGCGCTCGTCGGCCATGCCGATGCCCTCGTCCTGGACGGAGAGCATGACCTCGCCGGACTCCAGCAGCCAGGCGGAGACCTCGACGGGCAGGTCCGGCGGGGAGAACGAGCTGGCGTTCTCCATGAGCTCGGCCAGCAGGTGGGAGAGGTCGTCGGCGGCGAAGCCGGCCACGTGGGCGTGCGGGGGCAGTGCGGCGATGCGGACGCGTTCGTAGCGCTCGATCTCGCTGACGGCGGCGCGGACCACGTCGACCAGCGGGACCGGTCCGTGGGCGGGCTGGATGTGCTCGGTGCCGGAGAGGACCAGGAGGTTCTCGCTGTGGCGGCGCATGACCGTGGCGAAGTGGTCCAGCTTGAACAGGGTGGCCAGGCGCTCGGGGTCCTGCTCGCGCTCCTCCAGCCCCTCGATGACGGAGAGCTGGCGCTCGACCAGTCCGAGGGTGCGCAGCGCGAGGTTGACGAAGGTGCCGCCGATGCTCTCCCGCAGCCTCTCGAGCTGGGCGCTGGAGTCGGTCAGTTCGGCACGCAGCGACTCGCGGGCGTCGGCCATCTTCTGCCGCTGTCCGACCAGGTGCTTGCGGTCGGCCTCCAGGGTGGCGACCCGCTCGTGCAGGGTGACGGCGTGCGCGTGGAGGGCGTTGACGGACCGGACGACCTGGGCGAACTCGTCGTTGCGGCCGGTGAAGGCGATCGGCTCCTGTCCGACGGGGTCCTCGGCGCCGGCCAGGCGGGCCGAGCCCCGGCGCAGCACGGACAGCGGCCGGGTCAGGGTGCGGGCCATGGCGGTGGCGATGCCGACGGCGACCAGCATCAGGGCGCCGAGCACCGCGATGCGGATCTCCAGGCCGGTGACGTCGTCGTCCCGGAGGGTGGCGAGGCTCTGTCCCTGGCGCTCGTAGAGAGCGGACTCGGCGCCGCGCATCAGGTCGACGCGGGCGGAGAGGGCGGCGTCCAGCTTCTTGGCGCTGACGGCCAGTTGCCGGTCGCCGAAGGTGGGCTGCTCGGTGAGGAGGTCGAGGTACTTGTCGGCGGAGTTGACCTCGGGGCCGGTGACCGTGGAGTCGTAGGAGGTGACGGCCGCCTTGGGCGCGGTCTCGCGGAAGGTCGCGAGGCTCGCGTCGGCGCGCAGCCGGGCCCGCTGGGCGGCGGTGGTGAGCGCGTCGCGGCGTGCGGTGTCGGCCTCGGTGCTGCCGCTGGTGGTGACGGGCAGCCCGGTGACGGGGCTGATCACGGTGCGGGGCGTGGAGGGGACGCTGAGCGCGGCCAGCAGCAGGCCGCGGGCGGCGGCGGACTGCTGGACGGCGGAGTCCAGTTCGGCGAGCGCGTAGGCGCCGGAGCCGGCCCGCGGGGGCGTCCGCTCGGCCAGTTCCTCGGCGAGCCGGTGCAGTTCGGTGATGGTGGCGGAGTACGCCTGCTGCGTGCGCGGCGCGTCGGACTTGCCGGTCAGCGCGGCGCGGCGGACGGTGGCGATGCCGTCCAGCGCGGTGCGCAGCTTGGCCGGCAGGTCGGTGTCGGCGCGCAGGTCCTCGACCTGGCGGTCGACACGGGCGCCGCGCTGCTCCGAGGGCGCCTTGGTCTTGGGGCGTCCGGCGGCGACGTAGGAGGTGACCTCGTCGCGTTCGTCGGCCAGGGAGTGGGCGAGCGCGAGGGCGTCCTGCGTCTCGTCCGCCAGGGTCACCAGCTCCTGGGACTCATTGAGGTCCTGGGAGGCGGTGAGCAGGGCGGGGGCGCCTGCAGCGGCGATGGCAGCGGCCACCACGGCCACGGCGACGATCAGCCGGTTGCGCACATGGGTGGGGCGTCCAGCGCCCACGGGGGTCTGCTCGGTCCCCTCGGGGGCCGTCTGCCTGCCTGTGCGCCGAGGCCGCTTCTTCTGCACCGGTGCTCGCAATCCTGAACTCGTCTACGGAAGGGCCGGGCGGCGCCCCGTCGTCTCGGTGCCAAGTGGTGCGTACACCCGATTCGTGGTTCCCGACCCTCCCAGCGCCGGTGGGCAGTGGCCGCGCATCACCTGACCCGCCACCCGAAGGAGTGAACATGCCCAGGGAGTTGGCGGGCAAGTCGCGGCGGCGCTCCGAGCCCCCTTGCGCGGCGGGCCGGTTGGACGCGCGGGGCAGGCTTTGGCAATATTCGCCGCCACGCATTCCCGGACCATGTCATTTGCCGCCAATTCCGGCGTCCGGAGCAGGTGATGGCGCCGATGACGGCGCGCACTCCGGCCGTCTCCCCGGCTCGTGAAGGGTTCGTGCAGACTGGTGGTGTGCGTACTGATCTCGTCTCGGAACCCGGCGACGCCGGCCGGCCCAACGAGGACTTCGCGGGGGTCGGACTACCCGCCTCCGGACAGGGCGGTTGCGTGATCTTGCTGGACGGAGTGACACCGCCCCCGCAGGCACCGGGCTGCTCGCACCCGGTCCCCTGGTTCACCGCCCGGCTGGGCGGCGCGCTGACCGAACTGACCGTTTCCCACCGAGATCTGACGCTGGCGGAGATTCTCGGTCGGGCGATCCGTCAAACATCCGAGGCCCATCTGATCACCTGTGACCTTTCTCACCCGCGTACGCCCCAGGCGACGGTGGTGCTGGTGCGCTGGTCGGACCGGACGGTGGAGTACCTGGTGCTCTCGGACTCCGCGCTGCTGCTGCGCGCGCCGGACGGCACGGTGACCCCGGTGCTGGACGACCGGCTGGCCCGGCTGCCGCGTTCGGCGCTGGCGAGCGCGGAACGGGTGGACGCCGAGCTGCGCAACAAGGAGGGCGGTTTCTTCACGGCCGCCGCCGATCCCGCGGTGGCCCGGCGCGCGGTGACGGGCACGGTGCCGCGCGCCCGGGTGCGCTCGCTGGTGACGCTGACGGACGGCGCGGCCCGCTGGACGGAGAAGTTCCACGAGGGCGACTGGACGGCCCTGTTCGACCTGGTCGCCAAGGAGGGCACCCGGTCACTGGTGGACCGGGTGCGGGAGCTGGAGTCGGCGGACCGCGAGGAACGGGCGTTCCTTGGCCGCAGCAAGACGCACGACGACGCGACGGCCGTCCACGTGGAGCTGTGAGGGCCCGTGGGGCAGACGGCTACTTCTCCGCGATGCCGTTCAACTCGTGCAGCAGCCGTGCGAGTTCGGCGACCTCGCGGCGGTCCCAGTGGGCGAGCTGGCTGACGTAGCGGGCGCGGCGGGCCTCCCGGACCTGGCCCACGCGGCCCCGGCCCTCGCCGGTGAGGGTGACCAGCCAGGCGCGGCCGTCGGCGGGGTCGGGTTCGCGGGCGATCAGTCCCAAGTCCTCCAGGGCGCGCAACTGGCGGGACATGGTGGCCTTGCCGACACCGATGTAGGCGGCCAGATCGGTGGCCCGCTGGGCGCCCTGCTCGTCGAGCCGGATGAGCAGGCCGTACGCGGCCGGTTCCAGGTCGGGGTGGACCTCGCGGGCCATCTCGCCCTGGTTGGCCCGTGCCCGCCGCAGCAGCACGGTCAGTTCGCGCTCCAGCGCCAGGAATTCCTGGTCGACACAGCGCGGCGCCACGGGTGCGGTTCCGCCGCCCGTACCGTTGTTTCCGTCCTCGTGCACCTCAGTACCCCTGCCCGGTTTCGCGTCTGAAATTTTCTGCCGGACCCCGTCATCGCCGCAGCTCCGTCAGTATTTCGCAGGCGTAGACCAACGGCGGCATCCGGACCCTCTTCCCACCCCCGCGTCTACGTGCGTAGCTTCTTTCGACAGGCCCTTGCCGCACACCCCCACCGCACAGGTCCGACGGTCATCCCGGTCATCCCAGGCTCCCCCCACTTTCACTCCCGAAAGGCCACGCCATGCCCGCGTACAGACCCGGCCGCACCCGCCCGCGCGCACTCGCCGTCTGGCTCACGGCCCTGCTCGGCGCGCTGTCCCTCGTCCTCGCCGCCGCTCCCGCCCAGGCCGCGCCCCACCGCGGCGACGCCTACCTCGGCATGGGCGTCCTCTCCCACGACGGCAGCTCCGGCGCCCCGGCGGGGACCAGGGCCGCCCAGACCGAGGGCGTCGACGTCTCCGGTCACCAGGGGAACGTCGACTGGGCGACGCTGTGGAACAGCGGAGTCCGCTGGGCCTACACCAAGGCCACGGAAGGGACCTACTACACCAACCCGTCCTTCGCCCAGCAGTACAACGGCTCGTACAACGTGGGCATGATCCGGGGCGCGTACCACTTCGCCACCCCGGACACCACGAGCGGCGCGGCGCAGGCGAACTACTTCGTGGACCACGGCGGCGGCTGGTCGCGTGACGGGCGGACCCTGCCCGGCGTGCTGGACATCGAGTGGAACCCGTACGGCGCCGCTTGTTACGGCCTGTCCGCGGCCGCGATGACCAACTGGATCGCGGACTTCCTGAACACCTACCGGGCGCGCACCGGCCGGGACGCGGTGATCTACACGGCGACGAGCTGGTGGACCCAGTGCACGGGCAACACCGCGGCCTTCGGCGCGGTCTACCCGCTGTGGATCGCCCGGTACGCCACCGCGCCGGGCACGCTGCCGGCCGGCTGGGGTGTGCAGACGATGTGGCAGTACACCTCCTCCGGCCCGACGGTCGGCGACCACGACAAGTTCAACGGCGCCCTGGACCGGGTGCAGGCGCTGGCCAACGGCTGAGCCCCGCGTACGCGAAAGGCCCGAGCCCCCTCACAGGAAGGGGACTCGGGCCTTCGCCCTGCCTCAGGCCGCGACCGGCAGCTCCGCCCCGGCGGAGGCCGGCGCGAGGGCCAGCTCCAGCACCTGGCGCACGTCGGTCACCGCGTGCACGTCGAGCTTCTCCAGCACCTCGGCCGGGACGTCGTCCAGGTCGGCCTCGTTGCGCTTGGGGATGATCACGGTGGTCACCCCGGCGCGGTGCGCGGCGAGCAGCTTCTGCTTCACCCCGCCGATCGGCAGCACCCGCCCGGTCAGCGAGACCTCGCCGGTCATCGCCACGTCCGTGCGGACCAGCCGGCCGGAGAGCAGGGAGGCCAGCGCGGTGGTCATGGTGATGCCCGCGCTCGGCCCGTCCTTGGGGACCGCGCCCGCCGGGAAGTGGATGTGCACACCCCGGTCCTTCAGGTCGGCCACCGGCAGCTCCAGCTCGGCGCCCCGGCTGCGCAGGAAGCTCAGCGCGATCTGCGCCGACTCCTTCATCACGTCACCGAGCTGCCCGGTGAGGGTCAGCCCCGCCGCGCCCGTCTCCGGGTCGGCGAGCGACGCCTCGACGTACAGCACGTCGCCGCCCGCGCCAGTGACCGCGAGCCCGGTCGCCACGCCGGGTACGGCCGTACGGCGCTCGGCCGGGTCCTGCGCGGACTCGGGCACGTGGTGCGGGCGTCCGACCAGAGCGCGCAGGTCCTCCTCGCGCACGGTGAACGGCAGCTCCCGCTCTCCCAGTTCGTGCTGGGCCGCGACCTTGCGCAGCAGCCGCGCCACGGTCCGCTCCAGGGTGCGCACGCCCGCCTCGCGGGTGTACTCCCCGGCGATCTTGCGCAGCGCGCCCTCGTCGAGCGTGACCTCCTCGCCGGTCAGGCCGGCCCGCTCCAGTTGGCGCGGGAGCAGGTGGTCGCGGGCGATGACGACCTTCTCGTCCTCGGTGTAGCCGTCCAGCCGGACGATCTCCATCCGGTCGGCCAGCGCCTCCGGGATCGCCTCCAGCACGTTGGCGGTGGCGAGGAAGACCACGTCGGAGAGGTCGAGTTCGACCTCCAGGTAGTGGTCCCGGAAGGTGTGGTTCTGCGCCGGGTCCAGCACTTCGAGGAGGGCGGCGGCCGGGTCGCCCCGGAAGTCCGAGCCCACCTTGTCGATCTCGTCCAGCAGCACGACCGGGTTCATCGACCCGGCCTCCTTGACCGCGCGGACGATACGGCCGGGCAGCGCGCCGACGTAGGTGCGCCGGTGGCCCCGGATCTCCGCCTCGTCCCGCACGCCGCCGAGGGCGACCCGGACGAACTTCCGCCCCATGGCGTGCGCGACGGACTCGCCGAGGCTGGTCTTCCCGACACCAGGCGGGCCGACCAGCGCGAGCACGGCACCGCCGCGCCGCCCGCCGATCACACCGAGGCCGCGCTCACCGCGCCGCTTGCGCACCGCGAGGTACTCGGTGATGCGCGCCTTCACGTCGTCGAGACCGGCGTGCTCGGCGTCCAGGATCTCCTTGGCGCCCTGGATGTCGTAGGCGTCCTCGGTCCGCTCGTTCCACGGCATCTCCAGGACGGTGTCCAGCCAGGTGCGGATCCAGGAGCCCTCCGGGGACTGGTCGGAGGAGCGCTCCAGCTTGTCCACTTCCTTGAGCGCGGCCTCGCGGACGTGCTCGGGCAGGTCGGCGGCCTCCACTCGGGCGCGGTAGTCGTCGGACTCCTCGGCCGTGTCCGTGCCGTCGCCGTTCAGCTCGCGCAGTTCCTTGCGGACCGCTTCCAACTGGCGCCGCAGCAGGAACTCGCGCTGCTGCTTGTCGACGCCCTCCTGGACGTCCTTGGCGATGGTCTCGGCCACGTCCTGCTCGGCGAGGTGGTCGCGGAGCTGCTGGGTGGCGAGCCTGAGGCGGGCCACCGGGTCGGTGGTCTCCAGCAGCTCGGTCTTCTGGTCGGTGGTGAGGAAGGGCGAGTAACCGGAGTTGTCGGCGAGCGCGGAGACGCCGTCGATGGCTTGGACCCGGTCCACGACCTGCCAGGCGCCGCGCTTGCGCAGCCAGGCGGTGGCCAGCGCCTTGTACTCCTTGACCAGCTCGGTCACCTGGCCCGGCAGCGGGTCGGGCAGCGTCTCCTCGACCGGGACGCCCTCGACCCACAGGGCGGCGCCGTTGCCGGTGGTGCCCGCGCCGATGCGGACCCGGCGGCGGCCCTTCACCAGGGCGCCGGGGTCGCCGTCGGCGAGTCTGCCGACCTGCTCGACGGTGCCCAGCACACCGGTCTTCGCGTAGGTGCCGTCGATGCGCGGGACCAGCAGCACCTTCGGCTTGCCGGACTCCGGACGCGCGGCGGCCTGGGCGGCCTCCACGGCGGCCCGGACCTCGGCGTCGCTCAGGTCCAGCGGAACGACCATCCCGGGCAGCACGACCTCGCCGTCGAGCGGCAGCACGGGCAGGACGAGCGTGAACTCCATGGACTCACCCGACTCATCAGGCATGATCTCCCCTTTGGCAGTCAACTTGAGCAACCCTGACTCAACACTGACTCAATGCACGCAAGCACTTGAATGTTCCTCGAACGGCGTTCGCTCTGGGCGAACGAAGACTTCCGAGAGGAGCGGGGCAGGATGTCGGCATGACTGCCACGCACGAAGGCCCTGTGGTCCTGGACCGGCGCGAGGGGCCGTACGGGGAGGTGGTGCTGCGCCGCAGCGGGGAGCTGCTGCAGATCATCGCCAACGGGTGTTTCCTGATGGACACGTCCGACGGCCGCTCGGAGCGCCTGCTGGTGGACGCGGCCCGCGACGCGCTGGACGGACGCCCGGCGCCGGAGGTGCTGATCGGCGGGCTGGGCGTGGGCTTCTCCCTCGCGCACGCGGCCGCCGACCCCCGCTGGGGGCGGATCACCGTGATCGAGCGCGAGAGCGCCGTCATCGACTGGCACCGCGCCGGACCGCTGGCCGAAATCTCCGCCGGAGCGCTGGCCGACCCGCGCACACGCGTCGTGGAGGCGGATCTCGTGGCTTACGTCAATGAGACATCGGACACGTTCGACGCGCTGTGCCTCGACATCGACAACGGGCCCGGCTGGACCGTCACCGAGGACAACGAGAACCTGTACACACCACGCGGACTCGCCGCGTGCGCAAGGGTGTTGAGGCCCGGTGGGGTGCTCGCCACCTGGTCCGCACAACCCTCTCCGGAATTTGAAGGAACCTTGCGGAATGCCGGGTTCCGGCAGGTGCGTACCGAAGAGGTCCCCGTTGCCCGTGGCGTTCCCGACGTGGTCCATCTCGCCGTCCGACCTGGATAGCGATGGCCCGGCGTGTCCCCGTAATGTGCAGCGTGACGCGGATCATTCAAGCGTCAATAGCAGTCATGGGATCACCCCACGGATTCCGGAAAGCAACAGGGGCGGGCGATGGAGCAGACACACACCTCCCAGACCGGTGCGGCGACGACGTCTCAGGGCGCGCAGCGCCGGGTACTGGTCGTCGAGGACGACCCCACGATCGTCGATGCCATCGCGGCCCGGCTGCGCGCCGAGGGATTCCTCGTGCAGACCGCCGGTGACGGTCCGTCGGCGGTCGACACGGCCGAGGCATGGCAGCCCGACCTGCTGATCCTCGACATCATGCTGCCCGGCTTCGACGGCCTCGAGGTCTGCCGCCGGGTGCAGGCGTCCCGCCCGGTGCCGGTGATGATGCTCACCGCGCGCGACGACGAGACCGACATGCTGGTGGGCCTCGGGGTCGGCGCCGACGACTACATGACCAAGCCGTTCTCCATGCGGGAGCTGGCCGCGCGCGTGCACGTCCTGCTGCGCCGCATGGAGCGCGCCGCGCTGGCCGCGACGACTCCCCGCTCCGGCATACTGCGCCTGGGCGAGCTGGAGATCGACCACGCCCAGCGCCGGGTGCGCGTGAAGGCGGACGACGTCCACCTGACGCCCACCGAGTTCGACCTGCTGGTGTGCCTGGCCAACACCCCGCGCGCGGTGCTCTCCCGGGAGCAACTGCTGGCCGAGGTGTGGGACTGGGCGGACGCCTCCGGCACCCGGACCGTGGACAGCCACATCAAGGCGCTGCGGCGGAAGATCGGTGCCGAGCGCATCCGCACGGTGCACGGGGTCGGTTACGCGCTGGAGACGCCGACGCCGTGAGTCTCGGACGGGAAGCGGGGCGCGGACGCTCCGGGGACGAACCCTGGGGCGGAGTACGCCCGTTCTCGATCAAGACCAAGCTGGGCGCGCTGGTCGTCATCTCGGTGCTCATCACCACCGGTCTGTCCATGATCGCGGTGCACACCAAGACCGAACTGCGTTTCATCACGGTCTTCTCGATGATCGCCACGCTGCTGATCACCCAGTTCGTGGCCCACTCGCTCACCGCGCCGCTGGACGAGATGAACGCGGTGGCCCGCTCCATCTCGCACGGCGACTACACGCGCCGGGTGAGCGAGGGGCGCCGCGACGAACTCGGCGATCTGGCCGTGACGATCAACGTCATGGCCGACGAGCTGGAGGCACAGGACCTCCAGCGCAAGGAGCTGGTGGCGAACGTCTCGCACGAGCTGCGCACCCCCATCGCGGGGCTGCGCGCGGTGCTGGAGAACATCGTCGACGGCGTCACCGAGGCCGACCCGGAGACCATGCGCACCGCGCTGCGCCAGACCGACCGCCTCGGCCGGCTGGTGGAGACCCTGCTCGACCTCTCCCGCCTCGACAACGGCGTGGTCCCGCTGAAGGCCCGCCGCTTCGAGGTGTGGCCGTACCTGTCCGGGGTGCTCAAGGAGGCCAACATGGTCGCCTCCGCGCGCGCCGGCATCGCCTCCGGCTCCGGCAGCCACACCCGTACCGACGTGCATCTGCACCTGGACGTGTCCCCGCCGGAGCTGACCGCGCACGCCGATCCCGAGCGCATCCACCAGGTCGTGGCGAACCTCATAGACAACGCCGTCAAGCACAGCCCGCCGCACGGCCGGGTGACGGTGAAGGCACGGCGCGGTTCGCGCCCGGAGTCGCTGGAGCTGGAGGTGCTGGACGAGGGTCCGGGCATCCCCCGCTCGGAGTGGCACCGCGTCTTCGAGCGGTTCAATCGGGGCCAGGTGACCCGCCCGCACGGTCCGGGCAGCGACGGCGGCACCGGTCTGGGGCTGGCCATTGCCCGCTGGGCGGTGGATCTGCACGGCGGCCGGATCGGTGTGGCCGAATCCGAGCGCGGATGCCGGATCATCGTCACCCTTCCGGGAGCTGTTCCGGCGTCGAGTTGACGCTTCCGGTTGACGTAGGGTTCAGCTCGGAGGATCAAGATCCACGAGCGTTCGCGCAGCCGGACACGTGTGATCAGGGAAGGGCCCGCGCAAAGCGCCGAGCGATGACGCTCCTGGCCCCGCTCCGCCGCACCCTCATCCCCTCGCCGACATGCGGAACCCCGCTTGTTTCCCGCCATTTCACGGCCCGAAACACGGTTCCAGATGTGACTTACACGACGATGAACGGGCCCGACCTGACCTTCCCGCTCAGGGAGGCGTAGCCTTTATTCCCGCTGTCCATCACCTTGTGAAGCGGAAGAGGGCGGTTGCCGCCGTGTCGCCACAGTCCCCCAGTAACTCGAACGTCTCGACCGACGACCAAGCCGGGAAGAACCCCGCCGCGGCGTTCGGCCCGAACGAGTGGCTCGTCGATGAGATCTATCAGCAGTACCTCCAGGACCCGAATTCGGTAGACCGTGCCTGGTGGGACTTCTTCGCCGACTACAAGCCGGGGGCGCCCGCCGCCTCGGCTCCGGCGGGTACCGCGGCCGCGGGGGCCGCGGGCACCACCCCCACCACCGCTCCCCCGGCCCAGGCCGCGCCCGCCCAGGCGCAGCCGCAGGCCCCGGCCCAGGCACCGGCCGCCAAGCCCGCCGCCGCACCCGCCCAGGCCCCGGCCCAGGCACCCGCGGCGAAGGCGGCTCCGGCCGCCCAGGCTCCGGCTCCGGCCCCGGCCAAGCCCGCGCAGGCGCCGGCGAAGCCGAAGGCCGCCGCCGCGCCCGCCGCCGAGGCCCCCGAGGGTCCGGAGCTGGTCGCGCTGCGCGGTCCGGCCGCCGCGGTCGTCAAGAACATGAACGCCTCGCTGGAGCTGCCGACCGCCACGTCGGTCCGCGCCGTCCCGGTGAAGCTGCTGTTCGACAACCGCATCGTCATCAACAACCACCTCAAGCGCGCCCGGGGCGGGAAGATCTCCTTCACGCACCTCATCGGGTTCGCCATGGTGCAGGCCATCAAGGCCATGCCGCCGATGAACTACTCGTTCGGCGAGAAGGACGGCAAGCCGACCCTGGTCAAGCCGCCGCACGTGAACCTCGGTCTGGCCATCGACCTGGTGAAGCCCAACGGCGACCGCCAGCTCGTCGTCGCGGCCATCAAGAAGGCCGAGACGCTGAACTTCTTCGAGTTCTGGCAGGCCTACGAGGACATCGTCCGCCGCGCCCGCGAGGGCAAGCTCACGATGGACGACTTCACCGGTGTCACGGTCTCCCTGACCAACCCCGGTGGCCTCGGCACCGTGCACTCCGTGCCGCGCCTGATGCCCGGCCAGTCGGTGATCATGGGCGTCGGCTCCATGGACTACCCGGCGGAGTTCCAGGGCACCAGCCAGGACACCCTGAACAAGCTCGGCGTCTCCAAGGTCATGACGCTCACGTCGACCTACGACCACCGGGTCATCCAGGGCGCCGCCTCCGGCGAGTTCCTGCGCCAGGTCGCCAACCTTCTCCTCGGCGAGAACGGTTTCTACGACGACATCTTCGAGGCGCTGCGCATCCCCTACGAGCCGGTCCGCTGGCTCAAGGACATCGACGCGTCCCACGACGACGACGTCACCAAGGCCGCCCGTGTCTTCGAGCTGATCCACTCCTACCGGGTCCGCGGCCACGTCATGGCCGACACCGACCCGCTGGAGTACCAGCAGCGCAAGCACCCCGACCTGGACATCACCGAGCACGGGCTCACCCTGTGGGACCTGGAGCGCGAGTTCGCCGTCGGCGGCTTCGCCGGCAAGTCGATGATGAAGCTGCGCGACATCCTGGGCGTGCTGCGCGACTCGTACTGCCGCACCACCGGCATCGAGTTCATGCACATCCAGGACCCCAAGCAGCGCAAGTGGATCCAGGACCGCGTCGAGCGCCCGCACTCCAAGCCGGAGCGCGAGGAGCAGCTGCGCATCCTGCGCCGCCTGAACGCCGCCGAGGCGTTCGAGACGTTCCTGCAGACCAAGTACGTCGGCCAGAAGCGGTTCTCCCTGGAGGGCGGCGAGTCCGTCATCCCGCTGCTGGACGCCGTCATCGACTCGGCGGCCGAGTCGCGCCTGGACGAGGTCATCATCGGCATGGCCCACCGCGGCCGGCTGAACATCCTCGCCAACATCGTCGGCAAGTCGTACGCGCAGATCTTCCGGGAGTTCGAGGGCAACCTCGACCCGAAGTCGATGCACGGCTCCGGTGACGTGAAGTACCACCTGGGCGCCGAGGGCACCTTCACCGGTCTCGACGGCGAGCAGATCGCGGTCTCGCTGGTCGCCAACCCCTCGCACCTGGAGGCGGTCGACCCGGTCCTGGAGGGCGTCGCCCGCGCCAAGCAGGACATCATCAACAAGGGCGGCACGGACTTCACCGTGCTGCCGGTGGCGATCCACGGCGACGCGGCCTTCGCGGGCCAGGGCGTGGTGGCCGAGACCCTGAACATGTCGCAGCTGCGCGGCTACCGCACCGGCGGCACGGTCCACATCGTCATCAACAACCAGGTCGGCTTCACCGCCGCCCCGGAGTCCTCGCGCTCCTCGATGTACGCCACCGACGTGGCCCGCATGATCGAGGCCCCGATCTTCCACGTGAACGGCGACGACCCGGAGGCCGTGGTCCGCGTCGCGCGGCTCGCCTTCGAGTTCCGTCAGGCGTTCAACAAGGACGTGGTGATCGACCTCATCTGCTACCGCCGCCGTGGGCACAACGAGTCGGACAACCCGGCCTTCACCCAGCCGCTGATGTACGACCTGATCGACAAGAAGCGCTCGGTGCGCAAGCTGTACACCGAGTCCCTGATCGGCCGTGGTGACATCACGCTGGAGGAGGCCGAGCAGGCGCTCCAGGACTACCAGGGCCAGCTCGAGAAGGTCTTCACCGAGGTCCGCGAGGCCACCTCGCAGCCGGCGCAGGGCGAGTCCCAGCCGCCCAAGGACGGTTTCCCGGCCGCGGTCCCGACCGCGATCTCCGCGGAGGTCGTCAAGCGGATCGCCGAGTCGCAGGTCAACGTCCCGGACAACATCACCGTCCACCCGCGGCTGCAGCCGCAGCTCCAGCGCCGTGCGGCGATGGTGGAGGACGGCACGATCGACTGGGGCATGGGCGAGACCCTGGCCGTCGGCTCGCTGCTGCTGGAGGGCACCCCGGTCCGCCTCGCGGGCCAGGACTCCCAGCGCGGCACCTTCGGCCAGCGCCACGCGGTGCTCATCGACCGGGAGACCGGCGAGGAGTACACCCCGCTGCAGTACCTCTCCGAGGACCAGGCGCGGCTGAACGTCTACAACTCCCTGCTCTCCGAGTACGCGGCGATGGGCTTCGAGTACGGCTACTCGCTGGCCCGCCCCGACGCGCTGGTGATGTGGGAGGCGCAGTTCGGCGACTTCGTCAACGGCGCGCAGACGGTCGTGGACGAGTTCATCTCCTCGGCCGAGCAGAAGTGGAACCAGACCTCCGGTGTGGTCCTGCTCCTGCCGCACGGCTACGAGGGCCAGGGCCCGGACCACTCCTCGGCCCGCCCGGAGCGGTTCCTGCAGCTCTGCGCTCAGAACAACATGACGGTCGCCATGCCGACCTCGCCGGCGAACTACTTCCACCTGCTGCGCTGGCAGGTCCACAACCCGGACCACAAGCCGCTGATCGTCTTCACCCCGAAGTCGATGCTGCGTCTGAAGGCGGCGGCCTCGAAGGCGGAGGAGTTCACCTCCGGCGAGTTCCGCCCGGTCATCGGCGACGACTCGGTCGACCCGGCCGCCGTCCGCAAGGTCGTCTTCTGCTCCGGCAAGGTCTACTACGACCTGGAGGCCGGCCGGCAGAAGCGCGGCGCCACGGACACGGCGATCATCCGCATCGAGCGGCTGTACCCGCTGCCCGGCGAGGAGCTGCAGGCCGAGGTCAACAAGTACCCGAACGCCGAGAAGTACCTGTGGGTCCAGGAGGAGCCGGCGAACCAGGGTGCGTGGCCGTTCATCGCGCTCAACCTGATCGACCACCTGGACCTGGCCGTCGGTGCCGACGTCCCGGCGGGCGAGCGTCTGCGCCGCATCTCGCGCGCGCACGGCTCGTCCCCGGCGGTGGGCTCCGCGAAGCGCCACCAGGCGGAGCAGGAGCAGCTCGTGAACGAGGTCTTCGAGGCGTGACCTCCGCTCGCTGAGTGGTGCACGAGGGCCCGGCCCCCGGATCTGATCCGGGGGCCGGGCCTTTTCCGTGTTCAGCTCGCCTGCGGTTCGAAGTCCCAGTAGGGGCGGTTGCGGGAGTGGGCGGAGATGGTGTGGATGTGCTGGGGGCCGAGGGTGGCGGCGAGGTCGGCCAGGGCCTCCTGCTCGACCTTCTCCGCCTGCTGGCGGTCGCGCAGGGCCCGCAGGTCGGCCGCGTAGGCGACCCGGGCGGTGAGGGTGAGGGGGTGGGTGCGGCCGAGGGTCTCGGTGGCGCGCATGATGGTGATCTGGCTGAGGTCGGCGGCGGACTCGGTGTCCCCGACGAGGTTGCGCAGCGCGGCGGCGTTGACGGCGCAGCCCAGCGCGTAGGGGTGGGTCTCGCCGCGCGCGGCGGACATGTCGGCGAGGCTCTGCTCGATCAGCACGTGGGCGTGGTCCCGTTCGCCGACGCTGCGCAGCACCAGCGCGTGGTTGGCGCGGGCACCGATGATGAAGGGGTGGCCCTCGGGCAGCAGCAGTTCGTAGCGGGCGAGGACGGATTCGCTCGCCTCGCGGGCCTGGTCGATGTCGCCGTGTTCGCGGGCGAAGCAGCTCTGGCTGACGGCGACGGCCAGGGTGTGCGTGTGGGTGTCGCCGAGCTTGCGCTCCAGCCCCTCCAGGACGCGGGTGAGCAGCCGGCCGGCCGCCGCCCGGTCGCCGCCGCGCAGCTTGCACAGGGCGAGGTTGTGCTCGGCGCGCAGGGTGTTCTGGTTGTCCGGGCCCATGACGATGCGGTACTCGCGGACGTTCTTGGTCTGGATGGACTCGGCCTCGGTGTAGCGGCCCAGCAGGCGCAGGTCGATCGCGTAGGAGACCTCGGAGAACAGGGTCCAGGGGTGGCGGCCCTTGAGCAGTTGGCGGCGGGCCTCCAGGGTGCGGGTGTCGATGCCGCGGGCCTGCTCGTAGCGGCCGAGGAGGCGGAGGGTGAAGCCGAGGTTGTTCTGGGCGTTGAGGGTGCGGGAGTCGTGTTCGCCGAAGAGCTCGCGGTAGGTGGGGTAGAGCCATTCGTCGAGTTCCAGGGCGTCGTCGTACTGCCCGAGTTCGCGCAGGTCGGCGGCGAGTCCCCCGGCCATCCGCAGATGGTCGAGGTCGTGTTCGCCGCGTTCGGCGCGCAGTTGCTCGCGGGCGGCCCGGTCGATGGCCTCGGTCTCCGTGAAGCGGCCGGCCGAGCGCAGCAGGTTGGCGTAGTGGTAGGTGAGCTCCCACACGCGGGGGTGGGACTCGCCGAGCAGTGCGCGCCAGGTGCGCAGGGCGCGGGCGCCGAGGTTGACGCCGGCGGTGTACTCCCCGGCGAAGAGCATGTAGCGCAGGCAGTTGAGGACGAGCCCCTGCACCTTGCGGTCCTTGCTGCGCAGCACGTCGGCGTACTTGAGGTGCGGGACGATCTCGGCGTACGCGTCCCAGTTGCGGGTGTCGGTGGGGCGGCCGGGGTCGGCCTCGGCGAGGGCGCGGCGGACCACCTCGATGAACTCGCTCCGGTCGGCCTCGGGCATGTCCTTGTGCACGATCTGGTGGACCATCCGGTGCAGATAGACGGACTCACCGGAGGCGACCACCTCGTCCAGCATGGCCTCGTGCGACTCCAGCCGTACGACGGAGTACTGGCGCAACTGGTTGACGGCCTTGTTCCACAGCAGCGGGTCGTCCAGCAGCCCGGCGAGCTGTTCGGGCAGGTCGTCGTGGTTCATCTCCTTCAGCAGCCTGACCGGGATGAAGCCGGGGGCGAAGAAGGTGCAGAGCCGGAGCAGGTCGACGGACTCGGGGACGGTCTCGCGGAGCTTGTTCAGCAGTATCGACCAGGCGGTCTGGAAGGCGAGCGGGAAGTCCGCCGACACCTTGACCACGTCCTGGTCGATCCCGCCGTCCAGCAGGGCGATGTACTCCTCCACCGACAGGTCGGAGTCGTTGAGCCAGCCCGCGGTCTGGTCGAGCAGCAGCGGCAGGTCCTCCAGGGCCTGGGCGAGCTGGTCGGCGTCGGCCTCGGTGAGCCGGGGCGCGCGGCGGCGGATGAAGGCGACCGACTCGTCGCGGTCGTAGACGGGGACTTCGAGGAGTCTGCTGTTGTGCTCGCCCCACTCGGGGTTGCGGGAGGTGATGAGCACGTGGCCGGGGCCGGTGGGGACGAGGTCCCAGATCTGGTCGGGTTCGTCGGCGCCGTCCAGGACGAGCAGCCAGCGGGAGTAGGGGGTGCCCCGGCGCAGGGAGTCCCGGACGGCGCGCAGCCGCTCGCCGTACTCGGCGCCGGTGGACAGGCCGAGTTTGGGCGCGAGTTCGGCGAGGAGGCGGCGGTAGCTGACGCGCTTCTCGGCGTTGACCCACCAGACCACGTCGTACTCGGAGCCGAAGCGGTAGACGTACTCGGCGGCGAGCTGGGTCTTGCCGACCCCGGACATGCCGTGCAGGGTGAGGACGCCCGCGCCGGGCTCGCTGCCCTGGAGCAGGTGGTAGGCGTCGTTGAGCAGGGGCTCGCGGCCGGTGAAGCGGGTGTTGCGGCGCGGTACGCCGCCCCACACGTCGGGCATGGCGGCGGGGAAGCGGGGGGCGGGGTGGGCCGGGTCGTCGGCCCGTGGGCCGTCGTAGGGCAGGTCGAGACGGTCCAGCAGGCGGCGTTCGGCCTCCTCCGCGCCCATGTTGGTGAGGTCGACGGGGGCGAGGGCGGCGACGGCGGAGGGCAGGGAGGCGGTGGTGACGGAGACGGCCGCGAACCGGCCGGGATCGGCGCCGACCACTTCGCGCAGGGCCGCGTTCCACTCGTCGTGGCGGCGCGGGCCTAGCTGGAAGTACCACTCGCTGACCACGATCAGGGTGCGGCCCTCGGCGAGGGTGAGGTCACGCAGCAGGTCGGTGAGCGACTGGTCCGGCGGGGCGTCCCAGCGCAGGTAGACGACTCTGAGGCCGCGCCGCTCCAGCCGGTCCCCGATCCATGCCGCCCAGGCCCGGTTGAACCCGGCGAAGCTGATCGTGACGGTCTGCCTCGCGGCTCCGTTCCCGTTCGTCACCGTCGACCCGGCCGGTGTACGAGCTTCAGACATGCGGCGGCCTCCAGCACGTAGACAGGAAATCCTAGAACCTCGGCGCGGCTCTGGGGAGTCCGAAAGACCGCCGGAAACGGACGCCTCGGTGCGCCGATCTTCGCGCAGCCGGGGCTGCCAGGTCGGCATTTCAGCGGTTCGGGATCGGCGGCGTGGGGGGCTGTCGCTGTGCCCAGAGGGTGCGCACCGCCTGGACGTACGCCTGCGCGCGCGCCGTGTGCCCCCGTGGTGCGGGGCGGGCGGAGAGCCGTTCGTGGGCGGCGGCCATGCCGTCGACGAACCGCCGTCCGACCGGGGTGAGGTCGGGTGAGGCGACGAGCGCGGGCAGGGCGGCGGCGACCTGGGCGTGGTAGCGGGCGTGTTCGGCCCAGGCGGCCTCGCGCCGGGCGGGTTCGGCGAGGGCGGTGCGCTGGAAGTGGTCGGCCAGCGCGAGATGGGCGTAGGTACCGTGCAGCAGGCCGTCGTAGGGGCGGGGGTCGGGGCGCCAGGGGGCGAAGTAGCGGGCCTCGGGGCCGGCCCGGTGCAGTTCGACCAGCTCGCTGAGCGCGGCGAGTTTGGTGTGCTGCATCTCGTGGACGAGGGTCGCGGCGAAGGCGGTCGGGGTGGCGGGGGTGGTGCTGAGCAGCGCGCCGAACGCCTCGCGGCGGGTGCCGCTGGAGCTGCCCCGGCCGTCGGAGCCGGGCGGGGCAGCGAGCGGGACGAGGCAGCGCAGCAGGGTGACGGTCTCGGTGAGCCGCTGTTCGCCGCCGGTACGCAGGGCCTGCGCCGTGCCCGTCCATGCCTGCAGCCAGCGTTTGCGTTCGGCGTGGTCGGGCCCGGTGGGCCCGCTGAACGCGAGGCGGCCGGAGTTCCGGGGCGGGGTGCGGTACGGGTCGAGGTCGTCCAGCGGTACGGGGGCGGCGCCGGGCAGCAGGCCGGGCAGGGCGTGGGCCGGGGTCCAGGCGGGGGCGCCGGACCAGGCGCCGATGCCCTGCTCCAGCCGGACGTGGACGTCGGAGGCGCCGCGCTGGCGCAGGGTCAGGCGGCCGTTCTTGTGCCGTATCCCGATCTCGGCGCCGCCGGCCCGTGCGGTGCGCAGGGCGCCGAGGGAGGGCAGGCAGAGCACGCCGTCGCGGGCGGTGACCTCGGTGGTGAAGGGCAGGCCCGCGCGGGCGGCGGCGGCAACCGCCACGGCGCTGAAGTAGGCCAGGTCGAGCTGGAGTTCAGCGGTGTGGGGGTGGTCGCGGGCGGTCAGCGCGGTCAGACAGCGTCTGGCCCAGGGGCCGGTGAGGGGGTGGGTGAGCCGGGCCCGGGCGGGCGAGCGGGGTCCCTCGGCGGTGCGGTCGGCCGCCACCAGCAGGGCCCAGTCCTCGCGCAGCCGCCGCTTGGCGGCGGGCGGGCAGTCGGCGGGGCCTGCCGCCTCGGCGGCGTCGAGGACGGCGCGCAGCAGGAGCATGCGCCGGGTGTCCTGGTCGCGGACGAGGAGGGCGAGGGTGTCGGGTCCGCCCTCGGTGCGGCTGAGTTCGGCGAGGGCGCGCTCCAGCGGAGCCGTCACGGGGTGCCCCCTTCGTCGGTGGCCGGGCGCGCGCGGTTCGGGGTGAGCCGTGCGGCCACGTGGCGGATGAAGCGCTGGAGGTCGGCGCAGTACACCGACGGGTTCCGGAAGCCGTCTCCGGCGCGGTACCGGTGGGCGTAGTGGCCGCCCCCGCAGACCGCGACCAGCGGGCAGGCCCGGCAGCTCCCGGCCAGCCCGGCGAGTCCGGCCTGCCGGGCGGCGACGCCGGGGTGGTCGAGGGCCTGGTCGAAGTCGTGCCGGAAGACGTCGAGCCCGGTCTCGGCGGCGCCTTCGTACGCCGACTTCAGCGAGTCGACCTGTTCGATGGAGCCGTCGGTCTCGATGACGACGGCGTCGAAGGGGGCGAGCCCGAGCGACTCGGTGGCGGCGGGCAGGCCGAGCAGCAGGGCCACGCACTCCTCGAAGAGCCGCACCCGCGTCTCGCGGCGCCCGGCCGACCACCAGCGGTCGAAGACCCGGCACAGCCAGTCGGCGTACCGCTCCTCGCCCCAGTGCGGGGGCGGGGAGGTCCAGTTGCCGTGCGGCAGCAGCAGGTCGAGCGCGGGCGGGCGGAGCGCGAGCAGCGACTCGTACGTCTCGACGGGGTCGGTGGTGGGGTCGACGACGGTGAGCACGCCCGCGTACGCCTCGGGGAAGCGGTCGGCGACCAGGCGGGCGCCGCGCGCGGCGGCGGGCCAGGAGGGGCGTCCGGCGTGGTCCACGCGGCGGGCGTTGAGCGCGGGGCCGCCGCCGTCGAGGCTGATGCCGATGCGGATGCCGTGCCGGGCGAGGAGGGCCACCCGGTCGTGGGTGAGCAGGGTGGCGTTGGTCTGGACGGTGGCGTGGACGGCGCAGCCCTCGGGCACGCGGGCACGCACGGAGTCGGTGAAGCCGGCCAGGGTGCCGACTCCGGCCAGCAGGGGTTCGCCGCCGTGCAGGACGAGGGAGAGCGCGGTCAGGGCGTGGTCGCGGGCGTGCCGGGCGATCCGGTCGGCGGTGCGGTCCAGCACCTCGGCGGGGGCGGCGGCTGGGCGGGAGCGCCAGGTGTGGTCGGGGCCCTCGTACAGGTAGCAGTAGCGGCAGGCGAGGTTGCAGCGGCCGTGCGCCTTGACGATGAACTGGCGGAAGGGGCGCGGTCTGGCCCGCGCCGGGGCGGCGGTCGTCCCGGACATCACTGCACCCCCGTACCCCGCGCGGCGTGATGCGGGCGCGGCTCGTTCGCCCGTGTGTGCGGGCAATGCCCGGCCGATGCCCGGACCGAAACGCCAGGTGACGGAACTTGCCGGTTTCCGCCGTGAAATGACCAGTATCCGGGGCCTTCCGGAACGGGCCCTAGAGGCAGTTGTTGAAGCCCCAGAGCATCTCGGCGGGGCGCCGGGCCCGTTCGGTGAGGGTCTCCAGGACCTCGCGCAGGACGGGGTGGTCCATGGTGCGCAGTTCCTCCAGGTCCAGCGTGAGCAGGTCCGGCAGCGGCTCGCCGTGCTCCGGTACGGCTCTCTCGTCGCCCGCGCTCGTCATCGCTGCCTCCCGTGGTGTGCCTCGGTGCGGTGCCGGTCAGCCGAGTCCGGCCAGCCGGTCGGCGGTGTCCTCCGCCGTCGGGGCGCCCGTACCGAGGCTGTCCTCGGGCAGGCGCGCCCACGCGGCGCGGGCCGCGCGGTACGCCTCGCGGGCCGCGCGCGGCCGGGACGCCGCCTCATAGGACATACCCCGCCAGTGGTGCGCCTGCGCGCACAGTTCGTCGGCGATCCGGCGGGCGCGGTCCGACTCGGCCGCGGCCCCGGCCTCCCGCGCCGACTCGGCCGCCGCCCGGAAGGCGTCCACGGCGTCGTCCAGCCGGGTCGGCCGGGCCAGGCTCCGGTACGCCTCGTACTGCGCCTGGCCCAGTTCCAGCGAGCAGCGCGCGGCCAGCAGCGGGTCGTCCGCCTCGGCCGCCGCGAGCCCGAAGAGGTGCTCCGCCTCGCGCAGGTCCACCCGGTCGCCGCGCAGCCGGTAGCGCCGGATCAGGGCGCGGCCCAGCATCAGCAGGCGGTGCGCGGTGTGCGGGCTGCCGGTGTGGGTCTCGCGGCGGCAGTCCCGCAGCACCCGGATCGCCTGGGCCAGCGCCTCCCAGGCCCGCTCGCCGCTCTCGGCGTCCGCCCGGCGCAGCAGCACCTCGCCCCACTCGGCGAGCACGTCGGGGTAACCGGCCGCCTCCCTGGAGGTGTCGGCGGCCGCGCGCGCGAACGCCTCGGCCGCGTCCCGGAGTTCGCGCGGCTCACCCGTCTCGGCGTACCGGGCGACCCCGATCCGGCCCGCCCTCACGTGGAGTCGGGCGCGCAGGGCGCGTCCCGTGGTGACGGCGAGCGCGGCGTCGACGCGTTCTCGGGCCTCGGCCAGGTCGCCGCCGGAGCGGAGCAGGGCGTCGACCAGGTCGAGCCGCACCCGGACCAGTTCGCGTGCCGCGTCGTCGTCCGCCGTGCCCCGCGAGAGCCCGGCCGCCAGCGCGTCGCGCAGCGAGGCGGCCGCCTGCGCGGCGTGCCCACGTGCCTGTTCCGGGTCGCTGGTGGCGTCGGCCAGGCGCAGCAGGAGCCTGCCGTGGGCGAGCGGGAGGTCGGGCGGACGGTCCGCGCGGTCCGGCCAGATGTCGGCGAACGCCTCCAGCATGCCGACCGCGCCCTGGAGCAGCGCGCTGTCCCCGCCGAGCCGCCACTGCGCCTCCAGCGCGCCGACCCGCTCCAGCGTCAGCCGCAGCGCCTGGCCGGGGTCCAGTTCGGGGGCGGCGCAGGCGACGGCGTACTCCCGGTCGGCACGGCGCAGCAGGTCGAGCGCGGCGGGCCGGTCGCCGTGCCGTCTGCGGTCGGTGGCGGCCGCGCGCAGCACCCGGGCCAGTGCCGCCCGCTCCCGCTGGGCGTGCGGATGGGCCACGGCGCGCTCGGCGGCGGCCTCCGCCTCGGCCAGCAGCGCGGAGCCGCCCTGCACCTCCCACAGCCGCAGCGTGGCGTGCGCGTACTCGGCCCACAGTCCGGGGTCGGCCCCGGCGGGCCGCTCGTTCTCCGTGGCACCGCGGAGCAGTTGTACGGCGTCGATCACGTCCTGCACCATGCCGTCGGCGTCGAACCGGGCGAGCAGCGTGCGGGCCCGGACCACCGCCGGATGCGCGGGCCGGGGTCCGGCGGCGGTGCCGGGGCGGGTGCCGTAGAGCCGGAACTGCTCCGGCAGCGGCATGAAGCGCTCCAGCACCCGCGCGGCGACCTCGGCGAAGGGCTGGGGCACGAGGGTGGCGTCGCCGTTGTCACCGTCTCCGGGATAGGCGCCGTACAGGCCGGCACCGGGTCCCGCCTCCTGGCCGCGCACCGGCAGGGCGGGGCCGCCGAGCTGGGCGAGGGCGAGGGCCGGGAAGTTGGCGCCGCCCTTGCCGAAGCGCCGCTCGATGTACTCGGAGCAGTGCTTGAGGACGAGCAGTGCCTCGTCCCGGCCGAGCGTGGACAGCAGCGCCTCCCGCACCTCCGGCTCCATCTCGTACCACTGGCCCGCGTCCGGACCGTGGTCCTCCCCCGCTCTGCGGACGAGGCCGCCGAGCAGTACCTCGGCGAGTTCGGCGGGGCCGGAGCCGGGCAGCATGGTGCGCTGCACCAGCCGCATCACCGGCAGGCAGAGCGGGGCGGCGGCGAGGTAGACGGCGAGGCGGCCGGCGGCCGGTGAGGCCGTGGAGCGGAACCGGCTGACCCGCTCCACCGGGGTCGGCCTGCGCCCGCCGGGCGTTCGCGGCGCGGGCGGCTGGTCGCCGCGCACCCAGCCCACCGCGCCGGGCACCGGACCGGCACCGGCCCCGGCCAGCAGCCGCGCCCACGCGCCGAGCGCCACGGGTTCGGGCGGCAGCACCGGTACGGGCAGCACGCCCGGCGGCGGCACGAGGGGTGCGCCGTCCGGGGTGCGCACGCGCAGCGCGGTGCCGCCGGGGGTGTCGCCCCGGGTGAGTTCGCCGTGGGTGACCGGCAGCCGGGTGCGGCTCCACAGTCGCTGCGGGAGCGGCTGGAGCACGGCGACGGGGGCGAGCCGGGACAGCCGGTGCAGCAGCCGGTGCGCGCGCCCGGAGCGCCACAGCGGGCCCGCGCAGTCGCTGACCAGGAGGGTGATGCGGCGCCCGGTGGGGTCGCTGAGCCGGTCGACGGTGTGCTGGGGCGCCCCGTGCGGGTCGGCACTGGCGCTGACCGTCGCCTCGCCGTCGGGGCCGGTGTGCAGGTGGGCGATCCGGATGTCCCCGAAGGCGCCCAACTGGGCGAACACCTGTTGGAGTTCGTCGAAGAGCCGGTCCCAGACCCGCATCGAGGGCGCGGCGTCCAGCACCAGTTGCAGCCGGGTGTCCCCGCGGCGCACCTCGCGGTACACGGGCAGGATCAACCCGCCCGCCTGGGCGCTGAGTTCGGCGGTCGCCGTCTCGTCCAGCTCGCGGCGCAGCGGGGGCGCGGCGCTGCGGTACCCCTGCAACGGACGCAAAGCGCGCTGGAGTTCGAGTGCGGAGGGCAGCGCGGGGGCGGCGGGTACGCCGACCGGGAGTGCGGTGAGCCGCGCGGTGGTCCGGGCGCGGGGGTGGGCGCCGCGGGGCGCCGGGTAGAGCGGGACGCTCCGGTCGGGACCGGCGGCCGGCAGCTCGGGTTCCCTTCGCGGGGAGGGGAGCCGGGGCGTCGGCGGGGATACGGGCGCGGGTGTGGCGAGTCGGGGCGTGGAGGCCGCCTCGGCACCGGTCGCCTCGGCACCGGTCGCCTCGGCCGACCGCGGCGGTTGCGTCCACCGGGCCAGCCACAGGGCGTCGCTCAGCCCCTCCACGTCCGGCTCCAGGCCGACACCCCTCAGGTGCAGGACGAGTTCCGCGAGCGGGTCGGGGGTGTCGGGACCGTGTCGTGCCGGTGCGTCGGGCATCGGCTCCTCACCTCGGGCGGTCGAGTCGCTGGATGAGCAGGTCGGCGAGGCGCTCACGGCTGGGCGGGGCGGCCGCGTCGGTGAGGTGGATGGCGTTCAGCAACTGGTCGGTGGCGAGGAGTTCGCTGCGCGAGCGCTCCAGGAAGCGGGCGATCAGGTCGTCCCCGGCCCGCGCGGCCTCGTCGCCCAGGTGGGCGCGGACGAAGGTGGCGAGCCGGTTGTGGTCGGGCCGGCCCAGCTCCAGGTGGATGCAGCGGCGCATCAGCGGGGCCGGGAAGTCCCGTTCGCCGTTGCTGGTGAGGACCACGAAGGGGAAGGAGGTGCAGCGCACCCGGCCGTCGCGCACCCGCACCTTGGTGCCGTCGGCGGTGAGCACCTCGGCCTCGCCGTCGGGCAGCCGGTCGGCCAGGCGCCGCAGCTCCGGTATCTCGAACTCGCCCTCCTCCAGCACGTTCAGCAGGTCGTTGGGCAGGTCGATGTCGCTCTTGTCGAGCTCGTCGATGAGCAGCACGCGCGGGGTGTCCGAGGGCAGCAGGGCGGTGCCGAGCGGGCCGAGCCGGATGTAGCCGCCGACGGCCTCGACGGAACCGGGGCTCCCGGCCGCGCTGCCGTACCCGCCCTGCGCCGCGATCTGCACGTCCTGGAGGCGGGCGATCGCGTCGTAGTGGTAGAGGCCGTCCTGCAGGGCCGAGCGGCTGACGATGGACCAGCGCAGCACCTCCCCGAGCCCGAGCTCGTACGCCACCGAGTGCGCGAGCGTGCTCTTGCCCGCGCCGGGGCTGCCGGTGACGAGGAGCGGGCGGCGCAGATACAGCGCCGCGTTGATCATCTCCAGTTCCTCGGCGCCGGGCCGGTGCAGCTCGGCCAGGTGCCGGTGCGCGCCGAGCCTGCGGTCGCGGGAGCCGTCGCCGTCCTCGCCCGGGTCGTGGGCGGTGTCCGCGCCGCGGCCGGAGAAGTCGCGCCAGGGCGGGGGCGGGGGCAGCCGGCTCATCCCGTCGTGGGGTTCCCCGGCGCCTCGGTAGATGAGCCACTCGCTGGATTCCGTCATGTCCGGTCCTCGTCGTCACTCGTCGCCGGGGGCAGCCGTGGGACGTCCCTCACGGTATCGACCCGCCGGACGCCTGGTAAGGGGATCAGGGACGAACCGGTGCCCCGGATCACGGAGCCTCCAGCAGGTCTCCGGTGCCGGGCAGGGGGCGGTGCGGATCGTCGTAGAGGATCGCCAGTCCGTGGGCCCAGTAGGACTCGGTGTCCTCGGCGCCGACCTGTCCGCGCAGCGCGTGCACCGCGCCGGGCAGGAACAGCGCGCCGTCGCCGTCGTCCACGACCGTCTTCACGCCCCGGTGGAACTCCCCGCACACCGCGTCCGGCCGCCGCCGGCGGTGCCACAGCACCACCCCGAACCCGGCCCGCAGCACCCGGCCGAGCGCGGCGGGGTCGTCGGCGGAGCGCGGGTCGCCGGGCCGGCACAGCACCGGCACGGTGTACGGCGCGAGCCCGCGCAGCGCCGCCGCCTCCGGTACGGGTCTGCGCACGCCGTCGTCGCAGTCCAGCACCTCGGCCTGCGCCTCCCGCAGATGCAGCCGGCGCCAGCGGTCCCTGCGTTCGGCGTCCGGGTCCTCGGCGCCCTCCGTCTCCCAGGGCGCGGCCCCGCTCCGCCGGGTGGACGGTTCCTCGTCGGGGAGCTGGTCGCGATCCGAGCAGCGGACCAGCACCGGCCGTTCGGCGCCGAGGGGGGCGCCGTCGGGGGCGAGCCGCCAGTCGTCCACGGGCAGGCCCAGGTGCAGATGGGGCAGGGCCACGTACAGGGTGGCGCGCCGTCCGGGCTCGTCGCAGTGCCGGAACGCCTCGGCCAGGGGTGCGGCCACGTGGTCGGCGAGGCCGTCCAGCGGGGCGCGTTCCCCCTCGTACAGCCGGGTCGGCTCCTGGTCGGGGCCGCCGCCCACCGAGACCGACCAGTCGCAGTGGTCCGGCTCCCAGCCCCGGCGCAGCACCACCAGCAGCACGGAGGGTTCGGGGTGTCCGGCCAGCAGGGGCCGGACCGGCTCCAGTACCGCGGTGTCCGTGCCGGCCCCGCCGCTCGTGCCGCACGCGGACCGCCGGTGCGCCGCCTGGGCACGGCCGAGCAGTTCCGCGCGCCGCTGGGCGAGGGCGTGCCGGTAACCGCTGTCCAGCCCGGCCGCCGTGTGCCGCACCCAGTCCCACAGGGCCCGCTCGGCGGCGAGCGCGCTGGGAGCGGGCGGGCGCTCGGCGGACAGCACGCCCATCGCGTAGTCGAGCACCAGCTTCAGGGCGCCGTCCTGGCGGGCGTGTTCGTAGAGCAGTCCGAGCCCGTCGCGCCAGCCGCGCGGAGCGGGCACGAGGGACGGTACGCGGAAGTCGGGCAGCGAGCGGAGCACGTCCAGCAGGGCGCGGGTGCTGACGGGCGGGGGCAGGTCGGCGAGCAGTCCGAGCAGTTCGCTGCGCTGGTGCGGGCCGAGGGTGCGGCCGGGGCGGGCGCCGAGTTCGCCCTGGATGTCGGCCCAGGTGGGGTCGGACGAGTCGGCGGCCTGCTGGCGGTCGCGGTGGTAGCGGTCGTGGGCGTGGAAGACGGACTGGTAGACGTCGTTGCCGTCGGCGGGGAGCCGCAGCGTGCGCAGGCGCTCCACACCGATCGAGGTGCCACCGCCCCCGTGGTCCGCGCGCGACTTGAGCACGCCGACGACCTCACCGCGTACGAGGTCGACCACGGGCCCGCCGGAGACGCCGGAGGGCAGGTCGTTCCGCCCGAGCCGGACCTGCTCCTCGGGCGACCAGGCGCTGATGGTCCCCTGCACGGTGAGCCGCCCGTCCAGGATCTGCAGCCTGCCCCGGGGCGCGGTCCAGCCCGCGTAGAACACCCCGGTCCCGCCGAAGTGCGGGTTGGGCCGCTCGGAGACGTACACGCAGGTGTGACCGACCGGCTCGCGCAGCCGGACCAGGGCGAGGTCCGGCGCCGGCCAGTTGCCGGGCGCGGGGCGGCCGGTGAGCTCCGGGAGCATCGCGGCCACGCGTCCGGGCACCGCGCGCGGGTCGTCGTAGGGGCTGGTCCGGTACACCACGGTGACCTCGCCCCCCTCCCCGGCGTGAACCACGTGTGCGCAGGTCAGAACCCAGTTCGGCGCGACGAAGAAGCCGCTGCCGAGGAAGCTGACGGGCTCGTCGTGGGCATACCCGGCCCCCGCGCGATGAATGCGTACGGTCGCCGCCAGAACGAGGTCACGCAGCGCAAGCTCCGCAGCACCGGACCCGCCCGGTGCGCCCCCGTCGTACCCCGCGCTCATCCCGGATGCCCCCACACGCCGAGCAACGCTTCGGGTCGGGGGGTTGGGGAGGGGTGGGGAGGGGGCAGGGGTGAGGGGCCCGTTCCCGGCGTGCCCGGTCCCGGTGTTCCCGGCGTACCCGGTCCCGGCGTGCCCGGCCCAGGTCCGGCCCCTGGTACGGGGTCCGCATCCGGTGCGGGTCCCGTGCCCGCTCCGCCGTTCGCCGCTCCACTCGTGTCGGGCGGCCCGCCGTTCCACGTCAGGGTGACCGTCAGCGCCGCCTTGGCCTCGCCGTCCGCGAGCAGGCCGACCACCTTGCC
This sequence comes from Streptomyces seoulensis, assembly GCF_022846655.1. Classification (NCBI taxonomy): domain Bacteria; kingdom Bacillati; phylum Actinomycetota; class Actinomycetes; order Kitasatosporales; family Streptomycetaceae; genus Streptomyces; species Streptomyces seoulensis. The sequence goes on from NZ_AP025667.1 coordinate 5,513,055, forward strand.
GGCCTTCGCGGTCAGCTCGATGCCGAACTCCACGCTGACCTCGTCCGGCCGCACCGCGCTGAGCGGGGCGGACAACGACCGCGCGACCCCGGTGATCAGCGAGTGCAGGCTCTCCACGCTCGCCTCCACCCGGTCATGGAAGCCGGTGTCGGTGTACGACAGCTCCTCGGCCCCCGAGATCCGGGCCCACACCGGCGTGCCGTCCGGCAGCTCGATCCGCGCTACCCGCGTCGATTCCCCGTCCATCGGACTCCCCCGTCCTCTCCCCCGCCCGTCCCCCGTCCCATGCCGCGCCCGGCACCCGTGGCAACACCCCCGCGGCACCGGCTGCCCAGCACGCCCGGCGGCTGCCTATGATTTTCCTGTCCTCACCCGGCTCCCGGCCGGGACAGGCGGCGCCCTCCGCGCTCGCGGTCACGTCCGCGAATGAGGGTTCTTCCCGCCCGGGACCGGACCTACCCCTGCACCGACCGACGGAGCGTCATCCATGTACTTCACCGACCGAGGCATCGAAGAACTGGAGAAGCGGCGCGGCGAGGAAGAGGTCACCTTCGAGTGGCTCGCCGAGCAACTGCGTACGTTCGTCGACCTGAACCCCGACTTCGAGGTCCCGGTGGAGCGCCTGGCCACCTGGCTGGCCCGCCTGGACGACGAGGACGACGAGTAACCCGCCTCCCCGCTCGCGGTATGCCCCGGGGGCACCGGCCGCCGGTGCCCTCGCCCCCTCCACCCGCAGGCCCGCCCACCGGGACAGGGCCCGCACAGCCATGCCCGCGCACGGTCCGCCGCCGACGGCCTTCGTCCCCCGAAAGGGTGTCTTGACTTCCGACAGGCACGATATATCGTGATTGACAGGAGACGCGATATGGCGTGACTGGTCGGCATGCTCGCCCACCGCGCATCGCCCCGCTCCGCCCTCTTGTCCGCGTCACGCCCGAGGAGGACCCGTGTCCGAGTGGACCGTCGCCGAACCCCAGAAGCTGACCTTCGACACCCCGGTGAGCGAGCTGAACGTCCGCGTCGTCAACGGCACGGTGAACGTCGTGGGCACCGAGGAGAGTTCCGCCCGCCTGGAGGTCTCGGACATCGAGGGCCCGCCCCTGATCGTCACGCACCGGCACGGCACCCTGACGGTGGCGTACGAAGACCTGCCGTGGAAGGGCTTCCTGAAGTGGCTGGACCGTGAGGGCTGGCGCCGCAGCGCCGTCGTCTCCCTCGCCGTGCCCGCGGGCACCCGCGTGGAGGTCGGGGTGGTCGGCGCCGCCGCGGTCGTCTCCGGGGTGCGCGGCCCCTCCGTGGTCAAGGGCGTCACCGGCGACACCACCCTCGTCGGCGTCTCCGGCCCGGTCCGCGCGGACACCGTCTCGGGCAATGTGGAGGCGCAGGCCGTCAGCGGCGAGCTGAGGTTCAAGTCGGTCTCCGGCGACCTGACGGTGGTGGAGGGCACGGGCCCCTCCGTCCGCGCCGACTCGGTCAGCGGCTCCATGATCATCGACCTGGACCCGGAGGGCCCCACCGACGTACGCCTGACCAGCGTCTCCGGCGAGATCGCCATACGGCTCCCGCACCCGGCGGACGCGGACGTGGAGGCGAACACCGCCAGCGGCTCCATCTCCAACGCCTTCGACGGCCTGCGCGTGCAGGGCCAGTGGGGCGCCCACAAGATCACCGGCCGCCTCGGCTCGGGCACCGGCAAGCTCCGGGCCACCACGGTCTCCGGCTCGATCGCCCTGCTGCGCCGCCCGGCCGAGGAGGACGACGACACCGCCTGGGAGACCGCCCCCGGCCCCACCTCCGCCTCCCCCGCGGACGGCACGACCGACAAGAAGGTGCTCTGACATGCCTCCCGTCTTCGCCCACGGCCGCCTCCGCCTGTACCTCCTCAAGCTGCTCGACGAGGCCCCGCGCCACGGCTACGAGGTGATCAGACTCCTCGAAGAGCGCTTCCAGGGCCTGTACGCCCCCTCGGCCGGAACGGTCTACCCGCGTCTGGCCAAGCTGGAGACCGAGGGCCTGGTCACCCACACCTCCGAGGGCGGCCGGAAGGTGTACTCCATCACCGACGCGGGCCGCGCCGAGCTGGCCGACCGCAGTGGTGAACTGGCCGACCTGGAGCTGGAGATCCGCGAGTCGGTGGCGGAACTCGCCGCCGAGATCAAGGCCGATGTGCGCGGTGCCGCGGGTGATCTGCGGCGCGAGGTGCGCGCGGCGGCCTCCCGGACCCGCACCAGCAGGGACGGCGGGGACCGGGCGGGCATCTTCGGCGAGCCGGCCGGTCAGGGTGACGCCGAGGCGTGGCGGACCGCCAAGGAGGAGATGCGCCGCGTCAAGCAGGAGTGGAAGGAACAGGCCCGGCGCGCCAAGGACGAGAGCCGCCGGGCCCGCGAGGAGGCCCAGCAGGCCCGGCGCCAGGCCCAGGAGGCGCAGTCGCGGGCCAACGCCCAGGCCCAGGAGGAGATGCGCCGCCTCGCGCACCGGGTCCAGGAGCGGGTGCAGGACCACTTCACCCGCGGCGACTGGCCGACGGGCGTCCGCGAGGGCCTGTCCGAACTCGCGCGGGAGTTCGGCGACTTCGGCAAGGAGCACGGCAGGCGGACCGGTGCGGCCGGTTCCGGTGCGGCCGCTCCCGGTGCGGGCAGCGCCAAGGCCGATGCGCCCGCCCCGGAGTACTCCGCCACCCCGCCGGACTTCCCGATGGAGTACGAGCCGGCCTGGGCCCATGAGCCGCCCACCGGCGACCCGGCCCGTGACCTGGACCGTCTGCTGGACCGCTTCCGGGACGACGTCCGGGACGCGGCCCGCGACCGAGGCGTCACCGAGGACCAGCTCCATGAGGTCCGCCGCCATCTGTCGGCTGCGGCGGCCCGCATCGGCGCGATACTCGACGGCCCCAAGGTCTGAGGCGCCTGCGCCCCCGGGGTCGGCCCAGGCTCCCCGGGGCCCGGGGTCGACCCCGGGGCCCGGCGTCAGCCCGCCTGTGCCGTGCCCTCGCCGTACAGGACCCGCCGCAGCGACTCGTGGGTCACTCCGTGGTCGGCGAGCACCTCGGCGGACACTCCGGGCCGTGCCGCCAGGGCGAGCAGGAGGTGCTCGTCGCCGATGCGCCGGTCGCGGCGGCCCACGGCGGCACGCAGCGCACCCTCCAGCACGTCCTTGGCGTCCTGTTCGAAGGTCCGGCGGCCCGGCCGGCCGCCCGCTTCGCGGCGGTCGCCGGACAGCGCACCGGCGCCGTGTGCCTCCTCGACCCTGGAGACGATCTCCGTGACGTCGATCCCGAGTCCGGCGAGGGCGTCCGCGTCCGCCCGGGTCAGGCCCGCCCGGCGCCGCGCCTCGGCAAGCGCCTGCCGCAGGGACTCCCTGCCTTCGGCGAGGCCGAGCGCGGCGAGCGCGAAGGAGGCCCGGCTGCCCTCCCGGTCGAGGAGGGCGAGCAGCAGATGTTCGGCGCCGATGGACCGTACGCCCGCGCGTTCGGCGTACTCGACCGCGCCCCGGACGACGTCACGGGCGTCCTTGGTGAAGCGTTCGAACATCACTGCCTCCCATACTTCTTGTGCACGGCCTGCCTGCTGACACCCAGCTCGGCGGCGATCTCCTGCCACGACCAGCCCTGATTGCGCGCACCGCGCACCTGCACCGCTTCCAGTTGCTCCAGCAGCCTGCGCAGGGCGGCCACGGCACGCAGCCCGACCCGCGGATCGCGGTCACCGGCCCGCTGGGCGAGATCCGTTGCATCCGTCATGATGTCAACTTAGGTTGACACACCCACCCTGTCATCCCAAGTTGACAACAAGGTCCACGAAAAGGCGGGCCCGGCACCCGGACCCGCCTCCGCACTCCGCCCTCCCTGGAGGGGAGTTCAGGAGTTGGTGAGCACGATCTTCCCGAACTGCTCGCCGGACTCCAGCCGTTCGAACCCCTCGCGGGCCCGGTCCAGCGGCAGCACCTCGTCGATGACGGGGCGCACACCGGTCGTGGCGCAGAAGGCGAGCAGGTCCTCCAGCTCGTCCTTCGTGCCCATGGTGGAGCCGACGACCTTCAGTTCGAGGAAGAAGATCCGGGTCAGCTCGGCATGCGAGGGCCGGTCACCGCTGGTGGCACCGGAGATCACGACGGTGCCGCCGGGCCGCAGCGACTTGACGGAGTGCGACCAGGTCGCGGCGCCCACCGTCTCGATGACGGCGTCCACCCGCTGCGGCAGCCGCGCCCCCGGCTCCACCGCCTCGACGGCACCCAGTTCCAGCGCGCGCTTCCGCTTCGCCTCGTCCCGGCTGGTGGCGAAGACCCTGAGGCCGGCCGCCCGGCCGAGCACGATCGCGGCCGTGGCGACACCCCCGCCGGCACCCTGGACCAGGACCGAGTCACCGGGCCGCACGCCCGCGTTGGTGAACAGCATCCGGTACGCGGTCAGCCAGGCGGTGGGCAGACAGGCGGCCTCGGCGAAGGACAGCTCCTTCGGCTTGGGCAGCACGTTCCAGGTGGGCACGGAGACCTGCTCGGCGAAGGTGCCCTGGTAGCGCTCGGTGAGGATGGAGCGGGGTTCACGGGGGCCGACCCCGTGGCCGCTCTGGCCGATGACGGAGTGCAGGACGACCTCGTTGCCGTCCTCGTCGATCCCGGCGGCGTCGCAGCCGAGGATCATCGGCAGCCGTTCCTCGGGGAGCCCGACACCCCGCAGGGACCAGAGGTCATGGTGGTTGAGGGAAGCGGCGCGGACGTCGACGGTGCTCCAGCCGGACCGGGCCTCGGGAGCCGGGCGCTCCCCCAACTCGAGTCCGGAGAGCGGCTGATCGCGGTCGATCCGGGCGGCATAGGCGGCGAACATGCCGCCGACGATAGGTTCCGCCCCGCCCCGGGCGGAACCGCCGGACGGTGTGACACACACCCTCTTGCGTCCGGGCACCCGTTCGGCGCGGCGAGGCCCCACCGGCCGCCGGACGCCCCGGACCGACTGAACCGGCCCGGACCGTCTGGACACCCCGGACGCAGGAACGGCCCCGCCCTGCCGGGCGAGGCCGTTCCGTTCGGACGCTTGTGCGCCGTGTCAGCGCCGGGCGACACCCTCGGCACGGGCGGCGGCCGCGACAGCGGCGGTCACCGCCGGGGCGACCCGCTCGTCGAACGGCGAGGGGATCACGTAGTCGGCGGCGAGGTCGTCGCCGACGACCGCGGCGAGCGCCTCGGCCGCGGCGATCTTCATGCCCTCGGTGATCCGGGAGGCCCGCACCTGGAGCGCGCCGGCGAAGATGCCGGGGAAGGCCAGCACGTTGTTGATCTGGTTCGGGAAGTCGGAACGCCCGGTGGCGACGACGGCCGCGTACTTGTGCGCGACCTCCGGGTGCACCTCGGGGTTCGGGTTGGCCATGGCGAAGACGAAGGCGCCCTTCGCCATGGAGGCGACCGCCTCCTCCGCGACCGTCCCGCCGGAGACGCCGATGAACACGTCGGCGCCGGCCAGCGCGTCCTCCAGCGTGCCGGTGAGCCCCGCCTTGTTGGTGAAGGAGGCCAACTCCCGCTTGACGTCGGTCAGATCGGTACGGTCCGCGGAGACGACGCCCTTGCGGTCCGCGACCGCGACGTCCCCGATACCGGCCTCGATCAGCATCCGGGCGATGGCGACACCGGCCGCCCCGGCCCCGGAGATGACGACGCGCAGTTGCCCGATCTCACGTCCGCTGAGCCGGGCCGCGTTGCGCAGCGCCGCCAGCGTGACCACGGCGGTGCCGTGCTGGTCGTCGTGGAAGACCGGGATGTCCAGCCGCTCCTGCAGGCGCCGCTCGATCTCGAAGCAGCGAGGCGCGGAGATGTCCTCCAGGTTCACACCGCCGAAGGACGGGGCGAGCCGGACGACGGTCTCCACGATCTCGTCGACTCCGGTGCAGTCGAGGGCGATCGGCACCGCGTCGACACCGCCGAACTGCTTGAACAGGATCGCCTTGCCCTCCATCACGGGGAGGGACGCCTCGGGACCGATGTCCCCGAGACCGAGCACGGCCGTGCCGTCGGTGACGACGGCGACGACCGAGGACTTCCAGGTGTAGTCGTTGACCAGCTCCGGCTGTTCCGCGATCGCGGTGCACACGCGAGCGACGCCGGGGGTGTACGCGAGGGAAAGGTCTTCCGTGTCCCGGACCGGCACGGTGGCCCGCACGGCCATCTTGCCGCCGCGGTGCAGCGCGAAAGCGGGGTCGAAGGAGTCCAGGGGCTCGGCCCCGCCCTCCGGTCCGGCACCGCTGTCGCTGCGAGGATTGACGATCTCCGCTGCCACTTTGTCTTACCCCTTAGGTATGCATGGTTGAGGGTCGACCACTCCGGGTGAGGAGTGGGCGGGCACCGCGCACGGCTCGGTTGACGGATACGTACGAGCACATACGCGACGGGCGCGCCGCACACGCGCCCTGAGCCCCGGATGAGGGGTGTAAAGAACCTTCATACCGGACGGACGGGCGGACCACGAGTCCATTAGGCGCAAGGTCACATGTCGCCCCGGAATGCCGGCGGGCGCGGAGAGACCACCTCGGCCCCTCCCCGAGCCCTCCGCACGGAGGGCCGCAGAAGCACCTCAAAGGAACCTCAAGCGCCTCGCGAACCCCCCGAAACACCGCACACCACTCGTCCGCATCGTGAGACCCGGTACGGATCTTCCGGTGTGAACAGCGTATTTCCGCAGATCATCCGGCATGAATGGAGCGCGGATGTACCGACCTGATGCGGTTCTCGATCACCCGTTATCCGATTTTGACATTGTGACGCCCCTGAATGGCCCAGTCCGAATGGCAAGATGCCGTAAACCCACGAGGTCGCGACACCCGAAGGTGTGTGTTCTCGTCGACCCATCGGTACGTCTTCTCTTCCCATCCGCCGGAGGAACCACGATGACCGCAAGCTCCACCCGTCGTACGACCGCACGGTCCCGGATCGCAGCGGTCGGTGCGATCGCGGTCGCGGGCTCCCTGCTCCTCACCGGCTGCGGTGACCAGACCAAGGGCAAGGACTCCGGCAGTACCGACAGCAGCGCCCCCCTCGCCGACCTGCTCCCCTCCGACCTCCGGGACAAGGGCGAGATCAAGGTCGGCTCCGACATCCACTACGCCCCGGTCGAGTTCAAGGACTCCTCGGGCAAGGTCGTCGGCATCGACCCGGACATCGCCACCGCCCTCGGCGACCAGCTCGGCGTGAAGTTCACCTTCGAGGAGGGAACGTTCGACGGTCTCCTCACCGGTCTGCGTTCCGGCCGCTTCAACATGGCCATGTCGGCGATGACGGACAACAAGAACCGTCAGGAGGGCGTCGACCCCGACACGGGCAAGAAGGTCGGTGAGGGCGTCGACTTCGTCGACTACCTGACCGCGGGCGTCTCCATCTACACGCGCAAGGGCGACACCAACGGCATCGCCGGCTGGTCGGACCTGTGCGGCAAGAAGCTCGCCGTCCAGCGCGGCACGGTCTCGGAGGACCTGGCCAAGCAGGAGACCAAGAAGTGCCCGGCCGGCAAGAAGATCAGCATCGAGCCGTTCGACGACGACCAGCAGTCCCAGACCCGGCTGCGCTCGGGTGGCGTGGACGCCGCCTCCTCCGACTTCCCGGTCGCCGCCTACGCGGTGAAGACCTCCGGCGGCGGCAAGGACTTCGAGGTCGTCGGCGACCAGGTCGAGGCCGCGCCGTACGGCATCGCCGTGGCCAAGAAGGACACGCAGCTGCGCGACGCCCTGAAGGCCGCGCTGAACGAGATCGTCAAGAACGGCGAGTACGACAAGATCCTCAAGAAGTGGGGCGCGCAGGACGGCGCCGTCAAGGAAGCCGTGATCAACGGCGGCAAGTGATCCGCGGAACCTCAGCGGCCACCGAGAGGCAATACCTGTGACTGAGATCGAGAAGACGGCCGGGGAGCAGGGCGCTCCCTCGGCCGCGCCGGAGGCCATCAGGGCCATCCCGGTACGGCACTACGGGCGGTACGTGTCCGCCGTCGTCGCCATCGCCCTGCTCGTGGCGATCGTGTACGCGTTCAGCCAGGGCAAGATCAACTGGCAGGCGATCCCCGACTACTTCTTCGACGACCGCATCCTGACCGGCGTCGGCAAGACCCTGCTGCTGACGGTCCTGTCGATGGTGATCGGCATCGTCGGCGGCATCGTCCTCGCGGTGATGCGGCTGTCGAAGAACCCGGTGACCTCGTCGATCGCCTGGTTCTACATCTGGTTCTTCCGCGGCACCCCGGTGCTGGTGCAGTTGTTCCTGTGGTTCAACCTGGGGCTCGTCTTCGAGTACATCAACCTGGGCCCGATCTACAAGAACTACTGGTCCGACTTCATGACGCCGCTGCTGACGGCGCTGCTCGGCCTGGGCCTCAACGAGGCCGCGTACATGGCGGAGATCTGCCGGGCCGGCCTGCTCGCGGTGGACGAGGGCCAGACCGAGGCGTCCCACGCGCTGGGCATGAGCCACGCCAAGACGCTGCGCCGGGTCGTCATCCCGCAGGCGATGCGCGTGATCGTGCCGCCCACGGGCAACGAAGTGATCAACATGCTGAAGACGACCTCGCTCGTGGCGGCCGTCCAGTATCCGGAACTCTTCCGCTACGCCCAGGACATCGGCCAGAACTCCGGCGCACCGGTGGAGATGTACTTCCTGGCCGCGGCCTGGTACCTGATCATGACCTCGGTCCTGAGCGTCGGCCAGTACTACATCGAGCGCTACTACGCCCGAGGCTCGAGCCGTCAACTGCCTGCCACCCCGTGGCAGAAGGTGAAGGCGAACATGTTCTCCCTGGGCCGTCCGAAGGGAGGCGCGGCATGACCGACAAGCTGAGCAAGACGGACACCCCGCCGAAGGCGAACGTCCCGATGGTGAAGGCCGAGGGCGTGCACAAGTCCTTCGGCGCCGTGCAGGTGCTCAAGGGCATCGACCTGGAGGTGAAGCCGGGCGAGGTGTTCTGCCTCATCGGCCCCTCCGGTTCCGGCAAGTCGACGTTCCTCCGGTGCATCAACCACCTGGAGAAGGTCAACTCCGGTCGCCTGTACGTCGACGGCGAGCTGGTCGGCTACCGCCAGAAGGGCGACAAGCTGTACGAGCTGCGCGACAGCGAGGTCGCGCTGAAGCGCCGGGACATCGGCATGGTCTTCCAGCGCTTCAACCTCTTCCCGCACATGACGGCCGCGGAGAACGTCGCCGAGGCGCCCGTGCAGGTCAAGGGCGTCTCCAGGCGGGCCGCGCAGGAGCAGGCGATGCAGCTCCTGGAGCGGGTGGGCCTCGCCGACAAGGCGGGCAACTACCCCTCCCAGCTCTCCGGCGGCCAGCAGCAGCGCGTGGCGATCGCCCGGGCGCTCGCCATGGAGCCCAAGCTGATGCTGTTCGACGAGCCGACGTCGGCGCTGGACCCGGAGCTGGTCGGTGACGTCCTCGACGTCATGCGCGACCTCGCCGAGTCCGGCATGACGATGGTCGTCGTGACCCACGAGATGGGCTTCGCCCGCGAGGTCGGCGACAGCCTGGTCTTCATGGACGGCGGAGTGGTCGTCGAGTCCGGCCACCCCCGCGACGTCCTGACCAACCCCCAGCACGACCGCACCAAGTCGTTCCTGTCGAAGGTGCTGTAAGCGGAGAGGGCGAGGGGCGGTACGGGGTGACCCCGTACCGCCCCTCGCCCCTGTCTCACCTCAGCGCGAGCAGCAGTGTGTCCGAGGGCGAACACCACACCGGCCGGGCCTCCGCGAACCCCTTCTCGCGCAGGGCGGCCGCGTGCCAGGCCGCGGACGGCATGTCGCCGTCCGCGTGTTCGCCGTAGATCTCGAAGCGGCGGGCGGTGGGTCCGGCGAGGACCGGGTCCTGGGCGGCGAGCTGCCACCACTCCGCCCAGTCGAGCGCACCGTCCCGCTTGGCCCGCTCCATCTCGGCGTGGCGCCGGCCACGTTCGGCGGCGTTGATCCGGGGCGTGGACTCGTCGGCCATGTGGTCGGCGTTCATGAAGACCCCGCCGTCCCGCACCAGCCCGGCGAGCTGCCCGTAGAGAGCGGTGAGGGGCTCGGTGTGCAGCCAGTGGAGCGCGGTGGCCGTGAGGACGGCGTCGTAGCTCCGGTGCGGCAGGGCCGCCGGCCAGTCCGGGTCCTTGAGGTCGGCCTCCACGAAGGTGACCCGGTCGTCGCCCGCGAAGGTGCCGCGCGCGATGGCGAGCAGGGCCGGGTCGAGGTCGACGGCGGTGCTGGTCGCCCCGGGGAAGCGGGCCAGCAGCCGCGCGGTGATGGTGCCGGTGCCGCAGGCGAGGTCGAGCACGCGCGGGGCGGTGCCGGCGAACGCCTCGACCATGTCGAGCATGACCCGGAACCGCTCCTCACGGTCGGGCATGTACCACTCCTGCTGCCGGTCCCAGCTCTCCTGCCAGGCGGCCCAGTCCGTACCCGTACCTATGGTGGTCACGTTTTCCACGTCCCCTTCCGTGCACGCGTAATACCCTGGAAGCGCGCCCGGCTGTTACCCGACCGCAGACATGACCATAGAGCGCCCCCGTAAGGACTACAAGTGGAACTGGCCCATTACTCGGACTACGCCGTACGTCTCGTCAACAGCGAGGAGCCGGGCCAGGGCAAGGACTCCCTGACCTCGGTAGAGGCCGTACGCGACCTCTTCGGCGGCAACGCCTCGGCGGCCCGCCGCGCCACCGACGCCGACGTCACCCGCTTCCGCTCGGTCCGCGGCAGGCTGCGCGCGGTGTTCGAGGCGGCGGACGAGGGGGACGAGACGCTGGCCGTGGACCTGCTGAACTCCTTGCTGCTGGAGTTCCCGGTCAGCCCGCAGATCTCGGGCCACGACATCCGCGACGACGACGGCCGCCCGCTGTGGCACATGCACCTGGCCGACCACCCGTCGAACGTGACCGCCGGCTACGCGGCCATCGCCGCGATGGGCCTGGCCTTCCATCTGACCGAGTACGGCGTCGACCGCCTGGGCCTGTGCCAGGCCGCACCCTGCCGCAACGCCTACCTGGACACCTCCACCAACCGCTCCCGCCGCTACTGCTCCGACCGCTGCGCCACCCGCGCCAACGTCGCCGCCTACCGCGCCCGCAAGCGCCTGGCCGCCGACCGGTCCGACAGCAGCGGTCTGGCCGCCGAGAACGCCCAGCGCACCAGCGCCAGCGGCGAGCGCCGGCCGGCGAGCGGGCGGTAGCGCAGCCAGGCCCGCCCCAGGATCAGCTCCTCGGGGACGACCCCGTAGTCGGTGCTGTCCCCGCCGGCGTACGGGTTGTCGCCGAGCACCCACCAGCCGCCCTCGCGCCGTTCGACCGCACGCTTGACGACCAGCAGGTCCTGCTGGAAGGGGTGGCGCAGGACGACGACCTCCCCCGGCCTGACCGGAGTGCCGTACCGCAGCAGCAGGCGGTCCCCGTGGTGCAGCGTGGGCACCATGGAGGGACCCGTGACCTCGGCCAGCCCGAAGGGCGGCAGCGCTCTGCCCCGCTCGGCGTCCTGCGACAGCTCCGGCATCCCCGGCACCTCCCCGGTCCGTTCCTCCACAGTCTCAGTCTGACCCCGGACTTTTGTCCTAAGCGCTGGGGGGCACTCGGGAAAACCAGTCCCTCAGGGAGTAATGTCCCACCTGAGAAGACGATCACGAGGAAGGAACGCTCCATGCTTTCCCGCCTGTTTGCCCCCAAGGTCAAGGTCAGCGCCCACTGCGACCTGCCCTGCGGTGTGTACGACCCGGCTCAGGCCCGCATCGAGGCGGAGTCGGTCAAGGCCATCCAGGAGAAGATGGCCGCGAACGACGACCCGCACTTCCAGATCCGTGCCACGGTGATCAAGGAGCAGCGCGCCGAGCTCGCCAAGCACCACCTGGACGTGCTCTGGAGCGACTACTTCAAGCCGCCGCACTTCGAGAGCTACCCGGAGCTGCACACCCTGGTCAACGAGGCGGTCAAGTCCCTCTCCGCCGCCAAGGCGTCCTCGGACCCGGCCACGGGTCAGAAGGCTCTGGACTACATCGCCCAGATCGACAAGATCTTCTGGGAGACCAAGAAGGCCTGATCTCTGAGATCGACCTTTTTCGACCTGCAATTTCCTGACTTTGCAGTGTCCCCGGCCGCACCCGGCGCCCCCAGGGCTCCGGGTGCGGTCTTTTGCGCGCCGGGGCCGGGGCGGCCGGAGGCTTCACCTGCGGCTGATCCATGTGCCGTGGGCCGTTTCCGGGGTACCCGCAACGGCGTCGGCATCCTCGCAACCTTCCAAGGCCGTGACCCCGCCGCCGGGTGCGTGGAGTGGACTCCGGAGCGGCCGGCTCCGGGCGCCATCCACCGGAAGGGTCACGATCGTGATCACCGAAACCTCCGCGCGGGGCGCGGGAAGCGACTTCGCCCAGTTGTCGAAGCTGGTCGCCGCCAGTGGCCTGATGGGCCGACGCCCGGGGTACTACGCGACCCGTATCACCGCCGTGGTGGCCTTCTACGCGGGCTGCTGGGCCGCGTTCGTCGTGGTCGGCGTGAGCTGGTGGACGCTGGCCGTCGCCGCGGCGCTCGCCGTGGCCTACGGCCAGGTCGCCCTGGTGGCTCACGACATCGCCCACCGGCAGGTCTTCCGGCTCCGCCGGGCCAGCGAGGTGTCCGGGCGCATCGCAGGGAACGCGGGGATCGGCATGGGCTACGGCTGGTGGCAGGACAAGCACACCCGCCATCACGCCAACCCCAACCACGAGGAACTCGATCCCGACCTCGTTCCCGACCTGCTGGTCTGGACGAAGTCGCAGGCCCACGCCGCCACCGGAGTGCCCCGGCTGGTCGGCCGTTCGCAGGCCTTCCTGTTCTTTCCCCTCCTCACCCTCGAGGGGTTCAACCTGCATGTGGCGGGCGTGCGTTCACTGGCGGACCGCTCACTCAGGTGCCGGTTCCTGGAGGGCGTCCTGCTGATCGGACACATCGCCGCCTACCTCACCGCGCTGTTCCTCGTGCTGCCCCCCGGCATGGCGGTCGCCTTCCTCGCCGTGCACCAGTGCCTCTTCGGGGTGTACCTCGGCTCGATCTTCGCCCCCAACCACAAGGGCATGCCGACCCTGACCGGCGACGACCGCCCCGACTTCCTGCGCCGTCAGGTCCTCACCTCCCGCGACATCCACGGCGGGCGGCTCACCGACATCGTGCTGGGCGGCCTGAACTACCAGATCGAGCACCACCTCTTCCCGAGCATGCCGAGCCCGAACCTGCGCAAGGCACAGGTCATCGTCCGCCGCTACTGCGAGGAGCTGGGCGTGACCTACCTGGAGACCAGCCTGGTGGCCTCCTACCGGCAGGCACTGAGCAGCCTGCACGAGGCCGGAGCACCACTGCGCGCGGCCAGGACCCCGTCCTAGGGCGCGGAGCCCCGGGAGTTCGTCAGGCGCCCGTGTCGGTGGGACCCGCCGGGAGCGTACGGATCGAGTCGGTGTCCTGCTCGCCCTCGGCGATGGCCCTGGCGAGACCGGAGAGTTTGCGGTTGTGGGCGCGGGCATAGGCGCGGAAGATGCCGAACGCCTCGTCGATGGGCATCTGCCAGCGCTCGGCCAGGATGCCCTTGACCTGCTCGATGACGATGCGACTGTTCAGGGCGTACTGGAGCTGATCACGTTCGGCCTCGATGTGCGCGAGGGTGCGCTGCTGCAGGATGGCGATGGTGGCCACGTCGGCGAGCGCCTGGCCGAGGGCGATGTCCTGTGCGGCCAGGGGTTCCGGGCTGGTCCGGAAGAGGTTGAGCGCGCCGATGATCCGTCCGCGCAGCCGCAGCGGCAGGGCGTTCGTCGCGGTGAACCCGGTCTCCCGGGCGCTGCGGGCGAACTGGGGCCAGCGGGCGGCGGCCTCAGGATCGGTGAGGCTGATGTTGACCCGCGGCCGGCCGTCGTTGCAGCAGTCGACGCAGGGACCCTGGTCGTGCTGGAGGGCCAGGAGTTCGAGGAGGCGGGTGTCCTCGTCGGAGGCGGCCAGGACGTGGAGCCCTCCGTTCTCGTCCGAGAGCAGGATGCCGACGGCGGCGACGTCCAGGAGTTCCATGCAGCGCACGGACAGCTTCTGCAGGAAATCGATGACGTCGAAGTCGTCGGTCAGGGAGTCGGCTACCTCGACGAAGACCTCGGTGAGTTGCTGTTCACGGGTTGCCATGGAGATCAGTCCTCGTCTGCGTCTTCGGTGAGATCTGCATCTTCGGTGAGATCTGCGTCTTCGGTGAGATTCGTCGGGTGCGGGTCGGGGGCGAGCCGCAGTCGCCTGGCCACGATGTCCCGGGCCGTCTCGGTCAGCGGGCGGTTGGTGCCGTATGCGTGGGCGCGCAGCCGCAGCAGCGCCTCCGCCAGGGGGACCCCGAGCTGGACGCTGACCATGCCGGTCGCCTGGTGCAGTACCGCTTGGTGCGGCAGCGGGCCGGCCAGGTCCGGGTCCTCGAGTGAGGACAGCAGAGGATCTCCGAGGTCCAGCAGGTAGGTGCTCAGGGCGCGCGCGAGCACCGTGATGTCGTCGCCCTGCGCCGGGGTGAGGTGGCCGGGCGTACCCCGGACCAGGGTCAGCACGCCCAGCGTGATGGCCCCGATGCGCAGCGGGAAGCAGAACACCGCCCGCATGGTCAGGCCGGGGAGCTCGGTCAGGAGCGCGGGCCAGCGGTCCGCCCGCACGCGGGCCAGGTCGGGGACCCGCACCGGGATGCCATGGGCCAGGCAGTCCGGGCCGGGGCCCTGGCCGAGTGTGAGCTGCAGATCCTCGAAGCCGCGTGCGATCCCCTCCGAGGACCAGAGGATCTCCGCCGCGCCCGATCCGCCGTTCGCGCTGACCGCGATCCCGTCCACGGCGAACAGCGCGGTCGCGTTCGCCGCGACGTCCGGCCATGTCTCGTCCCGGAGCAGCCGCAGGATCTCCGCCAAGCCGTCACTGATCATGCGGCCTCTCTGGGCTGGAGAGCCCCGGCCGGAGCCGGCTCGGCGGACGGGCGGTCCTCGGCCAGGAGGAACCCGGTGCGGGTCAGGTCCAGGAGCAGGCGGACGACGGGAGCGGGGTGGTGCAGCCGCAGGCGTCCTCGCGCCGCGACCGAGCGCCGTGCGGCGGCGAGGAAGGCGTTCAGGCCGCTGACGTCGCAGAAGGTGACCGCGGTGAGGTCCACATCGATGTCCCTGATGCCGTAGGTGTGGCAGGTGGCCAGGGCCGCGCGGACGGCGGCGACTGTGGACAGGTCGATCTCTCCCTCCAGGCAGATGGTCGCCCGGCCATCGCACCGGTGGAGATTCATCGTATGCACGACTGACGGAGTGGCAGACACGGTGACGCCTCGGCTTCCCGGACCCGTACCGCGCCACCGGGAGGTGAGAGGCGCGGGCACGCTCGAAGGAGTACAGCGGGATTGCCGGGGGACGGGTGCTACCGCCGACAGGAGATCACCTGCGTACGCGACGCCTGGAAGTCCGCTCACCGGAGGCCGCGCCGTCACTCGACAGAGGGCGCCGGGGTCAAGGACGCGGCATCAGTCTACGCGGCATGGGGAAAACGCACAGTAGTTCGCCGGGGGGAGCTGTCCGGTACCGGGCGGCCCCGACCCCGCCGGGGTCTCCGGGATCACTTCGGGCCCTCCTGGCCCTGCGGCACCGGCCTACCCGGGCGTCCGAGCCCCGCTCCACGGCTCCACGTCCACCACCGCGGCCACCGGCAGCGGGCCGTACACGTGGGGGAACTCCTCCCCCTCGGGTGGCATGGCCTCGTACTTCACCGGTACGTCCAGCAGGGCGGGGTCCACGACCAGGGTCACCAGGTCGTCCCGGCCCGGGTCGTCGCCGTACAGGAAGGCCGCGACCCGAGGGAGCTGATCGCGGGTGGAGAAGTGGATGTAGCCCACCTCCTGGAGCGTGCGGCCGCGGGTGGACACCTCGTAGGTGCCGTGTTCGCGGGCCGCGTCCCACAGGGCGCGTTCGGTGAGGTGGAGGATGTACGGCTGCTTCGGCATGGCCCCCACGTTACGGTCGGGGCTGGCCGCGGACTCGGCGCACTCCGGGTTGTGGCACGGGCCCGCTTTCCATACCGGGACCCAGGCGCCCAGGGTCTTGTGGCGGCCGACGACCGTGTCGACGGGGTGTCCGCAGGTGGGGCAGACGTGGTCTTCCCTGTCCATACCTCCAGCTTAGAGCGGCCGGGCCCCGCGCACCGTGGGGATGCGCGGGGCCCGGCCGGGCCTCCTCAGCTACTGCGCCGGGTGACGAACTCCGCCAGGGCCAGCAGGCCGCCCGCCGCCTCCGGGGCGGGGACCGCGCGGGCCAGTTCCTGGACCGCCCGTGCCATGCGGTCCGCCGCCTCCGCCTGGGCCCAGTCGCGGCCGCCCGCCTGCTCCACGGCGGCCGTCGCGCGGGCGATGTCGCCGCTGTCCCCCGCCGTGTGCGGGCGGGCGTACAGCGTGGCCAGTCCGGCCGCCGCCGGGGTGCCGGAGGTGAGCGCGGCGACCACCGGCAGGGACTTCTTGCGGACGGCTAGGTCGGCGCCGGCCGGCTTGCCCGTGCGCCGGGGGTCGCCCCATATGCCGATCACGTCGTCGATGAGCTGGAACGCCAGCCCGGCCTGCCGGCCGAAGGTGTCCAGCGCCGCGACGACCTCGTCGTCGGCGCCCGCGTACAGCGCGCCCAGGGCGCAGGCGCAGCCGATCAGCGCGCCGGTCTTCGCCTCGGCCATGACGAGCACCTCGTCGAGCGTGACCTCGTCGGGTGGGCGCTGTTCCAGGGACGTGTCGGTCTGCTGGCCGGCGCACAGCTCGATGACGCACTCGGTGAGCCGGGCGGCCGCCCGGCCGGAGGCGGGATGCGGGTCGTCGGCGAGCAGCCGCAGGGCCAGTGCCTGGAGGGCGTCCCCGGCGAGGATCGCGTCGGGTTCGCCGAACACGGTCCAGGCGGTGGGCCGGTGCCTGCGGGTGGTGTCGCGGTCCATCACGTCGTCGTGCAGCAGCGTGAAGTTGTGGGCCAGTTCGACCGCCGCGGCGGCTCGCACGGCCGCGGCCCGCGCCTCGGCGCCGCCCAGCGCGGAGGCCGCCGCGAGGACGAGGGCGGGCCGGATCGCCTTGCCCGCGTTGCCCGCGGCCGGGGTGCCGTCCGCGTGGCTCCAGCCGAAGTGGTAGAGCGCGATCCGGCGCAGTTGGTCGGGCAACGAGTCGATGGCGGCGCGCAGTTCGGGGTCCACGACACCCCGGGTGCGCTCCAGCAGGACGGCCGCCTCATGGCCGTCCCCCGAGACCTCGCCCCCCGGCACGTCGTCGGCCGCGGGCCGCTGTCTCGGCACGGCGTCCGACGGCGCCGCCGCCGACTCGCGCCCTCCGGGCACGGACGTCACGGCCTCGCTCATGACTCCCCCTCACGGACCATGCGAACGGTGGGGCCGCCGCCCCGGCGGCAGGGACCGCCGGGGCGAACAGCCGTACGCGGTACGCGCGTCACCGCCACCGGCCGATCTCGACGTTCTCCAGCACGCCCAGCGCGTCCGGCACGAGCACGGCGGCCGAGTAGTAGGCGGTCACCAGGTAGTTGATGACGGCCTGTTCGTTGATGCCCATGAAGCGGACGGACAGGCTGGGCTCGATCTCGTCCGGGAGGCCGGACTGCCTGAGGCCGATGACGCCCTGGTCGGCCTCGCCGGTACGCATGGCGATGATCGAGGTGGTGCGGGCCTCGGTGACCGGGATCTTGTTGCACGGGTAGATCGGCACACCGCGCCAGGTGGGGATGCGGTTGCCGCCCACGTCGATGGTCTCCGGGACCAGCCCGCGCTTGTTCAGCTCGCGCCCGATCGCCGCGATGGCGCGCGGGTGGGCGAGCAGGAACTTGGTGCCCCGGCGGCGGCTGAGCAGCTCGTCCAGGTCGTCCGGGCCGGGGACGCCGTCGTGCGGCTGGAGGCGCTGGTCGTACTCGCAGTTGTGCAGGAGGCCGAACTCGCGGTTGTTGACCAGCTCGTGCTCCTGGCGCTCCTTCAGCGCCTCGACCGTGAGCCGCAACTGCTGCTCGGTCTGGTTCATCGGCTGGTTGTACAGGTCGGCCACGCGGGAGTGGATGCGCAGCACGGTCTGGGCGATGCTGAGTTCGTACTCGCGCGGACGCGCCTCGTAGTCGACGAAGGTGTGCGGGATGTCGGGCTCGCCGGAGTGGCCGGCCGCCAGCTCGACCTCCTTCTCGCCGTACTTGTTGGTCCGCTGGTCCGGGAGCGCGCGCAGCCGGCCGACGTGCTCGCCCAGGGAGTCGGACCGCTCGGCGACCTGCTCGAAGTCCTGACGGCTGAGGACGAGCACCGTGCACGCGGTGGCCGCGCGGGCGGTGTACTCCCAGATGGCGTCGGGGTCGAGCAGCGTCTGCTCACCGAAGTAGGCGCCGTCGGCGAGGACTTCGAGGACCGCGTCGTCGCCGTACGGGCCCGTGCCGATCTTCTCGACCCGGCCGTGGGCGAGCAGGTACACCTCCTCCGTGCGGGTGCCGAAGGAGCTGATCACCTCGCCCGCGGCGATGTCGCGCTGGCGGCACCGCCGGGCCAGCTCGGTGAGCACCTCCTCGTCCTCGTACGAGCGCAGCGCGGGCAGTTCACCCAGCTCGGCCGGGATGACCTCGACCTGGTCCCCGGTCTTGACGAAGGTGATGCGGCCGTCGCCGACGGCGTACGTCAGCCGCCGGTTCACCCGGTACGTGCCGCCCTGGACGTCCACCCAGGGCAGGTTGCGCAGCAGCCAGCGGGAGCTGATCTCCTGCATCTGGGGTACGGACTTGGTCGTGGTGGCCAGGTTCCGCGCGGCCGCCGTGCCGAGGGACTGCTGCGGCTTGCCCTGTTCCGTGCGGACCTCTTCGCCTACCGACATAAGGAATTGCCCTCCCATGTATGCCCGGAGCCGAATCGCGCCGGGCACCGGTCTCGGGGCTGAGCCTTCCATCACGCACTGTGCTCGCACCATTACACGAAAGAGGGGGAATGGATGATCGGACTACTGGGCAGAGTGAGGGACCTTGTCCACGCGCGCACGGCGTGTTCCCGGCCGGGAAATGGCCGGATCGGCTCGCACAGCATGCGAACGATGTGGTCCGGACCGCCCTCCGTCGGTACAAGCAGCGTTACGGGTGTGCCGCTGTGGGCGGCCTGCCCGCACGGTACGGAAATTTCCCGAACGGTACGAAGGAGGCGGTCATGTCCCCACCCATGTCCGCGAGCGGTTTTCTGAGCGCGCTGAAGGCGGAGGGCCTCAAGGTCGTGGAGGTCGGCAGTTGGCGGACCCACAACCGCAACCACAAGGGCCCCTGGGGTCCGGTCCACGGCATCATGATCCACCACACGGTGACGAGCGGCAGCGCCCGCACCGTGGAGCTGTGCCGCGAGGGCTACGACGACCTTCCGGGCCCGCTCTGCCACGGCGTGATCACCAAGGACGGCAAGGTCCACCTGGTCGGCTACGGCCGCGCCAACCACGCCGGTCTCGGTGACGACGAGGTGCTGCGGGCGGTCATCGCGGAGAAGGGGCTGCCCACCGACAACGAGTCCAACACCGACGGCAACCGGTACTTCTACGGTTTCGAGTGCGAGAACCTCGGCGACGGCGAGGACCCGTGGCCCGAGGCCCAGATGGAGGCGATCGTGCGGGTCTCCGCGGCGATCTGCCGCCACCACGACTGGACGGAACGTTCGGTCATCGGCCACCGGGAGTGGCAGCCGGGCAAGGTGGACCCGCGCGGGTTCACCATGGCCTCGCTGCGCGCGCGGGTCAAGGAGCGGCTGAAGGGATAGCGCGGCTCCCGGAAACAGCGCGCCCGCGGCGACAATGGGCGGATGACCAGCGCCGACCCCCTCGCCCCGGCACTTCCCTCCCCCCTCGCGGAGGTGCGGGACGACCGTTTCTCCCGGCACGGCGTGCGGCTGCTGCTCAAGCGGGACGATCTGATCCACCCGGAGCTGATCGGCAACAAGTGGCGCAAGCTCGTGCCGAACATCGAGGCGGCGCGGGGCCGGGCGCTGGTCACCTTCGGTGGCGCGTACTCCAACCATCTGCGCGCCACCGCGGCCGCCGGGCGGCTGCTCGGGCTGCCCACGGTCGGCGTGGTGCGCGGCGACGAACTGGCCGGGCGCCCGCTGAACCCCTCCCTGGCCAGGTGTGCGGCGGACGGCATGCGGCTGCACTTCGTGGCGCGGTCGGCGTACCGGCGCAAGGGCGAGCCGGAGACCCTGGCCGCGATCCTGCGCGCGGCCCGCGCGGAGGGCGCGTACGTGGTCCCCGAGGGCGGCAGCAACGCCGAGGCGGTGCGCGGCTGCGCGGCGCTGGGCAAGGAACTGCGGGACCGCGCGGAGGTCGTCGCGGTGGCCTGCGGCACCGGTGGCACGCTCGCCGGACTGGCCGCCGGCCTCGCGCCCGGACAGCGCGCGCTCGGCGTACCGGTGCTCAAGGGCGGCTTCCTGGAGGCCGAAGTACGCGCCCTGCAGGAGGGGGCGTTCGGCGCGCGCACCGGCGACTGGGGGCTGGAGGAGCGCTTCCACTTCGGCGGCTACGCCCGTACGACGCCGGAGCTGGACGCCTTCGCGATGGACTTCGAGGACCGGCACGGGGTGCCCGTGGAGCGGCTGTATGTCGCCAAGTTGCTGTACGCGCTCACCGCGCTGGCCGAGGAGGGCGCCCTCCCGCGCGGGACGACCGTGGCCGCGGTCGTCACCGGACGCCCGTTCCCGGACAGGGGACTTTAGGCCACTTCCCGGTACGCGGCCGCCTCCTCCAGGTCGAGCCGGCGCAGCAGGGCGCGGAGCATCTCGTCGTCGATGTAGCGGTGGTCGCGCAGGCGGACGAAGACGTCGCGTTCGGCGCTGATCATCTCGCGGGACAGCCGGCGGTAGGTGTCGTCCACCGACTCGCCGGTGACGGGGTTGGCCTGGCCGAGGCGTTCCCAGACGGCGTCGCGGCGGCGCTCCATGACCGCGCGGAGCCGGTCGGCGAGCGGGGCGGGTAGCGCGTTGCGCTCGTCGGTGAGGAGTTCTTCGAGCCGGTTCTCGGCCGCGCGGGACGCCTGGGCCTGCGCGTTGGCCTCGGCGAGGGTGTCCGCGCGCGGGTCGCGGGGCGGGAAGCGGAGGGCGCGGATCAGCGGGGGCAGGCTCAGGCCCTGGATGACCAGGGTGCCGATGACCGTGGTGAAGGTCAGGAAGAGGATCAGGTTGCGCTGGGGGAAGGGGTGGCCGCCGTGCACGGTGAGCGGGACGGAGAAGGCGATGGCGAGGGAGACCACGCCGCGCATCCCGGCCCAGCCGGTGACCAGCGCGCCCTTCCAGGTGGGGTTCTCCTCGCGTTCCCGGATCCTGGCGGAGAGCAGGCGGGGCAGGAAGGCGGCGGGGTAGACCCAGACGAGCCGGGCCAGGACGACGACCAGGAAGAGGATCACGGCGTATCCGACGGCCTGGGTGACCTCGTTCGCGCCGAGCCCCTCGACGACGACGCGGAGCTGGAGGCCGATCAGGGCGAAGACGGCGGACTCCAGGATGAAGGCGACCATCTTCCACACCGCCTCCTCCTGGAGCCGGGTGGCGAAGTCGACCTCCCACGCGCGGTGCCCGAGGTAGAGCGCGACGACCACGACCGCGAGCACCCCGGAGGCGTGGAACTGCTCGGCGACGCTGTAGGCGACGAACGGGATGAGCAGGGACAGCGTGTTCAGGAGCAGGGGCTCACGCAGATGCGTGCGCAGCCAGTGCAGGGGTGCCATCAGGACCAGGCCGACACCGACGCCACCGACCGCGGCGATGAGGAATTCGAGCAGCCCGCCCGCCCAGGTGGCGCCCTCCCCGATGGCGGCGGCGAGCGCGACCTTGTACGCGGTGATGGCGGTGGCGTCGTTCAGGAGGGACTCGCCCTGGAGGATCGTGGTGATCCGGGACGGCAGTCCGAGCCGGCGGGCGACAGCTGTGGCGGCGACCGCGTCGGGCGGCGCCACCACCGCGCCCAGTACCAGCGCGGCGGTCAGCGGCAGGCCGGGGATGATCAGATGCGCGACCCAGCCGACCACGACGGTGGCGAAGAGGACGTACCCGACCGACAGCAGGGCCACCGGGCGTACCTGGGCGCGCAGGTCGAGGTAGGAGCTGTCGCTGGCGGAGGTGTACAGCAGCGGGGGCAGCAGCAGCGGGAGGACGACCTCGGGGTCGAGGGTGTAGTCGGGGACGCCGGGCACGTAGGACGCGACGAGGCCGACACCGACCAGGAGCAGCGGCGCGGGTACGGGCCCGCGCCGGGCGATCCCCGCGACGGCGGCGCTCCCCGCCACCAGCAAAAGGAGCGGCATCACGTCCATGTCCTCGCCCACCCTCGTTCTCCGCGCGGCTCTCCGCGCAACCGACGTAATCTGGCAATCATGAAACAGTGCACGCACGTCGATGTGCTGCCGCTCCCGGAACCGGGCCCTTTGAGCGAGACGTGCCTGGAGTGTCTCGCGGACGGCACGGACCCGGTGCAGTTGCGCCTCTGCCTCACCTGCGGCCATGTCGCGTGCTGCGACTCCTCGCCGAACCGGCACGCGACGAAGCACCACGGCGACTCGGGTCATCCGGTGATGCGGACGTTCGAACCCGGAGACGACTGGCGGTGGTGTTTCGTGGACCACGTACTCGTGTGAGAGTGGACGGCACAGCGGGGCGGCGGGCGGCTCCGGGGCCGCGGTTTCCCGACGGTTCGACCGCCCGGTGCCTGGGTACGTCAACCCGGCGCGCGCTCTTCCCATTTGAATCCGCCGAACCCCCTAGACACGGAGCGTATACGGAGCTTTACTGTGAGTAACGCCAGGGGGCCGGGGGTGCGGGGACAGGAACGTTCCGAGCGCGATAGCGTCACCGCGGAACCACGTACGCGTTACGCCGGGGGGCGACCCTCGGCCCCGTGAAGCTTGTACCACCATGGAGGTGAGGGTGTCCCAGATCGCAGGCGAGCCCACGGCGAACCAGGACTTCGTGGAAGTCCGGCTGCCGGCCGCGGGTGCCTACCTGTCGGTGCTGCGGACGGCCACGGCCGGTCTGGCGGCCCGCTTGGACTTCACCCTGGACGAGATCGAGGACCTGCGCATCGCGGTCGACGAGGCCTGCGCGATCCTGCTCCAGCAGGCCGTGCCGGGCTCCGTCCTGAGCTGCGTCTTCCGGCTCGTCGACGACTCGCTGGAGGTCACGGTGTCCGCTCCGACCACCGACGGCCACGCCCCGTCGCGCGACACGTTCGCCTGGACCGTACTGTCGGCCCTGGCGGGCAAGGTGTCGTCCGCCGTCGACGAGGACCGGACCGTGTCGATCAGCCTCTACAAACAGCGCGGCGCGGGCCCCGGCCCGGCGTGAGGAACGGGGACGGTCCGGTGCGTGACGAAGAGCGCGGCGCGCGGGAACTGCCGACCGGTGAGGCCGAGAGCCTGCGGGCGGGCCCCCAGGACGGCACCCGGCACATGGCCGACGGCGTCGACGGCATCCCTGAGCAGGCCAGACCCCACCCGGAGGACGACTCCGCGCAGGTCGGCGGCGAGGGTGCCGCACGGAGCGCGCCCCCGGGGGAGCGCGGCGGGGACCGACCCGCCGACCGCGCGGGGGCGAGGGCTCGGGGAAGGGCTACGGGCGGGACGATGAGCGAGCACGAGCGATATGCCGAGGGTGCCGCGCCGGGCACGGAGGCCGTGCGGGCGGCACAGCGCGACCCCCATGACCGCAGCGGGGCGCGGGCGCTCTTCGTGGAGCTGCGCGGACTGAAGGACGGCAGCCCGGAGTACGCGGAGCTGCGCAACCGGCTGGTCCGTATGCATCTGCCGCTCGTCGAGCATCTGGCGCGCCGCTTCCGCAACCGCGGCGAGCCGCTGGACGACCTCACCCAGGTCGCCACGATCGGGCTGATCAAGTCCGTGGACCGGTTCGACCCCGAGCGGGGCGTGGAGTTCTCCACGTACGCCACTCCCACGGTCGTCGGTGAGATCAAGCGGCACTTCCGCGACAAGGGCTGGGCGGTCCGGGTGCCGCGCCGGCTCCAGGAGCTGAGGCTCGCGCTGACCACGGCTACGGCCGAGCTGTCCCAGTTGCACGGCCGCTCCCCCACGGTGCACGAGCTGGCCGAGAAGCTGGCCATCTCCGAGGAGGAGGTGCTGGAGGGGCTGGAGTCGGCGAACGCGTACTCCACGCTGTCGCTGGACGTCCCCGACACCGACGACGAGTCCCCGGCGGTCGCCGACACCCTCGGCGCCGAGGACGAGGCGCTGGAGGGGGTCGAGTACCGGGAGTCGCTCAAGCCGCTGCTGGAGGACCTCCCGCCGCGCGAGAAGCGCATCCTGCTGCTGCGGTTCTTCGGGAACATGACCCAGTCGCAGATCGCGCAGGAGGTCGGCATCTCGCAGATGCACGTCTCCCGGCTGCTGGCCCGCACGCTGGCCCAGTTGCGGGAGAAGCTCCTGGTGGAGGAGTAGGACCCGCGTTATTCGGCGCGACCCGGCCCGGTGATCCCGAGGGCGCGGGTCGTGGCCGGGTTGACGAGCAGCACCAGCGCGGCCACGGAGACCGCCGCGAGCCCGATGCCCGCCGGGATGGCGATGCTGTCGGCCTGGAGCAGGTTGTAGGCGACCGGCAGGGCGAGGATCTGGGTGATGACGGCGGGGCCCCGGCTCCAGCGGCGCATCAGCCACAGCCCGCGCGCGGCGAGCAGCGGCAGCAGCGCGAGCACCAGCAGGGTGATCCCGCCGGTGACGGCCTGCCGACGGTCGTCGGGGGCTCCGGTGAGACCGAGCGCGAGGATCCACACGCCCGCCACGACGAGGGCGCTCCCCTCCAGCGCGGCCAGCGCGGCGGCGTACGTCAGGCGACGCGGGCGCTCCGCGGCGGGCGGGGCGGTGTCGGTGGTCTCCGCGGGGGTCTGCTCACTGCTCACCCCAGAAGGGTAGCCCCGCGCCCGAGGGGGCCCGGAAGGTGCGTGGCGAGGCTCACGCCCCTCGGCCCCACCGGATCCCCGACTCGCCCTGGGTTCGATACCCCCCAGTAGGTACGCTGCCATGCATGCGTGCACTTCTCGTGGTCAATCCGGCGGCAACCACCACAAGCGCCCGCAGACGCGACGTTCTGATCCACGCGCTCGCCAGCGAGATGAAGCTGGAGGTCGTCAACACCGAGTACCGCGGTCACGCGCGTGATCTGGGGCGGTCGGCTGCGGAGAGTGACGACGTCGACATGGTGGTGGCCCTCGGCGGCGACGGCACCGTGAACGAGGTGGTCAACGGCCTGCTGCACGCCGGCCCCGACCCCGAGCGGCTGCCCGGCCTCGCGGTGGTCCCCGGCGGTTCGACCAATGTCTTCGCCCGCGCCCTGGGTCTGCCCAACGATCCCGTCGAGGCCACCGGCGCCCTGCTGGACGCGCTGCGCGAGAAGCGGGAACGGGTGGTGGGCCTCGGTCTGACCTCGGGTACGCCGGGCACGGCGGACGAGGCGGTGCCGGAACGCTGGTTCACTTTCAATGCCGGACTGGGCTTCGATGCCGGTGTCGTGGGCAGGGTCGAAAGAGAACGGGAGCGCGGCAAGAAGTCGACGCACGCGCTCTATGTCCGCCAAGTAGCAAGGCAGTTCATCGGTGAACCCAATCGCACGCACGGCACGATCAGCCTGGAAAGGCCGGAAGCGGAGACGGTGACCGACCTCGCCGTCGCCATAGTCTCGAACACGTCGCCCTGGACGTATCTCGGCAATCGCCCGATGTACACGTCGCCTAAGGCGTCGTTCGATAAAGGCATCGACGTGCTCGGTCTGAAGCGGCTGTCGACGGCCGCGGTTGCCCGGTATGCGACCCAGTTGCTCACTTCGTCCCCCGAGCGCGGACCCCATGGCAGACACGCGGTCTCGCTGCACGACCTGGACCGCTTCACCTTGCATTCGAAGGTCCCTCTGCCCCTTCAGATGGACGGTGACCACCTGGGGCTGCGGACGAGCGTGACGTTCACAGGCGTTCGCCGGGCACTGCGTGTGATTGTGTGAGCGGAACGGGCTAAAGTCCTTTCACTCGAACGTTTAGGCCACTGTCCACCCCATGGAAGTACGGCTGTGACCTAGTCGACACCGAGGAATCAAAAAAAATCTTCCTGAAGGGGTTGTATCCGTCGCCGAGGTTTGCGAGTCTCTACATGGCGATCGGGACGGCCCGCAAGACCGGCTTCCATTGATCGCCAGAACCCCTCTTCAAACACAGGTCCACGCCGGGGAGACCCGGTGATCGGCCCTTCACTTGTTGAGGGACTCGTGAAAGCGTTCACATTCACAAGCAATCTGCATGTAATACCAAGGAGAGGTAGCAGCCATGGACTGGCGTCACAACGCCGTTTGTCGCGAGGAAGACCCCGAGCTGTTCTTCCCCATCGGCAACACCGGTCCCGCGCTGCTGCAGATCGAGGAAGCCAAGGCCGTCTGCCGTCGCTGCCCCGTCATGGAGCAGTGCCTGCAGTGGGCGCTCGAGTCCGGCCAGGACTCCGGCGTCTGGGGTGGTCTGAGCGAGGACGAGCGTCGCGCGATGAAGCGCCGCGCCGCCCGCAACCGTGCTCGCCAGGCTTCTGCCTGACGAGTCACCCCTGCTGACAGCCTGAGCTTGGCGGCGCGTGGGCCCGACGGGTAACTCCCGTACCGGGCACCGCGCTTCTCCCGCCCCCGAGCCGCAGCGCGCAGTACCCCCGATGCTTTCCCCAGGTCCCGGCTCCGCCGGACCAGGGGGGCTCCGCCCCGGCGGAGCAGCTCAGCAACGAGCACCAGCCTCGGACCGTCACCGGTCCGGGGCTTTTCGCTTGCCCGCGCCGCCCGACGCCGGCCGCCCCGGCGTCACCGCCCCGGCCCGGCCGGCGTCACTTCTGCGGGCGCACCGGGATGTCCAGGACGACCCGGGTACCGCGCTCCGGTGCCGGGACCATGTCGAAGGTGCCGCCCAGTTCGCCCTCGACCAGGGTCCGGACGATCTGGAGGCCGAGGTTGCCCGCGGTGTGCGGGTCGAAGCCCTCGGGCAGACCGACCCCGTCGTCCTGGACGGTGACCAGCAGGCGGGCCTCCTTGGTGGTGCCGCCCCGGACCGCCGACACCTCGACCGTGCCGGTGTCGCCCTCGCGGAAGCCGTGCTCCAGGGCGTTCTGCAGCACTTCGGTCAGCACCATCGACAGCGGGGTGGCGACCTCGGCGTCCAGCCAGCCGAAGCGTCCGCTGCGCCGGCCGGTCACCTTGCCCGGCGAGATCTCCGCGACCATCGCCAGCACCCGGTCGGCGATGTCGTCGAACTCCACCCGCTCGTCCAGGTTCTGGGACAGCGTCTCGTGCACGATGGCGATCGAGCCGACCCGGCGCACGGCCTCCTCCAGCGCCTCCCGGCCGCGCTCGGAGTCGATGCGGCGGGCCTGGAGCCTGAGCAGGGCGGCCACGGTCTGGAGGTTGTTCTTCACCCGGTGGTGGATCTCCCGGATGGTGGCGTCCTTGGTGATCAACTCGCGTTCGCGGCGGCGGAGTTCGGTGACGTCCCGGCAGAGCACCAGTGAACCGATGCGGGTGCCCTTGGGCTTGAGCGGGATGGACCGGAACTGGATCACCCCGTCGTTCGCCTCGATCTCGAACTCGCGGGGCGCGTAGCCGCTGGCGGCCTTGGCGAGCGCCTCGTCCACCGGGCCGCGCGTCGGGGCGAGTTCGGCGGTGGTGCGGCCGAGGTGGTGGCCGACCAGGTCGGCGGCGAGACCGAGGCGGTGGTAGGCGGAGAGCGCGTTCGGGGAGGCGTACTGGACGATGCCGTCCGCGTCCACCCGGATCAGGCCGTCGCCCGCGCGCGGGGAGGCGTCCATGTCGACCTGCTGGTCGGGGAAGGGGAAGGAACCGGCCGCGATCATCTGTGCGAGGTCCGAGGCGCTCTGGAGATAGGTGAGTTCCAGGCGGCTCGGGGTGCGCACGGTCAGCAGGTTGGTGTTGCGGGCGATCACCCCGAGGACGCGGCCCTCACGGCGTACGGGGATGGACTCGACCCGTACGGGGACCTCTTCGCGCCATTCCGGGTCGCCCTCGCGCACGATGCGGCCCTCGTCCAGCGCCGCGTCCAGCATGGGGCGGCGGCCGCGCGGGACCAGGTGGCCGACCATGTCGTCCTGGTAGGAGGTCGGGCCGGTGTTCGGGCGCATCTGGGCGACCGAGACGTACCGGGTGCCGTCGCTGGTGGGGACCCACAGGACGAGATCGGCGAAGGAGAGGTCGGAGAGCAGTTGCCACTCCGAGACCAGCAGATGGAGCCACTCGAGGTCGGTGTCCCCGAGGGCGGTGTGCTGGCGGACGAGTTCGTTCATGGAGGGCACGCTGCGAGCGTACCGGGGGCGCGTCACCGGCTGGAAAGACACCCGCGGGCCGCGGCGCCTGAGAGGGACCCTCAACCCTCCCCGCGCCGCAGCCCGGAGCATCATCGGCCGTGGGGTGTGCGGTCCCGGTCGGCCGAAGGCCGAGGAGCCGGAGCAGTCAGGGCAGAGAGCACCGGTTCCTCGATCCGCCCTCCTGTGCGGGGAAGGCGGAGGCTTTTCAGCTTGTCGTCCTGCGTTTGCCTCCCTCGCATTCTGGACTAGACCACGAGGGCGTGTCCATGGTCGGAGGAGACCCGAACTCGGGGGCGGCGAGGCCGCGCCGTACGGGCAGCCTAGCCGGGCCGGGGCTGCCGTGGGGGCCCGTCGGCCTGGCGATTTCCGCCACGTACGGCCGGGGCCGCTCTGCTAGATTGGTCTAAACCACATAGCCAACGCTCTCCCGGTCCCCAGCGACCGTCGGCCCTCTTCCAGATCGGCAGGCCCAGCGTGGAAGTTGTCATCGTCCCGGACGCCGCGGCGGGCGGCGAGCTGATAGCCGAGGCCATGGCCCGGCTGCTGCGACGCAAGCCCGACGCCCTGCTCGGGGTGGCCACCGGCTCCACCCCGCTGCCCGTCTACCAGGCCCTGGCGGCCGAGGTGCGCTCCGGCGCCGTGGACACCCACCGGGCCAGGATCGCCCAGCTCGACGAGTACGTGGGGCTGCCCGCCGACCACCCCGAGTCCTACCGCTCGGTGCTGCGCCGCGAGGTGCTGGAGCCGCTCGGCATCGGCATGGACGCGTTCATGGGCCCGGACGGCACGGCCGCCGACGTCCAGGCGGCGTGCGAGGAGTACGACCGGGCGCTCGCCGCGGCCGGGGGCGTGGACCTCCAGCTCCTCGGGATCGGGACCGACGGGCACATCGGCTTCAACGAACCGTGCTCCTCGCTCGCCTCGCGGACCCGGATCAAGACGCTGACCGAGCAGACCAGGGTCGACAACGCCCGCTTCTTCGACGGCGACATCGGCCAGGTCCCGCACCACGTGATCACCCAGGGCATAGGCACGATCCTGGAGGCCCGCCACCTGGTGCTGCTCGCCACCGGCGAGGGCAAGGCGGACGCGGTCGCGGCCACGGTCGAAGGCCCGGTCGCCGCGATCTGCCCGGCCTCGGCCCTCCAGCTCCACCCGCACGCCACGGTGGTCGCCGACGAGGCGGCCGCCTCCAAGCTGAAGCTGGCGGACTACTTCCGCCACACCTACACCCACAAGCCGGAGTGGCAGGGTCTGTAGAAACGTCTCGGTCCCCGTGGGCGCACCACGGGGACCGAGCGCGGGCTTCACACCCCCGCGATGACCTCCGCCGCCGCCCGGCCGCAGACGCGGGCCGCGCCGTGGGTGGCGAGGTGGAGCCGGCCGCGGGGCGGGGACTGGGGGACGCCCATCTCCACGACCACGGTGTCCGGGCGGGCCGCGATGAGCGTGGTCAGGGCCTCTGCCATCCAGGGGTGGCGGTGTTCGTCGCGGACCACCGCGACCACCCGGCGCTCCCCCGCCGCCTTGAGGGCGTCGGAGCCGGCCGAGTCGCCGGTGAAGCTTCCCGTGAGCGTGCCGGGGAGCAGCGCCGACAGCTCGGCGGCCACGCCCCACGGGGTCTCGTCGCCGACCGCGATGTTGGCGACCGGGGTGAAGGCGGCGACGTAGGGCGCCTCGGTGAGCGGCGTGAAGGACTCGCCGCCGGTCACCGTCAGGGCCCGGCGGGCGGCACGCAGTCCGGCCTCGGTGTCGGGAGCGGTGTCCCCGGTGGTGCCGTTCGCCGTCCAGGCGGCGAGTTCGCGCACCCGGCGGGCCGCGTCCGCGAGGCGCTCCTCGGGCAGTTCGCCGGAGCGCACGGCGGCCACCAGGGCGTCGCGCAGGCGCCGTACCGTCTCGTCGTCGGCGAGGCCGCCGCCCACACAGATCGCGTCGGCGCCGGCCGCGACGGCGAGGACGCTGCCGTGCTCGATGCCGTAGGTGCCGGAGACGGCGCGCATCTCCATGCCGTCGGTGACGATCAGGCCCTGGTAGCCGAGTTCGCCGCGCAGCAGGTCGGTGAGGACCGGCCGGGAGAGGGTCGCGGGGCGGTCCGGGTCCAGCGCGGGGACCAGGATGTGGGCGCTCATCACCGCGCGGGTGCCCGCCGCGAGGGCCGCCCGGAAGGGGGCGAGCTCGCGGGCCTGGAGCACATCGGCGGGTACGTCGATGCGGGGCAGCGCGTGGTGGGAGTCGACGGCGGTGTCGCCGTGGCCGGGGAAGTGCTTGGTGCAGGCCGCGACCCCGGCGGACTGCAGGCCGGTGACGTAGGCGGCGGTGTGCCGGGCGACCAGGGCGGTGTCGGCGCCGAAGGAGCGGACGCCGATGACCGGGTTGCCGGGGTTGGAGTTGACGTCGGCGGAGGGGGCCCAGTTGAGGTGGACCCCGCAGGCGGCGAGGCGGCGGCCGAGCTCCCGGGCGACCGCGTGGGTCAGCTCCAGGTCGTCCACCGCGCCGAGGGCGTGGTTGCCGGGGAAGGAGGAGCCGGTACGGGCCTCCAGCCGGGTGACGTCGCCGCCCTCCTCGTCGATGGCCACCAGCACATCGGGGCGTTCGGCGCGCAACTGGGCGGTGAGCGCCGACAGTTGCTCGGGCGAGACGATGTTGCGGCCGAACAGGCCGACCGAGGCCAGGCCCTCGCCGAGTCGGCGCAGCAGCCAGTCGGGGGCGGTGGTGCCGGTGAAGCCGGGCTGGAGGACGGTGAGCGCGTCACGCGTCAGGGTGTCCGAACCGCGGGCGATTGTCGTCATCGGGTGCGTTATCCCTTCACGGCGCCCGCGGTAAGGCCCGCGGCCATCTTGCGCTGGACGAGGAGGAACAGCACGACGATCGGCAGCGCCATCACGGTGGCTCCGGCCATCATCGGGGCGTATTCGGTGCCGTGCTTGGTGGTGAAGTTGCCGAGCCAGACGGTGGCCGTCTGGTTCTCCTGGCTGAGCAGCATCAGGGCGTAGAGGTACTCGTTCCACGCCTGGATGAAGCCGTAGACGGAGGTGGCGACCATGCCGGGGGCGAGCAGCGGGAAGACGACGCGGACGAAGGCGCCGGTGCGGGAGCAGCCGTCGACCATGGCGGCCTCCTCCAGCTCGCGCGGGATGTTGACGATGAAGCCGCGCAGGGTCCACACCGTGAACGGCAGGATGAAGGTCAGGTAGGTGATGATCAGCCCGGTGAGCTTGTCGTACTGATGCAGGTCGTTCAGCAGCAGGAAGACCGGGATGATCATGGCGACCAGCGGCACCATCTGCACCGCGAGGATGCCGACGATCACGATCTTCCGGCCCCGGAAGGCGAACCGGGAGATGGCGAGCGCGGCGAGCATGCCGACGACGACGCCGATGACGACGACGGACAGCGAGACGACCAGGCTGCGGCCGACCGGGCCCCAGAAGTCAGCGATGTCGAAGGCCCGGCTGAAGTTGTCCAGGGTGAACCCGGTGGGCAGCAGGCTCGGGTCGGGGTCGATGGCGTCCCTGGCCGGCTTGATCGCGGTGTCGAGCATCCAGTAGACGGGGAAGCCGGCGGTGGCGAAGACGAGGAGGCCGAGGATGTTCCAGCCGGCCTTGGAGGTCCGGCGGGCGGGGGAAGCCGTGCTGGTCACTCGACCTCTCCGATCTTGAGCATCTGGCGCATGTAGACGGCGACGACGCCGAGCAGCAGCACCACGGTGATGAGGGCGATGGCGGAGCCCTGGGCGTAGTCGTTGACCACGAAGGCGCGGTCGTAGGAGTAGGTGGTCAGCAACTGGAACTGGGCCTCGGGGTGGCCGTTGCGCATCACGAAGACCTGCGGGAAGACGCCCATGTCCCAGATGACGGAGAGCGTCGTCAGCATGACGACCACCGGCTTGAGCACGGGCAGGGTGACGAACCGGAAGACGCCCCAGGCGCCGGCCCCGTCCAGCCGGGCGGCCTCCTCCAGCTCGGCGGGGACCTGGGTGAGTCCGGCGCTGAGGGTGATGACCACGAAGGGCACCGCGCCCCAGACCACCAGCAGCATGATCACCGTGAGGCCCTCGGGGCCGCTGGCGAACCAGTTGTGGCCGATCAGGTCGACGCCGGGCAGCTTGCTGACGAGGGCGTTGAGGATGCCGTAGTCGGCGTCGAAGAGCCACTTGAAGACGGTGGTGGCGACGATGACCGGCATGCCCCAGCTCGCCACCAGCGCGATGTTGACGAGGGTCTTCACCCAGCCGGAGACCTTTCGGAGCAGCAGGGCGATCAGCATGCCGAGGACCATCGTGACGACGACGGAACCGGCGGCGAAGACGATGGTGCGCAGCACGACCTGCCAGAAGTCGCCGTCGCTCAGCACCTTGGTGAAGTTGCCGAACCCGGCGGACTCCGGCTCCTGGAAGCCCCAGAGCTGGGACTGGCCGAACTTCTGGAACGACAGGGTGACCAGCCGGACCAGGGGGTAGCCCATGACACCGGCGAGGATCAGCAGACAGGGCGCGAGCAGCAGCCAGGGGGTGGCGGCGCCTTTGACGGAGGCCGGGCGTGGCCGGGGCGGCGGGGGGCCGGGCGGGGGCGCCTGCCGCGGCGGCGGCACCTTGGCAGGCGTGGTCGTGTCTGCGGCACTCATCGCGCTCCTCGGCGATCCCGTATGTCCTGTGCAGGCGGTATGGCGTCCGCCGCGCGGGCCGGGACGCCCACGCGGCGGACGAGCGCGGGCACCGGCAGGGCCCGCCCTCGGCTCACTTGGTGTTGATGACCTTGTCGATCGCGGCGTCCGCCTCCTTGGCGGCGTCCTGGACCGACTTCTTGCCGGTACCGATCTCCTGGAGCATGGTCTGCAGGACCTGCGCCTTCTCCACCTGGCCCCAGCCGGGGGCCATCGGCACGAACCAGTTGGACTCGGCCGCGGTGGCCGGCACGGCGGTGGCCGGGTCGTTCTTCAGGGTGGCGAGGTCGGTCTTGTTGTTGGGCAGGTTGCCCTTGGCGATCAGGCCCTTCTGCCCCTCGGGGCCGGTGAAGGCGTTGATCCACTCGGCGGCGACGTCCTGGTTGCGGGACTTCACCGGGACGGCGAGGTCGGAACCGCCCAGGAACACCGGCATGTTCTTGCCGGACGGGCCGGGCATCACGAAGTTCTCGAGGTTGTCCTTGAGCTTGCCGGTCTTGTCGTTCTTCGGGTCGGCGGAGGTCGCGCCCTCCCAGGCCGCGGCGAAGATCATGGCGGACTTGCCCTGGCCGTAGACGAGGTAGCGGTCGGACTCGTCCTTGGTCTTGTCGCCGTGCATGTACTTGTCGAGGACCTGCTTGAACGCGGTCAGGCCCTTGACCGACTCCGGCGAGGACAGCGTCCCCTTCCACCGGCCGCCCTGCTCCTTGGCGATGGCGCCGCCCGCGTCGTAGACGTAGGACATGCCGGCGTACCAGTCACGGGTGGGCTGGTACCACGCGTTGAACTTGTCCCCCTCCTTCTTCTGGATCTTGTCCAGCGCGGCGGTCAGCTCGGGGTAGGTCTTCGGCGGGGTCTTGACGCCGACCGAAGCGGCCACGTCCTTGCGCCAGTTGGCGACGCGGCCACCGGCGTAGTACGGCACGCCGTAGGTCTTGCCGTCGTAGGTGACCGAGGTCTTCAGGCCGTCGAGCCAGGCGTCCGAGGCCGCGAACTTGGCGGGGTCGAGGGGGGCGAAGGCGCCCTTGACCATGTAGCCGAGCATCTCGCTGTTGCCCATCTCGACCACGTCGGGGGCCTTGTCGGTGGCGAGGACGGCGTCCAGCTTGGTGTTCTTGTCCGGCCAGCCGTAGTACTCGTGCTTGATCTTCAGGTCCGGGTGCTTCTTCACGACGGCGGCGTCGGCGGCCTTGACCAGGTCGGGCCAGTTGTTCTGCGCGTCGACGGTGAGCCAGACGGTCAACTGGTCGCTGTCGCCCCCCTTGCCGTCGTCGCTGCCGCACGCGGCGATGGAGACGACCATGCCCGCGGCACCGATCGCGGCTATCAGTCTGCGCTTCACGCCATCCTCCTCAAGGGATACCCACAACCCCCCTGCCTCCCCGCGGTGTCACACTTGCGCGTCGAACCGCCCTCGGAGCCGGGACTGGACCAATGGTGTAGACCAGCAGGGGGAGCTTGGCCCAGACCAAAAGGGCTGTCAAGGGTGTTCAGGTGGGGTCCGGGCGTCCGTGACGCGACCGAGATATGCAGGGACCTTTCATTGCGCAACCGACAGATCGGACGGACCAGTTCCGGTGGACCAATGGCCCGCTCCGCACGGGTGGACTAGACCAACCGGGGGTGCGGCGGTATACAGGGAGATCACGGAGCGTGCGGGCGGACCCGGCCGCGCGCGACCGTGCCACGATGTGAGCCGTGACCGATGGCGATGTCGGTCGCTTTCGGCATCCGGAGCCGGGAAGGCAGCCATGAGCACCGACGTCAGCAGGGCGGAGAACGAGGCCGGCGCGACCGTCCGTACCGCGCGCGTGCCCAAGTACTACCGTCTGAAGAAGCATCTCCAGGAGATCACGGAGACGCTTCCGCCGGGCACGCCGGTGCCGCCCGAGCGCACGCTGGCCGCGGAGTTCGACACCTCCCGCACCACGGTCCGCCAGGCGCTCCAGGAGCTGGTGGTCGAGGGGCGCCTCGAACGCATCCAGGGCAAGGGCACCTTCGTCGCCAAGCCCAAGGTCGCCCAGGCGCTCCAGCTCACCTCCTACACCGAGGACATGCGCGCCCAGGGGCTCGAACCCACCTCGCAGTTGCTGGACATCGGCTACATCACGGCGGACGACCGGCTCGCCGGGCTGCTGGACATAAGTGCCGGGGGCCGGGTGCTGCGCATCGAGCGGCTGCGCATGGCCAACGGCGAGCCGATGGCCATAGAGACCACCCACCTCTCCGCCAAGCGCTTTCCCGCGCTGCGCCGTTCGCTGGTGAAGTACACCTCGCTCTACACCGCGCTCGCCGAGGTCTACGACGTGCATCTGGCCGAGGCCGAGGAGACCATCGAGACCTCACTGGCCACCCCGCGCGAGGCGAGCCTGCTCGGCACCGACGTGGGTCTGCCGATGCTGCTGCTGTCCCGGCATTCCGTGGACCGCGAGGGCCGGCCGGTGGAGTGGGTGCGCTCGGTCTACCGGGGCGACCGCTACAAGTTCGTGGCCCGCCTGAGGCGTCCGCAGGACTGACCGGTTCCCCTTCCACCGCCCCCACCAGCTCACATCGCCATATCGATACCCGGACGAGGGGTTCCGCTCCGCCGTGCCGTCACCTAGATTGCGTGCGCATTACGCAGTGATCAACGAGGGGACGGAGCCGAGGCATGCCCGAAGATTCTGAAGTGAGGCCACCGGTGGTGACACCGGTCCGTGTGGTCATCGGCCTGTGCCTCGTGGCGCCGTTCGTGGCGATGCTCTGGGTGGGTTCGTTCTCCAAGGTGGACCCGACGTTCATCGGGATCCCGTTCTTCTACTGGTACCAGATGCTGTGGGTGCTGGTCTCGACCTCGCTCACCGTGACCGCGTACCAGCTCTGGCAGCGCGACCAGCGCTCACGCAAGGTGAAGAGCGGGGGTGCGTCGAAGTGAAGGACGGCGTCAACGGCGTGGCGCTCGGCGTCTTCGTCTTCTTCTTCCTGGCCGTCACGGTCCTGGGCTTCCTGGCCTCGCGCTGGCGCAAGGCCGAGAACGAGCACTCGCTGGACGAATGGGGCCTGGGCGGCCGGTCGTTCGGCACCTGGATCACCTGGTTCCTGCTGGGCGGCGACCTGTACACCGCGTACACCTTCGTCGCGGTGCCCGCGGCGATCTACGCGGCCGGCGCGGCCGGGTTCTTCGCGGTGCCCTACACGATCCTGGTGTACCCGCTGATCTTCACCTTCCTGCCCCGGCTGTGGTCGGTCTCGCACCGGCACGGGTACGTCACCACCTCCGACTTCGTGCGCGGTCGGTTCGGCTCCAAGGGGCTGTCGCTGGCGGTGGCGGTCACCGGCATCCTGGCGACCATGCCGTACATCGCGCTCCAGCTCGTCGGCATCCAGGCGGTGCTGGACGTGATGGGCGTGGGCGGCGGTGAGGGCACCAACTGGTTCGTGAAGGACCTGCCGCTGCTGATCGCCTTCGGTGTGCTGGCGGCCTACACCTACTCCTCGGGACTGCGCGCCCCCGCGATGATCGCGTTCGTGAAGGACACGCTGATCTACATCGTCATCGCGGTGGCGATCATCTACATCCCGATCAAGCTGGGCGGCTTCGACGAGATCTTCGCCAAGGCGGGCGAGAAGTACACCGCCGCAGGCGCCGGCGGTATCGTCCCGGCCCCGGCGGGCCAGTGGACGTACGCCACGCTGGCCCTGGGCTCGGCGCTCGCGCTGTTCATGTACCCGCACTCGATCACCGCGACCCTGTCGTCCAAGAGCCGTGACGTGATCCGCCGCAACACCACGATCCTGCCGCTCTACTCCCTGATGCTCGGCCTGCTGGCGCTGCTGGGCTTCATGGCGATCGCGGCCGGGGTGAAGGTCACCAACGGGCAGCTCGCCATCCCGCAGTTGTTCGAGGACATGTTCCCGGACTGGTTCGCGGGCGTCGCCTTCGCGGCGATCGGCATCGGCGCGCTGGTCCCGGCGGCGATCATGTCCATCGCGGCCGCGAACCTGTTCACCCGCAACATCTACAAGGACTTCATCAAGCCCGACGCGACGCCCGAGCAGGAGACCAAGGTCTCCAAGCTGGTCTCGCTGCTGGTGAAGGTGGGCGCGCTGGTCTTCGTCCTCACCATGGACAAGACGGTGGCCATCAACTTCCAGCTCCTGGGCGGCATCTGGATCCTCCAGACCTTCCCGGCGCTGGTCGGCGGCCTGTTCACCCGCTGGTTCCACCGCTGGGCGCTGCTGGCCGGCTGGGCGGTCGGCATGATCTACGGCACGCTCGCCGCCTACGGGGTCGCCTCGCCGACCCAGAAGCACTTCGGCGGCTCGGCCAAGGAGATCCCCGGCATCGGTGAGATCGGCTACATCGGTCTGACCGCGTTCGTGCTGAACGTGGTGGTCACGGTGGTCCTCACCTTCGTCCTGAAGGCCGTGAAGGCCCCCGACGGCATCGACGAGACGAGGCCCGAGGACTACACGGCCGACGCGGGCGACCCCGGCGTCGAGGTCGAGCTGCCCCCGGCGACCGCGGGGAGCGCCCACTAGCGAGAACCCGTTCCACCCGGCCACGGGCCGCCGTAAAGCGAGAGCGACGGCGGCCCGTCGTCGCACACACTCCCGGTCATGGACCTCCACATCAGACCGGCCGGACCCGCCGAGTACGACGCCCTGGGCGAGATCACCGCGCAGGCCTACCTCCAGGACGGACTGCTCGACTTCGGGGAGGGCGACGCGTACCTGGGCGAGCTGCGGGACGTGGCCCGGCGGGCCGCCGCCGCGGACGTCCTGGTGGCCGTGCGCGGGGGCGTCCTGCTCGGCGGGGTCACCTTCGTCCCGGCGGGCGGACCCATGGCCGACATCGCGGGCCCGGGCGAGGCCGAGATCCGCATGCTGGCGGTCGCGCACGCCGGCCGGGGCCAGGGAGCCGGGGAGGCGCTGGTGCGCGCCTGTGTGGAGCGCGCACGGGCCGTCGAGGGCTGTGTGCGCGTCGTCCTGTCCACCCAGCGCACGATGTACGGCGCCCACCGGATCTACGAACGCCTCGGTTTCCGGCGCACCCCGGAGCGCGACTGGAACCCCTTGCCAGACCTGCTGGACCTCGCCCTGCTCACCTACGAGTTGACGCTTTGAAGCCACCGCGACACACAACAGACACAACATCTGGGGGTGTCACCGCAGCCCGGCACTAGATGTATGCTCGTGCTCGCTGTCGTCGCAGGGGAATCCGGTGCGAATCCGGAACTGTCCCGCAACGGTGTACTTGCGTGCTTCGTGCACGCCAGAGTCAGTCCGAGGACCTGCCGACAGCGCGCGCCCGGCCGTCCGGCCCGGGTGCTCGAAGACGTCCGGGCCTCGTGGAGTGGGCCGGTGGACGCGACGCCGCGTGCGCTCGTGCCTCCCCTTCCCTCCGCCTGGCCCCGTGCCCAGCGAGGGAGAGCCCCACGTGACCATCGCGCCTGCCGACCCGGCTTCAGCCAACCCGGCGACCGAGGCCCCTGTGGAGAACGACGGCCCCGGCGCCGCGCTGCTGCGGACCCTGACCGAGCTGACCGCCGATCTCCCGGACGCGGACCCCGGACGGGTCGCGGCCGCCGCGCTGCGCGGCCGGTCCGCGCGTGCCGACGAGGCGGAACTGCGCGAGCTGGCCACGGAGTCCGCCGCCGGTCTGATCTCGGAGGACCCGGCCTACTCCCGGCTGGCCGCCCGGCTGCTCACGCTCTCCATCCGCGCCGAGGCCGCCTCGCAGGGCGTGACGTGCTTCACCGAGTCGGTGACCGTGGGCCACCGCGAGGGCCTGGTCGCCGACCGCACCGCCGACTTCGTGACGCTGCACGCCGCCCGGCTCGACGCCCTGATCGACACCGGCGCCGACGACCGGTTCGGCTACTTCGGTCTGCGCACCCTGCACAGCCGTTACCTGCTGCGCCACCCCATCACCCGCAAGGTGATCGAGACGCCCCAGCACTTCATGCTGCGCGTGGCGAGCGGCCTGGCCGAGAACGACAGCGCCCCGGCCGTGGACGAGGTCGCCGCGCTCTACGGCCTGATGAGCCGCCTCGACTACCTGCCCTCCTCCCCCACCCTGTTCAACTCCGGTACGCGGCACCCCCAGATGTCGTCCTGCTACCTGCTGGACTCCCCGCTGGACGAGCTGGACTCGATCTACGACCGCTACCACCAGGTCGCCCGGCTCTCCAAGCACGCCGGCGGCATCGGCCTGTCCTACTCCCGCATCCGCAGCCGGGGTTCGCTGATCCGGGGCACCAACGGGCACTCCAACGGCATCGTGCCGTTCCTGAAGACGCTGGACGCCTCGGTGGCCGCGGTGAACCAGGGCGGGCGGCGCAAGGGCGCTGCCGCGGTGTACCTGGAGACCTGGCACTCCGACATCGAGGAGTTCCTGGAGCTGCGCGACAACACCGGTGAGGACGCGCGCCGTACGCACAACCTGAACCTCGCGCACTGGATCCCGGACGAGTTCATGCGCCGGGTCAACGCCGACGAGCCGTGGTCGCTGTTCTCCCCGGCGGACGTGCCCGAGCTGGTCGACCTGTGGGGCCCGGAGTTCGACGCGGCCTACCGCAAGGCCGAGGAGGCGGGCCTGGCGAAGAAGTCCATGCCGGCCCGCGAGCTGTACGGCCGCATGATGCGCACCCTGGCCCAGACCGGCAACGGCTGGATGACCTTCAAGGACGCCGCCAACCGCACCGCCAACCAGACGGCGCTGCCGGGCAACGTGGTCCACTCCTCCAACCTGTGCACGGAGATCCTCGAGGTCACCGACGACGGGGAGACCGCGGTCTGCAACCTCGGCTCGGTGAACCTGGGCGCCTTCGTGGTGGACGGCGACATCGACTGGGCGCGGCTGGACGAGACCGTCCGTACGGCCGTGACCTTCCTCGACCGGGTCGTGGACATCAACTTCTACCCGACCGAGCAGGCGGGCCGCTCCAACGCCAAGTGGCGCCCGGTGGGCCTCGGCGCGATGGGTCTGCAGGACGTCTTCTTCAAGCTGCGCATCCCCTTCGACTCCCCCGAGGCGAAGGCGCTGTCCACGCGGATCGCCGAGCGGATCATGCTGGCCTCCTACGAGGCGTCCGCCGACCTCGCCGAGCGCAACGGCCCGCTGCCCGCCTGGGAGCAGACCCGTACCGCGCGGGGCGTGCTGCACCCCGACCACTACGGCGTCGAGCTGACCTGGCCGGAGCGCTGGGCGGCGCTGCGGGAGCGGATCGCCGAGGTCGGCATGCGCAACTCGCTGCTGCTGGCCATCGCGCCGACAGCCACCATCGCCTCCATCGCGGGTGTGTACGAGTGCATCGAGCCGCAGGTGTCCAACCTGTTCAAGCGCGAGACGCTGTCCGGCGAGTTCCTCCAGGTCAACGCCTACCTGGTGCAGGAGCTGAAGAACCTCGGCGTGTGGGACGCCCGCACCCGTGAGGAGCTGCGCGAGGCCAGCGGCTCGGTGCAGGGCTTCGCCTGGATCCCCGAGGACGTGCGCGCGCTGTACCGCACGGCGTGGGAGATCCCGCAGCGCGGTCTGATCGACATGGCCGCCGCCCGTACCCCGTTCCTGGACCAGGCTCAGTCACTGAACCTGTTCCTGGAGACGCCGACCATCGGCAAGCTCTCCTCCATGTACTCCTACGCCTGGAAGTCGGGTCTGAAGACCACGTACTACCTGCGTTCGCGCCCGGCGACCCGGATCGCCCGTGCCGCCCAGGGCCGGGTCCAGGAGACCACGACCATCCCCGTCCAGCAGGCCGCCGACCCCGACGCCGTCGCCTGCTCCCTTGAGAACCCCGAGTCCTGCGAGGCCTGCCAGTAATGTCCGACGAGACCAAGAACCTGCTCGACCCCGGCTTCGAGCTGACTCTCCGCCCCATGCGCTACCCGGACTTCTACGAGCGCTACCGGGACGCGATCAAGAACACCTGGACCGTCGAGGAGGTCGACCTCCACTCGGACGTCGCCGACCTCGCGAAGCTGTCGCCGGAGGAGCAGCACCTGATCGGCCGCCTGGTGGCGTTCTTCGCCACGGGTGACTCGATCGTGGCGAACAACCTGGTGCTGACGCTGTACAAGCACATCAACTCCCCCGAGGCGCGGCTCTACCTGAGCCGTCAGCTCTTCGAGGAGGCCGTGCACGTCCAGTTCTATCTGACGCTGCTCGACACCTACCTGCCCAACCCCGAGGACCGCGCCGACGCCTTCGCGGCGGTGGAGAACATCCCCTCCATCCGCGAGAAGGCCGAGTTCTGCTTCAAGTGGATCGACTCGGTCGACAAGCTGGACCGGCTGGAGACCAAGGCGGACCGCCGCAAGTTCCTGCTGAACCTGATCTGCTTCGCCGCGTGCATCGAGGGCCTGTTCTTCTACGGCGCCTTCGCGTACGTCTACTGGTTCCGCAGCCGTGGTCTGCTGCACGGCCTGGCCACCGGCACCAACTGGGTGTTCCGCGACGAGACGATGCACATGTCGTTCGCCTTCGACGTGGTCGACACCGTCCGCAAGGAGGAGCCGGAGCTGTTCGACGACCAGCTCGAGCAGCAGGTCACGGACATGATCCGGGAGGCCGTCGCGGCCGAGCTGCAGTTCGGCCGCGACCTGTGCGGTGAGGGCCTGCCCGGCATGAACACCGAGTCGATGCGGCAGTACCTGGAGTGCGTCGCCGACCAGCGCCTCACGCGCCTCGGCTTCGCCCCGGTGTACGGCTCGGAGAACCCCTTCTCCTTCATGGAGCTGCAGGGTGTTCAGGAGCTGACGAACTTCTTCGAGCGCCGTCCGTCGGCGTACCAGGTCGCGGTGGAGGGCACCGTGGACCTGGACGAGGACTTCTGAGTCGTCCGAGTCTCCTTTCCGCGGTCCTTCTGGGCCTGCCCGAGCTGTCGGTCGATGCGCCGGTCGCGCACGATGCCGATCACCGAGGGCAGGACCAGGAGGACCAGGATGCCGAGAGTGGCGGCCATTCCGATGAGACCTTCGATCTGGTTTCCGTTCATGTCATCAGCCTTGCGCTGAACACTCCTGACCAACACTGGCAGGACTGCCGCGAACCCTCGAATTCCTGCCAGCGCCGAGGCACACTGGCAGCATGCTGAAGAACGTGGTCGCGGTCCTGCTGGACGGGGTGCACCCCTTCGAGCTGGGGGTGGTGTGCGAGGTGTTCGGCGTCGACCGCAGCGACGACGGACTGCCGGTGTACGACTTCGCCGTGGCCTCGGCGGAGGGCCCCACCCTGGACACCCACTGCGGCTTCACCGTCTCCACCCCGCACGGTCTGGAGCGGCTGGAGGAAGCTGATCTGATCGCCGTCCCGGCCGGCGAGTCCTACGCCTCCCGCGACTATCCCCCCGCGCTGCTGGACGCCCTGCGCCGGGCCGTGGACCGCGGCGCGCGGGTGCTCAGCGTGTGCACCGGGGTGTTCGTGCTGGCCGAGGCCGGACTGCTGGACGGACGCCGGTGCGCGGTGCACTGGCACAACGTCGAGGAGCTGAGCCGGCGCCACCCGCGCGTCACGGTCGAGCCGGACGTCCTCTACGTCGACGAGGACCCGGTGATCACCTCCGCCGGGACGGCGGCCGGAATCGACGCCTGCCTCCACCTGGTCCGCAAGGAGCAGGGGCCGGAGGTCGCCAACAAGATCGCCCGCCGGATGGTGGTGCCCCCGCACCGCGACGGCGGCCAGGCCCAGTACATCGAGCGTCCGCTGCCCAAGGGGCCCTGCGACACCGTGGGCGAGGTGCTGGTGTGGATGGAGGAGCACCTCGACCAGGAGGTCACCGTCGAGCAGCTCGCCGCCCGCGCCCACATGTCCCCGCGCACCTTCGCCCGCCGCTTCCAGCAGGAGACCGGCACCACCCCGTACCGCTGGCTCCTGCGCCAACGGGTGCTGCTGGCACAGGAGTTGCTGGAGGCGACGGACGAGACGGTGGACTCGATCGCGTGGCGGGCCGGGTTCGGCAACGCGGCCGCCCTGCGCCACCAGTTCGTGCGGGCGCTCGGCACCACCCCGAACGCCTACCGGCGCGCGTTCCGGGGCCCGCAGGCCGCCTGAACGCGCGCCGGCAGGGCGGCGTGAGCCCTCACCACTCCATGGGCTCGACCAGCAGCCGGTGCGGGCGCAGGGTGATGCCCACGCGCGTGGAGGCGTCCGAGTCCTCGACCTGGCGGAAGCGG
The DNA here is from genome assembly GCF_022846655.1 of Streptomyces seoulensis. NCBI lineage: Bacteria > Bacillati > Actinomycetota > Actinomycetes > Kitasatosporales > Streptomycetaceae > Streptomyces > Streptomyces seoulensis. The sequence continues at coordinate 5,556,165 of NZ_AP025667.1, forward strand.
TACTTCGCCGAGACCGCCGCGACGATCAGGCTGAGCTGGGCCATGGAGAAGTGGTCGCTCGGGCACTTGCGGTTGCCGACGCTGAAGGGGCTCATGGCGTACTTCGGCACCTCCTCGGCCCGCCCCGGCAGCCAGCGGTCGGGGTCGAATTCGAGGTGGCGGGCGTAGGAGCGGCTGTCGCGCTGAATCGCGTAGGGGCTGTAGATGATGTCCGCCCCGGCTGGAATGCGATAGGCACCGAGTGCGGTGTCGGTGAGCGCGCGGCGGGTCAATATCCATACGGCGGGCCGCAGCCGGAGGGCCTCCAGGACGACATTGTTCGTATGGCCGAGCCTGCGTACGTGCTCGAATCCGACCGGCGCACCGCCGGTTACCGATTCAACTTCCGCGCGCACCTTCTCGGCGTGCTCCGGATGGTCCGCGAGGATCTGGAGGAGCCACATGATCGTGGAGGCGATTGTCTCGCTTCCGGGGGTGAGTATGGCGACGACCTGGTCGTGGATCTCCTGTTCGCCGATGGGATCGCCATTGTCGTCCTTCGCCTCCAGCAAAGCCGTCAGCAAATCGTCCGGCCTTTGACCGGATGCCCTCCGCTCGCCGACGATCTCGTCCACCAGCAGATGCAGATCGGCCAGTGCCCGGTTGAATTCGAGGTTGGACGGGAACGGCAGCCGGTACAGCGGTCCCAGGGGGAGCACCATGCGCCGGTACATGCCCCGGAAGACGGTGGCGAGGTCGGTGCTCAGCCGCTCCGCGCGCTCGTCCATGTACTGGCCGCGCAGCAGGCAGCGGGCCGCGACGCGCACGGCCACCCGGAAGGACTCGGAGGTGGCGTCGACGGGCACGCCGGGCCGCCAGCGCTCGGTGAGGGCGTGCGCCTCCTCCTCCATGATCGGCCCGTAGGCGGGGATCGCGGCGAGGCGGAACGCGGGCTGGATGGTGCGCCGCTGCCGCCGGTGCAGCGGGCCGTTGGCGGTAGCCACGCCCTGCTTGCCGAGCAGCCCCTCCAGGGACTCCCACACCGGCCCGTCGATCTTGTAGTCGGGGCTCAGCGCGAGTGCGCCGGTGAGCTCCGGCGCGGTGACGGCGTACACCGTCTTGGGGCCCAGCTTGAGGCGCACCACCTCGCCGTGGTCGCGCAACTGGGACATGAACGCGAGCGGGTCACCGGCCAGTTTCAGGCCGTGTCCGAACACCGGGACGGAGCCTCCCGCGAGGGGCGGCTCCTTCAGTTCGGCCACTTCCCGCGTCTCGGGATTGACAGAGTCGACGGTCATTTCTCACCTGCCGCTTCGTTGTTGACGTACGGGGGTGTGGACCGGTCCTCCCAACTGTCGACCATGTAGCGGCCGGACTCGTGGTGGAACCAGTAGACGGTGCTGAACCAGTTCCGCATATTGCCGACACAGGTCCGCACGGCGGCGCTCAGTTTCTTTCCGTGCACGGTTCCGTCGGCCAGCCGGTCGGCGAACTCCAGCGCCTCGCGCTCGGCTTCGAGGAATTCACCGATGCATTTCTCGATGCGCCCCTTCAGTTCTCCGACGGCTTCTTCGAGGGTGAGCCCTGAATGGGTGATGAGGCTGATCCCGAGATTGTGGACCTCGTCGCCCGCTATCTCCTTCGGCAGCGAGCACAGGTCGTTGTACCAGGCGGCGAATTCCTGGCTCAGCAGGGCCGCGCGGCGATAGGCCGGGTTCTTCCGCACCGCGTCCGGGAGCCGGCATCCGGCACCGGCTTCCAGGAGGTCGGTCCAGATCCAGTGCGCGAAGGTGAGCCGCCGCAGCGCGAGGTACTCCTCGACACCGGGCACACGGCCCTCGGTGCGGTTGCGGAACTCGCGGTCGTACGCCTCGATCACCTCGTGGAAGTGCCGGGCGAACCGCTGGTTCCAGGCGGGCGGCAGGAACGCGTAGAGCCGCAGCACGCTGTCCGCGAAGGCCGCTACCAGGGCGTCCGGGTGGTGCAGATGGTCCTCGGGTGCGTCGAGCGCCGTATGCAGACGCTGTCGCAGCCGCCGCCAGTCCTCGGGCCGGCCGTGCACGATGTCGCGGTCGTGCCGGTCGTCCCAGACGAAGAACCACGCGCTGTAGTCGGCTATGGCCTGGAGCACGTCGTCGGGGGCGCCCAGGTAGTAGCCGGCCATCAGATCCGTGTAGCAGAGGTCGTCGGCGTACTCACGGACCTTGTCCGGGGACATGAGCCGTTTTTCCAGCAGCCACTGCCGGGTGTTCTCCTGGAGCTTCGGCCAATACGGGTGCAGCTCCCGGGGAAAGGCGTCCTCGATCACCGGAAGCGCGAGGGACGGTGGTACCGCGACCGCTGTCGCCGATGTGGTGCCGCGTGAGAATGCATGCACGAACAGTCCCCTCTCGACCGCCAGGAGCACACGCCCCTCCTTGCCGTGCCGGGCGTGCGCCGTTGCGTATCCCCGCACCCCCATTCAGCACTACAACTGACCGTTAGGGGAACGGATTTGCTCCATTCACTACCCCAAGTCGCCGGGATTCTTTCGGCGAACAGACGAACGACGCCCGGCCGGGGAGGTACCCGGCCGGGCGTCGTGGCTGTTCGGTGCGGTCGCGCTGGTTCCGCGCGCTCCGGTCAGTCGTTGGCGACCACGTCGTAGCGCGGTTCGTTCTCGGCCATCTGCCGCAGCGCGTCCTTGCGGTCGCGCTTGGAGAGGCGGTCGATGTACAGGTAGCCGTACAGGTGGTCCGTCTCGTGCTGGAGGCAGCGGGCGAAGTAGCCGGTGCCGCGCACCTTGATGGCGTTGCCCTTCTCGTCCTGCCCGGTCACCTCGGCGTAATCGGGGCGCGCGAGCGGCGCGTACGCCGTGGGCACGGACAGGCAGCCCTCGTTGCTGTCGTCCAGGCGGCGGGCGGAGGCGGGCAGTTCGACCAGCTTCGGGTTGACGACCACACCGGTGTGGCGCACGCCGTCGTCGTCCGGGCAGTCGTAGACGAAGACCTTCCGGCTCACACCGATCTGGTTGGCGGCCAGGCCCACGCCCTCGGCGGTGCGCTGGCTGGCGAACATGTCCGCGACCAACTGCTCCAGCTCCGGGCCGAACTCGGTGACGTCCGCGCACTCCTTGTGCAGCACCGGGTTGCCGACGACCGTGATCGGCCGCGAGGTCCCGCGCTCACGCCAGGCGGTCTCGCGCTCCTCGCAGTCCTCGGTGTCGACGACATAGCCCTCGTCGTCGACGGGGAGCACGCCCGCCTGCTGCTGATCGGTGTCCTGCTGAGCCATGACCGAGTGACGCCTTCCTGCACAAAAACTGGGGGGTGAATGCTGATACAGGGTACGTGGGCGGGCTCGCCGCAGGAGCCTCAGCAGACCTCTTCGAGATCCCGCCAGTCCCGGGAATCAGGACTGTCCGCGACCCACCCGTCCAGCAGCCCCCGGACCAGCGAAGCCGGCGCGGCGATCCCGCACTCCCGCTCCGGCACCCAGAGCTGCCCGTCGGTCCGGTGCCCCAGCGGACCGGGATGACCGGGCTCGCTGTGGTCATGGGGGTCGAGGTGCACGCCCTCCCCCTCGTCGGACGGCATCCGGGACTCCGAGCACATCCGGCACAGCAACCGCACGGAGGACGACCAGTCCTCCGCCGCGAACCCGGCGTCCGCGGCCAACTGCTCCAGCGCGTCCCGGTCCGCCTCGGTGGCCGCCTCCAGCAGCACCACCCAGGTCGGCACGGGCGAGGGCGCCCACAGCTCAATCTCGTCGAAGACCGGGTAGGAGTGCCCGGTGGAGGTGGTGCGCTCGCCGTGCGGGACGCCGTCGTGCAGCACGACCTCGCCCCAGCGTCGCCCGGAGGACGGCAACGGGATGGACAGCACCTCGATCCGCGCGGGGTCCAGCCGGCGTCCCCAGACCACCTCGGCCTCACCCTCGGGGGAGAGCCGTACGGCCGCACTGCCCAGCTCCATGCCGAGCGGCTCGCCGAGCGCGGTGGCGCCGCCGGGCACCTTCAGCCCGTACGCCTGCCAGGCACGCCGGGCCAGCGGCCAGTCCTGGAGCCCGGTGGCGGCGATGCCGACGTTCCACCAGTCGGGCGCGCCGGTCTCCCGGTCCAGCAGGGCCACCGCGCGCAGCCCGGCGGCGCGGGCCTGTTCCCAGTCGTGCCGGAACTTGTGCAGCAGGGCCAGGTTGAACCAGGACTCGGCGAGCCAGGGCTCCAGATCGGCCGCGCGGGTCAGCAGTTCGCCCGCGTCCTCGTACCGGCCGTCGCCGATGAGCGTGAACGCCCGGTCGGTGGCCTGCCGCCAGGAGGCGGAGGGCCGGTTCCGTACCTTGCCGAAGATCCTCACGATTCCCGCCTGCCAGTTCCGTTCCGCTCATTGGGCTGGCTCTTGCCCCCGGACTGCCTCTCCCTCGCATCCAACCACGTCACGTGGGAGAGGCGCTCATTACCCATCGGTTACCCAGCCAGGGGCAAGGTCAGACAGTCGCGGGACAGGACCCGCGCCAGTGATTCCACCACCTCGGGGGCGTAGTCCCCGGCGGTGGCGAGCCGCAGTTCCTCCAGCGCGCGCAGCGGGCCCTCGGGTCCGGCGTCGCGTGCCTTCTCCTCGTAGGCGTTGACGGCGCGCACGATCCGGGCGGCGACCGGCTGCTCCCGGTAGGGGTCGGCCTGCCGCTCCACGACCACGGCGACGGCCGCGGCCACCCCGGTCTGCCGGACCACGGCCCCGCCGAGCAGGGCGATGCGCCGCTGCTCCTCCCCTGGCAGGCCGGCGGTGGCGCCCGCGTGGACGGGGTCGACCAGGCTGAGCTGGCCGATGTCGTGCATGAGGGCCGCGTGCTCCAGCACGGTCAGCTCGGTCCCGGTCAGCCCGAGGTCCCGGCCCACCGCGAGGCTGAGCGCGGCGACCCGGCGGGCGTGCCCGGCCGGAGTGTACCCGGCGATCTCGGTGGCGCGGGCCAGGGAGGTGATCGTCTGCCGGTAGGTGGCCCGCACGGCGGCGTACCGGCGCAGCGACAACTGGGTGAGGAGCAGCGGGAGGCAGAACACCGGCAGCGCCCACAGTCCGGCGACGGCCACGGCGAGCGCCATCACCGCGCCGGTGGCGCAGACCGCGGAGCCGATGCCGAGCAGTCCGCGCAGTTCCTCGCGCAGCAGCGGGCCGAAGGGCCACCGGGTGCGGGAGTGGGCGAGCGCGGCCGCGAGGACCGCGTCGCACAGGGCGGTCAGGGCGAGCAGGGCGAGGAGCAGCAGGGCGTAGGCGGAGCCGTCCCAGTGGTCGAAGAAGCCCCGGCTGTAGAGGGGTTGGAAGCAGACGGCGGCGAAGCCGACGGTGAGGACGCGGCGGGCGAGGTGGTCGAGGGTGGGGGTGCGGCCGCGCCAGATGTGCGGGACGCCGCCGAGCAGGGAGGCGACGAGCACCACGGTGACGATCTGGGCGGCGTCGTGCTGGGCGGGGTGTCCGGCGTCGGCGCCGAGCAGGGCGTAGGAGAGGGAGCCGGCGGTGCCGAGCGGTGCGGCGCGGCGGGTGCCGCCGCCCTTCCAGCGGGTGAGTTCGCCGACGGCTATGAGGACGCCGAAGGCGAGCGCGGTGCCCCGGTCGTCGACGCCGGTCCACAGGGTGGCGCCGAGCGCGACGGCCGCGACGAGGGCGGCGGCGCCGTGGATGAGGCGCCGGGCGGTCATCGGTGGGCTCCCGTCGTCCGGCCGTGGGTCCGCTGGCGGGGCGGGCCGCCGGGCACGGATTCGTCGGCGGTGACCTCCGGGCGCCAGCCGTGGCGGCGCAGGGCGGCGGCGAGCGCGCCGACCATCCGGGGGTCGAACTGGGCGCCCGCACACCGCTCCAGCTCGGCGACGGCGGTCTCGACCGGGCGGGCCCGGCTGTAGGAGCGGGCGGAGGTCATGGCGTCGAAGGCGTCGGCGACGGCGACCACGCGGGCGCACTCGGGGATCTGGGTCCCGGCGAGTCCGTAGGGGTAGCCGCTGCCGTCGAGGCGTTCGTGGTGGTGCAGGATCGCGGCGCGGGCCTCGCCGAGGAAGGAGATCCCCCGGGTCATCTCGTGGCCGTACTCGGGGTGGAGTTCTATGATCCGGCGTTCCTCGGGGGTGAGCGGGCCGTCCTTGCGCAGCAGCCGGGTGGGCACGCCGAGCTTGCCGACGTCGTGCAGGATGCCCGCGAAGCGGAGCACTTCCACGCGTTCGTCGTCCATGCCGAGCTGGCGGGCGATCATCACGGACGCCTGGCCGACGCGCTCGCTGTGGCCGCGGGTGTAGCCGTCCTTGATGTCGACGGCCTGGACGAGGGCGCGGATGGTGGCCTGGTGGGCGGCGCGTTCGCGGTGGTACTGGGCGAACACCCAGCAGGAGACGCCCATCGGCAGCAGTACGAGCAGCGCGGCGACGGGTCCGTAGGGGCTGCGCCACAGCACGGCGGTCATCAGTCCGGCCAGGCCGTGCACGGCGACGGGGGCCAGGGAGCGGGTGAACAGCCCGCGCCAGGCCCGGCGGAGCGGGACCCGGTCGGCGGCGGCGTGCATGGCGCCGTCGAGCAGGGTGAGCACCAGGCAGAAGGCGAGCACGGCGGCCCCGGCGGGCAGCAGCGCGTAGGGGAAGACGGAGTCGTCGACCGCGGCGCCGCCGTCGAGCGCGTCGTGGGTACGGGCGGCGGCCCAGACGGCGAGGGCGGGCCGGGCGGCGCGCCAGACCCGGCGCGGGAGCGTCGGCGCGTGCTCGGCCTGGGAGAGCAGGGCGGCGGGCAGCGGGACGAACACGGCGGCGGCCGGGGGCAGCAGGAAGGCCCCGGCGAGCAGTACGGGGTAGAAGGTGCCGCCGAAGCGGCGGCGGACGACCTGGTCGCAGAGCGCGTAGAGCGCGGCGAGAAGGACGAGCGCCCCCCACGGGGTGGGGGTGGCGGCCGGCAGAGGCAGTGCGCAGAGTGCGGCGAGCGCGGCGGCAGCGGCCACGCAGGCCCGTGCCCTTGCCGGAACCGCCTCCATGACGCCCTCCCCGACCGTGCCCCGTCCGGGTGGAGCGTAGGACGGGGGCCGGGGGTGCGGGGGCTAGTCCCGTGGGATTAGCACGTTCGGGTGAAGAGAGGGTCGGTCAGCTCTCGCGGGCGACCGCGGTCACGTCATGCTCGGGGACGGTGCCGCCGGAGCGGATCAGCTCGATCCGGCCCATGACCTTGGCGCGCAGGTCGGCGGGGACGTCGTCATGTCCGCAGCACCGCTTGACCAGCTTCTTCACGGCCTGCTCCAGACCGTACTTCTCCAGGCACGGGTGGCATTCCTCGAAGTGGTGCTGGAACTTGTCGCGGTCGACGTCCGGCATCTCGCTGTCGAGGAACTCGTACAGATGGTCGAGGACCTCACTGCAGTCCGTCTCGTGCGGCTCTCCGCAGCTCATGAGCCCGAGCCTTTCGCTTCGTCCGACTCTCCGGCGCCGGCCGGGACCAGGCCGCGCTCGCGCGCGTAGTCCTCCAGCATGCCGCGCAGTTGGCGGCGGCCCCGGTGCAGCCGGGACATCACCGTACCGATGGGTGTCCCCATGATGTCCGCGATCTCCTTGTACGCAAAGCCCTCTACATCCGCGAGGTAGACGGCGATGCGGAACTCCTCGGGGATCGCCTGGAGCGCGGACTTCACGTCCGAGTCCGGCAGGTGGTCCAGCGCCTGGGACTCGGCGGAGCGCAGCCCCGTCGACATGTGCGACTCGGCGCGGGCGAGCTGCCAGTCCTCGATCTCCTCGGCCGCGCTGCGCTGGGGTTCGCGCTGCTTCTTGCGGTACGAGTTGATGAAGGTGTTGGTGAGGATCCGGTACAGCCACGCCTTGAGGTTGGTGCCTTCGCGGAACTGGTGGAACGAGGCGTACGCCTTGGCGTACGTCTCCTGCACCAGGTCCTCGGCGTCGGCCGGGTTGCGCGTCATGCGCAGCGCGGCCGAATACATCTGGTCGAGGTATTCGAGCGCGTCCCGCTCGAAGCGCGCGCTGCGCTCCGTGCTCGTCTCGGCGCCCGTTCCCGCGCTCTCGCCCTGGCCCTCGGGCTGCTCCGCCTGGCCGCTGCCGGCCCCTGCGTCGGTCCCAGTGACCGGACCCACCTCCTCAAGTTCCCGCGCGAGGCCGAGACCGGCCCCACTCGTTTCGGAGGATAGAACACGACCCGTACCCGCCGCCGCTCGAATCGGAGCGGTCTTGGCCGCGTGCAGCACCGTCCAGTCCAGGTCAGTACGGCTGCTGCGACTCGGACATGCGGTCGAACCCATGCGGCTGACTTCCTCTCCCGCGACGACGCCTCACCGGCGCTCCAGCACTTCTGTCCGGCACAACAGCGGTGCCCCGCCCGGCATTCCCGAGGGTCACCCGAGTGACACGGCCCACCTCACGACGGCGTCCGTCACGGTCGTCAGCGCGGCTTCCTGGGTCACGGGGGCCCGTTTGGGCACCGCGAAGGAGTGGTCGCCGAAGGGCACCTCGACGAGTTCGAAATCGCCCTCCCCGGGAAACTCCCCGGGCCTGCCGAAGGGGTCGTTCCCGCCCTGGACGACGAGGGTGGGGACCCCGGCGCCGAGCAGCTCACCGGCGCGGGACTTCTCCGGCCTGCCCGGCGGATGCAGCGGGAAGCTCAGCGCGAGCACCGCGCGGGCGCCCAGCTCGGTGGCGGTGCGGCAGGCGACGCGGGCGCCGGCGCTGCGGCCGCCGGAGACCACGGGCAGGCCGGGCCGGGTCAGCGCGGGCCACAGCCCCCGCCAGCCGGTGTCCAGCGTCTTCGGCGCGGGGGCGACCTTGCGCCCGGCCACCCGCCAGGGCTGTTCGACCAGGGCGACGCTCACCCCGTGCGCGGGCAGGGCGGCGGCCAGCGCCTGGAGATCACGCGCCTCGATGCCGCCCCCGGCACCGTGGCTCACGGCCAGGACCAGCCGGGGTCCGTCCGCGGGATGCCAGGTGACGCGCGCGGTCCCGGCCTCGGTCTCGATGGTCTCGATCATGCTGGAGGTCACGTCAGAAGAGTGTGCCCTCCTCCGGCCCCTCCAGCTCCTTCAGCAGCTCCGGGCCGTTGTTGCGGACGTTGCTGACGGCCGTGGGCACCGGGTAGGCGCGCATCAGGCCCTCGGGCGGCGGGGCCAGCAGCTCCCGCAGCTCCTCAGGATCGGTGCGCGCGGGGTCCAGCCAGGCGTCCCAGCGGTCCGGGGTGAGCATCAGGGGCATCCGGGGGTGGATGTCGGCGAGCGAGCCGGGGCCCTCGGCCGGGGCCACGGCCAGCGGGCCCTGCTCGGCCTCCGTGGTGATCACCGAGCAGGTCGCCCACCAGGCACCGGGGTGGTCGGCGGGCAGGGTCGGGTCGCGCCAGAACTCGTACAGCCCGGCCATGGCGAACACCGAGCCGTCGGCGGGGAGCACGAAGTAGGGCTGCTTGCGGGCCCGCTTCTTCCTGCCCTCGACCTCCAGGTCGCGCTCCTGCTCACCGGTGACCCACTCGTAGTAGCCGTCGGCGGGCAGGATGCAGCGCCGGGCGGCGAAGGCGCGGCGGTAGGCGGGCTTCTCGTGCACGGTCTCGGCGCGGGCGTTGATCATCCGGGCGGCGCCCTCGGGCGTCTTGGCCCAGGACGGCACCAGTCCCCACCTCAGCCGGCGCAACTGGCGAACCGGACGCCGGTCGGCGGCGTCTTTCAGCGGACGGTCCAGAACGGCGTGGACCTCCTTGGTCGGGGCCACGTTGTAGTCCGGCGCCAGGGTCTCCTCGGGTTCCGGCGCGCGGGAACCCGCCTCCGACGGGGCCTGGGGGACCCCCACCTCTATCCCGAAGACTCCCGCGAGATCCTCTGGGCTACGACTGGCCGCATACCGTCCGCACATATCAGCCACAGTGCCAGAGTCCGTCCGACGACAGGGAGCCACCCGCAGACATGGACAGCAACACGACCACCGCGCTGCCCGACCTCTGGGACCGGCTCAGCGGTACCCAGCCCGGTCCCGACCTGTGGGTGGTCCTCGCCACACTGGCCGCCGCGCTCGCCGTGGTCGCCCCGCACCCGGTGTGGCGGGTGGCCCGCAACGCGATCACCATCGCGCACGAGGGCGGCCACGGACTGATCGCGCTCGTCACCGGCCGGAAACTGACCGCGATACGGCTGCACTCCGACACCAGCGGCCTCACGGTCAGCCGGGGCAAGCCGTACGGGATCGGCATGATCCTGACGGCCGCTGCCGGCTACACCGCCCCCTCGCTGCTCGGGCTCGGCGGCGCCGCGCTGCTGGCCGCCGGGCGCATCACCCTGCTGCTGTGGGTGGCGACCGCCCTGCTGCTGGCGATGCTGGTGATGATCCGCAACGCCTACGGGGTGCTGACCGTGGTGCTGACCGGCGGGGCCTTCCTGCTGGTGTCGTGGCTTGCGGGACCGCAGGTGCAGGCGGCGTTCGCGTACGCGGTGGTGTGGTTCCTGCTGCTGGGCGGGGTGCGCCCGCCCTTCGAGCTGCAGGCCAAGCGCAGGCGGGGCGGCGCCGGCGATTCGGACGCGGACCAGTTGTCCCGGCTCACCCACGTACCGGCGGGGCTGTGGCTGTTCCTGTTCCACGCGGTGTCGCTGTGCTCACTGATCGGGGGCGGTCAGTGGCTGCTGCGGCTGTGAACGCGGAACCGGGCCTTCCCCGCGGGGTTCGATCAAGATCTGGGTACGGTCCCAGCCACTAAAGTGGGGCGCATGACCGTGAACCCCGCTCATACCGCCCTCTGGCCCGCCCCGCACGCGACCGGAGCCGTCGACGCGACGGTCCACGTGCCCGGTTCCAAATCGGTCACCAACCGGGCCCTCGTGCTGGCCTCCCTCGCCTCCGAGCCGGGCTGGCTGCGCCGCCCGCTGCGCTCGCGGGACACGCTGCTGATGGCCGGGGCGCTGCGCGCGATGGGCGTGGAGATCGAGGAGGGCGTGGGCCCGGACGGCTCCGGCGAGGCGTGGCGGGTGCTGCCGACGGGGCTGCGCGGTCCGGCCACGGTGGACGTCGGCAACGCGGGCACGGTCATGCGCTTCCTGCCGCCGGTCGCCGCGCTGGCCGACGGCCCGGTCCGCTTCGACGGCGACCCCCGCTCCTACGAGCGTCCGCTGCACGGCGTGATCGACGCGCTCAGGGTCCTGGGCGCCCGGATCGACGACGACGGCCGGGGCGCGCTGCCGCTGACGGTGCACGGCGGCGGGGCGCTGGAGGGCGGCCCGGTGTCGGTGGACGCCTCCTCCTCGTCCCAGTTCGTCTCGGCGCTGCTGCTGTCCGCGCCGCGCTTCAACCAGGGCGTGGAGGTCCGCCACACCGGCGCGACCCTGCCCTCGCTCCCCCACATCCGGATGACGGTGGACATGCTGCGCGCGGTCGGCGCCCAGGTGGACACCCCGGAGTCGGGCGGCGAGCCGAACGTGTGGCGGGTGACGCCGGGCGCGCTGCTGGGCCGGGACCTGACCATCGAGCCGGACCTGTCCAACGCGCAGCCGTTCCTGGCGGCGGCCCTGGTCACCGGCGGCAAGGTGACGATCCCGGACTGGCCCGAGCGCACCACCCAGCCGGGTGACCGGCTGCGGGAGATCTTCACCGAGATGGGTGGCTCCTGCGAGCTGACCGAGTACGGGCTGGCCTTCACCGGCTCCGGCGCCGTGCACGGCATCGACGTGGACCTGGGCGACGTGGGCGAGCTGACCCCCGGCATCGCCGCGGTCGCGGCCCTCGCCGACTCCCCCTCGACCCTGCGGGGCGTGGCCCACCTGCGGCTGCACGAGACGGACCGGCTGGCCGCGCTGACCAAGGAGATCAACGAGCTCGGCGGCGACGTCACCGAGACCGCCGACGGCCTGCACATCCGCCCGCGCCCGCTGCACGGCGGTGTCTTCCACACCTACGACGACCACCGGATGGCGACGGCGGGCGCGATCATCGGCCTGGCCGTGCCCGGTGTGCGGATCGAGAACGTGGCGACGACGGCGAAGACCCTCCCGGACTTCCCCGAGCTGTGGGCCGGGATGCTCGGTAACTGACGGGCGGACTGACGATCATGCGCCGCTACGGCAAGCACACCGACGAGGACGACATCCGCACGCGTCCCAACCGCAAGGGCAACCGGCCGCGGACCAACATCCGGCCCAAGCACGAGGACGCGGCGGAGGGCATGGTCCTCACCGTCGACCGGGGCCGGCTGACCTGCCTGGTCGAGGGGCGGACCATCACCGCGATGAAGGCCCGGGAGCTGGGCCGCAAGGCGGCCGTGGTGGGCGACCGGGTGTCGCTCGTCGGCGACCTGTCGGGCCAGAAGGACACGCTCGCGCGGATCGTGCGCATCGGGGAGCGCTCCTCCCTGCTGCGCCGGACCGCCGACGACGACGACCCCTACGAGCGGGTCGTGGTGGCCAACGCCGACCAGCTCGCCATCGTCACCGCCCTCGCGGACCCCGAGCCGCGCCCCCGGCTGATCGACCGCTGTCTGGTCGCGGCCTTCGACGGCGGCCTGGAACCCCTCCTGGTCCTGACCAAGTCGGACCTCGCCTCGCCGGACAAGCTGCTGGAGCAGTACGGCGACCTGGACATCCCCTACGTGGTGACCAGCCGCGAGGAGCTGGAGAACGGCGACGCCGCCGACCGGGTGCGCGAGCAACTGGACGGGAAGATAACGGCGTTCGTCGGCCACTCCGGCGTCGGCAAGACGACCCTGGTCAACGCGCTGGTGCCGGACGACCTGCGGCGTACGACGGGACACGTCAACGCGGTGACGGGCCGGGGCCGGCACACCACGACCTCCGCGCTCGCGCTGCCGCTCGGCGACGGCACGGGCTGGGTGGTCGACACTCCGGGCGTGCGGTCCTTCGGGCTGGCGCACATCGACCCCTCACGGGTGATCAACGCCTTCCCGGACCTGGTGCCGGGGACGGAGGGCTGCCCGCGCGCGTGCAGCCACGACGAGCCGGACTGCGCGCTGGACGCCTGGGTGGCCGAGGGGCACGCGGGCCAGGCCCGGCTGTACTCGCTGCGCCGGCTGCTGTCCACGCGGGAGCGCCGCGAGGGCGACTGAGCCTCGTGTGGTTTGCCGGGGTGCGCGTTCGGTAAGTGCATAATCGCCCCGAGCCGGGGTTCCGGACCTACGGGAGGACAGCACATGGCGTGGCTGCTGGTCATCGTCGCCGGGCTTCTGGAGACCGGCTTCGCCGTGTGCCTGAAGCTGTCCCACGGGTTCACCCGGCTCTGGCCGACCATCGCCTTCGCGTCCTTCGCCCTCGGCAGCTTCGGCCTCCTCACCCTGGCCCTGAAGAAGCTCGACGTCGGTCCCGCCTACGCGGTGTGGACCGGTATCGGCGCGGCCGGGACGGCGATCTACGGCATGGTCTTCCTCGGTGACCTGGTGTCCACCCTGAAGATCGTCTCCATCTCCCTGGTGATCGTCGGGGTGATCGGCCTCCAGTTGTCGGGGTCGGCGCACTGAGCCCTCAGGGCTGCTGCGGGTACAGGGCGTGGTGGACGAGGGCCGCGGTGCCACCCTCGCCCGCCGGTGCCGCCACGCAGGACAGGCCGAGCCGGAGGGCGAGTTCGCAGGCGAAGGCCAGCCTGGCGGTGTCGGCCGCGGGGGTGCCGGGTGCGGTGAGGACGGCCACGGCGCGGTCGCGCACGATCCGCAGGAAGTCTCCGGGTGCGGGCAGCGGCCCGTCGGCCCGCCGCTGCGCGGGCACCGTGGAGGTCGAGGGCACGCCGGGGCGGGCGGGTGCGGGCAGCCGTTCGGTCCAGGCGCCGGTGAGCATGGCCCGTACCAGCGCGTTGCCGCGGGCGGCGGTGGCGGTCCACTCGGCGGTGGCGGCGAGTCGGTCGCGGGGGTCGGCGTGGGTGGCCAGGGCGCGGTCCACCCCGGCGAGGTAGCCGTCGGCCTCGCGCCGTATCAGGGCCCTGGCCAGGCCGTCCTTGCTGCCGAACTCGTTGTAGAGCGTCTGCCGGGACACTCCGGCGGCCGCGGCCACGTCGACCATCCGCACCGTCGACCACGGCCGGTGGGCGAGCGCTCTGCCTGCGGCGTCCAGCAGCGATTCGCGGGCTGCGGGCATCTTCGCCTCCCTGGGGCGAGCTGTGGCGCTTAGATTTGACTCGCCCCTCAAGCCTGTCAAGGGTCCGGGGGCATGCCGGGGGCACGGTTCGGCCAAGGGCGCCGTACGCCGCGCCCATGCTCCCCCTGGTGGCTTCGGGACGCCCCCGGCCGATACGGTCGTCACATGCCGGACTATCTCGACGATCTGCGCCTCGCCCATGTCCTCGCGGACGCCGCCGACGCGACGACCATGGAGCGCTTCAAGGCCCTCGACCTGAAGGTCGAGACGAAACCGGACATGACGCCGGTCAGCGAGGCGGACAAGGCCGCCGAGGAGCTGATCCGCAACCACCTCCAGCGCGCCCGTCCCCGCGACTCGGTGCTCGGCGAGGAGTACGGCGCCGAAGGCTCGGGCCCGCGCCGCTGGGTGATCGACCCGATCGACGGCACCAAGAACTACGTGCGCGGGGTCCCGGTGTGGGCGACCCTGATCTCGCTGATGGAGGCGGGGCCGGGCGGGTTCCACCCGGTCGTGGGCCTGGTCTCCGCGCCCGCGCTGGGCCGCCGCTGGTGGGCCGCGAAGGACCACGGCGCCTTCACCGGGCGCAGCCTGACCTCGGCGAGCCGTATCCACGTCTCCGGGGTGAGCGACCTGGCCGACGCCTCCTTCGCCTACTCCTCGCTCACCGGCTGGGAGGAGCGGGGCCGGCTCGACGGCTTCCTGGAGCTGTCCCGCGAGGTGTGGCGCACGCGCGCGTACGGCGACTTCTGGCCCTACATGATGGTGGCGGAGGGCTCGGTGGACCTGTGCGCCGAGCCGGAGCTGTCGCTGTGGGACATGGCGGCCAACGCGATCATCGTCACCGAGGCGGGCGGCACCTTCACCGGCCTCGACGGGCGTCACGGCCCGCACAGCGGTGACGCGGCGGCCTCCAACGGACTGCTGCACGAGGAGCTGCTGAGCCGTCTCGGCAAGGTGGGCTGAACCGGCCGGCCGAGCACGCCCGCGCGGCCCGTGCGCCCTCAACTGCCCACGCGCGCCCTCTTGTTGACCTCTCCTTTACCTGTCACCCTGAAGCCTCCCTCACTTGTGAATTCGTGAATCCGCGCGTGCGGCGCGGATTTCCGCAGGAGGTGGCTCCCTTCCATGCTCACGCCCGCGCCCGCGCCCGAACCCGCCCCCGCCCTCGTCCGAGACGCCATGAGCACGGTGGTCCTCACCATCGGCCCCGCCCACACCCTCCGCCAGGCCGCCGCCCTGATGTCCGCCCGCCGGGTCGGCGCCGCCGTGGTGCTCGACCCGGACGCGGGCGGCATCGACATCCTCACCGAACGGGACATCCTCAACTCCGTCGGTCTGGGCCAGAACCCGGACGCGGAGGCCGCGCACGCCCACACCACCACGTCCGTGGTCTTCGCCGCCCCGGCCTGGACCCTGCACGAGGCTGCCCGCGCCATGACGCACGGCGGCTTCCGGCACCTGGTCGTGCTCGACCGGGGCGAGCCCGCGGGCATCGTCTCGGTCCGCGACATCATCCGCTGCTGGAGCCCGGCCCGCGCCCCGGAACCGGCTCTCTGACCCCGCCCGGCAGGGTTGGACCACTCCTTGGACTACTTGGACAAGGTCCAATCCTGCCCTGGTTCCAAAATCACATCCATTCGGGATCTGTTCGGCCTACTGTTACGCTGGCTGCCATGAGTGACCTTCTGGACCGGCTGCGTGGACGCGGATGGCGGATGACCTCGCAGCGCCGTGTGGTGGCCGAGGTGCTGGACGGCGAGCACGTCCACCTCACGGCCGACGAGGTCCACGCGCGCGCCGTGGTGAAGCTGCCCGAGATCTCCCGGGCGACCGTCTACAACACCCTGGGTGAGCTGGTCTCCCTGGGCGAGGTGCTGGAAGTCAGCACGGACCGGCGCGCCAAGCGGTACGACCCGAACGCGCACCGCCCGCACCATCACCTGGTCTGCTCCGGCTGCGGCGCGATCCGTGACGTGCACCCCACCGGCGACCCGCTCTCCGAACTCCCCGACACCGAGCGCTTCGGCTTCTCGGTCTCGGACGTCGAGGTGACCTACCGCGGCCTGTGCCCGGAGTGCTCCGCCGCCTGACGAACGGCCCCGCGGCTTCCCGTCGCCGGGGCCTTGTCCCGTTCATCCGCATACGACAGAGGGCCGGAATCCAATTCGGATTCCGGCCCTCGGCCTTCAGTAGCGGGGACAGGATTTGAACCTGCGACCTCTGGGTTATGAGCCCAGCGAGCTACCGAGCTGCTCCACCCCGCGTCGATGAATATGACACTACGGGACCCATGGCCCCGGAGGCAAATCCATTCCCTCGCGCCCCTTCGGACCAGGTCACGCGGACAGCTCCTCGCGCAGCGCGTCCCGCAGCCGCGCCGCCCGCTCGGCCACCTCGACCGGCCCCAGCTCCACCGCGCGGGCGGCCCAGCGCTGCCCCTCGGCCAGCTCGCCCCGGCGCGCGTACACCAGGGCCAGGCGCAGCGCGGCCCGGCCGTGCCCGGCGTCGGCGGCACGGGTCCACCACACGGCCGCCTCGGGCTCGCTGCCCTCGCGGGCCAGCAGCAGCCCCAGGTTGAAGGCGCCGTTGCGGGAACCGGCCTCGGCGGCAGCCCGGTACCAGCGGGCGGCCTCCACCACGTCGCCGCGCGCCGCCGCGAGCATGCCGACCCGCACCTGTGCACGCCGGTGGCCCTGGCCGGCCGCCCGCTCGTACCACTCCTCGCACTCGGTCTTGTGGTGCACGCTCTCGCCCAGCTCGTGCGCGGGCTCCGGCGGACGGCGCGCGTCGAGCACGGTGGCCAGCCGGTACGCGGCCTCCGCGCTGCCGCCGCCCGCCGCGCACCGCAGGTGCCGCTCGGCGGTCTGCTCGTCCCCCTCGCGCAGCCGGGCGATGCCCACCTGGAGGGCGGCCTCGGTGTGCCCGGCGGCGGCCGCCCGCTCGTACCAGCGCACGGCGGCCTCGCTGTCCCGTGCGGTGTCCCGGCCGGCGTGCAGGATGCCGAGGTTGAACGCGGCGTCCACGCTGCCGGCCTCGGCCGCCTTGGAGAACCACGGCTCGGCGCCGCTCGTGTCGCCACCCCGGAGCAGCAGGATGGCCAGCGCGTTCGCCGCCTCCCGATGCCCGGCGTAGGCGGCGCGCCGGTACCACTGCTCGGCCTGGGCGGTGCGGCCCTGCTCGGCGCAGAGCAGCCCGAGGTTGTAGGCGCCGTTGTCGTCCCCGGCGTCCAGCGCGGCCCGGTACCAGCGCTCGGCGGTCTGGGTCTCGCCGCGCTCGGCGTGCAGCGCGCCGAGGGCGTTGGCGGCGTTGCCGTCGCCGTCCTGGGCGGCGCGCAGCCACCACACGGCCGCGCTCTCGCTGTCCCCGGCGTCACGCAGCAGGAAGCCGAGGGCACAGGCGGCACGGGCCTCGCCGTCCTTGGCCGAGGTCAGGTACCAGCGCCCGGCCTCCTTCAGCTCGCCGCGCTTCTCCAGGATGGCGCCGAGGTGCAGCGCGGCCCGACGGTGGCCGCGCGCGGCGGCCTGCCGGTACCACTGCTCGGCCTCGGGGGACGCCTCTTCGGTGCCGGACTCCTCCTCGGGGCCGCCGGGCTCCGGGTCGCTGCGGTCCAGGGACCGGGCGAGGCGGTAGGCCGCCTCGCGGTGACCGCGCTCGGCGGCGGCGCGCATCCAGTACGCGGAGCGGGAGTCGCCCCGGTGCTCCAGCAGGTCGGCGAGGGCGTAGGCGCCGAGCACATGACCCTGCTCGGCGGACTGGCGCAGCCAGTACTCGGCGGCGGGTTCGTCGCCGCGCTCACGGTGGTGACGGCCGAGCGCGTGCGCGGCGGCGGCCGATCCGGCGACGGCGGCGATCCGCCACCAGACGGCGGCCTCGTCGGGGTAGCCGCGCTGGTGCAGCAGCACGCCCAGGTTGTTGGCGGCGGGCCGGTCGCCGGCGGAGGCGGCGGCGCGGAGCTGGGGTTCGGCCGCGTCCAGGTCCCCCCGGCGCAGCAGCATGGCCCCGAGGACACTGGCGGCCTCGGCGTCTCCGGTGCGCGCCGCCATCCCGAGGCGCACCTCCTCGGTGTCCTCGGTGGCCTCCCCCATCTCGTCCTCGTCGCGGGATGGTTCTTCACCCGAAGGCTGCACAAATCGCCCTGTCTCGAACAGAGTTGCCTTGTCCCCCATAACGTCCATCGTCGCACCACCTGCAACCTGGGTACACCCGGTGTACCGCAGCCCGTGAGGTCACTTCAGCGTTTTGTCGACATGCCCACGGAGAGACAAGTCAAACACAGTTGGCCCAACTCCGGGCGGCGGCGCGGCCGATGAGAGTCCCCGGACATGAGTTCGCACATCACGAAGGCCCGGATCTCGATGAGATCCGGGCCTTCGTTTTCAGTAGCGGGGACAGGATTTGAACCTGCGACCTCTGGGTTATGAGCCCAGCGAGCTACCGAGCTGCTCCACCCCGCGCCGTTGTGTTCCAAACACTATCACGGCGCGGGAGCGGGTTCGGTCAGTCGCCGCTGGTCCGGGGCTTGTCCACCTTGGACTGGGCGTCCTCGGCCTTGCGCAGCGCGTCCTGGAGGTCCTTCTGCGCCTTGGCGTACGCATCCCAGTCCGGGCCGGACTTGAGGGCCTCCTGGCCCGCGTCGTACGCCTTCTGGGCGTCCTCCAGCGCCTGGCGGACCGTCGGGCTGGTGGACGCCGGCGGTTCGGTGGTGCCGGTGGACGGCGGCTCGGAGCCCTTGACCCCGAAGACCTTGTCCAGCGCCTCGTCCAGGGTGTCCTCGAAGGCGGTCCGGCCCTCGTAGGTCACCAGCACCTTGCGCAGCAGCGGGTACTTCAGCGTGCCGCCGCGCACGTAGACCGGCTCCGCGTACAGCAGGCCGCCGTCCAGCGGGACGGTGAGCAGGTTGCCGTACTCCACCTGGGAGTGGCCCCGGCTCAGCAGGCTGATCGTCTCCGCGATGGACGGTTCGGAGTTGAACTGGCTCTGCACCTGCTTGGGGCCGTCGACGGTGGTGCTCGTCGGCAGCTTCAGGATTCTGATCTTGCCGTAGTCGCTGGCGCGCGGATCGGAGTCGACGGCCATGAACGCGCTCAGGTTGTCCCGGCCGTTCGGGGTGAAGGTCGTCGTCAGCGAGAAGACCTGCTGCTTCTGGTCCGGCATCTTCATGCTCAGGTAGTACGGCGGGACCGAGTCGCTGGAGTCGTTGGACGGGTCGTTCGGGACCTGCCACACCTCGCTGCCGCTGAGGAAGGTCTGCGCGTTGGTCACGTGGTACCGGGTGAGCAGTTCGCGCTGGACCTTGAACAGGTCCTGCGGGTAGCGCAGATGGGCCATCAGCGCCGGGCTGATGTCCGCGCGGGGCTTCACCGTGTGCGGGAACGCCTTCATCCACGTCTTGAGCACCGGGTCGGCCGCGTCCCACTGGTAGAGCTTGACGTCACCGGTGTACGCGTCGACGGTCGCCTTGACCGAGTTGCGGATGTAGTTGACCTGGTTCTGCTGGGCCACCACCGCGCGGGAGTTGTTGTTCGCGGTCAGCGAGTCGGCCGTGGTGTCCCCGAGCGTGGTGCGCGAGGCGTACGGATAGCCGTTGCTGGTCGTGTAGGCGTCGACGATCCACTGGATGCGCCCGTCGACCACGGCCGGGTAGGCGTCGCCGTCGATGGTCAGCCAGGGCGCGACGGACTCGACACGGTCCTTGGGCGTGCGGTTGTACAGGACGCGCGAGCCCTTGCCGATCGCCCCGGAGTAGAGGATCTGCGGCTCGTTGAACGCCACCGCGTACGCGGCCCGGTTGAGCGGGTTGTCGAGGTTGACGCCGCTCTTGCCCGTGTAGCTGGTGGTCTTCTCGCCCTCGTCGTCGGAGTAGTCGATCTCCTTCTGGGGACCGCCGACGATGGAGTACGTGGTGGTCTTCTCGCCGTAGTAGACCTGCTGCTGGTAGATGCCCAGGTCGCCCTTGGAGGGGAGGTTCTTCTCGGTGAAGACCGGGCGGCCCTTGTCGTCGGACTCGGTGCCCTTGGCGGCGACGACGCCGTAGCCGTGGGTGTAGCGGAAGTGGTCGTTGATCCAGTTGTTCTTCGGGATTCCGGCCAGGTTCAGCTCGCGCAGGCCCAGGACGGTGTCCTGCTCCTTGCCGTCCTTGGTGGTGTACCGGTCGACGTCGAGGTTGGTGGGGAAGCCGTAGTAGTTCCGGATCTGCTGGAGCTGCTGGAACGTGGGCGAGACCACGTTCGGGTCCATGATGCGGATGCTGGCGGTCTGTCCGACCTGGTCGCGCAGCTTGGTCTTGTCGTCGGTCGACGACCGGCCCGAGTACTCGCTGACCTTGGTGTGGTCGATGCCGTACGCCTCGCGGGTCGCCGTGAGGTTCTTCTGGACGTACGGCGCCTCCTTGGCCTGCTCGTTCGGCTGGACCTGGAACTTCTGCACGATGGCCGGGTAGAGGCCGCCGATCAGGACCGCGGAGAGCACCATCAGGCCGAAGCCGATGACGGGGAGCTGCCAGGTGCGCCGCCACAGGGTGGCGAAGAACAGCAGGGCGCAGATGACGGCGATGAAGAACAGGATCGTCTTGGCGGGCAGATAGGCGTTGGCGTCCACATAGCGCAGGCCCGTCCAGTTGCCCGTGGTCTTGAAGTCGCTGGACTTCACCGCGAGGCCGTACCGGTCGAGCCAGTAGGCGATGGCCTTCAGGGACACGAAGATGCCGAGGAGCACCGACAGATGTCCGGTCGCGGCGGAGGAGGCGCGCGAACCGGGGCTGGTGACGCGCAGCCCGCCGTACAGGTAGTGGGTGAGCCCGGCCGCGATCAGCGACAGGATGGCCGTGGCGAAGCCGAAGGCCAGCAGGAAGCGGTACCAGGGCAGGTCGAAGGCGTAGAAGGAGACGTCCCTGTGGAACTGGGGGTCCTTCTGGTGGAACGACACGCCGTTGACCCACATCAGCCAGGTCCGCCACTGGCTCGCCGCGGAGGCGCCAGCGATGAGGCCGACCAGCGCGGTGACGGCGAGCAGCAGCCAGGTCTTGTACGGCGCGATCCCCATCCGGTACCGGTCGAGGCTCTGCTGTTCCATGGACATGGCGCTCAGCGGGGGCCGCAGCCGGTGCGCGAGCCAGATGTTGAAGCCCACCGCGAGGGCCATCAGCACACCGAAGACGAAGAACAGCCCGATCTTCGTCCACAGGGTGGTGGTGAACACCGAGGAGTAGTGCACCGACCGGTACCAGAGCCAGTCGGTCCAGAAGCCGGCGAACATCGTGAAGGCCATCGCGAGGGCGGCCAGGACGCCCAGGGTGACGAGCAGGGTCCTCACCCGCCGGGACGGTCGGCCCGCCCTGATCCGTGGCCCCGTCGGGCCTCCGCCGCGGTCCGGCATCTGGAAAGCCAAGGTGCGCACCTCGAAGTCGCTGTCGATCCGTCAGACCCTCGTGTTCGCGGGCCTCCGGTGGCCCGCTGTGATCGTGGGCCCCCACCTATGCAACTTACTCACGGTTTACTCGGTTCCCGATTTCGGCCGGGAACGAGGCAGGATTGTGACCATGTCCAACACTCCCATGGCGGCGAGCCCGCTCACCCGGGCCGTACTCGAGATCGACGAGTACGCCTCCGGCCTCGGCTGGGACCAGCCGGCCCGCCTCTTCGCCCTCGTCGACACCGCGCGGCTGCGCACCCAGGAACCCTCTCTCGCGGCCCAGTTGGGCCTGGACGAGGAGACCGCGACCACCGGTCTCACCCCGATCGAGCAGGACGAGGTCCCGGCCGACAAGCCGCTCGACGAGTTCCTCGCCACCATCGCCTGGCCGGACGCGGTGGTCGGCTGCGCGCTCACCGTGGAGCGCCTGATGCTGCCCTCGTCCGTCGACACGCAGGTCCCGCAGGGCCTGAGCGACGCCGAGCTGGCCAAGTGGGTGGCCGCCCGCCCGGAGCGGCAGGAGGTGCGGATGACGGTCGCGGTGCTGCGCGACGGCAACCGCGAGTCGGCGCTGCGGCTGCGGGAGAAGGACTCCTCGACCGAGGTCCTGACCGGTCCTGACCTGGTGCCGGGTCTGGCGGAGGCCCTCGCGGCGACGTTCGCCGACTAGCCCACCGATACGTTCCTCATACCGCGACACCGTCATTGCGCGACACCGTCATTGCGACGCGGGGGCGCCCACCGGATCTCCGGGGGCGCCCCCGCGCGCGTGCCGGGTGTCTCTCAGCCC
The DNA here is from genome assembly GCF_022846655.1 of Streptomyces seoulensis. Classification (NCBI taxonomy): domain Bacteria; kingdom Bacillati; phylum Actinomycetota; class Actinomycetes; order Kitasatosporales; family Streptomycetaceae; genus Streptomyces; species Streptomyces seoulensis. Next base: position 5,578,396 of record NZ_AP025667.1, read on the forward strand.
TTGGTGGTGCACTTCGGCAGGTCGGAGGTGCGCCCCTCGCGGATGTCCTCGAGGGCGTCCAGGGCGTCGCCGATCTTCTTCACCTTGACCAGGGTGAGACCGCTCGGGGTGTCCTTGGCGGCGGAGGCGCAGTTGTCGGCGGGGGTCAGGAAGTACTGGGCGCCCTTGTCGCGCGCGCCGACCGTCTTCATCTCGATGCCGCCGATGGGGCCGACCGTGCCGTCGTCGTCGATGGTGCCGGTGCCCGCGATGAACTTGCCGCCGGTGAGGCTGCCGGGGGTGAGCTTGTCGTAGATACCGAGCGCGAACATCAGTCCGGCGCTGGGGCCGCCCACGTCGGCGAGCTTGATGTCGACGGTGAACGGGAAGGTGTGGTCGGTCCCGGCGGAGATCCCGACGATGGCCCGGCGGGCGCCCTTGTCGTCGGAGCCGGTGGTCGTGATCGTCACGTCCTGGGTCCGGGTCGCCGTCCTGTGCGCCTTCTCGGCGGCCGCCTGCTCCTTGGCGGGGACGACGGTGAAGACCACCTTCTGCCCCGGCTCGTGCTTCGTCACCAGCTTGGCCACGTCCGAGGGCTGCTTGACCCGCGTGCCGTCCACGGCCTTGATCACGTCGCCCGCGTGCAGCCTGCCCTCGGCCGGGGAGTCCTTGATCACCGTGGAGACGATCACCCAGGACGTCACCGGGATGTGCAGCTCGTCCAGGGCGGCGACCTTGGCGCTCTCCTGGGACTGGCTGAACTCCTCGGCGTTCTCCTGGGTGGACTGCTCCTCGGTCTTGCCGTCCGGGTAGAGCGTGTCGTGCGGGACGACCTTGGTGTCGTGGGCCAGCCAGCCGTAGACGGCCTCGACCAGGTTCATCCGGAAGTCCGCGCTGGTCACCCGGACGGTGGTCATGTTCAGGTGGCCGTCGGCCGGATAGGTGCGGTGGCCCGAGACCTGCAGGACCGGTTCGCCGTCGTGCTCCCCGAGCGTGTTCACGGTCGGCCCCGGCGACATCTCCGCGTACGGCACGGGGATGAGCACTCCCGCGCAGAGCAGCGCGATCAGCATCAGGGTGGACGCGAGCATCGTCGCGGTACGGCGTGGCATGGCACGACAGTACGGGACACGTGTGTCAGCACCCCGTCAGGGCACCCCCGTCAGGCGCCGGGGGCACCCGTGCTGGACTTCTCCATCGCCTCGCGGAACCGTGCGTAGCCGTCGAGCTCGGGCCCGTCGCCTCGGGTTCTGCGGGTCCGGTTGGCCCAGCTTCCCCAGAGACCGGCCGCGATCGCGGCGATAAGCGGAATCAGCAACCAGACGAGCACCGCCATGCCGACCTCCCAACCCCATGAGCGTCCGCGGAACCTACTGATCAGCAGATTAACCACTCGCACGGACAACGCTCACGCCCGGGGGGCGGTTACGCAACCGGAGCACTCGATGGGCCGTACGTCACCGGCGGCCCGTCTTCGTCAGCAGGCGCCGACCCATTCCTCGGTGCCGTCGGAGAAGCGCTGGTGCTTCCAGACCGGCACCTCGTGCTTGATGTCGTCGATCAGCTTGCGGCAGGCCTCGAACGCCTCGGCCCGGTGCGGGCACGACACGCCGACGACGACGGCGAGGTCACCGACGGCCAGGTCACCCACCCGGTGGACGGCCGCCAGGGCCCGCACCGGGTACTCCGCGACGACCTTCTCCGCGACCCGCCGCATCTCGTCGGCGGCGGAGGGGTGGCAGGAGTAGCCGAGGGCGTCGACGTCCGCACCCCCGTCGTGGTTGCGCACGGTGCCCACGAACAGCGAGATGCCGCCCGCCGCCTCGTCCCCGAGGGCGGCGAACACCTCGTCCACCGAGAGCGGCGTGTCCCGGATGCCGATCAGCTTGATGGGGCTGGGAGCCGCCTGCTCACCGGGGTGTTCGTTCGTGAGTGCCATGTCTCCATGGTGCCGCACGTCGCGGAGGAGGGGGAATGCGACGCTCGGCCGCCCTGGATGGCGACGCTCGGCCGCCCTAGATCCTGCGCCGTGCCTTGCGGGCCCGGCGTACCACCGCCGCCGCGCCCAGCAGGGCCACGGTCGCGCCCGCCGCGCCGGCCGCCGTGGCGTCCTTGCGGCCGAGCCTGCGTCCGGCGACGGTGTGCCGGCCGGAGACCTCCGCCAGCAGTTCCGCGAGCACTTCCTCGTTCGTCCAGCGCGGCCGCCACCCGGCCGAGTGCAGCCTGCTGCCGCTGACCACCCAGGGGTACATCGTGTACGCCAGGTCGCCCGCCGGGGAGGGGGTGAGCCCGATCCGGTGCAGCCGGGCGGCGGCGCCGAGGGCGACCGCGGAGGGCAGCTCCATGCGCCGGATGCCGCTCAGCTCCTCCACCTCCTCCTGCTCCAGCCAGCCGTCGCAGCCGACGGCGAGTTCCCCGTCGACCTTCTCCAGCACGGCGTACTCCAGCGCCGTGCACAGGTCGTCGACGTGGCAGAACTGCCAGGCGGGCCGGGAGTCGGCGACCACGAGCAGCCGGGGCGACTCGAAGTACCTGGTCAGCGCGGTGTCCGTACCGCCGACCAGCAGCGCGGGGCGCACCACGGTGACGTTGAGACCAGGGTGCGCGCGGGGCGCGCGGCGGGCCAGGCGCTCGATCTCCAGCAGGTCGGCGACCCCGGTGGCGTCGGCGGTCGCGCGCAGCTCGGCGTCCTCCGACAGCGGCAGCTCGTTGTCCGGCAGCGCCCCGTACACCATGGCGGAGGTGCACAGCACGACCCGGTGCACCCCGGCGGCCGCCGCGGCGGTCAGCACGGTCTGGGTACCGCGCACGTTGTAGGCGGTGCGGGCGGCCGCGTCGCTGCCCAGGTCGAGGTCGAGCGCCAGGTGCACGACCACGTCGGCGCCGCGCAGCTTCTCCGCGATCGCCGGGTCGCGCACGTCGAGGATGTGCCAGCGCGCCTCGGCGCATTCCCCGCGCCGTTCGTCGATGGCGACGACCTGCCTGATCTCCTCCGACGCCGCGAGCCGCTCGGTGAGCAGCGCGCCGATCCCGGTGGCGGCGCCGGTGACCGCGACGACGGGCCCGCGCACCGCGGGCGAGGGGGATGAGGGCGGAGATGAGGGGTTTCGCGCTGCGCGAACCTGCGGATCTGGGGAACTCACCGGGCGTCTCCAGCGGTTGTCTTCAGTACGAGCGCGGACGACGCGCCCGTACCAGGTGCATCCATCCTGCCGCAGCCCATCTGTGGGCGAAGCACCGAGGCCCTATCCGGTCCGGGTGTCTACGCTGGGTGGTGAAGTCGGGCAGCCGCGCCGCCGGAGAGAACCGGTGGCCTTACCAGCCGAGGAACCCCGTGAGTGACACCCCATTCGGATTCGGCCTTCCGCCGGAGGAGCCGGACGACGGCGACGAGGGCAAGAAGAAGGACCAGCAGAGCGGCGGTGGGCAGGGACCGGACCCGTTCGGTTTCGGTGGTCTGCCGGGAGCCGGCGGCTTTGGCGGCCCCGGCGCCGACAACCCGCTCGCCGCGATGTTCGGCTCCCTGAACCCGGGCGACCTGGGCGCCGCGTTCCAGCAGCTCGGCCAGATGCTCTCCTACGAGGGCGGCCCGGTGAACTGGGACATGGCCAAGCAGATCGCCCGCCAGACGGTCGCCCAGGGCACCCAGGACGGTGTCAAGGACGCGAGTGTCGGCCCCTCCGAGCGCTCCGCGGTCCAGGAGGCCGTGCGCCTGGCCGACCTGTGGCTGGACGACGCGACCTCGCTGCCCTCCGGTGCGAACACGGCCGTGGCCTGGTCGCGCGCGGAGTGGGTCGAGGCCACACTCCCGGCCTGGAAGGAACTGGTCGACCCGGTCGCCGAGCGGGTCGGCGCGGCCATGGGCGATGTCCTGCCGGAGGAGATGCAGGCCATGGCGGGCCCGCTGATCGGCATGATGCGCTCGATGGGCGGCGCCATGTTCGGCACCCAGATCGGGCAGGCGGTCGGCGTGCTCGCGGGCGAGGTCGTCGGTTCGAGCGACATCGGCCTGCCGCTGGGCCCGGCGGGCAAGGCGGCGCTCCTCCCGGTCAACATGGAGGCGTTCGGCAAGGACCTGGGCGTCGCCATGGACGAGGTGCGGCTGTACCTCGCCCTGCGTGAGGCGGCCCACCAGCGGCTGTTCGCACACGTCCCGTGGCTGCGCTCGCACCTGTTCGGCGCGGTCGAGGGGTACGCGCGCGGCATCAAGGTCGACACCGCCAAGCTGGAGGACGTGGTCGGCCAGTTCGACCCGCAGAACCCCGAGCAGCTTCAGGACGCGCTGCAGCAGGGCATGTTCCAGCCCGAGGACACGCCCGAGCAGAAGGCTGCCCTGGCCCGGCTGGAGACGGCGCTCGCGCTGGTCGAGGGCTGGGTGGACGCGGTGGTCCACGCGGCCGCGAAGCCTCGACTGACCTCCGCCGACGCGCTGCGCGAGACGCTGCGCCGCCGTCGCGCGAGCGGCGGTCCGGCGGAGCAGACGTTCGCCACGCTGATCGGTCTGGAGCTGCGCCCGCGCCGCCTGCGCGACGCCTCCCGTCTGTGGGCCTCGCTCACGGACGCGCGCGGGGTCGACGGCCGGGACGCGCTGTGGCACCACCCGGACATGCTGCCGACGGCCACCGACCTGGACGACCCGGACGGCTTCGTCCACCGCGAGCAGATGGACTTCTCCGAGCTGGACAAGATGCTCGGCGAGGCGGCGGGCGGCGCGCAGAAGCCCGACCTGAAGAAGGACGAGGGCGACGGCAAGGGCGAGAGCAAGGGCGACGAGACCGAGTGAGCCTGTACGACGACGCGGTCCTCGTGCTCAAGGGCTACGAGGACCAGCCCGAGCTGCGTGACGCCTACCTCGCCCACCTGGCCGCGCATCCGGACGGCATGTGGAAGTCCTGCCACGCGGGGCATCTGACTGCCAGCGCCCTGGTCATCGACCCGGAGCACGGCCGTGTGCTGCTCACCCTGCACAGGAAGCTGCGGATGTGGCTCCAGATGGGCGGCCACTGCGAGCCTGGCGACACCTCCGTGGCGGCCGCGGCCCTGCGCGAGGCGACGGAGGAGTCCGGCATCGCCGGCCTGACGCTGCTGCCCGGGGGCCCGGTCCGCCTGGACCGGCACCCGATCCCGGCACCGTGCCACTGGCACCACGACGTGCAGTACGCGGTCCTGGCCCCACGCGGCGCCGAGCACGCGATCAGCGACGAGTCGCTGGACCTGCGCTGGTTCGGCTACGACGAGGTCGCCGACGTGGCGGACGACTCGGTCGTCCGCCTGCTGGAGGCCACGCGCGCCCGGCTCTGAACCCGGCCGGCCGTGAACGGATGAGGGGCGCCCGCCGATGCGGGCGCCCCTCACGTTCGTTCGGCCGTCTTAGGCGCTGACGCGGTCAGCTCCAGACGTTGCCCTGGTTCTGCCCACGCGCGCCCTGCTGGCCCATGCCGAACTGGGCCGCGACACCGCCGCCGATCTGCGCGTGCTGCGGCGGCAGCAGCTCGCTGGGCTGCACCAGGGCGAAGCCGGAGCCCATGAAGCTCAGCTCCCAGCCCTCACCGGTGTTGCCGCGCCGCCGCCAGATCCCGGAGGAGTGGGTCTGGGCCTGCATCTGCACCCGCAGCGAGGTGGACCAGGCGACGATGGCGTCCGCGTCGCAGTTGACGTACCGGTCCGGTGTGACCTGCATCAGCAGGGGCGCGCCGGAGGTCATCAGGGCGACCTTGCCGCGTCCGGTGATGTTGAGCTGGTACTTCCCGGAGCCGGAGATGCCGTAGAGGCTGTCCACGGCGATGACCTCGTGGTGCAGCGTGGAGTCCATGGCGAGGACGTAGGAGCTGTCGACCGTCAGGCCGTCCTGCTCGACGTCCAGGAGGTGGACGTGCTGGGCGAGGTTGGCGAGGTAGACGGTGCCCTGGCCGTGGCAGCGCATCAGGTCCAGGCCCTCGCCGGTGTGGGCCCGCGCCCGGCGCTGGCCCTGGCCCCGGTGCTCGGCGTCGAACTCGACCATGCCCTGGTAGGCGACCATGGTGCCCTTGCGGGCGAGCAGGTCGTCGTGGCCCTCCAGGGTGACGCGGAGCATCTGCGCGTTCTGCAGGCTCCAGCGCTCCTGGGTCTGGATGTCGTTGTGCGCGAAAAGCGGGCTCTGCATGGTGTCTTGCTCCCCCTCAGCCCCGGAACCGGAGGCGGTCGGTGCTGTCCTCGCTGGGCTGGACGACGACGATGCCCTGTCCGGAGAAGGCCATCTGGTACGCCTCGCCGCTGCCCCGGCCGATCAGTGACTGCGCCTTGAAGCTGCGCTTGCCCTTCACCTTGAGGTTCGGGGACCACGCCACCAGAGCGTCCGGGTCGACGTAGGTCTCGTCCTCGCCGCCGCCGCAGTCCACGACGATCGGGGTGCCGCGCGAGGTCAGCGCGACCCAGCCCTGCCCGGAGATCCGGGTGTTCCACAGGCCCTGCCCGGCGAACTTGGCGAGCCCCTTGACCCGCTCCACGCCCCAGGTGAGGCCGGCGTCGAAGGCGAGCAGGTTGGTGGCGTTGACGGAGATGCCGTCGCCGGCGAGGTTGATCACCACCACGTCGGCGCCGTAGTCGGCGAGGTAGAGCAGTCCGTCGCCGGAGCACTTCATCAGCGGGGCGCCCTCGCCGGTCATCCAGTCGCGGGCGATCTGGCGCACGGCGGGCGGGTTGGGCTCGTACTGGATGAAGCCCTCGTAGGCGACCATCGAGCCCACGCGCGCGAGGAGGTCGTTGCCGGTCTGCATGGCGACCTTCAGCATGTGGCTGCCGTGGTTCTCCATGCGGGCGGTGACGGGTGCGGGGGCGAAGCCCGCGAGCGGCTGGTTCATGACGGGCTCCCTCAGACCTCGTACGGCTGGACGACGATGAAGTTGCCGGGGGCGCCCCGGAACTGGAGGTTCACGCTCTCTCCCGTGTCGCCCGCGTAGGCGTTGCGGCGCATCCGGACCTGGCTGGAGACGATCACCTGCGAGGCGGCCGACCAGGCGACGACCGCGTGGCAGTCGGCGAAGGTCGTGGGGGTCACGGGCAGCACGACGGGCGTGCCGTGGGTCTTGACGACGAGCGTGCCGGTGCCCTGGAACTGCATGGTGAACAGCGCGCCGCCGGGGATGCCGTGGCCCTCGATACGGCGGACCTCGTACTGGAGGCTCTCGTCGAAGGCGAGGACGTTCTCGGCGGAGACGCAGATCGCGTCGCCTTGGAGCTCGATCGGGTGGAGGTGGGTGGATTCGTCGGCGAGGAAGACCTGGCCCTGGCCGGTGCAGCGCATCAACTGCATCTCCTGGCCGGTGGCGTTGCCCGCGAGCCGTCCGGCGAATCCGGCGCCCTTGTAGTTGAAGTCGACCTTGCCCTGGTAGAGCACCATGCTGCCCTGACGGGCCAGCACCGGCTGGCCGCCGGCGCCGAGGTCGACGCGGATCAGCTTCTGGTTCTGCTGGGTCCAGCGCTGCCCCGTGGGCGCCTCCTTGAACTTCTGGAGCGCGGCACCCACTCCGGCCGCTCCCTGGGGCGCGCCCTGGGGGACGCCGTAGGAGGCGGTGGCCTGGCCGGGGACCTGGGCGTGGCCCGACGGCATGGGGGCGGCGGGCGGGCCGCCGTGGGAGGGCGGGGTGCCGTAGCCGGGCGGCATCGGCGCTGCCGGGGGCTGGCCGGGGGCCTGGCCGTAGCCCGGCGGCAGGGGTGCGCTCGGCGGGGCGGCGGGTGCCGGGGCCGGCGGCGGGACGGTGCCGGCGGCCGGGGTCAGGGGTTCGACCAGGGTGGGCGCCGCGTGCACGTCGGGCCGGGGCGCCGCGGGCGGGGTGAACGCCTGGGGCGCGGAGGGCGTGGCCGGTCCGGAGGGCACGGCGAAGGCGGGCGGGGCGAAACCGGGGGCGGCGGGCTCCGGCTGGGCCGGCGCGGGCGCCTCCTCCTCGGCCACCTCTCCGCCGAAGTTCCTCAGCAGCGCCTCGAGACCGCCGTCGAAGCCCTGTCCGACCGCGGCGAAGCGCCACACGTCCTTGAGATAGAGGTCGCCGAGCATGACGGCCCGCTCGGTGGTGAACTCGGCGCCGGTGAAGGCGTACCGCGCCACCTCCTCGCCACCCGCGACGATACGCAGATAGCCGGGTGCGATCTTGGACATCTGCCCGTCACCGTCGATGGTCGCGGTGAACGACAGCTTGTGGATCTGCGGCGGGATCCGGTCCAGCGTGACCCGGAACGACTCGGTGTCGCCGGCCTGCGCGCCCAGCAACTGGATGGATTCCTCGGGGGACTTCGGCTGGTTGAAGAAGACGAAGTACCGGTCGTCGGAGAGGCGTTCGTCGGCGTCGAGGCCGAAGCAACTGATGTCGAAGCTCAGTCCGGGGGCGGAGATCTGCACGCCCACGTACAGATCCGTACCCGCGGTGAGGTCACTGATCCGGGCCTTGTGGCCGCGTTGGAATTCCCTGGACATGCGTTACGTCCGTCCCCCGTCCCGAAAGCAGTTGCGTCGCGTCAGGCTAACCGCAAATACCGACATCGGTCTCAGCCGGTACACACCCGGTACAGAACCGCGTCCCGGCTCTCACACCTCCTCGTCGTCCGTGTCCTCGGGCAGCCGTGCGGCGGCGGCCACGCCCTCCAGATAGCCGCGGGCCCGCTCGGTGCGCGGGTACGACTCCAACAGCCGCCAGAAATCCGGGCCGTGACCGGGCACCAGCAGATGGGCCAGCTCGTGGCAGAGCACGTAGTCGACGACGTACTCGGGCATCACCCGCAGCCGGTGCGAGAGCCGGATCGTGCCCTCCGCCGGGGTGCACGATCCCCAGCGGGTGTTCTGGTTGGTCACCCAGCGCACCGAGCCGGGCTTGGCCCGGCCCTCGAAGTACCGCTGCGACAGCCGCTCGGCGCGCTCGGTCAGCGCGGCGTCACCGCCGGGCGCGGTCCGCCTGGCCTCCTTGGCGGCGAGCCGGTCGAGCATGGCGGTGACCCACCGCTGTTCCTCCGCCTTCGACATGCGGGCGGGGATCAGCACGATGGTGCGGTCGCCCTCGCGGTACGCGGAGACGGTCCGGCGGCGCCGGTCGCTGCGCCGGACCTCGACGGGGCCGTGTGCGGTGGGCTGCTGCTGTTCGGTGGGTTCGATGGGCACGTTCCGAAAGTACCCGTCCGCGCCGACAACGGGCCGGACCTGTGGACGGCCGAATCCACCGGCAGACAGGTGGTACGACGATCAGCCCGTGCCTGTGGACAACTCTCGGCACGTTCTCCGGAACCCGGCCATGCTGGCTGTCGTCGGAGCGAGCGGGACCGGCTCGGCCGACGTACGGAAGGAAGGACGACGCACGCCCGGCCGGGATGTGCGCGAGACCTGGGAGACGGGGGCCCGTCATGCATCCGATGGTGAAACCGGCGCTGCGGCGCGGCTGGCGCGATCTCGGCACCGTGCAGTTCGGCATGACTCCGGCGCACGCGATCACTCTTGGCCCGGTGGACCTGGCCACGGCCTCCTTCCTGGAACTGCTCGACGGCACCCGCGATGTGCCGCTGCTGCGGGAGGAGGCCCGGCGGATGGATCTTCCTGACGGTCATGCCGAGCGGCTGGTGCGGCGGTTGGGCCGGGCGGGGCTGCTCGACGACACACGGGACTGCTCCCCGGCCGCGACCGCGCTGCGGGAGAGAGGGGAGGCGCTGGAGCGGCTGCGCCCGGATCTCGCCTCGCTGTCGCTGACCACGGCGGAGCCGGGCGGCGCGCTCACCCGCCTCGCCGCCCGGCGTGCCCTGCGGGTGCGGGTCCTGGGCGCGGGCCGGGTGGGTTCCGTACTGGCGGCGCTGCTGTCCGGGGCGGGGGTCGGGGAGGTCGATGTGCGCGACGTGGGCCGGGTGCAGCCGTGGGACGTGGCGCCGGGCGGGCTGCCGGCCGAGGCGGTGGGCGAGCGGCGGGACGAGGCGGCGCGGGCTGCCGTGCGCCGGGCGGCCCCGGAGCGGCCGCCGCGCCGGACCCGTGGTGGCCGGCTTTCCGCTCCCGGGCCGGACGAACCGGGACTCTCGCTGGTGGTCCTCGCTCCGCGCGACGATGTCGCGGTGCACGCGCCGGACCCCTTCCTCGCCGAGCCGCTCATGATCTCCGGGACCCCGCATCTCCACGCGGGTGTGGTGGAGGGCACGGGTGTCGTCGGGCCGCTGGTGCTGCCCGGCCGGACGGGGTGCGCGGGCTGTCTCCAGCAGCACCGCACCGACGAGGACCCGGCGTGGCCCCGGCTGATCACCCAGTGGCGCTCGGGCAGGGCGCGCCGGGTGGGCGCCTGCGATCTGACCCTGGCCACGGCGGTCGCGGGACTCGCCGCCGCCCACGCCCTGAGCTTCCTCGACGGGGCCGAACCGGCCGCCACCGGCACCCGCTGGGAGGCGTCCCTACCCGCTCTGACCTGGGACCCTCGCCCTGTCGCCCCGCATCCGGCATGCGGTTGCGGGGCGAAGGAGAGGAGGAGAGGGAGCACCCCGGCGGGGACCGGGGAGGAAGCCGTGGGGGAGCACTCCTCAACGCGAGGGCTGCCGCGCGCGACAATGGCGGTGCAACGGCCGTCGGCCGAGCGGCGACGCGAGACCGGCGCGGCGCGGCCGACAGGGACTTGGAGGGCGCATGTCTGATCTTCCCCGGAAGGCGGTCACCCGGACCGCGAAGCTCGCCGCGCTCCCGCTCGGCTTCGCCGGCCGGGCCACCTGGGGGCTGGGCAAGCGGATCGTGGGTGAGTCGGCGGAACTCGTCGGCCGGGAGCTTCAGCAGCGGACGGCCGAGCAGCTCTTCAAGGTCCTCGGCGAGCTGAAGGGGGGTGCGATGAAGTTCGGGCAGGCGCTGTCCGTCTTCGAGTCCGCGCTGCCCGAGGAGGTCGCCGGGCCCTACCGCGCCGCGCTGACCAAGCTCCAGGAAGCGGCGCCGCCGATGCCGACCCGCACGGTGCACGCCGTGCTGGAGGAGCGGATGGGCGAGGACTGGCGGGAGCTGTTCCTGGAATTCGAGGACAAGCCCTCGGCGGCGGCCTCCATCGGGCAGGTGCACCGGGGGGTCTGGCACGACGGCCGGGAGGTGGCGGTCAAGGTCCAGTATCCGGGCGCCGGTGAGGCACTGGTGTCGGACCTGAACCAACTGAGCCGCTTCGTCAGGCTGTTGGGGCCGCTCATCCCCGGCATGGACATCAAGCCGCTGATCGCGGAGCTGAAGGACCGCGTCTCCGAGGAGCTGGACTACGAGCTGGAGGCGCAGGCGCAGGCCGCGCACGCGGCGGAGTTCGCGGACGATCCTGACGTGCTGGTCCCCGCGGTGGTGCACCAGTGCGACCAGGTGCTGGTGACCGAGTGGATCGACGGCATCCCGCTGTCCGAGATCATCTCCGGCGGCACCGAGGAGCAGCGCGACCGGGCCGGGCAGTTGCTGGCGCGCTTCCTCTTCTCCGGCCCGGCCCGCACCGGTCTGCTGCACGCCGATCCGCATCCGGGCAACTTCCGGCTGCTGCCGGTGGGGCCGGACGAGGCGGGTGAGGCCGGCGAGGCGGACCGCTGGCGTCTGGGCGTACTGGACTTCGGCACGGTCGACCGGCTCCCCGGCGGGCTGCCCTCGACGATCGGGGTGGCGCTGCGGATGACGCTGGAGGGCGACGCCGAGCCGGTCTACGAGATGCTGTGCGAGGAAGGGTTCATCAAGGAGTCCATGGACCTGGACCCCGACGGCGTCCTCGACTATCTGCTGCCGATCATCGAGCCCGCCCGGGTGGACACCTTCACCTTCACCCGGTCCTGGATGCGCGGTCAGGCGGCCCGGGTCGCCGACCCCCGCTCCCCCGCGTACCAGCTCGGCAAGCAGCTCAATCTGCCGCCGTCGTATCTGCTGATCCACCGGGTGACGCTGAGCACCATCGGGGTGCTGTGCCAGTTGGGCGCGACGGTCCGGCTCCGGGAGGAGCTGGAGGAGTGGCTGCCGGGGTTCGGTCCGGAGGCGGAGCTGACGGAGACGGACGAGGAGGCACCCGAGTCCGACGAGGAGGAGCTGCCGGAGGCGCCCGCCGCCGAGGCGTGAGTCCGGGGCCGTCGCGGACATGCCTCGGGGGCCGGTCCGTTCGGCCGGACCGGCCCCCGAGGGGAAGACTTCGCCTCCCAGGGCGGGAGGCCACCGCTTCGGGTGGGTGCGCTCAGCGCGCTTCGAGGGCGGCGCCTACTGCATGACGGCGACGGCGAGCGCACGGCGGGCGCGCAGGGAGGCGCGCTCCGCCCGGCGCTGCATCCGCCGGGCGGTGACCAGGCTCATGGCCCGGCGCTCCCGGTGGGCGTCCTGCAGGCGCTCGTGCATATGAGCACGAGCCAAGGCTTCTGGGATGAGTTGCATCTCGCGGGTCCTGTTCGTCTGGCGCGAGCCTGTCACGCCACGGGTGTTGAGGTCTGGGGTCGCCGAGCCGGTGGGCTCGCTGGTGGACGGCTTCATCGGGGCCTGCTTCTTGGGGTCGTGCGTGAGGGGACGGTCGATCGTTCCTGCGGTGTTCATGCCTGCGACGTTCATGCCGTGACCGGGTTCTTGCGCGGGCGGCCGCGGGGCCGCTTCCGGGCGACGACGACACCCTGGACGAAGAGCTCCCCGCCCCAGACGCCCCAGGGCTCGCGGCGCTCCTTGGCCCCGGCGAGGCAGGCCTCGACCAGCGGGCAGGTGCGGCAGAGCGACTTGGCGTACTCGACGTCGGCCGGCGACTCGGCGAAGAAGACCTCCGGGTCGTAGGAACGGCAGGGGACGGGCACGCCGAGGTTCTCGATGGCGTCGTCGAGCGCGGTGAGCGCGGTGAGGGGGAGCAAGGCGGGGTCCTCCGTGGAGCCGAGCTGAGTGATCGCTTGGGAAGGCGGTACTGACGGGGCGTGCGCTTCGAGTTGCACGGGGTGTTTTCCTCGTCTGGTCGTTCCGGCCGGTGGACCGGGTGTCGGCTGGGTACCGGGTTCTTTTGTTGTCCCGAGGCGCCTTCGGTTGTCGTCCCCGTTCGGGGAAAACAGAAGGGCCGCGGTTCCCGGATGGGGTTCCGCGGCCCTGAAGGCGCCTGCCTGATCGGCGATCAGGCTGGATCACTCCAGGGTTCTGGCCCACGGAAGGCCCACATCTGGGGGTGCTGCGTCGTCTGCTTCCGGAATCCGGCACCGGCCGCCGCGAAGGCATAGGCGGCCTGCGCCTGTGCCTCTACCGCTGCCAGTGCCTTGGTCGGTCGCTCATTGCGCTCCCGGACAGGAAGGTCCGCGGAGAGCAGGGAGGAGACCGGAAGGGCGGCACGGATGCCGGACAGACCGGTGCCCTCGGAGGGCGCGCCGAGCATGCACAGGGAGACGGCCGGACGATCGGTCAGTTTGACCGGGCTGATGATGCTGGTCTCGATGCTGATCACTGGGCTCGCCTCCTCTCGGCGTCTTGGGGACCGGTGAGAACCGGTCGTCGGTCAAAGAAGTACAGCACGGAATCACAGCCTTCGAGAAGGCCGCCGTTTCCGTGCCTAGAACCTATGGGGATTCCCGGCACGGGCGCAAACTATTTTTTCGACGAGTTCGCATCAGTCGCACAAGCCTCGTTCCGCGGGTCCGTCCCGGCCTCCTGGCCTGCGCAGATGGCCAGTACGTCGGTGCCGTAGCGGCGCAGCTTGCGGTCCAGGACGCCGGGGATGCGGGAGAGTTCGGCGGCGCAGTCGGGACGGTTCTCGGCGATGGCCATCAGGGTCCGGTCGGTGAAGACGCAGAAGTCCGGCTGTCCGCTCTGTCCCGCTTCGACCGCCCGCCACTCCCGCAGCCGCTCGTACAGGCCCTCGTCCATGTCGGAGGGGCAGTCCTCACAGCGCATCAGCTTCATCTCGCCCGCGTCGGTGAGGGTGCGGCCGCAGACCCGGCAGCGGGCCGGGGTGCGCTGGGCGCGCCGGGGTGCCGCCGGGAGGCCGCCCAGGGTGCCGCGCTCGACGCCGCCGGTGCCGGTCGCGGCGCGGCCCACGGTGGCGGTGGAGCCGGGGCGCAGTCCGTCGAGGAAGCGGCTCGGCCTGCGGCCCGCCCTGCCGCCGGGTGAGCGGGCCAGCGACCAGGAGAGGTGGAGCCGTTCCCGCGCACGGGTGACGCCCACATAGAGGAGGCGGCGCTCCTCCTCGATCTGTTCGTCGGTCTTGGCGTAGCTGATCGGCAGCATGCCCTCGGCGACGCCGACCAGGAAGACGGCGTCCCACTCCAGGCCCTTGGCGGCGTGCAGGGAGGCGAGGGTGACGCCCTGGACGGTCGGGGCGTGCTGGGCACCGGCACGCTCGTCCAGCTCCGCGACCAGGTCGCCCAGGGTGGCCTTGGGGTGGGCGGCGGCGAAGTCGTGGGCGAGGGCGACCAGGGCGGCCAGCGACTCCCAGCGCTCCCGGACGGCGCCGGAGCCCGCCGGGGGCGCGCTGGTCCAGCCCTCGCCGGAGAGCACGGCGCGGACCTGGGAGGGCAGGTCGACCGCCTCGTCCAGCAGGGAGTCGTTGCCGCCGAAGCGGGCCGCGGCGCGCAGGGCGACGCCCGCCTTGCGCACCTCGGGCCGGTCGAAGAAGCGCTCGGCGCCGCGCAGTTGGTAGGGGACGCCGGCGTCGGCGAGGGCCTGTTCGTAGGTCTCGGACTGGGAGTTGGTGCGGAACAGGACGGCGATCTCGGAGGCCGGGGTCCCGGCGGCGATCAGCTCGCGGATGCGGCGGGCGGCGCCCTCGGCCTCGGCGGGCTCGTCGGTGTACTCGGTGTAGACGGGTTCGGGGCCCTGGGTGCGCTGGGAGACCAGTTCCAGCCGGTGGTCGGCGGCGCGGCCGTGGGCCTGGGCGAGCAGGCCGTTGGCGAGGCGCACCACCTGGGGGGTGGAGCGGTAGTCGCGGACCAGCTTGACGACGGTGGCGCCGGGATGGCGGAGCCGGAAGTCGAGAAGATGGTCGGGCGTTGCTCCCGTGAACGAGTAGATGGTCTGGCTGGCGTCCCCGACGACGCACAGGCTGTCGCGGTCGCCGAGCCAGAGTTCGAGCAGGCGCTGCTGGAGGGGGCTGACGTCCTGGTACTCGTCCACGACGAAGTGCTGGTACTGGGCGCGTACCTGGTCGGCGATGTCGTGCCGGTCCTGGAGGACGGCGACGGTGAGCAGCAGCACGTCCTCGAAGTCGATGACGGCGCGGTCGCGCTTGAGGTTCTCGTAGGCCGCGTAGACGTGGGCGGTCTCGGCCGGGTCGCGCGGGGTCTCGCGGCCCGCCTTCACGGCCGCGTACGGATAGTCGGCCGGGACGGTCTGGGTGACCTTGCACCATTCGATCTCGGCGGTCGTGTCCCGCAGCTCGCCCCGGTCCAGGCGGAGCCCGCAGGCGGCGGCCGCGTCGGCGACCAACTGGATCTTGCGGTCGACCAGCCGGGGCATGCCGCCGCCGATCGCTTTCGGCCAGAAGTACTGGAGCTGGCGGAGCGCGGCGGAGTGGAAGGTGCGGGCCTGCACGCCCTGGGCGCCGAGTTGGCGCAGCCGGCCGCGCATCTCGCCCGCGGCGCGGTTGGTGAAGGTGACGGCGAGCACGCTGGAGGGCGTCAGGAGGCCCGAGCGCACCCCGTAGGCGATCCGGTGGGTGATCGCGCGGGTCTTGCCCGTGCCCGCTCCGGCCAGGACGCACACCGGCCCGTGCAGGGCGGTGGCGACCTCGCGCTGCTCGGGGTCGAGCCCTTCGAGCACCGCGTCGGCCGTGTCCGGGGTCCGCGGGAAGAGGGGGGAGGGCGTTGCTGCTGTCACACAGCCATGCTGCCAGGTCGTCCGGGAACACCGCGTCGGTTGTCCACAGGCGGGCCCTGATAGTCGTTTTAATGCGGCGGGTGTCACAGCGGTCGGTGCGGCGGGGGTCACATCCGTGGGAATTCATGCCCGGTCCCGCACGTTTGCCCTGTGCACGACGTTGAGACGTACCCCCGGCCGCCTGAGGAGCGCGAGACATGCAGGGCACTGTGACGATGTACAGCACGACCTGGTGCGGATACTGCCGCCGCCTGAAGGGCCAGCTCGACCGGGAGGGCATCCCCTTCACCGAGATCAACATCGAGCACGACCCGGAGTCGGCCGCGTTCGTGGAGAAGGCGAACGACGGCAACCAGACGGTCCCGACCGTGCGCGTCGTCCCCTCCGGTGATGGCCCCGAGGTCGTCATGACCAACCCGAGCCTCGCCCAGGTGAAGCAGGCGCTCGGCGCCTGACCCCGGTGACACGCGAGAACCCCGGCAGCCCGTGGACAGGGCGGCCGGGGTTTTCTCGCGTCTAGAAGGCGCTCCGGGTCGGCAGCGGCTTGCCGTACCACAGCTCGATCAGCCGGGCGGCGATCGAGATGCCGTAGGGCGGCAGGACCTCGCCGGACTCGAAGGCCGCGCCCAGTTCGTCACGGGAGAACCAGCGGGCCTCCTCGATCTCCTCGCCGTCGGCGTCGATCTCGGTGGAGGTGGCGTGGGCGAAGAAGCCCAGCATCAGGCTGGACGGGAAGGGCCAGGGCTGGCTGGCGATGTACTCGACCTCGCCGACGGTGATGCCCGCCTCCTCGAACACCTCGCGGCGCACCGACTGCTCGATGGACTCGCCGGGCTCGACGAAGCCGGCGAGCGTGGAGAAGCGGCCCTCGGGCCAGTGCACCTGGCGGCCGAGCAGGATGCGGTCCTGTCCGTCGGTGACCGCCATGATCACGGCCGGGTCGGTGCGCGGGTAGTGCTCGGCGCCGCACGCCTGGCACCGGCGGATGTGCCCGGCGGCGGCGATGACGGTGCGCTCGCCGCAGCGGGAGCAGAAGCGGTGGGTGCGCTGCCAGTTCTCCAGGCCGACCGCGTGCACCATCAGCCCGGCGTCGCGCGGGGAGAGCAGCAGCCCCGCCTCGCGCAGTCCGGCGGGGCGGGCGGACTGGTCGATACGGCCGGGCAGCGAGTCCTTCTGGAGCGCGAAGTAGCTGACGCCGTCCTCGTCCTCGCCCAGGAAGTAGCGGTGGGCCTCGGTCAGGGGGGCCTCGAAGGAGGGGGTCATGACGAGCTCGGTACGCCCGTCGGGCGTCTCGTCGATGAGCACCTGGCCGCCGGAGACCACGAAGCAGCGGGTCGAGGGGTGGCTCCACGCCGCCGCGAGCCAGGCTTCGTCGAGCCGGTGGTGGGCGGCTCGGTCGATGCCGCTCGGGGCGGTGAGCGAGATGGGTCGGTCAGCGGTGTGGTCGGTCCGGGTGGTCACGGGTGCTTCCAACTCCCCCAATGGAACGGTTCGGTTCGGCGGGCGGTTCGGCGGGACGTGGGACAGGGGCACCGCGGCCGGGGCGGGGGTGGCCGGGCCGGGCGGTCCTTCCAGTGTGCCCGGCTCGCGGTGCCGTTCCCGAACGGCGGGTTTCCTCAGGGGGCGGGGCGCCAGTTCTCGGCGAGGTCGCTCCACAGGTGGGCGCTGGTCTCGACGCCCTTGAACAGCAGGTCCAGCTCGACCTTCTCGTTCGGGGCGTGCCAGCCGTCGGAGGGGACGGAGATGCCGAGGAAGAGAACCGGGGCGCCGAGGACCTCCTGGAGGTCGGCGGCGGGGCCGGAGCCTCCTTCGCGGGTGAAGCGGACCGGAGCCTTGAAGGCGCGGCCCATCGCGCGGGCCACGGACTTCAGCGCGGGGTGGTCGAGCGGGGTGAGGCAGGGCCGCGTTCCGGGGCTGAACTCGGTCTCCAGCCGGATCCCGGCGGGCGCCTGCCGCTCGGCCCAGTCGCGCACGGCCTTCTCGACGGTGCCGAGGTCCTGGCCGGCGACCAGCCGGAAGGAGAGCTTCACCACGGCCGAGGAAGGGATGATCGTCTTGCTTCCGGCGCCCTGGTAACCGCCGCCGATGCCGTTGACCTCGGCGGTCGGGCGGGCCCAGATCCGCTCCAGGGTGCTGTACCCGGCCTCGCCGTGGGCGGCGTGGGACTTGGCGGTGCGCAGCCACTCGGCCTCGTCGAAGGGCAGCTCGGCGAAGAGTTCGCGCTCGCGCTCGGTCAGCTCCACGACGCCGTCGTAGAAGCCGGGGACGGCCACGCGCCCGTGCTCGTCGTGCAGGGCGGCGACCAGGCGGGCTGCGGCGGTGGCCGGGTTCGGCACGGCGCCGCCGAAGGAGCCGGAGTGGATGTCCTGGTCGGGGCCGTACAGCCGGATCTCGCACTCGGCGAGGCCGCGCATGCCGGTGCAGACCGTGGGGGTGTCCTCGGACCACATGCCGGTGTCGGAGACGATCACGGCGTCGGCGGCGAGCCGGTCGGCGTTCGCCTCGACCAGGGCGCGGAAGTTCGGGGAGCCGGACTCCTCCTCGCCCTCGATCAGCAGCTTGAGGTGGACGGCGGGGGCGGTGCGGCCGGTCGCGGCGAGGTGCGCGCGGACGCCGAGTGTGTGGAAGAACACCTGGCCCTTGTCATCGGCGGCACCGCGCGCGTAAAGGCGGTTGCCGCGTACGACGGGCTCGAAGGGGTCGGTGTCCCAGCCGTCCTCGCGGGCGGCGGGCTGGACGTCGTGGTGGCCGTAGACCAGCACGGTGGGGGCCCCGGGGTCGTCCGAGGGCCATTCGGCGTAGACGGCCGGGGCACCGGCGGTGGGCCAGACCTCGACCGCCGGGAAGCCCGTTTCGGTGAGTTTCGCGGCGAGCCAGTCCGCGCTGCGCCGGACATCGGGGGCGTGCTCCGGCTGGGCGGACACGGACGGGATGCGCAGCCACGCGGCGAGGTCGTCGAGGAAGGCGGCGCGGTGCCGGTCGATGTACGCGTGGACGGCGCTGTCCGGGGTCTGGCTCATGCTCACGAGCCTATCGGCCCGCACGGACATCCTCGGCGGGCGGTTCGTCACACTCGGGCGTCCCCGTCGCCCCGGTTCGCTCCCCTTCGAGCAGTCGCGCCAGCTCCTGGCGGCCGGGCAGCCGGTCCGGACGGTCGACCTCGCCGGTGCGCACGTACAGGAACGCGGCCGTGACCGATTCGGGCGGGATGCCCTGCTGCTCGGCCCAGGCCAGCCGGTAGACGGCGAGCTGGAGCGGGTCGGCGCTGCGGGTGCGGCCGGTCTTCCAGTCGAGGATCTCGTACGTGGCGTCGTCGCCGTCGCCGTCCTTGTAGACGGCGTCGATCCGGCCGCGTACGACCCGGCCCGCGAGGGTGAGCTGTACGGGGACCTCGACGCGGTAGGGCGTGCGCCGGGCGTACTCGGTGCGCTCGAAGGCTTCCTTGAGGGCTTCGAGGTCGGCCTCGTCGGCGATCTCCGCGTCGGTGCCGGGCAGCTCGTCCGGCTCCAGCAGGGGCAGCGTCAGCTCCTCGTAGCGGGACTCGACCCAGGCGTGGAACCGGGTGCCACGGCGCGCGGCGGGCTGCGGGGGGCGTGGCATGGGGCGCGCGAGTTCCTGCGCGAGCCCGTCCGGGTCCTCGGCCAGCCGGAGCATCTGGGTGGCGGTGAGGACGGCGGGCAGCGGCACCTCGGTGACGCTGCGCCTGACGCGCATGAGCTCCCCGGCGAGGGCGTCGAGGTCCCGGTCCCAGGAGGCGACGGCGCGGGCCTCCTCCGGGGTGAGGCGGGGTTCGGGCTCGACGGGGGCGGCCTGGTGGGGGACGGGGAGCGTGGGGCGGTCGGCGCTCAGGGAGTCCCAGTCGCCGGGCTCGTCCAGGGCGTCGTACGGGTCCTCGTCGTCCGGGGGCGCGGTGGGCCAGTCGGGGTCGTCGTACGGGACGGGGGCCGCGGCGGGCGGTGTGAGGAGGTGGGCGCGGACGGTACGGGCGGCCCGGTGGCGGCGTTCGAAGGCCGTGGCGTCCAGGGGCAGCGGCCAGGCCTGCTCGGCGGTGCCGGTGTGCAGTGCGGGGTTCTCCTCGCCCTCTTCCGGGGCGTCCGCCCACACCTCGGTCTCGCCGTACCCGGCGGCGCAGTGGTCGTGCAGGGCCGTCAGGAAGTCGGAGGGGCCGCGCGGCTTCTTCTGGCTGGGCCCCCACCAGTGGCCGGAGCCGAGGAGGAGGGAGCGGGGGCGGGTGAAGGTGACGTAGCCGAGGCGGAGCTCCTCGGTGTGCTGGTGCTCCTTCATGGCCTCGTGGAAGCCCTTGACGCCCTTGGCGTCCCAGGAGTCCACGTCGGGCAGGGTGGCGGTGTCGCCGCGCAGGGCGTGCGGGAGCACCTTGGCCTGCGCGGTCCACTTCTCGCGCCCCTGGGCGCTGGGGAAGGTGCCGCCCACCAGGCCGGGGACGGCGACCACGTCCCACTCCAGCCCCTTGGACTTGTGCGCGGTGAGCACCTTGACGGTGTTCTCGCCGCCGGGCAGGGCGTTGTCGAGGCCCTTCTCGTACTGGGCGGCGGTGCGCAGGAAGGCGAGGAAGGCGAGCAGGGTGGCCTCGCCGTCGCCGGCGGCGAAGGAGGCTGCCACGTCGAGGAAGTTCGACAGGGTCTCGCGGCGGCGGGCGGCGAGCGCGTGCGGGGACGCCGACAGCTCGACCTCCAGGCCGGTGACGGCGAGCACGCGGTGCAGCACGTCCATCAGGGGGTCGGACAGGCTGCGGCGCAGGTCGCGCAGTTCGGCGGCGAGGCGGGCGAAGCGCACGCGCGCGTCCGGGGAGAACGGCAGGTCGTCCTCGTGGCCGTCCGTGCCGAAGGAGGTCTCCAGGAAGGTGTCCAGGGCGTCCGCGAGCGAGGTCACCTCGGAGGGGTCGACGCCCTCGACGGCTTCGGCGAGCCTGCGGTCGGGGTCGTCGGCGCCGTCCACGCGCGCGTGGGCGACGAGCAGCCGGGCGCGGCGGCCGAGCAGGGCCAGGTCGCGCGGTCCGATGCGCCAGCGCGGGCCGGTGAGCAGCCGGACCAGGGCGGCGTTGGCGCCGGGGTCCTGGAGCACCTCGCAGACGGCGACCAGGTCGGCGACCTCGGGCAGGTGCAGCAGCCCGGACAGGCCGACGACCTCGACGGGCACGTCACGGGCGACCAGCGCGCCCTGGATCTCGGCGAAGTCGGTGGCCGTGCGGCACAGGACGGCGATCTCGCCGGGCGGGGTCCCGGTGCGCACGAGGTGGGCGAGGGAGTCGGCGAGCCAGTCGATCTCCTCGGCGTGGGTGGGCAGCAGGGCGCAGCGGACCAGCCCGTCGCGTTCGGCGCCGGGGGCGGGGCGCAGCGCCTCCACGCCCGCGTGCATGGCGCGCAGGGGCTCGGCGAGGCCGTTGGCGAGGTCGAGGAGGCGGCCGCCGCTGCGCCGGTTCTCGCTGAGCGCCTGCCGGGTGGCGGGGGTGCCGTCGGCGCGGGCGAAGTGCTCGGGGAAGTCGTCCAGGTTGGCGACGGAGGCGCCGCGCCAGCCGTAGATGGCCTGGCAGGGGTCGCCGACGGCGGTGACGGGGTGGCCGGTGCCCTCGCCGAACAGGCCCGCGAGCAGGACGCGCTGGGCGACGGAGGTGTCCTGGTACTCGTCCAGCAGGACGACCCGGAACTCCTCGCGCAGCAGACGGCCGACCTCGGGGATGCGGGCGAGGCGGGCCGACAGGGCGATCTGGTCACCGAAGTCGAGCAGGTCGCGGGCGCGCTTGGCGGCCCGGTAGCGCTGGACGAGCCCGGCGAGCTCCCCGCGCGCGGCCAGCGTCTCCGGGACCTTGCGCAGGTCGGCGTTGCTGAGCTTGACGCCGCCGAGGGTGGTCAGCAGGTCCGCGTCCCAGGCGCGCAGTTCCTCGGGGTCGACCAGGTGCTCGGACAGCTCGGAGTCGAGCGCGAGCAGGTCGGTGACGAGGTCGGCGAAGGAGCGGGTGAGCGCCGGGTACGGGCCCGGCGCCTCGCGCAGCACGCGGGCGGCGAGCTGGAAGCGGGTGGCGTCGGCGAGCAGCCGTGAACTGGGCTCCAGGCCGAGGCGCAGGCCGTGGTCGGTGAGCATGCGCCCGGCGAAGGCGTGGTACGTGGAGATGACCGGTTCGCCGGGCGGGTCGTCCGGGTCGATCGCGTCCGGGTCGGTGATCCCGGCCTTGATCAGGGCCTTGCGGACGCGTTCGGCGAGTTCGCCGGCCGCCTTGTTGGTGAAGGTCAGGCCGAGCACCTGCTCGGGGGCGACCTGTCCGGTGCCGACCAGCCAGACCACGCGGGCGGCCATCACGGTGGTCTTGCCCGAGCCTGCTCCGGCCACGATCACCTGCGGGGCGGGCGGCGCGATGATGCAGGCCGTCTGCTCCGGGGTGAACGGGATGCCGAGCAGCTCTTTGAGCTGCTCGGGGTCGGTGAGGTGCGCGGGCATGCGGGGAAGGCTAGCGGCGAGCGCCGACAAGCGGGCGCCGGACCTGTGGAAAGCGCAGGTCAGCGGGGTGCTGTGGTGCCGTACGTCACTCCACCACGTGCCGTCCCTCGGGGCGGGCGCCGCACGAGGCGCGGAAGGAGCAGTGCGTGCAGTGCTGGCCGGTGCTGGGGGTGAACCGTTCGTCCAGCACCTTTCCGGCGGCGGTGGCCAGCAGGTCCCCGACCCACTCCCCCTCCAGCGGCTGCTGCGCCTGGACCTTGGGCAGGGTCTCGCCGCCGTCCTTCTTCGCCGCGCCCTGTCTGAGCTGGACGAGCTCGGCGCCGCCGGGCTCCGGGCGGGCGCCGTCGAAGGCGTCGTCCACGGCGCCCTCGGCCACGGCGAGCTGGTAGACGGCGAGCTGGGGATGGCGGGCCACCTCGGCGGAGGTGGGGGTGTTCTTGCCGGTCTTGAAGTCCACGACGTAGGCCCGGCCGTCGCCGTCCGTCTCGACCCGGTCCATCTGGCCCCGGATGCGGACCTGGTACTCGCCGGCCTCCAGGGTCACGTCGAAGTCCCGCTCGCTGGCGACCGGGGTGCGGGCGGCGCGGTCCAGGACGTGCCAGTTCAGGAAGCGTTCGAGCGCCGCGCGGGCGGTCTCCTTCTCCTGGGCGGACTTCCAGGGCGCGTCGAAGGCGAGCGCGTTCCACACCGAGTCCAGGCGTTCCATCAGGACGTCGAGGTCGGCGGGGGTGCGGCCGGACGCGACCTCGTCGGCCAGGACGTGGACGACGTTGCCGAAGCCCTGGGCCGCCGTGGCGGGTGCGTCGGCCTTCACCTCGCGGCCCAGGAACCACTGGAGGGCACAGGTGTTGGCCAACTGGTCCAGCGCGCTGCCGGAGAGCACCACGGGCTGGTCGCGGTCGCGCAGCGGCACCTGGCTCGCGGTCGGCTCGTACATCCCCCACCAGCGGTCGGGGTGCGCGGCGGGCACCAGCGGGCGGCCATCCTCGTCGGCGAGCGCGGCGAGCCGGGCCAGCCGGCGCGCGGCCGCGTCCCTGAGGGCGTCCGAGGCACTCGGGTCGACGGTGGTGGCGCGCAGCTCGGCGACGAGCGCGGCGACCGCCAGCGGGCGGCGCGGGCGGCCGGTGACGTCGCGGGGCTCTACGCCCAGCTCGGTCAGGAAGCGGGAGGGCTGGTCGCCGTCGTCGGCCGGGGCCTTCACGGCGGTGACGACGAGCCGGTCCCGCGCGCGCGTGGCGGCCACGTAGAAGAGCCTGCGCTCCTCCGCGAGCAGGGCGCCGGGGGTCAGCGGCTCGGCCAGGCCGTCCCGGCCGATCCGGTCGGCCTCCAGCAGGGAGCCGCGGCGGCGCAGGTCGGGCCAGAGCCCCTCCTGCACGCCCGCGACGACGACCAGCCGCCACTCCAGCCCCTTGGAGCGGTGCGCGGTCATCAGGCGTACGGCGTCGGGGCGTACCGCGCGCCGGGTGAGGGTGTCGGCGGCGATGTCCTCGGCGCCGATCTCCTCCAGGAAGTTCAGCGCGCCGCGTCCGCCGGTGCGCTCCTCCGCGCGGGCGGCCGTGGCGAACAGCGCGCAGACGGCGTCCAGGTCGCGGTCGGCGTTACGGGCGGCCGCGCCCCCGCGCCGCGCGGACCGCTCCAGCCTGCTGGGCCAGGGGGTGCCGTTCCACAGCGCCCACAGCGCCTCCTCGGCGGTGCCGCCCTCGGCCAGGCACTCCCGCGCCTTGCGCAGCAGCGCCCCCAGCCGCTGTGCCCCGCGCGCGTACGCCGGGTCGTGGGCGACGAGCCGCTCGGGCTCGGCCAGCGCCCGTGCGAGCAGCACGTCGGACGGCGCGGGCAGGGCCTGCCCGGCGGCCCGCTCCTCATCGCGCAGGGCTCGCCCGAGCCTGCGCAGATCGGCGGCGTCCATGCCGCCGAGGGGGGAGGAGAGGAGGGTTATGGCCGTCTCGGCGTCCAGCCAGGGGGCGGGGGTGGTGCGCGGGTCGGCCTCGGCGGTCTCATCGGGCTCGGTGGCGTCGGGCTCGGTGGCGTCGGGCTCGATGTCCTCCGGCCCGGACACCGGCTCCGGCCCGGACACCGGCTCCGCCCCGGCGCCGGAAGCCCCCGCGAGGCCCGTCTCCGCGAGCGCCACCGCCCGCAGGGCCGTCAGCAGCGGGGCGACCGAGGGTTCGTGGCGCAGCGGGAGGTCGTCGCCGTCGATGTCCAGCGGGACGCCCGCCGCCGTGAGGGCGCGGCGGAGGGTCGGGATGGTGAGGGAGCCCGCGCGGACGAGGATCGCCATCTCGTTCCACGGGATGCCGTCCTCCAGGTGGGCCCGGCGGACGATGTCGGCGATGTTGTCCAGCTCGGTGCCGGAGGTCGGGTAGGTGTACACCTCCACCTGGCCGCCGTCGCGGACGGCCGTGGGCTCCC
Organism: Streptomyces seoulensis; assembly: GCF_022846655.1. NCBI lineage: Bacteria > Bacillati > Actinomycetota > Actinomycetes > Kitasatosporales > Streptomycetaceae > Streptomyces > Streptomyces seoulensis. The sequence goes on from NZ_AP025667.1 coordinate 5,602,991, forward strand.
GGTGGACGCGGAGTTTCCCGGCGGGGAGCTGGGACAGCGGCATGCGCTGGGTGATGCGGCGGGTCGCCGCCAGCAGATGGGCCCCGGAGCGGCGGGAGGTGCGCAGCACCTCGACGGGGGCGGGGGTGCCGTCGGGGCGCGGGAAGGCGGCCGGGAAGTCGAGGATGCCGTTCACGTCGGCGCCCCGGAAGGTGTAGATCGACTGGTCGGGGTCGCCGACGGCCACCAGGGTGCGGCCGCCCCCGGCCAGCGCGTGCAGCAGCCGGACCTGCGCGGGGTCGGTGTCCTGGTACTCGTCGACGTACACGGCGTCGTAGGACGCGGCGAGGCGCTCGGCGACCTCGGGGCGGTGGGCGAGGAGCACCGCGCGGTGGACGAGTTCGGCGTAGTCGATGACGCCCTGGAGGTCGATCACGTCGAGGTACTCGGCGAGGAAGGCCGCCGCCGCGCGCCAGTCGGGGCGGCCGATGCGGCGCGCGAAGGCGTCCAGCGCGCCGGGGGCGAGCCCCAGCTCACGGCTGCGCGCGAGGACCGCGCGGACCTCGTCGGCGAAGCCGCGCGTGGTCAGGCAGGCCCGCAGGTCGTCGGGCCAGCGCACATGCGTGAGCCCGAGCCGCTCCAGCTCCGGCTGCCCGGCGAGCAGCTCGCGCACGGTGACGTCCTGCTCGGGGCCGGAGAGCAGCCGCAGCGGTTCGGCGAAGCGGTCACTGTCCTGGTGGGCGCGGACCAGGGCGTAGCAGTAGGAGTGGAAGGTGGTGGCGCGGGGCGCGCGGGCGGCGCCCATGCGCCGGGCCATCCGGTCGCGCAGCTCGACGGCGGCCTTGCGGCTGAAGGTCAGCACCAGGATGCGCTCGGGGTCGCCGCCGCGGGCGACGCGCGCGGCGACGGACTCCACCAGGGTGGTGGTCTTGCCGGTGCCCGGACCCGCGAGGACGAGCAGCGGCCCGCTGTCGTGCTCGATCACCGCGCGCTGGGCGGCGTCCGGGCGGGGCGGCGGCGTCTGGGCGGGCGGGGTGCGGACCAGCCGGTAGGCACCACGAGGCGCCTGCCGACCCTGGGGGTGCGGCAGGCGTCCGGTGGAGGAGGTGGTGCTCACGTGGTTCGCCGGTCCTGTGGTGCGGGGTGGTCGTAGGGGCGTCGCGTAAAGAATCCGGGCGCCCGCCTTTTCGCGGAGCCCGTCCCCGACGAACGTACGTCATGTCGCGGACGTGCCCGATGTCCTCCGTACGAGCGGACCCTGGCCGTGCCCCTTGCCGGAGGCCCTCAGGCGTGGTCCGCCGAGCCCCCGTCCCAGCGGGCCCGTCTCATGTCGAGTCTCGGCAGATGGCCCCCGGCGCTGCGGGAAGCCTCCTTCAGCGGGGTGCCCTCGGCGCGGTACCGGTCGAGGGCACGCAGCTCGTGCCCCGGCAGCAGCGCCCCGTCGGCCCGCACCACGCGCCACCACGGCACCGCGCCCCCGTACAGGGACATCACCCGGCCCACCTGGCGCGGCCCGCCCTCGTCGAGCCACTCGGCGACGTCCCCGTAGGTCATGACCCGGCCGGGGGGAATGCGCTCGGCCACGTCGAGCACACGCTCGGCGTACTCCGGAAGCGCGTCCGCGCGCCCCTCCTCGGCAGGGCTCTGCTCGCTCATCCACCCCATCCTGCCGTACGCCTACGACAATGGGACGAGCCCGGCCAGGGGCGTCCGGACGGGCCGGCACGGCGCCCAAACGCACTTTTCGCACCCCCATCCGCACCCTGATGCCCCCTCGCGCCCCTCAGTCGTGCCACCATCGTGCGGGCGGTGACCGGTGATACGAGACCAAGAAGAGATCATGAAACAGCAGGGTGTGCACCCCGACGACGCGGAGGGCACCTCTGGCGCGTCCGCGCGCCCCGGCACCTCCCGCGAAGCCACCGACGGCCCCGGCGACCCCTCCGGGGACGACGTCACGCGCGCGCGTGAGCGCGACCGCGACGAGCCGGCGACCCCCGAGGGGAGCGGCGGCCCCGCGCGGGCGCACGCCCCCGTCAGTCCCGGCGACGACATCGTCCCGCCGGAGGAGGTCGAGGGCGACGAACCGCTGCTCCCCGCGCGCGTGCACCGCCCCTCCGACCTCATGCGGCTGCTGGTGGGCGTGCTGGCCATCGCCCTGCTGCTCGCCGTCGCCGCGTTCGCGCACGGCACCACCTCGGGGCTCGAACAGGACATCAACAAGGGCACCGGCCAGGCGCCCGACCTGCTGATCAAGATCGCGGGGCTGGCGTCCAGCATCGCCATCCTGCTCGTGCCGGTCGCGTTCGCCATCGAGCGGCTGATCAAACGCGACGGACTGCGGATCGCCGACGGTGTGCTCGCGGCGGTCCTCGCGCACGGGGTCACCCTCGCCACGGACCTGTGGGTCGCCCGCGCGGCCCCCGGGTCCATCCAGGAGGCGCTGACCCAGCCCGCCCCCGGCGACGTGCACGCCCTGACCGACCCGGTGCACGGCTATCTCGCACCCGTCATCGCCTATATGACGGCCGTCGGCATGTCCCGCAGACCCCGCTGGCGCGCGGTGCTGTGGATCGTGCTGCTCCTCGACGCGTTCTCCATGCTGGTCACCGGCTACACCACGCCGTTCGCCATCATCCTGACGGTGCTGATCGGCTGGACCATCGCCTACGGCACCCTCTACGCCGTCGGCTCCCCCAACGTCCGCCCCACCGGGCGCACCCTGATGGCGGGCCTGCGCCACGTCGGCTTCCACCCGCGCAGCGCGGTCCGCGAGGAGGGCCCCGACGCGGAGAACGGCGACCGGGGCCGGCGCTACTTCGTCACCCTGGAGGACGGCCCACCGCTCGACGTGACCGTCGTCGACCGCGAGCAGCAGGCCCAGGGCTTCTTCTACCGCGCCTGGCGCAACCTGACCCTGCGCGGCTTCGCCACCCGCTCCAGCCTCCAGTCGCTCAGACAGGCCCTGGAGCAGGAGGCGCTCCTCGCGTACGCGGCCATCGCGGCCGGCGCCAACGCCCCCAAGCTGATCGCCACCAGCGAGCTGGGCCCGGACGCGGTCATGCTCGTCTACGAGCACACCGGCGGCCGCACCCTGGACTCGCTGGCCGACGACGAGATCACCGACGAGCTGCTGCACAAGGTCTGGCACCAGGTGCGGGCGCTGCAGTCCCGGCGCATCGCGCACCGCAGGCTCGCGGGCGACGCCGTACTGGTGGATCGTTCCGGCAAGGTGATCCTGGCCGAGCTGCGCGGCGGTGAGATCGCGGCGGGCGACCTGCTGCTGCGCATGGACGTGGCCCAGATGCTCACCACGCTCGGCCTGAGGGTGGGCGCCGAGCGCGCGGTGGCCTCGGCGGTCGAGGTGCTCGGCCCGGACGCGGTGGCCAACTGCCTGCCGATGCTCCAGCCCATCGCGCTGACCCGCTCCACCCGCGCCACGCTGCGCAAGCTGAACCGCGAGCGGGCCGAGCGGGAGCGGGAGGCGGTGCTGGAGTCGTCCCGGCTGGCCAAGCAGGCCCGGCTGGAGGCCGCCTCCGAGGAGGGCGCGGCCCTTCCGGAGAAGCCCGACAAGAAGACCGTCCGCGCCGAGCAGCGGGCCGAGAAGCGGGCCATCGACGAGGCGATCGACGAGGCCCGCGAGGAGGACCTGCTCACCCAGATCCGGCACCAGGTGCTGCGGATCAGGCCGCAGGCCCCGGTGGAGCCGGCCCGGCTGGAGCGCATCCGGCCGCGCACCCTGATCAGCTTCATCGCGGGCGCGATCGGCGGGTACTTCCTGCTGACCCAGCTCACCCACATCGAGTTCGGCAAGCTGTTCGCGCAGGCCCAGTGGGGCTGGGTGGCGGCGGCGGTGGCGTTCTCCGCGCTCAGCTACGTGGCCGCCGCGATGGCGCTGCTCGGGTTCGTGCCGGAGCGGGTGCCGTTCGTGCGGACGGTGGCGGCGCAGGTCGCCGGGTCGTTCGTGAAGATCGTCGCTCCGGCGGCGGTCGGCGGTGTCGCGCTGAACACGCGGTTCCTGCAGCGGCAGGGCGTGCGGCCGGGGCTCGCGGTGGCGAGTGTGGGCGCGTCGCAGTTGTTCGGGCTCGGCTGCCACATCCTCATGCTGCTGTCCTTCGGCTATCTGACCGGTACCGAGAAGACGCCGTCGCTGTCGCCGTCCCGGACGGTCATCGCCGGTCTGCTGACGGTGGCGGTGCTGGTGCTCGTGGTGACGTCGGTGCCGCTGCTGCGGAAGTTCGTCGTCACGCGGGTGCGGTCGCTGTTCGCCGGGGTGGTGCCGCGCATGCTGGACGTGCTCCAGCGGCCGCAGAAGCTGGTCACCGGCATCGGCGGCATGCTGCTGCTCACCGGCTGCTTCGTGATGTGCCTGGACGCCTCGATCCGGGCCTTCGGCGACGAGTCGGTGTCCATCAGCATCGCCAGCGTCGCGGTCGTCTTCCTCGCGGGCAACGCGCTCGGCTCCGCGGCGCCCACGCCGGGTGGTGTCGGTGCCGTGGAGGCGACGCTGACGGTGGGTCTGATCGCGGTCGGGCTGCCCAAGGAGGTGGCGGCTCCGGCGGTCCTGCTGTTCCGGCTGCTGACGCTGTGGCTGCCGGTGCTGCCGGGCTGGCTGGCGTTCAATCACCTGACCCGTAAGGGAGCGCTCTAGGGGACGGGGCGACGCCGTGCCCCACCCTGCGCTCCTGGCCCGTACCTCTTACGGACCGTGCCCCGCGCGGAGTGGCGGGCGCGCCGTGAGGATGGCTGTATGCCGAACCCTTCCCGGCCGCGTGCCGCCGCTCTGACGACCAGTGCCGTGCTCATGGCCGCCCTGCTGGCCGGCTGCGGTGGTTCGGGGGACGGGGACCTGACGAAGCAGAAGCTGGAGTGGAAGGACTGTCCCGCCCCGTCCGAGGCGGAGGGCGGCGGCACGGCCCCCTCGCCCCTGCCCGGTGGCACCGAGTGGCAGTGCGCGACCATGAAGGCGCCGCTGAACTGGGGCGAGCCCAAGGGTGACACCATCGGCATCGCCCTGATCCGCGCCAAGGCGGACGGCCCGGCGAAGGACCGGATCGGCTCGCTGGTGTTCAACTTCGGCGGCCCCGGCGGCAGCGGTGTCACGACGCTGCCCGCGTTCGGCGAGGACTACGCGGCCCTGCGCACCCGCTACGACCTGGTCAGCTTCGACCCGCGCGGGGTCGGCCGCAGTGCGCCGGTGCTGTGCGAGACCGACTCCCAGCTCGACACGTACTTCCAGCAGGACGCGACGCCGGAGGACACCGCCGAGCAGAAGCGGCTCATCGCCCGCACGGAGAAGTTCAACGACGCGTGCGAGCGGCGTTCCAAGAAGATCCTGCCCCATGTCCGCACCACGGACGCGGCCCGCGACATGGACCTGATGCGTGAGGTGCTCGGGGACGCCAAGCTGCACTACTTCGGTATCTCGTACGGCACCGAACTCGGCGGTGTCTACGCGCACTTGTTCCCGAAGCACGTGGGAAGGGCGGTCTTCGACGCGGTCGTGGACCCCACCCAGACCCCGGAGCAGGGGGCGCTCAGCCAGGCACGCGGGTTCCAGCTCGCGCTGGACAACTTCGCCGAGGACTGCACGAGCAAGGTCGAGGACTGCCCCATCGGCGACACCCCCGAGGACGTGAAGGACCGTATCGCGAAGCTTCTGAGGGACCTGGAGAAGAAACCCATCCCCGGCATCTATCCACGCCAGTTGACGCAGACCGCGGCCACGAACGGCATCGCGCAGTCGCTGTACTCCAAGGACTTCTGGGAGTACCTCACCGAGGGGCTCGACCAGGCGTACGACGGGGACGGCAGGGTACTGATGGTGCTGTCCGACTCGATGAACGGGCGCAGTCCGAACGGCGAGTACAGCAACATCACGGCTGCCAACATCGCCATCAACTGCTCGGACGAGAAGCCCCGTTACGACGCGGCCTACATCCAGGGCAAGCTCCCCGACTTCCGCGAGGCCTCCCCCGTGTTCGGGGACTACCTCGCCTGGGGCATGGCCGGCTGCACCGACTGGGCCGTCCCCGGCGCCGCCGACCACCCCGACGTCCGCGCCCCCGGCTCTGCCCCGATCCTGGTCGTCGGCAACACCGGCGACCCCGCGACCCCGTACGAGGGCGCCCGCGCGATGGTCGACGCGCTCGGCAAGGGCGTGGCCGTGGAACTCACCTACAAGGGCCAGGGGCACGGGGCGTACGACAGCAAGAACAAGTGCGTCCGGAAGGCGGTCGACGACTACCTCCTGACGGGCAGGACCCCCGAGCCGGACACGGTCTGCTCCTGACCCGCCCTACGACGGCCCGGTACGGCTCCGGGGCACCGGCGGCGTGGGCGCGGTGAGCCCGGCGACATCGACCCCCTTCGCCCGCAGATACGCCTCCGCCCGGTCGGCCAGGCGCCGGTAGCGCGGCCAGGTGGGGATCATCCCCGCCACCTGGGAGTCCCGGTAGGCGAGGAACTCCGCGCCGGCGTGCTTCATCCTGGCCAGCGGGACCGCCCAGAGCTCGAGGATGTCCTTCTCGCTCACGTATCCCTTGTGGCAGTAGAGCCCGACGACGTCGAAGGCCGCGAACGCCCGGTTGACGACGGCGTAGTCCTCCGGGCTCAGCTCCGCCACCCCGGCCCCCCGCTCATGCATCAGGAACAGCGCCCGCCTGCCGTGCTGCAGTTCCGGGCTGATCAGCGACTCGTGCAACCTGAGCAGGGCGTCCCTGCGATCCTTGCGCCGGGCCACGTAGAGCGACAGCACGCTGATGACCACAGCGACGACCGAGATGACGACCGACGTCCCCTGACCGTCCACACCGAAGCCCCCGCTCGTCCGACGACACCGGTCCTGGGCTGCCCACCCGGACTCACCCGCAAACGGCGTCCGGGGTCTGCGGGACCGGGCCACCGGCCGTCGGTGACGGGTGCGCGGGAACGACGACGGCCCACGGCCCCGAATGATCAGGGGTCGTGGGCCGTCGGGGACGGGATGTGTCAGTACACCGGCTTGCTGGGTTCGATCTGGTTGACCCAGCCGATCACGCCGCCGCCCACGTGGACCGCGTCGGCGAAGCCCGCGGACTTCAGGACCGCCAGGACCTCCGCGCTACGGACGCCCGTCTTGCAGTGCAGGACGATGCGCTTGTCGTGCGGGAGGGTCTCCAGGGCGGTGCCCATGAGGAACTCGTTCTTGGGGATCAGCTTGGCACCGGGGATGGAGACGATCTCGTACTCGTTCGGCTCGCGGACGTCGATGATCTCGATGTTCTCGCCGTCGTCGATCCACTCCTTGAGCTGCTTGGGAGTGATCGTGGAGCCGGCCGCGGCCTCCTGGGCCTCCTCGGAGACGACGCCGCAGAACGCCTCGTAGTCGATCAGCTCGGTGACCGTCGGGTTCTCGCCGCACACCGCGCAGTCCGGGTCCTTGCGGACCTTGACCTGGCGGTACTGCATCTCCAGGGCGTCGTAGATCATCAGGCGGCCGACCAGCGGGTCGCCGATGCCCGCCAGCAGCTTGATCGCCTCGTTGACCTGGATCGAGCCGATCGACGCGCACAGCACGCCGAGCACGCCGCCCTCGGCGCAGGAGGGGACCATGCCGGGCGGCGGGGGCTCCGGGTAGAGGCAGCGGTAGCAGGGGCCGTGCTCGGACCAGAAGACGGACGCCTGGCCGTCGAAGCGGTAGATCGAGCCCCAGACGTACGGCTTGTTCAGCAGCACGCACGCGTCGTTGACCAGGTAGCGCGTGGCGAAGTTGTCCGTGCCGTCGACGATCAGGTCGTACTGGCTGAAGATGTCCATCACGTTCTCGGCCTCGAGCCGTTCCCCGTGAAGGACCACGTCCACGTACGGGTTGATGCCCTTGACCGTGTCCCGCGCGGACTCCGCCTTGGAGCGGCCGATGTCCGCCTGGCTGTGGATGATCTGCCGCTGCAGGTTGGACTCGTCGACCTCGTCGAACTCCACGATGCCGAGCGTGCCGACACCGGCCGCCGCGAGGTACATCAGCGCGGGCGAACCCAGGCCGCCGGCGCCCACACAGAGCACCTTGGCGTTCTTCAGCCGCTTCTGCCCTTCCATCCCGACATCCGGGATGATCAGGTGGCGGGAGTACCGGCGGACCTCGTCTACGGTGAGCTCGGAAGCGGGCTCGACCAGGGGTGGCAGCGACACGGGAACTCCGTTGGTCGGTCGATCACTACGGGTTGTTCTCCCCGTAACACTGCCACGGCCTTCTTCATTCCGAGACACCCGTTCCGACCCGCGAGACGAATTCGTCCCAGTGGCCGGGCATGGTCTCCCACGGGTTGGCCCGGCCGCCCTGGTCCGTGCGGTCGGTGAGGTAGACCGTCCCGGCGCCCTGCCAGCGCGCGATGCGCAGCGCCTCCTCCAGATGGCCGCGCGGCACCCCGTGCACGAAGTGGCAGAAGCGGCTCTCCGGGTGGTCGGCGGTCCACTCGGCCACCTGCGACCAGCGGTAGTCGGACCAGGAGCCGCGGAAGGTCACCAACTGGTCGGCGTTCTCCGCGTACCCGGGACAGGGGTGCTCGCCGTGGCCGAGGACGACGTGGGTGTCCCCGGCGAGCGCGCGGAGCGTGGTGATCACACGGCGGACCTCGGGGAGCGCGGCCCGGTCGCCGGGACACCGCTCCAGCAGGAAGCCGTCGACGCGGTACCAGTCGAGATGGCGGTGCGCGTCGGAGACCAGGTCGGCGAAGGGGCGGATGCCGTGCGCGAGGTCCAGGTGTCCCAGGACGCGGACGCCGCCGTTGCGCAGCCGGCCCGCCGCTTCCAGGCAGTGCGGGTCGGGGCGGGTGCCGGGCCCGGCCGCCACGTTGAGCACCACCCAGTCCAACGGCGTTCCGGGACGGGCCAGTTCGGCCCACTGGGCGGGCGCGGTCAGCGGGTGGGCGTAGTCCGGGACGCCGATCGCGGTGCGTACGGCGGTGCCGGAGGGGGGCGCGGGGGCGGTGGTCAGATGCGGCATGCCGCCTCCATCCAGATGTCCGCCAGGGACTCCTCCAGGTTGATCCGGGGCCGCCAGCCGAGCCGGTCGCGGGCGGTGCGCACGTCGGCCTGCTGCCAGCTCCCGCACCCGTCCGGGTAGGGGTACGCGACCGGCACCGCGTGGTCCATGTCGCCGCGCGGGTGCCCGATCGGACCGCGCAGCGGACCGGCCGGGGCGTCGAGTTCGTTGAGCGCGCCGCCGTACCCGGCGACACGGGCGAGGACGGTGGCTGCGTCCCGCAGGCGTACGGCGCGGCCGGAGCCGATGTTGATGACCCCCTGCGCGGCGGAGAGCGAGGCGGCGTGCACGGCTCTGGCCACGTCGCGCACGTCGACGAAGTCGCGCTGTACGCCGAGCCCGGCGAGCTTGAGTTCGCCGTCGCCCGCCTGCATGGCGCGGCGCATCGCCTCGGCGAGCCTGCCCAGGGGCGACCCTGCCGGTGTGCCGGGTCCGGCGGGCGAGAAGACGCGCAGGACGACGGCGTCCAGGCCGGAGCCGAGGACCAGTTCGGTCGCGGCGAGCTTGCTGACCCCGTAGGGGCCGCCCGGACGGGGTACGGCGTCCTCGGCGGTGGAGGAGCCGGGCTGGCTGGGCCCGTACTCGGAGCCGCAGCCGATCTGCACCAGCCGGGCCCCGCAGCCGCTGCGGCGCAGAGCCTCGCAGACGGTGGCCACGGCGACGGTGTTGTGCCGGGTGAGGTCGCGGGCGCCGCCCCGGGTGGCACCCGCGCAGTTGACGACGACGCCGGGGTGCACGGCGTCCAGGAACCTCGTGAGCGCGCCGGGGCTGCCGGTGGCGAGGTCGAAGCGGACGTCGGCGTCGTCGCCCCGGCCGAGCGCGGTGAGCTGCACGGCCGGGTCGGCGAGGAGACGGTCGGCGACGAAGCGGCCGATGTATCCGTTGGCTCCGATCAGCAGAACCCTCATAGGGCGGCTCCCGGAGTGTGCGCCGCGACTGCTCCCACGGACCCGGCCACTGCGGTGACTCCGTGTCGGGAGGTGGTCATCTGGTGTTCTCCTTCTCAGGGATGAAGGGGGAGAGGACGTGGGGGCGGTGGGGCGCCGGTGCGATGGGGAGAGCTCGGGGAGCGTCGCGCGCGTGGCGCGGGCCACCGGGGACGCCTGCGGGAAGGCTCACTCCGGGGCTCCCGCGGGGGCGTGGGCCGAGGCTCGGGTGAGGGTGCGCAGGGCGTGGGTCAGGAGGGCCAGGGCCGCGAATCCGCAGGTGAGAGCGGGGATCGCGGCCGGGCCCAGGGGGTCGGTCAGGGTCGTCACGGGGACGGCGAGGAAGCCGCAGTCGGGGAGGCGTCCGCTCAGGACCAGTGCGGGCGCGGCCAGTTCGGCGGCCGCCGCCGCGCCCAGGACCACGGCCGGTGCGTGCCGGTGCCGGTGGACGGTGAGGAGGCGGGCGAGGAACAGCAGGGCACCCAGGGTGAGGGCCTGCGGGTAGGCGGGGTCCTCGTCCAGTACGGCGCCGGTCAGCGCGAGCAGGCCGGTCAGGGCGGCCAGGTGGAGGGCGAGGACGCCGAGCAGCAGGGGGCGCGCGCCGGAGGTGAAGTCCTCCAGGCCCCGGCTGCCCGCGAGCCGGCGGCGGGCGCCGAGGTCGAGAAGGTGGGCGCACCAGGCGGCGGGGGCGCAGGACAGCGCGAGGGCCAGGGCCGGCGCGGTGGCGACGGGCCAGGGGCCGTCCGGTGCGCCGGTGGGCAGCGTGTCGGGGCCGCCGCTCACCACGGCGTCCAGCAGGCCGTCCCCGAGGAGGACGTAGCCGAGCAGGCAGGCGGTCCAGACGGCGGCGGAGGGCCGCGGGGCCGCGCCGGGGCGGGCCGCGAGGGGGCCCCGGCCGAGGGCGGCGCGTAAGGCGAGGGCGAGGGCGAGCAGTCCGCCGAGGGCCACCAGGGGGCGGGCATGGCCGTGGCTGAACCGCAGGCCCACCACGGTGCCCGAGGCGACCGCTCCGGGCAGCAGGGTGAGCAGGACCCACCCGGCGCGGATACGGGGGCCGGGCCCCGGCGCGGGCTCGGGGGACGGGTCCGCGTCGCGGGGCACACGGGCGTACAGCTCCTCGGCGAGCGAGAACACGTCGCGGTGCCGGTACCGGGCGGCCGAGCGGTCGGTGAACCCGTGCGCCTCCAGTCCGGCAGCGATCTCCAGGGGGTCCACGGCCCGTTCGCACAGCTCCCGGTGCTGGTGCAGCAGCGCCTTCACGGGGTCGACGGCACCCCTGCGGGGGGCACTGCTCCGGGTGTCGGCCTCGGGGGTCCCGTCGGCGTCGGACGCGGCGACGGTTCCCGGACCGGTTCTCTCCACGCCCTTCATCGCGCCCCCTCCGCGCTCGCGCGGACCGGTGCCGGTGAGCCCCGGCCGCGCAGGAGGGTGCGGGCCGCGGGGACGGTCCAGCCGCCGGGGACATGGGCCTCGGCCGGGACGGCGAACGGCAGCGGCCCGCCGGTCTCGTCGACGGCGACCCTCCGCACCGGGCAGTGCGACATGATCTCCAGGTAAATGCCGTGAAATGCCGCGATGTTCTGTTCGACGCCGAACAGCTCCAGCGCACGGGCTCGCGCCGCCGCCCCCAGGCGTGCCCGGCGCTCGGGGTCGCGCAGCAGCGCCACGCACGCCTCGGCGAGCGCCCGCGGATTGCGCGGCGGTACGACGAGCCCGGTGCCCCCGATGACCTCGACCACCGCGCCCACGTCCGTGGACACCGTGGCCCGCCCGCAGAACATGGCCTCGGCCAGGCTGACCGGGAACCCCTCGACCACGCTGGAGAGGACCACGACGGCCCCCGCGGCGTACGCGTCGGGCAGCGTCGGCGCCTCGGGCGCCCCCACCTCGGTGAACGCCACCGGGTTGTCCCCGACGGCGTGCAGCCCCTCGGCCTCGTCCGGGAAGAGCTGGGCGGCCAGCGCCCGGCACTGCGCGAGGTACGCCTCCCCCTCGGCCCCCACCGGCACGCCCACGATGCGCAGCCGTGCGTGCGGCTCCTCCTTGCGGACCTCGGTGAAGGCGTGCAGCAGGGAGACCAGGTCGCGGGCGGGCTCGATCCGGCCCACCCACACCAGGGTGTCCGCGTCGGCGCGGTCGGGCGCCTCGCCGACCTCGGCGAAGCGGTCGGCGTCCATGCCCGGGTGGACGGTGCGGATGCGGGCGCGGTCGGCGCCGCACCGCTCCTGCCAGCGGCGGGCGTGGGTGCTGCCGGGGGTGAGGATCTCGGCGCGCCGGTAGACCTCGGCGGCGAGCCGCCCGTGGAAGGCGGCGAGCAGCGCGCGTACGGCGGGGGCGGCGGTGTCGGGGCCGAGCGCGAGGTAGTGCGCGCGCAGTTGGACGCCGTACTCGGTGACCAGCAGGGGCACACCGGCGAAGTGCCGGGCGAGCAGGCCGGGCAGCGCGGTGGAGCCGCCGGAGGTGGCGTGGCAGAGGTCGACGGCGGCGAGGGCGTCCTCGCCGTACCAGTCGAGGGAGAGGGGGAGCAGGGCGCGGGCGAGGTGATCGGTGACGGCCAGCAGGTCGGGCACGCGGGCCTCGCGCGCCGTGCGCGGGGCGCCGGGGGCGCGGCAGGCGCGCTCCAGGGCGCTGACGGCGTGGTCGGAGCGGAGCGCTCCGGTCAGGGCGCCGGTCTCGCGGGCGAGTTCGGCGAGGTTGTACAGCGCGTTGCCGAAACGGTCCGCCACTTCGGCGCAGGGGTCCTCCGGGGAGGGGCCGGCCGGGGCGCAGACCGCGCCGAGCAGCTCGCCGTAGTGCTCGGCGAACCGCTTGCGGGCGCGGCGGCCCGGCGTGGCGCGGTCGCCCCCTTCCGTCCACGACGGAGCGGTCCGTACCCGCCTGACCTGCGGCGGGAGCGGCACCCAGCCGTCGTCCTCCTGCTGTCTGCCGCACTTGAGCGCGTAGACGTCGAACTCGTGCTGCCCGAGCCCGCGCACGAGCCGGTCGCACCAGAGCCCGGTGTCACCGCCGACATACGGATAGCCACCCTCGGTAAGCAGTCCGATGCGCACGCGTGCACCCCCGATCTCCCGTGTGTGGGAGCCGCCGTCGTCCCGGCGGCTCGCAGCGGGACGAACGTACGCGCAGAGGGCGGTGGCACGACGGACGGTTGTCCGTCGCACCACCAAAAGGGGTGAACGGTCGTAACTTTCGCGGGCGAGCCGCGTTCCGACACGCTAAGAGACCGGTCGGTGACGTTCCGCACGCGAAACGTTACGCCGGAGCGGGCTCCCGCCTGGCCGCCCGGCGCCGTGCGGCCACCTCCGGGTCCAGCGCCGGTACGGCGGCCAGGAGTTGGCGGGTGTACGGGTCGCGCGGGTTCTCGTACACCTCGTCGGCCGGGCCGGTCTCGACGACCTGTCCCCGGCGCATGACCGCGACCCGGTCGCTGACCTGGCGGACGACGGCGAGGTCGTGCGCGATGAAGACGAGCGCGAGCCCCAGCTCCCGGCGCAACTCGTCCAGCAGCGCGACCACTTGGGCCTGGGTGGTGACGTCGAGCGCGGAGACGGGCTCGTCGCAGACGATGACGCGCGGGTCGGCGGCGAGGGCCCGCGCGATGCCGACGCGCTGGCGCTGCCCGCCGCTGAACTCGTGCGGGTAGCGGTCGTGGTGGGCCGCTTCCAGCCCGACCCGCTCCAGCAGTCCGGTCACCCGTTCCCGGATGGCCTTCTCGTCCCTCCCGCCCTTGGCGCGCAGCGGGTCGGCGATCGAATCGCCCACCGTGCGGCGGGGGTTGAGGGAGGAGGCGGGGTCCTGGAAGACCATCTGCACGGACGGGTCGACCCCGCTGTGGGCGCGGCCGGCGTGCCGGATGGTGCCGGAGGTCGGTTCCAGCAGCCCGACCAGCATGCGGCCCAGCGTGGTCTTGCCGCTGCCGCTCTCCCCCACGATCCCCAGGGTCTCGCCCCGACGCAGGGTCAGCGTGATGTCGTCCACGGCGGTGAACGCCCCTCGCCCGCGCCCGAACTCCTTTCGCAGCCCGGTCGCTTCGAGCACGGTCTCCCCCGGCTCCCCGGCGGGCGCGGCGCGGGAGGCGTCCACGCGCGGTACGGCGGCGAGGAGTTCACGGGTGTACGCCTGCTCGGGTGCGGCCAACACCTGCCGCAGCGGACCGTGTTCGATTGCGCGGCCGTGCCGCATGACGAGCACGTCGTCGGCGCTCTCGGCGGCGACGCCCACGTCATGGGTGACGAGCAGCAGCCCGAGACCGTCGTCCTGGCGCAGGGTGTGCAGCAGGTCGAGGATCTGGGCCTGCACGGTGACGTCGAGCGCGGTGGTCGGCTCGTCCGCGATCAGCAGCTCCGGTTCGCACGCCAACGCCATGGCGATCAGCGCCCGTTGGCGCATGCCCCCGCTGAACTCGTGCGGCCGGGACCGGGCGCGCCGGGCGGCGTCGGGGATGCCGACCCGGTCCAGCACCTCGACGGCACGCGCGCGTGCGGCCCGCCGGGAGGCGCGGGTGTGCACGCGGTACACCTCGGCGATCTGGTCGCCGACCGCGTAGTACGGGTCGAGGGACGACAGCGGGTCCTGGAAGACCATCGCGGCCTTGGCCCCGCGCAGCCTGCGCAGCTCGGTGTCGGAGGCGGCGGCCACGTCGGTGCCCGCGACCAGGACCGACCCGCCGACCCGTGCCCCGGTGTCCCGGTGCAGGCCCAGCAGGGCGCCCGCGACGGTGGACTTGCCGGAGCCGGACTCCCCCACGAGGGCCAGCGCGGCCCCCTTCTCCAGGGTGAAGGAGAGTCCGTCCACGGCACGCAGGGCGCCGAACTCGACGGTGAGATCGGTGACTTCGACCAGGCTCATGCGAGGACCACCCGGCGGTCGGCCAGCGCGTACAGGATGTCCGCGACGGCGTTGGCGATGACGACGAAGAAGGCGACGACCAGGACCATGCCGACGACCACGGGCAGGTCGACGACCTTGACCGCGTGGACCAGCTCCTGGCCGATGCCGGGCAGCCCGAACAGGGTCTCGGTGAGGACCGCGCCGCCGACGGCGGAGCCGACGTTGTTGGCGTTGAGCGCGATGACGGGGGCGAGGGCGCCGCGCAGGGCGTGCCGTCCGACGATCGCCCGCTCGCCGACGCCGTAGGCGCGGAAGGTGCGGATGTGGTCCTCGGCGAGGGTCTCCAGCATGGCGGAGCGGGTGAGCCGGGCGAACGCGGCGGCCTCGATCAGGGCCAGCGAGAGCCAGGGCAGCAGCAGGTTCCACGCCCACTGTTCGGGGTCGTCGGCGAAGCGCACGTACTGCGGGAAGGGCAGCAGTTGGAGTTCGCCGCAGACCACGATCATCAGGACCAGGCCGAGCACGAAGACGGGCGTGGCCCAGCCGGCGAGGGTGAGGACGGTCAGCACCCGCTCGGAGAGCCGGCCGCGCCGCCAGGCGGAGAGGACGCCGGTGCCGACGCCGATGACCAGCCAGAGCACCATCGCGCCGGCCACCAGCGAGAGGCTGACCGGCAGCTTGGCCAGCAGCAGCGTGAGCACCTGCTGGTCGCTCTGGTAGGAGAGCCCGAGGCAGGGCGCCGCGCAGTGCTCGACCGAGGTGCCGGTGGAGTAGTCCTGGCCGACGAACAGGCCCTGGAGGAAGTGGAAGTAGCGCAGGTAGAGCGGGTCGTCGAGCCGGAGTTGGGCCGCGACCTGGTGCACCTGCGCCGGGGAGCAGCGCGGGCCGCAGGTGATCTGGGCGACGTCGCCGGGGGTGGCGTAGAAGACCACGTAGACGAGGACCGAGACGGCGAGCAGGGTGATGGCCGTGCCCACCGCGCGGCGCAGCAGGAATCCGCCGAAGGCGTTCACGCGGCGCCCTCCTTCCGGGCGCGGCCGGTGCCGACGCGCAGACGGGAGGCCGCGCGGGGGTCGAGTGCGGTGCGGACGCCGTCGCCGAGGACGGTGAGGGCGAGCACGGTGGTGAACAGGGCACCGGCCGGGAACAGCAGGTACTGCGGCGCGGCCTGGTACCAGACGTCGGCCGCGGTGATCATCTGTCCCCAGGACGGCGTCGGCGGCTTCACCCCGACACCGAGGAAGGACAGGGCGGCCTCGGCGGAGATGTTGGTGGGCACCAGCAGCGCGGCGTAGGTGATGACCGGCGCGGCGAGGCCGGGCAGCAGCTCGCGGCGGGCCACCCGCACGGCGCCCCACCCGCTGAGCCGGGCGGCGGCCACGTAGTCGAGCCCCTTGAGGGTGAGCGTCTGGGCGCGCACGATCTTGGCGACGTTGCCCCAGGCGATCAGCCCGATGACCAGGGCGACCAGCACCGGGCGGGGGAAGCTCGCCGGGACGATGGCCAGCAGCGCCAGCGCCATGATCATGAGCGGCAGGGCGACGATGATGTCGGTGACGCGGCTGAGGAGCTGGTCGATCCAGCGGCTGCCCATGGCGGCGGCCACGCCGATGACGACGCCGATGAGCACCTGGATGAGGGTGGCGGCGAAGGCGACGCCGAGCGAGACGCGGGCGCCCTCCACCAGCCGGGCGAACAGGTCGCGGCCGGTCTGCGGTTCGACGCCCAGCCAGTGCTCGGCGCTGATCCCGCCGAGCGGCCCGACGGGCACACCGCCGCGCGCGGAGTCGATCAGGCCGGGGTGGTACGTGGTGGGGTCCTGCCCCTCGACGGCGGTGAGCAGCGGCGCGGCGAGCGCGACCAGCACGAGGAGCGCGACGACGGCCGCGGCGACCAGGGCGGCCCGCTGCGCGCGCAGCCGCCGCCAGAACTGACGGGCCCCCGAGGCCGCCGGGGCGGCGATGTCCGCCCCGGCGGCCTCGACGGCGACGAGTGCTTCGCTCACCGGGTCACTTCACCGAGACCTGGGAGATGTCCAGCACGCCGGTCCAGTCGCTGATCACGATGTTCTTGACGTCCTTGCCGTACAGGCGCTTGTAGACGGGGTGGAACAGCGGGACGACGAGGGCCTGTCCGGCGATCTTCCTGTCCAGCGCGCCCCAGCGCTTGGCGGCGGCGTCGAGGTCGGTCAGCTTGTTGATGGCGTCGATCTCGGTGTTGACCGACTTGTCGTCCAGCAGGCCGGTGTTGAAGTTGGCGCCGTCCTTGACGATCTGGCGGCCGTCGAAGATCGGGGCGAGGAAGGGACCGCCGGAGGGCCAGTCGGCACCCCAGTGGGCGAGGAAGAAGCCGGGCTCGGTCTTGGTGCTGTGGATCTTGTCCCGGTAGTCGTTGTCCTCCAGGCCCTGGAGCCTGACCGTGATCCCGGCCTTCTTCAGGGCGTCCTGGAGGGCGGTGGCGATCTCCGGGCTGGTCTCGAAGTCCTTGCTGTTGGAGTGGGTGAGGGTGACGGTCAGCCCGTTCGGGTGCCCGGCCTCCTTCAGCAGTTCCTTCGCCTTGGCCGCGTTGCCCGACTTGCCGGCCGGGAACAGGTCGTGCGGGGTGTACCCGAAGGACTTCTGGTCGGGCAGGAAGGTGGTGGCGGGCTCGGCGAGCGCGGAGCCGCCGGCCGCGTTGACCACCGAGGAGCGGTCGACGGCGTAGGAGATCGCCTGGCGCACCTTGGGGTCGTCGAACGGCTTCACCTTCGGGTTGAAGGCGATGTAGTCCGTATAGCCGAAGTGGCCGGTGCCCACGCGCGCGGCGAGGCTCTTGTCGCCGCTGACGCGGGCGAGTTCGGCCGGGCCGAGGTTGGTGTCGGTGGTGACGGCGGCGGAGTCGGCGCCCTGGGAGGCGGCGAGCCGCTGGTTGATGACGGAGGAGTCGAGACCGGAGCGCACGTCGACCTTGTCCGGGTACGCCTTGCGCTCGTCGTCGCCGCTCCAGTGCGGGTTGCGCTCCAGCAGGACGCGCTCGCCGTCGTTCTGGTTCTCGACGACCTTGTACGGGCCGGAGGAGACCGGGTGCTGCTCGTACTTGGTGCCGGTGTCCTTGGCTCTCGGCACCGGCGCGAACTGCGTCTGGGTGGCGAGGAAGGGGAACTCGCCCTCGGGCTTGTTCAGATGGAAGACGAGGGTCCGCTCGTCCGGCGTCCCGATCGCCTTCAGGCCCTTCTTGTCCTTGTACGGGCCCTGGTAGTCGGCGGCGCCGCTCAGCCAGTCCCGCAGGTAGGGCGCGCCACCGGAGAGTTCAGGGGCGAAGGACCGCTCGATGCCGTACTTGACGTCGGCCGAGGTGATCGGGGTGCCGTCCTCGTACTTCAGCCCCTTCTTCAGGGTGTACGTCCACACGGTCGCGTCCTTGTTGGGGCGGCCGGTGTCGGTGGCGAGGTCGGGGACCACCTCGGCGCCCTCGGCGCCGTTCTCGCGGTTGCGCGTGGTGAGGGTGCGGAAGACCAGCGAGGGGACGTTGCCGCCGCCGGAGGTGTAGAGGCGGGCCGGGTCGAAGTCGGTCTGGGCCTCGGCGTTCAGCACGGTGAGGGTGCCGCCCTTGTGGGGCGTGGAGTCGCCACCGGCGCCCTTGGCATCGTTGTCCTCAGGACCGCAGGCGGCGGCGCCCGCTGCCACGGCCAGGCTGACGGATGCCGCTGCCACGCGGCGCGCTATGACGGACGGTTGACGCATCGGAGATGACGACCTCTCAGGGAACCCTCCGGGATATCCCGAGGGGTGAGACAGGGGGACGAGGAGTGAGACACCTGCGGACAGGTGTCGGCCCCGGCGTCAGACGTCGAGAGATCCCGCGACAACGGTCACGGGCGGCAGGGAGAGAAAGGCACGCATCGACGCGGACGCCAGGAAGGCGGCGTCAGCGACAGTCGATGTCGGCCACGCAGAGGGCGGTCACGCCGATGAGCGCCAGCTCGATGGCGGCGCTGCGGAGGACGGCGTGACGGGACCACATGCGCAGAAATATGAACGAACATGCGACTCATGTCAATGTGACATGAGCCGGCCCCCGTCGACTCCTGCGTCGATCCTCGCGTCAACTCTTGGGATACGGCCAGGCGTTGGGCAGGCAGTGGATTCCGTCGTGGTCGAGGAACTTGGTCTGCTGCTGCATGACCGGGGCGATCTCGCCGTCCTTGTCGCACGTCACGTGCCCGTGGCCGAGCCGGTGGCCGACCTCGTGGTTGATGAGCATCTGGCGGTAGGCGTGGATCTCGGCGTCCCCGTAGGTGGCGCTGCCCTGCGCCCAGCGGTACGCGTTGATCATCACGCGCTCGGTGGCCGCCGAGTCGCAGGAGACGTTGTCCTCGGTGGTGTCCAGGCCCGACTTGGCGCACCACTCGGCGGTGGTGCCGGGGCTGGCCAGCGTGATCACGAAGTCCGGCTTGCCGGAGGAGACGCGCTCGAAGGCGCGCTCACCGCCGTGGGCCCAGCTCCGGTCGTCGTTGAGGGTGCGCTGCACGGCGTCGGCGAACAGCACGCCGTCCAGGCCGAGTCCCTGCTCGACGTCCACCCGGTAGGTCAGCTTGCGGCCCTTGCCGGGCGCCTTGGCGGAACCGGGCACCGCCTCGAACCTGCCCGAACCCTTCAGGTCCGCGCCCAGGGGATAGAGACGGTCCATCTTCTGGGCGTACGTCAGCGGGACGGCGGCGTTCGGCGGGGCCGAGGGCAACGCCTGGGAGCCGGCCGACGTGCCGCCGGTGGCGGCCTGGGCCCGCGACTCGCCCTGGGCGCGGCCGTCGGCCACCTGCCCGGCGACGACGACCGCGAGCACGGTGGTCACGGCCGCGGCCGCGACCCCGGTGAAGGCGCGCCCCCTGCCCCCGTGCCGGGGCGCGGTGCCGGCCGCCGGTGGTGGCGGCGGTGTCCCGCCGTCGTCCGGCGCGGTCCTGGGCCCGGGGACCTCGGTACGGCGGGGCGCCTGCGGCGCGGCGCCCTCGGCGAAGGCGTCCAGGTACTCCCTGCGGGGGCCGGGACCCGCGTCCACCGGCTCCGCGCTGCGCTGCCGGGGGAAGGGCGTCGCGGAACGTCGCCCGGAACCCTCGAACTCCCCCCAGCCACCGCCCTCTTCACGTTGCTCGGGGTGACCGCCACGCGCCTGCCCGAACCCCTCGGCGAAGGAACCCGGAGCCCGGCCGCGGGCCCCGTCGTCCTCACCCCTGCCCCGGCCGTCCGGGACATGCCGCCCGGCACCGCTGACGGTCGCGCCGAAGGCACCCGGACCCTGACGTCCGGCACCCCACGACTCACCGCCCTGCGGACGCCGCCGCGCGGCGGAGTCACCCGTGCCGGTGACGCCCTCGGCGGCCTCGGCCGCCGTGTTCGTGCCTTCTATGGCCGAGGCGTCCCCCTTGGGAGCCGGTCCTCGGCGGCTGTGTCGTCCCACCCCTGCCCTCAGTTCTCCGCGTTCGTGGCGCCCGATACGGCGCTCTCCGCGAGGAGTTCGCGGAACGCCCTGGCCACCAGCTCCGGATATTCCATCATCGCCACGTGCCCGGCGTCCGGCAGGGACAGCAGACGTGAGTCCCTGAAGGAGCGGGCGGCCTTGGCGGCCATGCGGAAGCCGACGAGTTGGTCACGGCCACCGTAGACCAGCAGGGTGGGCGCGAGCACCCGCTCGGCCTGCCGCCACAGTCCCTGCTGCCCGCCCAGGGTGTAGGCGTCGACGATCCCGCGCGCGGAGCGGGTCATCGCGTCCCAGAAGTACGGCAGCTTCAGGCGCCGTTCGAGCTCCTCCACCGCGTACTGGAACGCCTCCGGCGACACGCTCCCCGGGTCGCCGTAGCAGAGGGCCGTGACCCCGCGTACCCGCTGCTCGGCGGTCCACTCCCTGGTGATCCGGTTGAACAGCGCGGCCACACCGGGCACCCCCAGCAGGGCCGTGGGCGCCGCGCTGCGCTGGATGCGCAGCTCCGGCAGGGCCGGCGAGACCAGCGTCAGGCTGCGGACGAGGTCGGGGCGGACGGCGGCCACGCGCGTGGAGACCGCGCCGCCCAGGGAGTTGCCGAAGAGATGGACCGGGCCGCGTCCGGCCGCGTCGAGATGGCGGATGACGGCACGCGCGTGCCCGGTGACGGAGTAGTCGCCGTCGTCCGGCGGCGGGGAGTCGCCGAAGCCCGGCAGATCGACGGCCTCGGAGTCGACGTCGCTGTCCAACTCGGCCATCAGCGCGGACCAGTTCTGCGAGGAACCGCCCAGGCCGTGCACGTACAGCGCGGGTTCCAGGCCGTCCCGTGCGGGCGGCCGGGACCGGACCGACAGGGTGACCCCCGGCAGTCGCACCGACCTCATCCGCTCGCCCTCGCCCACCCTTACGGGTGCGACCCGAGGGAGCACGCTCGCGGCCGGCACGGAAGGTGACTCGGTCGAAGACATGCGCCAATGTTACGAGACGATCACACCGCGGCTCATGTGTTCGCCCTCACAGGGAGGGACCGAAGGGGCGGCGGCCCGTACGCCGACGGCGTGGCGTCGCCGGGGGCGGTCTCCTAGGCTCGTATGACAGCGCACCCGCGGGGTACCCGCCCGATCCAGAGGTTCCTGGACGGATGCTGGAAGGAAGGGAGGCCGTCATGGCCCACTACCCCACCGAGCCGGACGAGATCGAGGACCCCGACGACGGCGCGCGGGCGCCGATCGACGTCGAGGCCCCCGAGCACGACGCCGCCGAGCAGCGCGTGCCCCTCACGGACGAGCGGGACGAGCCGCTGAGCGAGGTGGACCCGGACCGGGGCAGCGAGGGCGATCTGATCGAGCAGGCACGTGTCGTCGGCCCCGACGAGGAGGATTACCGCTGACCGAGCGGGCACCTGGCCGAGGGCCACGGCTTTCGCCGTCGTCCGGTACGTGAAATTCTGCGCTCGCACCGCGCACACCACGGTTACCGAAAAGTACGATGGCCGCGCGGCCCGACACCGCATGAGGGACGACATAGGGAGGCGGCGTGACAGCCATCGAGCAAACAGAGGCAGCACGCCCGCGCGGCACCCGTCTGCCGCGCCGAGCCCGGCGCAACCAGTTGCTGGGCGCTGCCCAGGAGGTTTTCGTCGCCCAGGGCTATCACGCGGCCGCGATGGACGACATCGCCGAGCGCGCCGGAGTCAGCAAGCCGGTGCTGTACCAGCACTTCCCCGGCAAGCTCGACCTCTATCTCGCCCTGCTGGACCAGCACTGCGAGGCGCTGATCCAGGCCGTGCGCGCCGCGCTCGCCTCGACGACCGACAACAAGCAGCGCGTACGGGCGACCATGGACGCCTACTTCGCGTACATCGAGGACGACGGCGGCGCCTTCCGCCTGGTCTTCGAGTCGGACCTGACGAACGAGCCGGCCGTGCGCGAGCGCGTCGACAAGGTGACCACCGAGTGCGCCGAGGCGATCTGCGAGGTCATCGCCGAGGACACGGGCCTGTCCCGCGCGGAGTCCATGCTGCTCGCCTCCGGGCTCGGCGGGCTCGCCCAGGTGGTGGCCCGCTCCTGGCTGCACAGCGACCGCAGCGTGCCGCGCGATCAGGCGGTGCAGTTGCTCGCTTCGCTGGCGTGGCGGGGCATCGCGGGTTTCCCGCTGCACGGCACCGACCACCACTGACACGCCGTGTTCGCTGATGGCGTTCCCGCCGGAAGCATGAGCGTCCCCTCACCGGGCTAATGTGTGCAGCGTACGGCGCGGCAGATCGCGCACATCACTGACCGTCGGAGGGACATAGCCGTGGAGGTCAAGATCGGCGTGCAGCACGCGCCCCGCGAGATCGTTCTGGAGAGCGGTCAGAGCGCCGAGGAGGTCGAGCGCGTCGTGGCCGACGCCCTGGCCGGCAAGTCGCCGCTGCTGAGCCTCGAGGACGAGCGCGGCCGCAAGGTCGTCATCCCGGCGGACCGTCTGGCGTACGTCGAGATCGGCGCGCCGACCGTCCGCAAGGTGGGCTTCGGCACGCTGTAGGCGCGACACCCGTGAAGGACCCGGTGGCATCCGCCGCCGGGTCCTTTCGTATGCGCGGCGCGCACGGCTCGCGCACGGGCCGGGCACGGGGGAGGATTGCAACGCGCAGGTCACGGGTATGTCGGACCGTGACCGCATGAGCACGCCGACGTGGGAGGGACCCCCCGATGATCCTGGAAGTGCTCGGTTCGGCTGTGCTCGGCCTCGTCCTCGCCTTCGCGGCGGCGCACCGTCTGCCGCACCGGCTGCCCGCCCGCCCCCTGGTCTTCGCCACCGCCGTCGCGGGCGCCCTCTTCGGGGACTTCGTCACGCACAGCGCCCTGGGCCCGGCCCCGGTCCTGCTCAGCCTGCTGGGCGCGGCCGTCGTGTCCGCCGCGTCCCTGTCGCTGCTGTTGCGCCCGGCCGGGCGACTGCGCCGGTCCGCACCGGCGTAGCCGCCCCTGACCGGCGGGGGTCTCAGGCCGCGAGGCCCAGAGCGGCCATCCTCTTGGTGTGCGCCTCGGTGATCCGGGTGAACATCCGGCCGACCTCCGCGAGGTCGAAGCCGTCCGCGACCCCGCCGACCAGCATGGTCGACAGCGCGTCCCGGTCCGCCACGACCCGCTGCGACTGCGAGAGCGCCTCGCCCATCAGCCGCCGCGCCCACAGCGCGAGCCGTCCGCCGACGCGCGGGTCGGCGTCGATGGCCGCGCGGACCTTCTCCACCGCGAACTCCGCGTGCCCGGTGTCGTCCAGGACGGCGAGGACGAGTTCACGGGTGTCGGTGTCCAGGCGGGCCGCGACCTCGCGGTAGAAGTCACTGGCGATCGAGTCGCCGACGTACGCCTTGACCAGGCCCTCCAGCCAGTCCGAGGGGGCCGTCTGCTTGTGGAAGCTCTCCAGCGCGGCGACGAAGGGGTCCATCGCGGCGGTGGGCTCCGCGCCGATCTCGGTCAGCCGGTCGCGCAGCCGCTCGAAGTGGTGGAACTCCGCCGAGGCCATCTTGGCCAGCTCCGCCTTGTCCGAGAGGGTCGGCGCCAGCTTGGCGTCCTCCGCGAGCCGCTCGAACGCCGCCAGCTCGCCGTACGCGAGCGCGCCGAGCAGGTCCACGACAGCCGCGCGGTACTGCGGCTCCGTCGCGGCTCGCGCCCAGTCCTGGGCTGCGACTCCGGTGGGGCCGTCGGTGGCGGCGCCTGCGTTCTCAGGGGTCTCAGGCTTGTCAGAGCTAGTCATGAGCCGCACAATAGCCCGCTCACCCTGTCCCGGAAGCCCCTGGTCAAACACTGTGACCACCACTACGTGACCAATTCGGCCATCGCGTGTGCGTCAATCCGGGGTATGATGGTATTGCGCCTGCTGAGCGCGCCGACGGTGTTCGGCGTGTTCCGACGCGGGCGCACGCATGAGGATGCCCGGTCGGTGGCCCGATCGGCTCCGACCTGACAGCCCTCCCCGGCCGTACCGCAGCACGCGTACGACGAGCGGAGGGACATCCTTAGCGGTTCGAGCGCTAGAGCGTCGGCAGAGGTCCCGTGTCATACGGCTTGCCCCGGTTGGGTCGCCCGTACGGCGGCCGACGTCCCCGGCACGGTCAGACATGATCCCCGCGCTCGCCTCGCACCGCACACACAGAAGAGGCAAAGCTCCTGACTACGACATTTCGTGACCTCGGCATCCTTTCCGAGACCGCCGAGGCGCTGGAAGCCGTCGGCATCGTCAATCCCTTCCCCATCCAGGAGATGACGCTCCCGGTGGCCCTCTCGGGCTCCGACGTCATCGGCCAGGCCAAGACCGGCACGGGCAAGACCCTCGGCTTCGGTCTGCCGCTCCTGGAGCGCGTCGTCGTCCCCGCCGACGTCGAGGCCGGCCGCGCCGCCCCGGAGGCACTGACCAGCGCGCCGCAGGCGCTCATCGTCGTGCCCACCCGCGAGCTGTGCACCCAGGTCACCAACGACCTGCTGACCGCCGGCAAGGTGCGCAACGTGCGCGTCCTCGCCATCTACGGCGGCCGTGCCTACGAGCCGCAGGTCGAGGCCCTGAACAAGGGCGTCGACGTCGTCGTCGGCACCCCCGGCCGGCTGCTGGACCTGGCGGGCCAGAAGAAGCTGGATCTCAGCCACGTCAAGTGCCTGGTGCTGGACGAGGCCGACGAGATGCTCGACCTGGGCTTCCTTCCCGACGTCGAGAAGATCGTCAACATGCTGCCGGTCAAGCGCCAGACCATGCTGTTCTCGGCCACCATGCCGGGCGCGGTCATCGGTCTCGCCCGCCGCTACATGTCCCGCCCCACGCACATCCGCGCCACCGCGCCGGACGACGAGGGCGCCACGGTCGCCAACATCAAGCAGTTCGTCTACCGCGGCCACTCCATGGACAAGCCGGAGATGATCGCGCGCATACTGCAGGCCGACGGCCGCGGTCTCGCGATGATCTTCTGCCGCACCAAGCGCACCGCCGCCGACATCGCCGAGCAGCTCCAGCGCCGCGGCTTCGCCTCCGGCGCGGTCCACGGCGACCTCGGCCAGGGCGCCCGCGAGCAGGCGCTGCGCGCCTTCCGCAACGGCAAGGTGGACGTGCTGGTCTGCACCGACGTGGCCGCGCGCGGCATCGACGTCAGCGGCGTGACCCACGTCATCAACTACCAGTCCCCCGAGGACGAGAAGACCTACCTGCACCGCGTCGGCCGCACCGGCCGCGCCGGCAACAAGGGCACGGCCGTCACGTTCGTCGACTGGGACGACATCCCGCGCTGGCAGCTCATCAACAAGGCGCTGGAGCTGGACTTCAACGAGCCGGTGGAGACGTACTCGACGTCCCCGCACCTGTTCTCCGACCTCAACATCCCCGCGGGCACCAAGGGTGTCCTGCCCCGCTCGGAGCGCACGCGTGCCGGTCTGGACGCGGAGGTCGTGGAGGACCTCGGCGAGACCGGTGGCCGTGGTGCGCGCGGCGGCGGCCGGTCCGGCCGTGGCGGACGCCCCGAGGCCACGCCGGAGCGGGAGCGTACGGAGCGCTCGGAGCGTTCGGAGCGCACCCCGCGCCGTCGCCGCCGCATGCGCGGCGGTGCCCCGGTGGAGGCCGGTGCCGCCGCCCCCGCGGCGGAGACCACCGCAGTCGAGGAGCCGCAGGCTCCCCGTACCCCCCGCCGTCGTCGCCGTACGCGCGGCGCTGCGGCCGGCGAGCCGGTGACGGCCGCCGTGGAGACGGTCACCGAGACCCCGGCGCCCGCGGCTGCCGCCGTCGCCGTGGTGGAGGTCCCCGAGGCGCCGGAGGTTCCGGCCCAGCCGCGCCGCCGCACCCGCAAGCGGGCGGAGGCGGCTCCGGTCGTGGCCGAGGCCGTCGTCGAGGCGCCGGCCGTGGTCGTGGAGCCGGTCACCGAGGCCCCGGCCCCGAAGCGCCGCACCCGCAAGGCGGCCGCCCCCGCCGAGGCGGTCGTGCACACCGTCGAGGCCCCCGTGGCCGAGACGAAGCCCCGCCGCACGCGCAAGGCCGCTGTCGCAGCCGTCGAGACGGCCGAGGCCGTGGAGACCAAGCCGCGCCGCACCCGCAAGGCCGCCGTGACGGAGCCGGTCGAGACCCCCGAGGCCGAGACCAAGCCGCGCCGCACGCGCAAGGCCGCCGTCACGGAGCCGGTCGACGCCCCCGAGGCCGAGACCAAGCCCCGCCGCACCCGCAAGGCCGCCGCTGCCCCCGCCGTCGAGACGGCCGAGGTGACGGAGACCAAGCCGCGCCGCACCCGCAAGGCCACCGTGACGGAGCCGGTCGAGACCCCCGAGGCCGAGACCAAGCCCCGCCGCACCCGCAAGGCCGCTGTCGCAGCCGTCGAGACGGCCGAGGCCGTGGAGACCAAGCCGCGCCGCACCCGCAAGGCCGCCGCGACGGAGCCGGTCGAGACCCCCGAGGCCGAGACCAAGCCCCGCCGCACCCGCAAGACGGCCGCCGCCAAGGCCGTCGCGACGGAGATCCCGGCTCAGGCCACCGAGGAGCCGGAGGCCAAGCCGCGCCGCCGCACCCGCAAGGTCGCCGCCGTGGAGCCCACCGAGGCGTAAGCGGAACCCGCACGACAGCAGGAAGGCCCGGCCCCCGTCGAAGGGGACCGGGCCTTCCCGCTGTCAGTACTGCGTCTGCAGGTGCTCCCAGAAGCCGTCCCGCAGGGCCCGGCGCAGGTCGGCCTGGCCGCGCAGGGAGTACTGGAGCAGGCCCTCCGCCTCCACCAGGAGGTCCTGGTCGACCGAGCCGGGCAGGTACGGGTGACCGGGCAGGAGTTCCATCAGGCTGTCCCGGCCCCGCGAGACCAGCCACTTCGCCGCGATCTGGGCGCCGACGAAGCGCACGTCCTCGCGGGTCGGCCGGTTGCCCGTCGCCTCGTAGGCGGCGGCCGTGCGGCGCGAGACGTACGGCTTGCAGAACTCCAGGTCGAAGGTGCGCTGACTGTCGACCTCCCACAGCAGCGGCTCGGCCTGGTTGCGGCCCTCGGGCGCCTCGATGCCCCACAGGTGGACGCGCGCCCCGTACCCCTGCGCGGCCTCGACCGCCGACACGAGGTCCTCGTCACCGCCCAGGAGCGCCGCGTCGCTGATGGCGCGGTGGCGGGCCAGGGACTCCAGGTCGGTGCGGATCAGGGAGTCGACGCCCTTCTGCTGGTTGTGGGCGTTGAGGTTGCCGAGGCGGACCTTGACGTCGGGCAGCTCGGCGATCGACTGCTGCTCGGCGGTGTGGATGCGGCGCCGGGCGCCGTCGTACCAGTACACGCGCAGCAGACGGCTGTCGGCGAAGATCGAGCGGGCCTTGTCGATGAGCGCGTCGATCAGGCCCTCGGCGTCGAGGTCGAAGGCGCGGCGGTCCTCGGTCCCGGCCACCAGACGGCCCGCGGCCGCGTAGAGATAGCCCGCGTCGACGAAGATCGCGTGGGTGGAGGGTGTTTTCGCCACTTCCGCGAGCATGCGTTGTAGCAGCTCGTTCGTGTGGTCGATGCGGGCGCCGAGTGCCGCCAGGTCGTCGTTCATCGGGTCCATTGTCCCGGCCGTCACGCTGCGAACACAACCGGTCCCCGTCAGTCCCCTTGCGAGGTTGTTTTACCGGACAGTAATTAGCCCGTCAAAAAATTTCCTTAGCGTAGGGAATGTTTGCGGTAGGCCGTTCGTTGTCTACACATGTGACACCGCGACAACGCGTCGCACACCAGTAGTTCTCCGCAGGAGGATGACCAGACGAAGGGAGAAGCCGATGCGCTTCGAAATCATGCGACTCGACGAGGTCGACGGCAGCACCGTGGACAGCACCGTCGTGGACGCCGCCTCCGTCAACCGGATCGTGCAACAGGCGGCCGCCATCGGCCAGCGCCTGTGGATCCGCCCGGCCGACACTCGCCCGGCCTCATAGGGCGCACGACACTCAAGCCTTCCGGGGGAGCCGAGGCCGAGTCTCAGCTCCCCCGGATCACCTGAGTGACCCCGTTGATGATCTGCTGCACGGCGATCGCGGAGAGCATCATGCCCGCGAGCCGTGTCACCAGGACGACACCGCCGTCCTTGATGACCTTGATGACCAGCAGCGAGTAACGCATCACCAGCCATAGCACGACATGGATGGCGAGGATCGCCGACCAGACCGAGACCTGCGTGGCGACACTTCCGGCCTTCTGTACGGCCAGGATCACCGAGACGATCGCGCCGGGACCGGCGAGCAGCGGCATGCCCAGCGGCACGAGGGCGACATTGACGTCCTTGGTCTGCTTGGGCTCGTCGGTCTTGCCGGTGAGCAGGTCGAGCGCGATCAGCAGGAGCAGCAGCCCGCCCGCGATCATCAGCGCCGGGACCGAGACGTGCAGGTAGTCGAGGATCTGGTGGCCGAGGAGGCCGAAGACGGTGATGACCCCGCCCGCCACACAGACGGCCTGGAAGGCCATCCGCTTCTGGACCTTGGCGGGCCGCCCCGCGGTGAGGGCGAGGAAGATCGGGGTGATCCCCGGCGGGTCCATGATGACGAAGAGGGTCAGGAACAGGGAGCCGAAGACGGCGAGGTCGAACATGATGTGCCTTGCGTGATGGAACTACCGCCGCGAGACGCCCGTGACTCCCTTACGGGCATGCGGCGGGCGCGCACGGCGGACGTGCGGGTGATCGGGTGGGGGGAAAAGCTGGAGAGGGCGCGGGGCGCCGGGGGCTTCAGGCTCCGCCGGTGCCGGGGACGGGGAACGCGCCGGTCGCACGGCGGATGATCTCGCCGTAGACCTCGGGATCGGTGGTGTTCTCGCCGAGGGCGACGGTCTTGCGGGTGCCGTGGTAGTCGGAGGAGCCGGTGACCAGCAGGCCCAGGTCCTGGGCGAGGCCGCGCAGCCGGGTCCGGGTGGCCTGGTCGTGCTCGGTGTGGTCGGCCTCGATCCCGTCGAGTCCGGCGGCGGCCATGGCGGCGATCGCGTCCTGCGGCACCGTGCGGCCGCGCTTGGCGGCGGCGGGGTGGGCGAGGACGGCCACGCCGCCCGCGTCCTTCACCAGCCGGATCGCCTCCAGGGGATCGCTCTCGTGCTTCTCGACGAAGGCCCGGCCGCCGTCGGCCAGCCACTCGGGCGTGAAGGCGTCGCTCACGGTCGGTACGACACCCAGCTCCACCAGCGCGGAAGCCAGGTGCGGACGGCCCACCGTGCCCCCGGCGGCGATCCGCTCGACCTGTTCCCGGGTGACCGGGACGCCGAGCGCGTTCAGCTTGGCGATCATCGCGTGGGCGCGGGGCACCCGGTCGTCCCGGACCAGCTCGCGCTCGGCGAGCAGGGCGGGCTCCTCGGGGTCGAAGAGGTAGGCCAGCAGATGCAGCGAGACGCCGTCGGTCCGGCAGGAGAGTTCGGCGCCGGTGACCAGGGTGAGGCCCTCGGGCAGCGCGGCCCGCGCCTCGGCGTACCCGCGGGTGGTGTCGTGGTCGGTCAGCGCGACCACGTCCAGTCCGGCGCCGGCGGCCGCGCGCATCAGCTCGGCGGGGGTGTCCGTGCCGTCGGAGGCGCTGGAGTGGCAGTGCAGGTCGATGCGCACGGCTGCTCCAGGAGGCTAGGGGGACGGCGGGGACCACCTAAGGATAGCCGCGCCGAAGGCATGCCCTGTCACCCCCGCACCCCGGAGGCGCCCCCTACACCTCAGGGCTGCATCAGCTACGTCTCAGGGCTGCATCAGCCGGGGCGAGAGCGCCCCGCAGGGCACCAGGTCGACCTCGGGGCCCGCGTCCCGGAGATCCGTCAGCACCAGTTCGTCGTACATCAGCAGGCCGGACTGCGCGGGCCAGGTGACCGCCCACAGCCAGACACCGAGGGCCTCGCCGGCGAAGACCGCGCGGTCGTCCGGGGTGTCACTGACGTGCCAGAGCGGGGTGGGGCGGCCGGCGGCCAGCACCTTGGCCTGCGGCGGCTTCTCGACGTCCAGGCAGGGGCCCGGGTCGGGGCCTTCCAGGCCCGCGTACCGCGCGCCGAGGCCGACGCCCAGCTCCTCGGCGACGAGGACCAGCTCGCCGGGACCGCCGAGCGGGCCGGGACCGGAGCAGGCCACGACGGTGGCCCGGCCGCCGCCGGGGGCGTCCCCCGCGTAGGCGACGCCCGTGAACAGCCAGCCGACCGGCAGCGGCCACGGCATCCACAGCGGGACACCGGTGCGCTGCACCACGGCGGTGAGTGCCTCGACGCTGGGCGGGATCGCGGGCTGCAGCGGGTACACCGCGCCGTGCGCGTCGCACTGCCACGTGTCGGCGAAGAGGCCGGGAGCCCGGACCCGGCCACCGCACCTCGGGCAACTGGGTTCGCCCCTCATAGAGCCCCACGGTCCTACCCCGGCCGCCGCACGTCAAGGACGATCACCCGTACGGCCCCGGCGCTCCCCTCGGCGTCCGACCAACTCCCCGCCCATCAAGGGCACTTGGTGAGCTTGCTCACTCGGGCGCCGGTCCGAGCGGGACGGAGACGCGGTGGGGATCGCGCAGGTCGGTGCCGTTGACCAGCCAGCGCTCCTGGAGGGCCTCCGCGCCGTGCACCCGCTTCCAGGCGGCCTCGTTCGGCGTCATCGGCAGCAGCGGCAGGAAGCGCACGGGGTCCAGCGGGGCGTCCAGCTCCAGGTCCTCCACCAGTCCGCCCGGCTCCCCCACCAGTACCGAGGTGAAGGGTGCGCCGGGCCACAGCGGCTCCCCCACGTCCAGTGAGGCGCCGGGGGCCACGACCACTCCCTCGACCTGCGGGGAAGCGGCCAGCACGGCGAGCGGCCGGAGCACCGGGCCGGTGTCGGCGAGCCCGGCGCGGACGGAGAGGACCAGCTCGGCACGCGGGCCCTCGACGGGGTCGGCGATCATCGCCGTGGGGTCGGTCATGGGGTGCGCCGACATACCCAGCGTGGCGTACCGGACCACGTCCCCCTCCTGGAAACGGAGCACCTCGATGCGGTCCGCGCCGAGAAAGGTGACGGAGGCACGCGCATCCGGTTCACCGAGCGCCGAGTTCAGCCGCGCCTCGACCAGAGGAAGAACATCAACCATGCGGTGAGCATAGAACTCGTCAGTGGCAGGCAAAGCTGCGCCTTGACACCGAAGGCTGCTGCTACGCTGAGCCGGTGGTTCGGGGCCGCGTGCACATGCTCGCCGTCGAGTCCCCGACGCCGATGAGACTCCCTTACGAGGGACCGGCCGGAGGAGGTGGGGCTGTCATGGATCGAAGTCGACCGTGCAGTACCACTCGCTCTTCCGGCTGTTGATGTCATTCCTGGCTGGCTGCCACCTTCCCGTTCGCTTCGCCGTCCGGAAGAGCACTTCGTTTCGCTTTGCCTGATCTGCCTGATCTGACTCAGTCCTGCATCAGTAGCGAAGTCGCCACCGCGACGGTGCGGTGCTCCCCGCTTTGTGGACGTGCCAAACACATGCAGTCCGAACGTCCCCATTCCGGGTAGTTCCACCCGTCGCAGGCGCACTTTCGTTGCCCGCCCGCGAAGGAGCCTGCCCATGTCGATGATCCGCGACCTGCGAGCCGTGGTCCGTCCGTCCTCCCGCCCCGCCCCGCGCAAGGACGCGGCCGCCCCTTTCGAGGCCGACCCCACCGCCTCCTCGGCCGTGGTCGACTGCGCGGTCTACCGCGACGGCGCCCGCGTGGAGAGCGGACGCACCCTCAGCCCGCAGGAGGCGATGCGCGAGGTCCGCAAGGACGGCGGGTTCGTGTGGATCGGCCTGCACGAGCCGACCGAGGCCGAGTTCGCGGGCATCGCGGGCGTGTTCGGGCTGCACCCGCTGGCCGTGGAGGACGCGGTCCAGGCCCACCAGCGGCCCAAGCTGGAGCGCTACGACGACTCGCTGTTCACCGTGTTCAAGACCGTGCACTACGTCGAGCACGACGAGCTCACCGCCAACAGCGAGGTCATCGACACCGGTGAGGTCATGTGCTTCACCGGCCGGGACTTCTTCATCACCGTGCGGCACGGCGGGCAGGGCTCGCTCCGGGCACTGCGCCACCGGCTCCAGGACGACCCCGAGCTGCTCGCCAAGGGTCCCTCGGCGGTGCTCCACGCCATCGCCGACCATGTGGTGGACGGCTACATCGCGGTCGCGGACTCGGTGCAGGACGACATCGACGAGGTGGAGACGGAGGTCTTCTCCCCCGGCCGCAACGGCGGTGTCTCGCGCGGTGTCGACTCGGCCCGGATCTACCAGCTCAAGCGCGAGGTACTGGAGTTCAAGCGCGCGGTCGCCCCGCTGCTGCGCCCCATGCAGTTGCTGAGCGAGCGGCCGATGCGGCTGATCGACCCCGACATCCAGAAGTACTTCCGCGACGTCGCCGACCACGTGGCCCGCGTCCACGAGCAGGTCATGGGCTTCGACGAACTGCTGAACTCCATCCTCCAGGCCAACCTGGCGCAGGCGTCGGTCGCGCAGAACGAGGACATGCGCAAGATCACCGCCTGGGCCGCGATCATCGCCGTGCCCACCATGGTGTGCGGGGTCTACGGCATGAACTTCGACCACATGCCCGAGCTGCACTGGAAGTACGGCTACCCGGTGATCATGTGCGTCACGGTCGCCCTCTGTCTGGGCATCCACCGCACGCTGAAGCGCAACGGCTGGCTCTGAGCGCGCCTGGATAGGCTGGGCGCATGACCAGCGAGCCGCCCGCCCAGGCCCTTTTCGACCAGGCCCTCATCGAGGAGGCCACCAAGAAGTCCGGCCTGATCTGGGTCCGGGGCGCCGAAGCGCCCGCCGCGCGCCCGCTGTGGCACGTCTGGCACGACGGCGCCGCCTGCCTGGTCGGTGACGGCCCCGGCGAGCAGCCGCTGCCCGCTCTCACCGACGGCGGCGCGGCCGAGGTGGCGGTGCGCAGCAAGGACAAGGGCGGCCGGCTCGTCACCTGGCCGGCGACCGCGCACCGGCTGGCCCCCGGGTCGGCCGAGTGGGAGGCGGCCGTCGCGGAGTTGAAGGGCAAGCGGCTCAACGCCCCCGGCGGCGAGGAGATCGCGGCCCGCTGGGCACGCGAGTGCACGGTGCTGCGCCTGGTGCCCACCGGCACCGTGGCCCCACCGCCCACCGGCAGCCTGGCCGAGCCCCCGCTGCCCACCCCGGCCACCACCCGCGCACCCGTACCGCCCGCGCTGCCCAAGCTGCTGGCGCGGCGACGCAGGCGAGGCTAGGCCCTGCCTTCCGGATCTTGCCGCGGTCGCGGGGTCTGGCACGCACATCTGCGGCGTTGTCGTCACTCTCCCCCAAGCTCTCGCCTCCGCTCGAGCAGGGGGGACCCCCACCGCTCCGCGTCGACTCCCTCCTCCGCCTTGCAGCCGCACGCACCAGACCCCGCTCGGGTCGGCCGGAAGGAGCCGTAGGTCCGAGTCGGCCTGATCCGGAAGAAAGGTCCTAGGCCCCCGGCAACTGGCCGCCGTAGTCGACCGTCTCGGACTTGTCGGGTTCGGCGGCGGAGAAGTCCTTGCCCCACTCCGAGAAGGTGAGCGTCCCGCCGCCGCCGCCGCGCACCAGGCGCAGCGGGTAGGGCTTGCCCTCCAGGGAGACGTCGAGGGTGCCGCCGGGGCCGCCGTCGCCGGTGACGCGGATCGTGCGGGTGCCGGCCTGCTCGTGGTGGCCGACGGTGGCGAGCTTGCCGTGCAGGGTGAGCAGGGCGGGCAGCAGCGCGTCCTTCTCGGTGAAGCCGCTGAACTTCTTGTACGCCGGGTCCTCCTGGGGGACCTTCACGTACTTGCCGTCGAGCTTGCCCGCGGCCGAGGTGTCCCCGCCGTGGTTCCAGAAGGCGGCGTCGGCCTTCAGGTAGAGCTGCTCGCCGACCCGCAGCAGCCGGAAGCTCGAACCCTTGGAGGTCACCGAGCCGCTGCTGCCGCCGGACTTCAGCCGCATGTCCAGCGTGAAGGTGACGCCGCCGGTGACCACGGTCCCGGCCAGGTGCACCGCGGGTGCCGCGTCGGCCGCCGCGAGGCTGCGTGTCTGGATCTTCTGCGCGGGCAGCCGGCCCACCCCGTTGGTCCCGGCGTCCGGGTCCTCCTCGCCGCATCCCGTCAGCATCGTCAGCGCCGACACGGCCAGCACGCACAGCGCGGTCGCCCGCACGGTTCGCGCTGTTCTCCAGGTGCGTGCCTGGGGAATCGCAGTCACAGGTGGGGCTGCCTCTCTGCCGGTTCCGATTGGGCGTACGGCAGCGTACCGGGGGCACGCGCCCCGAGCGGAGCCCGTCCGTCCGGACCGTCCGCCGGGGCGTTTCCTATCGGTACGGGCTAGCCTGAAGCGCACGGACGTGGCCGTATCAGAGCGAATCCGCACCAATCCCGACGCATCCCGAGCACGGCAAAGGAAGCACAGATGGCAGCCGGAGTTCCCCGGATCTTCGTCTCGCACCTCGCCGGGGTCCCCGTCTTCGACCCGGCGGGGGACCAGGTCGGCCGGGTCCGCGACATCGTCGTCATGCTGCGCGTCGGCCGCCGCCCGCCCCGCGTGCTCGGCCTGGTGGTGGAGCTGTCCACCCGGCGCCGGATCTTCCTGCCCATGACCCGGGTGACCGGTATCGACTCCGGCCAGGTCATCTCCACCGGCGTGGTCAACGTCCGCCGCTTCGAGCAGCGGCCCACCGAGCGGCTGGTCTTCGGGGAACTGCTGGACCGGCGGGTGAAGCTGGTGGAGACCGGCGAGGAGGTCACCGTCCTCGACCTGTCCGTGCAGCAACTGCCCGCGCGCCGCGAGTGGGAGGTGGACCGGGTCTACGTCCGCAAGGGCAGGAAGGGCGGCGCCTTCCGGCGGGCCAAGGGCGAGACGCTGACCGTGGAGTGGTCGGCCGTCACCGGGTTCTCCCTGGAGGAGCACGGGCAGGGCGCGGAGAGCCTGCTCGCCACCTTCGAGCAGTTGCGCCCCGCCGACCTCGCCAACGTCCTGCACCACCTCTCCCCCAAGCGGCGCGCGGAGGTGGCCGCCGCCCTCGACGACGACCGGCTCGCCGACGTGCTGGAGGAGCTGCCGGAGGACGACCAGATCGAGATCCTCGGCAAGCTCAAGGAGGAGCGCGCCGCGGACGTCCTGGAGGCCATGGACCCCGACGACGCCGCCGACCTGCTCGGCGAGCTGCCGGAGGAGGACCAGGAGCGCCTGCTGAGCCTGATGGAGCCCGAGGACGCGGCCGACATGCGGCGCCTGATGTCGTACGAGGAGCACACCGCGGGCGGGCTGATGACCACCGAGCCGATCGTGCTGCGCCCGGACGCCACGGTCGCCGACGCGCTCGCCCGGGTCCGCAACCCCGACCTCTCCCCCGCGCTCGCCGCCCAGGTCTACGTCTGCCGGCCCCCGGACGAGACGCCGACCGGCAAGTACCTGGGCACCGTGCACTTCCAGCGGCTGCTGCGCGACCCGCCCTACACCCTGGTCAGCTCGCTGGTGGACGACGACCTGCTGCCGCTCGACCCCGACGCCACGCTGCCCGTCATCGCCGGGTTCTTCGCCACCTACGACATGGTCGCCGCGCCCGTGGTGGACGAGTCCGGGTCGCTGCTGGGCGCGGTGACGGTGGACGACGTGCTGGACCACATGCTGCCCGACGACTGGCGCGAGACGGAGTTCCACCTGGACGAGGTGCCGGACGCGGGCGCCGGGCGGGAAGCGGGCACGCATGGCTGAGCGCGACGGCGGCCGCGAGGGCCGCGACCGTCCCCCGGTGGGCGCCACGGCATCCCGGCCGCGCGGGTTCCGGCTGGACCAGCCGCGCCCGCCCCGCCGCCGGGTGGTGCCCGAGTGGGACCCGGAGGCGTTCGGCCGGCTGTCGGAGAAGATCGCCCGGTTCCTCGGCACGGGACGCTTCATCGTCTGGATGACGGTCGTCATCATCGTCTGGGTGCTGTGGAACATCGCGGCACCGGACGTGGTGCGCTTCGACTCCTACCCGTTCATCTTCCTCACCCTGATGCTGTCCCTCCAGGCGTCCTACGCGGCGCCGCTGATCCTGCTCGCGCAGAACCGGCAGGACGACCGCGACCGGGTCAACCTGGAGCAGGACCGCAAGCAGAACGAGCGGTCCATCGCGGACACCGAGTACCTGACCCGCGAGATCGCCGCGCTGCGCGCGGGACTGGGCGAGGTCGCCACCCGTGACTGGATCAGGTCCGAGCTGCAGGACCTCGTCCGGGAGCTGGAGCTGGAGCGGCGCCAGGAGGGCACGGGCCGGCCCGGTCAGTACGTATTCCCGGCAGAACGCGCGAACCGCCCGCCGGGGCGTGACGCAGACGACCGCTGAGGGGCTACCCGAAGGCCCCCGGCGGCGCCGTACCATCGTCCTATGGCTACGGAAGACGCGGTGCGCGAGGCACTGGCGACGGTGAACGACCCCGAGATCAACCGCCCCATCACCGAACTCGGGATGGTCAAATCGGTGGAGATCGGCGCGGACGGAGCGGTCGCGGTCACGGTCTACCTGACGGTCTCCGGCTGCCCGATGCGCGAGACGATCACCCAGCGCGTGACCGACGCGGTCTCCGGCGTCGAGGGCGTCACCCGCGTCGACGTCACGCTGGACGTGATGAGCGACGAGCAGCGCAAGGAGCTGGCCAACGCGCTGCGCGGCGGGCAGGCCGAGCGCGAGGTCCCCTTCGCCAAGCCCGGCAGCCTCACCCGGGTCTACGCGGTCGCCTCCGGCAAGGGCGGTGTCGGCAAGTCCTCGGTGACGGTGAACCTGGCGGCCGCGCTGGCCGCCGACGGCCTGAAGGTCGGTGTCGTGGACGCCGACATCTACGGGCACAGCGTGCCGCGCATGCTGGGCGCGGACGGCAAGCCCACCCAGGTCGAGAACATGATCATGCCGCCGTCGGCGCACGGCGTGAAGGTCATCTCCATCGGCATGTTCACCCCGGGCAACGCCCCGGTCGTCTGGCGCGGCCCCATGCTGCACCGGGCGCTCCAGCAGTTCCTGGCGGACGTGTACTGGGGCGACCTGGACGTGCTGCTGCTGGACCTGCCGCCGGGCACCGGTGACATCGCCATCTCGGTGGCGCAGTTGGTCCCGAACGCGGAGATCCTGGTGGTCACCACCCCGCAGCAGGCGGCGGCCGAGGTGGCCGAGCGCGCGGGTTCCATCGCGGTGCAGACCCACCAGAAGATCGTCGGCGTGGTCGAGAACATGTCCGGTCTGCCCTGCCCGCACTGCGACGAGATGGTGGACATCTTCGGCACCGGCGGCGGCCAGTTGGTCGCGGACGGCCTGACCCGCACCACGGGTGCGACGGTCCCGGTGCTCGGCAGCATCCCGATCGACGTGCGGCTGCGCGAGGGCGGCGACGAGGGCAAGCCGGTCGTGCTGAGCGACCCCGACTCCCCCGCGGGCTCGGCGCTGCGCGCCATCGCGGGCAAGCTGGGCGGCCGTCAGCGCGGCCTGTCGGGGCTGTCGCTGGGAATCACCCCGCGCAACAAGTTCTGAGCCCGGACACGGGAAGAGGGGGCGCCGGCGGATTCGCCGGCGCCCCCTCTTCCCGTGTCTCAGGCGTAGGCGCCAATGTCCTTCACGACGGCGAAGCCGAGGCCGTAGGCGCTCATGCCCCGGCCGTACGCGCCGACGTGGACGCCCGCCTCGGTGGCACCGGCGAGGACCCAGCCGAACTCCGACTCCCGGTAGTGGAAGGGCGTGGCGACGCCGTCCACCGGCAGGGAGAGCATGGACCACTCCGCGCCGTCGAGGTCGTCGGCCAGCGCCCACGCGGTCTCGGTCTGCTGGTCCAGCCAGTCGTCGCGCAGGGTGTGGTCCATCTGGCCGGGCCAGGTGACGGACAGCAG
The DNA here is from genome assembly GCF_022846655.1 of Streptomyces seoulensis. NCBI lineage: Bacteria > Bacillati > Actinomycetota > Actinomycetes > Kitasatosporales > Streptomycetaceae > Streptomyces > Streptomyces seoulensis. The sequence goes on from NZ_AP025667.1 coordinate 5,640,962, forward strand.
CCCGACCCCGGCCAGCCAGGCCGCCGAGGAGACCGACGTGGCCTCCAGCAGCCCGGTGCCGTCCGCACTGCGGCGGGACGGGTTCACCGGCACGGTGACGACGACGGCGAACTTCTCCCTCGGCTCGTCCGAGGAGTTCGCGCTGTGCTCGTTGCGCACGGAGGGCTCGTCGCCGTGCCCGATCGAACCGTGCTCCACCGCCCCGTCGGCGGCCGTGCCGACCTGCAGCAGCCAGCGCGGGCCCGTGAACGCCTCGTCGAGGCCGTACCAGGGGAAAGGCGCCCGCAGATAGCCGTCGACCGTCCGGCCCCCGAGGTGGCCGCGCCGGCCGCTCTCACCGGCCGGCGTCTGCGCGCTTACCCGACTTGTGGTCTCCATCTGCCCGGACGCCTCCTCGTTCTCGTCGGACCGGGGCAAGGCCCGCCCCCCTTCGGGCGTACGCGCCCGGTCCGCACAACAACTCGGCAGCATATCCACACCGCTGAGGGCAGCCCGGAAGGCGGCGGGCGCGTGGGGCTCCGGGGACGGCCGATCACGCGATGTTCGGCTGGTACACGCACCGAAACCCGCCTCGAGGGGCGGGTTTCGTGGCGTGTCGTGATCTGTCGGCGCGCTGCGGGGCCGACCGGGTGACGTCTTCCGGTACGGGCGTCAGGTGGCGTCGGCGTCGAAGGGCGGGCGGTCGTCCTGCGACGGCTCGGGCTTCTTGGTCATGTCGACCCGGCCGCCGGACACCGCGGGGGCGGCCGAGGTGGGGCCGGGCAGCGCCGAGGAGGCGGTGTCGTGGCCGTTCACGGAGTCCGTCAGGTCGGCCATCTCCCGCTTGAGGTCGAAGCCGCTGCGGATCTCCTTGAGGCCCAGCTCGTCGTTGTCGAGCTGCTTGCGCAGGAACGCCTTGGGGTTGAGGTCCTCGAACTCGAAGTCCTTGAACTCCGGGCCCAGCTCGCTGCGGATGTCCTGCTTGGCGTTGTCCGAGAACTCCCGGATCTTGCGCAGCGTGCGCGTCACGTCCTGGATGAACTTGGGGAGCTTCTCCGGACCGAAGACGAGCACGGCGAGGACGATGAGCGTGACGAGCTCAAGCGGCCCTATGTCATTGAACACCTGAAAGCTCCTTGCGTGTCCTCGGTCGCTCAACGGTACCCGGCACACCCGCGGGACCGGTACCGCCCCGAGGTGAGACTTGCGTCAGTTCTGTCCGGACGCCGCCCCCAGCTTCAGCGTGACGGTCCGCTCGGCACCGGGGCGGCCCACGGTCAGGCGGAGCCGGTCGCCGGGACGGTGGGCGCGGATCCTGACGATCAGCTCCTCGCCCGAGTGGACGGGGTGGCCGTCGACGCCGGTGATCAGATCGCCCGGCTTCAGCCCGGCCCGGTCGCCGGGGCCGCCCTTGAGCACGGCGGGGCCGCCCGCGCCGCCCCTGGTGTCGATACGGGCGCCGTCACCGGAGTAGTCCATGTCGAGGGTCACGCCGATCACGGGGTGGTTCGCGTGCCCGGTGTTGATCAGTTCCTCGGCGACCCGGCGGGCCTGGTTGACCGGGATGGCGAAGCCGAGGCCGATGGAGCCGGACTGGCCCTCGGCGGAGTCGGCCTCCCGGCCGGCCGAGCGGATGGCGGAGTTGATGCCGATCACGCGGGCGTGGGAGTCGAGGAGGGGGCCGCCGGAGTTGCCGGGGTTTATCGGCGCGTCGGTCTGGAGGGCGTCGACATAGCTGACGTCGCTGCCGTCGCCCCTCTCGCCGCCCGCCGTGATGGGGCGTTCCTTGGCGCTGACGATGCCGGAGGTCACGGTGTTGGCGAGGTCGAAGGGGGCGCCGATGGCCACGACCGGGTCACCGACCCGTACGCCGTCGGAGTCGCCGAGCGGCAGCGGGGTGAGGCCCTGGACGCCCTTGACCCGGACGACGGCCAGGTCGTAGCCGCTGTCCCGGCCGACGACCTCGGCCTCGGCGGTGTCGCCGCTGCTGAAGGTCACGGTGATGTCGCCGCCGGTGGAGGCGGGGGCGACGACGTGGTTGTTGGTGAGGATGTGCCCGCGGCCGTCGAGCACGAAGCCGGTGCCGGTACCCGCCTCGTCGGCGCCCCGCACGTGCAGGGTGACCACGCTGGGCAGGGCGCGGGCGGCTATCCCGGCCACGCTGTCCCGGTCCCGCCCGTCGGGCACGGCACCGGCCTGCGGCAGGCGGACCTCGGTGGTCCCCTCCCGCTCGATCCAGGCCCCGGCGAACCCGCCGATCCCGCCCGCCAGCAGCGAGATGCCCAGGAAAGCGCCGACGAGCCTCCCCCAGGCCCGCCGATCGCGCGGCGTCCGGGTGAGGGCGACGGCGAGGGGGGCGCCGGTGTGCTGGAGCGGAGCGCCCTGCTGGGAGGGGGGCGCGGGGTTCCAGGGGTCGTAGCGGGGGGTGGGGGGCGCTGCGGGGTCCTGCGAGGGTGCCGGGTCCAGGAGGGCGTCCGGGGACCGGGCGGGGGCCGGGACGGTGGGCTCCGGGGCGGCGGGGGCCACGGCTCCGGGGTGGCTCGGCGGGGCGGGGACGGGCGCCTTGACCGACGGCGTGCCGTGGGCCGGGGTCGCCATGGGGTGCTGGACGGGCGGTGCGGGGGCCCAGGGGCCCGGTCCGCCGTAGGGCGGGGTGCTGTAGGGGTCGGGGTCGTGCAGCGGCCTGGGGCGCCCGGTGGCGCCTCGGTCCGCACCCGGTTCGGCTCGACGGTCCTCGGCGCTCTCGTCGCCGGGGGCCGTCCCCTCCGGCACACCGCCCGCCTCGGTCCCGGTCGGGCCGGGAGCAGCCCCCGGCCTGGCCAGTTCGAAGTCGCCGTCGGTCCGGGACGGGGACGGGTCCGCCGTCGGGTTCCCCTCGTTCATGCTCTCCCCAGGGCCGGCCGCGTCCGCGTCGTTCGGCGGGGGTCGCGGCGTGTCGATCCCGTGCCCGGCGTCGGTGGCGCGGCGGGCACGGCCTCACAGGATTCAACCAGGTCCGCCGGTCCCGCCGCAGGGATCGGGCCGTCAGGGTGCCGAGGAGGAAGGGGAGTTCGTCGGCGCGGCGGCCACGGTGGTCCCGGCGGCCTGTGGTGCGAGGGGCCAGGAGTCCAGGGAGAAGGGGGTGGTCTCGCCGAGCGGGCGTATCAGCGGGGAGACGGCGGCCGCGCCGGCCATCACCGGCATGGCCAGGTCCCGCGCGGTGTCCTGCACCCGCGCGTCCACCGGGGCCGCAATGCCCGGCAGCAGGGGCGCGGAGGCGGAGACGGGCGCCGCCGGGGTCCGGTCGGGCGCACCCCCGCCCTGCGCGAGCAGCGGGGCGGCAGAGCGGCGCCGCTGGTTGTCGGGGGCCGCCGTGCCGGTACCGGCACCCGTGCCCGTGCCCGTGCCCGCCGAGCGGGACGGGGCGACGTTGCTCCCGGCGCCGGAACCGCCGCGGGCGTCGGCGCTGAGGTCGCCGGGCAGGGCGGTGGTGACGCCGCCGAGGGCGACGGCGGCGAGGGACACCGCTCCGGCGGCCGCGGCGGCGAACCGCAGCCCGCGCGAGGAGGGCCGGTCGGCGACGGGGTGGATACGGAAGCCGCGCTGCTCGGGGGCGTGCGCGGAGGCGGCCGGTACGTAGCCGAACGCGAACCGCTCACCGTCGCCCACGCCGAAGACGCCCTCGCCGGAGCCGCGGCCGAAGGAGCCGCCGGGGCTCGTGGGGCCGTCGGCGTCGCCGCCGGGGAGGCCCTGGAGGCGGGCGAGGAAGGATTCGGAGGGCGGGGGCGGGGCGGCCTCCGCGAACACGTTCTTCAGCCGGCGCTGCGCGTCGGCCTCCGCCCGGCACCGGCAGCAGGTGGCCAGGTGGGCGAGGACGCGGTCGCGCGAATCATGACCCAGTTCTCCGTCCACGAGGGCGGAGAGGCGGTCTCCCAGGTGCTGTTCCGCGAGGTGGGCCTCCGCGGGGTTCGGTCCGGTTCCACTCACGCGGGTGTGCCCCCTCCTCCCAGCGCGGGCACCCGAGGCATGAACGAACGGCGCTCGGCCTTGCGGGCCTCGGGAGAGCGGTGGGCGAGAGCCTTGCGGAGCTGCGAACGGCCCCGGTGGATACGGGAGCGGACGGTGCCGAGCTTGACGCCGAGGGTCGCGGCGATCTCCTCGTACGACAGGCCCTCGATGTCGCACAGCACCACGGCGGCGCGGAACTCCGGCGCGAGGGTGTCCAGGGCCTGCTGGACGTCGGCGTCGAAATGGGCGTCGTTGAAGACCTGCTGCGGGGAGGGCTCGCGGCTGGGCAGGCGCTCGGCCGCGTCGTCGCCCAGGGCGTCGAAGCGGATGCGCTGCTTGCGGCGGACCATGTCCAGGAACAGGTTGGTGGTGATGCGGTGCAGCCAGCCCTCGAAGGTGCCCGGCGAGTACGTCGACAGCGAGCGGAAGACACGGACGAAGACCTCCTGGGTGAGGTCCTCGGCGTCGTGCTGGTTGCCCGTCAGGCGGTAGGCGAGGCGGTAGACGCGGCCGCTGTGGGTGCTGACGATCTCCTCCCAGGTGGGCGGAGTCCACGCCTGTCCGTCCGCGTCGGTGGCGAAGGTCGCGGTCTGGGCCTCGCCTGCGGCGGAACCGGCGGCGTGGTGGTCAGCAGCGGTGTCGGTCACGGATTTCGGCCTGCCCGACCCGAGGAAGCGCCGCAGCACTCCAGCCCGGTCCTCGGGTGCGGCCGCACCTCCCCTGTCGGCTCTGGTGGTGTCCAGTGGAGCCCCTACCATAGCCACCTCGCCCGTTAGCTCCGGATAAGCGGTTTTACGAAAATTTGACACCCGCTGACCCGGCTCATCCGTCCGCGTCAGCATGTGCGCCGCACCCTGAGTCACCCCTCACCCCCCGTCCCGTACCCGCCGCGCGGTCCGCACGTCGGCTCTCCTCTGTGAACGCTCGGTCCCATCAGCGGGTTCCCGGCGCAACGGATACAGTCACGCCGAGGCAATCACGGGGACAGGAGAGGGTCATTACCGGCAACCGGCAGACGAGCTGGGCGTTCGCCGACGCCTTTGTCGCCGAGGACGAAGCACTGCGCTGGGCCCGCGACCGTGCCCGCGACGCGGGACTGCGCTCGGTGGCCCCCAGCACGGGTGCCGCACTGCGACTGCTCGCCGCCTCCGTGGACGCCAAGGCCGTCGCGGAGATCGGTACCGGCTGCGGGGTGTCCGGAATCCACCTGCTGCACGGAATGCGCCCCGACGGGGTCCTGACCACCGTCGATCCGGAGCCGGAGCACCAGCAGTTCGCCCGGCAGGCGTTCCGCGCCTGCGGCTTCGCCAGCAACCGGGCCCGGTTCATCCCGGGCCCCGCCCTCGACGTCCTGCCCCGCCTCGCCGACTCGGGCTACGACCTGGTCTTCTGCGACGGTGACCGGCTGGAGTACTCGGACTACCTCGCTGAATCGTTGCGCCTGCTGAGACCCGGCGGGCTGGTGGTCTTCGAGGGTGTCTTCGCCAGCGGCCGCACGGTCGACTCCGGCCCGCAGCCCACCGAGGTGGTCCGGCTGCGCGAACTGCTGCGCACGGTGCGCGAGAGCCCGGAGCTGGTGACCTCGCTCCTGCCGGTGGGCGACGGCCTGCTCTGCGCCGTCAAGCGCTGACCCCGCCGCACCCCGAGACCGCCGGAAAGAGCACCGGACACGCGACTGCCCCGGCACCTCGCGGGTACCGGGGCAGTCGGAAGGAAAAGATCGCGGCGCGTCAGACGACGACCTTCTTCAGGGCGTCACCCAGTGCTTCTGCCTCGTCGGGGGTCAGCTCGACGACGAGTCGACCGCCGCCTTCGAGCGGAACGCGCATGACGATGCCCCGCCCCTCCTTGGTCACCTCGAGCGGGCCATCACCCGTCCGCGGCTTCATGGCCGCCATGCTCGTACCCCTTCCTGAAACCAGGCTCATCGTCTGCCGACGACCCCACGGAGGGCACCCGCGGTCCAGGAGGGACGCGCGACACCGGCATCGAACACATTGCTTCCAAGCCATTATCCCGCATCTCAGGACCCGATGACCAACATCGGTCCGCATCGCTTGGGACACGCGCACGAGCAAAACCACTCAATTCGGGGATGTGCCTGCGATACTGCGCCACCCTCGGCACACTCCTCGGCCACCTCCGTAGTGGTTTTGTTAGACGCAGGTCACACGTCCGGTGCGCGTGAAGGGCCAGGATCTCCGCCATGCTGTCCCCGGACAGCGGCGTACCGACCGGTACGTCGTCAGCCGCGAAACGGAGGGGACGCGCCATGGCCGACACCGTGCTCCACGAGGTGAACGACGGGCTCGCCACGATCACGCTGAACCGCCCCGAGGCGATGAACGCGCTGGACATCGCCACCAAGAACGCCCTGCGCGAGGCCGTCGAGGCCGCGGCGGCGGACGACTCGGTACGGGCGATCCTGCTGACCGCTGCGGGCGAGCGGGCGTTCTGCGTGGGCCAGGACCTCAAGGAGCACATCGGGCTGCTCGCCGCCGACCGGCAGGGCGAGGGCGGCGGGAAGACGATGAGCACCGTCAAGGAGCACTACAACCCGATCGCGCGGGCGCTGGCCGGAGCGAAGAAGCCGGTGATCGCCGCGGTCAACGGCGTGGCGGCCGGGGCGGGCTTCGGCTTCGCGCTCCTCGCCGACTACCGGCTGGTGGCGGACACGGCCGCCTTCAACACCTCGTTCGCGGGCGTGGCGCTCAGCGCGGACTCCGGAATCTCCTGGACGCTGCCCCGCGTGGTCGGGCCGGGCCGCGCCGCCGACCTGCTGCTCTTCCCGCGCACCGTCGGCGCCCAGGAGGCGCTGGAGCTGGGCATCGCCAACCGCGTCGTCCCGGCCGCCGAACTGCGCGCCGAGGCGGAGAGGACGGCGCGCGCGCTGGCCGAGGGGCCGACCGTGGCGTACGCGGCGATCAAGGAGGCGGTGGCCTACGGGCTGACGCACTCGCTCGACGAGTCGCTGGAGAAGGAGGACGAACTCCAGACCCGCGCGGGCACCTCCGAGGACCACACCATCGCCGTACAGGCGTTCGTCAACAAGGAGAAGCCCAAGTACCTGGGCCGCTGAACTCCGCGGACGGCCGGGCGTGGCGGACCGGGCCCCGCGCCGGCCGGCCGCCGTCAGACGCGCGCGGCGGCACCCCGGCTGACGCAGGCTTCGAGGTGGTCGTCCACCAGGCCGCACGCCTGCATCAGCGCGTAGGCAGTGGTGGGGCCGACGAACCTGAGGCCCCGCTTCTTCAGCGCCTTGGACAGCGCGGTGGACTCCGGGGTCACGGCGGGCACGTCGGCCAGCACCTTCGGGACCGCGCGTGCGGCCGCGTCGGGGGCGTGGGACCAGATCAGCTCGTCCAGCTCGCCCTCGGACCACCCGGCGAGCACGCGCGCGTTGGCGAGCGTGGCGTCGACCTTGGCGCGGTTGCGGATGATGCCCGGATCGGCGAGGAGACGCTCGCGGTCCTCGTCGGTGAAGGCGGCGACCTTCTCGATCCGGAAGTCGGCGAACGCGGTCCGGAACGTGGGCCGGCGGCGCAGGATCGTGATCCAGGACAGGCCCGACTGGAACGCCTCCAGGCTGAGCCGTTCGAACAGGGCGTCGTCCCCGTGCACCGGGCGGCCCCACTCGTCGTCGTGGTACGAGACGTAGTCCTCGGTGGACAGCGCCCAGGGGCAGCGCAGCGCGCCGTCCGACCCGGCGAGGGCATCCCCGGTGCTCATCGGCCGTCCTCCCCGCCGGGCTCGTCCGGCCGGGGGTGGGCGGCGCGGGCACCGGCCAGCGCGGTCTGGAGGTCCGCGATCCGGGCGTCCCGCTCGCCGAGTTCGGCGGCGAGGCGGCTGAGCGCCTCGTCGACGTCGGCCATGCGGTAGCCGCGCGCGGCGAGGGGGAAGCGCAGGCTCTCCACGTCGGTGCCGTGCAGCGGGCGGTCCGCGGGCAGCGGGTCCTGGAGCCGCTCGGGCGCGGCGTCCTGGAGCGGGGCGCTCTCGCCGCCGCCCACCACGGCGAGTGTCACCGCGCCGACCACGACGGCCAGCGCGAGGACCAGGAACAAGAACATCAGCATCGCCAGGGTTCCCCAAGCTCGATGTGCCGGACGTCAGGTCTTCGCGACCTCGTGCCGGAAGCCGGATGTGTCTGGGTCCGATCGTGCCATGCGAGGCTGACAGTCCGGGCCCTCAGGGCACCGGACGTCCGAGGTACGAGGAGAGGTCACAGGGGATGCTCAGGCTGGGCAAGCGGGAATTCGGGGCGCACGAACCGGTGGTCATGGCGATCGTGAACCGGACCCCTGACTCCTTCTACGACCGGGGCGCGACGTTCGCCGACGAGCCGGCCCTCGCGCGCGTGGAGCGGGCGGTGGCCGAGGGCGCGGCCATCGTGGACATCGGCGGGGTGAAGGCCGGGCCGGGCGAGGAGGTCACCGCCGAGGAGGAGGCCCGGCGCACGGTCGGCTTCGTGGCGGAGGTCCGGCGCCGCTTCCCCGACGTGATCATCAGCGTGGACACCTGGCGGGCCGAGGTCGGCGCGGCGGTGTGCGAGGCGGGCGCGGACCTGCTGAACGACGCGTGGGGCGGCGTGGACCCCGCTCTGGCGGAGGTCGCCGCGCGCTACGGGGTGGGCCTGGTGTGCACGCACGCCGGGGGCGCGGAGCCCCGTACGCGACCGCACCGGGTCGCCTACGACGACGTGATGGCCGACATCCTGGACGTGACCGTGGGGCTGGCCGAGCGTGCGGTGGCGCTGGGGGTGCCGCGCGAGTCGGTGCTGATCGATCCGGGGCACGACTTCAACAAGAACACCCGGCACAGTCTGGAGGCGACCCGGCGGCTGGACGAGATGGTGGCGACGGGCTGGCCGGTGCTGGTGTCGCTGTCCAACAAGGACTTCGTCGGGGAGACGCTGGACCGGCCGGTGAAGGAGCGGCTGATCGGCACGCTGGCCACCACGGCGGTGTCGGCGTGGCTCGGGGCGCAGGTGTACCGGGTGCACGAGGTCGCGGAGACCCGGCAGGTGCTGGACATGGTGGCGTCGATCGCGGGCCACCGGCCCCCGGCGACCGCCCGGCGGGGCCTGGCCTGAGCGGCTTCTCCCCAGGGACGGCACCGCGGGCCGCCCCTGGGGAGGGGTTCAGCGGGCCGCCTCCTTGGAGACCAGGGCGACCGCCTCGTCCACGTCGTCCGTGACGTGGAACAGCATCAGGTCCTTCTCGGACGCCTTCCCCTGGGCGACCAGCGTGCCCCGCAGCCAGTCCATGAGCCCGCCCCAGTACTCGCTGCCGAACAGCACGATCGGGAAGCGGGTCACCTTCTGGGTCTGCACCAGGGTGAGCGCCTCGAACAGCTCGTCCAGGGTGCCGAGCCCGCCGGGCAGGACGACGAAGCCCTGCGCGTACTTCACGAACATCATCTTGCGGACGAAGAAGTACCTGAAGTTCAGGCCGATGTCGACGTACTGGTTCAGCCCCTGCTCGAAGGGCAGCTCGATGCCGAGGCCGATCGAGAGGCCGCCCGCCTCCAGCGCGCCCTTGTTGGCCGCCTCCATGGCGCCGGGACCACCGCCGGTGATCACCGCCCAGCCGGCCTCGACCAGACCGCGCCCGAGCCGCACACCCGCCTCGTACTCGGGCGAGTCGACCGGGGTCCGCGCCGAGCCGAACACGCTGATCGCGGGCGGGATCTCGGCGAGGGTGCCGAAGCCCTCGATGAACTCCGACTGGATGCGCAGCACCCGCCAGGGGTCGGTGTGCACCCAGTCGGTGGGTGCACGCTCGTCCAGCAGCCGCTGGTCGGTGGTGCTGGACTGGACCTGGTCCCGTCGCCGGAGCACCGGGCCGAGACGCTGCTCGTCCGGTGGGCGCTTCTTCCCCTCGGGGTTTCCGGTAGCCATGTGCGCTCCCTCCGCTTGCCGGTAGTTCGTCCTCAGCCTAGATCCGCATCCGTTACGGAGGGGGGACGTGAGCATGTCCGGAACGCGGCGCCGCGTGGTGCGGGCGTCACGCGGTGAGCCAGGCGCGCAGCCGCTCCTCGCCCGCGAGGATCTTCGCCACCTCGACCCGCTCGTCCCGCTTGTGCGCCAAGTGGGGGTTTCCGGGGCCGTAGTTGACGGCCGGGATGCCGAGGGAGGCGAAGCGGGAGACGTCCGTCCAGCCGTACTTGGGCATCGGGGTGCCGCCGACCGCCTCGATGAAGGCCGCGGCGGCGGGGTGGGACAGGCCGGGCAGGGCGGCGCCGCTGTGGTCGTCGATCACGAACTCCTCGACGCCGCAGTCCGCGAACACCTCGCGGACGTGCGCGACCGCCTCCTCCTCGGTGCGGTCGGGGGCGTAGCGGAAGTTGACGGTGACCACGCACTCGTCCGGGATGACGTTGCCGGCCACTCCCCCGCCGATGCGGACCGCGTTCAGCCCCTCGCGGTACTCCAGCCCGTCGATCACCGGCCAGCGGGGCTCGTAGGAGGCGAGGCGGGCGAGGATCGGGGAGGCCGCGTGGATGGCGTTGGAGCCCATCCAGCCGCGCGCGGAGTGGGCCCGCTCGCCCTTGGTCCTCAGCAGCACCCGGAGCGTGCCCTGGCAGCCGCCCTCGACCTCGCCGTCGGAGGGCTCCAGCAGGACCGCGAAGTCGCCCTCCAGCCACTCGGGGCGGGCCTCGGCCAGGTGCTTGAGGCCGTTCAGCTCGGCGGCGACCTCCTCGTTGTCGTAGAAGACGAAGGTGAGGTCGCGGTTGGGCTCGGGCACGGTGGCCGCGATGCGTAGCTGGACCGCGACGCCGGACTTCATGTCGCAGGTGCCGCAGCCCCACAGCACGCCGTCCTCGTCGAGCCGGGAGGGGACGTTCTCCGCGATCGGGACGGTGTCGATGTGTCCGGCGAGGATGACGCGTTCCGCGCGGCCCAGTGCGGTGCGGGCGATCACGTTGTTGCCGAAGCGCTCCACCGCGAGGTGGGGCAAAGCGCGCAGGGCGGTCTCGATCGCGTCCGCGAGGGGCTGCTCCGTGCCGCTCTCCGACGGGATGTCCACGAGCCGGGCGGTGAGTGCGGCGGCGTCCAGCGTGAGGTCAAGGGTGGTGTCGGCCATGCTCGTGACCCTAACGCCCACCGGGCCGGGCCCCGCCGCGTCGCCGGGCGCGGGCCCGGGGCGAGGGCGATCACGCACTCCAGTACCTTGTACGCGTGTCAGAGCCGTCCCCATCTCGCCCCAAGCGTCGCGGCCGTGTGTTCCGGATCTGCGCGGCCCTGCTCGTCCTCGCCGGTGTCGGCGCCTACCTCGTGGTCCAGTACGTGACCGGAGGCGGCGGCGCGCGCGGCTGCACGGTGGTCTCCGTGAAGGGAGACGAGAAGTCGTACGCGTTCACACCCGAGCAGGCCGTGAACGCGGCCACCATCGCAGCCGTCGGCACCGGGCGCGGCATGCCCCAGCGGGCGGTGACCATCGCGCTCGCCACCGCCCTGCAGGAGTCGGGGCTGCGCAACATCACGCACGGGGACCGGGATTCGCTGGGCCTGTTCCAGCAGCGGCCCTCGCAGGGCTGGGGCACCGAGCGGCAGATCATGGACCCGGCGTACTCGGCGGGCATCTTCTACGCGCACCTGGCCCGCGTGCCGGGGTACACCGGCCTCCCGCTCACCGTCGCGGCGCAGAAGGTGCAGCGCAGCGGCTTCCCGGAGGCGTACGCCAAGCACGAGCCGGACGCCACGCTGCTGGCCTCCGCCCTCACCGGCCGCTCGGCGGCCACCCTGACCTGCGACGGCCGCACGTCGCGCGCCACCGAGGCGGCCGGCCCGGACGCGGTACGGGCGGCGCTGGTGCGGGACTTCGGGCGCGACGCGCTCCAGGAGACCGGCGCGGAGGTGGGCGGTACGGCCGTCCCCACGCCCTCCCCCTCGCCCAGCGTGACCGCCACGGCGCGGGGGCGGACGGTGACCGTGCCGGTGCCGCAGGGCACGGTCACGGACGCCCACGGGCGCAGCGAGCGGCAGCGGGGGTGGCAACTGGCCCAGTGGGCGGTGGCCAACTCCTCGGCGCTGCGCATCGCCCGGGTGACCTACGAGGGGCGCGAGTGGACCGCGTCGAACGGCGGCGGGGACTGGCACCCGGTGCGGAGTCCTGCGTCGGGCACGGCGGGGGCGGCCGGGGCGGAGTCGTCGCTGGCGTCCGTCCGGATCGTCACGGGGTCCTGAGAGGGCGCACAGGGTCCTGAGAAGGCGGCGGACGCTTGTGCGGGGACACCCTCGTACGGGTTGCGGGGGTTGTCGGGGGGCGCGTGCGGGGGCACGTGGCGGGGTACGGCCCCGAGCCCTTGCGCATCAAGGGGTGTAAGGATTCTGCGGGGCTGCTCCTGGACGGTCTTTGCCCGTTTTTATCCACACCTGATAATGCGATGCGTTATCGAGTCTTTACCTTCGGCGTCCGCAACCTTCGGCGGGTTCGAGCGGTAGTCAGTGCGTCCGGGCTCGGACACCACACCGTTCTCACCTCTCCGAATGGAGCATCATGTCCCTCCCCCTGACTCGCCGGATCACCACGGCCGCGCTGCTCGTCGCCGCCGGGGCGGCCGCCGGGGTCGGCGCCGCCGGCACCGCCGGTGCGGCCACCAACCAGCCCGCCGTGCCGGACCTCGGTGGTCTGACCAAGCTGGACGGTGCGCACGTGGACAAGGCCGTGGGCGGGCTGGCGGACAGCAAGGCCGTGAAGAAGGCCGTGCCGGCGCCCGCGGCGGGCAAGGCGGCGGGGAGCATGCTCGGCGGTCTCCCGCTGAAGGGACTGCCGCTCGGCTAGGCACCGCACGACGAAGGGGTCCGGGGCGTGCGTGCCCCGGACCCCTTCGTCATGTGCCTACGCGGTCAGGCGTGCCACCGCTTCGTCGATGCGCTCGTCCGTCGCGGTCAGCGCGACGCGGACGAACTTCTCGCCCGCCTCGCCGTAGAAGTCGCCCGGCGCCACCAGGATGCCGAGCTCGGCCAGGTGGGCCACCGTGTCCCAGCAGGACTCGTCCCGCGTGGACCAGAGGTAGAGGCTGGCCTCGCTGTGCTCGATGCGGAAGCCGTGGGACAGCAGGGCCGCGCGCAGGCGGTCGCGGCGGGCGGCGTAGCGCTCGCGCTGGAGGCGTACGTGCTCGTCGTCGCCGAGGGCGGCCACCACCGCGGCCTGGGTCGGCGCGGAGGTCATCATGCCGCCGTGCTTGCGGATCTCCAGCAGCGGCATCAGCACCGCCGGGTCGCCCGCGAGGAAGGCCGCGCGGTAGCCGGCCAGGTTGGACCGCTTGGAGAGGGAGTGGACGGCCACGATGCCGTCGTAGGAGCCGCCGTTGACGTCCGGGTGCAGGACCGAGACCGGGTCGGCCTCCCAGCCGAGCTCCAGGTAGCACTCGTCGGAGACGATCAGGACGCCGTGCTCGCGGGCCCAGGCCACGATGCCGGTCAGTTCCTCCTTGGAGAGGACCTTGCCGGTCGGGTTGGACGGCGAGTTGAGCCAGAGCAGCTTCAGGTTCGCCGGGTCCAGCTCGCGCGGGTCGTCGTAGACCACGTGGTCCGCGCGGGCGAGGCGGGCGCCGACCTCGTAGGTCGGGTAGGCCAGGCGCGGGTAGGCGACCTCGTCGCCCGGGCCGAGACCGAGCTGGGTCGGCAGCCAGGCGACCAGTTCCTTGGAGCCGACGATCGGCAGGACGTGCCGGTGGGTGACGTCACGGGCGCCGAGGCGGCGCTCCAGCCAGCCGGTGATCGCGTCGCGCAGCGCGGGCGTGCCCCAGACCGTCGGATAGCCCGGCGAGTCGGCGGCGTCGACCAGCGCCTTCTGGATCAGCTCGGGAACCGGGTCGACCGGGGTGCCCACGGAGAGGTCGACGATGCCGCGCGGGTGCGCGGCTGCGGTCTTCTTGTAGGGCTCCAGCTTGTCCCAGGGGAAGGCGGGGAGCCGGTCGGAGACTGCGGACACGGGACGTGCTCTCTTTCCTGCGTGCGGCACTGGTACGGCGAACGCCTCGGTCCCGTACGGCCGCGGTCGGGGTCGACCGGGCCGCACGGGACCGAGGCGGCGCGCTCAAGCGGGCCGCTGGGCCGGCTTGACGGTCACTCGCCCACCTGCGGCGGGAGCGCGGCGATGAAGGGGTGGTCGCGCTCGATCAGACCCAGCTTGCTGGCGCCACCGGGAGAACCCAGATCGTCGAAGAACTCGACGTTCGCCTTGTAGTAGTCCTTCCACTCCTCCGGAGTGTCGTCCTCGTAGAAGATCGCCTCGACCGGGCAGACCGGCTCACAGGCACCACAGTCGACGCATTCGTCCGGGTGGATGTACAAGGACCGCTGGCCCTCGTAGATGCAGTCGACCGGGCACTCTTCGATGCACGCCTTGTCCTTCACGTCGACACAAGGCTGCGCGATGACGTAGGTCACGCTGTCGTTCCTCCTCGATAGGGCGCTGGCGGGCCTCCTCAGGCTCCGCCGCCTGGCGCGCGGGAGCGCGGCGTCGTCGATGCCCGCACCTAGTATCTCCGTTCCGGAGCGTGATCCGAACAGGAGGGGTGGAGCGACCCGTGGAAATCTCGGTGACAGGACTGCTCAAGGTCCTCATCACCCCAGCAGACGTGGGCAAAAGGGTATCCGTACGGCAGTTGACGGGATCGGGTGCGGCGGGCGAGAAGTTCACCGACACGGTAGGTGTTCTCACATCCTGGGACGACGACGGCGTGCTCATGATCACACGTCGGGACGGCCGGGTGGTGAGGATCGATGCGTCGTCTCTGGTCGCGGGCAAGGTCGTCCCGTCGGTCCCGGCGCGTCGCCGGGGCCCGTCGGCGGGGTACGAGGAGCTGGCGAGGGTCGCCGCGCGGGCGTGGCGGCCGGTGGAGAGCGAGCGGCTCGGCGAGTGGGAACTGCGGGCGGCCGGGGGCTTCACCCGGCGTGCCAACAGCGTGCTGCCGCTCGGTGAGCCGGGGCTTCCGCTCGACGCGGCCCTGACTTCCGTAAGAGGCTGGTACGGCGAGCGCGGACTGCCCGCCTACGTCCAGACCGCCACCGGTGCCGAGGGCACGCAGGAGCTGCTGTCGGCGGAGCTGGAGCGGCGCGGCTGGACGCGGGAGGTCACGGCGGAGCTGTGGACCGGGGCGCTGGCGCCGGTCGCGGACCGGGCCGGGGGTGCCGGTGTGGTGCTCTCCCGCGCGGCGGACGAGGCGTGGCTCGCGCGGTACGGGCGCGAGGGAGTGAGCGAGGTGGCCCTGCGGGTGCTCGGCAAGGGAGCGTCGGTGTGGTTCGCGTGCGTGCCTGGCGCGGACGGCGAGCCGCCGGCGGCGATCGGGCGGTGCGTGGTGGACGGCCGCTGGGCCGGTTTCGCCGCCGTCGAGGTCGACCCGGCCCGGCGGCGGCAGGGGCTGGCCACCGAGGTGATGGCCGCGCTGGCCCGCCGGGCACTCGACGAGGGCGCCTCGGCCGCGTGGCTCCAGGTCGAGGAGGACAACGCGGGCGCGCGGCGGCTGTACGACGGGCTCGGCCTCGCCGCGCATCACGCCTACCACCACTACCGGGAGCCGGACGCGACCGGCTCCGGGCGGTCGTAGGAGCCCGTCGTGGACGCTCAGGAACCGGCCAGGCGCCCCGCTTTCCCGCCCCCGTACCCGCCGCCGTCGGCACGGTCGGCGGAGCTGCGGCGGCGGTTCGCGGAGGAGTCGCGGTCGCAGTGGCCCGACCTGTCCGCGCTGTGCCTGCTGATCGGCGCCGAGGCGGACGGCACGCTGGACGAGGCCGGGATCGACGCGGCCCAGATCGAGCTGGACGAACTCGCCGGGCAGTTGCCGTACCGGCCGGGCGGGCCGCTGGAGTGGGCGCGTGCGGTGGGCCGGCTGCTGGGCGGGACCCACGGGTTCTGCGGGACCGGCGGGGAGTACGAGCGGCTGGAGTCCTCGTTGCTGCACTCGGTGCTGCGGCGGCGGCGCGGGCTGCCGATCCTGCTGTCGGTGGTGTGGATGGAGGTGGCCCGGCGGGCGGGCGCCCCGGTGTACGGGGTCGCGCTGCCGGGGCACTTCGTGGTCGGGTTCGGCACGGCCGGCGACCGGGTCCTGGCCGACCCCTTCGACGGCGGCCGGGTCCTCAGCGGCATGGACACCGAGCTGCTGGTGGCCGGGGCGACGGGCGCTCCCCTGGAACCCTCGATGCTGGTCCCGGCGGCCCCCCTCCAGGTCATCCAGCGCATCCTGAACAACATCCGCGCCTGGGCCACGGTCCGCCCCGAGCGCTCCGACGTGGCCCTCTGGGCCGTCGAGCTGGCGATGCTCCTGCCCTCCCGCCCGGCCCGCCTGCGCTACGAACGCGCCCGCCTGCTGGTCCAGCGCGGCGAGTTCACCGAGGGCGCGGCGGAGCTGGAGGCGTACGCGGAACTGGTGTCGGTGGTCGACCCGACGGCCGAGGAGAAGGCCCGCGCCCAGGCCCACGCGGCGAGGGCGCTGCTCAACTGACCGACCGGGCCCGGCGAACCGGCTCCGGGCCCCTGCGCCGGAGGCAGGCTCAGAGCCAGCCCTTCTCCCGTGCGATGCGGACCGCTTCCGCCCTGTTGCGGACCGCGAGCTTCTGGATCGCGGTCGAGAGGTAGTTGCGGACCGTGCCCTGGGAGAGGTGGAGGGTCCGGGCGAGCTCGGCGTTGGTGGAGCCGTCGGCCGCGGCGCGGAGGATCTCGCGTTCGCGGTCCGTGAGGGGGTTCGCGCCGTCGGCCAGGGCGGCGGCCGCCAGGGTGGGGTCGATGACGCGTTCCCCGGCGAGCACCTTGCGTACGGCGGCGGCGAGTTGGGCCGCGGGGGCGTCCTTGACGAGGAAGGCGTCGGCGCCCGCTTCCATGGCGCTGCGGAGGTAGCCGGGGCGGCCGAAGGTGGTGAGGACGACGAGCTTCACGCCGGGGTGCGCCCGGTGGACCCGCGCGGCGGCCTCGATACCGGTGCAGCCGGGCATCTCGATGTCGAGCAGGGCCACGTCCACGCCGTGCTCGGCGACGGCGGCCAGCACCTCGTCACCGCGCGCGACCTGCGCGACGACCTCGATGTCGTCCTCCAGCCCGAGCAGCGCGGCGAGCGCCTCGCGGACCATCGACTGGTCCTCGGCCAGGAGGACCTTGATCGTGCTCGTCATGACCCGGATACTACGTCCGCGACGGCGGCCGACGGGACGCGGGCGACCAGCCGGAAGCCCTTGGCGGACCGGCCCGCCTCCAGGGTGCCGCCCGCCTTCTCGAGCCGTTCGGCGAGCCCGGTCAGGCCGTTGCCCGGCCCCTTCCCCGAGCCGCCCGAGCCGTTGTCCTCGACCGAGAGCTCCAGCACCGGCCCGTCCAGGGTGTGCCGGTGCAGCAGTTCCACCGCGCACCGCTCGGCCCCGCTGTGCCGGACCACGTTGGTGACCGCCTCGCGCAGGGTCCACGCGAGCGCGGCCTCGGCCTCCTCGGGCAGCCCGGCGAGGTCGGGCTCGCCGGGGATCTCGGCGATGACCCCGGCGGCGGTCAACGCGACCTGCGCACCGGCGAGTTCGGCCGCGAGCCGGGGCCGCCGGTAGCCGGTGACGGCCTCGCGCACGTCGACCAGGGCCTGCCTGCTGACCCGCTCGATGTCGGCGACCTGCTGGGCCGCCTTCTCGGGCTGTCCGGGCAGCATCCGTCCCGCCAGCTCGCTCTTGAGCGTGATCAGGGACAGGGAGTGCCCCAGCAGGTCGTGCAGGTCACGGGCGAGCCGCAGCCGCTCCTCGTTGGCGGCGAGCTGTGCCACCGTGGCGCGTGCCTTGCGCAGCTCCACGGTGGTGCGGACCAGTTGCCGTACGCCCGTCATGGCGAAGCCGATCAGCACCACCAGCAGGATCAGGTTCCGCGCCTCCTCCTCGCCGGAGTGCAGTCCGACCAGGTACATCACGGCCGCCGACGCCGGGATCGCCCAGTAGGTGGCCCGCGTCGGCAGGGTCGCCCCGCAGGCCACCGAGAGGTAGACGAACAGGCCGAGCCAGGCGCTGCCGAGGGTGTAGGCGAGGAGCGGCGCGAGGATGCCGAGGGCCAGCAGGTGCAGGACCACGGCCGGACCGGAGAACCGCCTCCCCATGTTCCGGAAGACCAGTCCCAGGTACACCGCGACGAACGCGGCGAGCCCCGCCGCTCCGGCCCAGGTGGCCGCCGTGCCGTGGTCCCCGCTCACCAGGTCGTGGACGGGCGAGCTGAGGAAGACCAGCCAGACGCCGATCCACAGCACCTTCGCCCACAGCTCGCGCCGGCCCCGCGGCGGACGCCCCACGGGGGTGTCCGTCTCTGTCCCTGCCCACCGGTCCTCGGTCATCGCGCTCACGCCTTCAGCGTGTCCTTCCGGTACAGCCAGGCCGCGCCGCCCGCGAAGAGGACGAAGTACACGGCGAGGACGGCGACGTCCCGCGCCTGCGGGGCCTGGCTCTGCTCGACCGCGCGTCCCAGGGCAGCGTACGCGTAGGTCGGCAGCCACTCGGCGATGTCCTGGAGCCACTTCGGGAACCCGGCCGAGGGCATCCACAGGCCGCCGAGGAGGGACAGCGCGAAGTAGACGATCATCGTGATGGGGCGTACCGCGTCCCCGGAGGCGAGGTAGCCGATGGCGACGCCGAGCGCGGCGAAGACGAGGCTGCCCGCCCAGATGACGCCGGTGAGGGCGAGCCACTGCCAGGCGTCGAGGCGTACGTCCTTCACGACGGCGGCCACGATGAACACCATGACGATGGACGGCAGGCTGACCACGGCAGCGCCGGCCGTCTTGGCCAGGACGTACCCGTGGCCCGGCAGCGGGGTCAGCCGGAGCTGGCGCACCCAGCCGCTCTCCCGCTCCTTGGCGATGCGCTCGCTGTTGCCCATGAGCACGGCGGTCAGGGCGCCGAAGGAGGCCATGGAGACCATCAGGTAGGTGGCGACGGTCAGGCCGGTGCCGTCCACCTTCTCGTCGGTGCCCGAACTCCCCGCGAAGATCAGGAAGATGATCGAGGGGTAGAGCACGGAGAAGAACAGGAACTTGCGGTTGCGCAGGGCGCGGGTGAGTTCGAGCTTGATCAGGGCCCGTGAGGCGAGGATGCCGGTCATGCGCGCTTGGCCTCCTCGGCCTCGGTGATGGCGACGAAGGCCTGCTCCAGGCCCAGCCCGGCGACCTCCAGATTGCGGGGGTACAGGCCGAGCCCGTACACGGCGTGCACGGTGGCGTCGGCGTCGGACGACTGGATACGGACGGTCTGTCCGGAGACGTCCAGGGAGGTGAGCGCGGGCAGGGCGGCCAGCGCGGTCTCGTCGATGGTGCCGTCCAGGTCGAAGGCGACCCGGCGGGCGCCCGCGCGGGCCTTGATCTCGGCGGCGGTGCCGTCGGCGAGGAGCCGGCCGCGGTGCAGGACGAGCACCCGGTCCGCGATGGCGTCGGCCTCTTCGAGGTAGTGGGTGGCGAAGAGGACCGTACGGCCCCGGTCGGCCTGCTCGCGCATGGTGGCCCAGAACGCCTGGCGGGCGGTGACGTCCATGCCGGTGGTGGGCTCGTCCAGCACGATCAGGTCGCTGTCCCCGGCGGTGGCCAGGGCGAAGCGGACGCGCTGGGCCTGGCCGCCGGAGAGCTTGTTGACCTTGCGGTCGGCGATCTGCGTGATCCCCGCGCGGGCGAGCACCTCGGAGGCGGGGTAGGGACGCGGGTGCAACGAGCGGGCGAGGCCGACCAGTTCGGCGACCGTCACGTCCTCCATCAGCCCGCCGCTCTGCAGCATGGCCCCGACCCGCCCGGCGACGATGGCCTCCCGCGGGCTGGTCCCGAACACGCTGACCTGTCCGCTGTCGGCCTGCTTGAGCCCCAGCAGCAGATCGAGGGTGGTGGACTTGCCCGCCCCGTTGGGCCCGAGCAGCGCGACGGTCTCCCCCGGCCGCAGCGCGAGCGACAGCCCGTCAACCGCCCGCACCTCCCCGTACACCTTGCTCACCTGATCGAACCCGGCCACCACGGGCGTGGTGGTGGCGGGCGCTGCCGCTGTCGTCGTCATGCCGTCCATGCTGGCCGGAAGGGCGGGGCCGGCGGCAGTGCCGACGGTCCTGTGTGCCGGATGACAGATGTCATACGACGACGGCCCCCGGACCGGTGAGGTCCGGGGGCCGCGGTGACCGCGTGCGGGACGGGGTCAGGTGGGCTTGATGTCGATCACGGCGGTGCGCTCGGCCGTGTTCTTGCCGACCAGGGCCTTGCGCAGGGCGCCCACGACGTCCTGCGGGAGGATGTCGCGCTTGCCGGTGGCGCTCTCCACCTTCACGCCCACGAAGGTGGTGCCGTACGCCTCCTTGAGCGCCTCGAGGTCGTAGGTGTCGGTGAGCTTGCCGCCCACCGCCTGGAACCTGAGGATCTTCGGCAGCGACTTGGGACCGAAATTGATCTTGTGTGCCGCGTCGACCTGGACGGTGACGATGTCCGACATCGCGGGCTCCGCGAACGTCTTCATCTCCCGGTCGACCTCGGCGTTCGGCACCGTCGGCTGCTTGGTGGTCGTGGGCACCGTGACCGGGGTCGCGGTGCCGGTCTCCACCAGGGTGCGGTACGCCTGCTCGACGGCCTTGCCGGAGGCGGCCGCGTCGACGGCCTTGCCGGGCTTGCCGTAGACCGCGACGGCCTTGCCGCCCTCGAACTTGATGCCGCCCTCGACGACCGAGCCAGAACCGCCGCCCGCCTGCTGCAGTGCGACCTGGAGCTTCTCCTCGTCCACCGGGGTGACCGGCTGGACGACGCGCTTCTGCCCGAAGAGGGAGCCGATCACGGAGACCGGGTTGTAGTCGCTCTTTGCGGCCTCGGCGACCGTGGCCTGGTAGTCGAACTGGAGGCCCGCCTTGTCCGGGGTGAGGGCGACGTTCCCACCGCCCACGGACAACTGGAGCGGCTTGTTCACCCGGCCCCGGAAGGTGTCGTCGAGCTTCTTGACGGCGTCGTCACGGGTGCCGCCGCCGATGTCCAGACCGAGCACGGTGGTGCCCTTGGGCACGTCGGTGCGGTTCATCAGCAGCCCGGCGCCGTAGGCACCGCCCGCGACGACGACCACACCGGCGACCAGCAGCATCAGCTTGCTGCGGCCCTTCTTCTTGGGCTGCGGCGCGGCCTTCGCCTGCGGGGCGGCCGGCTTGGGGGCCGTCTGCGCCGGACGGTCGGCGGCGGGGCCGAACGGGTCGGCGGCCTCGTCGCCGGGGAAGACCGGGATGCCGCTGGTGACGGTGTTCCCGGAGACGGCGCTGTGCGGCGGGCGGTTGGCCGTGCCGGGGGCGGCCAGTTGCTGCGGGGTGAGGATCGCGGTGTCGTCACCGAGGACGGCACCGGCCTGCGGGGCGCCCTGACGGCCCTGGGGGCTCTGGGGGCCCTGGGTGCTCTTGGGGGCGCCGCCGCCGGGGGCGCGGAACGCGGGCGGGCCGTCGAAGGGCTCGCCGGGCTCCATGCCCCGCATGCCGGGAGCACCGGGCGCGCCGGAAGCACCGGGGGCACCCGGAGCGCCGGGGGCGCTGCCGGGGACCGGGCGGGTGGGCAGCGGGCCGTCGCCGGTGACCGGGCCGCCGGTCGGGCCCGCGGGGCCCTTCGGGCCGGGGGCACCCTGGCCGCCGGGGCCGTTGAAGCCGCTCGGACCGCCGGGGCCGCCACGGCCGTTGGCGCCGGGGGCACCAGGACCGCCGGGGGCACCGGGACCGCCGGCCGGGGCGCCGCCGTTGTCGGAGAAGAAGGGCAGCTCGTCGCGGGCGGGCTCGCCGGTGCGGGCGCCGCCGCGCGGACCCGAGGACAGCGCCTCGGTCACGTCGAAGGAGCCGGTGCCGCCGCCGTGGCCCGGCGCGACCGGACCACCGGTGGCGCCGGACATGCCGGAGCCGTTGGTGCCGCCGGGGCGGGGGGCGCCAGGCGCGGGGGCGGCGGGACGCGGTGCGGGGGCTCCGGTGCCGGGGCCCAGGGCGGGCATGCCGGGACGCGGACCGCTCGCACCGGCGGCCGAACCGCCCGGCATTCCGGCGCCGTTGGTCCCGCCGCCGCCCGAACCACCCTTGGGGGCACCGCCCTTGCGGGGAGCGAACCAGTCGCTGGTCTTCTCCTCCGCCTGCGGTGCGGCCTCGGCGGCCGGTTCGGGGGCGGGCGGGGCGGCGGGCTCGGGGTGCGCGTCGGCGCCCGGCTCGTCGCCGCCGGTCTCGCTTCCCTCGACGGTCTTGCGCACGACGACCGGCGGAATGGGCCGCGATCCGGGGATGTTGATCCGGATGCGCGTGGTCAGCGTGGTCTCGGTCTTGCGCTCCTCGGGACGCGAGCCCGGACTTCCCGCGCCGGTCCCGTCGCCGGAAGCCATGGGCGTCCCGTACGGCGGGGTGCCGGAGGGGTATGCGGCTCCGCCGCGCCCGTTGGGCCCGGAGGACGGAGTGTCAGTTTCACGACTCAAGGCAGGTTCTCCCGGTTGGCTCCGCCGCCCGTCACGACCTCAGCGGGCATCTCGGCGGCGCGCACCACCATACTGGCCACTTCTGGCGGGAATCCCACGACCGCCGGGGAAATCCGCACCGGACCCGCACGGGGGCCACGCGAAGTGGTACGTCACTTGCCAAGTCGGGTGGAGCCGCCGTCAGGTTGCCGTCCGGGAGCCAAGGTGGCGCAGATCACAGCCAGTGCCATGCCCCCGAGCAGGAAGACGTACGAGCCGCCGCCCGCGCCGAACAGGAAGTCACCTTCCGGGCGGCTGGCGGTGAGCAGGATGACGGCGATGATCCAGCCGAGCACCGGCGCCACCGCACCGGACCGCCCGCGCAGCGCGTAGCCCCCGCCGAGGAACACCCCGCCCGCGCCCGCGAGGGCGAGCAGCAGGCCGAGCGGGAACCAGGCGGCCTGCACCAGCGCCCCGGCGATGCCGACGACCGCGCCGAGCACGCACAGCCCGAGCAGTGCGGCCATCCGGCCGAAGGAGGGGCGTTGCAGCGGCTGGGCGAGCATCGAGCCGCGTCCGGCGTCGCTCATGACGCCACCTCCACTCCGGCGAACAGGTCGCTCTCGCCGGGCTCGGCGTGGCCGTGCGCCAACTCGTAGTACTCGGTGGTGAACAGCGGCTGGGCCTGGTCGTTGGAGAGCGCGAAGTACTCACCGGCGACGGTGATCTGGGTGGCGTGGGCGCGCATCGCGGCGGCCTTGGCGGCGGCGTACGCGCTGCCGTCGACGGCGGTGGTGACGCGCTCGTCCGCGACCACGCCGGGCAGGTCGGCGATGTCGGCGCTCTTGCCGAAGGGCAGGCCGGACAGGTCCTCGGCGAGCCGCGTGAAGGCGTCCTCGACGACCGAGCGGGGCATGCGGTTCCAGTAGACCTTGGCCACCCGGTGGCCGCGTGCGGCGGCCAGCTCGACGGCGCGCATGGCGACCCGGTGGGCCTGGATGTGGTCGGGGTGGCCGTAGCCGCCGTTGTCGTCATAGGCGACGACGACCTGCGGCCGGACCTCCAGGATCACGTCCACGAGGTGCCCGGCGGCCTCGTCGAGGTCGGCCTGCCAGAAGCAGGCGGGGTCGTCGTTGTCCGGCAGCCCCATCATCCCGGAGTCCCCGTACCGCCCCGCGCCGCCGAGCAGCCGCACGTCCGTGACGCCCAGCTCGCCGAGCGCGGCGTCCAGCTCACCGCGCCGGTGGGCCCCCAGCGCGGCCCCGCCCAGATGCCCCAGCTCCGGCGGGATGACCTCCCCCCGCTCCCCGAGCGTGCAGGTCACCAGGGTCACGTGCGCCCCCTCGGCCACGTACTTGGCCATGGTCGCGCCGTTGTTGATCGACTCGTCGTCCGGGTGCGCGTGCACCAGCAGCAGACGCCGGGAGGGCAGTTCCGTCATGGGACCAGCGTACGAGGGCGGGCGGACCTGGTCGGGCAAGGGAGCCGACGTCAGGGACCGTGAAGCTCGGTCTCCCATGCTTCGAACGGGGGCTCCGCCCGGTAGCCGGGATCACAGCACTGGCGTATCCACTGGGCGACGCGGTACTGGGCGTCGCCGTCGTTGAGCGTCTCCCCGTGATCGTCGACCTCGAGGACGTTGGCGTAGATCGCGAAGATCATCTCCAGGTCCGAGCCGTACTCGAGCAGGCGGGCGCGGTAGTCGATGCCGTCCAGCAGGTCGACGTCCAGCGTGCCGTTGCCCAGGTAGAAGGCGAAGAACCGCAGGGCTGCGCGTACATCTGTCGGGAGGTGTGCCACAGGGTCATCTTCCTCGGGGGACGCGTCCGGTCAGCCCGTGGCCGGCTGACCGGTCCGGTGTGAGCTGATGTCCCGGGGTGCGGTTCGGCAGTCTCGGCAGGGGCCCGGGGCTGGGGCGCGGAAGACGCGCTCGCAGCCGTCGCAGGTCTGGAAGGGGTGCCGCACGGGAGGCGGGGCGGCGGCCGGCGGGGCGAACGCGGGCGGGGGTGGGAGGAGAGCGGTCAGGCGGTGGGCCAGCAGTGCGGCCGGGCGCCGCAGGGGGGTCTCCGGGAGGCCCTCGGTCAGGGCTCGGCGCACCCCCGTCGGAGTGACATCCCGCTCCAGCCAGGCGGCGACGCCGGGGGCGAGGTGGGCCGTGTCGGTGGCGGAGAGCAGCAGACGGGTGTCGTGGCGGCGCAGGTCCGTGAGGACGTCGGTGGCGGCCTGGAGGAGTGCGGGGGCGGAGCAGGAAGGGGACGGCACGGCGGAGAGGGCCTTGCGACGGGGTCCCGGCGCACAGTCGCCGGGGGCGGGTGCGGGGGCGGGCCGCGTCGCCCGGTCGCTCACGCGCTCGCGGTCCGCGCTCTCGTGGCCGGGCCGGTGGCGGCGGGCGGCCGGGGGCTGGTTGCAGGAGATCGTGCGGGTGACGATGCGGCCGCCGGGGACGCGCAGCCGTTCGCGGCGCAGGTAGCCGTGCTTCTCCAGCTCGCGCAGGGCGGCGGCGATACGGGCGACACCCTCGGGGAAGCGGGCGGCCAGGCTCTTGATGTCGATACGGGCGCCCGGCGGCAGCGACTGGATGTGCGTCCCGAGCCCGATCGCCAGCAGGGAGAGGTCCGCGTGCTGCGCGAGGTGGTTGCCGATCACCGTGAAGCGTTCGGTGTGGCGGGAGTTGTCGTGGATGAGACCGCCCCGGTTCGGGTGGTCGTGGCCCGCAATGCGGGACCGGGCGCGCGAGGGCGCGCTAGGGTGCTGGATATCCATCGGGAAGTTCGGTTCTTCCTTGATGGTCAGGCCCTCGCACTGGGATGCCACTCCCGGCGGGGGCCGACGTATGTCTGCGGTTGTCGTGCTGAGCGTAGGGCCCGCAGGGGTGGCAATTGCCAGCGGAAACAGCGATGTTCACCCACCCGAGTGAGCGAGGCCCTGCGGGCGGCCACGGGCGGGAGGGGTGGGGCTTGGCGGGTTGCTTTCCCCCGGTTCTTTACGTCTTATTGGCCACTCCTGCCACCGGAGCACAACGCCTCGGGTTCCGGTGACAGAAAGACCAGTTCGGCCCAGACGATCTTGCGGGGGAACCGGTCCTCCGAGACTCCCCAGCGGTCGGCGAGAGCGGCCACCAGGAGCAGCCCCCGACCGCCCTCGTCCTCCGCGCCCGGCTCCCGGCACACCGGGGGACGGTCACCGCGCGTGTCCGTCACCTCGATACGGAGCGTGCCGTGGACGGCGTGCAGCGCGAGCCGGAAACTCCGTCCCGGCAGGCGGCCGTGGGTGGCGGCGTTGGCGGCCAGTTCGGCGACGATCTGGGCGGCCTCCTCCCAGGGCAGCCCCCAGCTCCGGACCTGCTCGGCGGCGAGCAGCCGGGCCAGCCGGGCACCCCGCGGGGTGGAGGAGAGCAGCACGCTGAATTCGCGCGCACGGGCATCGAGTTGGGCCGCGGCCACGGCGTTTTCCTGATTCACATCACCCAGGGTGTCCGCCCGGCCCTACCGTGAAGAGTGATCGCACCGTTGCGTACGGTCACTGTCGGCAGGTTGTCCGGGGGTGTCCGCGCTGTCGGCAGGAGGTGCGGGCGCGACGAGGGACCGGAGGGTGCGCATGTCGGTGGACGGCGAGTTGGCACGGCTCACGACGGAGACGGACGAGCCCGGCTGGGAGGTGGAACCGGACGACGAGTGGGGCGCGGCGGTGATCGCCACGGTCGGACGCCAGTTGAAGCTGCGGCGCGAGACGGCAGGGCTCCGCGCCGCCGAGTTCGGCACGCTGATCGGGTACGGCGAGGACCTGGTCTACAAGGTCGAGGCCGGCAAACGGATTCCGCGCCAGGAGTATCTGGACAGGGCGGACGAAGTGCTGGACGCGGGCGGTCTGATCGCGGCGGCCTGGGAGGACGTGAAGAAGGTCCGGTATCCCAGGAAGGTCCGTGAGCTGGGAAAGCTGGAGGCGCAGGCGGTCGAGATCGGGGTGTACGAGTGCAACATCATCGCGGGCTTGTTGCAGACACCTGAGCATGCGCGGGCGTTGATCGGGGCGGCACAGCCGCCGGAGACGCCGGACGATGTGGAGCGCATGGTGGCCGCCCGGCTGGCCCGACAGTCGGTCTTCGACCGTGTTCCGGCCCCGCCGATTCACTTCGTGCTGGAAGAGGCTCCCCTGCGCCGCCAGATCGGGGGCACAATGGCATGGCGACGGCAGCTCGAACGCCTGTTGGAGGTGGGGCAGTTGCACAACGTCACGCTTCAGGTCATACGGACGAACACCGAGGCCCACCCCGGCCTCGACGGCAGGATCGAGTTGCTGAAGTTCGCGGACGGCACTGCGATGGGCCGCTCCGACGGCGCGTTCAACGGTCGGCCGACCTTGGACCCCAAACAGCTACGCATCCTTGAGCTGCGGTATGGCACGATCCGGGCTCAGGCGCTCTCGCCACGGGAGTCGCTGGCTTTCATCGAACAACTGCTGGGAGAGACATGATCCGCAAGACCACTGCCGGGGACGCCTCCGAGCTGGCGTGGTTCAAGAGCAGCTACAGCGGCGGAACCGACGGCAACTCCTGCGTGGAACTCGCCGTCACCCCCAGCACCATCCACGTCCGCGACTCGAAGCACACGGCAGGCCCCCGGCTCGCCCTCGCGCAGGAGACCTGGACGGCGTTCGTCGCGGGCGTACGTGACTGACACCTGACGGCCCCGGCACAGCCACGCCGGGGCCGGCTCTCGTACCGCGTCCCCCTTGACGCCACCCCCCGCACGGGTACAGTGCAATGAGCGGCATGCCCCGCGCCCCTTTTTCCGGCGCCGGTGCCGCGTTCCTCTCCCAGCCCTCGTGCCGATGGTCCTCGACCCGGCCGGGCTTCTCCCGGATCACCTCATGACCAGGGCTTTCACCGCCCCGCGAGAGGTGTCGTTCCCGTCGCCCGGAGGCAGGCGTGTCCGCCCCTCCGTGATCTGCGGCCCCTTCCTCTTCTCTGCCGTTCCCCGTCCCGAAAGGACACCCCGACCATGACCACCACCCTCGAACCCCCCACCCAGGTCCGGGACACCCCGGCCACCCGGACCGTCACCGGCGTCCTCGACATCGACGCGCACGGGAAGGGCCACCTGCGGGCCGCCGCGAGCCTGCTGCCCTCCCCCGCCGACCCGCAGGTGTCACCCGCGCTGATCCGACGGCACCGCCTCCGCAAGGGCGACCTCGTCGAAGGCGTGAGCGGACCGCAGCGGGCGCTCACCGACGTCACCGCCGTGGACGGCCACGGCCCCGCGGAACATCGCAGAAGCTTCGGCGACCTGACCCCCCTGCACCCCCACCGGCGCATGCGCCTCGAACACCCCGCGTCCGGCCTGGCCGGGCGTCTCACCGATCTGCTCGCGCCCGTCGGCAAGGGCCAGCGCGGACTGATCGTGGCGCCGCCGAAGAGCGGAAAGACCGTCCTGATCCAGCAGTTGGCCGCGGCCGTCGCCGGCAACCATCCCGAGTGCCGCCTGATGGTGCTGCTGCTGGACGAACGCCCGGAGGAAGTCACCGACATGCGCCGCTCCGTACGCGGCGAGGTGTACGCCTCCACCTTCGACCGGCCCGCCAAGGACCACATCGCCCTCGCCGACCTCGTCGTGGAGCGGGCCAAGCGGCGGGTGGAGGCCGGGGAGGACGTCGTCATCCTGCTGGACTCGCTGACCCGTCTGTGCCGGGCGCACAACAACGCCTCGGCGGCGGGCGGACGCACCCTCAGCGGAGGCGTGGACGCGGGCGCGCTGCTCGGCCCCAAGCGGTTCTTCGGCGCCGCCCGGCAGGCCGAGGAGGGCGGTTCGCTGACCATCCTCGCCAGCGCGCTGGTGGACACCGGCTCACGCGCCGACGGCTTCTTCTTCGAGGAGCTGAAGGGCACCGGCAACATGGAACTCCGCCTGGACCGGGAGCTGGCGGGCCGCCGCGTCTTCCCGCCCGTCGACATCGACCGCACCGGCACCCGCCGCGAGGAACTGCTGCTGGACCCCTACGAGTTGACGGTCACACGCGGCCTTCGCCGCGCCCTGCGCTCCCACGGGGACGCATCGCTGGAGACCCTGCTGCAGCGGATGCGGGAGACCCCGGACAACGCCACGTTCCTGCGCCGCGTGCAGCCGACCCTGCCGGCCGCCTGAGCGCCGTACCCGGCGGGTGGGGTGGCAGGCCGCGCCGCCACCCCGGGCCCGCGTCAGAACTTGATGCTGCCGATCATGCTGGCGACGTTCGTGGTCAGCTCGCTGATCGTGGGTGCGATGGTCGAGGAGGCGAGATAGAAGCCGAGGAGCATGCAGATGGCGGCGTGCCCCCCTTTCAGTCCCGACTTCTTGATCAGCAGGAAGACGATGATCGCCAGCAGCACCACCGCCGAAATCGAGAGTGCCACGGCGGCTCACCTCCAATGAATCCCAGGGACACGGGGGGTTCGGACTATGGGGGTTGTGACTCGGTACAGCCCCGGCGGACCGAGCCCGAGAGCCAAGTCCACGCGGACGCCGCCAGGTTCATACCCACGCAGCGACAGTGATCATAACTATCCGTGCTCGCGCATCGCTCGGCGCACGGCCGCACAAGGGGGCGCATGGCCAATATGGTCGAGCCATGACGACCCAGACAGTCGACAGCGACTCCTTCCCCCGTCGACACGCCCGGACCCAGCGCTTCTCGCTCGGCGCGCCGCGCGCGTTCACCGTGGCGCCCGACGGCTCACGTGTCGCGTTCCTCCGCTCGGACTCCGGCACGGACCGCGCCAACTCCCTGTGGATCCTGGACACGACGGACGGCACCGAACGCATCGCCGCCGACCCGCGCGCCCTGCTCGCGGGCGCCGACGAGGAACTGTCGCCCGAGGAACGGGCCCGCCGCGAGCGCAGCCGGGAAGGTGGCGCGGGCATCGTCGGATACGCCACCGACGCGGCCGCCGAACTGGCCTCTTTCGCCTTGTCGGGGCGGCTTTTCACGGCCGAGCTGCGCGCCGGCACCGCACGTGAACTGGCCGTCCCCGGACCGGTGATCGACCCCCGCCCCTCCCCCGACGGCACGCACATCGCGTACGTGGCCGGGGGCGAGCTGCGGGTCGTCGGCGCCGAGGGAGCGGACGACCGGCCGCTCGCCACCCCCGAGGGCGACGAAGTGACCTACGGCCTGGCGGAGTTCATCGCGGCCGAGGAGATGGACCGTACCCGCGGCTTCTGGTGGTCCCCGGAGTCCGACCGGCTGCTGGTGGCGCGGGCGGACGACACGCCGGTGCGGCGCTGGTGGATCGCGGACACATCACACCCCGACCGTGAGCCACACCACGTGCGCTACCCGGCGGCGGGCACCGCCAACGCGGAGGTGACGCTGTTCGTCATCGGCCTGGACGGAGCCCGCACCGAGGTCCGCTGGGACCGTGAGCGCCACCCCTATCTGGCGCGTGTGCACTGGTCACAGGCGGGTGCGCCGCTGCTCCTGGTGCAGTCGCGGGACCAGCGCGGCCAGGCGTATCTGGCCGTGGACCCGGAGACCGGCGAGACCCGGACGGTGCACGCCGATGAAGATCCAACTTGGCTGGAACTTTTCGCCGGGGTGCCCGCCTGGACCCCCTCCGGACAGTTGGTCCGCATCGCGGACGAGGGCGGCGCGCGGGTCCTCACCGTGGGCGAACGCCCGCTGACCGGACCGCAGTTGCACGTCCGCGCGGTGCTGGACGTGTCGGCCGACGGCATCCTCGTCTCGGCCTCCGCGGGAGAGGCGGCCGAGGACCCTGAAATCGGCGAGATCCATGTGTACAGGGTCAGCGAACTGGGCGTCGAACGCGTGTCGCAGGAACCCGGCGTGCACTCGGCGGTGCGCTCGGGCGAGGTGCTGGTCCTGGTCTCCGCGACACTGGACAGCCCCGGCGCCCGTGTCCAGGTGCTGCGTGACGGAAAACCGGCGCTCGGTGTCCCGTCGTACGCCGAAAATCCCGGTATGTCCCCCCGCGTGACGTTGACCGAGGGGGGCGCACAGCGAATTCCGTGCGCCGTGCTTATGCCTACGGACTACCCCGACGACACTCCCCTGCCCGTCCTCCTCGACCCCTACGGAGGCCCGCACGGCCAGCGGGTCGTCGCCGCCCACAACGCCCATCTGGCCTCGCAGTGGTTCGCCGACCAGGGCTTCGCCGTGATCGTCGCCGACGGCCGGGGCACCCCCGGCCGCTCCCCCGGCTGGGAGAAGGCGATCCACCAGGACTTCACGCTTTCCCTCGACGACCAGATCGACGCCCTCCAGGACCTGGCGAAGCGCTACCCGCTGGACCTCTCCCGCGTGGCCGTCCGGGGCTGGTCGTACGGCGGTTACCTCTCCGCCCTGGCGGTCCTGCGCCGCCCGGACGTGTTCCATGCGGGCATCGTGGGCGCCCCGGTCACCGACTGGCGGCTGTACGACACCCACTACACCGAGCGCTACCTGGGCGACCCCGAGGCGGACCCGGAGAGCTACGCCCGCAACTCCCTGATCACCGACGAGGGCCTGTCCGCCCCCGCCGAACCGCACCGGCCCATGATGATCATCCACGGTCTGGCCGACGACAACGTGGTGGCCGCCCACACCCTCCGGCTGTCCTCCGCCCTGCTGGCCGCCGGCCGCCCGCACGAGGTGCTGCCGCTCTCCGGCGTCACCCACATGACCCCGCAGGAGCAGGTCGCGGAGAACCTGCTCCTGCTCCAGGTGGACTTCCTCAAGCGCTCCCTGAAGTGACGGCACCGCAGGAGGGGCAAACCCCCGTGAACCGCGTTAACACGCAGGCAACTTCACGGACGCCGCTCCGATATACGGACCCGCGAGTCTGATTCGCGTACGGCCGTGCGGGTGCCGTGAACGGGCCGGGATACGCCATGTCATCCCGGCCCGTTGCCGTGCCCCCCGTGCCCTTCCATGGCCCCCGGCACCACCTGCCGCTCCGCCGCGAACAGACACGCCGACGGATGCGCGACCGGCCCCGCCTCCGCCCCCGGCACCGCCCGGAACACCTCCGGCACCGCCAGCTCGGGCACCTCCACCGCACACCGCTTCTCCGCCTTCCAGCACCGGGTCCTGAACCGGCACCCGGAGGGGATCGCGGTCGGCGAGGGCACGTCACCGCTCAGGATGATCCGCTCCCGGTGCGCTCGCGCCTCCGGATCGGGCACCGGCACCGCCGACAGCAGCGCCTGGGTGTACGGATGCGTGGGGTGCTCGTAGATCTCCGCGTCCGTCCCGGTCTCCACGATCCGCCCTAGGTACATCACCGCGACCCGGTCCGAGATGTGCCGCACGATCGACAGGTCGTGCGCGATGAACACGTAGGACAGCCCGAACTCCGCCTGGAGCCGCTCCAGCAGGTTGATCACCTGCGCCTGCACGGACACGTCCAGCGCGGACACCGGCTCGTCCGCGACGATCACCTCCGGGCGCAGCGCCAGCGCCCGCGCGATGCCGATCCGCTGCCGCTGGCCGCCGGAGAACTGGTGCGGATAGCGGTTCAGGAACTCCGGGTCGAGCCCGACCACCTCCAGCAACTCCTGCACCCTGCGCCGCCGTTCCCCCTTGGGGGCCACCTCGGGGTGGATCTCGTAGGGCTCCCCGACGATGTCCCCGACCGTCATCCGGGGGTTGAGCGAGGTGTACGGGTCCTGGAAGACCATCTGGATGTTCCGGCGCACCTCCTTCAGCCGGCGCCCGGACGCGCCGGTGATGTCCTCGCCCCGGAACCGGATCTCTCCCTCGGTGGGCCGCTCCAGATGGCAGAGCAGCCTGGCCACCGTGGACTTGCCGCACCCCGACTCCCCCACGATGCCGAGGGTCTCGCCCCGGCCGAGGGCGAAGTCGACGCCGTCGACCGCCTTCACGGCGCCGATCTGCTTGCGCAGGACGATCCCCCGGGTGAGCGGGTAGTGCTTGACCAGACCGCGGGCTTGAAGGACGGGTTCAGCCATCGAGGCACTCCCTGAAGAAGTGGCAGGCGCTCACCCGATCGGGGCCCGCCTGGTACAGCGGGGGTTCGTCCGTGCGGCAGACGTCCCGTGCCATCGCGCAGCGCGGGTGGAAGGCGCAGCCGGGCGGGATGTGGGTCAGGCTGGGCGGCAGGCCCTTGATGGCGTACAGCTCGCGGCCCTTGTGGTCGAGCCGGGGGATGGATTCGAGCAGGCCGCGCGTGTAGGGGTGGGCCGGTGCCTTGTAGATGTCGTGCACGGGTGCCGACTCCACGATCCGGCCCGCGTACATCACGGCGATCCGGTCGGCCACGTCCGCGACCACACCGAGGTCGTGGGTGATGAGGACGAGCCCCATCCGGTACTCCCGGCGCAGCTCCGCGAGCAGGTCCATCACCTGGGCCTGCACGGTGACGTCGAGCGCGGTGGTGGGTTCGTCGGCGATGATCAGCGCGGGTTCCAGCGCGATCGCCATGGCGATCATGATGCGCTGGCGCATGCCGCCGGAGAACTGGTGCGGATAGTCCCGCACCCGCTGGGCGGCACCGGGGATGCGCACCCGGTCCATCAGCTCGACGGCCCGCTTCCGCGCGTCCTTGCGGGACATCCCCCGGTGCACCGTGAACATCTCCCCGAGCTGGTCGCCCACGGAGAGCACGGGATTGAGGGCGGACAGCGCGTCCTGGAAGATCATCGCCATTCCGGCACCCCGGATCCTCCGCCGCTCCTCCTCCTTCATGCTCAACAGGTCGCGGCCCTGGAAGAGGATCTGGCCGCCGGTGATCCGGCCGGGCGGCATGTCGAGGATGCCCATCACGGCCTGCGCGGTGACCGACTTGCCGGACCCGGACTCGCCGAGCACCGCCAGCGTCTCGCCCGCGTCGACCCCGTACGACACCCCGTTGACCGCCTTGGCGACGCCGTCGCGGGTGCGGAACTCCACGTGCAGATCGCGTACTTCGAGCAGCATGGGCGCCGTCACCTCAGCTTCGGGTCGAGGGCGTCGCGTACCGCGTCGCCGAGCATGATGAAGGCCAGGACGGTGACCGCCAGCGCACCGGAGGGCCACAGCAGGGCGTGCGGGGCGTTGCGGATGTAGGGGGAGGCGGCGGAGATGTCGATGCCCCAGGACACGCTGGGCGGCTTCAGGCCGACGCCGAGGTAGGACAGGGTGGCCTCCAGCGAGATGTAGGTGCCGAGCGCGATGGTGGCCACGACGATCACGGGTGCCACGGCGTTGGGCGCGATGTGCCGCAGCAGCAGCCGGGCGGGCGAGGCGCCGAGCGCGCGGGCGGCCTGTACGTAGTCGTTCTGGCGGGCGGTGATGACGGAGCCGCGCGCGATGCGGGAGATCTGCGGCCAGCCGAGCAGCACCATGAACCCGACGACCGGCCAGACGGTGTTGCTGGTGACCACCGACAGCAGCACCAGGCCGCCGAGGACCACCGGGATGGCGAAGAAGACGTCGGTGATCCGGGACAGCACCGCGTCCCAGGCGCCCCCGAAGAACCCCGCGAGCCCGCCGAGCACCGAGCCGAGCAGGGCCACCCCGAGGGTGGCGCACACGCCCACCGTGACCGACGTACGGGCGCCGTAGACGGTCCGGGTGTAGACGTCGCAGCCCTGCCCGTCGAAGCCGAAGGGATGGCCGGGCGCGGACCCGTCCTGGGCCTTGGCGAGGTCGCAGTCGAGCGGGCTGCCGGAGGTGATGGCCGAGGGCCAGATGGAGATGAAGACCAGGAAGACGATGACGAGCGCGGACAGCAGGAAGACCGGGTTGCGTCTGAGGTCCCGCCAGGCGTCCGACCACAGCGAACGCGGCCTGCTCTGCGGCCCGCCGCCCTCCGGCCCGCCCGGCATCCGCTCCAGGGTGGCGGCCTCACCGGTCGCGAGGTCCATCGCCCCGCCCATGCCGGTCCCGGCGATCGCCCCCCGCGGCTCGTACGACGACGGCTCAGGCATAGCGAATCCTCGGGTCGAGTACCGCGTAGAGCAGGTCCACCAGCAGGTTGGCGGCCAGGAAGACCAGGACCAGCACGGTGACGAAGCCGACCACCGTCTGCGTGTTCTGCCGCAGGATGCCCTGGTAGAGCTGGAAGCCGACGCCGTGGATGTTGAAGATCCGCTCGGTGACGATCGCGCCGCCCATCAGCGCGCCGATGTCGGTGCCGATGAAGGTGACGACGGGGATCAGCGAGGTCCGCAGCAGGTGCCGGACGATGACCCGGCGCCGGGGCAGCCCCTTGGCCACGGCGGTACGGACGTAGTCGGAACGCCGGTTCTCCGCGATGGAGGTCCGGGTCAGCCGGGTGACGTAGGCGAGCGAGACCGAGGCCAGCACCAGGCCGGGCACGATCAGCTCGTCGAACGGCGCCTCCGGGGAGACCGAGGGCTTGATCCACCCCCACTCCACACCGAGCAGCAGTTGGAGCACCAGACCGGTGACGAAGGTGGGCACCGAGATCACCACGAGGGTGAGCAGCAGGACGCCGGTGTCGATCGGCCTGCCCCGGCTCAGCCCGGTGAGCACGCCGAGGGTGATGCCGACGACCAGCTCGAAGAGGACGGCGACGATGGTCAGCCGGATGGTGACGGGGAAGGCGGCCGCCATCAGCTCGGTGACGGGCTGCCCGTTGAACGCGGTGCCGAAGTCACCGGTGAAGACGTTCCCCATGTAGGTCGCGTACTGCTGCCAGAGCGGCCGGTCGAGGCCGAACTCGCTGCGGAGCTGGGCCG
The DNA here is from genome assembly GCF_022846655.1 of Streptomyces seoulensis. Classification (NCBI taxonomy): domain Bacteria; kingdom Bacillati; phylum Actinomycetota; class Actinomycetes; order Kitasatosporales; family Streptomycetaceae; genus Streptomyces; species Streptomyces seoulensis. The sequence goes on from NZ_AP025667.1 coordinate 5,675,978, forward strand.
CGGTGGCGGCGTCGCACTGCCGCTCCCCGCACAGGCCGGCGATGGGGTCGCCCATCACGTTGACCATGAGGAAGATCAGCAGGGTGGCCCCGACGAACACCGGCACCATCTGCAGCAGTCGCCGGACGACGTAGCGTCCCATGGGGCTCAGCTCACCTTGATCTCGTTGTACACCGGCACGCTGAACGGGTTGAGCTGGACGCCGGTGAGGCGCTGGGAGTAGCCGGCGTTGCCGTTCTGGTACCAGAGCGGGATGGCGGCCATGTTGTCCCGGACGACCTCCTCGGCCTGCTGGAAGGTGGAGATGGCCTTGGCCGGGTCGGTCTCGGCGTTGGCCCGGTCCACCAGCTCGTCGAACTCGGAGTTCGACCACTTGCCGTCGTTGGAGGAGGCGCCGGTGAAGTACAGCGGCTGGAGGAAGTTCTGGATGAGGGGGTAGTCCATCTGCCAGCCCGCCCGGAAGGGGCCGCTCATCTTGTGCTGGGCCATCTGGTTGCGGAAGTCGGCGAAGGTGCCGACCGGGTTGCCGACGCAGGCGTTGTCGTCGTCGAGGGCGTGGTTGATGGAGTTGCAGACCGCGTCGATCCACTCCCGGTGCGAGCCGGTGTCCGCGTTGTAGGTGAGCCTCAGGGAGCCGCCGGGGATGCCCCCGCCCTGCCGGACCAGCCGCTTGGCGGCCGCCGGGTCGTAGGTACAGGCGCGTCCGCACAGGCCCGCCTTGAAGCCCCCCTCGGCGCCGAGGACGGGTGAGGTCCAGTCGGTGGCGGGGGTGCGGGTGCGCTGGAAGATGGTCTTGGTGATCTGGTCGCGGTTGATGGCCATGGAGAGCCCGGTGCGGACCTTCTCCATGCCGGGCCGGTTCCAGCGCTCGTCGTAGTACGGGAAGGCGAGGGTCTGGATGATGCCGGCCGGGGTGTTGATGTACCGCTCGCCCAGGTCGGTCCTGACGTTCTTGAGCTGGGCGGCGGGGATGTCGTCGGCGAGGTCGAGGTTGCCGGCCATCAGGTCGGTGTAGGCGGTGTTGTTGTCGGTGTAGACCTTGAGGATCACGCCGTCGTTGAGCGCCTTGTCGGCGCCGGGGTAGCCGTTCCACTTCCGCAGGCTCATCTGGGAGCCCTTGGTGTAGGACTCGATGGCGTACGGGCCGTTGCCGACCGGGGTCTTCAGCCAGGCGGCGTGGTCGGTGAAGAAGGCGCGGGGCAGCGGGGCGAAGGCGGCGTAGCCGAGGGTGTCGGGGAAGCCGGAGAACTTCTGGTTGAGCGTGACGGTGAAGGTGCGGTCGTCGACCACCTCGAGCCCCGACAGGGTGGTGGCGCGCTGGCTCCCCATCTCGGGGTGGACCTGGTCGTAGCCCTCGATGTAGCCGAAGAAGTACGCGTTCTTCTGCTTGTTCTTCAGGCTGGCGCCGTAGTTCCAGGCGTCCGTGAAGGAGCGGGCGGTCACCTTCTCGCCGTTGGAGAAGGACCAGCCGTCGTTCAGCTTCACGGTGTAGTGCCGGGAGTCCGTGGTCTCGATCGACCGGGCCAGCATGTTCTGCGCCTCGCCGGTCCTCGGGTCGTACCGCTTCAGGCCCCGGAAGACCATGTCGAGCACCTTGCCGCCCTGCACCTCGTTGGTGTTGGCCGGCTCCAGCGGGTTCTGCGGGTCGCCCCAGGAGGAGGTGAGCATCCCGCCGTCCGCCGCGCCGCTCGCTCCGCCGCCGCAGCCGGTGGCGGCGAGCGCCACCGCCGCAGCGCCGACGAACCATCGGGCGTGCGTGATTCCGCGCATGCGTGCCTCCTTAGCGATCACCTCACCGTTACCGGTCAATATCGGCCCCTACGGCACGTCCCGCATGCCCGCCGCCCGATTGCCCCGCCTTTAGAGGGACACGTCAGCCATATGCAGGCAGGTCGGGAACGGCCTCGGTGATCTTGCGGACACAACGCAATGGATCGCCGCGCAACGTTGCCGAAACGTTGGATCGTGACGCGTCGATGTACGCATTTCGACACCCTGCCATCCGCATATCGAACCCATTGGTCGATTTACCCGAATAGTCCGGAGTGAAGCACGGATTGATTACGGTCGCGCTACACGCGTAGCTACGGATGCGTCAAGCAGAAGTAAAGAAGGTAAATAGAAAACCAAGTCGACCGAGAATTTATTGACCTTGAATGAATTGCGTTGAAAAAGTCCGGCGTAGCCCGTAGGGGAGCGCCCTGCGGAGTCCTCAGACCCTCCCTCGGGCCAGGAGCACCAATGACCACCCCAACTCCATCTGCGGCTGCCCCGCTTGAGGTGACCGACGAGCCCGTCGAGAAGTCGACCACTTCTCCGGGCCCGAAGGGCACCGAGAGCAGGTCTCCGGGACAACTGGCCTGGCTCCGGTTCAAGCGGGACCGCGTCGGTGTCGTCTCGGCCGTCATCGTGGTCTTCTTCTTCGTGGTCAGCCTCGCCGCCCCGCTCATCGCCCACCTCTACGGGAAGGACCCGTACACCACGTACGGGCTCAACACCCCGGGGCTGCTCGGCGACAACGGCTTCCCGGCGAAGCCGAACGGCGGCATCGACAGCGAGTTCTGGTTCGGCATCGACCCGCAGCTCGGCCGGGACGTCTTCACGTTCCTGCTGTACGCGATCCGCAACTCGCTGATGATCTCCGTCGCGATCACCGTGCTCACCATGGTCGCCGGCGTGGTCATCGGCATCAGCGCGGGCTACGTCGGCGGCAAGACGGACTGGTTCCTCGGCCGGGTCATCGACATCCTGCTCGCCTTCCCGCAGCAGCTCTTCTTCGTCGCCTTCACCCCGGTGGTCCTGGCGCTCTTCGTGGCGGACAACGAGAACACGCCCACCTGGCTGGTCGTGGTCTGCCTCATCCTGCTGCTCACCATCTTCGGCTGGGCCTCCATCGCCCGGCTGCTGCGCGGCCAGGTACTGGCCCTGCGCGAGCGGGAGTTCGTCGAGGCGGCGAAGGTCACGGGCGCCTCCCCGGCCCGCATCATCTTCAAGGAGCTGCTGCCCAATCTCTGGACGCCCATCCTGATCCAGGGCACCCTGCTGCTCCCGGCGATGGTCACGACGGAAGCGGGCCTCGCCTACCTCGGCGTCGGTATCCAGGACCCGACCCCGGACTGGGGCATCATGATCGGCTACGCCGCCCAGTTCTACCAGGACGACTTCACCTTCCTGCTGTTCCCCGGCGTGACGATGGTCGTCTTCGTCCTGGCCTTCAACCTCCTCGGTGACTCGGTGCGCGACGCGCTCGACCCGAAGACCAACCGCTGACTCCGGCTCGACTCCAGGGCCTCGGCAAGGCTGCCGCGGTGCCGGTTCTCTCTCATCAACCCACTTCAAGGCAGGATGCGATGTCCTTCTCGCGCAGAAACTTCCTGATAGCCACTGGTGTTGCCGCTGCCTCGGGCTCGGTGCTGACCGCGTGCAGCAGCGGTAACACGAGCAGCGCGGGGAAGGCCGGCAAGCAGGAAGCGGCCCAGGCCCACGCCAGCACGGTCAAGATCGGCACGGCGGAGGACTCCAAGGGCCCGGCTCCGGAGGTCTCCGGTGCCAAGAAGGGCGGCAAGGTCTACCTGCTGAACGACGACGACTTCTCGCACCTCGACCCGCAGCGCGTCTACTACGCGTGGAACTCGCTCGCCGTCGTCGTCCTCTCCCGTTCGCTCACCGGCTACAAGATCGGTGACGACGGCTCGATGACCCTGGTCGGCGACCTCGCCACCGACACGGGCACCATGAAGGACGGCGGCAAGACCTGGACCTTCACCCTGAAGGACGGGATCAAGTGGGAGGACGGCTCCGACGTCACCGTCGACGACGTCCGCCACGGCTTCGAGCGCGCCTTCGCCAACTTCATCACCGAGGGCGCCGTCTACGCCCAGACCTGGCTGACGGGCACCCAGGAGTACCGCAAGTCGTACTCGGGCCCCTTCAAGGGCAAGCACCTGAAGTCGATCGAGATCAGCGGCAAGTCCATCACGTTCCACCTCTCCGAGGCGCGTCCGGACTTCAACTACGTCGTGGCGATGCAGTCGTACGCGCCGACCCCGGTGAAGCACGACAAGAAGCAGGACTACGACAAGAAGCCGTTCTCCAACGGCCCTTACATGATCAAGTCCCACGTCACGGACAAGTCGATGGTCCTGGTCCGCAACAAGCACTGGGACCCGGCCACCGACCCGATCCGCAACGCCTACCCGGACGAGTTCGACTTCACCTTCGGCATCGAGCAGCAGACCGCCGCGGACCGTCTGATCGCCGACTCCGGCAACGACCAGTACGCCGTGTCCTGGCGCACCGTCCCGCAGGACCGCGTCCAGCAGGCCACCGCCAAGGCCAAGGACCGCCTGTTCGAGGACCTGAGCAGCGGCACCAGCGTCTACTGGATCAACCAGACCCGCGTCACCGACATCAAGGTCCGCGAGGCCATCATCCGCGCCTGGCCGACGGCCGGCATCCGCCAGCTCCAGGGCGGCACGCACCGCGGTGACTACGCGACCGGCATCATGAGCCCGCTCGTCGCCGGTTACGAGTCGCAGGACGTGTGGGGCAAGCTGAAGAACCCCGCGGGTGACCCGGCCGCCGCCAAGGCGATCCTGAAGAAGGCCGGCAAGACCGGCACCAAGGTCGTCTACGCGTACATGAACGACCCGGTCAACGCCAAGGTGAAGGTCGTCGTCGAGAACGCCCTGAAGGCGGCCGGCTTCGACGTCGTCTCCAAGGGCATCGACTCCACCACCTGGTACGACCAGATCGGCAAGCTCGACAACGGCTACGACATCTACTGGGGCGGCTGGTCCTCGGACTGGCCGACCGGTTACTCGGTCTTCCAGCCGCTGTTCGACAGCCACAACGTGGTGGATCAGGGCACCAACTACTGCCACCTGAAGAACCCCGACGTGGACGCCGCCATCAAGGCCGCCACCGCGGAGCCGGACCAGACCAAGGCCAACGCCATGTGGGCCGCCCTGGACAAGCAGGTCACCGAGCTGGGTGCCTTCATCCCGGACGTCTACATGAAGCGCCTGTACATCCACGGCTCCAAGCTCGGCAACGTGAAGATGGACCCGCAGTTCGACGGCTGCATGCTCTACAAGATGTACGTCAAGTAGCGATCCGTCCCTGAGAGGTGGGGCGGCGGCCCGCCGCCCCACCCTCGGCTCGTCCACCGGGCCCGACCCGGCCCGATCCGCACGACGGCCCTCCCAGGAAAGCCAACCCCCATGCTTCGCTTCCTCGTTCGCCGACTTCTCGGCGCCGTGATCACAGTGGTGATCATCAGCGCGGTCACGTTCATGCTCTTCTACGCGGTACCGCGCGATCCGGCCCGGCTGGCCTGCGGCAAGGTCTGCACGCCGGAGACCCTGGAGGTCATCCGGCACAACATGGGGATCTCGGACCCGATGCCGGTCCAGTACTGGCACTGGCTGTCGGCCATCTTCGTGGGCCGCGACTACTCCGGCTTCGGCCACTGCGACGCCCCGTGCCTCGGCTACTCGTTCGTCAACCGCGAGCCGGTCCTCGCCACCATCCTGGACCGCTTCCCCACCACGGCCTCGCTGGCCATCGGTTCCTCGGTCGTCTTCCTGTTCTTCGGCATCGGCGCCGGCATGCTCGCCGCGGTGAAGCAGGGCCGGATGCTGGACAAGATCGCCAGCTCCGCCTCGCTGGTCGCCTCGTCCATGCAGATCTACTTCGTCGGCCCGGTCGCGCTGTACCTGCTCGTGTACCAGTCGCACATCCTGTCGCAGCCCTCGTACACGCCCTTCACCGACAACCCCGGCGCGTGGTTCACGGGACTGCTGGTTCCCTGGCTGGTGCTGGCGCTGATCTGGACGGCCAACTACACCCGTATGACCCGCTCCCAGCTCGTCGAGACGCTCAGCGAGGACTACGTCCGCACGGCCCGCGCCAAGGGCATGTCCCGCCGCAACGTCTTCTTCCGCTTCGCCTGGCGCGGCGCGATGGGCCCGATCGTCACCATCTTCGGCATCGACATGGGCGTGCTGCTCGGCGGCGCGATGATCACCGAGAAGACCTTCAGCCTCCAGGGCCTCGGCATGCTGGCGGTGAAGTCCGTGTTCACCAACGACCTGCCGATGCTGCTCGGCGTCATGGTGATCACCGCCTCCTTCGTGGTGGTCGCCAACATCATCGTCGACGCGGTCTACGCGATGATCGACCCGCGTATCCGGCTCGCCTGAACCCGCCCGCCCCCCGCATCACCCTTTCTGGAGCGTCCCCGTGACGAGCACCGATTCGCAGCCCTTCCTGTCCGTCAAGGACCTGAAGGTGCACTTCTCGACCGAGGACGGCACCGTCAAGGCCGTCGACGGCCTCTCCTTCGACCTCGCTCGCGGCAGGACGCTCGGCATCGTGGGCGAGTCGGGCTCCGGCAAGTCGGTCACCAACCTGACCATCCTGGGGCTGCACAACCCGGACACCACCAAGGTCGAGGGCTCCATCGAGCTGGACGGCGAGGAGCTGAACGGCGCCTCCGACCGCACGCTGGAGAAGCTCCGCGGCAACAAGATGGCGATGATCTTCCAGGACGCCCTGGCCTCGCTGTCGCCGTACCACACCATCGGCACCCAGATCGGCGAGGTCTACCGCAAGCACACCGGCGCCTCGAAGAAGGCCGCGCGGGAGCGGGCTATCGAGATGCTGCGCCGGGTCGGCATCCCGCAGCCGGACCGGCGGGTGGACAACTACCCGCACGAGTTCTCCGGCGGCATGCGCCAGCGCGCGATGATCGCCATGGCCCTGGTCTGCGACCCGAAGCTCCTGATCGCGGACGAGCCCACCACCGCGCTGGACGTCACCGTGCAGGCCCAGATCATGGACCTGCTCAAGGACCTCCAGCAGGAGTTCGGCACCTCGATCATCTTCATCACCCACGACCTGGGCGTCATCGCGGACATCGCCGACGACGTGCTGGTGATGTACGGCGGCCGCTGCGTCGAGCGCGGCCCCAAGGAGGAGGTGCTGCGCACCCCGCAGCACCCCTACACCTGGGGTCTGCTCGGCTCCATGCCGAGCCTGGACGGCCCGGTCGACGTGCCGCTCAACCCGATCCCGGGGTCCCCGCCCTCGCTGCTGAACCCGCCCACCGGCTGCCGCTTCCACCCGCGCTGCGCCTTCGCGGAGAAGGTCGAGGGCAACCGGTGCGCCACCGAGCGCCCGCCGCTGCAGATCGAGGACGGCCGCGGCAACGCCTGCCACCTTTCCGACGGCCAGCGCCGTGAGTTCCTCGCCGACCTTGCCGCCAGCAAGGCCATCTGACGTACACGAGACGGGATTTCACCACCATGAGCAGCGACACTCCCCTCCTGGACGTCTCCGGGCTGACCAAGCACTTCCCGATCAAGGGCGGCTTCCCGATCCGGCGTACCGTCGGCGCGGTCCAGGCCGTGGACGGGCTGGACTTCCAGGTGGCCGAGGGCGAGAGCCTGGGCCTGGTCGGCGAGTCCGGCTGCGGCAAGTCCACCACCGGGCGGCTGATCACCCGGCTGATGGAGCCCACCGCGGGCCGGATCGCGTACCGGGGCAAGGACATCACGCACGCCGGCCGCAAGGAACTCGCCCCGATCAGGTCCGAGATCCAGATGATCTTCCAGGACCCGTACGCCTCGCTGAACCCGCGGCACACGGTCGGCAAGATCATCTCCGGTCCGATGGAGATCAACGGCATCGAGCCTCCCGGCGGCCGCGAGAAGCGGGTGCGGGAGCTGCTGGAGATCGTGGGTCTGAACCCCGAGCACTTCAACCGCTTCCCGCACGAGTTCTCCGGCGGCCAGCGCCAGCGCATCGGCGTCGCCCGCGCGCTCGCCCTGAACCCGAAGCTGATCGTGGCCGACGAACCGGTCTCCGCGCTGGACGTCTCCATCCAGGCCCAGGTCGTCAACCTGCTCCAGAAGGTGCAGCGGGAACTCGGCATCGCCTTCGTGTTCATCGCGCACGACCTGGCGATCGTCCGGCACTTCTCGCAGCGCGTCGCGGTGATGTACCTCGGCAAGATCGTGGAGATAGGCGACCGGGACGACCTCTACAACAACCCGCGCCACCCCTACACCCGCGCCCTGCTCTCCGCGGTCCCCGAGGCCACGGTGGACGAGACCCCGCGCGAGCGCATCCGCCTGGTCGGAGACGTGCCCTCCCCCATCGACCCGCCCTCCGGCTGCCGCTTCCGCACCCGCTGCTGGAAGGCGACGGAGAAGTGCGCGACCGAGGCCCCGCCGCTCGCGGAGGCCGAGGGCAACAAGCCCGGCCACCTCACGGCTTGCCACTACCCGGAGTCACAGGAGATCATTCCGGTCGCCAGTCTCTCCAAGACCCCCCAGGAAGCGGTCTGACACACCCCTTTCGTCGACCGCCACCTGCGGAACGGACTTTCACCGGCCCATTGACCCGAGCCCCGAATGTCCTGTTCCAGGGGACCGAAGGCCCGCGTCCACCCTGACGCGGGCCTTCCGCCTGCTCTGGCCGGAACCTTTCGCCGGCCGTACGCGCGACCGGGCACCCGTGTGAGACTGCCCCGGTGGTAGCCCAACCGTTCAACGACTTCTCGCTAGCGCCGTTCTACGACGCCCTCAATCCCTGGGGTCCGGGCGACGACTTCCACCTCGGCCTGATCAGGGCGGCGGCCTCGGTGCTCGACATCGGCTGCGGCACCGGCCAGTTGCTCCGCAGGGCCCGCGCCGAGGGGCACCCCGGACGGCTGACCGGACTCGATCCGGCCGCCGCGATGCTGGTCCACGCCCGAGCGGGCGCCCCGGATGTCGAGTGGGTGCTCGGGGACACCCGGAGCCGCCAGTGGAAGGGCGAGTTCGCGCTCGCGGTGATGACCGGGCACGCCTTCCAGCAATTGGTCCGGGACGAGGAGATCCGGCAGTGCCTGGGCGCCGTACGGGAGGCGCTGACCGAGGGCGGGCGCTTCGTCTTCGAGACCCGTAACCCCGGCGCCCGCGCCTGGGAGCGCTGGACCCCGGACCGGGTGCACACGATCACCGGTGCCGACGGCGCCGAGATCCGGGTCCACCACGAGGTGACGCACGGACCGGAGAACGGCGTCGTCGGCTTCACCGAGACCTTCGCCTGCGCGAGCTGGCCGGCCCCGAGGACCGGCCGCAACACCCTCCGCTTCCTGGACCCCGGCGAACTGGACCACTTCCTCGCCGGGGCAGGGCTGAACATCGCGGCCCGCTACGGCGACTGGGACCGAAGCCCGCTGACCCCCGAGTCCCCGGAGATCATCACCGTCGCCGTTGCCTAGGGCCTGTCCGGCGGATCATGGCGCGGACGCGGGGTCTGGCACGCCCATCTGCGGCGTTGTCGTCACTCTCCCCCAAGCTCTCGCCTCCGCTCGAGCAGGGGGGACCCCCACCGCTCCGCGTCGACTCCCTCCTCCGCCTTGCATCTGGACGCACCAGACCCCGCTCACCTGGGTCGATTCGGCACCGTTGCTCACCCGCACCCTGATCCGCCGGACAGGCCCTAGTCCTTGGCGATGTCCTCCTCCAGCGCCAGCAGCGCCGGGTCCAGGACGATGTCCTCCTCGCGGGCCTCGGTCGTGGGCTCCTCCGGGAAGTGGCAGGCGGTCAGGTGGCCGGCGCGGTTCCCCGTGATCTGCACCAGCGGCGGTTCCTCCGTGGCGCACTTGTCCTGCGCCTTCCAGCACCGGGTGCGGAAGCGGCAGCCGGAGGGCGGGTCGATCGGGGACGGCACGTCACCGGCGAGCCGGATGCGCTCGCGGGCCGGAGCCTGCTCGCCCGCCACGCTCACCTCCGGCACGGCGGAGAGCAGGGCGTGGGTGTAGGGGTGCCGGGGGCGGGTGTAGATGGAATCGCGGTCACCCACCTCGATGATCTTCCCGAGGTACATCACCGCCACCCGCTGCGAGAAGTGCCGGACGATCGCCAGGTCGTGCGCGATGAACAGGAACGCGATGCCGAGTTCCCGCTGCACCTTCTGGAGCAGGTTCACCACCTGCGCCTGGATGGAGACGTCCAGCGCGGACACCGGCTCGTCCGCCACGATCAGCTTGGGCTCCAGCGCGAGCGCCCGCGCCACACCGATGCGCTGGCGCTGGCCGCCGGAGAACTCGTGCGGGAAGCGGTTGAAGTGCTCGGGGTTGAGACCCACGATCTCCAGCAGCTCCCGCACCCGCTTCTCGCGGCCGCCGGGCGGCTCGATGCCGTTGATCTCCATAGGCCCCGAGATGATCTTGCCGACGGTCTGGCGGGGGTTGAGGGAGGAGTACGGGTCCTGGAAGATCATCTGGATCTCGGACCTGATCGGCGCCAGCTCCCGGCGCGAGGCATGGCTGATGTCCTTGCCCCGGTAGGAGATCGTGCCCGCGGTCGGCTCCATCAGCCGGGTGATCAGCCGGCCCGTGGTCGACTTGCCGCAGCCCGACTCACCCACCAGGCCGAAGCTCTCGCCGACCCGCACCGAGAGGTCGACCCCGTCCACCGCCTGGACCGCGCCGATGGTCCGCCGGATCGGGAAGCCCCCCTTGACCGGGAAGTGCTTGGTCAGCCCGGAGACCTCGAGCAGCGGTTCGCCGCCCGCGTCGGCGCCTTCGTCCCGCGGAGCGGGCAGCAACAGGTCCTTGGTCATGACGGTTACTCCTTTGCGCCCTAGCCCAGCCGGGGCTTGATCTCGTCCACGAAGATGTCCCGCTTCTGCGCCGGGGTCAGATGGCACGCCGACTCCCCCTCGCCCAGCAGCGGGCGCTCGGTCACGCACCGGTTGCCCTCGACCCGGTCCTGGAAGGGGCAGCGGGGATGGAAGCGGCAGCCCGAGGGCGGGCTGAGCAGGGAGGGCGGTGCGCCGGGAATGGGGGTGAGCGCGATCGACGGGTCCGAGTCGAGCCGCGGCATCGAGTTCAACAGGCCCCAGGTGTAGGGGTGTTCGGGGGCGTGCAGCACGGTGTCGACCGAGCCGCGCTCCACCGCGCCGCCCGCGTACATCACCATGATGTCGTCGGCCATGTCCGCGATCACCCCCAGGTCGTGGGTGATGAAGATGATGCCCGAACCGAACTCCTGCTGGAGGTCCTTGAGCAGATCGAGGATCTGCGCCTGGACCGTCACGTCCAGCGCGGTGGTCGGCTCGTCGGCGATCAGCAGGTCCGGGTCACAGACCAGGGCCATGGCGATCATCGCGCGCTGGCGCATGCCGCCCGAGAACTGGTGCGGGTAATCACCCGCCCGTGCCTTGGGGTTGGGGATGCCGACCTTGCCCAGCATCTCCACCGCGCGGCCCCACGCCTCCCGCTTGGAGGCGCCGGTGTGCTTCATGTACGGCTCGGCGATCTGCCGGCCGACCGTGTAATAAGGGGAGAGCGCGGTCAGCGGGTCCTGGAAGATCATGGCGACCTTGTTGCCGCGCAGCTTCTCCAGCTCCGACTCCCGCGCGGTCGTCAACTCCTGCCCGTCCAGCAGGATCTCGCCCTCGACGGTGGTGAACATCGGGTTGTGCAGGCCGAGGACGGTCAGGTTGGTGACCGACTTGCCCGACCCCGACTCCCCCACGATGCCGAGGGTTCTGCCGCGTTCCAGGTCGAAGGAGAGCCCGTCCACCGCCCGTACGATGCCGTCCTCGGTCTTGAAGCTGACGTGCAGATCGCGCACGGACAGCAGCGGACCGTCGCCCGCCGGGGCCGGGACACCGGCCTCCTTGGTCAAAGTGGTCACGACAGTGCTCCTAGGACAGCCGCACGCGCGGGTCGATGAAGGCGTACGCGGCGTCGACGACGATGTTGAAGAGCAGGATCATCGCGGCGGCGAACAGCATCACGCCGAGCAGCAGCGGAAGATCGCTGAAGTAGACGGACTGCACGGACAGTTGGCCGAGCCCCGGCAGACCGAAGGTCCACTCGGTGATGATGGCGCCGCCGAGCAGGGAGCCCAGGTCGATGCCGAAGATGGTGACGATCGGGATCAGCGAGCCGCGCCAGGCGTACCGGAAGAAGACGTACCGCCGGGACATGCCCTTGGCGCGGGCGGTGCGGACGTGGTCCTCCTGCAACTGCTCGATCATCGAGGAGCGCGCCATACGGGTGTACTGCGCCGCGAAGATGGTGGAGAGGATCACCCAGGGGATGACCAGTCCTGCGAACCAGTCGATCGGGTTCGCGGTGAAGTCGTGGTAGTCGGGCTTCTCGAACCAGTGGGTCTGGTAGACGAGGAGCGCCAGGGCCAGCGGGCCGAGGAAGTAGATCTGCATCCCGCTGATGACCATCGCGCCGGCCGTGGCCAGCTTGTCGATCATGGTGCCGCGCCGCCAGGCGGCCAGCAGGCCGGCGCCGATACCGATGCCGAGGAAGAACACCGCACTGCCGATGGTCAGCGACACGGTGGTGGGCAGCCGGTCGATCAGCGTGCCCCAGACCTGCTCGTTGGTGTGGTACGAGTAGCCGAAGCAGGGTGCCGGGCACGGCCCTTGGGCGAAGCTGTCGCTGCCCATGGCGAGGTTGTGCAGGAAGATCATGTACTGCTCGGGGATGGACTTGTCGAGGCCGAGCACATGGTGGATGTTCTCGATGGCCTCCGCGTTGCAGGTCTTGCCGCACATCAGCAGCGCCGGGTCGCGGGGCACCCCGAAGAACAGGACGAACGTGACGATGCTCAGCAGGAAGAGGATGACGACGGCACCGAGGGTCCGGCGGACGAGGAAGCGCAGCATGACAGGGGCAGCTCTCTGACGTCGGCGGTCCGGGGCCCGGCGCCCGGCGCACCCCGAGCGGGGCGCGCCGGATGCCGGGCGGGAGGCGGTTACTTGATGAAGAGGCGACGCGGGTCGATGCCGCTGAGCACGTCGTCGTAGACCAGTCCGCCGACCTTGGAACCGGCGATCTGCGTCTGCTTGTAGTACGCGGTCGGGACGACGTTGACGACGTCCTTCACGATGTACTGGTCGAGCTTCTCCCACTCGGACGCGGCCTTCGCCGGGTCGGTGATCTTGCCGATCCGGTCGATCTCGCTGTTGATCTTCGGGTCGTTGATCTGCGAGTAGTTCTGCGCGCCCTCGGCGATCACGCGGCCGTCGTACAGCGGCGGGATCACGGTCGAGGCGGACGGCCAGTCGGCACCCCACGCGGTGTGGAAGATGTCGTAGTTGTTGTCCAGCTTGGAGACCTGGTCGTAGAAGGTCTCGGCCGGGATCTCCTGGCGCTGGACGTCGAAGCCGGCCTTCTTCAGGCCCGCCGCCATGGCGGTGGAGTACTGCTGGCCCTCGGGGGTGTTGATGTAGCCGAAGGTCAGCTTCATGTTGAGCTTGCCGGCCTTCTTCAGCAGCTCCTTGGCCTTGGCCGCGTCACCGGCGGGCTTCTTCTTCTTGCCCCACGGGTCGAAGGTGGCGTCGTAGCCCGAGACGGTCGGGGAGATGAGACCGCCCGCGACCTCCATGGCGTCGGTGCCGCCGTAGGCACGGACGAACGGCGTGACCGGCAGGGCGTAGGCGATGGCCTCGCGGACCGTCTTGTCCTGCATCGGCTTGTGGCTCATGTTGATGTTCATCTGGCCGACGAACGACTGGTAGCCCGAGACCGTCCGGGACTTCAGCTTGGAGTCCTTGAGCACCGAGGACAGGTTGCCCGCGTCGACCTGGTTGTTGAAGCTGATGCCCGTCTGGTCCGCGCCGCCGTCGGCGAGCAGGGCCTTGGTGGACGCCTCGTACTGCTGGTTGAAGCGGAAGTTGAGCCGGTCGATGTACTGGTGGCGGATCGGGTCCGTCTTCGGGTCCCAGTTGGTGTTCTTCACCAGCACCATCGACTTGCCGGACTTGAACGACTCGACCTTGTACGGGCCGGCCACCACGGGCGCCTTGTCGTAGCGCTCCTTGGTGTCACCCTTCTGGGAGACGACTCCGTAGCCCGCCATGGCCAGCGCGTACGGCAGGTCGGCGTGCGGGGTCTTGAAGTGGAAGACGATCGTCTTGTCGTCCGGGGTCTCCAGCACCGAGTCGGGCAGGTGCTTGCCCTTGTACGGGCCGTCCTTGAGCAGCTTGCGGTAGGTCGCGCCCGGCGCGTCGGCCAGCCACTGCTGGAGGAAGGTCGGGCCCTGGTTGATGAAGGGCGCGAAGAGGCGCTCGACGGTGTGCCGGATGTCCTTGGACGTGATCGGCGTGCCGTCCTGGAACTTGATGCCGTCCTTGAGCGTGTACTTCCAGGTCTTGCCGCCGTCGGTGGTGGTGCCCGAGTCGGTGGCGAGGTCGCCGACGACCTCGTGCTTGCTGCCGTCGTCGCTGGTCGCCTTGTACCCGGTCAGCCCGCGGTGCAGCAGGGTGGCCAGCGAACCCTCGTCGGCGACGTAGATCTGCGCCGGGTCGAGGTGCGCGTAGCTGTCGCGCTGGAGCACTTCCAGGGTGCCGCCGGGCTTGGCGCCGGGCACCTCGGCGGCCGGTCCGGTGGACGCCTTCGCGTCACCGAACTCGATCAGCGCCTGCTGGCGCTGGGCGTTCTGCTGCTGCTTCTTGTCGTCGTCGCCGCCCTTGTCGCTGCCGCCCTTGCTGCAACCGGTGAGCACAAGCGCTCCGGCCGCGAGCACGGAAAGTGCGCCGTATGCCTGGCGTCCGCCCCTACTCATCACGAGGTTCCCACCCATCTCTGTGTCACCAGTGCGTTCTGTGTCACCAGTGCGGAGAAACTGCTGGTAGTGCTGTGCGTGCGGTGCTGTGCTGTGAAGTGCCCGGTCAGCGAGCGGACTTGGGGTCGAACGCGTCTCTGACCGAATCCCCGAGCAGGTTGAAGGCCACGATGAAGATGATCATCGAGATGCCGGGGAAGAACATGTAGGTGATGTCGTTCTGCATCACCAGTTCCGTGGACGCCTTGGAGAACATCTGTCCCCAGTCCGGCGTCGGTTCGACGATGCCCACGCCCAGGAAGGACAGTCCCGCCTCGGCGGTGACGAACGAGGGCAGCAGGTAGGTGGACTGCACCAGCAGCGGGGTGACGACGTTGGGCAGGATCTCCTTGCTGATGATCCGCCACGGCGAGGCCCCGCTGACCCTGGCCGCCTCGATGAACTCCCGTTCGCGCAGGGCGAGCGAGGTGCCGCGCAGGATGCGGGCGAGACTCATCCAGCCCAGGAACCACTGGACGATGATCAGTGCCAGCACCCGGACGTAGGTGGGGGTCTCGTCACGGGGGCTGACGAACAGCGAGACGACGACCGGCATGCTGGCGATGAAGAACAACTGCGCCGGGAAGGCGAGCAGGAAGTCGATGACCCGGCCGATGAAGAAGTCGGTCCGGCCGCCCAGGTATCCGGCCGCCACCCCGAGCAGGATGCCGGTGAGGACGACGGTGACGGTGACCGCGAGCGAGATCATCAGCGAGGTGCGGATACCGAAGATGAGCTTGGTGAAGACGTCGTACCCGTTGCCGGGTTCGAGGCCGAACCAGAACTCGCCGCTGATACCGCCGTTGGGCTGGATCGGGACGCCCGCGCTGTCGAACAGCTCGGGGCGCTCATCGGCGTACACCGTGTACGGGTCCTTGCCGTACAGCTTGGAGATCAGCGGGGAGAGCAGCCCGATGAGGAAGAAGAAGGCCACCACACAGGCCGAGATCACACCGGTGCGGTCACGCCTGAAGCGCAGCCACATCAGCCGGCCGGGAGAACGGCCTTCGAGCTGGACGGTCTCGGTCTTCGTCAGCGGCCCTGGTTCGCCGTCGACGACGACCGAAGTCCCGCCGCCCTCGATGTCGATAGGACTTGTCACGGTTCGTCCGTTTCACAGATATGAGTGCGGGAGGTTCCGGGAAAGCTGGACAGCGCGCGAAACCGCAGCCGGACGCGCGTAGTACTAGGGCCGGATCACACCACTGGAAGCGACGAACGACTCCGACTGACGCCTGTGACACCGCGCATGGGGGTTCCTCCTCATGACTCCACGTGTTCACCAACAGGAGAGGGTTCCCGTCTTCCTCCCGACACCCCTGACGGAAGGGCAGACACCCCCTGGTGCTCGTGAGCCGGCACTGTCCCCACAGTGCGAGACCCATTGACCCGAGCGCTACGCGGCTAACTATCTGCCATGAGCCACATGGCGACCACCGTCTTTAAATCTCAATTCAGTCACGGCTGACGTGTCGAACTTCCAAAAACCGGACAAACAAGTCCCCTACTGAAGGCCACGAAACGGACGTGTTACATGGCTATCGGTCCGGGATCTCCGCGTTCCGGACACCCCACGGTGGGCGGCCGCGCGAAAACGGGTTGCAAAAAGCCCGGCCGCCCCCGAGACGGGGACGGCCGGGCTCAACTACCCGGCACCAAGGCCGGGTTGTTCAGTACTCAGCTGTGCTTGGCACGGCTCGCGCTGCGACCGCGCTCCTTCTGGTCGAGCACGACCTTGCGGATGCGAACGGCCTCCGGGGTGACCTCGACGCACTCGTCGTCGCGGCAGAACTCCAGCGACTGCTCCAGGGAGAGCTTGCGCGGCGGGACGATCGCCTCGAACGAGTCGGCCGACGCGGACCGCATGTTCGTGAGCTTCTTCTCCTTGGTGATGTTCACGTCCATGTCGTCGGAGCGCGAGTTCTCGCCGACGATCATGCCCTCGTACACCTCGGTGCCCGGGTCGGTGAACAGCACGCCGCGCTCCTGGAGGTTCGTCATCGCGAACGCGGTGACGGCGCCGGAGCGGTCGGCGACGAGCGAGCCGTTGTTACGGGTCGTCAGGGTGCCGAACCACGGCTCGTGGCCCTCGTGGATGGAGTGGGCGATGCCCGTGCCGCGCGTACCGGTCAGGAACTCCGTACGGAAGCCGATGAGGCCGCGGGACGGGACGACGAACTCCAGGCGGACCCAGCCGGAGCCGTGGTTCGACATGTTGTCCATCCGGCCCTTGCGGACGCCCATGAGCTGCGTGACCGCGCCCATGTGCTCCTCGGGGACGTCGATCGTCATGCGCTCGACGGGCTCGTAGGTCTTGCCGTCGATCTGCTGGGTGACGACCTGCGGCTTGCCGATGGTCAGCTCGAAGCCCTCGCGGCGCATCTGCTCGACCAGGATGGCGAGCGCCAGCTCACCACGGCCCTGGACCTCCCACGCGTCCGGGCGCTCGGTGTCGAGCACGCGGAGGGAGACGTTACCGATCAGCTCGCGGTCGAGGCGGTCCTTGACCTGGCGGGCGGTGACCTTGCGGTCCTTGACCGCGGACTTGGCGTCCGCGCCCTTGCCCGTGCCACCGCGGCCGACCAGCGGCGAGGTGTTCGTGCCGATGGTCATGGAGATCGCGGGCTCGTCGACCGTGATCAGCGGCAGCGCGACCGGGTTCTCGGGGTCGGCGAGGGTCTCACCGATCATGATGTCCGGGATACCGGCGACGGCGCAGATGTCACCGGGGCCCGCCACCTCGGCCGGCTTGCGGGTGAGCGCCTCGGTCATCATCAGCTCGGTGATGCGGACGTTCTGGACCGTGCCGTCGCGCTTGATCCAGGCGACCGTCTGGCCCTTGCGCAGCTCGCCCTGCTCGACGCGGAGCAGCGCGATACGGCCGAGGAAGTTGTCCGCGTCGAGGTTGGTGACGTGGGCCTGGAGCGGCGCGTCCTCCTCGTACGTCGGGGCCGGGACGTGCTCCAGGATCGTGGAGAAGAACGGCTCCAGGCTGGTGGAGTCCGCCGGGACCGTGCCGTTCTCCGGCTTGGTCAGCGAGGCGACGCCGTCACGGCCGCAGGCGTAGACGATCGGGAACTCGATCTGCTCCTCGTCCGCGTCCAGGTCGAGGAAGAGGTCGTACGTCTCGTTGACGACCTCGTCGATGCGCGAGTCCGGGCGGTCCGTCTTGTTGATGCACAGGATGACGGGCAGCCGCTGCTGGAGCGCCTTGCGCAGCACGAAGCGGGTCTGCGGCAGCGGACCCTCGGAGGCGTCGACCAGCAGGACGACCGCGTCGACCATCGACAGACCACGCTCGACCTCGCCACCGAAGTCGGCGTGGCCGGGGGTGTCGATGATGTTGATCGTGATCGGGTCCCCACCGTCCTTGGGGTGGTACTTCACCGCCGTGTTCTTGGCGAGGATCGTGATGCCCTTCTCACGCTCCAGGTCGTTCGAGTCCATCATGCGGTCGTCGACGGAGTCGAGCTGGTGGGCGGCGAACGCGCCGGCCTGCTTCAGCATGCCGTCGACGATGGTGGTCTTGCCATGGTCGACGTGGGCGACGATGGCGACGTTACGGATGTCGTGGCGCGTGGCCATATTGCGGCGTTCTCCCGGAGTGTGCGGACTGCCCTGCGCGGGACTCTGCTGCGCGGGACCTGCCGGGCTGGACACGCCACGGCCTCACCCCATGGTACGTGGCCCTGCGGGGGACGGCCTCCGCAGGGCCACGAGGGCCGATTCCGGTCAGCTCTTGGACGGGCTCGGCACGGCCTTGGCGCCCTTCTTCAGGAAGCCCATGTCCTCGTAGACGGGGGTCTGGAAGCCGAAGGCTCCGGCGTTGACC
Organism: Streptomyces seoulensis; assembly: GCF_022846655.1. NCBI lineage: Bacteria > Bacillati > Actinomycetota > Actinomycetes > Kitasatosporales > Streptomycetaceae > Streptomyces > Streptomyces seoulensis. The sequence continues at coordinate 5,694,437 of NZ_AP025667.1, forward strand.
AGGGTCTTCCGCACGCCGACGAGCTGGGGGCGCTGGTAGAGCGGGATGGAGCCGGCGGCCGCCCAGATCCGGGTGTCGGCCTTGCGGATCAGGTCGCGCGACTCGTCCTCGTCCAGCGTCGAGGCGGCCTGGTCGAAGAGCTGGTCCACCTGGTCGGTGCCGACGCGGGTGTAGTTCTGCTCGACGTTCACCGAGCCGTCGGCGGCGGGGGCGGGCTTGGCGAAGATCGGGCGCGCGTCGGTGGCCGGGAAGGCGGAGGCGGGCCAGGAGTACAGGGCGAGGTCGAAGTCGCCGGCCGCGATGTGGTCCTTGAAGTAGCTCTCGTCCGGGACCTTGACGACGGTGGTGCGGATGCCGACCTTCTCCAGCATCGCGGAGATACGCCCGGCGACGGTGTTCAGGGTCTCCGAGCCCGCGCCGGTGGGGAGCACGAAGCGGAGGTTGAGCGCCTGGCCGTCCTTGGCGAGCGGACCGTTGACCGCGCCGGCGGGGGCGGCGGTGCCCTTGGGGGCGTACGCGCCGGGGGCGCCGCCCTGGCCGGAGTACTGCTTGCCGTCCTGGGCGAGGTGGCGGCCGCCGCCGTCGCCGCGCTCGTTCTTGTCGTCGCTCCCGTCGTGGTTCTTGTCGTCCTCGCCGACGATGTACTCGCCGTCCTTGCCGCCCTCGGAGCGGTCCTCGTCGTCCTTGGCGCTCTCGGGACCGGCGGCCTTGTCGGCCTTCTTCTCCGTCTTGACCGGGCCGCCCGGCACCCAGCCCGCGTCCGCGAGCAGGGCCTGCGCCTCCTTGGTGTCCTGGCCGCCGAGGGCGCCGCTGTTGTCGGCGTAGGCCGGCTGGCCGGACAGCGCGAGGTGGCTGCCGACCGGCTCGGCGGGCAGGCCGAGCGGGGTCAGCACGAGCTTGGCCAGCTCCTTGCGGTCCAGCGCGCGGGCCACGGCCCGGCGCACCCGCTCGTCGGCGAGCAGACCGCCGGCACCGTTCAGGGCGAGCTGGGTGTAGGCGGGCTCCAGCGACTTGCGCACGTCGAAGGAGCGCAGCGCCTCCTGCTCCTCCAGGTACCGGGTGATGGCCTTGCGCAGCTTCTTCTGCCCGGCGTGCGCCACCTTCTTCGACTCCATGCCGTGGGCGAGCGCCCAGGAGCGGAGCTTCTTGGCGGAGGTCTTGCCACCGCCCACGAGCGGGCTGCCCGCACCGGCGCCACCGGTGGCGGCCCTGATCCGCCCGGCCTCGGCCGCGTCGATGTCGGCGATGTCCACGGTCCCGTCGGCGAGCGCGGCGGCCCGGTTCTCGCGGGAGACGGTGTGCAGCGTGATCTGGTCGAGCTTGGCGGGCTGCCCCCACCAGCGCGGGTTGCGGGTGAGGACGACGTCCTTGGCGGCGGTGTCGACCTTCTCCACCTTGAAGGGGCCCGCGGTGGTCCTGAGCTTGCGCCGGGCGCCGTCGTTGAAGGCGTCCGGGGTGCCCATGACGTCCTTCGGGTACAGCGGGGAGAACAGGGACTTCCAGTCGGCGTAGGGGCGGGAGAAGGTGACCCGGACCTGGAGGTCGCTGGCGCCGCGCTCGATCTTGGCGATGCGGTCGTACCCGGCGTTGCGGGCGGTCCAGTAGGCGCTGTCCTTGCCGGACAGGGCGCGCCACTGGGCGACGAAGTCGGCGGCGCCGATCTCGCGGCCGTCGCTCCAGACGGCCTGCTGGTTCAGCTTGTACAGGACCACCTGGCGCGGCTCGGTCTCGATGACCTTGGCGGACTCCAGGTAGGCGGGGTTCACCGCCGGGCGTCCGTTCGCGTCGAGCTGGAACATCGAGGGGAGGGTGGCCTGGGCGACCCGGGTGGTGCCCGCGTCGGCATCCGCCTGGTAGGCGTTCAGGGTCTCCGGCAGCGCGTCCACGGCCCATTTGACGGTGCCGCCCTGGGCGACCTTGTCGCGGGTGGCCTGGGCGATGTCCTGTCCGGCCAGGGGGCGGCTGGCCTTCTCGTCCGAACCGCACCCGGCGAGGAGGGGCACCGCGAGGGCGCCCGCGGTGAGGAAGGCGGTCGCGCGCAGGACCGCGCGTGAGCCGACGCCGTCGTGGGACATCTCTGCTACCTCCGGAAAGCCGCGGGCATGTTGATCACTTTTGGCGGTATATGGAGCTGATCAGATCTATGCACCCACTGAAAACGACCGCACCGGGGAAACGGGGCGACACGACCACGCCACGCGGCAACCCCACCCGTGCGGCGCAACCCCGCCCGCTCGCGGAGGCACGTACCCGCCCATACGCTCCCAAAGGTGACGTCCTCCCTGGTCCGGGGCCGCCCCCGGCACGCCACGGCGCACATACGGGTGCGGATCGCGCACGCGCTGGTGGGCGCGGTCGCCGGGACGGGCTGGCTGGCGCTCCCGGTGCCGGCGGCCCAGGAACCGGCGACGGCGGCTCCGCCCCGGCACACCTCCCCCGCCGCTCCCGCCCCTCCCCGTGACGACGAGTCTTCCGCCGTCGACCTGATCCTCCCGGTCGCCGTCCTCGGCGCGGCCGGCGTCCTGGTCGCGTACACCTACGTACGCCGCACCCGCCGCTCCCCCGGCACCGTCTCCCCGGCACCGGCCGCCCCCACCCCGGCCGAGTCCGACCGCCAGGCCCGCGCCGCCCTCGTCCAGGCGGACGACAGCGTCCGGGCGAGCGAGGAGGAGCTGCCCTTCGCGGCCGCGCTCACGGACGAGCGGACCCTCGCCCCGTTCCGCCGGGCGGTCCATGCCGCCCGCACGGAACTCTCCGCCGCCTTCGCCCTGTGGCACCGGTACGAGGAGGGCGAACCGCAGGACCCCGGCGACCGTCGGCAGGCCCTGGTGGGGATCATCGGGCGGTGCGCGGAGGCGGGGCGGGTGCTGGACGCGCGGGCCGGGGAGCTGGACCGGCTGCGCTGGACGGAGACGGGTCCGGCGCTGGGGGTGGCGGAGGGGGCGTTCCGCCGGCTGGCCGGACGTACTGCGGGCGCGCGGGCCACGGCCTCGGAACTGCGCGAGCGGTACGGGCCCTCGGTCGGCGCGCGGGCTGCCGGGTGCGTCGAAGAGGCCATGGACCGGCTGGTGTTCGCCACCGCCCGGCTCAACGAGGCCCGCCGCGCGGCCGACCTGGGTGAGGACGGGCGCGCGGTACGTCAGCTCCGGGCCGCCGAGGGCTCCGTGGCGCAGGCCGGGATCCTGGTGGCCGGGGTGGACCGCACGGCCCGTCGGCTGCGTGAGGCGGCGGCGCTGGTACCGGCCGCGCTGACCGGGGCGGAGGCGGTGCTGGCGCGGGCGCGGGACGCGGGCACACCGGTGCCGTCCGGGGCCGACGACGCCCTGGCCGCCGTACGCGGGGAACTGACGGCGGGCCCGCACGACCCGCTCGCCGCCCTGCGGCGGATCACCCGCGCCCTGGTGCGACTGCCGGACGCCCGGACCGGGGTGCTGGACACCGCCGCCGACCTGGTGGCGCGGGCCACGGCCGGCGAGGCCGAGGACTTCGTCGCGGTGCACCGGGGCGCGGTCGGCGCGGAGGCCCGCTCCCTGCTCGCGGCGGCGGTACGGACCCTCGCCGCACCGCACCCCGTCGAGGCGGCCGTCCTCGCGCGCCGCGCGCTGGAACTGGCCGAACGGGACGTCCGGGCGCACGGCGTGCCGGAGTCCGGCACCGAGGGGACCGCCGGGGCGGTCCAGGGCGGCGTGCTGCTCGCCCGGGACCCGGACGGGGGCCCGCCGGTGGCCTTCGGCGGGCCGGAGACCCGCGGCCGTCTCCGGCCCGGAACGGACTGAGCCATGCCTGCGCCGGCTCGGGCTCCGCAGGGGTCAGAACAGGCTGAGCAGGGCCTCCGCCGGGTCGGTCAGGGGGCTGTCGGCGCCGGGCAGCGGCAGCTCGAACCAGACCGTCTTGCCGCGCGGGGTACGCCGGGAGCCCCAGGCCGCGCTGAGCAGCCCGACCAGTTGCAGCCCGCGCCCGCCCTCGTCGGTGTCCCGTGCGCGCCGCCTGCGGGGCTGGACCAGACCGGCGTCCCAGACCTCGCAGACCAGGGTGCGGTCCAGCAGCAGCCGGAGCCTGATCTCGCCCTCGCCGTACCGCAGCGCGTTGGTCACCAGCTCGCTGACCAGGAGTTCCGTGGTGTCGACCAGGGGTTCCAGGTCCCAGCTCAGCAGTTGCGTGCGCGCGTACTCGCGGGCCCGGCCCACGCTGCGCGGCTCGCGCGGCAGGGTCCAGTCGCCGACCGACTCGGCGGGCAGTCCCTGGACGCGGGCCATGAGCAGGGCGATGTCGTCCTCGCCGTGCCGGGTGTCGAGGCTGTTCAGAACGTGATCACAGACGTCCTCCAGCGGCCGGGAGGGGTCGGTCAGCGCCTGCACGAACGCCTGGAGCCCTTCGTCCAGCGGATGGTCGCGGGACTCGACCAGGCCGTCGGTGTAGAGGGCGAGCAGGGCGCCCTCGGGCAGCTCCACCTCCACCTCCTCGAACGGCTCGCCGCCCACGCCCAGCGGCATCCCCGGCGGCACGTCGAGCATCAGCGCGGGCTCGCCGGGCTCCACCAGCACCGGCGGCAGATGCCCGGCGTTGGCGAAGGTGCAGCGCCGGGTGACGGAGTCGTACACCGCGTACACACAGGTGGCGAGGTAGACCTCGCTGAGGTCGGCGTCGCGTGGCTGGCGGGCCGCGCGGGTGGCCTGCTGCACCCCGCCGGGGGTGCCGAGGCCGCGTGCGATCTCGTCCAACGCGGAGAGCACCTCGGCCGGTTCGAGGTCGAGCAGGGCCAGGGTGCGGACCGCTGTGCGGAGTTCACCCATCGCCACGGCCGCGCGCAGGCCGCGTCCCATCACGTCGCCGACCACCAAGGCGGTTCGGTGGCCCGGCAGTTCGATGACGTCGAACCAGTCACCGCCGACCTCGGTGGCCGCGTTGCCGGGCAGGTAGCGGCAGGCGATGTCCAGGCCGGACGCCTCGGGGTCGCCGGGCGGCAGCAGGGACCGCTGCAGTATCAACGCGCGTTCGTGCTCGCGCCGGTAGAGCCGGGCGTTGTCGATGCAGACGGCGGCCCGCGCGGCCAGCTCCACCGCGAGGTCGCGGTCGCGGTCCCCGAAAGGCTCGCTGCCCTTGGTGCGGGCGAACTGCACGATGCCCACCACCGTGTCGTGCGCGACCATCGGCACGGCCAGCGTGGACTGCACCAGCCCGCCCTCCTCGGCGGGCACCCGCTGCGGCCGGGCGGTGCGCAGGGCGTCCGCACAGGGCGAGTTGAAGGGGAAGCGGTGCACCGCGCCCAGCTCCACCCGCTCCCCGGAGCCGCCCAGGGGCGCGTCGGAGACGGCGCTCGCGAAGGCGACCCGGCGCAGTTCCGCGCTGCCGTCGGCCAGCTTGGGCGGGGCCTCGTCGCCGGTCAGCAGGGCCTGGTAGAGGTCGACGGTGGCCAGGTCGCAGAAGCCGGGGACGACCACGTCGAGGAGTTCGCGGGCGGTCGTCTCCAGGTCGAGGGAGTTCCCTATGCGGGCGCCGGCCTCGTTGAGCAGGGCGAGGTTGCGCCGCGCCGAGGCGGCCTCGCGGGCGGCCTCCCGGCGGGCGGTGATGTCGGTGCCGAGCCAGGCCACGCCGATGGGACGCCCGCTGCCGCTGTGCACGCGGTAGAGGTTGATGGACCAGTGCCTGCGCTCGTCGGAGTCCGGTACGAAGCCGGTGACATGCATGTCCGTGATGGAGTCGCCGGTCTCCAGCACCCGGCGCATGGTGGCCGAGACCCGGTCGGCCTCGGCGCGCGGCAGATAGTCGTGCACGCCCTTGCCCCGGTGGTCGTCCGGGGTGCCGCCGAAGATCGAGGCGAACCGCATGTTGGCCCGCCGCACCCGCAGATCGTTGTCGATCAGCAGGAACCCGAACGGAGATTGGCCGAATATCGCCTGCGAGGCGGCGAGGTCGGTCTCGATGCTGCGCAGGGTCCGCACGTCCACGACGATGCAGACGGCGGCCTTGTCGCCCTCGGCGGTACGGGTCGGCATGACGTAGACCTCGGCCATGCCCTCCTCGCCCCGCGAGCCGTCCCGTCCGTCCGGCATCCGGAAGGGGACCACACCGGTCCACTCCCGCCCGTCCAGGATCTCCGCCATCTTGCGCTGGCCACGGCTGCGCAGGTCGGGGTCGACGAACGCCTCGATCGGGTCGAGCCCCACGGCCCGGTCGGCGGAGACGCCGAAGAGCTGTTCGGCGCGCAGGCTCCACTGCTCGATCAGCCCGCCGGGGCTGAGGGAGAAGGACGCGACCTTTATGTAGTCGTACATCGAGCCGGGCGGACTGCTCTGCCACATGTCAGCGGGGGCCGCCTCCTCGGCGGCCCGGCCCCTCGCGCCGCCCGACGGGTCCTCGGACTCCGTGGCCTTCGCTGGTATCTCGCTCACGCGAACCGTCCCCTCCAGCTCACCGCGTCCGGCACCGGTCACCGGGGGCGGCTGCCCGCAGTATCCAGCACTACGGCGCCGCACAACACGGTGTTCACGATCACAGCTCGGTACGGGTGCCTTCCGGACCGGGCCGCGACAACACTTCCAGTCTTCTAACCAGGGAACACGACCTCGAACCACGCGCCCGGCAACGCGCTTGCGCACCGGGGCACGAGCCGACCCACGCGGGGGCGCGCGCAACCCCTCCGTACCCCCGGCTCACCCCGCCGTGCACCTGATGCACCCGCCCGCGCTCCGGGTCACAGGGGGGCCGTACGCATCATTGCCGGACCGTCACTCCGGGACCGTCACTCCGGGACCGCCAGCTCGAACCAGACGATCTTGCCGCTGCCGCCGGGCCGGGTACCCCAGCGGTGGGAGGAGCCGGCGACGAGCTGAAGCCCGCGCCCGCTCTCGTCCTCGGGACGCGCGACCCGCTCGCGCGGCAGGTCGGGCAACTGGTCGGAGACCTCCACCAGCAGCGTGCCGTCGAGGCCGTCGGGGCGCACCAGGCGCAGGCCGATGGGGCCGTCCGCGTGCCGCAGGGAGTTGGTCACCAGCTCGCTGACCAGCAACGCCGTCAGATCGGCGAGGGATTCGAGGTGCCAGCCGCCCAACTGTCCCCGGACGGCGACACGAGCCGCGCGCACCGCACCGGGTTCCGAAGGGAACGTCCACTCGGCGCAGTCGCCCTCGGTGTCGAACACGCCGATCACTTCCCAGGCCAGCAAGCCCACCCATGTCCGAATTCATGGGGTTAATGGGCACATACCCGGTATCCCATGGGCAGTACCGCGTGGGCCGGGGCACTGTGGCACGAACGGCGTACTTGTTCCCGGGTCCGGGCCGCAGTCGTCCCGGGGGCCGGACGGGGGCCGGGTGAGGGGCGCGGCGGACCGTACCGGCACGCCGGCCCGCGCCCTGCGCCGGTCGACGCATCCCGTACGCCGGTCAGCGCGCCCGGGCGCCGAGGCGTGCGGCGATCTCCCGGACGGCCGGCACGTCCTGGTCGAGCCAGGGGACCTCCCAGAGGCGGTCGGGGGTGAGCCAGCGCAGCTCGTCGTGGTCCTGGAGGGCCTCGGGGCCCGGGGAACCCGGACGGAGCCGGGCCGTCCACACCCACAGCACGTAAGGGGGCCTCAGGGGCCATTCCCCCGGCACGCGTTCGACCGCCTCGGCGTCCACGCCGAGTTCCTCGCGCAGCTCGCGCACGAGTGCGTCGTCGGGCCGCTCGCCGGGCTCGACCTTACCGCCGGGCAGCTCCCAGCGCCCGGCCAGCTCCGGCGGCGCACTGCGCCGCGCGGCGAGCAGTCGGTCCCCGTCGAGCAGCGCGGCTCCCACCACCACGATCCGTTCGGTCATGGTCCGGAGCCTACGGGAGCGCGCCCGTGGTCAGTTGCGCGTGCTCTCGCCGTGCTGTCCGACGCGCTCGACGCTGTAGAGCTGCCTGTGCCCGTGCCCGTCGAGACTGTCGGCCATCTTCTGGGCCTCGGCCCGCGTCGCGTACCGGCCGACCCGGTAGCGATTGCCGTTGTCGTCCTGACGTATGACGAGCCAGGGCAGAACGACCGCACCCTCGTTCATCGCCCCCACCGTTTCCCTTCCCGTGCCACTTCGCACCGGCCCCACCCGCTTCCCGCTCCGGGGTTCCAAGGTGTCCCGCCCGAGGAAACCGCAATACGCATATGCCCGAGCGTACGCCCAACCTTCACACAGCGAATACGGCTTTTCACGAAGAGGTACGCAACCGGCCAGAACGCAGGGGGGCGCACGGAATCGGACGCGCCGCGTCGGGCGAGGGTAAGGGAAAAGACGTGCGATCCGGGCCGACCCGCGGCCACCAGGGAGAACGGCCGGATCACGGCGGGTCGCCGAAAGCTCGGCGCGCGTTCGCACGCCGGGGCGCGCTCCAGGGGAGCGCGTCCCGTGTGCGCTACCTCACCAAGGGGCGCTAACGCACGGAGAGGTGATAGGCGACCTGATAGCGGTCGGCGGGGATCACCACGTCCGCGGTCTCCACCGGGCGGCCCGAGGCGTAGTACGTGCGCTGGATGACCAGGACCACATGGCCGGGGACACCGCCGAGGAGGATCAGCTCCTCGGCGAGGCCGGGGCGGGCGCCGACCTCCTCGGTGACGTTGTCCACGATGACGTCGATGGCGCGCATCCGCTCGACGACGCCCATCCCGCCGAGCGGGCCCTCCTCCGGCAGCATGACCGGGGTGCGCCCGGTCACGGCCAGCGGCTCCCAGGAGGTGGAGAGCATCATCGGCTCCCCGGCCTCCCGGAACAGGTACTTGGTGCGCATCACGCGCTCCCCCGGCTTGATGCCGAGCCGCTCGGCCACCCCCGTCCCGGCCTCAGCCCGCTCGCTGCTGGACTCCCAGGTGCCACGCGCGTTCGCGTCGGCCTGCTCCTGCCGGAAGGGGGTGGCACCGCCCGAGGGGCGGTACCCCGAGCGCGCCACGCTGCGGGGCACCGGCCGCTCGCGGACGTACGTCCCCGAGCCGGACCGCCCCTCGACCAGCCCCTCGGCCATCAGCACCTTGCGGGCCTCCAGCGCGACCGTGTCCGAGACGCCGTACTCCTCGCGGATGCGGGCCTGCGACGGGAGGCGCGTATGGGGCGGCAGTGAACCGTCGACGATCTTCTGGCGGAGATCACCCGCCACACGCAGGTACGCCGGCTGTTCACCGAATGTCACGGGCCGCTCCCATCAGGTTGTACAGACAGCGACAGCGTGGCAACCGTGGGTTGTGCCACGCAAGCGAAGGCCAGAGAATCACCCGATGTGATGACGAGGGTCCGCGCACACCTGCGTCCAGCGACTTTCTCCGCCCATCACTCCCCCGCCCCGCCGTGATCACACCTGGGCGCCACCGTCCGCCGGGTCGTCACCGACGTCCTCGCCGCCCGGGTCCGGCGGTGTGGTCGCCAGCTTCAGCGCCTCGCGGACGGCGAGGGTGGTGCGAGGCTCGATCAGGGTGGCACCGGCGTCGTAGGGCACGTAGAAGGCGTCGGCGTCCTCGGCGCGGGCGGCCTCGGCCCACAGGGCGCGGGCCTTGTCCAGGCGCTCGGTGAGGCCGGCCATGGGCTCGGCGGCGGTGGCGGGCCAGGGGCGGGCGCGCAGGGTCCGCGAGCACTCGCCCAGGGCGGTGGAGACCCGGCGGGCCCACGCCTTGTGTCCCGGCAGGTCGTCCTCGGCGTAGGCGGCCTCGGGCGCGGTGTCCATGGCCGCGTCCAGCACGCGAACGGCCTTCAGATAGGCGACCTGGTCGGCGTCGAGGACCGACTCGTCCGCGCGGAGCGAGCCGGTGAGGGTGCCGCCCTCGGTGACGCTGCCGAGGACGCAGGTGACCGTGCGGTCGCCGAACACCCACGTCTCCTTCGAGGGCGCCAGATAGTAGACGTCGACGTCGTGGGGCACCGCCCAGGAGTCCATCGCGTACGTGTCCCGCAGGCCGGTGCAGCGCTCGGCGGCCTCGACCACGGCGGCTTCACCGGGGTAGGGGCCGCCCTCGATCCCGAAGGTGGCGAAGACCTCGCCCTCGTGCTCGCCCGCGCAGGCCACCGGGACGATGCCGTCGACGACGCCCTCCAGGTCGCCGGCGGCGTCGAAGCAGTCGCCCTTGGCCAGTGAGACGCTCGCGCCCTCGCGCATGCCGTCCTTGACGTCCTGCCAGGTCCGGGTCGCGGCGCCCGTGGTGAGCAGCAGTACGGCGAGCCCTAGGCCGGCCCCGGAGAGCGCGCTGCCGACGACGGCCGCGGCCCGGCCGCGCTGGCCGCGCACGTGGATCTGGCGGAGCGCGATCAGGCCGAGGAGGAGACCGACGCCGGGCAGGCAGCAGAGGATGCCGGTGACGAGGGAGGCGATGGCGAAGGGGTTCGTGGGGGCGAGGGTGCCGTAGGGGGCGTAGGGGGCCTGAGGGACGTAGGGGGCCTGGGGGGCGCAGGGGGCGGGGCTCACCGCCTCGGCGCCGTCGGGCGCTCTGTACGGGTTCCGGCCTTCGGGCTCGCGGGGTTCAGGGGCAGGGGATATGGACACCGGTACCGTTTCTGGGACGAGTTGCGGCAGCGGGGGCGAGCGAGGACTCTCGGTCGGGCTACCGTACGAATGCGCGCATGGTAAGCGGGTCCGGACAAGACCGGAAAACGACCTGGGCCCCGAACGGGCGCCGCGCGGAACGGACATGGGGGCGGACGGAGCGTGGGGGACGGAATGAGCGGCGACGCGGTCGCGGGCAGCGCGGGCGTACGGGCGATCAACGCCCTCACCACGAGGTGGGCGCGGACGGTCGCGGCGGACGACGGGACGGTCTTCTCGGCGGCCGCGGTGTGGCCGTTGCTGGCCTTCCTCGCGGACGGCGCGGGCGGCCAGGCCCGGGCGGAACTGTCGGACGCGCTCGGCGTCCCCGCGGACCTGGCGGCCACGGCCGCCCGTCAACTCCTCGCCGAACTGGCCTCGGTGACCGGCCTGGACGCGGCACTCGGCCTCTGGACCCAGCAGTCGCTACGGCTCCGGGACGACTGGCGGGCCGGGCTGCCCGCCGGCACCCGGGGCACGTTCGGGGACGACCTGCTCACCGCGCAGGAACGCCTCGACGCGTGGGCGGCCGAGCGTACCGGCGGCATGGTCGAGCGGATGCCGCTGAAGCTGACGCGGGACGCCCAGGTGGTGCTGGCCAGCGCGCTGTCCCTGCGTACGACGTGGCGCCAGCCGTTCACCGAGATCCCGCTGCGCCCGGAGCACGGGCCGTGGCAGGGCCGTACCCTGCTCGGCCTCTTCCGCAGGTCGGTACGGCCGGACCGGGTGGGCGTCGCGGCGACACCGGACGGCCATGTCACCTCCCTGACGATCCCCGGGGACAACGGCATCGACATCCACCTGGTGCTCGGCCAGGAGGGCATGACACCGGGTCAGGTCATCACGGCCGGGGTGGGCCTGGTGGAGCGCACGATCCCGGTCACCGAGGGCGGCCGCCTGCCCCTGGGCCACGTGGGTCCAGGCCTGTACGTGGAGCAGCGCCCGTCCGCGACGCCGGAGCCGATAGCCCTGGACGTCCGCACGGTGGCGTACGAGGTGCGCGCCGACCACGACCTCCTGGCCGACCCGGCCCTCTTCGGCCTTGCCACGGCCCAGTACACCCCCGGCGCCCACTTCCCCGGCATCACGGACACGCCCCTGGCGATCGGCGCGGCCCGCCAGTCGGCGGTGGCCCAGTTCAGCGCGAAGGGCTTCCGGGCGGGAGCGGTGACGGCGGTCGCGGCGCGCCCGGGAGGCGCCCCGCAGCAGACCCACACCACGACGGTCCTCAGCCTCACCTACGACCGCCCCTTCGCCTTCCTCACCACCACCCGCTCCCCCCGCCTCCTCCTCACCACCGGCTGGGTCACGAGCCCGACCCCGTACCCGGCGATGCACCTCACACCCCCGAGGACCTCATGAGCACGCGCCTGATCTCCCTGTACGCGGCTGCACTGGTCGCCCTGAGCATCGCCACAGCCGTCCCCGTGGACGCGGTCAGCCACGCGGCGCTGACGATGTGGAGCCTGGCGGCCATGCCGTCCTCGGTCCTGATGGCCGTCGCCTGGATGGCGCTTTCCCCGGCGGCCTTCGAACCGGGCCCGACCCTCGCCACCCTCCTCACCCTGACCCTCCACCTGACGGCGAGCGCCCTCAACGTCGCGGGGCTGGTGGGCCTGAGGAAGGCGGGCGTGAAGTGCCGCGTCCTGTCGGCGCGGGCGTTCCGCACATGACGGCATGACGGCCTCGCGGTCCACCTTTCACCAGTAGGTACGCGTGACCTGCTCAGGCCGCCGTCCTTGCCGCTGCCGTCCCTGGAGGATGACGGACGCGGCGAGAGCCGACATCACGAGCCACCGTCCTCAAGGGACTCAAGGAACTCGCGGGCGCCACGGAGCCTCGTGCTCAGTCGTCGCTGGGTGGCGCGGCTGTCGAGGCGCACGTCGAGAGGACCCGGTACCCGCGTGTCCGCCCGGCGGCCGGCCGGCAGGCGGGACACGTCGAGGCCGTCGCGCCGGGCGATGCGTACGCCGAGGTCGTAGCGGCTGAGGGCGTCGGGGCCCGCGAGGTGGAAGAGTCCGGCCGCGTCGGAGCGGGTGAGTTCCCACAGGGCGGCGGCCAGGTCCGCGACGTGCACGGGGCAGCGGACGTCGTCGGTGAAGAGAACGCCTTGCCGTGTTCCGGCGATCAGCGCGTGCGCGAGGCGTTCGTGGTCGGAGCGGCCGCGGCCGACGATCAGTGAGGTGCGGGCGACGGCCGCGTCCGGACACAGGAGCCGCACGGCCGTCTCGGCGGCGGCCTTCGCCGCACCGTAGGGCGTGATCGGGTCGGGGTCGCAGGTCTCGTCGTAGTGGACCCGGCTGCCCGAGAAGACAGCGTCGCTGGACACGTGCACCAGGCGGATCCCGAGCTTCGCGGTGGCCATGGCGATGTGGACGGACCCGTCCGCGGTGACCTTCCAGTCCGCCCCGCCGCTGGTCACGTCCACCACCGCACGCGGCGCGACCGCCTTCAGCAGCGCCTCGACCCGGGCGGGATCACGGACGTCGAGCCGATGCCAGGCGGCGAGCGCGGGCTCGCCGGGACGGGAGTGGAACGTCGCGGCCGCGTCCCACCCCTCAGCACGCGCCTGGCGCAGCAGCTCCGTCCCCAGGAAACCGCTGCCCCCGATGATCAGCACCGTCATGTACCGACACGCTAGGGGCCGTCGCCCTGCCCTGGCAGCGAATCGAGGGAAGGAACAGCAAAAGGGCCCGACTCCGGAGAATCGGGCCCCTTCTCACCTACGAGCTTGCCGGAGCAGCACCGGCTAGACGTTGAAGCGGAACCTATAGCGCGGAGCTCCCACCTGCGGAAACGCGGGTTCTCCAGTGGGCGTCCCAGCACCATCCCAGCACGGGCGTTCTATCCCAGCACCGTGCATCTGGACGGCTCTCGCCACTCTCACCCACCTTGCATGTCGGCGCTCCGGCTCGTCTCCATGGACAGGGGGACATCGCGTGCGTGGATGCAGGCTGCGGCACACTGCAGAACTTCCCGAAAGCGATGACATGTGCGAGTAGCCGACGGCTGTAGACCTCGACCGATCGTTGCCCCAGCCAACCCGAGACCGCACGGAGATCGACACCCCATTGACCAAGGCTACGGAGGCTAAGAAGTCCCGCATACTGCCGGGCGGGCACTTGACGGTGCTGTCCACTCCCACCAGGCTGACCGACCGCCATGCCAACCTCCATGGCGCGATCCCAAAGGCGCCCAGTGGGGTACTGCGCCAAACTTGCAGCCCGCTCGCTGGCCGTGGCGGAGAACGCGATGATCGACTGTACGACTGAGCTTCGGCGATCAACACACCTCACAAAGCGCTGCGTCGCACTTCTGGGCAACAGGGTGCGCCACGCACAGACCTACCAGAATGATCACGTCGAACTGCTTCATCATCGGGAGATTCTTGTGGCGTCCGTCGCGCTGGTCCACTGCACTACTCTCATGCTGCAGCCCCTCCCGGAACCCCCACCACGCTGGCTTCAGGGAGCAGCTGCCCCAGGCGCTACTAGGACTAATGCTCTTCCTTCGGCGGCAGTACGACCGAGGCGGTATGGGGAAGGTTCGACCCGCGGATCTTCCTGCGGGACTCCCCGCCGGCCACGAGAGTCCAGGCGGCGTTCCGCTCCGCCTACGGCCTGACCAAGGTCGGCGCAGTCGCCGTCGGTACGGACGACGTCGACCACCTGCGGGAGCTGGTCGGCGCCCTGGCGTATGAGGTCGACGACCAGGTGGTCCGGGAGTACCGACAGCTCCTCCTGGCCTGCCGTCAGCCCGCCTGAAGTTCCTTCGCCACTCGCTCCGCCGTCTCCCGGGCGGCCCCCAGTCGGGGGTCGTCCGGGTCGGCGTAGGGGCCGAGGATCTTCGCGGCGACGAACAACGTCATCATCCTGCCGTCCCGGCTCTCCAGATCGTCACGCCGCTCGCCGCGGACGCGATCGGCCAGAGTCGGGACAGCGAGGGAGGCACCCCACAGATTCGCCGCGTCCAGGCCGCGCGGGGCCATGCCCCAGTCCTCCCAGTCGAACACACAGAGCGCCGGCGCCGTCACATCCACGTGGGCCGGACGCCAGTCGGCCACGGCCGTATCGACGCCGGGGAAGACGCTGTGAATCGTCGCCGTGACCAGCTCCTGTGTGAGGGTTTCGGTGTCCGGTGTCGCGATCCGGTTCGTGAGCTGCGCGGCGAGGGCGTCCAGGGAGGCATTCAGCGCGACCCACATTCCTCGGTCATCCCCGGGTCCTCCGCCACCACGGCGCTGCCTACCGGCGCCCCGGGCAGCAACTCCGTCTCGTCCGCCCGCCACATCACCGGCTCCGTCTCGTCCCGCCACGCGACGCCGGCAAGCCAGGCCGGTTTCGCGATCCCGCGCAGGGCCTCGGCGGACGCGGTGCCGTCCCCACCCTGAACCCCGATCCGGTCGAGCCCACGCCGCTCGATACGCACCCACGTATCGCGGTCCGTACGCACGCCAATCGAGCGGCGCTTGCGTACGACGGTGTCCCGACTCAGGCGCGTCTGAAGCGACCGCTCCACACGATTGAGAACCTCATCAGCAGGTTCAACCCGCAAATCGACGGAACGGGCCGCAGGTACCGAGAGCGTGATACGTGCGACCGTAGCAGCGGGCCATCACGTGCAGGCCCATCTCGGCCAAGTAGCCATGCGCCTCGTACGGAGGAATCCAGCCGTCGAACTGGAGTCCTCCGCAGTGATCCGAGCATCTATCCGCGGGCACCCGTGATCGTCAGCAGGGTGTCCCAACTGCTCGCCTGACTCAGGTGGTCCTCAGTGGCGAACAGGTGCTTCCACGCACCGAAGTCTCCACGATCGGTCACCTCCTTGGCCCAAGCCAATGCGGCGACCTTCTTCGCAACGACCGACTCACTGGACGCCTCCGCGTTGGACTTGCCCTCGACGAGCCAGTGCACACCGTCCGTGTCTATGGCGATGAAGTCCGGGAAGTACCGGGAGCCGTTGTCGAGTTGGATGTACGTTCCGCTCTGCGACTCAAGCCGAAGCCACCAGTCGACCTTAGGACTGACATCCATCAGCCTCGCCAGCTTGACTTCGGTAGACAGGGCATCGAAGTGAACAACAGGAAGAATCGAGCTGCCCCAGCCCGTGTACCCCATGCCGCGGATTACCTTGTCGGTCATCTGCATCTGAGGCATCGTCTGTCCGGGCCACGGCCGGGCAGGCGGCGGGACCGTCACCTTCACGATCTCGTGTTCGACTACCGCAAGTTTCTGCTTGAAACTGGAGACCACAAGCCTCTCCAGCTGCGTCAACGCAAGCTCCGCCCGAGCTTCCTCCCAGGGCGTGCTGTCCTCCGCGTCAACTTCGATCGCCGCTCCGAGGAAGGTATGCACGATCTCCTGCGCGGCCTCCACCTCGTCAGCCGTGAGCTTCAACTGCGGCAGATTGAGGATCTTCTCTTCGAGGTCTTCCCTGACCTTCGAGATCGGCCAGCTGCGCTGAGTCGCGACGGCGGACTTCTGGTCCTCCGCCTGCACCGTTACGGTTCCGTCCAGTCCACGCGAGGCGTTCAGTGCCTTGCGCTTCAGCTCCACCTCAATTTCGTGCTTGAACTGCTTCCCCTTCTCCGCGACGGCCTCGGTGCTGACGAAGGACAAGCTGTAGGTGTCCGGCTTCTCCAACAGGCGCTTGCTGGGGAACTTGATGGCCGGCGCCCCATCAGCAGGCTTCATAACCTGCTGGATCTCCTTCTTCTCCACCCCCGCTTCGGCAAGCCGGTGTTCCATGTCGGCCAGACCGAGATAGACAGCCTCGGACGTCTCAGTGCCGAACCCGCCGTCCCTGACAGGTGCCTCGGCGGTGAACGCCAACATCCCTTGCGTCTGGGATTCGTGGTAGGCGGGCAGAGGGCTTGCGCCACCAGACTTGGCCGCGGCACTCGCTCCAGCTCCTGGCGTGCCGCCGTTCTCCGACCGCTGCGGAAGAGTGTGTTCGAGGAGGGCTTCCTTCGAGTCCAGAAGCTTCCGGTATGACTCATGAGCAATGATGTCGACGCAGTCGACCATCGAGAACCCGACTCGTTCACCGTAGGGAAGGCGCAGGCCGCGGCCGAGGATCTGCTCGGTGAGGGTCTGAGAGGCGAGAGCACGCCGCGCAACAATCACGCTGATGTTTTTGACATCCCATCCCTCCTTCAACATGTCGACGGAGACCACGGCCCGCACCGGGGAGTCCGGCTCCTCGATGCCGGCGAGAGCTTCGAGCGCGTCGTCCTTGCTGCCGGAGGTGATCTGCAACACCGCGCCCGGTTCGTCGATGAATCCTGGGCCAGCCAAGATCGAGGCGCTCTCGGTGGCTTCCTCAATGCTCTGACAGACCACGAAGAGGACGGGATTGACCATGGGCCGCCCATTCCTCTCAGCCCACTCCCGGGTGGTCTCCTCCTTCACCTTGCGCAGATGGCAGGCGTCAGCCAGTTGAGTACGAACGTCGTTGTGCCCGTCTTCGCGGTAGACGATGACAGGAATCTTGACGAGCTGGTCTGCGATGGCCTCGGCAAGGGAGTACTGGAAGACGATCCTGCCGGGCACCTTGCGGTCAGTCTCGTCAGGGGTTGCCGTCAAGCCCACTAGCGCACGGGGCTGAAGATCCCGGACCGCCTCATGGAACTTCCTCGCGTCACTCCGGTACACGTGATGCTCATCGGCGATGACGACCAAGTCATCTACCGTCCGCAAGTGGTCGTACAGAGCCGTCCCGATGAACTCATCGGTGATGTACGTGCTGCGCGAGGTCTTCACAGTCGGCTTGGTCAGCAGCTGGACGTTGAAGATGAAGACCTTCAACGCGTCTGGGTCGTGCAGCGCATCGCCGACGCGGCCACCCGCATAGTTCTCCGGTGTGATGACGATCGGCTCGTAGTTGGCGCCCGGAACGAACTTCGGGTGGCCGGGTGTGAAGTTGGCGAGCGTCTTCCTCTGGATGGTCCGGCCAGGAGTAACGATCAGGATGTTGCGAACACCCTGTTCGGCGAGGTAGTCGATCAGGCCCCGGCAGATGTACGTCTTACCCACACCGGTTGCCAAGTCACAGACGACTTCCCGCCCGTCCCCCGACTGGATCTCCTCAACGACCTTGGCCACGGCGCGACGGTTAGGGTCCCGGAGCTCCATGCGAGTAGCCAGGTCCTCGATCGCTGCCTGGTCGTATGTGATCCAGCTCAACGCAGCACACGTCCCTTCATGTCCAACAGATCCTGAGGAGCCTTCTTAATACGCGAGCCGGGGCTGAGATTCTCCAGAAGGCTTGCTGCCTCGCGCAGGTAACTCTTTGCCACGATGAGAACCCTCTCGTCCTCGCCCAAGGCCTCAACAATCGACTGAACTGTGCTCTCGGAAACGAGCCCATCGACAACCGCCAAACGCTGTCGCCCCTTGCGACCGACGAACGGCGGCTCGGCCCCGGGCTCCAACTCGAAGCCAGGAAGCTGCGCACAGGCGGCTTCAGCGAACGCGTCGCCGATCACCCACGAAGCGAGGAGAACCCGGTGGCCCAGGCACTCATACATAGACGGCGCGACTTCCAGATGCCGGAAACCTCCGCCCTTCTCCCAGCCCGCCGATCCAGAGATGCCCCCCGGATCCTCACCGTTGACGATCTTTTCCAGGCGCGGGCGAATGAACGACTTAACACTCTCCAGTTCACGTTCAACTGTCACCCAGCGCCGACCCATCTTGTGCGCCACAGCAGCTGTCGTGCCGGATCCAGCAAAGCAATCGAGAACGATATCGCCAGGGTTAGATGAAATGGTGATGATCCGTTGCAGCAATCGCTCCGGCTTGGGGGTGCTGAAAGTGGCGGTTCGGCCGAACAATGCAGCACTCTCCTTGGCCGCCTCTTCCGTATGACCGGTTTCTTGATGAGGCCACCAAGTGTTTGGGACAATCCCCGGCGCTTCGGAAAGAAACTGCTTTACCCGAGGCACACCGAGCCCGTTGGATCCGAAATAGATCCGATCATCCTCCAACAGTTTATCGAAGGCTTCGCGAGTCGTTCTCCAACAGCGCCCACTCGGCGGAAGATGCACCTTACCCGAGGGCGCCATGATCTCGTACGTGAGATTTGGTCGAAGATTGGGCGCACTGAAAGAGATGGAGCGCCATGGCCCTCGCGGGTCTTCATCGGGATTGACGTAGTCGCTTGCCTGCTCAGGCACCAGCGGCAGCTTGTTACGCACCGTCCGGAATTTGGCAGAATTCTTCGCATACACCAAGATGTAGTCATGAGACGTAGAGAAAGTCGCATCATTCGATCGAGAATGACGTCGCTGCCACAAAATCGTGGACATGAAGTTGGCCCTGCCGAAGATCTCGTCCAGTAGCACTTTACAGTAGGCCATCTCCGTGTCGTCGAGTTCCAGCCACAGGCTTCCTTCGTCCGACAGCAATTCGCGAATCAGCAACAGCCGGTCGCGCATCATGGTGAGCCAGATCGAATGCTCAAGTCCATCATCGTAGTGCTCGAAGGCCAGCCCCGTATTGAACGGCGGGTCGATGTATACGAGCTTGACCTTGCCTCGGTACTTGTCCGCGAACTCGGGAAGCCTCGCCAGCGCCCTCAGCGCGTCTCCACTATCCCCCGCGATCAGCAGATTTTCCTCAGCTCGCTTGAGGTCGTCATGTACCTCTCCAACAGTCGCAACATCCCGGAGGAGACGCGTCTCGGTCACCCGGAAGTCGTCCCGGTCGACCCACGCGTAGCCGCCGTCCTGGGTGCTGATGAGCGACCTGTCCTTGTTGATCCAAGACAGACTGAGACGCCCCGAGGTGCCCATGTCTTTCCTCCAACTGTCGTGACTTTTGAAGCGTACCGGCGGGGACCGACAACGAGGGCCAGTCGGCGTGCAACCTGCTTCGTCGGCTGCTCGGTTACTGCGGGAGACGCGCCAGCACCTCCGCCTTCGCCGGCAGTCGAGAGTCAGCACCAAACCAGCACGGGAGGGGTGCAGAGGGGTGCTGAGCGGTGCCCACAGGTCAGCACCAAGTCAGCACGGGCGTGAAAAGGGGGCCTGCCTCCGAAGAGCCAGACCCCATTTGGCCTGCGCGTTTGCCAGGTCATGAGTGTCGTGCTACAGCACCGGCTACACGTTGAACCGGAACTCCACCACATCCCCGTCCCGCATCACATACTCCTTGCCCTCCATACGAGCCTTGCCCTTCGCGCGGGCCTCGGCGACGGAGCCCGTCTCGACGAGGTCTTCGAAGGAGATGACCTCCGCCTTGATGAAGCCCTTCTGGAAGTCGGTGTGGATGACACCGGCGGCCTCGGGGGCGGTGGCGCCCTTGGGGATGGTCCAGGCGCGGGATTCCTTGGGGCCGGCCGTGAGGTAGGTCTGCAGGCCCAGGGTGTTGAAGCCGACGCGGGCCAGGGTCGCGAGGCCCGGCTCCTCGGCGCCGACGGACTCCAGGAGCTCCATCGCGTCCTCCTCGTCCAGCTCGGCGAGGTCCTGCTCCAGCTTGGCGTTGAGGAAGATCGCCTCGGCCGGGGCCACCAGCGCGCGCTGGGCGTTCTTGAAGTCCTCGTCGGTCAGCTCGTCCTCGTCCACGTTGAAGACGTAGAGGAAGGGCTTCGTCGTCAGGAGGTGCAGGTCGTGCAGGAGCTCCGCGCGCTCCGAGCCCTGGAGGATGCCCTGGGAGAAGAGGGTGTCGCCCTTCTCCAGGATCTCCTTCGCCTCCTCGACCGCCTTCACCTTCGGCGCGACGTCCTTCTTGATCCGCGACTCCTTCTGCAGGCGCGGCAGGACCTTCTCGATGGTCTGGAGGTCGGCGAGGATCAGCTCGGTGTTGATCGTCTCGATGTCGTCCTTCGGCGAGACCTTGCCGTCGACGTGCACGACGTTCTCGTCCTGGAAGGCCCGGATGACCTGGCAGATCGCGTCGGACTCGCGGATGTTCGCCAGGAACTTGTTGCCCAGGCCCTCACCCTCGGAGGCGCCGCGCACGATGCCCGCGATGTCGACGAAGTCCACCGTCGCCGGGAGGATGCGCTCCGACGAGAAGATCGACGCCAGCTTCGCCAGACGGCCGTCGGGGACGCCGACCACGCCGACGTTCGGCTCGATCGTGGCGAACGGGTAGTTGGCCGCCAGCACGTCGTTCTTGGTCAGGGCGTTGAACAGGGTCGACTTGCCGACGTTGGGCAGGCCGACGATTCCGATCGTGAGCGACACGTTTGCGACTTCCCGTAGATGAGTGGGCCAGGGGCTGCCAGAGGCCAGGGGACACCGGCCGATCCACCAGTTTACGGCGTCCGCGCCGGGCAATTAGCGGGAGCGTCCCCCGTCCGGCCGGACTCACCCCGCGGACACGTCTTCGGCGTGTCTGAAGGGCGATTCGGCACATAAACAGACCTAAGTTGGTCCAGTGGAGCAACACAGAACGCGACCTCCGAAAGACGGGCCGCCACGCGGCACACCCACGCCCGCGCACCTTCCGCCCCAGGCCCGCCGGGGCCTGGACGCCGTGCGCGGCGTCGCCGAGGCGCCCGTGGCGGCCCGCCGCGGCCCCGCCCCCGCCGCGCGGCCCCTCGCCGAGCCGCGCCCCGCGCCGACCGGGAGGCGCTTCCCGAACCCCCGGCTCACCGGGCTCGGCGGCGGCCTGTTCTGCGTGGCCTCGATGCTGCTGCTCGGCGGCCTGGACGCCCTGCTGTTCGGCTCGTCGCTCATCACCTACGGCGTGCTGTTCCTGCCCGTCTGTGTGCTCACCGCGCTCTGGGTACGGGCCGGTGACGTACTCACCGCCCCCGTGTCCCTGCCGATCGCCTTCGTCGCCGGGCTCTTCCCCGTCGCCGACGGCGGCGCGGGCTTCCTCGGCTCCCTGATGGGCGTCTTCACCGGCCTCGCCACCCAGGCGGGCTGGCTCTACGGCGGCACGCTGGTCGCCGGGGTGATGGTCCTCGTACGCCGGGTGCGCTGGGTCCGGAGCAGACGGCGCCGTCCTTAGCGCCACGCAGGCCGGGGAGGGACCGGCCCTACAACTGGTCCCCCCTGCTGGGGCTCTTTGGAGGGTGCATTCCGCCGCCGTCCTTGACGTCCACCGCGCAGGTGCGTCGGTCGTAGGACTGGTCGTTGGGGATGAACAGCACTCCGGCGACCCGCTCGGGATGCTCGACGGCGAGCCAGGCATCGCCGGTGCGGGGATCGGCGGCCGGCCCGAACGCCTGGGACGACTCGACCGTGCCGCACCCCAACGCCACCCGCTCCCTGTCGACCGCGCAGGCGTCCACCGCGGAGTCGGCATGATCGCCGGCGCCGTCGAAGCGGAAGCGGAAGTGGACCTGGTCACCTTCGGCGGGCACCTGCGGGTGGGGCTCGAGGCGCCAGTCGACGACCACGGCGGTGACACCGAGCGGCCGCCCGTCGGTGTCCACGACCCGCACCCTGGCACCGGGCGTGCCGCGCTCCGCCGTCGTGTCGGTGCAGCCCCAGGAGGAGCAGCCGGACAGGGCGAGCGCCACCAGAGCCAGCGGGGCGACGGCGAACACGCGGGCGGGTAACACTGGGACGACCTCCTGATCGGAGCCACGGACGGGGCAGCCTATCCCCGCGCGTCCGGCGGCTGCCCCGGCCCCGCTACTCCGCGGAAGCCCGCTGCTCCGCCCGCATCGCCGCGCCCACGATCCCCGCGTTGTTCTGGAGCTGGGCCGGGACGATCTCGGACTTGATGCCCTTGATGTGCGGGAGGAACTTCTCGGCCTTGCGGCTCACCCCGCCGCCGATGATGAACAGCTCGGGCGAGAACAGCATCTCCAGGTGCGCCAGGTACTTCTGGACGCGCCGGGCCCAGTGCTCCCAGGTCAGGTCGCCGTCCTCCTTGGCCTTGCTCGACGCCTTCTTCTCCGCGTCGTGGCCGTTCAGCTCGAGGTGGCCCAGCTCGGTGTTGGCGACCAGCACGCCGTCGGTGAAGACCGCGCTGCCGATGCCGGTGCCGAAGGTGAGCACGATGACCGTGCCCCGCCGCCCGCGCCCGGCACCGAACTGCATCTCGGCGATGCCGGCCGCGTCCGCGTCGTTGACCAGTGTCACCGGCAGCCCGCCCAGCCGTTCGCTGAACAGCGCGCGGGCGTCCGTGCCGACCCAGCTCTTGTCGACGTTCGCCGCGGTGAGGATCGTGGCGCCGTCCTGGACCACTCCGGGGAAGGTCAGCCCGACCGGGCCGGTCCAGCCGAAGTGGTCGATCACTTCCTTCACACCGTCGGCGACGCCCTCGGGCGTCGCCGGGTGCGGGGTGAGCACCTTGCAGCGCTCCTGGGCGAGATCGCCCTTGTCCAGGTCCACCGGGGCACCCTTGATCCCGGATCCGCCGATGTCCACGCCGAAGATCTGCATGGCCCCACGTTACGACGTACGACTGAGGGTCACGCCTCGGGCGTACCGGTTCCGCCACGCTGGGCCGCCAGGGCCGCCGCCTCCTCGCGCAGGTCGCGGCGGAGCTCCTTGGGCAGGGAGAAGGTGATGGACTCCTCGGCCGCCTTGACCAGCTCCACGTCGCCGTAGCCGCGCTGGGTCAGCCACTCGAGGACCTCCTCGACCAGGACCTCGGGCACGGAGGCACCGGAGGTGACACCGACCGTGGTGACGCCTTCCAGCCAGGTCTCGTCGATCTCGCTCGCGTAGTCCACCAGGTACGCCTCACGGGCACCGGCGAGCTTGGCGACTTCGACGAGGCGCACGGAGTTGGAGGAGTTGCGCGAGCCGACCACGATGACCAGCTCGGCCTCGGCGCCCATCTGCTTGACCGCGAGCTGGCGGTTCTGGGTGGCGTAGCAGATGTCGTCGCTGGGCGGGGAGACCAGGCCGGGGAACTTCGCCTTGAGGGCGTCCACGGTCTCCATGGTCTCGTCCACGGACAGGGTGGTCTGGGAGAGCCAGACGACCTTGGAGGGGTCGCGGATCTCGACCTTGGCGACGTCCTCGGGGCCGTCGACGAGCTGGATGTGCTCGGGGGCCTCGCCGGAGGTGCCGATGACCTCCTCGTGGCCCTCGTGACCGATCAGGAGGATGTCGTAGTCGTCGTTGGCGTAGCGGACGGCTTCCTTGTGGACCTTGGTGACCAGGGGGCAGGTGGCGTCGATGGTGGCGAGCTGTCCGCGCTTCGCCTCCTCGTGCACGGTCGGGGCGACGCCGTGCGCGGAGAACATCACGATGTGCCCCGGCGGCACCTCCTCCGTCTGCTCGACGAAGATCGCGCCCTTCTTCTCCAGGGTCTGCACGACGTACTTGTTGTGGACGATCTCGTGCCGGACGTAGATCGGGGCCCCGTACTGCTCGAGGGCCTTCTCGACGGCGATCACGGCGCGGTCCACACCGGCGCAGTAGCCACGGGGGGCGGCGAGCAGGACACGGCGGCCAGGCGAAGCGGTCATGCGATCCATCGTAAGGCCGGGCGGGCAACCTCGTAGATCCCCCCGGGGGGTGCTCCCGGCGCACCCCCTTTGTCGGCGGCGGCCGTTACGCTCGCGGCATGGCTGTGAACACGTCGCCCGAGGCCCCGCTCCCGGTCGGAGAGGTCTCCCGGCTGATCGGACGCTGGATCGACCGGCTGGGCGCGGTGTGGGTCGAGGGACAGATCACCCAGTTGTCGCGCCGGCCGGGTGCCGGGGTGGTCTTCCTGACGCTGCGCGACCCCTCGCACGACATCTCGGTGAGCGTGACCTGCTACCGGCAGGTGTTCGACACCGTCGCGGACGTGGTCGGCGAGGGCGCCCGGGTCGTGGTGCTGGCCAAGCCGGAGTGGTACGCGCCGCGCGGGCAGCTCTCGCTGCGGGCGGCGGAGATACGGCCGGTGGGCGTGGGCGAGCTGCTGGCCCGCCTGGAGCAGCTCAAGAAGTCGCTCGCGGCGGAGGGGCTGTTCGCCGCCGACCGCAAGAAGCCGCTGCCGTTCCTGCCGCAGCTCATCGGGCTGGTGTGCGGCCGGGCGTCGGCGGCCGAGCGCGACGTGCTGGAGAACGCCCGGCACCGCTGGCCCGCCGTCCGTTTCGAGGTGCGCAACGTGCCGGTGCAGGGGGTGCACGCGGTGCCGCAGGTGGTCCAGGCGGTCAAGGAGCTGGACGCGCGGGACGACGTGGACGTGATCGTGGTGGCCCGCGGCGGCGGCAGCGTGGAGGACCTCCTGCCGTTCTCCGACGAGGAGCTGGTACGGACGGTGGCCGCGTGCCGTACGCCGGTGGTCTCGGCGATCGGGCACGAGCCGGACACCCCGCTGCTGGACCTGGTGGCCGACCTGCGGGCCTCCACCCCGACCGACGCGGCCAAGAAGGTCGTACCGGACGTGGGTGAGGAGCTGGCGCGGGTACAGATGCTGCGCGACCGCGGCCGGCGCTGCGCGAGCGCGCTGCTGGAGCGGGAGGAGCGGGGGCTCGCGCACGCCCTGGCCCGGCCCGTGATGGAGCGCCCGCACCGGATGCTGGACGAGCGGGCCGAGCAGGTGGACGCGCTGCTGGGCCGCGCCCGGCGCACACTGGGGCATCTGCTGGACCGGGCGGAGTCGGAGCTGACCCACACGCACGCGCGCGTGGTCGCCCTCTCCCCCGCGGCCACCCTCCGGCGGGGCTACGCGGTGCTCCAGAAGGAGGACGGCCACGTGGTCCGCGACCCGGCCGAGGTGACGGAGGGCGAGCCGCTGCGGGCACGGGTGGCGGCGGGCGAGTTCGCGGTCCGGGTGGATGTCGGCGGCGATGAATAGGGTGGGCGGATGAGCAGCAAGGTGGACGAGGCGCTGTCGTACGAGCAGGCGCGGGACGAGTTGATCGAGGTCGTGCGGCGGCTGGAGGCGGGCGGTACGACGCTGGAGGAGTCCCTCGCGCTGTGGGAGCGCGGCGAGGAGCTGGCCAAGGTGTGCCGTCGCTGGCTGGAGGGGGCGCGGGAGCGGCTGGACGCGGCGCTCGCCGAGGAGGCGGAGGAAGACGGGGACGAGTAGCGCCCCGCGCGCCTTTGTTAAAACTTGAACTTCCCTGGCGTAGGGTCGGGTCCGTCAGCCGGTCCCGCGCCGCGGACCGTACGCGCACCCCAGGAAGTCACGCATGTCTCTCGTTCTCGACCCGGCCGCCCAGGACCTGCTGTTCCGCGAGGCCCACACCGCCAACTCCTTCACCGACGAGCCGGTGACCGACGAGCAGGTCCGCGCGATCTACGACCTGGTGAAGTACGGCCCCACCGCCTTCAACCAGACCCCGCTGCGCATCACCCTGGTCCGCTCCCCCGAGGCCCGCGAGCGCCTGCTCGGGCACATGGCGGAGGGCAACCGCGCCAAGACGGCCGCGGCCCCGCTGGTCGCGATCCTCTCGGCGGACAACGAGTTCCACGAGGAGCTGCCGGCCCTGTTCCCGGCGTTCCCGCAGGCCAAGGACGCCTTCTTCGCCGAGCGCCCGGTCCGTGAGCGCTCCGCCGCGCTGAACGCCGCGCTCCAGGCCGCCTACTTCGTCGTCGGCGTCCGCGCCGCCGGACTGGCCGCGGGCCCGATGACCGGCTTCGACCCCGAGGGTGTCCGCAAGGAGTTCCTGGACGACGACCACGCCCCGCTGATGATCGTCAACATCGGCCGCCCGGCCGCGGACGCCTCGTACCCGCGCAGCCCGCGCCTGGCGTACGACGACGTGATCACGACCGTCTGAGCCGGCTCTTTCAGCAGGTCACCGCACGCGCGAAGGCCCCCGGAATGCGATTCCGGGGGCCTTCGCGCATCGTGAGAGGGGGCCGCTACGCCATCTTGAGCGCCGTCGCCATGGTGGTCAGGCGGTCGAAGGACGCGGTGCCCGACACCACCGTGGTGGAGCCGGGGGTGCCCTCCAGCACGAGGGCGTCGTAGCGGCCGCCGGTGTAGCGGGTCCAGGTTCGGCCGTCGATCTTCTCGGTCTTCCCGGTCGCCGAGGAACCCTGGGTGGCCTGCTCGATGAAGTCGGAGCGCTTCTGGGCGGACTGCTCGACCTGCACGTACTCGCCCTCGGGGTCCTGGAAGCCGAGGTGCCAGCGGTCGGACTCCTCGCCACGGAAGCGGACGGAGGTCGCCTTCCAGGTGTCCGGCAGCCCCTCGGGGGCCGCCACCGGGTAGCTCACGGCCCTGCGTGCCGTGGTCGTCTCGACCGTGTAGTCGACCCGGGGGAGGTCGGGCGCATGGTCGTCGTGCGGGACGAAGACGTAGACGACCGCCGCCGCGATACCGATGAGGGCCAGGGAGAGGATCATGTCCCGGACCGTCTTCTGCTTGCCGTTCGAACCTGCCACGCCCCCTATGGTCGCAGGTGCCCTCCGCGCTCATCCGTGGGGCCCCCTGCTCATTTTTTCAGTCCGGGGATAGAGTCACCCCACACCCTCATCCGGCCGTCGTCGTATCAGAAAGGTGCGCTCCGATGACCGAGCATCATCTTCTTCCGTCCGAACTCGATGTTCCCTCCGAGGCTCCCGACCGGAACCTCGCCCTGGAACTGGTCCGAGTCACCGAAGCCGCGGCCATGGCCGCGGGCCGCTGGGTAGGCCGCGGCGACAAGAACGGCGCCGACGGTGCCGCCGTGCGCGCCATGCGGACCCTCGTCTCGACCGTGTCCATGAACGGCGTCGTCGTCATCGGCGAGGGCGAGAAGGACGAAGCGCCGATGCTCTTCAACGGAGAGCGGGTCGGCGACGGCACCGGACCCGAGGTCGACATCGCGGTCGACCCGATCGACGGCACCACGCTGACGGCCAAGGGCATGCCGAACGCGATCGCCGTGCTGGCCGCCGCCGAGCGCGGCGCCATGTTCGACCCGTCCGCCGTGTTCTACATGGACAAGCTGGTCACCGGGCCCGAGGCGGCCGACTTCGTCGACATCGACGCCCCCGTGTCGGTCAACATCCGCCGGGTCGCCAAGGCCAAGCGGCGCACGCCCGAGGACGTCACCGTCGTCATCCTGGACCGGCCCCGGCACGAGGGGGTCATCAAGGAGATCCGGGACACCGGCGCGCGGATCAAGCTGATCTCGGACGGAGACGTGGCGGGCTCCATCCTGGCGCTGCGGGAGGGCACCGGTATCGACCTGCTGCTCGGCGTCGGCGGCACCCCCGAGGGGATCATCTCGGCCTGCGCGGTGAAGTGCCTGGGCGGGACGATCCAGGGGAAGCTGTGGCCCAAGGACGACGAGGAGCGGGAGCGCGCGATCGCCGCCGGGCACGACCTGGACCGGGTGCTGACCACGGACGATCTGGTGAGCGGGGAGAACGTGTTCTTCGTGGCCACCGGGATCACCGACGGCGAGCTGATGCGGGGAGTGCGGTACCGGTCCGAGACCGCGACGACCGATTCCATCGTGATGCGGTCCAAGTCGGGCACCGTGCGGAAGATCGACTCCGAGCACCGGCTGAGCAAGCTGCGGGCCTACAGCGCGGTCGACTTCGACCGGGCGAAGTAGCGCCTGAGGGGGCGGGGGGTTCCTGCGGTTGCCGGTCCGCCGAGACCGGTCGCGTGGTTCCCCGCGCCCCTGAGAACTTCCGGCTCAGCCCGCTATGCGGGCCGCCGTCGTCTTCTGCAGCTCCACCTCGCGCCTGCGCCTGCGGGCCAGGACCACCCGGCGCTCGGCCGCGGTCAGGCCGCCCCAGACGCCGTAGGGCTCGGGCTGGAGCAGGGCGTGTTCACGGCACTCGATCATCACCGGACAGCGGGCGCACACCCGCTTCGCCGCCTCCTCGCGGGACAGGCGGGCGGCGGTCGGCTCCTTCGACGGGGCGAAGAACAGACCGGCCTCGTCGCGGCGGCACACCGCCTCGGTGTGCCAGGGCGCGTCCTGATCCCTGTCTCGCGCCGGCCCCCGCTGGGCCGGAACGGCGGCTACCTGCAGGGACGAATGCGGCGGTTGCAGCACGGTCTACTCCTGACGACGGATTCGCTAGCGAGAGACGATGCAGCAAGCCCTACCCGTTGTACGCGCGCCTATGCACTGCGTTCCCAACCACCGGCGCGCGACGGCTTGTTCGCACCCTTCACACGAGCGTCCGCCGGGGTTCCGCCTCCGCGCGGAACCGGGACGAATTCACGACCGTCAACGGTCCAGGTGTTTGCGCAGCTTCCGGTCGACCCGATCCTGGACCCGGTCGAGGATGTCCGCCACGATCCGGCCTCGCTTGGGCCGCGCCTCCACGTTCCCGAGCACCGACCAGCCGTCGACGTAGATCACGGGGGCGTCGGACTGGACCGAGTCCAGCGTGCTGACCTCGAAGTTGCCCAGCACGCTGCCGCCCGTGCCGCGCAGCGACACGTTCTCCGGGACCCGGATCTGGACGTCCCCGAAGACCGAGACCGCCTTGATCACCACCTGTTGGTACTCGAAGAGCGCCTCGCTGAGGTCTATCTCGACGCTGCCGAAGACCGCGAACGCGTGCAGCCGGCGGCCCGCACGCCAGCGGCCCCGGCGCACGGCGCTGCTGAAGACGGCGACCACACTGGTGTCGGCCTCGGCCGGGAGCGCGCCGGGCAGCGGACGGTTCGGCACGGAGCTGTACGCGGGCGCTGCGGGGCGGTCGTGGGCGGCCGGGAGGTCACGTATGAAGACGTCCAGCTCGCCGACGGTCTTGGTGTGCAGCACCCCCTCCACCCGCTCGGCGTGCTCCTCGGCGGTCAGCCGGCCCTCGGCCAGGGCCTCGCGGAGGATGTCGGCGACGCGGTCGCGGTCCGCGTCGGAGGCGCGCAGGTCGGCCGGGCGCGGGGCGGTGTCCGCGGGCTGGGCGTGCTTGTGAAGGTCCACGACAGCAGAGTACCGAAACGCGATAGATCGCGACTAGGGGCTGTGGACAACTGCCCCGACAACGTTGCCCGGCGCCGGCTCCCGCCAAGTGAGTCTTACCTCACCGGCGCGATGTCCGAGGGGGGTTCTACGCTGGACAGGCTCGCCAGCGTCGGCGGGCGCCGTCCGTCGAGTGAGGAATGGGCTGAGATGCCTGAGTTCGCGTACACCGATCTGCTCCCCCAGGGAGAGGACACCACGCCCTACCGCCTGGTGACCTCCGAGGGTGTGTCCACCGTCGAGGGGCCGGACGGGCGGACGTTCCTCAAGGTGGAGCCGGAGGCGCTGCGCAAGCTGGCCGAGGAGGCCATCCACGACATCCAGCACTACCTGCGCCCCGCCCACCTCGCCCAGTTGCGCCGGATCATCGATGACCCGGAGGCCTCCGGCAACGACAAGTTCGTCGCGCTGGACCTGCTGAAGAACGCGAACATCGCGGCGGCGGGCGTGCTCCCGATGTGCCAGGACACCGGCACCGCGATCGTCATGGGCAAGCGCGGCCAGAACGTGCTGACCGAGGGCGGCGACGAGGAAGCGCTGAGCCGCGGCATCTACGACGCCTACCTGAACCTCAACCTGCGCTACTCGCAGATGGCTCCGCTCACCATGTGGGAGGAGAAGAACACCGGCTCCAACCTCCCGGCGCAGATCGAGCTGTACGCGGCCGACGGCGGCGCCTACAAGTTCCTCTTCATGGCCAAGGGCGGCGGTTCGGCCAACAAGTCCTTCCTGTACCAGGAGACGAAGGCCGTCCTGAACGAGTCCTCCATGATGAAGTTCCTGGAGGAGAAGATCCGTTCGCTGGGCACGGCCGCCTGCCCGCCGTACCACCTGGCGATCGTGGTCGGCGGTACGTCGGCCGAGTTCGCGCTGAAGACCGCGAAGTACGCCTCCGCGCACTACCTGGACGAGATCCCGGCCGAGGGGTCCGCGCTCGGTCACGGCTTCCGGGACAAGGAGCTGGAGGAGAAGGTCTTCGAGCTGACGCAGAAGATCGGCATCGGCGCCCAGTTCGGCGGCAAGTACTTCTGCCACGACGTGCGCGTGGTGCGCCTGCCCCGGCACGGCGCGTCCTGCCCGGTCGCCATCGCCGTCTCCTGCTCGGCCGACCGCCAGGCCGTCGCCAAGATCACCGCCGAGGGCGTGTTCCTGGAGCAGTTGGAGACGGACCCGGCGCGCTTCCTGCCGGAGACGACGGACGAGCACCTCGACGAGTCCTCGGACGTCGTGAAGATCGACCTCAACCAGCCGATGGACGAGATCCTCGCGGAGCTGACCAAGTACCCGGTCAAGACCCGCCTCTCGCTGACCGGCCCGCTGGTCGTGGCCCGCGACATCGCGCACGCCAAGATCAAGGAGCGGCTGGACGCGGGCGAGGGCATGCCCCAGTACCTCAAGGACCACCCCGTCTACTACGCGGGCCCGGCGAAGACCCCCGAGGGCTACGCCTCCGGCTCCTTCGGTCCGACCACGGCCGGGCGCATGGACTCCTACGTAGAGCAGTTCCAGGCGGCCGGCGGCTCCAAGGTGATGCTCGCCAAGGGCAACCGGAGCAAGCAGGTCACCGCCGCGTGCGACGCCCACGGCGGCTTCTACCTCGGCTCCATCGGCGGCCCCGCCGCCCGCCTCGCCCAGGACTGCATCAAGAAGGTCGAGGTCCTGGAGTACGAGGAGCTGGGCATGGAGGCGGTCTGGAAGATCGAGGTCGAGGACTTCCCGGCCTTCGTCGTGGTCGACGACAAGGGCAACGACTTCTTCCAGGACCCGGCCCCGGCCCCGACGTTCACGTCGATCCCGGTCCGGGGTCCCGGCCTGGCGTGACCACTCCCGCCCTGGGGGCCGTTCCGGACGGCCCCTAGGGTGCGGGCATGACTTCTCAGGCTTATCTCTCCGGGCTGTTCTCGCTGGACGGGCGGGTCGCCGTGGTGACCGGGGGCAGCTCCGGGATCGGGCGGGCCATCGCCGAGGCACTGGCGCGGGCCGGTGCCTCCGTGGTGGTCGTGGCGCGCGGCAAGGAGGCGCTGGAGGCCACCTGTGCCCAGCTCGGCGAACTCGGCTGCCGGGCGGGGTGGGTGAGCGCCGACCTGAGCACCCGTGAGGGGGTCCGGGCCGCCGGGGAAGAGGCGGCCGGGGTGTTCGGGGAGCCCGACATCCTCGTCAACTGCGCCGGGATCAATCTGCGGCCGCCCTTCAGCGAGTTGAGCGAGGAGGAGTGGGACCTCACCCTCGCCGTGAACCTCCATGCACCCCACCTGCTGAGCCGGCGGTTCGGGCCGGGGATGGCCGAGCGCGGGTTCGGGCGGATCATCCACATCTCCTCCCAGCAGGCGCACCGCGCGTTCGTCCGCTCGGGGGCCTACGGGGTGTCCAAGGGCGCGCTGGAGTCGCTCGCGCGCTCCCAGGCCGAGGAATGGTCGCCGTACGGCGTCACCTGCAACACGCTGGTGCCGGGCTTCGTGATGACGCCGCTCAACAGCCGGCTGTCGTCCGACCCGGAGAAGGTGGCGGCGCTGGCCGCGCGGACGATGGTGGGCCGTAACGGGCTCGCCGAGGACTTCGCGGGCGCGGCCGTCTTCCTGGCGAGCCGGTCCTCCGCCTACGTCACCGGCCAGTCCCTCTTCGTGGACGGCGGCTTCTCGGTCCACTGAACGGCGTCCACCGAACGGCGTCCGCCGAGCCCCGTCCGCCGAAGGCGCCCGCCGGACCCCGTCCGGCTCAGCCGAGGAACATCACGGCGCCCCCGTTCGCTGTACCGGGTATGACCGACGAGTACCGCACCGAGCACGACTCCATGGGCGAGGTCCGCGTCCCCGCCCACGCCAAGTGGCGCGCGCAGACCCAGCGCGCCGTCGAGAACTTCCCGGTCTCCGGCCAGCGCCTGGAGCGCGCGCACATCGAGGCGCTGGCCCGGATCAAGGGGGCGGCGGCGAAGGTGAACGCCGACCTGGGGGTGCTGGATCGGGACGTGGCCGACGCGATCCAGGAGGCCGCCGAGGAGGTCGCGTCGGGCCGGTGGGACGAGCACTTCCCGGTGGACGTCTTCCAGACCGGCTCCGGCACCTCCTCCAACATGAACGCCAACGAGGTGATCGCCACCCTCGCCGGTGAGCGGCTGGGCCGGGACGTGCACCCCAACGACCAGGTCAACGCCTCCCAGTCGTCCAACGACGTCTTCCCCTCCTCCCTCCACGTGGCGGCCACCGCGGCCTTGGTCCACGACCTGATCCCGGCGCTGGAGCACCTGGCCGCCGCCCTCACCCGCAAGGCGGCGGAGTTCGCCGACGTGGTCAAGGCGGGGCGCACCCATCTGATGGACGCGACCCCCGTGACCCTGGGTCAGGAGTTCGGCGGCTACGCGGCACAGGTGACGTACGGCGTGGAACGGCTGCGTTCCTCGCTGCCCCGGCTGGCCGAACTCCCGCTCGGCGGAACGGCGGTGGGCACCGGCATCAACACCCCGCCCGGCTTCTCGGCGGCGGTGATCGAGGAGGTGGCGCGGGCGACCGGGCTGCCGTTCACCGAGGCCCGCGACCACTTCGAGGCCCAGGGGGCGCGCGACGCGGTCGTGGAGACCAGCGGGCAACTGCGGACCGTCGCGGTCGGCCTGACGAAGATCGCCAACGATCTGCGCTGGATGTCCTCCGGCCCGCGCACCGGTCTGGCCGAGATCCGGCTGCCCGACCTCCAGCCGGGCTCCTCGATCATGCCGGGCAAGGTCAATCCGGTCGTCCCGGAGGCGGTGCTGATGGTCGCGGCGCAGGTCGTCGGCAACGACGCCACCATCGCCACCGCCGGGGCCGCCGGGAACTTCGAGCTGAACGTGATGCTCCCGGTCATGGCGAAGAACGTGCTGGAGTCGGTCCGGCTGCTGGCCAACGCCTCCCGCCTGCTGGCCGACCGCACGATCGACGGCATCACCGCCGACCGGGAACGCGCCCGCGAGTACGCCGAGTCCTCCCCCTCCGTGGTGACCCCGCTCAACCGCTACGTCGGCTACGAGGAGGCCGCGAGGATCGCCAAGAAGTCGCTCGCGGAACGCAAGACGATCCGCGAGGTGGTCCTGGAGGGCGGCTACGTGGAGCGCGGTGACCTCACCCTGGAGCAGTTGGACGAGGCGCTGGATGTCCTGCGGATGACGCGCCCGTGACGGGCCGCGAACAGCTCCGTCGATTTCCCGCCACCTGTCCGGAAGGGTGACGCGCACCGCAGCAGCGGGTGCTTCCGGCACCTAATATCTGCCCATGACGGACGACGAAGCGGTGAGACGAGCGGAAGCGGCCCCTACGGCGTACTGGACGCCCGGCACCCCGATCCTGTGGCGGTACCGGGAGAACGCGGGCGACGCGTTCCACATCGCGCGTCCCGTCACCGTCGTCCGGGACGACGCGGATCTGCTCGCGGTCTGGCTGGCCCCCGGCACCGAGTGCGTCAAGCCGGTGCTCGCCGACGGCACGCCGGTGCATCTGGAACCGCTGGAGTCCCGCTACACCAAGCCGCGCGTGGTGCGGCGGGACCGCTGGTTCGGCACCGGGGTGCTGAAGCTGGCCCGGCCCGGCGAGCCCTGGTCGGTGTGGCTGTTCTGGGAACCGGGCTGGCGCTTCAAGAACTGGTACGTCAACCTGGAGCAACCACTGGCCCGTTGGGCCGGCGGGGTCGACTCCGAGGACCACTTCCTGGACATCTCCGTCCACCCGGACCGCACCTGGCACTGGCGGGACGAGGACGAGTTCGCCCAGGCGCAGCGGGACGGCCTGATGGACGCGGAGACCGCCGGGCGGGTCCGGGCGGCGGGACGGCGGGCGGTGGAGGTGATCCGGGCATGGGGGGCGCCGTTCACGGACGGCTGGCAGCACTGGCGGCCCGATCCGGCGTGGTCGGTTCCGGCACTTCCGGAGGACTGGGACCGTACGCCCGCGCACATGTCCTCATGAGACCCTTGATGCGCCCCCGGACCACAACCGTAGGATCGTCCTCCGCAAGGGCACCGAGGTACAACTGCCGGAGTCTGCGCAGAGCCTGACCATATGTCACCGAGGGGCGGCAGCACGTGAGCGAGGGGTACGAGGGCAACGGCGGCGCGAGGACCGCGGGGTTCCCCCCGGCGGTGGAAACTGCCTCCGACCACGCGGGAATTCCGTTCCTGGGGCATGTATTCCGGGTATCGGGACTTCGGCGGCATCTCCCGCGCGCCCTGCGCGCAGCCCCGGACGGACGGATTCGACACGCGTGACGGAGCAGCCCACTTCCTCCTGCGGACGCCCCCAGCCGGGCGTCGACCCCGCCGTGCGCGGGGCGCTGCTGGGTGCCCCGGCCCAGGCACGGGGCGGCGCGGGCACGGGGAAGAACAAGAAGAAGGAGCGCCCAGTCAACGGCCCTGAGCACTCGCAGCCGGCCGCCGCCGAGCCCATGGGGGAACCTCCCGCGCGCGCGAAGTCCAGCGTGGGGGAACACCGTCCGAGGCCGGCGCCGGAGTCCATTCCCGCCCAGCCGGGCGCCGAGCAGGAGCGCGCGGCGGGCGGCCAGGAGCGACGCACCGGGCGCGGTGGCCCGCCGGGCCGCCCCATGCCCATGCGCCGTGACGGCGACCGGCTGCGGTTCGTCGGCGCGGCCACCCGGCGCATCGCGCGCGGTCTCGACCTGGACGAGATCGTGATGGGCCTGTGCCGCGCCACCGTGCCCACGTTCTCCGACGCGATCCTCGTCTACCTGCGCGACCCGCTGCCGGTCGGCGACGAGCGGCCCACCGGGCCGGTGGTGCTGCGGCTGCGCCGCACCGACCGGATCCCGGACGAGCGGGAGACCGAGGGCCTGCTGCTGCCTCCGTCGTTCCCGGAGCCGGACGCCGAGTCCTCGGCGCTGGCCGCGCTCTCCGGGCCGGCCGCGCTGACCGCCGAGCTGTGCGAGGTGCGTCCTGGCGGCGCGCTGAACGAGGTGCTGCGCGGGGTGCGCCCGGTGTTCGCGGACACCCCCGCCGCCCGCGCCGCGCTGCCCGAACTGCTCGGCGAGGACGGCGAGGCGGTCGTACCGTCCGGGCAGCGGGCGATCCTCGCGCCGCTGCGCGGGCGGCGCCGGGTGATCGGCGCGGCGGTGTTCCTGCGCCGCCCGGACCGGCTGGCCTTCGAGGCGGAGGACCTGCTGGTGGCGGCGCAGCTCGCCACGCACAGCGCGCTCGGCATCGACAAGGCGGTGCTGTACGGCCGCGAGGCGTACATCGCGGACGAGTTGCAGCGCACCATGCTGCCCGAGACGCTGCCGCATCCCACCGGGGTGCGGCTGGCCTCGCGCTACCTGCCCGCGGCGGAGACGGCCCGGGTGGGCGGCGACTGGTACGACGCGATCCCGCTGCCGGGCAGCCGGGTGGCGCTGGTGGTCGGCGACGTGATGGGCCACTCCATGACCTCGGCGGCGATCATGGGCCAACTGCGCACCACCGCGCAGACCCTGGCCGGTCTCGACCTGCCGCCCGAGGAGGTGCTGCACCACCTGGACGAACAGGCGCAGCGCCTGGGCACGGACCGCATGGCGACCTGCATGTACGCGGTCTACGACCCGGTCACGCACCGCATCACGATCGCCAACGCCGGTCATCCGCCGCCGGTGCTGCTGCACCTGGGCGGGACCGCGGAGGTGCTGCGGGTGCCGCCGGGCGCGCCGATCGGCGTGGGCGGGGTGGACTTCGAGGCGGTCGAGCTGGACGCGCCCGCCGGAGCCACGCTGCTGCTGTACACCGACGGCCTGGTGGAGTCCCGGCTGCGGGACGTGTGGACGGGCATAGAGCAGTTGCGGGAGCGGTTGACCGCGACCGCGCAACTGACCGGCCCGGACCACCCGCCGCCGCTGGAAGCCCTGTGCGACGAGGTGCTGGACATGCTCGGCCCGGGCGACCGGGACGACGACATCGCCCTGCTCGCGGCCCGCTTCGAGGGGATCGCGTCCAGCGATGTGAAGTGCTGGTCGCTGGACGCGGAGGACGCGGCGCCGGGCAAGGCACGCCGGCTGGCCCGTGCGGCGCTGGCCGACTGGGGCCTGGAGGAGCTGACGGACTCGGTGGAGCTGCTGGTCAGCGAGGTGGTCACCAACGCGGTGCGCTACACCACGCGTCCGGTGACGCTGCGGCTGCTGCGCACGGACGTGCTGCGCTGCGAGGTCGGTGACGACGTGCCGCAGTTGCCCCGGCTGTGCCAGGCGAGAGCCACCGACGAGGGCGGCCGCGGCCTGTACCTGGTCAACAAGCTGGCCCGGCGCTGGGGCGCGACCCGGCTGAGTGTCGGCAAGGTCGTCTGGTTCGAGCTGCACGGGGGCTGATCCCGTCCGGTACGACGCGAAGGGCGCCCGGCATGTCGCCGGGCGCCCTTCGCGCGTGCGGGGTCCTACTGGCCGTCGTCCCGCTGGCGGGGGTCGAACGGGTTGCGCGGGGTGATGCCCCCGGTCGGCGGCTGCGTGGTCGGCGGCGTGGTCGGGCTCTGGGTGGGAGGCGTCGGGGTCCCGGTGTCGCTCGGGGTCTCGCTCGGCGTCTCGGACGGGCTCTCGGAGGTCGGCGGTTCGCTGCTAGGTGTCTCGGACGGCGTCCGGGACGGGGTCTCGCTGGGGGTCGGCGGCGGGGTCGGGGCGATGGCGGCACCCTGGGTGGTGTCGAGGTCGAACTCGGCCTGCCGGGTCACGCCGAAGGTGTAGGCCGCCCAGATCCGGGCCGGGGGACCGCCGCCGTTGACGCGGCCGCCGCCCATCGCGCCCTTGAGCGAGACATGGGCGTTGCGCTTGACCTTCTCGCCCTCGCAGCCGGTGCCGCCGTCCTTGGCCGCCTCGCCGAACAGGCCGACGGAGGTGACGAGATCGGGGGTGTACCCGGTGAACCAGGCCGAGCGGTTGCAGTCGGAGGTGCCGGTCTTGCCCGCCACCTGCTGCCCGGCGCGCAGCGCGTCGTTCGCCACGGACTGCCGGGCGGTGCCGTCGTCGACGACGCCGGTGAGCACGGAGGTCACGGTGTCGGCGGTGGTGCGGTCCAGCACCCGCTCGCCGACCGGGTCCGGCATCTGGACCGTACGGCCGCCCTGCTCGGCCGACTTGACGATGCTCGGGGTGACCTTGCGGCCGTGGTTGTCGAGGGTGGCGTACATGCCCGCCATCTCCAGCGGGCTGGCGCCCATGGAGCCGAGGGTCTGCGCCGGGACCGCCTGCATGCCCTCGGTGTCCATGCCGAGCTGCTTCGCGGTGTCCATGACCTTGTCCATGCCGACGTCCACGCCCATCTGCGCGAACACGGAGTTGACGGACTTGTTCATGGCCTGCTGGACGGTGACCGGGCCGTAGTCCGCGTCGTCCTCGTTGGGCGGGGCGAAGCCGACGCGGGAGCCGTGGTCGAGGACCTGGCGGCGGCTGGTGCCGTCGTAGACGGTGCTCGCCCCGATGAGCGTCCCGCTCTGGGTGGTGGCGCCGTGCTCCAGCGCCGCGGCGAGGATGACCGGCTTGAAGGTGGAGGCCGGCTGGTAGTCGCGGCGGGTGGCGTTGTCGAACCAGTGGCTGTAGTAGTCCTTGCCGCCGTAGAGGGCGACGATCCCGCCGGTCCTGGGGTCGACGGAGACCGCGCCGGCCTGGACGTCGGCGTCGACCGGGCGCCGCTTCGGGTCGAGCTTGCTGGTGAGCTGGGTCTTGACCGACTTCTCCAGCGCGGCCTGCTTCTTGCGGTCGACGTGGAGGGTGATGTTCCAGCCCTGGCCCTCGACCTTGGCCTCGGCCTCCGAGCGGGAGATGCCCTCCTGCTCCATCAGCCGCCTCTCGAGCTGGGAGTTGGCCAGCGAGACCAGGTAGCCCTTCTGACCCGTCATGCCGGGGGCGCCCTTGGGCTCCTTGGGCACCGGGAACTTCAGGGCGGCGCGCTTGCCCGGGTCGAGCCAGTGCTCCTTGACCATGTTGTTCAGGACGTAGTTCCAGCGCTCGGTGACCAACCGCTTGCCGGTGGGCGAGGCGGCGGCCCAGTCGTACTGGCTGGGGGCCTGGAGGAGGGCGGCGAGGTAGGCGCCCTGTTCGACGGTGAGGTCCTGGGCGTCGACGCGGTAGTACGCCTGGGCGGCGGCCTGGATGCCGTAGGCGCCGCGGCCGTAGTAGCTGGTGTTGATGTACCCGGCGAGGATGTCGTCCTTGGACTTCTCGCGCTCCACCTTCAGCGAGATGACCATCTCCTTGAGCTTGCGGGAGACGGTCTGGTCCTGGCTGAGGTAGTAGTTCTTGACGTACTGCTGGGTGATGGTCGAACCACCCTGCTTGCCGCGCCCCGCGAGGGTGTTGAGCATGCCGCGCGCGGTGCCCTTCAGGTCGACGCCGGGGTCGGTGTAGAAGGACTTGTTCTCGGCGGCGACGAAGGTGAGCTGGACCTTGCGGGGCACCTTGGACAGGCCGACTATCTCGCGGTTGACCTTGCCGTCGCGGGCGAGGACGGTGCCGTCGTCGTACTTGTAGACGTTGCTCTGGCGCTGGGCGGCGACGTTGCCGGCCGGCACGTCGACCGACATGTACAGCGCGGCGAAGCCGGCCATGCACAGCAGGCACAGGCCGAAGACCGTGCCGACGATCTTCTTCCAGGTGAAGAGCCGGCGTATTCGGCCCTTGGCGGGCTTGCCGCCGGACGGCTCGGACGCCGGGGCTGGTGAACGGCGTCCGGGTGCCGCGCGGTGGCCGCCGCGCTGTCGCGCTCGTCTCTCGTCCGCTCGTCCCATGGGTCCCTTGGCTCCGCTTCCGTCTCGGGGTCAGCTCCGAAAGCTAACACCCCTCTATGTGACAAAGAGCGTCCGATCCACACTTTTACGGACGTGAGAATCAGCACCCACCCCAAAGGAACCGACGGGCAGGAAGGGGGAGAGGTTGCCCTCGGGAACGCCCGGAAAAGCGGACTTGCCCGTTCCGCACCCCGCTATACACGCGAGGTATACACCGTGTGTAGAGTGCTCGCCATGTCCATCGGTCACACCCTTCTAGGGCTCCTGGAGTCCGGCCCCCGGCACGGTTACGACCTCAAGCGGGCCTTCGACGACACCTTCGGCCACGACCGGCCGCTGCACTACGGGCAGGTCTACGCGACCATGTCCCGGCTGCTGAAGAACGGCCTCGTGGAGGTCGAGGGCATCGAGGCGGGCGACGGACCCGACCGAAAACGGTACGCCATCACCGACGCCGGCATCACGGACGTCGAGCGCTGGCTCTCCAGCCCCGAGAAGCCGGAGGACTACCTCCGCTCGACCCTCTACACCAAGGTCGTCCTCGCCCTGCTGACCCGGCGCGACGCCGCCGACATCCTCGACACCCAGCGCGCCGAGCACCTGCGCAGCATGCGCGTGCTCACCGACCGCAAGCGCAAGGGCGACCTCGCCGACCAGTTGATCTGCGACCACGCCCTGTTCCATCTCGAAGCCGACCTGCGCTGGCTGGAACTGACCGCAGCGCGCCTCGACAGGCTCCGCACGGAGGTGGTCGCATGACCCCGCCCGACGGCTCCCTGCTCGTCGCCCGCGACCTGCGCAAGTCCTACGGACCGACGGCCGCCCTCGACGGCGCCGCGTTCTCCGTCCACCCCGGCGAGGTCGTCGCCGTGATGGGCCCCTCCGGCTCCGGCAAGTCCACGCTGCTGCACTGCCTCGCCGGGATCGTCCGGCCCGACTCGGGCTCGATCACCTACGCCGGACGCGAGCTGACCGCGATGGGCGACGCCGAACGCAGCGCCCTCAGGCGCGGCGAGTTCGGCTTCGTCTTCCAGTTCGGGCAACTGGTGCCGGAGCTGACCTGCGTGGAGAACGTGGCGCTGCCCCTGCGGCTGAACGGCACCCCGCGCAAGGAGGCCGAGCGGGCCGCGCTCACCTGGATGGAGCGGCTGGAGGTGGACGACCTCGCGCGCAAGCGGCCCGGCGAGGTCTCCGGCGGCCAGGGACAGCGGGTGGCGGTGGCGCGGGCGCTGGTCACCGGGCCCCGGGTGCTGTTCGCCGACGAGCCGACCGGCGCGCTGGACTCGCTCAACGGCGAGCGCGTGATGGAACTGCTCACCGACGCGGCCCGCTCGGCCGGCGCGGCCGTCGTGCTCGTCACCCACGAGGCGCGGGTGGCGGCCTGGTCCGACCGCGAGGTCGTCGTGCGTGACGGGCGGTCACGGGACATGGAGCGCAGCGTATGAGCGTGCGGCAGTACGCCCGCGACCTGGGGATGGGGGCCCGGTTCGCCGTGACCGGGGGGCGCGAGGGGTGGGTCCGTACGGCGCTGACCGCGGTCGGCGTCGGTATGGGCGTGGCGTTGCTGCTGCTCACCACCGCGCTGCCCGGCGTGATCTCCGCGCGCCACGCCCGCGAGGACGCCCGCCAGGACTACTCCTTCGCCACGACCGTGCGGCCCAGGGCCGACGACACGGTGCTGCTGTCCGCCACCGACACCTACTGGCGCAGCAAGCCGGTCCGGGGCCGGCTGCTCGAACCCGAAGGGCCCAAGGCCCCGTTGCCGCCGGGGCTGAGCGGCTTCCCGGCCCGGGGCGAGATGGTGGTCTCGCCCGAGCTGCGCCGGCTGCTCGCCTCGGACGAGGGGCGGCTGCTGCGCGAGCGGCTGCCGTACCGGATCACGGGGACCATCGGCGCGAGCGGTCTGCTGGGTTCGCGTGAACTCGCCTACTACGCGGGCGCCGAGGGCCTGGAGCCGAGGTCGGGCGGGGCCCGCACCGAGCGGCTGGCCTCCTTCGGCAGCCAGGAGCGCGGCGACGGCGAGACCGACCCGGTGCTGCTGATGATGGTGCTGGTCGTGTTCGTGGCGCTGCTGCTCCCGGTCGCCGTGTTCATCGCGGCGGCGGTGCGGTTCGGCGGCGAGCGGCGCGACCGCAGACTGGCCGCGCTCAGGCTGGTGGGCGCCGACAGCCGGACCACCCGGCGGATCGCGGCGGGCGAGGCGCTGGCCGGATCGGTGCTGGGGCTGGTGATCGGTACCGGGCTCTTCCTGCTCGGACGGCAGGCGGCCGGGTCGGTGGAGATCATGGGCGAGAGCTTCTTCCCCGACTTCGTCGACCCCTCCCCCGCCCTCGCCGTGCTGGTCGCGGTGGCCGTCCCGGCCTGCGCGGTGCTGGTGACGCTGTTCGCCATGCGCTCGGTGGTGATCGAGCCGCTGGGCGTGGTCCGTACCGCCACCCCTGCCCGGCGCCGACTGTGGTGGCGGCTGCTGGTGCCGCTGGCGGGCCTCGCGATGCTCGCGCCGATGCTCGGACAGGGCCGCTCCGACGGCGAGTTCAACCAGTACCTGGTGACCGGCGGTGTCCTGCTGCTGCTGGTCGGCGTGACCGCGCTGCTGCCCTGGCTGGTGGAACGCGTCGTCGCCCGCCTCGGCTCCGGCCCGCTCTCCTGGCAACTCGCCGTGCGAAGGCTCCAGTTGAGCAGCGGTACGGCCGCCCGCACGGTCAACGGCGTCGCGGTCGCGGTCGCCGGGGCCATCGCGCTCCAGATGCTCTTCGCGGGCGTCGAGAGCCAGTACGTGTCGGACACCGGCCACGATCCGGCCCGCGCGCAGTTGCAGATCACCCTGCCCGACCGCGCCCGTGTGGCCCCGGCGGCGGAAGCGATCGCCCGGACGAAGGGCGTACGGGCCTCGGTGGGGCTGGCCACCGGCGAGATCGCGAACCGGTCCCGCGATCCGGAAGCCAGTGTCGACATGGTGGTCGGCGACTGCGCCGCCCTGCGGGAGCTGGCCCGCCTGCCGTCCTGCCACGACGGCGACGCGTTCCTCCTGAGGGGCCCCGCCTGGGACTCCCGGTTCGACAACAGCATGCGCTCGGAGGTGCTGCGGCCGGGCCACCGCGCCTACATCGACCCGGCGTTCGCCGACATCCCCGGCCTCTCCGTCCCGTTCACCGTCCCGTCCCCGCTGCCCGAGGCGTCCTTCCGCGCCGACTCGCTGATGCCGGACGCCAACGGGCTGCTGCTCACCCCGGCCGCGCTGCCCGAGCGGGCCGCGCCCTCGCTGTCCGGTGAGATCTTCGTCCGGGCGGACGGCTCGCTGCCGGACTTCCAGGAGTACGTGCGCAACACGGCCGCGAAGGCCGACCCGGTCGCGGAGGTGATGACGATGTCCGCGTCCGAGACCTCGGGCAAGTACGCCTCCCTGCGCACCGGCCTGTTCATCGGCGCCGCCTTCGTGCTGATGCTGGTCGGCGCGAGCCTGCTGGTGTCCCAGTTGGAGCAGTTGCGCGAGCGGCGCAAGCTGCTGTCCACCCTGGTCGCCGTCGGCACCCGCCGCCGCACCCTCGGCCTGTCGGTGCTGTGGCAGGCGTCGGTGCCGATCGCCCTGGGCCTGGTCCTGGCCGCGGTGGTGGGGGTGATCCTGGGCGCCGTGCTCCTGAAGATGACGGCGACCCCCGTGGCCGTGGACTGGGCCGGCGTCCTGTCCATGACGGCGGTGGCCACCGCGGTGATCGTGGGGGTGACCCTCCTCAGCCTGCCCCCGCTGCTCCGCATGGTCCGCCCCGAGGGGCTGCGCACGGAGTAGCCGGTCAGCCCGCCGCCCGCACGATGCGCACCGGCAGCGGGCACATCGCCTCGCGCAGCGCCGCGGCCAGCTCCTCGTACTCGGCGGAGCGGGCCGCGGCCGTGCGCATGGCGAGGGCGATACGGCGGCTCGGGGCGGGTGCGGCGAAGGACCCGGTGAGGACCTTGCTGCCACGGGTCGCCTCCAGCCGGATGGCGGTACGCGGCAGCAGGGTGCAGCCGAGCCCGCCGGCTACCAACTGGACCAGGGTGGACAGTCCGGCGGCCGTGGTGGTGACCGGGGCCGGGTCCCGCCGTCCGGCCGCTGCCCCGGCTCCCCGGATCTCCCGCCCGGCGTCCCGGCAGATCTCCAGTGCCTGGTCGCGCAGGCAGTGCCCCTCGTCCAGCAGCAGCAGGTTCAGTTCGCGCAGCGCCTCGCGCGGGATGCCGCTGCGGCAGCCCAGTTCGTGTCCGAGCGGGGTGACGAGCACGAAGTCCTCGTCGAACAGAGGGAGTTCGGTCACCCCGGGCACGCCGAGGGGGACGGCGAGCAGCAGCAGGTCGAGCCGCCCGGAGTGCAGCCCGTCCAGCAGGCTGGCGGTCTGCTCCTCGTGCACCTGGAGGTCGAGCTGCGGATAGCGCTCGTGCACCAGGCGCAGCACGGTGGGCAGCAGGTAGGGGGCGACGGTCGGGATGACGCCGAGCCGCAGCACACCGGTGAACGGCGCCCGGACGGCCTCCGCCTCCTCCAGCAGCGCCGCCATCTCGACGAGCACCGCCTTCGCCCGCACCGCGAGCCGCTCCC
This sequence comes from Streptomyces seoulensis, assembly GCF_022846655.1. Lineage (NCBI taxonomy): Bacteria > Bacillati > Actinomycetota > Actinomycetes > Kitasatosporales > Streptomycetaceae > Streptomyces > Streptomyces seoulensis. The sequence goes on from NZ_AP025667.1 coordinate 5,738,006, forward strand.
CCTCGGGCGAGAGCAGCACCCTGCGGGTCGTACGCTCCACCAGGGCCACCCCGAGGGTCTCCTCCAGCGCGGCGACCGCTCCGGACAGCGCGGGCTGGCTCATCCCGATGGCGGCGGCCGCGTCCCGGAAGTGCAGGTGCTCGGCGACCGCGGCGAAGGCACGCAACTGCGCCAGGGTCGGCTGTTTCCGCTTGCCGCTACTGATGGTCACTGATAGCCACCTCCGATCAACCGGACCGAGTGTAGCTATTTCACTAATCAATCCACCCTGTGCCAACATCGGCCGAGTCCAACCCAAGGGAGACATCCCGTGACCTGGGGTGTCCCCGCGCTGCAAGGAGAGCACGTGCTCACTGTCGGTGACAAGTTCCCCGAGTTCGAACTGACCGCCTGCGTCTCGCTGGAGAAGGGCAAGGAGTTCGAGACGATCGACCACAAGACCTACGAGGGCAAGTGGAAGATCGTCTTCGCGTGGCCGAAGGACTTCACCTTCGTGTGCCCGACCGAGATCGCGGCCTTCGGCAAGCTGAACGACGAGTTCGCCGACCGTGACGCGCAGGTCCTCGGCTTCTCCGGTGACTCCGAGTTCGTCCACCACGCCTGGCGCAAGGACCACCCGGACCTCACCGACCTGCCGTTCCCGATGATGGCGGACTCCAAGCACGAGCTGATGCGCGACCTGGGCATCGAGGGCGAGGACGGCTTCGCCAAGCGCGCCGTCTTCATCGTCGACCAGAACAACGAGATCCAGTTCACCATGGTGACCGCCGGTTCCGTCGGCCGTAACCCCAAGGAGGTCCTGCGGGTCCTCGACGCCCTCCAGACGGACGAGCTGTGCCCGTGCAACTGGAGCAAGGGCGAGGACACCCTCGACCCGGTCGCGCTGCTGGCTGGTGAGTGACCCATGTCCCTCGACTCGCTGAAGTCCCGTGTCCCGGACTACGCCAAGGACCTGAAGCTCAACCTGGGCTCGGTCATCGGCAACTCCGACCTCCCGGCCCAGCAGCTCTGGGGCGCCGTGCTGGCGACCGCGATCGCCTCGCGCTCCCCCATCGTGCTGCGTGAGCTGGAGCCGGAGGCGAAGGCCAACCTCTCGCCCGAGGCGTACGACGCGGCCAAGGCCGCCGCCGCCATCATGGCGATGAACAACGTCTTCTACCGCACCCGGCACCTGCTGTCGGACCACGAGTACGGCACCCTGCGCGCCGGTCTGCGGATGAACGTCATCGGCAACCCCGGCGTCGACAAGGTCGACTTCGAGCTGTGGTCGTTCGCGGTCTCCGCGATCAACGGCTGCGGTCTGTGCCTGGACTCGCACGAGCAGGTCCTGCGCAAGGCCGGTGTCGAGCGCGACGTGATCCAGGAGGCGTTCAAGATCGCCTCCGTGGTCCAGGCGGTCGGCGTCACGCTCGACGCGGAGGCCGTCCTCGCCGAGTAGTCCCGCTGTACCGGGGCCTCGCTCACTCCTGGTGGGCGAGGCCTTCGGTGTTCTCCGGGGCGTCCTCGGACGGCTCCGGAGTCCCGGCGGCATCGGGCCGTCCGGGCTCCTGCACGTCATGCACCTGCTGGGAGTACTGCCGCAGGTACCCCACCACCGTGTTCGTCACCGCCACCAGCGGTACGGCCACCACCGCGCCGCCGATGCCGGCCACCATGCCGCCGGCCGCGACCGTGAGGACCACCGCGAGCGGATGGACCCGCACCGCCCGGCCCAGGATGAACGGCTGGAGGACGTGGCCCTCGATCTGCTGGACCGCGAGCACCACCACCAGCGTCATCAGAGCGGTGAACACGCCCTGCGTCACCAGCGCGACGACCACCGCGAGCGCGCCGGAGGCGACCGCGCCGACCAGCGGGATGAACGAGAACAGGAAGATGAAGACGGCCAGCGGAACGGCCATCGGCACGTCGAGGAAGTAGATGCCGAGCCCGATGAATATGGCGTCGATCAGCGCGACCAGGACCGTGCCGCGTACGTACGCGGTCAGGGTGGCCCAGGCCCGCGGACCGGCACCGGCCACGCCCGGCCGGGCGGCGGCGGGCACCAGCTTCAGGAACCACTCCCAGATCCGCCTGCCGTCGTAGAGCAGGAAGAGCGTCGAGAAGAAGACCAGCAGGATGCCGGTCAGCGCTTCGACGACGACCTGGACTCCCTCCAGACCGACGGAAGTTATCTGGTCGGTGTTGGCTCCGACGGCCTCGCGGAGGTTCTTGGCGATCTGGTTGATCTGCTTGTCGGTGACATGGAACGGGCTCTTCAGCAGCCAGTTGCGCAGATCGTCGATGCCGTTCTGGAGCTGGCTGGAGAGGGTGTCGATGTTCTCCATGACCTGCCAGGTCACGAACCAGCCGAGCAGCCCGATGACCAGGAATCCCGATATGGCCGTGAGCGCCGTCGACGGGCCGCGCGGCATTCCGTACCGCATCAGCCGGGCCACGGTGGGCTGGAGCAGCGCGGTGACCAGCAGGGCGACCACGAACGCGAACACCACGAGCTGGACCGCGCTGATGACCCGCATCAGCACCCAGACCGTGCCCGCGAGGACCAGCAGCCGCCAGCCCGCCTCGGCCGCGACACGCACGCCCCACGGCACGGCGTGCGCGGGGTCGGGGCGCGGGGTGGGCGGAGCGGGGCGTGGGGCGGGGACCGCCGCGGCCTCGACGGGCACGTCGGCTGCGGCGTGCTCCTTCTCGGCCTCGGCGCGGCGCTCGTCCAGGCGCTCACTCATCTCGGTCAGACCGGCACCCAGCCGGCCGAGCCATCCTGGCATTCGCGTCATGTCCGTACCCTTCCCCCGCGTCCCGGGCCCACTCCGTCCCGCCGGGGAGCCGTCCGAGGACGACCGTACAGTGCGAAAGCCCCTCACCCCAGGAGGGGGAGGGGCTGCGCCGGGTCGAGCGTCAGGAAGGCGCTCAGTACCAGTGGTTGGCCTGCCAGAAGGTCCATGCCTCGCACGGGCTGCCGTAGCGGCTGTCCATGTAGTTGAGGCCCCACTTGATCTGGGTCGCCGGGTTGGTCTGCCAGTCGGCGCCCACCGAGGACATCTTGGAGCCGGGCAGGGCCTGGAAGAGGCCGTAGGCGCCGGAAGAGGCGTTGACCGCGCGGTAGTTCCAGCTCGACTCGTGGTTCACGATGTTGCTGAAGCACTGGAACTGGCCGGCGCCCACCATCTGCCGGGCCATGGCCTGGATCTGGGCGACGGAGTAGCTGCTCTGGGGGGCGAAGCTGGAGACGTCGCGGACATCGTCGCGGCTGGCGGCGGCGGCCTTGGTCTCGGCACGCTCCTTGGCCAGCTCGGCCGCCTTCTCGGCGTCCTTCTTCTTGGCGATGGCCGTCTCGGCGGCGGCCTTGCGGGCCGCTGCCTCCGCGTCCTTCTTGGCGCTCGCGTCGGCCGCGATGGCCTGCGCGTCGGCCTGCTGCGTCAGGGACGCGGTCTGGACCTGCGCCTGCTGATCCGCGGGGAGCTCAGCGAGGAGCGTGGTGTCGGCGGCCGTCGGCTCGGCGTCGTTGTTCTGCGCGACGCTGCCCGAGGCAACTCCGACGACGCTTCCTACGGCGGTGACCGCGGTGGCGGAGGCCACTGCGAATCCCCGGACCGAAATCCGGCTCACACGGTTTCCTTCCAGCATCGCCCGCTTCGGTGACCCTGGCGGACGCAATCGTGCCCCCTGACACTGGCCTCCCAATTCAAGGGTCACGGGAGACACGGGCCCGGTGGGAACTCCCGCACAGGGAGCGCCGCGTGGTGCTCGGGCGGCATACGACGACGCTATGGAGTTGGCGACTTGCTCCGTCGGATCGCGCCTGCCGGGGGGCTGGAGCGTGCCTCGGGGTACAGGTGTGTCGTATGCGGGGCCTGACAGGAGTGAGACTCTGCCGTAACCCGGCGGCGAGTGGCAATTCCGGGTTGCGTGTGAAAGCTCACACCTCGTTTGGCCCAAGGGAATTCAGGAAACCCCCACACGCGAAGACGCCGCCCGGCTAAGCTCTTCGGCTTGTCCGGGCGGCGCCTGTGGTTGTCCGAGGACGGGTCAGATGTGGCCGTCTTCCAGCATTTCGGTCACCAGCGCCGCGATCTGGGACCTTTCGGACCGGGTCAGCGTGACGTGCGCGAAGAGCGGATGCCCCTTCAGCTTCTCCACGACGGCCACCACGCCGTCGTAGCGGCCGACACGCAGGTTGTCCCGCTGCGCCACGTCATGGGTGAGCACCACCCGCGAGTTGGCGCCGATCCGGGAGAGCACCGTCAGGAGCACGTTGCGCTCCAGCGACTGCGCCTCGTCCACGATCACGAAGGCGTCGTGCAGCGAGCGGCCGCGGATGTGGGTGAGCGGGAGGACCTCCAGCATCCCGCGCGCCGTGATCTCCTCGATGACCTCCCGGCCGGCGACCGCCCCGAGCGTGTCGAAGACGGCCTGGGCCCAGGGGCCCATCTTCTCCGCCTCGCTGCCCGGGAGATACCCCAGCTCCTGCCCGCCGACCGCGTACAGCGGCCGGAACACCATCACCTTCTGGTGCTGACGGCGTTCCAGGACCGCCTCCAGGCCCGCGCACAGCGCCAGCGCCGACTTGCCGGTGCCCGCGCGGCCGCCCATGGAGAGGATGCCGACGTCCGGATCGAGCAGCAGGTCGAGCGCGATGCGCTGCTCGGCGCTGCGGCCCTTGATGCCGAACGCCTCCCGGTCGCCGCGCACCAGCCTGACGTTGCCGTCCGGGGTGACGCGGCCGAGCGCCTTGCCGCGCTCGGACTGGATGGTCAGTCCGGTGTGCACGGGCAGCTCGGCCGCCTCGGGGACGAACACGTGGCCCTCCTCGAAGAGGATGTCCACCTGTTCACCGGGGAGCGTCAGCTCGGACATGCCGGTCCAGCCGGAGGAGTCCGTGATGGCGAGTTCGGCGCGGTACTCCTCGGCCAGCAGACCGACCGAGGACGCCTTGATCCTGAGCGGCAGGTCCTTCGACACGACGGTGACGTCGAACCCCTCGGCCTGGAGATTCCGGGCCACCGCGAGGATGCGGGAGTCGTTGTCCCCCAGTCGGTAGCCGCTGGGCAGCACGCTGGGGTCCGAGTGGTTGAGCTCGACACGGACGGTCCCGCCGAGTTCCCCGATCGGGATGGGGGCGTCGAGACGGCCGTACCTGACCCGGTAGTCGTCCAGCAGACGCAGGGCCTGGCGGGCGAAGTAGCCGAGCTCGGGGTGGTGCCTCTTGGCCTCCAGCTCGGTGACCACCACGATCGGGAGCACTACCTCGTGCTCCTCGAAGCGGGTCACGGCGTTGGGGTCGGCCAGCAGGACGCTGGTGTCGAGAACATAGGTGCGCCGGTCGGGCTTGTGGCGCTTTGTGCTGGTCACCACGGAAGGACGTACCCCCTCGGATGAGGTCGGGGAGCGACGAAGTGGACCTGGACCGGTCTACGGCCCCCGCGTGCGGCGGGCCGGCGACCGGCCCCCCGCGGCTGCTGCCGTGCGTGCGACGCACGGTAGGGCTGGTGCAAAGGGCCTCCCGGACGGGCGACCCCGTGCCGCCCGCTGAGTCCGACGCCCGTGGTTCGGGTGTCGGCCTGAGAGCGTTATGCCCTCGATCTAGTGCGGCCATGCAGAACGGGCCACCGGCAGGCCGGTGAACTCCTTGTTACTTCCCGGCGAGGCCGGGTACACGAGAACACCCCGCCGGGCCGGTGCCGACGGGGTGCGAGGTGTGTCATCGGGTGGGGGCGGGACGCCCGGTCAGCCGCCGTAGCGGCGGTGACGTGCGGCGTAGTCGCGCAGGGCGCGCAGGAAGTCGACCTTGCGGAAGGCCGGCCAGAAGACCTCGCAGAAGTAGTACTCCGAGTGGGCGGTCTGCCAGAGCATGAACCCGGAGAGCCGCTGCTCACCGCTGGTACGGATCACCAGGTCGGGGTCGGGCTGGGCGCCGGTGTAGAGGTGGCGGCCGATCATGTCGACGTCGACGGACTCGGCGAGGTCGGCCATGGTGACGCCCTTCTCCTGGGCGTCGGCCAGCATGGAGCGCACGGCGTCGGCGATCTCCTGGCGGCCGCCGTAGCCGATGGCGACGTTGACCACTATGCCGTCGACGTGGGCGGTGCCCTCCTCGGCCTCCTTCAGCGTCCGCTGCATCCCGGCGGGCAGCAGATCACGGGTGCCGACGTGGTGCACCCGCCAGCGGCCGTCCTCGGCGAGGGTGCGCACGACCCCGTCGATGATGTCGAGGAGCGGGCCCAGCTCGTCCTGCGGCCGGTCGAAGTTGTCCGTGGACAGCAGCCAGAGGGTGACGACCTTGACGTCGGTCTCGCTGCACCAGCCGAGGAATTCCTCGATCTTCTCGGCGCCGGCCCGGTGACCGTGGACCGTGCTGGAACCCGCGGCCTTCGCCCAGCGGCGGTTGCCGTCCATGATGACGCCGATGTGCTCCGGCACCGACGCGTGGTCCAGGTGACCTTCCACCCGGCGTGCGTAGAGCCTGACCAGCAGGCCGCGCAGCTTGTCGCGCAGGTTCACGTGAGAGCCCCTCCATTACGCCGCGGTTGCGGTCCCCGCGAACGGCGAGCCTACCCGCGGGGCGCACGCCCAAGAAAAACGGGCCGGTCCGTGGGGGGGGAGACGGACCGGCCCGAGGGGGGGTTTCCACCATAACCCTTTGTGAGGGAAGAAGCGCGACTCGGCGCGCCATAACTACTCTGCGCAGTCACCCGGCGACACCACGGTGGGCCCGGAATGCTTGGTTCAGGGGTGTCCGGTGGCCGATTCGCATCGGATTCCCAGGCGATTCGTCCTGTCAGCGAACGATCATCAGGTTTTCAGGCCACTTCAGCGACCCCGGCGAGCGCCGCGCGGCGTCCCTCCGAAGGGCGACCCCGCCGACGAACGGTGACTTGACGATTCCGCTAAGCGACGGCCGGCTTCCGGGCCACGAACAGATGGCGCGTGCTGTGCGCCACGAACGGGCCGTCGGCCGTGATCTCCTCGTGCAGCGCGCGCAACCGGTCCCCGTACGCCTCCACGGTGAAGCCCGGCACCATCCAGACCACCTTGCGCAGGAAGTGCACCACGGCGGCGATGTCGTGGAACTCCATCCGCAGCCGCGCCGTCCGCACCTCCTCGACCTCCAGCCCGGCCGCCCGCGCCCCGGCGCTCTCCCGGTCGGGATGCCGGGCCCCGCGCACCGCTTCCGGCAGGGGCCCGAGGAAGTACTCCACCAGCTCGAAGACGCTTGCCGGTCCGACGTGCTGCGCGAAGTACGTGCCGCCCGGCCGCAGCACCCGCGCGATCTCCGGCCAGTCCGGGGTCACCGGGTGCCTGCTCAGCACCAGGTCGAAGGCGCCGTCCGCGAACGGCAGCGGCGCGTCGTCCGGGGCCGCGACGACCACGACACCGCGCGGGCCGAGCAGCGCGGCCGCCTTGGCCACGTTCGGCGGCCAGCCCTCGGTGGCCGCGAGCAGCGCCGGACGGGCCGGGGCGGCCTGCTCCAGGGCGAAGCCGAGCACCTCCCCGCCGCCGGTCTGCACGTCGAGCGCCGCCTCCGCCCGCGCCAGCCGCTCCCCCGCCGACCGGGCGTACCCCCACCGCGGCCGCTCCTCCGTGGCCCGCCCCGCGAACCACGAGAAGTCCCACCCCTCGGTGGGCACGGCCGCGCCTTCGGCCACGAGTTCCTCGAAAGTCCTGCTCCGCGCCATGGGGTCGATGGTCCAGGAGCGGGGGCCGGGCGTCATGGGGTTTTCGGGGCGGGGCCGTCGAGGACCAGGAGCAGGTGCCCTTCGCCGTCGGCCGTCCCCACGCGCGCGAAGCCGTGCTTCTCCAGCAGGGCGACCGAGGCGGTGTTGCCGGCGAACGGGTCGGCGTACAGGGGGCGTACGGGGTCCAGGGCGAGGAAGAGGGCTAGGGCGCGGCTGCCGATGCCCCGGCCCCAGTAGGGGCGGCCCAGCCAGTAGCCGACGAAGCGTCTGCCGTCTTCCTGCGCCCAGGAGACGATGTTGCCCGCGACCTCGCCGCCGGCGGTGACCGTCCGCACCAGGGAGTCCGGGCCGGGCAGGACGCGGGTGCGCCAGTGGGTGAGGAAGGCGTCCCTGGGGCGCGGGGTGAACCGGGACCTGCGCACGGCCTCCGGGTCGTGTTCGAAGGCGAGGAAGAGTTCGAGGTCGTCCTCGGTCACGCCGCGCAGGCGCACGTCTTCTGGCTCGGCTGTCATGGTCCGGAGTGTGGCAGGGGGCACCGACAATCGCGTGGGCCGTGTGGACGGTGGGTACGGTCCGGGCGGAGGTGGGGCCGGATGGCGCGGTGGCGGGACGGGCGGGGCGTGCTGACGATCCATCGGCGGGGCGAGGAGTTGCGCGTGCCGCTGGAACTGGCGGTGTCCTATCGGGCGCGGACCCGGGGCCTGCTCGGGCGGGACGCGGTCGAGGGGGCGCTGCTGCTGTCGCCGGCCGCGAGTGTGCACACGTTCGGGATGCGGATGGCCATCGACGTGGCGTACCTGGACCGGTCCCTCAGGGTCGTCGCCATCCGCACGATGGAGCCGGGGCGCCTGGGGCTGCCCCGGCTCCGGTCCCGGCACGTGCTGGAGGCGGGGGCCGGGGTGATGGCCGGGTGGGGGCTGGCGGCGGGCGTGCGGGTGTCGGTCGGCTAGGCGCTACTGGGCGGTGCGGGGGAAGGAGACCTCCACGCGGCGGTTCTTCTTGCGGCCGGCCTCGGTGGAGTTGTCGGCGATGGGGTACTGCTCGCCGTAGCCGCGTACCTCGAAGGTGACGTCGGGGGCGTTGAGATCCTGGTCCAGTACGGCCTGCACTGCATTGGCCCGGCGCTTGGACAGGGCGTCGCCGTGGGCGGAGGAGCCCAGGTCGTCGGTGAAGCCGAAGACGCGTACGCGGGTGGCCTTATGCTTCTCGATCTCCGCGGCGATGGTGTTGATACGGGCGCGGGCCTCGGGGCCGAGCTTGGCGCTGTCCTTACCGAAGAGGACTTCCGCCTGGAGGGCGAAGGTGACGTCGGCGTTGGTGTCCTCGCGGCGCTCGTCCCCGCTCTGGTCCTCGACGACCGACTTGATGTCCAGCACCTTCGCCCCGGCCAGGGTGGCCCCCTCCGGCAACTTCAGATCCGGATCGGTGGCGTCCACCTCCACGGGCGCGGTCGCGCTGGGCTCGGTGCCGGGGGGTTCGCTGGGGCCGTCGGCGTGGGCGGGGGTGAGGGGGGTGAGGGGGGTGAGGAGGGCTGCGGTCGCGGCGGTGGCGAGGAGGCGGGCGAGACGGGTGGTGGTCACTTTGGCCTCAGCCGGTGATTTTGAAGGTGGCGGTGGGGAAGGTGGGCAGTTGGAAGGTGATCTCGCCCGCGCCCTCGGGCGGTGCCGGGAATTGCATGAAGATCGGCACGGTGTCCCCGGCCTTGACGCTCTGCACGCCGGCGGTGGTGAGCGGCCTCCCGTCCGTGTCGCGCAGAACGTAGTAGCGCTTCCTGCCCTTCGGGTCCACCAACGTGGCGCCTCCGAACGACTGCCCGTTCTTCATGATCTCGGTCTCGTTTCCCGTCAGTTGTGACGAGAGAACCGCGTCATGGCTTCCGTCGTTCTTGAGCTGCGCGTTGATCGTGAGAAAGCCACCCGCGTCACGCGTGGCCGAGGTGATCTTCAGCGTCAGGCCATCGGGACCCCGCAGCTCCGCGAGCGGGTCCGCGGACTGGCCTTCCTGCGGGCTCGGCGCCGAACCACCGTCATGAGACGCCGAGGCGGTGCCCGTGGGTTTCTTGTCGCCGTCTCCGTCACCACCGCAGCCGGCGGCACCGAGCATCAGCGCCAACGTGATGCCGATGGTGGCGACGCCCGTGCGGGCCTTCGCATTGGACCCGATGTTCATGCCCGCTTCCTCTTTCCGCTCATCGTCCGCTCGTCAATCTGCCAGATGGACATCGAACAAGTCCTCGGGCTTGGGGAGATCGCCAAGTTTCTTCGGGTCCAGCTTCCAGATCTTGCCGTCGCAATGGAGCGCGGGCAGAGGCACGACGTCGGCTCCCTCGTCAGGAACATCCTCGTCCGGAAGATCGAAATCGCAGCTCGACTTGATCACGGCGGTGGCGGAGCGGGTGGACTGGATGTCACTCACGCCCGGAACGACCGAGTCGCCCACCGTCTTGTTGGTCTTCACCTCGACGTGGATCTCCAGCGGCTGCGAATCGTCGCACTGCAGCACCCGGGCATCGTTCTGAGCGGCGAGCTCATCAGCCCTCCAGCACGAGGGGCCCACGTCTGTCAGGCCGTGCAGGATGTCGTCCCACCTGGTCGGGTCCGCGAGGTCGGTCAGCCACTTGCCCGCGAGCAGGTCCCGGCGGTCCTGCGCCGCCGCGAGGGCCGCCGCGTCCGCCGCGGTCTGCGCACCGCTCCTGTTCACCGCGGCCTGACCGACGGCAAGGTAGGCGAAGGCAAGAAAGAGCAGGCCCGCCGCCACTGTGATGTAGATGGGAAAGGCCTGCCCGCTGTCGCCGTGTCCGCGCCGGAAGATCAGGTGATCTGCGTGATCTTTGTCTTGATCTTGTCCAGGATCGTCTTTCCGATATCCGTTCCCGTGATCGCCAGGACGATCGCCACCACCACGGCGATGATGCCCAGATACTCGACGGCGGTCTGCCCCTTGTCCCCGGCGCGCCGCTGAACCGCCGCGACCGTCGTGTTCTTCCAGCCGTTCACCAGCACCTTTGTCGCCACGGCTGTCTTCAGCAGCAGATCGCTCACGGAACTCTCCTCCACCGTAGTCATCGAAGCGAGAACCGTAGGGCAGCAAGTGCCGTCCTGTAGAGGGCCCCTGGGCCCAGGACAGGGCCCATTCGGTGCGGGATAATCGCATCTCACCTCACCCCCAACCACTTGGCCGTCGCCTGGGAGCGGTTGGTGGTGTGGAGTTTGGCGAAGATGTGGTTGATGTGGTTCTTGACGGTCTTCTCGCTGATGAAGCAGGTGGCGGCGATCTGATGGTTCGTCATGCCGGACGCGACGAGGTCCATGATCTCCGCCTCTCTGGCGCTCAGTTGAAAACTCGACCGGAAAGACTGTCCCACAGGAGATTGCAGTTGCGAAAGTGCTTTTGCAGACATCTCCCGTGCAATAGCAGGAAGTTCGGATTCCGTGTGTGCACTCGCACTCGGCACCACCGTCGGAGGCAACAGCGCGCGCGCCGCCCCCGGCGTGACATGCGGACGCCCCTCCCACACGTCCCGCACCGCCCGCGCCAACTGCTCCGTACCGAATTCCCCGTGCACCAGATATCCCCCCGCCCCCAGCCGCAAAGCCTCCCGCACGGTCTCGGCCTCATGGCTGTAGGTCAGCATCATGACGGGCGCCAGCCGGACCAGGTGCGGCAATGCCGAGATTCCATCGACGCCCGGCATGCGGACGTCGAGGAGGATGACGTCGGGCCGGTGCAGCAGCGCGGCCTCGTACGCCTCGCGCCCGTCCGCCGCCTCGGCCACCACCGTGGTGTCCTCACGGCCGGAGAGCAGCGCGGTGAGGCCGGCGCGGACCACGGGGTTGTCGTCGGCGACCACGAGGCGCAGCGGGGTGGTGGGGGGTGCCTGCGGGAACTGCATCGGAGTCTCCTTTCACGGGTTCAGGACGGGCAGAGGGAGTTCGACGCCGATCTCGGTGCCGGACGCGTGCTCGCCCCGGCCGATACGGATACGCGCCCCCGCCGACGCGGCCCGCTCCACCATGCCGAGCAGTCCGAAGTGGCCTGATCCGCGCAGGGTCTGGAGGCTGATGCCCGCGGGGAGGCCCCTGCCGTCGTCGTGGATCGAGAGGCGGAGGTGGCCGTCCTCGACGCCCGTCGTCACCACGACCTGCGTGGCGTTCGCGTGCCGGTGGGCGTTGTCGAGGGCTTCGGCGGTGAGGGCGAGGAGGGCGCGGGTGGCGGGTGGAGGGAGGGGCGGGAGCGGGGCGGTGCCGGTGAGGTGGCAGGTGACGGGGAGGCCGGTGCGGGCCGTGAAGTCGGCCGCGTGAAGGTTGAGCCGCGGCCACAGCGGTGCCTGCGGAGCCTCCTCGCGGAGGTCGGTGAGGAGCTCGCGGGACTCCGCCGCCGCCCGGCGGGCCGAGCGGGCGACCAGTTCCGCCTCCCGGCGCAGGCGGGCGGGGTCGGGGGCGGCGGACGAGGCGGTGACGGCGAGGGCGTCGGAGGCGAGGGCGACGCCGTGCAGGGTCTTGGTGAGGGAGTCGTGCATCTCGCGGGCGAGGCGCGCGCGTTCGGCCTGTACGGCCTCGGCGGCGGCCAGCCGGGCGCGTACGGCCGTCAGGGCGTGGGTCGCGGTGCCGAGCCGGAGCATCAGGTTGCGCAGGGTGGAGCCCATCGCGCCGGTGATGACGCACAGGCCGGGCAGCAGCAGGGTCTCGGCGAGACCGGTGTGGCGTCCGGCGTCCAGGGTGGCGTGGACGAGGAGCAGGATCAGCGACTGGAGCGAGGCGAAGAAGGCGGCGCCGCGCCAGCCGTAGAGGAGCCCGGCCAGCAGCGGGGTGCAGACGCTGACGTAGGCGAGGGTGGTGTCCGGGCCGGCGGAGACGAGGAGGAGCGAGCCGAAGAGGGTGTCAGCGGCGAGGAGGCTCGGATGGCGCAGGAGGAGGGGCCCGAAGCGGCCCCAGTCCCGGAAGAGCACGTACGACACCATGAACGTGACGACGACGGCGGCACCGACCAGCCGGGCCCCGAGACCGGGCGCGGCGTTGAGCAACGCCGCCGGAGCCGCCAGCACGATCATGGCCAGCCGGAACCCGAAGACCTGCCGCCCCACGGCCTGCAGAGCCCGGACCTGGAGTCCCTCGGAGGGGGTGCCGGCCCCTCCGCCCGGGCCGGGTCCCGCACCGTCCGCCGCCGGGTCCGGGCCGGGCACCCCCGCCTCCCCGGCCGCGCCCGCGCTCTCAGCCACCGCCCCCACGGCCCGCCCTCACTCCCCCGCCAACGACCCGAAGTCCACCCCGGACCCGAGCAGCAGGCCCGCGCCCAGCAGCAGCATCGTCGCCGGGACCATGAACGTCGTGATCATGAGCGTGGCCTTCGGCACCGCGCGGGCCGCCTTGCGGCGGGCGTTCTGGGCGTCGGTGCGGCGCATGTCCTTGGCCAGGGAGACCAGGGTGTCGACGATGGGGGCGCCCAGTTCCTCGCCCTGCTGGAGGGCGGTGACGAACATTGCGACCTGCTCGGAGTCGTTGCGGCGGCGGAGTTCGGTGAACGCCTGGCGGCGGGTCATGCCGAGGTCCATCTGGCGCAGGGTGATGCGGAGTTCGTCCGCCCAGGGGCCCTCGTAGCGGGTGGAGACGCGGTCGAGGGCCTGGCGGAAGCCGAGCCCGGCGCTGACGACGACGGCGAGGACGTCGAGGAAGTCCGGCAGGGTCCGCTCGATGACGTCCCGGCGGACCCGGATCGCCGACCAGATGCCGACCTCGGTCCAGAACGCGCCGAAGGCGAGCAGCAGCAGCGCGACGAACCACTGGCCGCGCAGCAGGAAGACCAGGAAGCCGAGGGTGCCGAGCACGCCGTAGACCGCGCGGCGGGCGGCGTACCGGTCGATGGTGAGGCCACCGGGGTTGCCCGCGAGGTCGATGCGGCGGCGGTAGCGGGTGACCAGGGCGGGGCCCATCAGGCGCAGTACGAGGGGCGCGTACCGCATGCCCATGCGGTCGATGACGGAGCCGACCGCGCCGGTGCGGGTGGCGCCGATCTCCAGGGCGACGGCGAGGTCACCGGGCAGCTTGGTCTCGGCGCGGTACATGCGGACGCCCGCGAAGGCGCCCCAGACACCGAGGGCCGCCAGCAGGGCGAGCAGGAGTTCCATCCGGTCCGTCATCCCCTCACACGTCGATCCGGCTCATGCGGCGGATGAGGACGAACCCGACCGCGTACAGGGCGAAGGCGACGATCACGCAGCCCTGGCCGACCGGTGAGCCGGTCAGGCGTTCCAGGGCGCCGTCCTTGACGCCGTTCATCAGGAAGAGCGCGCCGACGCCGAGGGCGGGGACGGCGTACGAGGTCATGGTGACCTGGGAGAGCTGGGTGCGGATCTCGCGCCGGGTCTCCTTGCGCTCCTCCAGGGTCTCGGTGAGGTTGCGCAGCGCGGAGACCACCTGTCCGCCGGCCCGGTTGGACAGCACGAGGGTGGTGACGAGGACGACGAGTTCGCGGGAGGGCAGCCGGGCCGCGAGCGCGCCGAGCGCGTCCTCCATGGAGTGGCCGATCGCCAACTGGTCCGCCACTTGCGAGAGTTCCTCACCGGCCGGGGCCTCCAGCTCCTCGGCGGCCATGCCGATGGCGGTGCGCAGGGCGAGACCGGCCTGGGTGGCGTTGGCCAGGATGCGGGCGAGTTCGGGGAGTTGGCCGATGAAACGCTCGATGCGTTTCTGACGCTGCCAGTTGAGGAACTGCACGGCCGCCCAGATGCCGAGGAGGCCGGCGATGGGCCCGAAGAAGGGTGCCAGGGTGGCCTGTCCGACGAGCCAGAGCGCGGCGACCGCGGCGAGCATCCCGGCGAAGAACTCACCCGGCGTGAGGTCGAGCCCGGTGGCGGCGAGCCGGAGTTCCAGGGCGCGGCCCAGCGAGGTGCGGCGCAGTCGGCGGTCCAGCCCGCGGAAGCGGCGCCTGCGGCCGGCCGCCGACACCTGGTCGGCGTGCGCGAGCCGGTCTTCGAGGGCGGCGCGCCGGGCCCGGCCGGAAGCGTAGGTCTGGAGGCCCGCGACGGCGAGGACGCAGGTCAGCAGGGTGACGCCGGTGGTGAGCTGGGCGAGGGTGGACAGATCCATGGGCCTACCTGGCTTCTCGGGTGGCGAGCTGGTCCGCGGTGCGGGCGACGCCGAACGCCTGGGGTACGGGCTGGCCGGCCATGTAGAGGCGGTCGGCGGTGCGGCGGGGCAGCGGGAAGTACTGGAAGGCGCCGTGGACCTGGCCGTCGGCGGTCATGGGGCGGGCGTCGAAGCGGGCGACGGTCGCCAGCCGGTAGGGCTCGCCGCCGTGGCTGTCGAGGAGCGCGACCTCGGTGATGCGGCGGGCGCCGTCGGCGAACCGGGTGAGCTGGACCAGTACGTCGACGGCGCTGTTGATCTGGTCGTGCAGCGCGGCGAAGGGCACCTCGACGTCGGACATGGAGGCGAGGGTCTGGAGCCGGGTGAGGGCGTCCTCGGCGCTGTTGGCGTGCACGGTGGCGAGCGAGCCGTCGTGGCCCGTGGACATGGCCTGGAGCATGTCGAGAGCCTCCCCGCCGCGGACCTCGCCGACCACGATGCGGTCGGGCCGCATGCGCAGGGAGTTGCGGACGAGGTCGCGGATGGTGACCTGGCCGCTGCCCTCGACGTTGGGCGGCCGGGACTCCAGGCGGACCACATGGGTCTGCTGGAGCTGGAGTTCGGCGGAGTCCTCGATGGTGATGATGCGCTCATGGGCCGGGATCAGCCCGGACAGGGAGTTGAGCAGGGTGGTCTTGCCGGTGCCGGTGGCGCCGGAGACGATCACGTTGAACTTGGCCTGCACCAGCCCCGCGAGCAGCAGCAGCATGTGGTCGTCGAGCGAGCCGAAGCCGATCAGCTCTTTCAGGGTGTAGGAGCGCGGGAAGCGGCGGATGGTGAGGACGGGGCCGCTGAGGGAGAGCGGCGGGATGATGACGTTGACGCGTTCGCCGGACGGCAGCCGGGCGTCGACCATCGGATTGGACTCGTCCACGCGGCGGTTGACGGTGGAGACGATGCGCTCGATGGTCTGCATGAGCTGGTCGGCGGAGGCGAAGCGCAGCGGCAGCCGTTCCACCCGGCCGCCGCGCTCGACGAAGATCGAGTCGGGGCCGTTGACCATGATCTCGGTGACGGAGGCGTCCTCCAGGAGCGGTTCCAGGATGCCGAGGCCGAGCGCCTCGTCCACCACGCGGCGGATGAGCCCGGCGCGTTCGGCGGTGGAGAGCACCGGGCCCTCGCGGCTGATGATGTGCCCGAGGACGCGTTCGAGCCGGGCCCGGCGCTCGGCGGCGGCCAGCGAACTCATCTCGGCGAGGTCGATCTCCTGGAGCAGCTTGGCCCGGTAGGAGGCGACCAGATGCCCGTCCTCGCCCCGGCTGCCCTGCTCCTCGGGGGAGTTGATGCGTGCCCGCAGGCTCATGGGACGGCCCTCCTCAGTGGTCGCGCGGCATGGTGGCGAGCTTGACGGCGTTGCCCAGGTCCCAGCCGGGGACGACGTCGGGGATGCGGACGGTCGCGGTGACGGTGACCGAGTCCGCTCCCCCGCCGCCCTCCGAGCAGGTCACGGAGAGCCCGCCGCTGACCGCGGCCGCGCACGCCCCCTGCGCGCCCTGGCCCAGCGAGGCGGCGCGCGCCCCGGCCCGCGCGGCGGTGCCGGCCTGCTCGGCGGCGTAGGCGACGGCGCCGAGCTGGATGCCGGCGAGCCCGACGATCAGCAGGACGGGGACGAACCCCAGGTACTCGATGGCGACCTGTCCCCGGTCGCGGGGGCGCGTACGGCTGCGGCGCGTGTCAGGCATCTCAGTCCTTCACCTCCTCCACGGCACCGGCGTGGCCGTGCACCGTGACCGGGAAGTCGATGGAGCCGGGGAAGAGGACGGGGACCTTCAGCGACACGTCGGCGGTGACGAACCCGGTGCCGCCGCAGTCCACCTCCGCACCGTCCCGCCAGGCCCCGGACAGGTTCTTCAGCGCGGCGTCCGAGCAGACTCCCGGGCGGGCCCCCCGCGCGGCCGCCGTGCCCGCCCGCACGCCCTCGTCGGCGGCGTTCCCGGCGAGCGTGAAGGCGTAGCCGACCAGCACGCACTGCCACATCAGCACCAGGGTCAGCACGATCAGTGGGGTCATGCCGAGGAACTCGATCGCCACCTGCCCCCGGTCTCCCCGTGACCTGCCGCGGCGCCTCATGCCTACTCCTTCCGCCGCCGGAAGCCCACGGCTCCCCGGTCGCCGCGCTGCCGGCCGCCCCGGTGGGCGGGGCCGTCGGCCGGCTTGGCCAGGCCCAGTTCCCCGGCGAGGCCCCACAGGGCCTGGCGCACGGTGCTGCGGGCGTCGAGTTCGTGCACGCGTCCGGCGTCCACCACGCCCTGGAGTTCCTTGAAGGCGGCGGGCACGGTGGTGCGGGCCAGGGCGGTGCCGGTGATGCGCTGGATCAGCGCGGGCTGGATCTCGGTGACGCGGGTGTACCGGTTGACCACCAAGGTGGTCTCCTCGGCCTTGCGGATCTGCAGCCGGTCCCACATCCGCACGGTCCGCTTGGCGGCGCGTACGGCGACGACGTCGGGCGTGGTGACCAGCAGCGCGGTGTCGGCGCCCTCCACGGCGGCGGCGGTGGCCCCGGTGAGCTGGGCGCCGCAGTCCAGGACGACGACCTCGTAGCGGGCGCGCAGGGCCTGGGTGATCTGGCGGACGGCGCGGTCGGTGACCTCCTCGCCGCGTTCGCCCTCGCCGGGGGCGAGCAGCAGCGCGAGGCCGGTGTCGTGGCGGTAGACGGCGTCGGCGAGGACGCGCGGCGAGATGTCCGCGATGGCTGCCAGGTCGGCGACCGAGCGGCGGAACTGGATGTCCAGGAAGGAGGCCACGTCGCCGGTCTGGAGGTCGAGGTCGGCCAGCGCGGTGGACCTGCCCGACGCCTGTGCGGCGAGGGCGAGCTGGATGGCGACCGTGGTGGCTCCGGTGCCGCCCTTGGCGCCGCTGACGGTGATCACCGTGCCGCCGGGACCGCTGAGCACGTCGGCCCCGCCGTGCCCGAGGTGGCGGCGCACCCCGCTGGACCACTGGGCGACGGCGTGCACCCGGTGCGCGAGGTCCTCGTACGCCAGCGGCAGCCCGACCAGGCCGCGGGCGCCGGAGTCCATGGCGGCGGCGAACAGCGCGGGTCCGGCGTCGGTGGTGACGAGGATGACGCCGACGGCCGGGAAGCGCAGCGCGACCTCCCGGATCAGCTCCAGCGCCGGTACGGGACCGATGCGCTCATGGACGACGACGACCTCGGGGAGTTCGTCCACCGACTCGGCGGCGAGCCGGGCCAGGGTGTCGATGAGCTGGGTGGAGTCGGTGACCGGGGGGACCGGCTCGGCGTCCGGCAACTGGCTGAGCAGGGTGGTGAGGGAGCGTACGGCGTCGGGGTCGGCACCGGCCGGCAGGATCCTGGTGGGCATGCGGGCCGCCTCTCACTTGTCCGTCGCTAGTTCGTAGGTGCGGTCGCGGTCCGGGACGGTCGTCTCGCCGCCGGGGGCCACCAGGGCGAGCCGGACCCGCTGGGCGAAGGACTCGGCGTAGGTGACGCGCTGGGCGTCCAGGGCGGACAGCGCGAAGGTGATCGGGACGGCGTCGGTGGGCTGCCGCTGCTGGTCACGGTCCCGGTCGGGTTCGAGGGCGCGGATCCGCCCGAGGTCGAGGACGCGGGCGTTGGTGACGATGATCTTCGACTGGTCGGGGTCGCCCTCCTTCTTCCCCTCGAAGGTGGCGTACACATTGACCCGCGCGCCCGGCGTGATCTTGCCCGCGACGCCGGTGGCGGCGTCCACCATGATGGCGACCTCCTGCTGGCCCGGCTGCAGTTCGGGCCGGTCGACGACCATGTCGGTCTGGAGCAGGGAGCCCGCGCGCAGGGTGGTCACGGCGATCTTGCCGCGCAGTTGGGCGAGGTCGGTGACGGCGTTGGCCGACAGCCACCGTTTCGGCATCCGTATCTTCTCGAACTGGTCCGCGCCCAGCGCGGTGTACGGCTGGACCGCGGACTTCACCCGGTACGCGGTGACCTCGGGGCCGACCTTGGAGCGCACGTCACCGATGACGGAGAGCACGCCCGCGAAGGCGCCGAGGGCGCACAGGACGGAGAGGATCAGGAGTATGACGCCGCGGCGCTGACGGGAGTTCATGAACCGTGCAACCTCATTGGGGGAATCGGTCGTGCGGGACGGGAGCGTGGTCCGGGTCGGTTCAGGCGGGGGTGCGCCCCCGCAGGGCGCGCGGCGGCGGCAGCGGGTGTTCGGGCGGTGATGCGGAGCAGAAGACGCAGCGGTCGCCGATGACGTCAAGACCGCACCAGTGGCAGCCGGACTGCCGCACCGAGGTGACGAGTTGGTAGAGCACGGAGAGATCGGCGAGGTAACCGCAGAACTCGATCATCCGGCCGGTGCCCCACCAGGCGGGGGACTCAGCGGGCAGCGGGGTCTCGCGCAGTCCGTGCGCACCCCAGTCCTCGGCGAACCCGGTGATCCAGTCGGACTGCAACTGGCCCTTCGCCAGGAGCATCCAGGTGCTGAACTCGGGCCCCTTGAGGGTGGCGCCGGGCACGGCCTTGACGAGCTGGGGCTCGGGATGGGCGACGACGGCGAACTGGGCGCCGGGCACCCAGGACTTGGCGTGCGCCTTGAGCCCGACGGGGACGTGGTCCAGCCGGGCGACCGAGCCGAGTACGGCACCGGCGTGGATGTAGTGGGTGAGCAGGCGCCCGGCGGACGCGAGCACCCCGGGGCTGAGGTCGCAGGTGGCCAACTGGCGTAACTGCCGGGCCAGGACGGCGACGCCGAGCGGCGGTAACTCCGGCCGGAACACGGCGATGCGGTCGCTCTCCAGCAGGGAGCGCAGGGTGTGCAGCCGGCGCAGCACCGGCTCGGGGGTGGCCCGTGAGCACAGGACGACCAGATAGCCGGACTGGTCGATGATCGCCTGGAGTTCGGTGAGGGTCTGGTCCAGCGGGCGCCGGTCGAGATCGCGCAGGACGACGGCGGGCATGGTCCGCTCGTCCTGCGCCGGCAGTGCCAGGTCGGCACTGGTCACGGCGATGGCAGTTGGCACGCGCAGCTCCCCGCTCTTCACACCCTTCGGCCCACCGGCGCGGTTCCCCTCGGGCCAGGACGACTTCGTTGCGTGACTACGTGAGCACTGTAACCACGGCTGGATCACGGGAGAACAGCGTTTGTGTAGCTCGTGGGGAACTCTCCGGTCACAACTGGCGCCAAATCAGGACAGGTTGCACAGGCGGGCCGGGAGCGGTCCGAGCGCCGCCCCTTGACAGCACAATTGGTCTGGACCAACTTGTACTCACACTCCCCGCGAACTCCCCCACCGGAGGCTCCAGTTGGACCTCGTATCTGTCATGCCCGCGCGCGGCGGGCGCGGCCGGGCCCGTGCCTGGTCGGTGACCGCCGCTCTCGCCCTCGCCGTGGCGGGGCTGGCCGCCGCTCCCGCGTCGGCGGCGGACGTCAACAACGCCAAGAACGCCGGCTTCGAGTCGGGCCTGTCCAACTGGACCTGCTCGGCGGGCAGCGGCGCGACCGTCTCCTCCCCGGTGCACGGCGGCTCCGCGGCCCTGAAGGCCACCCCGGCCGGGCAGGACAACGCCCAGTGCACCCAGTCCGTGGCGGTCAAGCCCAACTCCACGTACACGCTGAGCGCCTGGGTGCAGGGCGGGTACGCCTACCTCGGGGCTACCGGCACCGGGACCACCGACGTGTCGACCTGGACCCCGGACAGCTCGTCGTGGAAGCAGCTCTCCACGACGTTCACCACCGGCTCCGCCACCACCTCGGTCACCGTCTACACCCACGGCTGGTACGGGCAGGCGGCCTACTACGCCGACGACGTGCGGGTGCAGGGCCCGGACGGCGGCGGGGGCGGTGACCCGGCGCCGAGCGTGCCGGCCACGCCGGGCGGTCTCACGGTGTCCGGCACCACCTCGTCCTCGGTCTCGCTGGCCTGGAACACGGTCTCGGGCGCGACCGGCTACAACGTCTACCGGGGCGGCACCAAGATGACCGCGGTGAGTGGCACCTCCGCCACGATCGGCGGGCTCACGGCGTCGACGTCGTACTCCTTCCAGGTCACGGCGACCAACTCGGCCGGTGAGTCCGCGAAGTCGTCGACCGTGACCGGGACCACCACCTCCGGCGGCGGCACCGGCCCCAAGGGCGACCTGCCCAAGCACGCGGTGACCGGGTACTGGCAGAACTTCAACAACGGCGCGGCCGTGCAGAAGATCTCCGACGTGCCCGCCGCCTACGACATCGTCGCGGTGGCCTTCGCGGACGCCACCTCCACGCCGGGCGCGGTGAGCTTCAGCCTGGACTCGGCGGGCCTCAACGGCTACACCGTCGACCAGTTCAAGGCCGACATCAAGGCCAAGCAGGCCGCGGGCAAGAAGGTGATCGTCTCCGTCGGCGGCGAGCGCGGCACGGTCGCGGTCAGCGACACCGCTTCCGCGAACAACTTCGCCAACTCGGTGTACTCGCTGATGCAGACGTACGGCTTCGACGGCGTCGACATCGACCTGGAGAACGGGCTCAACCCGACGTACATGACGCAGGCGCTGCGGTCGCTGGCGTCGAAGGCGGGGTCGTCGCTGATCATCACGATGGCGCCGCAGACGATCGACATGCAGTCGACGTCCGGTTCCTACTTCCAGACGGCCCTGAACATCAAGGACATCCTCACGGTCGTCAACATGCAGTACTACAACAGCGGTTCGATGCTGGGCTGCGACGGCAAGGTGTACAGCCAGGGCTCGGTGGACTTCCTGACCGCGCTGGCCTGCATCCAGTTGGAGGGCGGGCTCGCGCCCTCGCAGGTGGGCATCGGGGTGCCGGCCTCCACCCGGGGCGCGGGCAGCGGCTACGTCTCGCCCACCGTGGTGAACAACGCGCTGGACTGCCTGGCCAAGGGCACCGGCTGCGGCTCCTTCAAGCCGTCCCGGACCTACCCGGACCTGCGCGGCGCGATGACCTGGTCGACCAACTGGGACGCGACGGCGGGCAACGCCTGGTCCGGCGCGGTCGGCCCGCACGTGCACGGGATGCCGTGACGGGACCGGAAACGGGCGGTGCCCCGGCTTCCCCCTCGGGGGAGGCCGGGGCACCGCCCTTCGTTCACTCGGACTCGAAGTAGGCGTCCAGTACCGCGTCCATCGAGGCGTCCCACTCGGCGAACTGCGAGCGGGAGGCGGCCTCGATCTCGATCGGGTACCAGCGCCGGTCCGGGGTGTGCACCGTGACGGTGAAGCGCTTGCCGAAGCGGGCCGTCTCCGTCGCCACGGCGGCGATCTCCGGCCAGCCGAACTCGCACTCCTCCGCGTCCAGACTGAGCCGCACACCCTGCCGGTCCGCGACTATCCGCGCCCGGCGGTCGGCGGCCTCGAAGACGGGCCCCTCCTCGGCGCCTTCCTCCTCGGACTCCGCGGACTCCTCGGACTCGGCGGACTCCGCGGACTCGTCCACGGCGTCCTCGGGAACGGATTCCCCGGGCGCCGGACTCTCCTCCGTCCCGGCCGGGTCGGCCACTTCGGCCGCCGGCTTCGCGTCCTCCGCTTCCCCCTTGGCGGCGGAGCCCGTCAGACCGGGGATGAAGGCCGGGTCGAACCCGGCACCCGTGACGGGCTCGCCCTTCAGGGGCTGGCTGCTCGATCCTATGCGCTGCTCCACGGCGGCAGTATGGACGACTTACCTGTGCCGGAACCACCCGGCGCTCCATTCCCGCCTGTATCCCACCGGTAAGTCCCCCGCCGTGCCCCCGTCCTGTCCGTCAGACGAACAGGCTCACCACCGCCGCCACCGCGAACCCCGCGACGGACAGCACCGATTCGAGGACCGTCCACGTCTTCAGCGTGTCCCGCTCCGAGATGCCGAAGTACTTGGCGACCATCCAGAAGCCGCCGTCGTTGACGTGCGACGCGAAGATGGAGCCCGCGGAGATGGCCATGATGACCAGCGCGACGAACGCCTGGGAGTGGTCCCCCTCGGCCAGCAGGGGCGCCACGATGCCCGCCGTCGTCACGATGGCGACCGTCGCCGAGCCCTGGGCGACCCGCAGGACCAGCGAGATCAGGTACGCCAGCACGATCACCGGCAGGCCGACGCCGTTGAAGGTGTCCGAGAGGGCCTGGGCGACACCGCTGGCCTTGAGGACGGCGCCGAACACCCCGCCCGCGCCGACCACCAGCAGGATGTTGCCGACCGGCTTGAGGGAGGCGGTGGAGACGTTCTCCAGGGACTTGCGGGACCAGCCGCGCCGGATGCCGAGCAGGTAGTAGGCGAGCACCAGGGCGATGGTGAGGGCGACGAAGGGGTGCCCGAAGAACTCGATGACCGAGCGCACGGTGGACGGGTCCAGCGCGACCGAGGAGAAGGTGGCGGCGAGGATCAGGATCAGCGGGGTGCCGATGATGGCGAGGACGGTGCCCAGCGGGACCGGCTTCTCCGGCGGCTCGACGCCCGAGGCCCGCTGCTCGGCGAGGACCGCCTGCCGGGCCTCCTCCGCCGCCTCGACCATGTCCTGCGGGACGGGCACGAAGATGCGCCGGCCGACCCACGCGGCGAACGCCCACGCGGCCAGCACGGCCGGGATGCCGCAGACCACGCCCATGAGGACGACCCAGCCGAGCTGCACGTGCAGCAGTCCGGCGGCGGCCACCGGGCCGGGGTGCGGGGGCAGGAAGGCGTGGGTCATGGACAGACCCGCGAGCAGCGGCAGGCAGTACAGCAGGATCGACTTGCCGCCCCGCTTGGCGGCCGCGTAGACGAGCGGCGCGAGGACGAAGATGCCGACGTCGAAGAAGACCGGGATGCCGAAGATGAGGCCGGTCAGACCCATCGCCAGCGGCGCCCGCTTCTCGCCGAACAGCCGCAGCAGGCGCCCCGCGAGGACCTCGGCGCCGCCGCTGACCTCCAGGATCGCGCCGAGCATGGTGCCCAGGCCGATGATGACGGCGACGTGGCCGAGGATGCCGCCCATGCCGGACTCGAGGGTGGAGACGGCGTCGGAGCGCTGGACGGTGCCGAAGAGTTCGGTGACCGAGAGGCCGGCGAGCAGGCCGACGGTTATGGACACCGTGAGCAGCGCGACGAACGGCTGGAGCCGGACCTTGATGATCAGGAAGAGCAGCAGGGCGATACCGATGCCGGCGACGGTCAGCAGGCCGGGGGTGCCGTCCAGCAGGAGGAGCAGTCCTCCGGTGTGGGGTGGCGCGGCGGGCGCGGGTGCGGCGAGCGGAAGGGACATGAGAGGGAGGTCCTCTGCGTGAGTGAGGTAAGTGCATCGGGCTTTCGGGCAGGGTGGAGCGCGGCACGGCACCCGAAGGAGGTGCCGTGCCGTGTGCGGGTGGTGCGGGTGCTTACGAGAGGGACGTCAGCCGAGGACGGCGAGCGCGTCGATCTCGATGAGGAGCCCGGCGGGCAGGCCGACGTAGACCGTGGTCCGGGCGGCGGGGGGCTGGGTGAGGCCCTGCTCCCCGAAGTAGGTGTTGTAGATGTCGTTCATCTCGGCGAAGTGGTCCACGTCGGTGAGGTAGACGCGGATCATCATCACGTCGTCCCAGCTCGCGCCGCCCTCTTCGAGGATCGCCTTGACGTTGGCCAGGGTCTGGAGGGTCTGCTCGCGCAGGGTCGGACCGGCGGGGGTGGGGGCCTTGCCCTCCTCGGCGGGCAGGAAGCCCACCTGGCCGGCGACCTGGAGGATGTTGCCCTTCTTCACGCCGTGCGAGAACTTCGCGGGCGGCACGGTGTGGGTCTTCGGGGTGAGCGCGGTCTTGTCGGTCATGCGGTGGGGTCCTTCACTGGGGTTCTTCCGGAGTACTCGCCGCTGATCGCGTCCGCCGTGCGGCGCACCCGCGGGAGCAGGGTGAGGAGTTCGTCGGCGGTGACGACGACGTTCGGCGCGGAGACCGACATCGCGGCGACCACCCGGCCGTCGGCGCCCCGGATGGGGGCCGCGACACAGTTGATGGACTCCTCGTGGCCACCGAGGTCGGTGGCCCAGCCCTGATCACGCACCTTCTCCAACTCGCGCAGGAAAGCACCTGCGTTGGGGGTGGAACGGGACGTGTAGAGGGGGTATTCGAGCTTCTCCGCCAGCGCCCGCCGCTCGGCCTCGGGCAGGTCGGCCAGCAGCAGCTTGGCGACGGCGGCGACGGTGATGGCGACCGGCTTGCCGACGCGCGAGTACATGCGCACCGGGTAGCGGCTGTCCACCTTGTCGATGTAGAGCACCTCGTTCTCCTCGTGCACGGCGAGGTGCACGGTGTGCCCACACGCCTCGTTGAGACGGACGAGGTGGGGGTGGGCGATCTCGCGGATGTCGAGGTTCTCCATCGCCTCCTGGGCGAGGGCGAAGAGGCGGGCGCCGAGCCGGTAGCGCTGGTCGGACTGGCGGTAGACCAGGCCGTGTTCGTGCAGGGTGCGCAGCAGGCGCAGCGCGGTGGACTTGTGCACGCCGAGCCGCTCGGCGACCTGGCCGAGGTCGGCGGGGCCCTCCGCGAGCAGCGGGAGGATGCTCAGGGCGCGGTCGACGGTCTGGCTCATGCGGTGCTCGTTCCTTCGGTGACCTGGTCGGCACCCGTCCAGCCGGGGCCGAGTCGCAGTCTCCCCCACGCCTCGTCGTCGAGGGCGGCCAGCCGGTCGGCGTGGTCGCGGGCGGGCGGGTCGGCGAGGTCGCCGGGGACGGTGAGGGCGGCGGCGGCCATGAGGTGGCCGTGCCGCAGCCGGTCGCGTACGGGCAGGCCGCGCAGGGTGGCGGAGAGGAAGCCCGCGGCGAAGGCGTCGCCCGCGCCGACGGTGGCCACGACGTCCACGGCGAGCGCGGGCACGCGCACCGCGTGCTCACCGGTGGCCGTGCGCTCGAACGCCGTCGCGCCGAGCGGGCCCTCCTTGACGACCAGCACCCGGGGTTCGGGCAGCAGCCGCCGGACCGCGTCGACGCCGCCCCGCGTGCCCCAGGCGCCCTCCGCCTCGTCCGTGCCGACGAACACGACGTCGGCCCGCCGGGCCAGGTCCAGCAGCACCAGGGCGTCGTCGGCCTCGCGCCACAGGCCGGGCCGGTGGTTGACGTCGAACGACACCACCGGGCGCCCCTCGCGCGGCGCGGTCAGCTCGTGCAGCAGCGCAAGGCACCCCGGCGACAGCGCGGCGGTGATCCCCGTCAGGTGCAGCACGCGGCCCGCGTCCAGCGCGGCGGGGTCGGTGTTGTCGACCGACATCGCGGAGGCGGCCGATCCGGCGCGGTAGTAGGCGACTTCGTGCGCGTCGGTGGCCCGGTCGGCGGCGGTGCGGAAGTAGACGCCGGTGGGCCGGGCCGGGTCCACGCGGACCGCGCCGGTGTCGACGCCGTAGGAGGCGATCCGCTCCACCAGGTGCTGCCCGAAGCCGTCCGCGCCGACCCGGCCGACCCAGCGGGCCGAGTGCCCGGCGGCGGCGAGCGTGCAGACGACGTTGGACTCGGCTCCTCCGATGCCCCGCCGGAAGGCGGGCACGTCGGCGAGGCGGCCGGGGCGGTCGGGAAGGAAGGTGACCATGGACTCGCCGAGGGTCACGACATCCACGGCGTCGGGGGCGGCGCTGGACTGTCCGTCGGCGGTCACGATGGTCTCGGCTCCTCGTCGTCGGCCGGAGGGGGTTCGGGCGGTCCGGGGTGGCGACTTCGTTGACCCCGTGTTGGCCGAGATGTTAGACAGCACTGAGCGACATACGCAATGGACGTTGCATAGGGTGCAACGATGCTGATCAGGAGGCTCGTATGGCTCGTGAGACCGGTTCCGAAGCCCTGGCGCGGCTCGCCGGGGAACGGGTGGACCACCGTTTCAAGGGCCTTCCGCCGGATGCCGCCGGGCTGACGGTGGGCGAACTGGCCGCCGAGCGCCGCAACCTGTTCACCGGGGGCTTCGCCACCCCCGTCCTCGCGCTGTCCGCCGAGCGCCTGGAGCACAACCTCGCGCTCATGGAGGCGTACGCCGCCCGGCACGGCCTCGCCTTCGCCCCGCACGGCAAGACCTCGATGGCCCCGCGACTGTTCGCCCGGCAGATCGAGCACGGCGCCTGGGGCATCACGGTCGCGGCACCCCATCAGGTCTGGGTGGCACGGGAGTTCGGCGTCCAGCGGATCTTCCTCGCCAACGAGCTGGTGGACGCGGCCGCCCTCGGCCGTATCGCCGCCGAGCTGGCGGCCGACCCGGACTTCCGCCTCGTGACCTACGTCGACTCCGTACGCGGGGTCGAGCTGATGGACGCGGCCCTCGCCGGCACCGCCCGGCCGGTCGACGTGGTGGTGGAGCTGGCCGCCGGCGAGGGCGCCCGCACCGGCGCCCGCACCGAGGCGGAGTGCGCGGCCGTCGCCGCCGCCGTGGCCGCCACCGACACCCTGCGCCTGGTCGGCGTGGCGGGTTACGAGGGCGAGGTGCCGAAGGCGGATGCGGAGCGGGTCGCGGCCTATCTGCGCCGGCTGACCGCGCTCGCCGCCGCCCTCGACGCCGAGGGCCGGTTCGACGGGGCGGACGAGATCATCGTGAGCGCGGGCGGCAGCGCCTGGTTCGACACGGTGGCCGAGGTGTTCGCCGAGGTGCCCGAGCTGTCCCGCCCGGTGCTCAAGCTGCTCCGCTCGGGCGCCTACGTCTCCCACGACGACGGCCACTACCGCCGCATCACCCCCTTCAACCGGGTCCCCGAGGAGGGCGCGCTGGAGCCCGCCTTCCGGCTGTGGGCCCAGGTGGTCTCGCGCCCCGAGCCCGGCCAGGCGTTCGTCAACGCGGGCAAGCGGGACGCCGCGTACGACCTGGACCGGCCCGAGGCACAGGTGATCCGCAGGGACGGCGTCGAACGCCCGGCGACCGGCGTCGCGGTGACCGCCCTGTCGGACCAGCACATGTGGCTGGCCACCACACCGGAGGCCGACGTCATGGTGGGCGACTGGATCGGCTTCGGCCTGTCCCACCCCTGCACCACCTTCGACAAGTGGCAACTGATCCCCGTGGCCGAGGCGGACGGCACGGTCGTGGAGTACATCCGCACGTTCTTCTAGGAGGTCAGGGTCGTGGAGCAGCTCGTCATCCGGGACGCCGATGTCGTCGACGGCAGCGGGGCGCCCGCCTACCGCGCCGATGTGGTGGTCGACGGCGGCCGGATCGTGTCCATCGTCAAGGAGGCCGCGGCGGCGGGCTGCCAGCGCCCGCGCGCCCGGCGCGAGCTGGACGCGGAGGGCCTGGTCCTCTCCCCCGGCTTCATCGACATGCACGCCCACTCCGACCTGGCCCTGCTGCGCGACCCCGACCACAGCGCCAAGGCCGCGCAGGGCGTCACGCTCGAAGTGCTGGGCCAGGACGGCCTGTCGTACGCCCCCGTCGACGACCGCACGATGGAGGAGGTGCGCCGGGCCATCACCGGCTGGAACGGCTACGGCGACGACCTCGACATGGACTGGCGCTCGGTCGGCGAGTACCTGGACCGGCTGGACGAGGGCATCGCGGTCAACGCGGCCTATCTGATCCCGCAGGGCACGGTCCGCGCGCTGGTCGTCGGCTGGGAGGACCGCCCGGCGACGGCGGCCGAGCTGGACCGGATGCGGCGACTGGTCGCGGAGGGCCTGGAGCAGGGCGCGGTCGGCCTGTCCTCCGGCCTCACCTACACCCCCGGCATGTACGCGGGCGACGCCGAACTGACCGAGCTGTGCCGGGTGGTGGCCTCCTACGGTGGCTACTACTGCCCCCACCACCGCTCCTACGGCGCGGGCGCCCTCGAGGCGTACGCCGAGATGGTCGCCCTCACCCGGGAGGCGGGCTGCCCGCTGCACCTGGCGCACGCCACCATGAACTTCGGCGTCAACGAGGGACGCGCCCCCGAGCTGCTCGCCCTGCTCGACGCGGCCCTGGACGCGGGCGCCGACATCACCCTGGACACCTATCCCTACACCCCCGGCTCCACCACCCTGGCCGCCCTGCTGCCCAGTTGGGCGAGCGAGGGCGGTCCGGCGGCGGTCCTGGCCCGTCTCGCCGACCCGGCGACCGCCGAGCGCATCCGGCACGGCCTGGAGGTCACCGGCTCGGACGGCTGTCACGGCGTACCGGCCCAGTGGGAGACGATCGAGGTCTCCGGCGTGACGAACCCGGCTCTGGCCGAGTACGTGGGCCGCACGGTGAAGGAGGCGGCCGCGCTGCGCGGCGAGGAGCCGTGGACCACCGTCCTGCGCCTGCTGCTGGCGGACCGGCTCGGCACCACGATCCTCCAGCACGTCGGCCACGAGGAGAACGTCCGCGCGATCATGCGCCACCGCGCGCACACCGGCGGCTCGGACGGCATCCTCCAGGGCACCAAGCCGCACCCGCGCGCCTACGGCACCTTCCCGCGCTACCTCGGCACCTATGTACGGGAGTTGGGCGTGCTGTCGCTGGAGGAGTGCGTGGCCCGGCTGACCTCGCGGCCCGCGGCCCGGCTGCGGCTGCCGGACCGGGGCCTGGTGCGCGAGGGGTACCGCGCGGACCTGGTGCTGTTCGACCCGGCCACCGTCGCCGCCGGCTCCACCTTCGCGGAGCCGAGGACGCTGCCGACCGGGATTCCGCATGTCCTGCTGGACGGACGGTTCGTCATCGAGGACGGGCGGCGCACCGACGTACTGGCGGGCCGGTCGGTGCGCCGTACCCCGGTGTGACGGTCAGGGCTTGGGCAGCGTGCAGCCGGCGGCGCTGAGGTTGAGCTTGTTGCCGGTCGTGAAGCAGGCCGGTATCTGGTAGGTCTCCTGGGCGTAGTTGATGCCCTGGCGGACGGTGACCTTGCCGTTCTCGTCGACCTCGCACGGGTTGTTCTCGGTGCAGGACTGGCCGTCCTCGTTGCCCGTGTTGTTGACGGCGACGACCTTGCCGGTGGCGGTGTCGATCACCGGGGAGCCCGAGGTGCCGCCGATGGTGTTGCAGGAGGCGGTGTAGCGCAGCGAGTCCTTCCAGGTCCAGCCGCCCTCCTTCAGGCGGTACACGAACCCGTCCGCGTTGCAGGAGTAGATCCGCTTCCAGTAGCCGGAGACGACCTTGATGCCGCTCCCGGCCACCGGGTGGGTGTCGCTCAGCGGCAGCGCGTTGATCCCGTACGAGCTCTTGATCGCCGCATAGCTCGTGGTCAGCCGGTACAGGGTGACGTCGGTGTCGGTCATGGTCGAGTAGACGACCTGGTTGGCCCGGAGCGTGGCCACCTTGGTGCCGGCCGAGTTCAGCAGGCCGAAGGTGCGGCTGGAGGACTGGCCGGTGATGACCTGGCCGGGCTGCGGGAAGCCCGTCTCCAGGCAGTGCCCGTTGCTCAGCACCAGCGCGGGGTCGCTGTCCGCCGAGTTCGGCAGCCGGACGACGGAGCCGGAACAGTTGCTGAGCGACACGGTCCCGGCGAAGTCGACGGTCACCGCCTTGGCCTGCGGCGCGGCCAGGGCCGGGGTCGCGCCGAACCCGGCGAGCGCCACGGCGGAGAGCGCGGCCAGGAGAGGCTTCTTCATGTGGGGGTCCCCTCTTCGTGAATTGTCATGCACATTGTCACGAGAGGGATGAGGGAGGACAAGAGCGCCGACCCGAGGGGCCTCTTCCCGCCCGCGCGTCAACCCATGCGTGCTGGCGCGGAGTTGAGCACTCGGCCGAAACCACCGCGAACCCACCCGTCCCGCCGGGTGGGACACGTGGTGGAAAACACCGTCCACCGGGCACGGGCGGGCCGTAAGCTCGCGGGCATGCAGGTGATCCAGTCGACCAAGCTCGCCAACGTCTGTTACGAGATCCGGGGCCCGGTGCTCGAGGAGGCGATGCGACTGGAGGCGGCCGGTCACCGCATCCTGAAGCTCAACACCGGCAACCCGGCCGCCTTCGGCTTCGAGTGCCCCCCGGAGATCCTGGAGGACATCCTCCGCAACGTCTCCACGGCCCACGGCTACGGCGACGCCAAGGGCCTGCTGGCCGCCCGCCGCGCGGTGGTCATGCACAACCAGACCCTCGGCATCGAGACCGACGTCGAGCACGTCTTCATCGGCAACGGCGTCTCCGAGCTGATCGTGATGGCCATGCAGGCCCTGCTGGACGACGGCGACGAGGTCCTCGTACCCGCCCCGGACTACCCCCTGTGGACGGCGGCCGTCTCCCTGTCCGGCGGCACCGCGGTGCACTACCGGTGCGACGAGCAGGCCGACTGGATGCCCGACCTCGCGGACATCGAGCGCAAGATCACCGACCGCACCAAGGCCCTCGTCATCATCAACCCGAACAACCCCACGGGCGC
This sequence comes from Streptomyces seoulensis, assembly GCF_022846655.1. Classification (NCBI taxonomy): domain Bacteria; kingdom Bacillati; phylum Actinomycetota; class Actinomycetes; order Kitasatosporales; family Streptomycetaceae; genus Streptomyces; species Streptomyces seoulensis. Next base: position 5,768,978 of record NZ_AP025667.1, read on the forward strand.
GGTCTACGACGAGGCGATGCTCAAGGGCCTGACCGACATCGCCCGCCGGCACAACCTGCTGGTCTGCTCCGACGAGATCTACGACAAGATCCTCTACGACGGCGCGGTCCACACCCCCACCGCCAAGGTCGCCCCCGACCTGCTCACCCTCACCTTCAACGGCATGTCGAAGGCGTACCGGGTGGCCGGGTACCGGGTCGGCTGGATGGCCGTCTCCGGCCCGCGCGCGCACGCAGACTCCTACCTGGAGGGCCTGACGATCCTGGCCAACATGCGGCTGTGCGCCAACATGCCGGGCCAGCACGGCGTGGTCGCGGCGCTCAGCGGCCGCCAGACGATCGAGGACCTGGTGCTGCCGGGCGGCCGGCTCAAGGAGCAGATGGACACGGCGTACGAGCTGCTCACGCGGATCCCGGGCGTGACCTGTGTACGGCCCAAGGGCGCGCTGTACCTCTTCCCCCGCCTGGACCCGAAGGTCTTCAAGATCAAGGACGACCGGCGGATGGTCCTCGACCTGCTGCGCGAAGAGAAGATCATGGTGGTCCAGGGCACCGGCTTCAACTGGCCCGAGCCCGATCACTTCCGGGTCGTCACCCTGCCCAACGTGGCCGACCTGACGGACGCGGTGACCCGGATCGGGACCTTCCTGGACGGCTACGGACAGCCGTAGACAGCCGGAGGCGGCACCGGCCGTAGCCGTCGGACCGCCGTCCGTGACTCGGCTCAACTTTAGACTGAATCCAAGCTAGGATGGTTTCCTGTCAGCGCAGAGGAGGCCGTCCCATGTACGAACCGATCCGCACCAAGTCGGTCCACAGCACCCCGGCGGCCCCGGACCTCCCGCACCGCTCCCGCGACGAGGAGCTGGACCTCCAGCTCGCCGGACACCTCGCCGCCCTGCTCGCCGTCACGGACGAGCTGCGCGGCCCGGCCGCCGGCCCCGAGCTGGACGCGGCCGCCGAGCGGCTGTCCGCCGAGGTGGCCCGGCTGCGCGGCGGCCACGCCCCGGTACGGGCGGCCGCGGGGGCGCCCGTGGACCCGGCGCCGCTGCACCGCCGGGCGCACATGCTCGCGGGCCGCGCCCTGGTAGTCGCCGCCTCCCGCGCGGACACGGCGGCCGCGATCCTGGCCGCCGAGCGGATGGACGCGCACTCCCCCGAGGTCACCGGGCAGGAGACGGCGCCGGCCGCGCCGAGGGAACTCAGCGCGGCCCGCTGATCAGGCTCAGCCGAGGCGCTCGACCAGCGCCCGGTACTGGTCCCACAGCTCCTTGGGAGTGTGCTCACCGAAGGTGTTCAGGTGGTCGGGGACCAGGGACGCCTCCTCGCGCCACACCTCCTTGTCGACGGTGAGCAGGAAGTCCAGCTCCGCGTCGGTGAGGTCCAGGCCCTCGGTGTCCAGGGACCCCTTGGCCGGCAGCACGCCGATCGGGGTCTCGACGCCCTCGGCACGGCCGTCCAGCCGGTCCACGATCCACTTCAGGACGCGGCTGTTCTCGCCGAAGCCGGGCCAGACGAACTTGCCCTCGCCGTCCTTGCGGAACCAGTTGACGTAGTAGATCCGTGGCAGCTTCGCCGGGTCCTTGTCCTTGGCCACGTCGATCCAGTGGGCCATGTAGTCGCCCATGTTGTAGCCGCAGAACGGCAGCATGGCGAAGGGGTCGCGGCGCAGCTCGCCGACCTTGCCCTCGGCGGCCGCGGTCTTCTCGCTGGCCACGTTGGCGCCGAGGAACACGCCGTGGTTCCAGTCGAAGGACTCGGTCACCAGCGGGACCGCGCTGGCCCGGCGGCCGCCGAAGAGGATCGCGGAGATCGGCACACCGCGCGGGTCCTCCCACTCGGGCGCGATGATCGGGCACTGGTCGGCGGGGACCGTGAAGCGGGCGTTGGGGTGGGCGGCCGGAGTGTCCGACTCCGGCGTCCAGTCGTTGCCCTTCCAGTCGGTCAGGTGGGCGGGCCGCTCCTCGGTCATGCCCTCCCACCACACGTCGCCGTCGTCGGTGAGGGCGACGTTGGTGAAGACCGCGTTGCCCCACAGGGTCTTCATCGCGTTGGCGTTGGTGTGCTCGCCGGTACCGGGCGCGACGCCGAAGAACCCGGCCTCCGGGTTGATCGCGTAGAGCCGGCCGTCCTCGCCGAAGCGCATCCACGCGATGTCGTCGCCGATGGTCTCCACGCTCCAGCCGGAGACGGTGGGCTCCAGCATGGCGAGGTTGGTCTTGCCGCAGGCGCTCGGGAAGGCGGCGGCGACGTACTTGGACTCACCGTGCGGGGGCGTGAGCTTGAGGATCAGCATGTGCTCGGCCAGCCAGCCCTCGTCGCGGGCCATGACGGAGGCGATGCGCAGGGCATAGCACTTCTTGCCGAGCAGGGCGTTGCCGCCGTAGCCGGAGCCGTAGGACCAGATCTCACGGGACTCGGGGAAGTGCGAGATGTACTTGGTGGAGTTGCAGGGCCACGGCACGTCCTGCTCGCCCGCCTCCAGCGGGGCGCCGAGGGTGTGCACGGCCTTGACGAACTCGCCGTCCGCGCCCAGCTCCTCCAGCACGGCGCTGCCCATGCGGGTCATGGTGCGCATCGAGGCGGCGACGTAGGCGGAGTCGGTGATCTCCACGCCGAGCGCGGAGAGCGGGGAGCCGAGCGGACCCATGCAGAAGGGCACGACGTACATCGTGCGGCCGCGCATCGAGCCCCGGAACAGGCCGCCCTCGCCGCCGGTCCCCTGGAAGATCTCCCGCATCTCGGCGGGGTCCTTCCAGTGGTTGGTCGGGCCCGCGTCGGCCTCCTCCCGCGAACAGATGAAGGTCCGGTCCTCGACCCGCGCGACGTCGGTCGGGTCGGAGGCCGCGTGGTACGAGTGCGGACGCTTGACGGGGTCGAGCCGGGTGAAGGTGCCCTTGGCGACGAGCTCCTCGCACAGGCGCTCGTACTCGGCCTCGGATCCGTCACACCAGACCACACTGTCCGGCTGCGTCAGTTCGGCGATCTCGTCGACCCACGAGATCAGTTCCTGATGGGTGGTCGGGATGACGGTGGGAGCCGCGTTGTCGCGCGCCACGATCGCTCCTAAGTGAGGGTTTATGGCCCTGGTGAGGGATTTTCTCGGCCCCTTGGGGGCTGCGGCCCGGATGCCCGGCGGCAACCCTTTTGGGGGTCGCCGCTCATCCGGTACCGACCGCACTCATTTGATCATCCGATGCGAGTGCGCATATGTCCAGAGGGCGTCACAGGTGAGCGAGTACCCCCGAACCGGCGTGTTCCGCGTCCGCCCTGCTGGCATGCACACCTCTTTACGCCCGCCTGGGGTGTACATGGCAGATTTTTTACGCACGGACCCCGGAGCGGGCGTGAGACGATGGATCTTGGCAATGGCGTGAGCCCGGTCGCCCACACAGGGGGACTGATCCGTAACTTACGGTGCCGTAGGTACGATGCGGTTCATGACTGCGTCCGTTTCCGCCGCGCTCTCCCTGCCGGAACCCGTCAAGCCCCGGCTCCGTGGCTGGCTGCACCTGGGCATGTTCCCGGCCGCACTCATCGCGGGCCTGGTGCTGACCGCCCTCGCCGACTCCACCCGAGGCCGGATCGCCTGCGGGGTGTACGCCCTGACGGCATGTCTGCTCTTCGGTGTCAGCGCGCTCTACCACCGGGGCGACTGGAGCCCGCGTGCCGACCGCATCCTGCGCCGCCTCGACCACTCCAACATCTTCCTGATCATCGCGGGCACCTACACCCCGCTCGCCCTGCTGCTCCTGCCGGGCACCAAGGGCCAGGGGCTGCTGTGGGGGGTCTGGGCGGCCGCCCTGGCGGGCATCGCCTTCCGCGTCTTCTGGGTCGGCGCGCCCCGCTGGCTGTACACCCCGTGCTACATCGCCATGGGCTGGGCGGCCGTCTTCTTCCTGCCCGACTTCATGCGCACCGGCGGCGTCGCCGTCCTGGTCCTGGTGGTCGTCGGCGGTCTGCTCTACAGCGCCGGGGGCGTGGTCTACGGCATCAAGAAGCCCAACCCGTCACCGCGCTGGTTCGGCTTCCACGAGGTCTTCCACTCGCTCACCCTCGCCGCGTTCATCGTGCACTACGTCGGCATCTCGCTGGTCGCCTACCAGCACGCCTGAGGCCGTACGGGCGCGTGCCATCCTGACCGGGTGAACGGACCCGTGATCCACCTCGAAGTCGCGCCGGACCTGCACCTGTTCGTGCCGCACGCCCACCGCGCGGGCGGCACCGCGCTCGGCACCGACGGCGTCTCCAGCCTCGGCCATGTCGTGGAGTCCCTCGGCATCCCGCTGACCGAGGCCGGCACCCTGACCGTGGACGGCCGGGAGGTCCCCCGCGCCCATGTCCCGGCCGACGGCGAGTCCGTCCACGTCGGCCCGGTCCCCCACCCCCAGCAGGTGCCCGGCGCCCCCTTGCGCTTCCTGCTCGACGTCCACCTCGGCACCCTCGCCCGCCGGATGCGGCTGCTCGGTGTGGACACGGCGTACGAGTCCACCGACATCGGCGACCCGGCGCTCGCCGCGCGCTCGGCGGCCGAGCGCCGGGTCCTGCTCAGCCGCGACCGGGGCCTGCTGCGCCGCCGCGAGCTGTGGGCCGGGGCGTACGTGTACAGCACCCGGCCCGAGCAGCAGCTCCGCGACGTGCTGGAGCGCTTCGCCCCGGAGCTGGCCCCCTGGACCCGCTGCACCGCCTGCAACGGCCCGCTGCGTCCCGCCACCAAGTCCGAGGTCGCCGACCGCCTGGAGGCCGGGACCCGGGACACCTACGACGTGTTCGCGGCCTGCGGTGACTGCGGCCGCGCCTACTGGAAGGGCGCGCACCACGAGCAGTTGGAGACGATCGTGGCCGAGGCGGTGCGGTTCCGGGCGGAGCTGGGCTAGTCCTTCGCGGCGCCCGTCAGTTCTTGGTGCCGTCCACGATGACCGGGGTGCCTCCCGAGCCGCCGCCGCACGGCACCGCGTACACCGGGTGGGACTTGGCGGCCTCCCGGTAGGCGTCCAGGCACTGGTTGTACAGCACCTTGTCGCTCAGGGAGCGCTCCAGGATCTTGTTGGCGCGGGCGGTGCCCTCGGCGTCGATCCGCTTGCGCTCCGCCTCCGCCTTGGCGGTGCGCGCGGACTCGACGGCGCGCTCGGTGGCCTGCTCCTGCTGGATCTTCTTGTCGATCTGGCCCTGCAACTGCTTCGACGGCCGGACGTTGCGCAGATTGACGGTGGTCACGTCGATCCCGCGCGGCGCCAGCCGCTCCTTCACCAGGCTCTCGATCTCGGCGCTGATCCGCTCGCGGGCGGAGGCGTACCCCTCCTCGCTGGTGTGCCGGGCGAAGACGTTGCGGACGATCTCGCGGCTGTCCGGCAGCACCAGCCGCTCCTGGACCGCGTCCTCGCTGCCGGCCAGCCGGTACAGCTCGACCGCCTTGCGCGGTACGACGGCCCACTTGATGGTGACGTCCGCGTACAGCACCCCGCCCTGCGAGGAGCGGACCTCCACCACGTCCTCGCCGCCCAGGTCGAGGTCGACCGGCCGGGTGGAGAAGGAGGTGACGTCGGTGAACGGCGACTTCAGGTGCATGCCGGAGGTCAGCGGGGTGCCGACCCGGCCGAAGGTCACCGGGACGCCGACCTCATAGGCGCTGACCACATGGACACAGGCGAAGACACCGGCCAGGACCCCGCCCAGGGCGCCGAGCGCGGCCCCGAGCTTCCAGCCGTTCTCGTCCCGGCCGCGGCCGACGAAGAAGAGTACGACCGCGGCGATGAGCAGCAGTATGGACAGCACGAACACGGGCTTCCCCCCACAGGATGCGATGGCCCGCGGCCCCGTGACGGGGCGGCGGGCAGCGCATCGTAGCGGGCACAGGTGTACGGGAAGTAGCCGTTTACCGCTCCCGTTCCCGTCAGAGGCCGCCGACCGTTCCCGTCAGAGGCCGCCGAGCGCCGTGCGGAGCGCGTCCGGGCCGGTCACCGGGGCCTCGCAGGTGAAGTCGCGGCAGACGTAGGCGGCCGGGGCGCCGTCCACCAGGGGGCGGTGGGCGAGGAGGGGGAACTCGTCGCCGTCCGGGGTGCCCGCCGCGACGACCGCGCCGGGGGCGGTGGCGAGGAGGGCCGTGCGGTGCAGGGCGGCGGTCCGGTCGTCGGTGAGGGACGGGCCGACGACGGCGACCTCGCGGGGGCCGTCGAGCAGCGCCTCGGCGGCGGCCAGGCCCCAGCCGACGAACCGGGGCACCCTCGGCCCGAGCGCCTTGACCACGCCGAGGGCGCGCTCGGCGGCGGTCCGGTGGGCCTCGGAGCCGGTGTGCGCGGCGTAGGACAGCAGGGCGGCGGTCGCGGCGGACCAGCCGGAGGGGGTCGCGTTGTCGGTCGGGTCCTGCGGCCTTCGGATCAACTGCTCGGCGTCGGAGGCGGTGTCGTACAGGGCGCCGCTCTCCGGGTCGGTGAAGCGGGTCAGCACCTGGTCGAGGAGGAGGCCGGCGAAGTCCAGCCAGACGCCCTCGCCGGTCACGGAGGCGAGCGCGAGGAAGCCCTCGGCGACGTCGGCGTAGTCCTCCAGCACCCCGGCGTTGTCACCGGCCCGGCCGTCGCGGCTGGTCCGGGTGAGGTGGCCGTGCTCGTCGAGGTGGACCCGGACCAGATGGTCGGCGGCGGCGACGGCGGCCTCGACCAGGTCGGGGCGGTCGAAGTAGGCGCCGGCCTCGGCGAGCGCGGCGACGGCGAGGCCGTTCCAGGCGGCGACGACCTTGTCGTCCCGGCCGGGCGCGGGGCGCCCGGAGCGCTCGGCGAGCATCCGCTCCTTGACCGAGGCGATCCGCTCGGCGTCGAACACCCGCTCCGCCTGCGGAAGTTGCAGCACGGACTGGCCGTGCTCGAAGGTGCCCTCGCCGGTCACGCCGAAGTATTCGGCGGCCAGGTCGCCGTCCGCGTCGCCGAGAAGGGCGCGCAGGTGCTCGGGCGTCCAGACGTAGTACGCGCCCTCGACGTGCTTGCCGGTGCCGTCGTCACTGTCGGCGTCCAGCGCGGAGGCGAACCCGCCTTCCCCGGTGCGCAGTTCGCCGACGAGGAAGTCGGCGGTCTCCAACGCGACCCGGCGGGCGAGGTCGGAGCCGGTGGCCCGCCAGAGGTGGGCGTACACCCGGCAGAGCAGGGCGTTGTCGTACAGCATCTTCTCGAAGTGCGGCACGACCCAGTCGCGGTCCACGGAGTAGCGGGCGAAGCCGCCGCCGAGCTGGTCGTAGATGCCGCCGCGGGCCATTCGCTCGCAGGTGTCGCTCGCCATCTGCAGGGCGCCCTCGGAGCCGGTGCGGGCGTGGTGGCGCAGCAGGAACTCCAGCGCCATGGACGGCGGGAACTTCGGGGCGCCGCCGAATCCGCCGCGCTGGGGGTCGTACTCACGGGTGAGCCCGAGCAGCGCCTGCGCGAGCTCCTCCTCGCCGGGCACCCCGGCCGCCTGCTGGACGATCTCCCGCTGGGCGAGGTCGCGCGTGATCTTCCCGGCCACCTCGGTGACCTCGTCCCGGCGGCCCTGCCACGCCTGGTGCACGCCTTCCAGCACCTGCGGGAAGGAGGGCATGCCGTGGCGGGGGCGGGGCGGGAAGTAGGTGCCGAAGTAGAAGGGCTCGGCCTCCGGCGTGAGGAACACCGTCATGGGCCAGCCGCCCTGCCCGGTCGCCGCCTGCACGGCCTCCATGTAGACCGCGTCGACGTCCGGACGCTCCTCCCGGTCGACCTTCACGCTGACGAAGTTCTCGTTCAGGTACTCGGCGGTGGCCTGGTCCTCGAAGGATTCGTGCGCCATGACGTGACACCAGTGGCACGCGGAGTACCCGACGCTCAGCAGGATCGGCACATCCCGCCGCCGAGCCTCCTCGAACGCCTCCGGCCCCCAGGGGTACCAGTCGACCGGGTTGTCAGCGTGCTGGAGCAGATACGGCGAGGTCACGTCGGCTAGCCGGTTCATAGGGACCATGGTTGCACGGTGGGGGCGGGAGGCGGTCGATCATCCGGGCCCGCCCAGGAGCGCGCGCCGGGCTCAGGCGACCGGGGCCGGGGTGTGGGTGCCCCTCGCGCCTCGGGTGAGGGCTCGTTCCGCTTCGGCGAGGTTGTGGATCGCCTGGGTGAGGCGGGCCGGGGGGAGGGTGTACGGGAGGCGGACGTTGCGTTCGAACGCGCCGCCGATGCCGAAGCGCGGGCCGGCCGCGATCGTCACTCCGTGCTCGGGGGCTATGGCCGCCAGCCGGGAGCTGATGGGGGTGGGGAAGGTGGCCCACAGGGTCATGCCGCCGGGTGGACGCGGGGCGTGGACGTGGGGCAGGTGTTCGGCGAGGGCCTGCCTCAGCGCGTCGCGGCGCTCTCCCAGTTGGCGGAGCGCCTCGGGCCGGCTGGTCTGGCGGGCGTCCAGCAGGGCGGCGGTGGCGAGCTGTTCGACCACCGGGGTGCCGAGGTCGGTGGTGAGACGGGCCTGTTCGGCGCGTTCCAGCAGGGAGGGGGTCGCGCGGATCCAGCCGATGCGCAGACCACCCCAGATGCTCTTGGAGACCGAGCCGACGCTGATGGCGGTGGGCATGTGGAGCGCGAAGGGCTCCGGGCTCGCTCCGTCCAGCGCCAGGTCGGTCATCGTCTCGTCGATGACCGTGGGACAGGACAGCCTGAGGCCGCGGCGCACGCTCGTGGGCATGCTCATCCCGGTCGGGTTGTGGAAGTCGGGGATCAGATAGGCGAGTTGCGCGGACCGCGCCGCCTCGCCGAGCTGCCCGGCGTCCCAGCCGGACGGAGTCAGGGCCACGGGCAGCGGCCGGGCGCGTACGTCCAGGAACGTCCTGATCGCGTGCGGGTAGGTCGGGTGGTCGATCACGACCCTGTCGCGCGGTGACAGGAGGGTGCGGGCCAGGACGGCCAGCGCGTGCTGCGCGCCGTTGGTGATCATGATGTGGTCGGGCGCGGTGGGCAGCCCGCGCCGCTCGTACCAGCGGGCGACCGCCTCGCGCAGCTCCGTGATGCCGTAGCGGTCGTAGCCGCGCCGCTCGAAGTGCCGCGGCAGCCGTTCGAGCGCGGTGGCGAACGCGGCGTGGAGGATCTCGACCGGGGCCGACGGCGCGGCCAGGGAAAGGTCGAGGGTCGCGGGACTCGCGTCGGACCACCGTTCGGCCGGCGTGTCGTCGGGCAGCCGTACGGTCGCCCGGGCGCGGGACCGGGTGGCGAGGTAACCGTGCTCGACCAGGGTCCGGTACGCGGCGCCGACGGTGGTCCTGCTGGTGGCGAGGGCACCGGCCAGGTCCCGCTCGCTGGGCAGCGCCGCGCCGAGCGAGAGGCGTCCGTCCAGGACGAGCAGGCGCAGCCGGTCGGAGAGGCGTCGGTGCGCCGGGCCGGGGCCCTCCTGCCAACTGCCCAGCATGCCGGCCACCGTGTGCGAGCTGACTTTCACCGGACCAGCGTAGTGAATCTGGCTATGGAACCCGTGCCCAGATGATCCGCAGAGTTGCTCCATGGCATCCCCTGCTCCCCCCGCACGCGTCTCGACGCCGCCCCGCCCCGACCGGCCCGTACTGCTGCGCATGAGCGCCCTCGCCCAGGTCCGGGCGGGCCGGAAGACCCGCCGATTGCTGCAACTCCTGGTCGGTCTGGTGGGGTACGGGGCCGCCGTGATGATGCTGGTCCAGTCAGGGCTCGGCGCGGCGAGCTGGAACGTGCTCACCGAGGGCACGGCCCACGTGTCGGGCATCTCGTTCGGCTGGGCGACGAACCTGATCTCCGTCCTCGTCCTCCTCTCGTGGATCCCCCTGCGGGAGCTGCCCGGCCTCGGCACGTTCCTCAACGTGGCCATCGTGGGATTCGCCGCGGACGCCACGGCGGCCGTGCTCCCCGAGCCGCACGGGCTGCCCGCCCGGATCGCCTACCTGCTGCTCGGCCTGGTCGCCCTGGCGTTCTTCGACGCGCTCTACCTCGGCGCGCAGTTCGGCTCGGGCCCCCGCGACGGCATCATGACCGGCCTCGTGAGGGTCACCCGCCTCCCTCTCCCCGCCGTCCGCACCGCGATCGAGGTCACGGTCGCCGGAGCCGGCTGGCTGCTGGGCGGAACGGTCGGCGTCGGAACGGTGCTCATCGCGCTGTCCATGGGGCCGCTGGTCGGCTTCTTCCTGCCCCGGACGACGGTCCGCCTGCCGGCCCCGCCGCCGTGCGAGCGGGGCGCGCCGTGACCGCGGGGCCGTCCGTGCCTCAGGTGTCGAGCGTCTCCCGCACGGTGGAGCCGCTCGGCTCCTTCGTCGCGTCCGGGAGCGCTTCGGGGGCCTGGTACCGGTCCCGGACGACGACGAGCAGAGCGCAGAGCGCCAGCGCGCAGCCGGTCCAGGGCAGCACCTGCGCGGAGGCGTACTGAAGCGTCGCGCCGCCGACCGCGCCGCCGAGGGCGACTCCGAGGTAGGAGGAGGCGCTGCTGACGGAGACGGCGACCACCGGGGCGTCGGGCGCCCGGAGCATCACGCGCTGCACCTGCGCGCCCGGGATCAGCCAGTAGAGGCCGCTCCAGACGAGGGTGCAGAGGAGGAACAGGGCCGTGGTGGCCGTGTGCCCGCGCGGGGCCGCGAGGGCCACGGTCCCCAGGGCGACGAAGGAGGCCGCCACCCCGCCGACGCCGTACAGGTAGGTGCGTTCGGAGCCGCGGCGGTCGCAGGAGCGGCCACCGGCGGCGTTGCCGGCCGCCGCCGCGACGCCCCACACGAGCAGGACGGCGCTGATCCCGGCCTCGCTGAGCGGGGTCACGGCCCGGGTGAGCACGGCGAGGTAGGTGAAGACGACGAAACTGCCGCCCACCACGAGGGTGTTGGCCGTCACCGCGACGAGGACGCCCGGCCGGGCCGCGACCCGCAGCCGGCGGCTCATGCTGACGGCGGGGGGCGCGGCCGTGGCCGGGAGGATGAGCGCGAGCCCGGCCATCGCCACGGCCGCCAGGGCGGCGGTCAGCCCGAGGGTGCCCCGCCACGACCCGAGGTTGCCGACGAGCGAGCCCAGCGGGACGCCGAAGGCGGTGGCCAGGGTGAGGCCGCCGAGGACCAGCGAGACCGCCCGGCCCCGCCGGCTGTCCCCGGCGACGGCGGTGGCCACCGCCACCGCCGTGTTCATGTACATCGCGGCGCCGGCGCCGGCCAGCACCCGCGCGACGAGCAGCACCCCGTACGTCGGGGCGAGCGCTCCGAGCACGTTGGCCAGCAGGAAGACCCCGAGGGCGGTCTGCAGCAGCAGGCGCCGCCCGAAGGCGGCCGTCAGGGTCGTCAGTACCGGCGCGCTGATCGCGTAGCTGAGCGCGAAGACGGTGACCAGTTGCCCGGTCACCCCTTCGGCGATCCTGAACTCACCGGCGATCGCGGGCAGGATGCCGCTGATGATGTAGCTGTCCGTGCCCACGGCGAACGCGCCCAGCGCGAGGAGGAGGACCGCCCCCAGATAGCGTTCGCCGGCCGTGCGCCCGGTCGTCGGTTCAGTGCTCACTCGCCGGTCCCGCTCCTCACCACGCCTGCCTCCGCGAGGCAGCCGAGCATCACTTCGGTCGTCACGTACAGGGCGCGCGCCCGGATGGCGTCCGCCGCGAACCGGTCCGCGAAGACCAGTTCGGCGAGCGTCAGCGCCGTGCGCGGTCCGGACGGTACTCCGTCCAGGGCCCCCAGCAGTTGCGGCAGACGCTCCGGCGGACCCTCCACGTCCGCGGTGCCGCCCAGTTCCCAGAAGCCGTCCGGGAGGTCGGTGGTGCGGTTCTGGTAGAGCCGTACGGCGGCGCGCACGGACTCGGGGGACGCACCGGGTACGGCCAGGACCGGGGTGTCGGAGCTGACCGGGGACGACAGGTCGGTGAAGGTCACCGTCCCGGAGCCGCCCGCCCGGCTCACCAGGGAGCAGGCGTACACGTACGGCATGCCGAGCTTCTCCTGGTGGGCGTCGACGAGCCGGAGCACCTCGGCCGCCGCCAGGTCCGGGTTGTGGCGGGCGGCGTGCACGGCCGTGAGCGCGGCGCGGACCAGGGAGGAGGTCCGCCCGTCCGCCACCACGGCCACGTCGTGGCCGGTGCGCGCGGCGAACTCGCGGATCTCGTGCAGCAGTATCGGGCCGGACGCGTCCCCGAGGGAGTGGAAGCGCGTCACGAGCATGCCGGTACGAGGATCGAGCAGACCGGGCGCGGACCGCAGCAGCAGCCGGTTGAGGTCCAGCCCGTCCGGCCCGCCGTTGCCCGCGGCCGAGTAGGCGAGGCCGGGCGGCACGGGGGCGTACGGCAGGTTCGCGGCGACGCAGCCGAAGGGGCCCGACGTGCCGAGGTCGGCCGTCCCGCCGGTGCCGAGGCCGGCGAAGACGTCGCCGTGCCAGGGGTGGACGCGGTCGGCGCTGCCGTTGAGGGTGCCCGACAGCGCGGTGGCGTCCAGGCACACCTGCTGGACGTCGACCGCGATCACCTCGTCGCAGGTGCGGGCGAGGGCGGAGCTGGTGATCCCCGATCCGCAGCCCACGTCCACCGCCCGGCCGGTGGGCCGGGCGTCGAGGATCGTGTCGACGAAGCGCAGGGAGTCCTCGCCGATGTAGACCGCGCCGGTGCCGTCCTGTCCGGCGCGGTCGCGGGCCGCCACCAGGCCGCGGAACGCGGTCAGTTCCCACTTCCCGGGCAGCAGGCCGGGCGGCTGCCCGGGGGCGCCGGGCGGCCAGGGGGCGTAGCACTGCCCCGAGCCGCGCCTGGCGTGTTCGACGCGCTGGGCGAAGTGGCTGCCCCGTAAGAGGTCCGTCATCCGGTCGGCCGTCATGCGGCGTTCACGCTCCTCGTCCGTTCCCGTACACCGTCACGGTTGGTCCGCCGCTCCGCCGCCGCCTCGACGAAGGCCCCGAACAGCTCCTGGACGGGCGCGGCTTCCGGATGTCCCTGGACACCCACCACGAAACGCCGCTCGGGCACACACACCGCCTCGATCACCCCGTCCTCGGTCCAGCCGGTCGCGAGCACGCCCGTGCCGAGCGCGTCGATCGCCTGGTGATGGAAGCACGGTACGTCCCAGTGGCCGCCCACCACGCTGCCGGGCATCCGCTCGGGGTCGAGCGTCACCCGCTTCGGCACGAAGACCGGCTCCGGCGGCTGGTGCTCTTCGGTGCCGAGCTTGTCGGGCAGGTGCGGTACGAGCGTGCCCCCGAGGCAGACGTTGATCATCTGCATGCCCCGGCAGATCCCCAGCACCGGCAGGTCGGCCGCCAGCGCCCTGAGCAGCAGGGCGCGTTCGGCGCGGTCGCGGGACGAGCCCTCGGGCCCGCCGCCGTACATGCGCGGGTCGATGTCCGCGCCGCCGACCAGGACCAGGGCGTCGATCCCGTCCGCCGCCCGCAGCGTGTGTTCGTCGTCCGTGCCGGGCGGGAGCAGGCAGACGGCGGCGCCGGCGGCGTACAGGGGATCGATGAAGTCACGCGGGACGAGCGAGGCGCTGCGGTCCCAGCCGCGCCAGACCGCCTGCTCCTGGTAGGTGGTGATGCCGACCAGCGGGGGCCTAGCCACGCTTCCACTCCTGAGCGGGCTGCCGGGTCCACGCGGAGGGGTGCTGGTCGAAGCCGACCTTGGGGTAGTACTCCCGCGCGTCCGGGGCCGAGAGCAGGACGAGCTTGACGCCCGGTACCTGCCGCTCGATCTCGTCGAGGAGGGCCTTGCCGACGCCCGTGCGCTGGTGGCTCGCGCTGACGGCGATGTCACTGACGTAGGTGACGTAGGAGTCGTCGGTCAGGCACCGCGCCACGCCGACGGCGCGGCCGTCCTCGCGGGCGACGAGGAGGAGGCCCGCCCCGCGGATCATCGCGGTGAACCGCTCGGTGTCCTCCACGGGCCTGCGTTCGGCGAGGCCGGACTCCCGGTAGACGCGGGCGATCTCCTCGACGTCGGCGTCGCGTGGCGATTCGGTTCCGTAGCTGATGGTCATCCCAGTTCCTTCATGACTCGTTCGTACAGTTCGTCGCGGTGGGGCAGCACCCGCCGCAGCTCGGCCTCGTCGAGGGTGTCGCGCCCGGTGAGCCCGACGGCGGCCAGGGCGGCCGGGTCGTCGCTGTCGACGGCCGCCTGGACCCGGCGGTACGCCTCCTCGCGGCTCGCGCCGGCGTCGATGAGGTCCGTCATGGCACGGGGGCTGCCGAGCCGTACGGCGGCCTGCCGGAGGTTGGCGAGCATGACGTCCTCGCGGACCACCAGCCCGCGCAGCAGTCGGGCCGCGAACGTCACCTGGTACTCGGTGACGCTGAGCGCGTCCGCCAGGGCGACGCGTTCCACGCACGAGTTGGACAGGTCGCGCTCGTTCCAGAGGGCCACCGTCTCCAGGACGGCCGTGGCGTGCCCCCGGACGAGGCGGGACAGGCCGCACAGCCGCTCGCTGCCGGTGGGGTTGTGCTTGTGGGGCATGATGCTCGACCCCTGGTACAGCGGCGGACGGGGCTCCTCGACCTCCTCCACACCGGTCTGCGACAGCAGGCGCAGGTCGAGCGCGAGGTGTTCGACGACGGCGCTGACCAGGGCGAGCGCCGAGGCGAGCTGGGCGTGCCGGTCGCGTCCGACGACCTGGCTCGCGAGCGGTTCGCGTCCGACCCCGAGGGCGTCGAGCACCGACGACTCGAGTTCCAGGGGCAGTTCGACATAGGTGCCCACCGCGCCGGATATGGTGCCGACGGCCACCGCCTCCACGGCCCGGCGCAGCACCTCCACCGCCCGGTTCAGTTCCAGGGCAACGGTGGCCAGCCGGTGGCCGAAGGTCGTCGCCTGGGCGGCCATGCCGTGGGTGCGGCCCAGGCACGGGGTGGCCCAGTACCGGGTGATCCGGTCGCGGAAGACCGCGAGCAGCTCCTCGCACCCGGCCAGCAGGAGTTCACCCGCCTCCTTCAGGATGATCGCGTTGGCGGTGTCGACCAGGTCGTAACTGGTCAGCCCCCGGTGCACCATGGCGGCGCTGCCGTCCGGGATGAGCGGGGCCCAGGCTTCGAGGAAGCCGAGGATCTCGTGGTCGCGCCGGACCTCCTCGAAGCGGACGGCCTCGACCGTCGGGGAGTCCGAGGCGCGGACGTCCGCCAGCACCTTCGCCGGCATCAGGCCGAGTTCGACGTAGGCGGCGCAGACGGCCTCCTCGACCTTGCGCCAGGTGTCGTAGCGGTGCCCGTCACCGAGCAGCGCGGCCATCTCCGGCGTGACGTAGCGCGCGATCAAAGCGGCTTCCTCACCGTCAGCAGGCACGTCCTGTTGTTCGACGGCACCGGTCCGCGCTCCAGGTCGGCCTCCAGGCGCTCCAGGCCCGAGCGCCATTCGTCCTCGGGCAGCAGATGCATCACGGAGTTGGCCTTGTCCCGGAAGCGGGTGGCGTCCGCGAGCGTGCCCTCCTCGCCGAAGACGCGGGTGCCGGGGTCGGTGAATCCGGCCGCGCGGTACGCCTTCTCCAGAACCTCGATGGCGTGGTGGCGTTCGAGTTCGAGGGGGATGGTGCCGGGGAAGTACGCGGTCATGGGCAGCCGGTTGCGGATGATCCACTCGGAGTCCGTGGCCGTGCAGAACCAGCCGCCGGGCCGCAGCCGCTCCCACGCCTGGGCGGCGTAGCGCGCCGGGTCGTCGAGGTAGTGCACCATGTCGACGCTGAAGACGAGGTCGGCGCCGCCGGCCGGGATGCCGAGCACGGAGAGGTCCTCCGCCGTGCCGCGCACATAGGTCGCGCGGTCGCCCGCCTCGGCGGCGGCCGCCACCTCCAGCATCTTCTCGTGCGGGTCGAGGCCCACGGCGGTGCAGTCCACCAGCGCGGCGATCCCCCGCAGGTGGTTCGCGGTGCCGCAGCCGATCTCGGCGACGGTGCCGCCCTGCGGGACCAGCGAGGCGAGGTGTTCCACGAGTTCGGGGTAGGCGCGGCGGTGCTGCGCGTACTCGCCTGCGATCTGGTCGTAGTCGATGGTCATCGGGGTTGACCGCCCTTCCGGGTGCTGTCGTGGGTGAACGGGGCACCGAGTCCGTCGTGGACGCGGCGGGCGCGGGCGAGGTCGGCGACGGCCGCGAGGAAGACCGACCACCATGCCTCGGGGGTGCGCAGGACCTTCGCGTACTTCAGCCAGCCAAGGAGGCTGCACGCGGAGGCGAGATGGAGGCGGGTGAGGACCCCGGCGTCGCCCCAGTCGGCGGTGAGCCGTTCCAGGCGGCCGAGGAGGACGGCGCGCGCCGGGTCGTCCGCGACGGGCACGGCGGCCGTGGCGTCGACGGGACCGTCACCGGGCACGCCCGCGGGCAGGAGCGCCGCCGCGGCGCCGCGCTCGCAGGCGTCCAGGACGGTGACCATCGGCGAGATCGCGTGCAGGAGGGTGCCGAGGTCGAAGACCGGGTCGCCGCGGCCCGCCGGGGCCTCGGCGACGCCGTCCCAGGCGCTGCGGGGGTCGATGAACCGGGGCTCGCCGTCCTGCCCCCGCATGAGGTTGCTGGTGAAGATGTCGCCGTGCACGAGGGACGACCGGACCGGGCGCCACTTCGGGTACGTGTCCTCGGCCCAGGAGACCAGTTCGCGGTAGTCGGCGCGGCTGCCGTCGGGCAGCAGGACCGGGGTCTCGAAGGCGTGGGCGTAGGCGGCGCGGCCCAGCACCCGCGCCCCGAGGGACGCGCACGCCTCGGACTCCGGCAGGTCCCTGAAGCGGTCCACGTACAGGTAGGGGGCGACCTCCGGTTCGCCGTCGGCGAGCGTGCTCCCGTGCCATCGGGTCAGCACGTCCAGGTGGTCGCCGAGGGCGTCCAGCCGGTCGGGGTCGGCACGCAGGAGGCCGTCCGGGCCGCGCCGGAACATCGTCTCGACGAGTCCGGCCTCGCGCACGGCGTCCATGACGCGGGTGGCCGAGCCGGCCCGGACGTCGTAGCCGCGCGGGGTGGGGAAGATGCGGCCGCCGCCGTCGTGGGCGCGCCGGACGTGCTCCTCCTCGGCGAGCATGACGTCCTCGGGGCCCGTCTTGGCGACGAACGTGCCCTCGGCGCAGTCGAATTCGACGACGCCGGTGGAGTCGGAGCCGGGCCGGTGCAGCGTGCGCAGGCGCGGTGGGGCGGTGGCGAGGCCGGCCCAGTGGCCGAGGCGTTCGGCCCGTACGTCCGCCACCAGTTCGTCCGCCTCCGCGCCGGACCAGGTGGCCGGCGGGCCGGGGCGGTGCGTGGCGACGAGGCGCACGCCCGGCCGGGGGTCGGGCACCGGTACGACGCGCAGCCCGAAGGGCTCCAGACCCTCGCGCAGCCGGGTGACGCAGGCGTCCGCGTCGGGTCCGTCGCCGAGGACGTACACGTCCGCCGGGCCGAGGGCCTCCCGCGCGGGGACGGCCGGGACGAGGAGGGCGGCGAAGGCGGCGAGGTCCGACGGTGTCATCCAGCGTGCGGCGTGCGGGGCGGGACCCGTCACGGGGCGACCTCCTTGATGTAGGCGTCGAGTTCGACCGGGCTCATGCCGTACCGCTCCTTGAAGGGGCCGTTGCGGCGGCCGCCCTCGAAGTAGCGGACGCCGGCCTCGAATCCGAGCCTGAGGATCGCGGCGATGAGCACGTAGTAGCTGCTGAAGGGGCGCTTGGCGTCCTCGTCCGCGTAGCGGTCGTAGCCGCCGGCCCAGGCGTGGATCTTCGTCTCCTCGAGGAAGACGACGGACTTGGCGAGGAGTTCGCCGTCCTGGTGCACCTCGACGATCCGGGCGCCGGAGGGGACGTGGGTGAGGAAGCGCGAGATGCGTTCCTTGTCGTAGTAGCCCGCCGAGCCGACGTTGGCCATCAGCTTCTCGAAGAGGTCGAGGCTCGCCGGGTCCTCGGCGCCCTCGGGCACCCGCACCGACGTGACCACGCCCGCGTCGCGGGCCCGGTTGAGCTGACGCCGGTACTCGCCGCGGGCGTTGGGCCGGAGGCCCTTGAGGTACCCGTCGAAGTCCCCGGCGGCGGCGAGGTCGATGACGTAGCGGGTGTCGATGTGCCGGGGGGTGAAGCCGGCCGCGCGCAGCATCTGCGCCGTCGGGCCCCCTGCGGCGACGTTGATGAACCCGTAGCGCCCGGCGCCGAGCTCGCGGGCCAGTGCGCGCATGGCGCGTTCCACCGCCACGGCGACGGCCGGGTCCTCGCTGCGGCTGGCCAGCCGGCTGTCGGAGCAGTGCCAGACGTGGCTGAGCAGGACGACCTCGCCTTCGGCCAGGTTCAGGGCCCGCAGGGGGTCTCCCTGCACATAGCAGGGCACGAAGGCGATCACCCGGTCGGCGGTGTCCCGGACGAGGAGGTAGCGGGTGTGGTGCACCTGCTGGATCGGCTCGCGCTCGTAGGCGCGCAGGAACTCGGTGCCGTAGTAGAACGTGGACAGGCCCAGCTCGGCGGCCATGTGCGCGCACTCCGGCGGCAGATCCTCGACGCTGTCCAGGACCTCGACGCGGTAGGAGTTCTCAGTACTCGTCACTGTATTCACATGCTTCCCATTCGCTTACCCGCCCGTGGTGAAACTCCCCCGCCGCCTCGGTGAACCGGTTCCACTCGCTGCGCTTGAGCTCGACGAGCGCCCGGTGGAGGTCGTGGCCGACCAGTTCCCGCGCGGCCTTGGACGACTCGAACCGCTCGACGGCTTCGCCGAGATCGCGCGGCAGCGATTCACCCTCCTGCTGGGGGCGCCGCGCCTCGGGGCCGAGGGGCAGCGCGTCGACCACGCCCTCCACGCCGGAGGAGATCTGCGCGGCGATGTAGAGGTAGGGGTTGGCGGTGGGGTCGCCCACGCGGTTCTCCGCGTGCGCGGAGTGCGGGGCCCCGCCGTCCGCGACCCGGATCAGGGCGCCCCGGTCCTCGCGGGCCCAGCCCAGCCGGGTCGGGGAGAGCGTGTGCTCGGGCGCGAAGCGGTGGTACGCGTTGACCGTGCCGTTGCTCAGCAGCGCGAAGTCGGCGGCCCGGCGCACGAGGCCCGCGACGTAACTGCGTCCCTCCGGCCCGAGTTCGCCGTCCGCCCCGCCTGCGAACCAGGGGGTGCCGTCCGCGCGCAGGCCCGACTGGTGCAGATGCCAGCCGCTGGGGTCGCCGCGGTCGACGGCGGGCAGGCCCATGAAGGACACGTGCAGCCCGTGCGGCCGGGTGAAGCACTTCAGCCAGGTGCGCAGCATCAGTACGGTGTCGGCGGCCGCGAGGGCGTCCTGCGGTGCGAAGGTGATCTCGAGCTGGCCGGGGCCCGACTCGTGCTCGACGGTCCGCAGCCGGGCGCCGAGCGCCTCCAGCGGCTCCCACAGCGGGGTGAGGAGGTCGAGGGCGGCCTCCAGCAGGCGCGTGGAGTTGAACTGGTACCCCCCGTCGATCACGGCGACCGGTTCGGGGACACCCTGGACGCCGAAGCCGCCGGGGGTGCCGGCGTAGTGCTCGTGGAGCCGGCGCAGCAGGTAGAACTCCAGCTCGATCCCGATGACGGGCGTCCAGCCGTGCCGTGCGGCGCGCTGGACGGTCTCGCGCAGGACCCGGCGGCTGGAGAGCGGGTGGGGGTCTCCGCCGCGCAGCCGCTCGTCGCCGATGACCCAGCCGACACGGCGCCCGCCGCTCTCGGTGACGGTCCAGGTGCCGAGGTCGGGGACGACGACCATGTCGCCCGCGCCGCGCAGTTCGCTCACGAAGGCGGTGTCGTCGATGCTCACCGCGATCGCGTGGCCGGTGTCGAAGACGAGCGGGCCGGGGCTGAAGTCGACGCCGTCCTGGAGCGCGTCGGCGAAGGCACCGGGGGACAGGGCCTTGGAGCGGGCGATTCCGTGCGGGTCGCCGTAGAGCACGTGGACGACGCTCACCGTGCGGGCCGCCGCCAGGACGGCGGCGGTGTCCCCGGCGCCGGAGGTGACGGCGCCCGGACGCGTGCTCGTGCCGGCTCCCATGCCGGAGGCCGTCGCCCGCGATTCGTCGCGGTCGTCTGTCTTCATGGTGTCGCCTTCCTCGTCGTGCGGTTCTCCCAGCGGTCCCGCACGTCGCGGGCGAGGGACAGCAGGGCCCGGTCGCCGTCCCGGCGGCCGATGAGCTGGAGCCCGGCCGGCATGCCGTCGGGGCCGGTGCCCAGCGGGACGCTGACGGCGGGATGTCCGGTCAGATTGGTGACGAAGGTGTGCTCCGCCCAGGCGAGCCAGTCCCGCGCGGCGGTACCCGCGGGGAACTCCTCGTCCCGTCCGAAGGCGGGGACGGCCACGGTGGGCAGCGCGAGCGCGTCGTGGCCGGCGAGCGCCTCGTCGACCGCGGCCGTCAGACGCCGGCAGGTGGCCTCCGCCGCGCGCAGTCCGCTCTCCGGCACGTCGGCTCCCCACCGGGCGACCTGGTCGTGTCCGGGCCACAGCGGCCCGTCGGCCAGGCGCGGATACTCCCCCGCCGACAGCAGGTCCGCCAGCGCCCGGTGGGCGTCGCCGGTGTCCAGCCGCACCTCGGGGACGGGTCCGTCCAGCAGTTCGGCGAGCCGTGCGCGCAGCGTGGCGTCGAGGTGGGACGCGCGGGACAGCACCGGCCACACCAGGTCCGGGCGCCGGGGCGGCCGGGGCGCCGGGTCGGGCGAAAGCGGGGCGGAGGTGACGAGGGCGTCCATGAGGAGGGCGTCCTCGACGGACGCGGTGAGCGAGCCGACGTGCGACAGACGGTCTCCGCGGGGGCCGTAGTCCCAGCGCTGCCAGGTCGGCTTGAAGCCGACGACCCCGCACCAGGCGGCGGGTATCCGCACCGACCCGGCTCCGTCCGTGCCGATCGCGATGGGGCCGGTCCCGGTCGCCACGGCCACGGCCGCCCCGCCGCTCGAACCGCCGCTGGTGCGGTCCGGGCACACGGGGTTGACGGTGGCGGGCCCGGACGGCCCGACCGTGCTGGCGGACCACCCGTCCTCGGAGGTGCGGGTCTTGCCCACGATCACCGCGCCCGCGCGGCGCAGCACCGCGACGACCGGGGAGTCGAGCGTGGCGGGGCCGGGCGCGGGCCCGCCCCTGCCGCGCCCGGTGGGCAGCCCCGCCACGTCCAGGAGGTCCTTGACGGAGACGGGCACACCGCTCAGCGGGCCGGCGGGCCGGCCGGCGCGGAACTCCGCGTCGGCGCGGCGGGCCGCGGCCATGGCCCCCGCGCGGTCCAGCAGGACGTACGCCGAACCGGCCGGGCCGCCGGCGTCGATCCGGTCGAGGACGGCGGCGACATGGTCGGAGGGGCGCAGCTCCCCCCGCGCGTAGCGGCCGAGGAGGAGATGCGCGGACAGTGATTCGGCAGACAGTGGTTCGGCGGACAGCGGTTCACTCGTCATGGGCGCTCCGGAACCACGCGTTGTCGAACTGGGTCACCGCGTCCCGGCAGACCGCGAAGGCGTCCTCGTGAAAGGCCCGCAGGACCTGTCCGAAGGCGACGGCCGTCTCCAGCTCCCGGACGGTGTACGGCTCGTCAGTGGTCCGCACCAGACGCAGGTCGTGCAGGCCGGGCAGCTCGAGGCCGCCCAGAGTGGTGGCGAACGGCACCCGGATGGCGTGCCGCACGCCGAACTTCACGTGCCCGGTGTGGTGCCACTGGGAGCCGTGGGTCAGGTCGGGCATGGTGGGGGCGAAGAACCAGTCGTCGCGTTCCTGGTCGGTGCGGCCGAGGACGTGCGGGAGGTAGTGCCAGCTGTTGAACCGCATCCGGGCGCTGTACGCGGTGAGTATCCGGTGCAGCGGGGGCTCCTGGCCCCGGCGCCGCTCGGCGAACTCCGTCCCGGCCACGACACAGCAGTAGAAGTCGCCGGTGCCGAAGGCGAGGGCGCTGGCCGGGTCGTCGTCGATGAGCGCCAGGTCGCGGGGGCCGCGGGCCAGGGCGACGTCGGAGCGGGTCGCCTCGGTGACCTCGCGGAGCAGGTCGTGCAGGGTCAGGGCGCGGGTGCCGGAGCGTTCGGCGGCCGGTGCCTGCCGGACCCGGAGGGCCGCGTGCCGGCCCATGTGGGCCGTGGACGGCGCCGACTCGGGCCACATGCTCCAGGCGTGTCCTCCCACGGTGAGGGACCGGTGGTTGGGGGTGCCGGGCAGGAGCCGCTCCTCCTTGTGGAGGCTCGCGCCGTGGATCTCCCGGTAGAAGGTGCGGCCCTCGCGGAGCAGCCCCGCGCGGCGCTCGGTGAGGCGCGCGGCGAGACCGAGGAGGCCGTCGATGTCGTGCGCGTCCTTCCCGGCGCGGCCGTCGGCTCCGAGTCCGTACCGGCTCGCCCGCTCGGCGAGGAAGTCGGACAGCCAGGGCAGGTCGAGGCACATGCCGTTGGCCTCCTCCAGCCGGGACTGCGGGCCGCTGGCCATGAGGACCCAGCAGACGCCCACGAAGGCGGCCTCCTCGGCGCTCCACCGCTCCACGGGCTCCGCGCGCAGCCGCCGCAGCACGCTGGCCTCGTGGTCGGCGGCGACCGAGCGGCCCGGCAGGTTCCCCTTGCCGAGGTTGGTGAAGGAGGTGTCGCCGACGAACGTCCGCAGCGGTGCCATGTGCAGCAGCAGGTGCCCGAGGTGGCGCAGCCGGTCGTCGACCTCCGCCCGGTCGCGAGCCGCCAGCCAGCGCCTGATCTCCTCCCGTTCGGCGTCGGCCGCCTCCCGTAAGGACCACCAGCGGTCCAGGGCGGCGGCGAGCCGCCGGGCGGCGTCCGGTGTGGCACCGCGGATCACGGCGACCGGCTCCAGCCCGTCGGGCAGGCGCACCAGATGCGTCCGCCCGTCCGCGGTGATGCCGACGGCCAGGCCCTCCCCGTACCCCTCGGCCGCGCCCCGGTCCCCGTCCGGGCCGTCCGGCGCGCGCGGGATGACGGCGAGGCAGGGCAGGGTGCGCAGGACGCCCACCAGTTCGCGCGACTCGCGCGGCAGGGCGCCCAGCCCGTGTTCCACCGGCACGGTGCCGCCCATGGCGATCAGGGTGTCGAGGACCGCGTCGACGGCGGGCGCGTGCGAGGCGGCGTCCGACGCGACCCGGCGTATCAGCCCGTCCCAGCCCGGACTGGCGATGGCCCCGGCCTCCTCCACGGGCTTCACCGCAGCACCGGTGCCACAAGCGTGCGGAACGCGAGGCCGTACGCCGTCACGCCTTCGGCCACCGGGGACCCGGCGGCCCGCGTCGGAGGCCCGGAAGGGACCGGCGCCCGCTGTTCCTCCAGCGCGAAGGTCACTCCCGCCGACGCGCTGTACAGCGAGGACCGCTGCGAGGGGTGCCGCTCGAGACCGAACACCCGGCCGCAGAAGATGGTGTAACGCTCCCTCAGGGCCACCGGGAGACGCAGCGTCACGCGCTCCAGCGCCCAGGCGCCACCGACGGCCGGCCAGGCGCCGTCGCGCGGCACCCAGCGGCGGCCGACGGGCGGGGCGCCGGGGTCGTGGCCGTCGGCCGGCAGCAGGGTGTGCGCGACGTCGCCGATGCCGGTGACCGTCGCGCCGCCGTGCGCGAGAACGCTGACCTCGGCGCCCAGGGCCCGCGCACCCCGCACGGCCGAGGGAACGTCGTCGCAGGTGACGGCGACACCGGCGACACCTTCGCCGTTGCGGGCGATGAACGCACGGGTGGCCCAGCCGGAGGTGGCCAGCACCTGGACGTGCCCGCGGCGCAGGAGGGCGGAACTCCGGTCCACCTCGACGCAGTCGGCGACGTGGGTGAAGCCGAGCGAGGACACCAGGTGCCGGACCGTCGAGACCTTGTCCCGTACGAACAGTTCGACGTGTGACACGCCACGCATTGCCATGGAGGGTCTCTCCTTGAGGAGGTTACGTGTGGGGGACGTCAGGACGCGGCGGGCTGGGCGGCGTACTCCCGTTCTCGCCGGGTCTCGACGGCGGTCTGCGCCATGCGTGCTGTGGTGCGGCGCAGGATCGGTGGCGCCATGACGGAGGTGACGATGGCCACGAGGACCACGACCGTGTAGGAGGCGCTGTTGAGCACCCCGATGTTCAGCCCGACCGAGGCCAGCACGATCTCCACGACGCCGCGGGCGTTGAGACCGGCGCCGATGGCCACGGCCTCGTCGTGGCCGAGCTTCCCGAGCCGTGCTCCGATGTAGCCGCCCGCGCACTTGGCGCCCACGGCCACGAGCAGGGTGACCAGCGCGGCCACCAGGACGGGGGGCCGGCGCAGGGCGCTCAGGTCGACCTGGAGCCCGGCGGTGGCGAGGAACAGCGGGGCGAGGACGGCCATGACGAACGGCCGCATCGCGTGCAGGTGTCTGCGTCCGCCGATGCCGAGCGAACCGATGACGGTGCCGCACAGGAAGGCGCCGAGGACGGGTTCCATCCCCAGGGCGTGCGTCCCGGCGCCGGCCAGCACGACCAGCACCACGGCGATCGACAGGCCGGTGTCCCCGTTCCCGGACCGCTCGGCCCGGCGCATGAGCCGCCCGATCAGGGGCCGTGCGACGAACGCGGTCAGCGCGAGCACCAGCAGCAGGGCGGCCACCGACCGCGCCAGGACACCGGCCCGGAATCCGGCGGTCGCCATGGCGGAGACCACCGACAGCAGCAGCCAGCCGAGGATGTCGCTGACGGCCGCCGCGCCGATGATGAGCTGGCCGACGTTACGGTGCATCAGCCCCATGTCGAGGAGCGTCTTGGCGATGACCGGGAGGGCACTGACCGCGATGGCCACGCCGATGAACAGGGCGAACGTGGGCCGGTCACCGTTGCTGCCGAGCAGCGACACCGGCAGCAGGAAGCCGAGGCCGACGCCCAGTGCCAGGGGCAGGAGCACGCTGCCCGCGCTCACCCAGGCCACGGCCGCCCTCTCGCGCCGCAGCAGCCCCAGGTCGATGTGGGCCCCGCTGACCCCCACCAGAAGCAGCGCGCCGAGCTGGGCGACCGCGCTGAGCAGGTGCATCTGCTCCGGGTCGCGCGGCAGCAGCCACTGTGACACCGCCGGGAACGCGGTGCCGAGCAGCGAGGGGCCGAGGAGGACCCCGGCGACCAGCTCGCCGACCACCGCCGGCAGGTTCAGCCGCGCGGCGAGCCTGCCGAGGCCGACCGCGAGGATCAGCAGCACACCGATCTGCACGAGGAGGACGAGCGCCTCCTCGTGACCGATGGCAGGGACGGGTCCTGCTGCCAGCGTCATCTCTTTCCTCTCTCACCGTCCGGGCCGTCCGATGCGCGGGGCGCCGGGGCCGGTGTCGTGCGGTCCGGGTCGTCCGGGCCGTTCCTGCCGTACGGGGGTCCGGCGGGGGCACGCCGGGTGGTGCGGGCCTCAGCCGGTGTAGAGGCCCTCGTCCTCCAGGGCACGCAGCGCCCGGTAGTCGCGCTCGATCGCGCGGGGGTCCTCGTCGGCGAGGTAGACGTAGCCCGGCGAGCTGATCAGGTCGACCGTCTCCCCCAGGTGCTCGCCCACGACGGCGCCGTGCACGAGGTGCACCAGGGTGGGAAGTGCCTCCAGGCGCGCCGTCCAGTCCAGCGAACCGACCTTGCCGGGACGGGAGTTGATCAGCGCGACGTTGCGCACGGCGCCCCTCCACCCGACGGCCGTGTCGTCGAAGTCCCGCAGCCGGCGCGGGTCGAGGAGCGTCTCGGCGAGCAGGCGGGTCTGGGAGGTGCCGGCGCACCGTTCGACGACGGCGGGGGCGGTGCCGCCGCCGAGCCGGGCACCCGACTCGATGAGGACGGGGCCGCGTGCGGTCATCATGACCTCGGTGTGCGCCGCGCCCGAGACGATGCCGAGGGCGTCGAGGGCCTCGCCGACGAAGCGGCGCAGCACCCCCGCCTCGGCCGAGTCCACGGGCACCGGCTCCTCGTAGTCGTAGACCGGGTAGCCCGCGCTGCCCGCCCGCTTGGTGTAGCGCCAGAGTTCGGCCACCCGGTGCAGCCCGTCGTGCGAGACGGAGTTGGCGTAGTACTCGACGCCGTGTACGCGTTCCTGGACCAGGGCCGCGGTGTTGGGCTCGCCGTAGAGGTTCTCGGAGGCGAGCACCGTCTTGCAGGCGAGGAGCACCTCGTCCCGGGTGCGGCAGAAGCGCACGTTGTCCGTTCCGGCGCTGCTCGGCGGCTTGACGACGGCCTCGACGAGACCGTTGCCGGTGTACCAGTCCATGGCCGCCATGGCGTCCGTGAAGGACTCGCCGCGCGGCATGGCGACCCCGGCGGCGGCCGCCGCGTCCGCCATCACCCGCTTGTCGCGCCGGGCGGTGAGCGTGTCGTGGCGGTTGCCGGGCAGTCCCATCAGATGGGTGAGGGTGTCGGCGAGGATGACCCCCGACTCGGTGCCGGCCACCACCCGGTCCACGCCCAGCGCGGTCAGACGCGCGGCGAGCACCTCCGGTGCGGCCGTCCCGTCGAGGAGGGTCTCGTAGTCCTCGGCCCGGAAGCCGCGCGTGAAGTACGCGGACATCTCCGGTGAGCTCTGCACATGGACACAGGCCGCCCCGCGCTCGCGCAGCGCCGAGACCAGCGCACGGCCGGTCGAATGACCGTCCACCACAGCGATCTTCAACGTGATCCCCTTTCCGAGGTTCCGGGACGTCAGGCGGCTTCGTCGGGCTCGAAGAAGGAGCAGGCGACGCGGGCGCCGCCGGACATGCTGACGATCCCGACCTCCGGGTCGGTGCTGCCGCGCACGAGGCAGCCGTTGTAGCCGTCGTTGCCGGTGACCTGCGGGTCGGTGAGGAACACGCCCCAGTTGAGGAAGAGTTCCTGGGTCCCGGTGCCCTCGTCGGCCGGGAAGACCTCGGGTACGGGGCGGATGCGCTCCTGGAGCACGTAGGGGCCGTCCAGTGCGGCGGTGACCTGGCGGCGCCATTCCTCGGGGCCGACGGTCCAGCCCGGCACGATGCCGCTGCCGCCGTGCAGCAGGGTGGGCTTGAGGATGAGCTGCTCCTGGTGGGCCACGGCGTACCCGATCAGGTCCAGGCGCTCGCCGGCGGCGTCCGTGGAGATCTCCCTGACGTGCCGGGTCCAGGGCAGGAACCGGTCGACGCAGGCGAGTTCCTCGGGGGAGAACACCGAGCGGTTGCGGTCGTCGGAGAGCATCGCGAGGGTGCCCTTGTTGCCGTACAGCTCGGCGTCCAGGCGGCTGAACATGCCCACCCGGCCCTCCTCGAAGGCGCGCAGGACCGGCTCGACGAGTTCGGCGTCCGCGGGGGTGGCGATCTCCTCGACGAGGAAGAAGCGGTAGACGACGTCGACGGCGCGTCCGTGCACCTCCAGCCGGCCGGCCCGCTCGCCGACCTGGCCGGCGTGACAGGGCAGGGCGTCGATGCCGAGGGCGTCGAAGAGCGCCGCCATCACCTTGAGCCGGGGCTCGTACGTCTTGAAGCTCTCGGGCCAGTCCACCAGGGCGACCACGGGACGGCGGTCGGTGGGCATGTGCGCGGCACACTCGGCGTAGAGCGTCTTGACGATGCCGCCGAAGGTGTCTGCGTAGGCGAGGCCGTTCTCCTCGACGAAGGAGGCGAGGGCCGGGTGCTTCAGCATGGCCCGCGCGATGCCCGCGTTCTCGAAGCCGCCGAGCGCGCTGGTGATGTTGAGCTCCAGCAGCTTGAAGCCGTCGGCGGCCCGGTAGAGGTCGGAGCGGGCCAGTGCCATCAGGGGCGCGCCCGCCTTGGCCGCGCGCTGCACGGTCTCGGCCTGGGTGTCGGTCATGCCGACCTCCCGCGCCATGGCACCGGCGTCCGAGTTGAAGAGCCGCTCGGGTAGCTGGGTGAGCATCTGGTGGACCCGGAAGAGGTCACCGGCCACGGTGCGGCGCTCCCCCGCGGAGAGGAAGACCGGCGCGGGCAGGAAGCGGCCCTGGTAGGCCACCGTCACGAGTTCGTCGGCCACCACGTGCCGGGTCAGGTCGGCCGGGTCGGCGCCGCGCAGCCCCGGCGACGCGAGGTACCGGGAGCCGAGGTCCGACCGGGGTGCCAGGACGGGGTGAGTCATGAGGGTTTCGCTTTCGGTCGATACGGACGGGTGCGGGCGGGAAGGGGAGGAAGGGGCGGAAGGGGCGGTCGCCTCGGGCGTGCTCGCCCGTCCTCACCCGTTCTCACCCGTCGGAGGAGGCACCCTTGATCCACTTGCGGACCCCGAAGGCCAGCCAGAGGGTCACGAGGGACATGACGCCGACGCCCAGCGCGTACACCGCGGGGGTGCCCTGGCTCTTGGAGACGACCCCCGCCAGGCCGGCGCCGACCGGCAGCGCGCCCCAGGCGAACAGCCGGTAGACGCTGTTGACCCGGCCCTGCAGCTCCTTCGGCACCTGGGTCTGGCGCAGCACCACGGCCACGATGTCCCAGGTGACGGAGGCGCAGGCACCGACGGCCAGGGCCGCGCCCACGGCCCAGACGGAGGGCAGCAGCCACATGACCAGATTGCTGCAGCCGATCGCGGCTCCGACCCAGACGAGCGTCCAGCCGTGGCCGACGCGCCGCACGAGCGCCGGTGACAGCTTCGCGGCGGCGACCGCGCCGACGGCCTGGCAGGCGACGAGCACGCCGTACCCGACGTCGGACAGGCCCAGTTCCCGGTGGGCGTAGACGACGAGCACCGCCAGCGCGCCGGTGTAGACGACGTTGATGGCTCCGGCCGTCAGGGAGAGGCTGCGCAGCACCCGGTGGGCGAAGAGCCAGCGCAGGCCGGCCGCCATGTCCGTGAGCAGGCGCCGCGCACCCCCGCCGCCGCCCGGCCGGGTCTCGCCGCCGGGCCGGGTCTCGCCGTCCGGCCGGGTGCGCAGCCGGCTCAGCAGGAAGGCGGAGGTGAAGAAGGTGGCGGCGTTCACCCCGAACGGCAGGGCGGCGGCGAGCACGAACAGGGACGAGCCGACGAGCGGTCCGACGAACTGGTTGGCCACCTTCTCCGAGCCCATGATGCGCCCGTTCGCGGTGACGAGGAGGTTCTCGGGTACGACGGCGGGCACCAGGGTCTGGGCGGCGTTGCGGAAGACGGTCTCGCAGCTTCCGATGAGGAAGAGGCAGACGTACAGGGTCCACAGGCTGCCGAGGCCGGCCGCCAGGGACAGGGTGAACACGGCGACGAGGCAGCCCCGGAAGAGGTCGATGCGGGCCATGGTCCGGCGCCGGTCGACCCGGTCGACGACGACGCCGGCCGGTATCCCGAACAGGGCGTAGGGCAGCGTCAGGGCCATGCTGACGCCCGCGATGAGCCGGGGGTCGTCGGTGAACCTGCTCGCCAGGAGCGGCGCCGCGGCCAGCGTCACACCCTCGCCGAGGGCCGAGGCGCCCGAAGCACACCACAGCTTCGCGAACTGCCGGCCCGGCCGGGCCGGTCCGGAGGCGGGCTCCGCCTCCGCCGGGGTGACCGTCGGGACGTCGGTCGTCACTTCGTTCTCCTTCCGGATGCCGGGCGCGCTCGTGGGCGCCCGCGCGTCCGTGTACTCCGGGGTCGTGCCGGGTCAGGCGAGGGGCAGGGACTTCAGCAGGCCGAGACACCGCCGGAGCTGGTCGAGGGCCACGAACTCGTCCGGGGTGTGCGCCTCGGTGATGAAGCCCGGACCGCACACGACCGCGGGGACGCCCGCGTGCTCCCAGATCAGGCCCGCCTCGGTGCCGAACGGCACGTACTGCGGCTCCCCGTCCGTACCGAAGGCCTTGCGCACGAACGTGACGAAGTCGTGGTGGGGGTCGATGGAGAACGACGGGGTGTCGGAGAGCTGCTCGGCGGTGACGTCGGTGTACGGCGCCTTGGCGCGCATCCCGTCGAGCAGTTCACCCGTCGCGTGGCCGCGCAGCCGTTCGGCGATGCCGTCGCAGTCGTGGCCGGGGATGTTCCTGATCTCCAGCTCGACCACGCACTTCTCGGGGACGATGTTGGGCTTGACCCCGCCGTCGATCCGGCCGACGTTGATCCATGAGTGGTCGATCTCGAAGCGGTCGTCGCTCGGCCCGGTGCTCCTGAAACCCTCGTTGAGGGTCTGGGCGTGGCCGGCCAGCGCGGCCGCGGCCGTGACGGGGTTCGGCTCCCGCGGGGCCAGCGCCGCGTGCTTGGGCCGGCCGGTGAAGGTGAAGCGGTGGTTCTGCTTGCCCTTGTGGCCGACCACGACCTCCAGGCCGGTCGGCTCGCCGACGATGCAGCCGCTGACCCGCCCCCGCCAGGTGCGCAGTTCCTCGACGAGGTGCCGGGCGCCGACGCAGCCGATCTCCTCCTCGTAGGTGAGCATGAGGGTGACGGGGACGTTGAGCCGGGAGAGGTCCGCGGTGGAGAGGATGGCCAGACAGCAGGCGATGAAGCCCTTCATGTCGGCGGTGCCCCGGCCGATCACCCGGTCCTCGGCGGTGCGCAGGGTGAACGGGTCGCCGGACCATTCCTGGCCGTCCACGGGCACCACGTCGGTGTGTCCCGACCAGACGATGCCGCGGTCCTGGCCACCGCCGGGTCCGGCCGTGGCCACCAGGTTCGCCTTGGTGCGGTCCTCGTTCCAGTGCAGCTCACTGGTGACGCCGTTGCCTTCCAGCAACTCCCGCACGTAGGTGATGAGATCGAGGTTCGACTTGTGGCTCGTGGTGTCGAAGGCCACCAGCCGCTCGAGGATGCCGAGCATGTGGGTGAACAGTTCGCTGTCGGAACACCGTACGGGGATACCTGAGGGCATGGGGGCTCGCTGACGGGTCGAGGCGGTCAGGGCGGTCGGGTCCTGGGGGCGAGGGCCCGGACTCCGGGGAGTCGCGGGCGCTCGCGGGGTGCCGGCTCCCGGCTGCGGGGTGCCGGGTGCGGGCCTCAGTCGCCCGACGTGGGCGAAAGACGGCTGTGGCCGGTCTCCGGATTCGAAGGCGTCACGGGCTGGCCGTGGGTGGTGAGCCGGAGCAGGCGTCGTACGTGCCGCTCGTCGAGGTCCTTGGTGGTGGCGGAGTGCAGGACGCAGCGGTTGTCCCACACGACCACGTCCAGCGGGTTCCACCGGTGGCGGTAGACGAAGGGCTCGCTCGTGATGTGCGCGATCAGCTCCTCGATGAGCGCGGTGCTCTCCGCCTCCGGCATGCCGTCGATGGCGATGACGCTGCCGATGACACGCGGCTGGAGGAAGAGGGTCTCGCGCCCGGTGTCCGGGTGCCGGCGGACCAGGGGGTGGGTGATCTCGGGCGTCTGCCGGCGCTCCTCGGGGCCGATGTACTTCCAGCGGGCCCACGGGTCCTCGCGGTCGGGCGACCAGCGGTACTGGTGGCGTACGCGGAGGGTGCGCAGGTGGGCCTTGCGCTCCTCGGGAAGGGCTGCGAAGGCGGCCTCCGCGTCGGCGAAGAGGGTGTCGCCGCCGCTCTCGGGTATCTCCAGGCCGTGCAGCATGGTGGCGCTGCCGGGGACGAGCTTGTAGGAGTAGTCCGAGTGCCAGCCCTGCCCGGAGGTCTTCATCTCCTTGTTGCGGCCGGGCTCGTTCTGGTTGGAGAGGTAGGTGAGCGTCGGTTCCTCGGGGTGCCGCAGCTTCACCACGTGATGTTCTTCCGGGCGGCCGAAGATCGTGCCGAACCTGGCGAAGGTGCTGGGCGTGATGTCCTGGGCGCGGAAGACCAGGACCTTGTGGTCCAGGTAGGTCTCGAAGATCTCGCGGCCCTTGTCCTCGATCACCTGGTCGGTGAGGGCGAGCCCCTTCATCTCGGCGGCGAAGGTACCGGCGAGACGGGCGGCGTAGACCCCGGAGTCAGTGGTCACTTCTGTCCTTCCAGTGCATTGCGGTCAAGGGGTGCGCACGCCCCGGCGGCATCGCCGGCGAGTTCCTTGCGGAAGAAGACGCGGTGCGCGTGATCGTTCTTCTCGGAGTGGGTGAGGACGTATCCGAGCGCCCGGTAGAAGGCGACGTTGTCGGTCATCTCGGCCCGGGTCCACAGCCGGACCCCGTCCCGGCCCGAGGAGCGGGCCATGTCCTCGACGAGGGTGACGAGCCGCTTGCCGATCCCGTGGCCCTGGAGGTCCGGCCGTACGGCCAGATTGCGCAGGATCAGCCAGGGACCGTCGGGCTCCACCGTCACCATGCCGAGGATGCGGCCGCCCACGTGGGCCACATGGGTACGCCCTACGGCGGCCACCTGGTCGTAGTCGAGCAGGATGGGCGCGGGCGGTTCGTCGACCACGTCGAGGTACTTGCCGTAGGCCTCGCGTGCGATCTCCGCCAACTGCCCGCTGTCAGCCGCCCGGGCCAGACGCATGGTCAGCGGGGCCGCGCTCTGTGCCATGTTCACCGCCATGGCTCCTTCAGTCGATGGTGCGGGCTTCGCGGCTGCCGTCGAAGTACGAGCTCGCGTAGACCTGTTCGCCGTCGACGGAGGCGACCTTCTCGTTGAAGTCGCTGCCGACGTCGTAGTTGAAGGTGATGCGCGGGTAGGCGAGCGCCTCCACGCGGGACTTGTCGTAGAGCGCGTCGACCGAGCAGAAGCGCAGGGCGTAGGCGAGGCGGGAGGGGATCGGGCCCTCGCCGAGGCGCACGCTGCGGTGCAGGACGTACTTGTCGAAGATGAGCGCGTCGCCGGGCTCGAAGGAGTCCTCCACGGCCACGTGGTCCAGGAGGTCCGTCATCTGCGGGGAGTTGAGCAGGGTGTTCTTCAGGACGCTGAAGTCGTCGTACGTCAGCTCCTCGCCCGCGTCGATCCGGGCCTTCATGTAGCCCGGCAGCAGGTTGATGTGCTGGTACACGAACTCACCGGAGAGCAGGCTCTTGGGCACGTACTTCATGCCGCCGCGCTGGCCGTCGGCGTCGATGGTGCACAGCGGCGTCCAGATGGTGAAGCCGGCGTCCTCACGGCGCTGGAAGCCGAAGCTCTGGGTGCCGACGTGCCACGGGAAGCCGGTGCTCTTGTTCTTCTCCAGCTCGAACCCGAGGCCCTGGGTGAAGAAGACCGGCTGCTCGACGAGCTTGGTCATCGCGGCGCCGAAGGTCGCGTCCCCCATGGCGGCGAGGATGGTCGCGTCGTCGTTGCCGATGTCGTACTTCAGCTTGCTGAAGCCGGAACCGTAATTGTCGGCGGGCGGGGCTATCTCCGAGCTGCTGAGCTTCCTCATGTGCTCGACGAAATCTTCCGAGAAGATGTTCCTGAGCTTGAGGAATCCGGTCTCCCGGAAGCTGGCGACGTCCTCGTCACTGATGACGAAATCAGGATTGATCATGTCCGTCTCCCAATGTGATGTGCTCGATTCGAAGGCCGAGGACAGACTGCGCGCAGTGGGCAGGCCTTTCCTGTCGAGACGACTGGGCGGGGAAATAGGCGGTGACAACCCCACGGACTTCTTCGGACGTGGGGGAACCACAGGAAATGGTTCATTCCGCGACCCGCTCCTGTCGTCGGCCGCAAATAAATGATCACAGGTGGACATCGCCGAGTTCAACGGCTTCCGATACAGGGTTCGTCATCACTCCGCAGACGACCGGCCGGTAACGTCAGGTTTGTTCAGCGAAGGTCAGAGAAGTGTCAAGATCGCTGATCGGAGCGTTGTCCCGGCGGGCACGGCAACGCCGGCCACGGCCTCGGGGAAACAAAAAGCCGGGGCCGAGGAGCTGATGCTCCTCGGCCCCGGCACATCGGCTGCCCGGCGCGACCGGCCTCACGTACGGGCGAATTCCCCTCCCGCCGCGACGGAGTGCTCGATCAGTCCGGTACCGTCCTCGGCAACGGCGCTGGTACGCAGCCGCGGAATGATCCCGGGCGAGGCGAGACCGGGCAGCACGAGCCGCCACAGCGCCGAAACACGCGCGGGCAGATCCTCGCGGTTGCTGTAGACCTGGGACATCACCTGCAGGCCGGTGAACGCACCGACGACGGTCGCCGCGACCTCGGCCACATCCGTACCCGGAAGCAGTTCACCCTGCCGGCCCGCCTGTTCCAGCAGCTCCCGGATCACGGTGATCGACTGGATGTACGGGGTACGGGCGGGGGGCGCGAAGGCCGACTGCTCTATGGCCAGCCGCACGCTCGCGCGCAGGATCGGGTCCCGCTGGAGCCGCTGGGCGAACTTCAGGGTGAGGTCGATGACCGCCTGGAGCCTCACCTCCTGGTGAGGCACCACGAGCGCCTCACTATGGGCCTCCACGAGCGCCACGGCGATCGCTTCCTTGGAAGGGAAATGGTGGTAAAGGGCACCCCTGGTCAGTCCGGCCCTGGCGAGAATCTCGTTCGTGCTCGCCGCGTCATAGCCGCGTTCGCCGAACACATCCGCTGCGGCTTCCAGGATCGAGCGCCTCGATCTGATACCACGCTCCTGTGTAGCCATCCCCACCCACTATGCGTCATCGTCAAAAACCAAGCAGACCTGTCGGCACTATATGCGGTCGCCCGAGCGCCGACCAGATCCGCCGGAGGGGAAATTCCCTCAGGGATGACCGAGACGGAAGCCGATCCCACGCACCGTCACTATCCAGCTACTGGAACCCAGTTTGCCTCTGATACTGCTGACATGGGTGTCTATGGTGCGCCCTCGGTGCGACCAGGCGTCGTCCCACACCTCACTCATCAACTGGCGCCGGGAAAGGGTCACCTCGGGCTGGGAGACGAGCTGGTACAGCAGATCGAATTCCTTCGGAGTCAGATCCACGAGCCGTCCCTCCAGAAGCAGTTGACGCTTGCCGGAGTCCAGATGGAGCGGCCCGTACGTGACGACCGGTCCCGCCGGCCGGCGGCGGCGCGCCCTGCGCAGGACGGCCTCCATCCGCGCCATCAGCTCCCGCTGGCCGAACGGCTTGACCACGTAGTCGTCGGAACCGGCCTGCAGCCCCAGCACGCAGTCGAGTTCGGAACTGCGCGCGGTCACGGTGATGATCGGCACGTCACTGGCGGCCCGGATCCTCCGGCACACCTCCAGACCGTCCAGATCGGGCAGATCGAGGTCGAGGAGTATCAGATCGACGCCCTGGTACTCGCGCAGCGCGGCGGCGCCGGTGGACACGCTCTCGGCTGGATAGCCGTGACGCCGCAACTCCTGCACCAGGCTCTCGGCGGCACCCTGCTCGCTCTCGACGACGAGTACCTGCGCCCCCCTGCCGCCCCCCTCGCTCCGGTCGACCCCGGCCCGGGAAGGGGGCGTGTCGGCCTCGACGGTGACCTTGGCGCAGGGCTGCTGCCCGTGTAATCCCGCGCAGCCCACGACCTGCCCGCTCATCTGCCCCCTCCTCGAGCACGCTTCCGCACCCTTACGCCGCTCACTGCCGGAGACAGTAAAAGACTGGCTTGTCGGTTTGTCAACGAGTTCCGAACACGCCGTGAAGAAGCCGCAGTCGGGGCAGGTGTGACGAATTGAGCCGCTAAACAGGGTTCAAGTGGAACTATTCGGCCCTTCGGGACACAGCGCAGGGTAAACCCCCGCCCACTGACGATTACGGCCGAGCGGCGTTCCCGACAACCGAAGCAGACAGCGCAGACTGTTTTTGAGGAATTCTTACCCGGAGAACAGATCGATCTACCTTTTTGTTGTCCACTACACGTTCCACCGAGCCCCCTCCCCAGAAGGTGGAGCGCCCGGCGGGCACCGGCCCGTAGCCCACCGCACCCGCCCTCCTCGCCCCCTCGCGCTCCCCCCTCCCCCGAAGCACACTGTTCCGCGACGGAGTTGGCGGGGAGGGGGACGCATGCGGGACGGACATCGGGCCGAGGCCGACCGGCTGGTGGTGCGGGCCGTGGAGGAGGAGGTGCGCCGGTCGGGCGGGCGGACCGACGGGCCTCTGCTGCTCACGCGGGCGCGCGCCGCGCTGGACGGCATGGCGGGGTCGGCGGCCAAGGAGTACACCGCGTACACCCGCGCGCTCGACGAGTCCGAGGCGGACCGGCTCACCTTCGGCCGGCGCTACGCCCGCGAGGGCGCCGGTACCCCGCTGCTGGTGGCGGGGGTGGCCGCGGTCGCCGCCGCCGTCGCCGACCTGTCCCTCGGCACGGGTGCGGGCACCGCGCTCGGCGCGGGCGTCGTCGCGGGAGTCGCCGGGGCCGCCGCGACGGTGGTGAAGGTGGCCGGCGTCCATCTGCCCGCCGCCCACCACCGCAAGGGCGCGGCGGGCCAGCCCGGCGGCCCCGAGGCGTTGCGGTTGCAGTGGCTGACCGCGCTGGAGGTGCGCGGCATCCGCCCCTTCCTGGACCAGCAGCGGATACTCGCCGCCTCCGCGGGCCGGCAGAAGAAGACCGGCCCGGCGCTGCGGGGATCGGACAGGAGCGCGGCGGCCCGGCGCCGGACGGTCCTGGAGCAGTCGTTCGGCCAACTGCCCGAGCCGGAGGCCCTGTTCGCGGGCCGCGCGGAGGAGCTGGCGCGGATCGGCCAGTGGGCGCGGGCCGCCCGCGCGGAGAGCGAGACCCGGCCGACGGTGGTCGTCCTGCACGGCGAACCCGGCTCGGGCCGCACCACGCTCGCGGTACGGGCGGCACACGAGCTGCGCGACCACTTCCGGGGCGCGGTCGTCGTCGACCTGCGCGGCGACGGCCGCGAGACCCGCCCGCTGCCCACCCGCGACGCCCTGCTGCACCTGCTGAACCGGCTCGGCGCACCCCGCGAGCAGTTGCTGTTCCGTGAGCACTCCTCCCCCGAACAGCAGGTCAAACGGCTCGGCGAGCTGTACCACCAGCACCTGGCCGGGCTGCCGGTCACCATCGTGCTGGACGACGCCTCCGACCCGGCGCAGGTGCGCGCGCTGCTCCCGGAGCGCTCCGACAGCCTGGTCCTGGTCACCTCCCGCACCCCGCTGAAGCTCGACGCGGACCTGCCCGCCTGGGTGCACCACCTGCCCGTGGAGGCGCTGGACGCGGCCGGTGCCGAGGAGTTGTTGACCGCCTCCGCACAGGACACCGACCACCCCTACGACGCCGAATCCACCGAGCGGATCAGGGAGTTGTGCGGCGGGCTGCCGCTCGCGCTGCGCTGCGCGGGCTCGGCACTCGGCTCCCGCCCGGCGGACCGGCTGGCGGCGGACCTGGCCGCGTACGGCCCCGTCGAGCCGGTGGAGCGGGTGCTGTGGCTGCGCTACACCGACCAGCCGGAGCCCGCCCGCCGCCTGCTGCGCCGGCTCGCGCTGGCCGGACGGGCCTCGCTGGGCGTGGCGGCGGCCGCCGCGCTGCTGGGCACCGGCGAGCAGGAGGCGGGACGGCACCTGGCCGCGCTCGCCCGCGCCGGGCTGCTGGACCACGTGCGCGGCGACCGGTACCGGCTGCACCACCTGGTCCGCGCCTTCGCCGAGGCCCGGCTGCTGGACGAGGAGCAGCAGGCCGAGCGCACGGCCGCGCAGGAACGGCTGATCGTGAACTACGCGGAGCTGGCCGACTCGGTGCTGCGCCTGGTCGACGGCAACATGTCGACGCGGTCGGACCGGTTCGGCTCGCACGGCTTCGTCTCGCTGGAGGAGGCGCTGCGCTGGCTGGACGACGAGACCAGCTTCATCACGGCCACCCTGCGCCAGGCCGAGGGCGTGGACCAGGGCGCGGTGCTGAACCTGCTGGGCGCGCTGTGCGACTACTGCCTGCTGCGCGGCGACCTGTACCGGCTCGGTGAGATCAACGAACTGGCGCAGGCCGTGGACGAGGGCCTGCTGGTGCGCTCGGTGCAGTGGCGTACCGGCATCGCGGCCCGGCAGCTCGGCGAGCTGGACAAGGCGCACACCACGCTGGCGTCGGTGGTCGACCTGTACCGGGAGGCGCAGCACGACGCGGGCGCCGCCCGTGCCCTGTGCTCGCTCGGCATCACCCTGCACCACCAGGGCAACCTGACCGAGGCGGCCGCCAAGCTGCAGGAGGCGATGGATCTCCAGGCGCCCCCGCAGTTGGCGACCGACCGCGCCTGGACGATGCACGCGCTGGCCGCCGTCCAGCGCGACCGGGCCCGGCTGCCGGAGGCGCTGGACCTGCTCAGGCGCTCCCTGGTCCTGCACCGGGCGGGCGGCTCGGTGCACGGCGAGGCGTGGGCCCACTACCAGCTCGGCCAGCTCGCGCTGTGCCTGGGCGACGTGCCGCAGGCCGAGTCGGAGCTGCGGGCCGCGCTGGACCGGTACGGGCGCACCCGCGACGGGCGCGGCGAGGCGTGGGCGCTGACCCAGCTCGCCCGTGCCCGGCTGGTCGACGGCGACGCGGCGCCCGCCGTGGAGTCGCTGCGCCGGGCGGCCGCCCGGCACCGGGACAACGAGGACGCGCGCGGCGAGGCGTGGACGCTGTACCACCTGGGGCAGGCGCTGGAGGAGACCGGCGATCTGGACCGGGCGGTGCGGGAGCTGGAGCGCTCGCGCACGATGTTCTCCCGGATGCGGGACGTGTACGGCCTGGCCTGCGCCCGGCACCACTCGGCGCGGGTGACCCGCGACCAGCGGGCCGCGCAGACCGGCTCGCTGCGCAACTCCGGTTTCGCCCGCCAACTGCTGGTCGACGCCCGCGCCGACTTCCAGCGGGTCGGTGTGCCGCACGGCGAGGCCTGGACCTGCCTGGAGCTGGCGGTGGTGGACGCGGGCAACGCCCGTACCCAGCAGGCGCTGGGCCTGTGCGACGAGGCGCTCGGGCTGTTCACCGCCTACGGCGACCGGCGGGGCGAGGACTGGGCGCGCTTCTTGCGCTGCACCCTGCTGCCGTACGCGGCGCCGGGCGGCACCGAGGTGGGCACGGCGGTCGCGCAGGAGGAACTGGCCCGCCTGGTCCGCGCCGGCCATCCGCTGCGGGACGAGCGGCTCACCGAATGCGCCCCGGCCTACGCCCTGCTGCTGGAGCGCGGGGTGAGCCTGGAGGCGGGCTGGCAGGCATGGCGGCTCGGCATGACCCCGGACCGGCACGCCCGCGATGTGCTGGGGGTGCCGGTACCGGCGGCCAAGGGGTGAGCGGAGCACCGGCGGGGCGCGGCCGGTCGTCGCACCGGTCGCGCCCGTCGGTGGGTCCCGCCCGGCCGGGTCAGCCCTGCCGGGGCTCGGCGGCCTTGCCGGAGGCGTCGCCCTCGGCGGGGGCCTCCTTGAAGTCGACCTTCCCCATGTGCTTGCTCATGGACTTCATCAGGCCCCAGACGGCCAGGGCCATCACCGCGAACACGATGAAGCCGAGGACACCGGGGGTGACCTTGTTCTCGTCGATCTCCTTGGCGAGAGGGACGAGATGCGTCACTGCGAGGCTCACGCTTGCGCTCATGTCAGGCATTGTCCCGGATGCCCGCGAAGAGGTCGTCCTCGGGGAGGGAGGTGTCCACGAGGGACTTCGCCAGCTCGTACTCCTCGGTGGGCCAGACCTGCTTCTGGAGCTCCATCGGGACCTTGAACCAGCCGCCGTCGGGGTCGATCTGGGTGGCGTGCGCGATCAGCGCCTTGTCCCGGATCTCGAAGAACTCCGCGCACGGGACATGCGTGGTCAGCGTGCGCTCGACCCGCTCGAACTCGCTCCACCGCTTGAGCCAGTCCCCGTACGGCGACTCCAGGCCCCGGTCCAGCATCGCGTTGTGCAGGGCCTCGGTGCGCGGGCGGTTGAAGCCCTGGTTGTAGTACAGCTTCTGCGGCTGGAAGGCCGGGCCGAACTCGGCCTCCGGGTACTTCTCGGTGTCCGCCGCGCCCTCGAACGCCACCATCGAGATCTTGTGGGTCATGATGTGGTCGGGGTGGGGGTAGCCGCCGTTCTCGTCGTAGGTGGTGATCACCTGCGGGCGGAACGCGCGGATCTTGCGGACCAGCTCGCCGGCCGCCTTGTCGACGTCCTCCAGGGCGAAGCAGCCCTCGGGCAGCGGGGGCAGCGGGTCGCCCTCGGGCAGGCCGGAGTCGACGAAGCCGAGCCACTCCTGCCCGACCCCGAGGATCTCGCGGGCCTCGTCCATCTCCTTCTTGCGCACCTCGTGGATGTTCTCCTCGATGTACGCGTCACCCTGCAGCTTGGGGTTGAGGATGGACCCGCGCTCTCCACCGGTGCAGGTCACCACCAGCACGTCCACCCCGTCGGACACGTACTTCGCCATGGTGGCCGCGCCCTTGCTCGACTCGTCGTCGGGGTGCGCGTGGACGGCCATCAGTCGCAGCTGGTCAGTCAAGACTCGTTCCTTGTAGGTCGGCGCCCCTCGGTCGGTGGGGCAGTCAACGGGTGCCGTGCCGGGGGCACGTCGTCCTTGGGGCGGCGGTCGGAGGGCGGGCGGCAGGCTTCTATAGTGACCGAATCGGGGGGCGAATAATTCCGCGGAGAGGACGATCATGGCTACGGCGAGCACGCGGCTGCCCGAGGGCCGCTACGGCCGCTCCTCGGACGAGCGTGCCGACCACCGGCTCAAGATCCTCGGCGCGGTGCTGGGCGCGGCCCTGATCGCGCTGGTCGGCTTCTTCGCCTACCACTACGTCGCCAAGAACGAGATCAGCGCCCAGGTCATCACCTTCCAGGCCACGGATCACACGGTGCGGGTGCATCTCGAGGTCCACCGGGACGCCGGCGTCGCGGGCTACTGCACCCTGCGCTCCCAGTCGGCCGAGGGGGCCGAGGTCGGCCGGGCCGACTTCCGCTTCACCGGTCCGGACACCCGGGTGGACAAGGTCGTCACGCTCCGTACGACGGCCAAGGGGACCACCGCCGAGCTGCTGGGCTGCCACGCAGGCTGAGGCTTCACCCGGAATGCGTACAGCGTGACCTGCGCTGATGTGATTCTGATGGCTTATGTCCTCCCCCTTTCGCCCCTGAATTGTTAGGCTCGTGGTTTCGCCCATCCAAGAGAGAACATGCTTCTGGGTAGGGCGATGCTTTGTATTCCCAGTACCGACGAGGAGCACCCTGTGACCCAGACCAGCGAGAACGTCACCTGGCTGACCCAGGAGGCGTACAACAAGCTCAGGGACGAGCTTGCGTACCTTACTGGTCCTGCGCGCACGGAGATCGCGGCCAAGATCGCCGCCGCGCGCGAGGAGGGCGACCTGCGCGAGAACGGCGGGTACCACGCGGCCAAGGAGGAGCAGGGCAAGCAGGAGCTGCGCGTGCGCCAGCTCACCCAGCTCCTGGAGAACGCCCAGGTGGGCGAGGCCCCGGTCTCCGACGACGGCACCGTCG
Organism: Streptomyces seoulensis; assembly: GCF_022846655.1. NCBI lineage: Bacteria > Bacillati > Actinomycetota > Actinomycetes > Kitasatosporales > Streptomycetaceae > Streptomyces > Streptomyces seoulensis. Next base: position 5,809,804 of record NZ_AP025667.1, read on the forward strand.
CGCCGGGCATGGTCGTCACGATCGCCTTCGACGGTGACGAGGACGACACGATGACGTTCCTGCTCGCCTCCCGCGAGTACGCGAGCTCCGATGTCGAGACCTACTCGCCGCAGTCCCCGCTCGGCTCGGGCGTGATCGGCCACAAGGTCGGCGAGGACGCGGAGTACGAGCTGCCGAACGGCAAGAAGGCCACGGTGAAGATCCTGAAGGCCGAGCCGTACTCGGGCTGACCCGACACCTGTTCCGACCGGCCCCCGGCGCCTTCGAGGCTCCGGGGGCTTCGTCGTACCGGAGGGGCCGACGAGCGGCGCTCCTCAGGCGGTGGCCGAGCGGTACTTGCGGACCGCCAGGGTGCGGAAGACCACGATGATGAGCACCGAGTAGATCAGCGACGCCCACACCGGGTGCTGCATGGGCCACGCGGTCGACGTGGACCCGCCGGGGTTGGCGAACAGCACGCGGGCCGCCTCGACGGTGGCGCTGAACGGGTTCCAGTCCGCGATGTGCCGCAGCCACGGGGTCATGTTGCCGGTGTCCACAAACGCGTTGGACAGGAAGGTCACCGGGAAGAGCCAGACCAGGCCGCCGGAGGTGGCCGCCTCGGGGGTGCGCACGGACAGGCCGATGAGGGCGCCGATCCAGGTGAACGCGTACCCGAGCAGGAGCAGCAGGCCGAAGGCGGTGAGCACCCTGAGGGCGTCGGTGTCGCCGTCGGACCCCACCCGCCAGCCGACCAGCAGCGCCACCACGGCAAGGACGAGCAGGGTGAGCGCGGTCTGCACCAGGTCGGCGAGGGTACGGCCGGTCAGCACCGCGCCGCGTGCCATGGGCAGCGAGCGGAAGCGGTCCACCAGGCCCTTGTGCATGTCGTCGGCGATGCCCGCGCCGGAGCCCGCGGTGGCGAAGGTGACGGTCTGCGCGAAGATCCCGGCCATCAGGAAGTTCGTGTAGGCGGCGGCGCTGGTGCTGCCGCCGATCTTCATCGAGCCGCCGAAGACGTAGGTGAACAGAACGACGAACATGATCGGCTGGATGAGCCCGAAGATGACGACCTCGGGAATGCGGACCATGCGGATCAGGTTCCGCTGGGCCACGATCAGCGAGTCGCGGACGGCCCGGCTGAACGGGTTGGCGGGCGCCACGGCCCGCGCGCTGTCGCTGACGGCACTCACTTGACGGCCCCCTCGGTCTCGGTGGTGTTCCCGGCGTCCTTGGCGGCGTCCGGGCCGGCCTCGGCGGTGTGTCCGGTCAGGGAGAGGAACACGTCGTCGAGGGTGGGGCGGCGCAGCGCGATGTCGTCTATCTCGATACCCCGGGCGTCCAGCTCCCGGATGACCTCGGCGAGCAGCTTGGCGCCGCCGGTGACGGGGACGGTCAGCTTGCGGGTGTGCTCCTCGATCGTCGTCTCGCCCTTGCCGAGGGCGCGCAGCACCTCGGCGGTGCCCGCGATCCGGTCCCGCTCGTGCACCACGACCTCGACCCGCTCGCCGCCGGTGCGGGCCTTGAGCTGGTCGGAGGTGCCCTGGGCGATGACCCGGCCGTGGTCGACCACCGCGATGTCATGGGCCAGGTGGTCGGCCTCCTCCAGGTACTGCGTGGTGAGCAGCAGGGTGGTGCCGCCGGAGACGAGCTGCTTGATGACCTCCCACAACTGCTGGCGGTTGCGCGGGTCGAGGCCGGTCGTCGGCTCGTCCATGAACATCACGGGCGGCGAGACCACGAGCGCGGCCGCGAGGTCGAGCCTGCGGCGCATGCCGCCGGAGTAGGTCTTGGCGGGCCGGTCGGCGGCGTCGGCGAGATGGAACTGCTCCAGCAGCTCCGCCGCCCGCTCCTTCGCCGCCTTGCCCCGCATCTGGTAGAGCCTGCCGACCATCTGGAGGTTCTCCCGGCCGGTCAGATACTCGTCGACCGCCGCGAACTGGCCGGACAGGCCGATGGAGCGACGGACGGTGTCGGGATGCCTGAGCACGTCCACGCCCGCGACGACCGCCTTGCCGCTGTCGGGGCGCAGCAGGGTGGTCAGACAGCGCACGGTCGTGGTCTTGCCCGCGCCGTTCGGCCCGAGGAGCCCGAGGACCGTCCCCTCGGGCACATCGAGGTCGACGCCGTCCAGTGCCCTTACGTCCCCGAAGGTCTTCACCAGACCCTCGGCATAGATGGCGCCCGGCATGATGTCTCCACGTCGTCGGTGGTGCACGGAAAGGGCAGGCAGGCGGACCCGGCACCCACGGCGAACGAGCGGCGATCCGACTCCCGTGCGAAATACCGTAACGCGATGTATCGCGTCTCTCAACGGGTTTTCGCACACGTTCCCCGAACGAGTGACACGGGCGCCGGACCGCCGCGGTTCAGGCGCTCAGTCGATGATCATGTACCCCGACTCACGCAGCGCGGCGGTGACTTCGGCGCGGTGGGCGGGGCCCTGGGTCTCCAGGTGCAGCTCCACCTCGGCCTCGCTGAGGCCGATCCGCGGGTCGGTGCGGATGTGGCTGACGTCGAGCACGTTGGCGTCGGCCGCCGACAGCACGCCGAGCAGGGTGGCCAGCGCGCCGGGGCGGTCGGTCAGCCTCAGCCGGACCGCGAGGTAGCGGCTCTGCGCGGCCATGCCGTGCCGCAGCACCCGCTGGAGCAGCACCGGGTCGACGTTGCCGCCGGACAGCACCGCGACGACCGGCCCGGGGAAGCCGCCGGGGTCGGCCAGCAGCGCCGCGACCGGGCTGGCGCCCGCCGGTTCCACGACCAGCTTGGCCCGCTCCAGGCACAGCAGCAGCGCGGCCGAGAGCTGGTCCTCGCCGACCGTGCGCACCTCGTCGACCAGTTGCTCCACGATGCCGAACGGCACCACGCCGGGCGTACCGACCTTGATGCCGTCGGCCATGGTCGCGGGGCTGCCCACCGTCACCGGGTGCCCGGCGGCCAGCGAGGGCGGGTAGGCGGCGGCCCCCTCGGCCTGCACGCCGATGATCCGCACGTCCGGCCGCATGGACTTCACCGCCACCGCGATCCCGGCCGCGAGCCCGCCGCCGCCCATGCCGACGACGATCGTGCCGACCTCCGGGCACTGTTCCAGGATCTCCAGGCCGACCGTGCCCTGGCCCGCGATGATGTCGGGGTGGTCGAAGGGGTGGATGAACACCGCGCCCGTCTCGGCCGCGTACTCCTCCGCCGCCGCGAGCGCCTCGTCCACGACCTGGCCGTGCAGGCGCACCTCGGCGCCGTACTCACGGGTGGCGCTGACCTTGGGCAGCGGGGCGCCCTGCGGCATGAACACGGTGGAGTGCACGCCCAGCAGGGAGGAGGCCAGCGCGACCCCCTGCGCGTGGTTCCCGGCGCTCGCGGCGACCACCCCGGCGGCGCGCTCCTCGGGGAGCAGCCCGGCGATGCGGACGTATGCGCCGCGGAGTTTGAACGAGCCCGTGCGCTGCAGGTTCTCGCACTTCAGGTGCACCGGTGAGCCCACCATGCGCGAGAGGTGCCTGCTGCCCTCCAGGGCGGTCGTGCGGGCCACGCCCGACAGCATCTTCTGCGCCCCGCGCACATCGTCGAGGGTCACGGAGCGCAAGGGGTCGGCCGTGCGGTAGCTCATGCCTCAAGTCTCGCAGTTCACGCTCGCACACGGCGCCGACGCCGGCCGCCGGGACCGGTTTCCCCAGCCCCCGTACGGGCCGCCGCCCGGCCGCGTACCCTGTCCCCCAACCCAGCACCCCTTCATGAAGCGAGCCTCCGGCCATGCCCACAACACCTGATATGTCGATGGACATGACAACCGTCGGTGACAGCGGTCTGCTCGACACGCTCCAGCACGAGGTGGCGTTGTTCGCGCGCCGCGCGGAACAGACCCGGCTCGGCGGGGTCGGGCAGGTGCGCAACTCCATGGACCGCGCCGCCTACCTCCTCCTCAACCGCCTGGACAACGAGGGCCCCATGGGCGTCAAGGCACTCGCCGCGAGCATGGGCATCGACTCCTCCACGGTGACCCGTCAGGTGGCCCCGCTGGTCGACGCGGGCCTGGTCAAGCGCACCTCGCACCCCGAGGACGGGCGCGCGGTGGTGCTCCAGCTCTCCCCGCGCGGGAGCACCCGGCTGGCGGAAGTACGCTCCTCGCGCCGCCAGTTGATGGCCGAGCTGACCGACGACTGGACCCCGGCGGAGCGCGAGAGCTTCTGCGCGCTCCTGACCCGCTTCAACACCGCGCTGTCGGGGCGCATGGCCGTCCAGCCGCAGCCGCCCGCCGCCTCCTGAAGGCCGCCCCGTCCCGGCTCTTGACCCCTGGGCCCCCTCGGGCCTCATATGAGACCGGGCCCTCGGCACGCGTCCGGGCCCCACGGGTTCTTCTCGCGCCGCAGGGTGCGCCGGGGGAGGCGGGGTGCGCGATCGGCAGGCCGTGCGGGACGCCCGCAGGGCACAGGAGTTCGGAGGGTTCGTCGCGGGCGCGGCCGGCCGCCTGCTGCACACGGCCACGCTGCTCACCGCGGAGGCGCCGGACGCCAACCCGCGCGCGCGGCGCCTGCTGACCCGGGCGCTCGCCCACACCTACGCCCACTGGGACCGCCCGCCCGGCGAGGATCCGTACGACCGCGCACGCCGTCATCTGGCGACCCGCTTCGCACAAGCGACCTGGCACCGCTCCCGCCCGCACGGCCCGCTCGCCGCGCTGACCCCGCGCGAACGGCTGGTCCTGGTGCTGCGGCTGTACGAGGGGCTGGCCGACGAGCAGACGGCGGCCCTGCTGGGCCTGCCCGCCGAGCGGGTACGCGCGCTCTGCGACCGGGGGACGGCCACGGTGCTGCATCCGCGCCCCGGCCCGCCCCGCACGCGAGCGGCTACGCCGTGAAGGGGCTGGGGCCGTGAACCGGCCCGAGCGCGAGGCCGCCGTGCGGCGGCTGATGGAGGCGGTGCCGGTGAGCCTGCCGCCGGAGCTGCCCGGCGAGGCGGTGCGCCGGGGCTCCCGCCGCCTGCGGCTGCTGCGCACCGGGCGGCGCCTGCTGTGGCTGCTGCTGTGCGCGGCGGCGGTCGCGTTCCTCACCTGGGCCGCGCTGACCCGGCCGTGGGCGGAGCCGCCGTCCCCGGCGACCCCGCCCGTGTCCGGCTGGTAGGCCGGGTTACTTGCCCAGGGCCTGCTGCAGGTCCTCCAGCAGGTCGTCCGCGTTCTCGATGCCCACGGACAGGCGGACGAGGTCGGACGGGACCTCCAGCGCCGAACCGGCGGCGGAGGCGTGCGTCATCCGGCCGGGGTGCTCGATGAGGGACTCGACGCCGCCCAGGGACTCGCCGAGGGTGAAGATCTGGGCGCGGTCGCACACCGCGACGGCCGCCTCCTCGCCGCCCGTGACCCGGAAGGACACCATGCCGCCGAACGCCCGCATCTGCTTGGCGGCGACCTCGTGGCCGGGGTGCTCGGGCAGGCCCGGGTAGAGCACGCTGCTCACGCGCGGGTGCCGGGACAGCATGTCGGCGATCTTCGTGGCGTTCTCGCTGTGCCGGTCCATGCGCACCGCGAGGGTCTTGGTGCCGCGCAGCACCAGCCAGGAGTCGAAGGGGCCGGCGACGGCGCCCATCGCGTTCTGGTGGAAGCCGATCTCCTCGCCCAGACCCTCGTCGGCGACGATCAGCGCACCGCCGACCACGTCCGAGTGGCCGCCCATGTACTTGGTCAGGGAGTGCACGACGACGTCCGCGCCGAGGGACAGCGGCTGCTGGAGGTAGGGGGTGGCGAAGGTGTTGTCGACGACGAGCTTCGCCCCGCCGGCGTGCGCGACCTGGGCCACGGCGGCGATGTCTGTGATGCCGAGCAGCGGGTTGGAGGGGGTCTCCACCCAGACGACCTTGGTGCGCGGGGTCATCGCGGCGCGCACGGCGGCCGGGTCGCTGGTGTCCGCGACGGACCACTCCACGCCCCAGCGGGTGGCGACCTTGGCGAAGAGGCGGAAGGTGCCGCCGTACGCGTCGTTCGGGATGACGACGTGGTCGCCGGGGCTGAGCAGCGTACGCAGCAGGGTGTCCTCGGCGGCGAGGCCGGAGGCGAACGCGAAGCCGCGACGGCCGCCCTCCAGCGCCGCGAGGTTCTCCTCCAGCGCCGTCCTGGTCGGGTTGGCGCTGCGGCTGTACTCGTAGCCGCCGCGCAGCCCGCCCACGCCGTCCTGCTTGTAGGTCGAGACCTGGTAGATGGGCGGGACGACCGCGCCGGTGAGGGGATCGGCGGTGTTGCCCGCGTGGATCGCCAGAGTCTCGAAGTGCTCGCTGATGTGCCTGTCGCTCATGTGCACCGAGCGTAATGCGCTCGCGGGGGTGCTGCCGGACGGCGGGCTCGGGGCGGGGGCGGGCGGAAGTTTTCCACAGGCTCGCGGGAGGGGTTGGCCAAGTGTCGGCGGCATCTGGTTCGCTTGACGCATGGCGACTCTCTGGCTGCTCCTGGCGCTGGCCCTGCTGGCCTTCGCGCTGCTCCCGCTGATCCGGCGCGGGCGCGGCGGGATCGAGCGCGTGCATCCGGGCCACCCGGACGCCGCCGACCCGGAGCGGTACGGCTTCCTGCGCCAGGAGGAGCTGGACGTACGCATGCCGGGCCCCGACCAGGACCTGCTGGACGTGCTGGACGTGGTCCGCCGCACCGGGGACCACCGCGCCGCGGCCCAGCTCCTCGCGGGCACGGAGGCGCAGGGCGAGACGCGCTGGCAGCGGGTGCAGGCGTTCGCCGGGGCGGCCTCGCTGGAGCTGCGCGAGCGGCCCGGCGGGATACACGAGACACCGGGCGGCCAGTGGCTGCGGGTGTGGCGGGCCGAGCAGCCCAAGGACGCGGGCGGCGCGGCGGTGCACGCCGAGTTCCTGGCGCAGCAGGCGTGGCGGACCTCGGTGCCGGGCACGGACGACTTCCGGATCATCATGGAGGAGGCGCGCGACGCCTGCGGGCGGGCCGCGCTGGCCGCCCCCGGCGACCCGGTGCCGCACATCGTCACGCTCTCCGTGGCGCGGGGACTGGGCTGGTCGCGGCCGGAGTTCGACGAGCTGTGGGGGAAGGTCCTCGACACCGCCCCGCACCACATGGGCGCCCACCTGGCCGCGCTGCACTACACCTGCGAGAAGTGGCACGGCTCGCGCGAGGAGGCGTACGCGTTCGCCGAGGCCGCGGCGGCCCGCGCGCCCGAGGGCTCGCTGCTGGCCGCGCTGCCGCTGTTCGCGGTCTTCGAGCATCTGCCCGAGGTGAACCTGGTCTCGGGGTTCTACCGCAGCGAGGTCGTCGTCAAGGCGATGCACGGCGCGCTGCACGCGGTGCACTCCGCCCGGCCGGACGATCCGATGCTGGCGCACGTCCGGCATCTGCTGGTGTTCTTCCTGGTGCGGGCCGAGCGCTGGGCGGAGGCCATGGACCAGCTCGCCCACGTGGACGGCCACGTGGGCGCACTGCCGTGGAGCCTGTCCGAGGACCCGGCGGAGGCGTTCGCGGTGTACCGGGCGCTGGCGGTCGCGGGCTACGAGGCCAACGGCGGCAACCCGGCGAGCCTGCCGGGCTGACACCCGCGGCTCCGCCCGGCCGATCGCCTGAGGAATCGGTATTGCTGCGCTGACCTGCGATGGGGCATACTCCGCATGCCCCGGGCTTTGCTCCTGCTTTGCTCTCGGCCCGAGTCCCCCCACACTCAGCGGCCGCACCGCGCGGCGGTGTGCGCCATGCCTGTCCGTATCGCTCCGGCTTGCCCGGTTCCTGTGGGGGGATCTTTCCGTTGGGCGCAACCCTGCGCGCGCTGCGCGCCCTCGTCCTGCTGTCCGGCTTCTATCTGATCAGCCTCGTCCTGCTGGCGGCGCTGATCGGCATCGACGTCGCCCTGTTCGACCTCGGGGCGCACGGCTTCGCGGCCGTCAAGATCGCCATCGTCTCGGTGCTGCTCGCCGTGCCCGTCGTACGCGGCATGTTCATGCTGCGCACGCCCAGGGGCGAGGACCCGGCCTCGGTCGAGGCCGGCGAGGCCGACGAGCCCCGGCTGTGGGCGCTGGTGCGCGAACTGGCCGCCGAGAGCGGCACCCGCGCCCCCGCCCGGATCCTGCTCACCCCCGACGTCAACGCCTCCGTACGCGAGGACGCGCGGCTGCTCGGTCTGCGCCCCGGACCGCGCACCCTCACCCTCGGAGTCCCGCTGCTGACCGGGCTCAGCGAGGCCCAGCTCCGTTCCGTGCTCGCCCACGAGTACGGGCACTTCACCGCCGGTGACACCCGGCTGTCCGCGATCGTGGTGCGCGGCCGGGCGCAGATCGGCCGGGTCGTCGAGCAGTTCCACGCCACCGCCGACGGCAAGGTGGCTGACGAGCGCGAGCGCCAGGAGCGGACCGCCGCCAAGCGGATCGCCAAGGGCAAGAAGGCCCACGAGGTCGACACCCGGCACACCGGCGCCCTGTACCGGGGGATGGCGTGGCTCTACACCCAGTACGCCAAGCTGTATCTGCGGGCCTCGCTGAGCACCGCGCGCGGGCAGGAGTTCGCGGCCGACATGGCCGCCGCCAGGATCGCCGGACGCGATGCGACCGCCTCCGCGCTGCGTGAGATACCGGTCCTCGCCGCCGCCCACGGCTTCTACCTCGAGTCGTACGCCACCCTGGGCCTGCCCGCCCGTACGCTGCCGCCGCTCGGTCAGTTCTTCGGCGGCTTCGGCCAGTTGCTGACGGCCCGCGCCGCCGAGCTGGACAAGCTGCGGGCCCGGCTGCCCGCCGAGCCGGAGTCCCGGTACGACTCCCATCCGCCGATCGCCGAGCGGGTGCGCCGCGTCGAGGCGCTGCCCGCCGACGGACGCGGCACGGCGGGCGACGGCCCCGCACTGGCCCTGCTCACCGACCCGGCCCGGACACTGACGGCGCTGGAGGAGGCGGTCCTGACCGCCGAGGCCCTGGGCTTCCGGCGCACCGCCGACTGGCCGGAGCTGCTGAACATCGCGATGGCCGAGGGCATGACCTCCGCGCAGACCCCGCTGCACCGCGCGCTGAGCGCCTACAACGGACGCCCCGCGACCCTCGCGGACCTGCTCGACGCCATCGACGAGGGCCGGCTGTGGCGGGTGGCCGAGCGGCTGCCGCTGTCCGAGGAGGCCGCCGCGGCGAAGGGGCGGGCGTTCCGCGAGTTCGCCCGGCCCGCCCTGGGCGACTCGCTGCGGACGATGGTGCTCGCCGAGTTCAGCGCGCGTTCCCTGCTGAGCTGGGAGTTCTCCTGGTCGCGCTCGGCGGCCGTACGGCTGCCCGGCGCGGCGACCACCGCCGGGGCGAGCCCCGAGGACGTGTTCGAGGCGGCCGTGGACGCGGCCCTGGCCGACCGGCCGGACACGGCTCCCCTGCGGGCCCTGCTCCCGCCGATGGCCGCCCAGCCCGCCTGAGACACGGCACCGAGCCCCCTCAAGCCTCCTCCCCCGACACCCCACCTGAACGGACCCCGACCGCACATGACCGTCCTGCTCTGGATCCTGGCCGTCCTGGCGCTGCCCTTCGTGCTCTTCGCGGCCTGGATGGCCAAGGTGTTCCTGAAGGAGTTCTTCTCCCACGACCCCGAAGCCGACGCCGAGGCCGCGGCGGCCACCGACGGGGCCGCCGCGTCCGCCGCGCTGGGGCTGCTGCCCGCCGAGCGGCAGGACACCAGGGCGGCCGGCCCGCTGACGGCGGAGACGACGGCCGCGCTCGCCGCGGTCCAGGGCGGTGACTGGCGGGCCGCCGCCGGGCTGATGGCGTCCGTCGGCCGGGACTGGGAGCGCCGTTCGTCGCTGACGTTCCTGCTGGCCGACCGGGCCGCCGACGACGACGAATGGCTGCTGGCCTGGGAGGCCGAGCGTCCCGGCGACCCGGACGCGGCCGTGGTCCGGGCGCGCAGCTCGGTGATCCTGGCCTGGCGGGTGCGCGGCGGGAAGCGGGCGGAGTACACGACGCAGGAGCAGTTCCAGGGCTTCCACCGCGCGCTGGTGAACGCCCGCGAGGACATCGCGCGGGCGGCCGAGCTGAACCCGGACGACCCGACACCGCACATCGCGGAGATCTGGGTGGCGCTCGGCCTCGGCTACCCCAACGCCCGCATGGACACCCTGTGGACCGAGATCACCCGGCGCGCCCCGCACCACTACGAGGCGCACTTCTCGGCCCTGCAGTACTGGTGCGCGAAGTGGCGCGGCTCGGAGCGGCTGGCGACCGAGTTCGCCGAGCGGGCGGCCGCCGGAGCACCCGTCGGCAGCCTGCTGACGGCGCTGCCGCTGATCGCGCACTTCGAGCACGACGACTCGGACGACACCGCCGCCGACAACACCCCGGAGATGGTGGCGCGGGTGGAGGCGGCCCTCAAGGACGCGGCCGCCGCCGACCCGGCGCATCCGCGCCTGCCGGAGCTGCGTCACCTGCTGGCGTACTACCTGCACCTCCAGGGCCGTGACGAGGCCGCGGTGGAGTACTTCCGGCTGGTCGACGGCCATGTGGACGCGCTGCCGTGGCGGTACCGGAACAACAAGGCGGAGTACTTCTGCGAGGTCCGCGACAGGGCAGTGCTGGCTGGCGGCGGCACCGGGAACTGAACCGGAATGCCCGGGGCTCGCAGGTCGTTGTAACCAATGCCCGTCCGTACCGAGACCGACCAGGGAGACCCCATGCTCTTCGGCCGCACACCGCAGCTACCCACCCCCGAGCAGGCGCTCGCGGGGCGGGACGTGCCCGCCTTCGAGGTCCCCGACCGGCACACCGTCCTCGGCACCTCCCTGACCGGCCCCTACCCCGAGGGGTTCGAGGTCGCCGACTTCGGTCTGGGCTGCTTCTGGGGCGCGGAGCGCAAGTTCTGGCAGCTCCCGGCGGGGATCCACACCACGCTCGTGGGCTACCAGGGCGGCTACACCGAGAACCCCACCTACGAGGAGGCCTGCTCGGGCCTGACGGGTCACACGGAGGCGGTCCGCGTGGTCTACGACCCGAAGGTCATCTCCTACGAGCAGTTGCTGAAGACCTTCTGGGAGTCCCACGACCCCACGCAGGGCTTCCGCCAGGGCAATGACGTGGGCACCCAGTACCGCTCCGCGATCTACACCCACACCCCGGAGCAGGCGGCCGCCGCCGAGGCGTCCCGCGCCGCCTACCAGAAGGTTCTGTCGGGCTCCGGGCACGGCACGATCACCACGGAGATCCTCCCGGCCGAGGGCCGCCCCTTCTACCCGGCCGAGTCCCACCACCAGCAGTACCTGGACAAGAACCCCGCCGGGTACTGCGGCATCGGCGGCACAGGCGTCTCCTGCCCGATCGGCGTCGCCCCCGCGCAGGGCTGATCACACAAAGCTGATCGCACGAGGCTGATCACACAAGGCTGATCGCACGAGAACGGGCCGCCCGGCCGGAGCCGGGCGGCCCTTCTTCATGCCCGGGGCGTCAGATCGTCGCCGTGTCGATCACGAACCGGTAGCGCACGTCGCTGGCGGTCACGCGCTCGTACGCGTCGTTGATCTCGTCCGCGCCGATCAGCTCGATCTCGGCGCCCACGCCGTGCTCCGCGCAGAAGTCCAGCATCTCCTGGGTCTCGGCGATGCCGCCGATGCCGGAGCTGGAGATGCTGCGGCGCTGGCCGAACATCGACTGGAGGGTGATCTGCACCGGCTCCTCGGGCAGGCCCACGTTGACCAGGGTTCCGTCGGTGCGCAGCAGGGACACGTACTCGGCGAAGTCGAGCGGGGCCGAGACGGTGTTCAGGATGACGTCGAAGGTGCCCGCCAGCTCCTCGAAGGTCTTCGGGTCGCTGGTGGCGTAGTAGTGGTCGGCGCCGAGCCGCAGCCCGTCGTCCTTCTTGCGCAGGGACTGCGAGAGCACGGTGACCTCGGCGCCCAGCGCGTGCGCGATCTTCACGCCGACGTGCCCGAGCCCGCCGAGGCCGACCACGGCGACCTTCTTGCCGGGGCCGACACCCCAGTGCCTGAGCGGGGAGTACGTGGTGATGCCCGCGCACAGCAGCGGCGCGGCCACGTCCAGGGAGAGGCCGTCGGGGATGCGGACGACGAAGTCGTCGTTCACGACGACGCTCTCGGAGTAGCCGCCGTAGGTGGGCTCGCCCTGCTTGTCGGTGTCGTTGTAGGTGAGGGTGGGGCCGCCGCCGGTGCAGTACTGCTCCAGGCCGGCCTTGCAGTTGTCGCACTCGCGGCAGGAGTCGACCATGCAGCCGACGCCCACCCGGTCGCCGACGGCGAACTTGGTGACCTTCGGGCCGACCTCGCTGACGACACCCGCGATCTCATGGCCGGGGACCATCGGGAAGATGCCCTCGGCCCAGCCGTCGCGGGCCTGGTGGATGTCGGAGTGGCAGATCCCCGCGAACTTGATGTCGATCAGGACGTCGTGGTCGCCGACCGGCCGCCGCTCGATCGTGGTCCGCTCCAGGGGCGCCTTGGGGGCGGGCGCGGCGTACGCAGCAACAGTGGTCATGCCGGGGTTCTCCTAGCTCTTGCGGTGGCCCGGACACGATTCGACCGGGCACTTTCCCAGGGTGCCCCGATCCGCCGTTCCCACCCAGGCCACGGTTTTACGTACGACCACCGTGCCTACCACCGGGAGGGACAGGCTCCCGCGCGTACGACCCGGCTCCGCCCTCGATACTTGAGGTATGGACGAACAGCCGGAGACGGCCGCGAGCCGCCCGCTGGACCGGCGGGCGGAGCTGAGCGAGTTCCTGCGCAGCCGCCGGGCCCGCCTCAAGCCGGAGGACGTGGGGCTGCCCCAGTTCGGGCGGCGGCGCCGGGTGCCGGGGCTGCGCCGTGAGGAGCTGGCGCAACTGGCCGGGGTGTCGGTGGCGTACTACACGCGGCTGGAGCAGGGCAACGGGCGGAACGTGTCGGCGGAGGTGCTGGACTCCATCGCCCGCGCCCTGCGCCTGACCGACGCCGAGCACGCGCATCTGACCCATCTGGCCAAGCCGGCGCCGCACAAGAAGCGGCCGCAGACCCGCCGCCCGCAGGTGCGCACCGCGCTCCAGCACCTGCTGGACTCGATGGACGCGGTGCCGGCGTACATCGCCGGGCGGCGCACGGAGATCCTGGCCTGGAACCGGATGGCGACCGCGCTGTTCGGCGACTGGGGACGGCTGGCGCCCGAGGACCGCACCTGGGCCCGGCTGGTCTTCCTCTGCCCCGAGTACCGCGAGCTGTTCGTGGACTGGGAGCAGAAGGCGATCGACATCGTGTGCGGGCTGCGCATGGACGCCGGGCGCTTCCCCGACGACGCCCGGCTGGCCGCGCTGGTCGGTGAACTCTCGGTCAAGAGCGAGGAGTTCCGCCGGCTGTGGGCCACGCACGACGTGAAGGAGCAGTTCTACGGCGTGAAGCGGCTGCGGCATCCGCTGGTCGGCGAACTCGCCCTGGGCTTCGAGGGGTTGCGGGTGACGGGTGACGCGGACCTCTCCCTGATCGTCTACCACGCCGAACCGGACTCCCCGTCGGCCGAGTCCCTGCGCCTGCTGGCCAGTTGGGGCGCGGCCTCGGTGCCGACGCTCTAGCGGACCCCCGCGAAACGCGAGTGCCGCCCCTCACCAGGAGGGGCGGCACTCGTGCGCTCAGGGGGTGTTCCGGGGTGGGATCAGACGGCCGAACCGGCCTTCCACTGCGCCCAGTCCATGTTCCAGCCGTTGAGGCCGTTGTCCGGGGCGACGGTCTTGTCACCGGTGTTCTGGAGGACCACCACGTCACCGACGAGGGAGTTGTTGAACACCCAGGCGGCCGGGGTGTTGGGGTCCTTGGCGCCCTTGGTGTCGGACAGGCCCACACAGCCGTGGCTGGTGTTCACGCTGCCGAAGATGGACTTCGCGCCCCAGTAGTTGCCGTGCAGGAAGGTGCCGGAGCCGGTGAGGCGGATGGCGTGCGGCACGTCCTTGATGTCGTACTCGCCCTTGCCGTCGTCGTCGGTGAAGCCGACGGTCGCGCCGTTCATCCGGGTCTGCTCGAACTTCTCGGACATGACCATGGTCCCGGCGTACGTCTTGTTCTCCGGGGAGCCGGCCGAGATCGGGATCTGCTTGACGACCTTGCCGTCCCGCGTGATCTTCATCTGCTTGGTCTTGGCGTCGACGTACGAGACCTGGTTGCGGCCGACGTGGAAGGTGATCGTCTTCTGCTGGACGCCGAAGACGCCGTCGGCACCCTCGACACCGTCGAGCGCCAGCTTCAGCGTGACGGTGGAGTTCTCCTTCCAGTACGTCTCCGGGCGGAAGTCGATGCGGTTGGCGTTGAACCAGTGACCGACGACCTCCTGGCCACTGCTGGAGGAGACCGTGATCCCCTTCTGCACGGCGGCCTTGTCGGTGATCGCCTTGTCGAAGTTGATCGACACGGGCATGCCCACCCCGACGGTGCTGCCGTTGTCCGGGGTGAAGTTGCCTATGAAGCTGTTGGACGGCGAGACCGTGGTGAAGGAGGCGTTCTCGTGGGCCACGCGGCCCTCGGAGTCCTTGGCCTCGGCGGCGAGCTTGTAGGTCGTCGACCGCTCGAGCTGGGTGGTCGGCTTCCAGCTCAGCTTGTCGGCGGAGAGCTCACCGTCGACGGGCTTGCCGTCCGCGGTGGTCATGCTCACGCCGGTCAGGGTGCCCTTGGCGACCTTGACCGCGGCCGAGTTGTTGATGGAGGCGTTGTTCGAGCCGTCCTTCGGCGTGATCGTGATCTGCGCCTCGGAGGACTTCTTCGCCGCCGCCTCGTCGGCCTTCGCCTGCGAGCTCTCACCGCCGTCGGACGCACTGGCGTCACCGCCGCCGGAACAGCCCGTGAGCACGAGCACACCACCGAGCAGTGCGGACGCGACCGTCAGGCCCTTGCGCCGCTTACTGTCCGTCATCACACGCTTCTCCATCGTTGCCGAATCCGCCAGAACCCCGAGAATCCCCGTTGAACCCTTTCAACGTCACGGCCGCGCCTACCCGTTCCCCGATCAGTGGTTCTGTGGGAAACGCCACGTCCCCCCTCGGGGACGGGCGGTGCGCGCTGCTCCGTGCGCCACTTCGTGAGACGAGAAAACCCGGACGGCGGTTGCCGTCCGGGTCATCCGTGCCCCGAATCGTGCGGCCGAAGCCGTCGGCCTACCGCTCGTTCTCGCCGTCCGGCTCGTCGTCGTCCTCCCCATCATCCTCATCGAGGTCCCACTCGGGCGAATCCGCGTCGTACCCGGACCGCTCGCTGGACCAGGAAGCCTGCTGGAGCTCCACCCCGGGCACCTCGCTGACCAGGTCGAACGGGTCGACGAGATACGCGAGCGCCTCGGCGGTGTCTTCCGTCACAGCGCTCTCGGCCTGGGCCCGCTCCGCCTCGGGCAGCGCCGCGTCGCCGGCGATACGGCGCAGCGCGGCCTTGGTCAGCTCGTCGTCGTCGAGAACTTCGAGGACCAGCTCGACCCGAAGACGTACAAAACGTGATGTCTCTTCAGCTTCCATACGGGGAGCCTAGAACCGAAACCTGTCGTGACTTTCCTGTGACCCGCGATTTTCACTAACATCGCTCCACACGGCCAATTCGCCAGCGTCACAAGGGGATCGATATTCCGTGGCATCCGCTCGCCGTCCGTTGCTGACCGCCACCGCCGCGGGCACTCTGCTGTGCGCCCTGTGGTTCGTCCCGTCCGCCAACGCCTCGCAGGACGGCCCCACGACGGGCCTCACGGCCGCCGGTACCGCGGTCGACGGCGGGGTGTCCGGCGCCGGGTCGCCGGAGACCGGGGACCCTGCCTCGGGAATCACCGAGCAGGTCACCACCGTCTCGGGGCTGACCACCCAGGACGCGGCCGACCCGACCCGGCTCGCCGACACCGGCAGCTTCGACACCACGCCCTACGTGGTCTCCGGCACCCTGTTCCTCGCCGTGGGCGCGGCGTTCGTGGTGTATTCGGTACGCCGGGAACGCCTTGAGTTTTAAGCCCGCTTGACGATTCGTTGACCGGCCGATGGGGGCCCCGCCCGTGGGTGAGGCCCCCGTGGTGATCAGCGCAGCGGCCCGGTGACCGTCTCGGCGGCCGCCACGAGCCCGCCCCCGCGCACGAAGGCGTCGGCCGCGGCCAGGTCGGGCGCGAGGAACCGGTCCGGTCCGGGACCGCCCACCCCGGCCGCGCGCGCTGCCTCGATGACGGCACGGGAGGCGGGCGCGGGCTCCAGCCCCTCCCGCAGCTCGACGGCACGGGCGGCCGCGTACAGCTCGACCGCGATCACCCGCGTCAGGTTGTCCACGGCGGTACGCAGCTTGCGCGCGGCCGACCACCCCATGGAGACGTGGTCCTCCTGCATCGCGGAGGACGGGATGGAGTCGGCGGAGGCCGGTACGGCGAGCCGCTTCAGCTCGCTGACCAGCGCGGCCTGCGTGTACTGGGCGATCATCAGGCCCGAGTCCACACCCGCGTCGTCCGCGAGGAACGGCGGCAGGCCGTGGCTGCGGTTCTTGTCCAGCAGCCGGTCGGTGCGCCGCTCGGCGATGGAGCCGAGGTCGGCGGCGGCGATGGCCAGGAAGTCCAGGACGTAGGCGACCGGCGCCCCGTGGAAGTTGCCGTTGGACTCCACACGGCCGTCGGGCAGCACCACCGGGTTGTCGACGGCGGCGGCCAGCTCGCGCTCGGCGACCAGGCGGGCGTGCGCCATGGTGTCGCGCCCGGCACCGGCGACCTGCGGGGCGCAGCGCACCGAGTAGGCGTCCTGGACGCGGGGCGCGTCGTCCATGTGGTGCCCGGTGAGCTGGGAGCCCTTGAGCACCGCGAGCATGTTGGCGGCCGAGGCGGCCTGGCCGGGGTGCGGGCGGATGGCGTGCAGCTCGGGCGCGAGGACCTTGTCCGTGCCGAGCAGGCCCTCCAGGCTGAGGGCGGCGGTGATGTCGGCCGACTTGTAGAGGGAGTCGAGGTCCGCGAGGGCCATGATCAGCATGCCGAGCATGCCGTCGGTGCCGTTGAGGAGGGCCAGCCCCTCCTTCTCGCGCAGCTCGACGGGCTGGATGCCGTGCTCGCGCAGCAGCTCACCGGCCGGGCGTACGACCCCGTCGGGGCCCTCCGCGTCGCCTTCGCCCATGAGGGCCAGCGCGCAGTGCGAGAGCGGGGCGAGGTCGCCGGAGCAGCCGAGGGAGCCGTACTCGTGCACCACCGGGGTGATCTGGGCGTTCAGCAGGTCCGCCATGGTCTGCGCGACCTCGGGGCGCACCCCGGTGTGGCCGGAGCAGACGGTCTTCAGGCGCAGGAACATCAGCGCGCGGACGACCTCGCGCTCCACGTGCGGGCCCATGCCGGCCGCGTGCGAGCGGACGATGTTGCGCTGGAGCTGCGCGCGCAGCTCGGGGCTGATGTGCCGGGTCGCCAGGGCGCCGAAGCCCGTGGAGACGCCGTAGACCGGTTCGGGTTTGGCGGCCAGCGCGTCCACGATCTCGCGGGCCGCGGCGAGCGCCGCCACCGCCTCCTCCGACAGCTCCACGCGGGCACCGGCGCGCGCGACGGCGAGGACGTCGTGCGCGGTGACACCGGTGGTCCCCACCACCACAGTGTGCATATCCATATTCAGGAGCGTACGCATTGAATGCGGTGGTGTCACTAGTGGATTGTGCCCGCGCCCCTTACCGGTCACGAGCGGCGGCGGCCCCGGAAGCGGCGGCGCTCGGTCTTCGCGGGCGGGGTCGCCTCGTCCGCCAGCCGTACGACCGGGTCGTCCGGGCCCTCCCGGCCGGCCACCACCGGCAGGTCCGACCGGTCGGCCTTGGCCCGGTACTGCGCGGCGTCCGCCAGCCGGAACAGCCGCCGGGCGTCGCGCACCGGGCCGATGTCGTGCCCGGTGGACGCGACCCCGCAGGCCACGCCCTCGCCCAGTTCCAGCGCGCCCGCCCTGCGGCACAGCTCCCCGGCCGCCTCGACCACGTCCTCGGCCGACGGCCCGAGCGCCAGCAGACAGAACTCGTCCCCGCCGAGCCGCGCCGCGAGCGCGCCCGGCAGCATCGCCCCGCACAGCGACAGCACCGACCCGAACCGCTCCAGCAGCCGGTCCCCCACCGCGTGCCCGTGGGTGTCGTTGACCCGCTTGAGCCCGTTCAGATCACAGACGACGAGGCTGACGACCACGCCCTCCGCCCGGTGCCGCTCCACCGCCTCCTCCAGCCGTACGTCGACGGCGCGACGGTTGGCCAGACCGGTGAGGGCGTCGGTGAAAGCTAGCCGCCGGGCCTCCTCCAGCCGCTCGGTCTGCGCGAGCCCTGCCGCGACCACCGCGGCCAGCACCGTGGCGAAGTCGGCGTCCCCCCGGTCGAACACCGGCGCCCCGGCCGCGCGGGCCACGTACAGCTCGCCCCAGGCCCGGCCGTGCAGCACGATGGGCGCGACCACGCAGCAGCCCCGGCCCCGGCGGCGCAGCGCGGCGACCCGCTGGTGGATGTAGCCGGGGGTGCCCGCGGCCGGGCCCTTCGCGGTCTCCACCCAGGCGTTGGCCCCGCCGCCCCCGGCCCAGCGCTCGTGCAGGAACTCGGTGATCTCCGGGAACTGGTGCACCGGGTACGCCTCCAGCTCCGGGAACTCCTCCTCGTCCTCGGCGCGCCTGCCGACGTTCACCAGGACCCTGAGCCGCCCCAGCTCCCGCTCCCACACCGACAGCGCGGCGAAGTTCCCGGCCAGCGCCCGGCAGGCCCCGAGCGCCGCCGCCCGCCAGGACTCCGGGGGCGTGTGCGCGGCCGCCATCCCCTGCGCCAGCCCCACCACGGCAGCGAGCCGATCATCCTCACCCATCACCCCAGGTTAGGGACGAATGGGCACATCAGGGGCATCGGCGCGGGCGATCAGGTGGTCACCGGCCCGCCCGGCTCACTCCCCCGGCCACTGCGGCGCGCGCTTGTCGTTGAAGGCCGCCACACCCTCCGCGCGGTCGCCGGAGAAGGCGGTCGCACGCCAGGCCGCGTCCTCGACCTCCAGACCGGCCCGCAGGTCCAGGCCCTGGCCCAGACGGAGGGCACGCTTGGCCGAGCGCAGGCCCACCGGGGAGTTCCCGGCGATCTTCGCGGCCAGCGCGAGCGCGTCCTCGCGGGCGTGGCCCGCCTCCGTGAGCTGGTCGACGAGCCCCAGCGCGGCCGCCTCCGGCGCCTCGACCCGGCGGGCCGTGAAGATCAGCTCGGCCGCCCGCGCCGCGCCGACCCGCCTCGGCAGCAACTGCGTACCGCCGCCGCCCGGAATCACGCCCACGGACACCTCGGGCAGCCCCACCACGGCCGTGGCGTCGGCGACGATCAGGTCGCAGGCCAGCGCCAGCTCGAAGCCGCCGCCGAGGGCGAAGCCGTGCACCGCGGCGATGGTCGGCACCGGCAGCTCCAGCACCCCGGTGTACGCGCCGCGCGCCACCGGCCGCTGCCGGACCAGGTCCGCGTCGCTGAAGGAGTTCCGCTCCTTGAGGTCCGCGCCGACACAGAACGCGCGTTCGGCCGAGGACGTCAGTACGACCACGCGGGCGTCCCGGTCGGCGGCGAGCGCCGTGCAGGCGGCCGCGAGGGAACGGGCCATCTCCGTCGACACGGCGTTCATGGCCTTCGGCCGGTCGAGCACCAGCTCGGCCACGTGCCCGTGCCTGCGCACCAGCACGAACTCCCCGTACCGCTCCTCGCTCATGACACCCTCCGGTTAACGCGGGTTAACACACTGTCGGGCCGATCATCGCAGCAGGACCGGTCCCCGGAAAAGAGCGGCCCCCACCCGATCGGGTGACACCTCGGCCGACCCGGCCCGGACCACCCGCACGAGCGCATAGCGTCCCCCACGGCTGACGCGCCCGGCGGCGCACGGCGGGGAGGAGCGGAGCGCATGACACCGAGGGAGCGTAAGTCCCCGACGCCTCCGTCCCGGCCCAGTGCGGAATCGGTTCCGCTGGTGTCACCGGGGCGCATCCCGACCGACCCGACCAAGCCGCCGGGGGTGTCGTTCCGGGTGCGGACGGGGGTCGTCCAGGGGGCGGCGCGGGGCGGGCGTGACGGCCTGCCGCGGACCGAGGCGGGGGCGGCGCTGAGCGGAGCCGCCGTACTGCCGCGGGCGGGGACCAAGAGGGCCGAGGCGGCCGGTCGCCCCGAGGCGGACATGCGTGAGGCGGCCGGTCGCCCCGAGGCGAGCACGCGTGAGGCCGTCGACCAGGAAGAGGCAGACTCCGCCGATCGGCCGAAGGCGGCCGCGGCCCCGCCCGCCCCTGTCGCCTCGACCGCCGTGCTCCCCCTGCTCCCGGAACCGGAACCGGACCCGGACCCGCCCACCCGGGCCTGGCGCGCCGTGGCCGCGTTGCGGCGCGGTCGGCACCGGCGAGGGCGGCGGGTGGTCCTGCTGCTGGCCGGGGCGGCCGTGCTCGCCCTCGCGGTGTCGAGTCTCGTACGGATCGCGCCGGACGCCGGGCCGGGTACCGCCGAGGCGGAGCCAAGGCGGCCGTGGAAGCTCGGTGCCGGCCCCACGCCCGGCGTGTCCGCCACCGTCGTCGCGGTACCGCCGGCCTCACCCGTGACAGAAGCCTCCCCCTCGGCCTCGGCACGCCCCACGCCGAGCGGCACGGTCACGCCCGGCCCCGAGACGGTTCCCCCGCCCGCCGCACGCCCGAGCGAAGCCCCGCACCCGGCCGCGACGGCCGCCGTACCGCGCCCCCAGGGCCCGGCGCACGCACCTCCGGAAGCCCGTACGGAAGCCCCCGCACCGGCGGCCGAGCCGACTCCGGTACCGACCCCGAGCAGCGCGGCACCGGCACCGGCTCCGAAGCCGAGCAGCAAAGGCGTCTGCGTCCCCGTACTGGGTGTCTGCCTGGAACTGCGGGGCGGGTAGTAGGGCCGTCAGCCCGCTTCGCCCCGGCGGGACAGCAGCCACGGCTCGACCATGCCCAGGCCGCGCACCGAGCGCTGCCACATCGGCTGGAGCGTGAAGCGGTACTGCGGGGGCTCCTCGCCCTCCTTCTCGGCGGTCGCGGCCGCCTCCGCCGCTTCCGCCTCGGAGGCGGGCGCCAGACCGGCGCGGATCAGCTCCTGCGCGAAGGCGCTGTCGACCAGCACGGCGTCACGCGGCGCTATCGAGGTCAGCCGGGAGGCGAGGTTCACCGTCGTGCCGAACACGTCGCCCATCCGCGTGGTCACCGTGCCGAGCGCCATGCCGACGCGCAGTTCGGGCATCGTCTCGTCGTTGGACAGCGTCTCGACCAGGCGCAGGGCGATGTCGGCGGCGATGGCCGCGTCATC
Source organism: Streptomyces seoulensis (assembly GCF_022846655.1). NCBI lineage: Bacteria > Bacillati > Actinomycetota > Actinomycetes > Kitasatosporales > Streptomycetaceae > Streptomyces > Streptomyces seoulensis. Next base: position 5,830,965 of record NZ_AP025667.1, read on the forward strand.
GGCGACGTAGAGGACCTCGTCGCCCAGGGTCTTGATGAGCCGGCCGCCGCGCGCGGCCACCAGGTCGGCGGCGGTCGTCTCGAACGCCTCGACCAGCTCGCCCAGTTCCTCCTCCTCCATCCGGCGGGTGAGCCGGGTGAAGCCGACGAGGTCGGCGAAGGCGACGGCGAGCCGCCGGTCGACCATCTCCGCGTCGTCCACGTTCTGCACCACACGCCCGGCGGACGCGGCGAGCTGGCGGCGCCAGACGTAGACGAGGAACTCCTCCAGCTCGGGCAGGAGCAGCTCGATGATCGGGTACGTGACCTCGGTACGGGTCATGCCCGGCTCGGGGGGCTCGGTCAGGCCCTCCAGGAAAGAGTCGATCTGCCATTCGGCCAACCGGGCGGTGGTCTGCCCGGTGGAGCGGGCCACCTGCACCGCCATGGCCTCGCTGAGCAGTCCCGCCTCGACCAGACCGGCCAGGCGGCGCAGGGCGAGGACGTCGGCCTCGGTGAGCGCCTTGGCCTGGCCGATGTCGGCGAAGCCCATGGCCCGCCAGAAACGGGAGGCCAGCTCCATGGAGACACCGGCGCTGCGGGCGGCCTGGAAGGGGGTGTAACGGCGCTCGGCGCCGAGGATGAGCTGTTCGAGGCGGAGGGCGAGCGGGTCGTCGCCGGGGTCGGGGGCATCGGGGTCCACCCGGCCCTCCGCGCCCGCGCCGGAGCCCGTGTCGTCGACGCTCACGCCTGCTGCCCTTCCGATCTGCCGCGGTCAGGTACCGACCGGGCTCAACTCTACGGCAGGTGTGCGCCAGCTCACTCCGCCGGGACCGCCCGCCCGGACGCACCCTTCACCCCCTGGAAGCACCCCCCGCGCGCACAGCGCACGGCGGGGGCGCGGGCCGCCGCCACCACGCCCCTCTGCCCACTTTCCGCGGCCGGGAACGCCCGCTACGCCGGACGCAGGTGCACGATGTCCCCCGCGCCGACGGCCTCCCGCGTGCCCTGTGGCGTGGCGATGACCAGCCTTCCGTCCCCGTCGACCGCCACCGCCTCGCCCACCAGGTCCCGGTCTCCGGGGAGTTCCGCCCGGACCTCGCGGCCCAGGGTGGCGCAGCCGGCCGTGTAGGTCTCCTGGAGGGTGCTCGTGACCGGGTCGCCGCCCGCCGCGCGCCAGCGGTCGTACCAGGTCTCCAGGGAGCGGAGGACGGAGCGGAGCAGCGTGTCGCGGTCCGTGCTCACGGAGTCGGCGAGGAGGAGGGAACCCGCCCCGGGGACGGGGAGTTCGTCGGCGCGCAGGGTGACGTTGAGGCCGACGCCGACGACCACCCCGTCCTCGCCTGCGCGCTCCGCGAGGATGCCGCCCGCCTTGCGCTCCTCGCCGCCGACGGTGACCAGCAGGTCGTTCGGCCACTTCAGGGCCGCGTCGACGCCCGCGGCGCGGGACAGGCCGGTGGCCACCGCGACGCCGGTCAGCAGCGGCAGCCAGCCCCAGCGCTCCAGCGGCACCTCGGCGGGCCGGAGCAGTACGGAGAAGAACAGCCCCGAGCGCGGCGGAGCCGTCCAGCGCCGGTCCAGCCGCCCGCGCCCCGCCGTCTGCTCCTCGGCGATCAGCACCGCGCCCTCCTCCGCCGCACCGGAGGACGCGCGGGCCACGAGGTCGGAGTTGGTGGAGCCGGTGCGCTGGACCACATCGACCGACGACCACAGTCCGCCCTCCTGGACGAGCGCGCGGCGCAGCGCGGTGGCGTTGAGCGGCGGACGGTCGAGGTCGGACCAGCGGCTGGAACCTGAGGCATTGTGCGGCGTCATGCAAGTCACCCTAGGTGTGGGAAAGACCGCACTCCTGAGAGGTGGACCCCGCACTACGCTACGGATGAGTAATCGTCCCCCCTTTTGAGCAGGCAGGGAGCCGCATCCCGATGTCCGAGCCGGAAGAGCGTCACGAGACCGACATCCACACGACCGCCGGGAAGCTCGCGGATCTCCAGCGGCGCATCCACGAGGCGACGCACGCCGGTTCGGAACGCGCGGTGGAGAAGCAGCACGCCAAGGGCAAACTGACGGCGCGTGAGCGCATCGAACTCCTCCTGGACGAGGATTCGTTCGTCGAGCTGGACGAGTTCGCCCGGCACCGCTCCACCAACTTCGGCCTGGAGGCGAACCGCCCGTACGGCGACGGTGTCGTCAGCGGGTACGGCACGGTGGACGGCCGCCCGGTGGCCGTGTTCTCGCAGGACTTCACCGTCTTCGGCGGCGCCCTCGGCGAGGTGTACGGCCAGAAGATCGTCAAGATCATGGACTTCGCGCTGAAGACCGGCTGTCCGGTCATCGGCATCAACGACTCCGGCGGCGCCCGCATCCAGGAGGGGGTCGCCTCGCTCGGCGCGTACGGCGAGATCTTCCGCCGCAACACCCACGCCTCCGGGGTGATCCCGCAGATCAGCCTGGTCGTCGGTCCGTGCGCGGGCGGCGCGGTGTACTCCCCCGCGATCACCGACTTCACGGTGATGGTCGACAAGACCTCGCACATGTTCATCACCGGCCCCGACGTGATCAAGACGGTCACCGGTGAGGACGTCGGCTTCGAGGAGCTGGGCGGCGCCCGCACCCACAACACCAGCTCCGGCGTGGCCCATCACATGGCGGGCGACGAGAAGGACGCGATCGAGTACGTCAAGCAGTTGCTGTCGTACCTGCCGTCCAACAACCTCAGCGAGGCCCCGGTCTACCCGGAGGAGGCGGACCTCGCCCTCACCGACGAGGACCGCGAGCTGGACACCCTCGTGCCGGACAGCGCGAACCAGCCGTACGACATGCACACGGTGCTCGAACACGTCCTGGACGACGGGGAGTTCTTCGAGACGCAGGCGCTGTTCGCGCCGAACATCCTCACCGGCTTCGGCCGGGTCGAGGGGCAGCCGGTGGGCCTGGTCGCCAACCAGCCGATGCAGTTCGCGGGCTGCCTGGACATCACGGCGTCCGAGAAGGCCGCCCGGTTCGTGCGCACCTGCGACGCGTTCAACATCCCGGTGCTCACCTTCGTGGACGTGCCCGGCTTCCTGCCCGGCGTGGACCAGGAGCACGACGGCATCATCCGCCGGGGCGCCAAGCTGATCTACGCCTACGCCGAGGCCACCGTCCCGCTGATCACCGTCATCACCCGCAAGGCGTTCGGCGGCGCGTACGACGTGATGGGCTCCAAGCACCTGGGCGCCGACCTCAACCTGGCCTGGCCGACCGCGCAGATCGCGGTGATGGGCGCGCAGGGCGCGGTCAGCATCCTGCACCGCCGCACCATCGCCGAGGCGGAAGCCGCCGGCACGGGTGAGGAGACGCGGGCGCGGCTGGTCCAGGAGTACGAGGACGCGCTGCTCAACCCGTACGTGGCGGCCGAGCGCGGCTACGTCGACGCGGTGATCATGCCGTCCGACACCCGCGCGCACATCGTCCGGGGCCTGCGTCAGCTCCGTACGAAGCGGGAATCCCTGCCTCCGAAGAAGCACGGCAACATCCCCCTGTAGGCCCGCGGACACGGGAGCCGTCATGAACATCAAGGTCGTACGAGGCAATCCCACCCCGGAGGAGCTGGCCGCCGCACTGGCGGTGGTCCGCGCCCGCGCCGTGGCGGCGGCCGAGCCGTCGTCCGGCGCGCGGCGGCCGAGGGACGCGTGGTCGGACCCGGCCCGGCTCGCGGGCCGCCGCCTGCCCCCGCCGGGCCCGGTCTCCTGGTCCCGCACCTACTGGCCGGGCTGAGCCGGCCGGGCTGAGCGGCAACCTGAGTACGGGTACTCAGGCGCGCGGGCCGGGCCGCGCCCCACGCTGGAGCCATGCTGTGGTCAGACCCCAAGGACGAGCCGCCCGAGGAACTCCGTCACATGGAGGAGAAGCTCAGACGGCTCGGCCTCTTCATAGCCCTGGCCATGGTGCTGGCGATGATCGTGATCGGGCTGAGGTGAGCGCTCGGGCGGACGGGGCGGCGGCGCTAGGCTGATCGCATGACCGACCCGCAGCGCCGTCTCGTCCTCGCCTCCCAGTCCCCCGCCCGTCTGGGTCTGCTGCGGCAGGCCGGGCTGGCGCCCGAGGTGATCGTGAGCGGGGTGGACGAGGACGCCGTCACCGCCCCCACCCCGGCCGAACTGGCGCTCGCCCTCGCCGAGGCCAAGGCGTCCGTGGTGGCGGCCCGGCCGGAGGTGCAGGGCGCGCTGGTGATCGGGTGCGACTCGGTGCTGGAGCTGGACGGGCAGGCGCTCGGCAAGCCCGCCGACGCCGAGGAGGCCACCGCCCGCTGGAAGGCGATGCGCGGCCGGGCCGGGGTCCTCCAGACCGGGCACTGCGTGTGGGACACCGCCGCCAAGCGGTACGTCTCCGCGACCGCCTCCACCGTGGTCCGCTTCGGCGAGCCCACGGACGAGGAGGTCGCCCGCTACGTCGCCTCCGGCGAGCCCCTCCACGTCGCCGGGGCCTTCACCCTGGACGGCCGTTCGGCGCCGTTCATCGAGGGCATCGAGGGCGACCACGGCAACGTGATCGGCATCAGCCTGCCGCTGGTCCGCAAACTGCTGCGCGAACTGGGTGTCGGCATCACGGAGTTGTGGGCGCCGTCCGAGTGATCTTCCCGGTGTCGGCCGGACGGCCCTGCGCGTCACCCGTAGGGGTGGATGTGGGCGCCGGCTCGGGGGCGGCCGCGGGAGTGCCGCCCTGTCCGGGCGTGTCGCCGGCCGGCCGGGCACCCGCGTCACGCGGACGGTCGTACGTCATCAGGAGCAGGACGATCAGGGCGAAGACCGCCATCAGCACCAGGAAGTCCGCCGGGCCCCGCAGGCCCCACGCGACCGCGCCCAGCAGGGCGTTCACCACGGCGGCGCTGATCAGCAGGACGCGGCCGAGGCCGGCCGGGGCGCGGTCGCGCACCGCGACCAGCAGGGCCACCAGGGCGCAGAAGGCGAAGTAGAGCCCGAAGACCACGGCTCCCACCTTCGAGGACGTCGCCATCACGTCGGGGTCGAGCCCGGCCAGCGACATGCGCTGGCGGTCCGCGACCATGCCGAGCAGCCAGTTCACCGCCGCTACGCCGAGCGCCTCGGCCAGCAGGACGACCGCCACGAGCCATGCCACCGGTCTGCGCACCACCGGCCCCACCCCACCTTCGCCGCCGCCCCCGCGCGGATCGCCTGTTACCGGCAGTACGCCGGTCAGCGCGAACGCTACTAACGGGTAGGACGGGGGACAAGACCTCGGCCGGGGGCAAAGAATCATTGGGCCATTCGTAGGGACTCCACAAAGAAACAGCGTGGCCCGCAGCACGCTCTCACAGAGACCTTGGCCACATGACGGGGCTAGGGTTTTCCGGTGGAGTCCTGCGTACCGAGGTGCGACAAGGGCTTTCGCGGGTCGAGCGGGCCTCGCATCACGCTCCGTGTGGGCAAGCTCACCATTGGGGACGGGTCGATGTGCCGTGTCGGCAGTCCCTAAACTCGGCTTGTTTCAAGGAGGGAGCCTCAATCGTGCGCAAGGTGCTCATCGCCAACCGTGGCGAAATCGCTGTCCGTGTGGCGCGGGCCTGCCGAGACGCAGGCATCGCGAGCGTGGCCGTGTACGCCGACCCGGACCGGGACGCTCTGCACGTCCGGGCCGCGGATGAGGCGTTCGCCCTGGGCGGTGACACCCCGGCCACCAGCTATCTGGACATCGAGAAGGTCCTGAACGCCGCCCGGGAGTCCGGCGCGGACGCGATCCACCCCGGCTACGGCTTCCTCTCGGAGAACGCCGAGTTCGCCCAGGCCGTGCTGGACGCGGGTCTGACCTGGATCGGTCCGCCGCCGCAGGCCATCCGGGACCTGGGTGACAAGGTCGCCGCCCGGCACATCGCGCAGCGCGCGGGTGCCCCGCTGGTCGCCGGTACGCCGGACCCGGTCTCGGGCTCCGAGGAGGTCGTGGCCTTCGCGAAGGAGCACGGCCTGCCGATCGCCATCAAGGCCGCCTTCGGCGGTGGCGGGCGCGGTCTGAAGGTGGCCCGCACCCTCGAAGAGGTGCCGGAGCTGTACGACTCGGCGGTCCGCGAGGCCGTCGCCGCCTTCGGCCGGGGCGAGTGCTTCGTGGAGCGCTACCTCGACCGCCCGCGGCACGTGGAGACCCAGTGCCTGGCCGACAAGCACGGCAACGTGGTCGTCGTCTCCACCCGTGACTGCTCGCTCCAGCGCCGCCACCAGAAGCTGGTCGAGGAGGCACCGGCGCCGTTCCTCTCCGAGGAGCAGGTCGCCGAGCTGTACCGCGCCTCCAAGGCCATCCTCAAGGAGGCCGCCTACGAGGGCGCCGGCACCTGTGAGTTCCTGGTCGGCCAGGACGGCACGATCTCCTTCCTGGAGGTCAACACCCGCCTCCAGGTCGAGCACCCCGTGACCGAGGAGGTCGCCGGGATCGACCTGGTCCGCGAGATGTTCCGTATCGCCGACGGCGAGGAGCTGGGCTACGGCGACCCCGAGCTGCGCGGGCACTCCTTCGAGTTCCGCATCAACGGCGAGGACCCGGGCCGGGGCTTCCTCCCCGCCCCCGGTACGGTCACCCGCTTCGAGGCGCCGACCGGTCCCGGTGTCCGGCTGGACGCGGGCGTGGAGTCCGGGTCGGTCATCGGCCCGGCGTGGGACTCCCTGCTGGCCAAGCTGGTCGTCACCGGCCGCACCCGCAAGGAGGCGCTGGAGCGCGCCGCGCGGGCGCTGGACGAGTTCCAGGTCGAGGGCATGGCCACGGCCATCCCGTTCCACCGCGTGGTGGTCCGGGACGCGGCCTTCGCCCCGGAGCTGACCGGCTCCAAGGACCCCTTCACGGTTCACACGCGCTGGATCGAGACCGAGTTCGTCAACGAGATCAAGCCCTTCACCGCCCCCGCCGACGCGGAGGCGGACGAGGAGCTGGGCCGCGAGACGGTCGTGGTCGAGGTGGGCGGCAAGCGCCTGGAGGTCTCCCTCCCCTCGTCGCTGGGCATGTCCCTGGCCCGCACCGGCCTCGCGGCGGGCGCCAAGCCCAAGCGCCGCGCGGCCAAGAAGTCCGGCCCCGTCGCCTCCGGCGACACCCTCGCCTCCCCGATGCAGGGCACCATCGTCAAGGTGGCCGTCGAGGAGGGCCAGACGGTCCAGGAGGGCGACCTGATCGTCGTCCTGGAGGCCATGAAGATGGAACAGCCTCTCAACGCCCACCGAGCGGGCACGGTGAAGGGCCTCCTCGCCGAGATCGGCGCCTCCATCACCTCGGGCGCCCCGATCTGCGAGATCAAGGACTGACCCCGAAGAACGATCGACGCGAACGCCCGGCCATGAGCCGGGCGTTCGTCATTTCCCGGCGCCCATCCCCCGGTGCCGCTCCTCGGCCACCGTCAGCAGCAGGGCGCGCAGCCGTTCGCGGGAGCGGCCACGGGTCTTGACCGCGTGGCAGTTCGGGCACAGGGCCACCATCCGGCTCGGGTGGTCCCGGCCGCCCAGGGCCAGGTCCCGCACATGGTCGACCTCCAGCAGCGGCAGCCCCCGGTCGGTCAGCTCCGTCGGCTGCCCGGCGCACTCCGGGTTCTCGCAGCGCCCCTCGCTGCGTCCCAGCACCAGCAGACGGGCCGCCCGCGAGCGCTTCGGCCGACTGCCACCGGCCGGGGCTCGCGTGCCGTGCCGCCGCTCCTCCGTCAGCTCCAGCAGGCGGCAGCCCTGTTCGTACTCGGCTGCGGTGAGGAGCCACTGCTCCGGGCCCGCACCGGCCGGCCCGAGGTCGCGCTCCGGTGCCTCCGGCTCGCCGGGCACCGCGTCGGGCTCCGGGCACGGCAGGCCGAGTTCGGCCAGCAGCGGGGCGGGATCGCGGTCGCCGAAGTACAGCTCCAGCAACTGTTCCTGCACGGCGAGCCGGGTGACGGCGGAGTTCCGGAAGAGGTCGTAGACCTCCTCGGTCGGGCCGCCCAGGGGCCGGCGCTCGGTGAACCAGCGGCGCGGGTCGCCGTGGGCGGTGGGCGCGTCGCCCTGGCCGGGCAGCGACCACAGCCCGTCCCGGCTCAGCGAGGCCACCGGGTAGTGCGGGCGCGGGGGCACTCCCGAAGCGGCCAGCAGCCCGCCCAGCTCCCGCTCGGTCTCGGACCAGGACAGCAGCCGCTCCGCACCCCGCAGGGCCCGCGCCATGGCCCACAGCAGGGTGACCGGCTTGTACAGCGCCGGTCCGCCGGAGGAACGGTTCACCCTGAGGTGGGTGAGGCGGTGGAGGAGGTCCTCCGGGGCCGTGCGGGTGGGGTGCGCCTGGGTCATGCCGGAAGCCTACGCAGGGCGTGCGCGGGCCGGCCTACGGCTACCTGCGGCGCAGGTCCGCCACCCGGGCTCGGTCGGTGGGCTGGTCGCCCAGGACTCCGCGGAGGGCTGCGCCGGGGACCTGGCCGCGGCGGGGGCCGGGGAGTTGGGAGCGTTGGCCGCGGGGGGCCGGGGGCTGTTCCTGGGCCGGGGCACCGGCCGCTCCGGCCACCGTGATCTGCACGCCCTGGTCGGCCAGGGCCTGGAGTTCGGTGGCGGCGCGGTCGTCGTGGGCCGGGGGCTCGTCGGTGACCAGGCGGGTGATCGCCTCGGTGGGCACCGTACGGAACATGGTGTCCGTGCCCAGCTTGGTGTGGTCGGCCAGGACCACGACCTCGGAGGCGGCCTGGACCAGGGCCCGGTCCACGGAGGCCGACAGCATGTTGGACGTGGACAGCCCGCGCTCGGCGGTCAGGCCGCTCCCGGAGAGGAACGCCTTGGAGACGCGCAGGCCCTGGAGGGACTGCTCGGCGCCGGAGCCGACGAGGGCGTAGTTGGACCCTCGCAGGGTGCCGCCGGTCATGACGACCTCCACCCGGTTGGCGTGGGCCAGCGCCTGCGCCACCAACAGGGAGTTGGTGACCACGGTCAGGCCGGGCACCCGGGCCAGCCGGCGGGCCAGCTCCTGGGTGGTTGTACCGGCGCCGACCACGATGGCCTCGCCCTCTTCGACGAGTCCCGCGGCGAGGTCGGCGATGGCCGTCTTCTCCGCGGTCGCGAGATGTGATTTCTGCGGAAAGCCGGATTCTCGCGTGAATCCACCCGGCAGTACCGCACCGCCATGCCGGCGGTCGAGGAGTCCTTCTGCCTCCAGCGCGCGCACGTCCCGCCGTACGGTCACTTCGGAGGTCTGGACGACGCGGGCGAGTTCACGGAGCGACACGGCCCCATTGGCTCGCACCATTTCGAGGATCAGTTGACGACGTTCTGCAGCGAACACGAAACTGACAGTAACCCCAACGACCGTCTGCTTTCAGCAGTTTGCGCCGAATAGCAGAAGTTGTTCGCAAGGGGACCCTGGAAGTGATATAGGGCCTTACCAGCCGACTATGCCGCCCGCATGGGCCGCCCCGGTCAGCCCTCGCCGCCCGCCTTGCGGCTCTGCAACTGGCGGGCCACCTCGGCGATCGAGCCGGACAGCGACGGGTAGACCGTGAACGCCTTGGCGATCTGCTCGACCGTCAGATTGTTGTCGACCGCGATCGAGATGGGGTGGATGAGTTCCGAGGCGCGCGGCGCGACGACCACACCGCCGACCACGATCCCGGTGCCCGGCCGGCAGAAGATCTTGACGAAGCCGTCCCGGATGCCCTGCATCTTCGCGCGCGGGTTGCGCAGCAGCGGCAGCTTCACCATGCGCGCGTCGATCTTGCCCGCGTCCACGTCGGCCTGGGTGTAGCCGACGGTGGCGATCTCGGGGTCGGTGAAGACGTTGGAGGAGACCGTCTTGAGGTCCAGCGGGGCCACCGCGTCACCGAGGAAGTGGTAGACCGCGATACGGCCCTGCATCGCCGCCACGGAGGCCAGCGCGAACACGCCGGTCACGTCACCGGCCGCGTACACGCCGGGCGCGCTGGTGCGGGAGACCTTGTCGGTCCAGATGTGCCCGGACTCGCGCAGCTTGACCCCGGCCTCCTCGAGACCGAGACCCGCGCTGTTCGGGATCGCGCCGACCGCCATCAGGCAGTGGCTGCCGGTGATCACACGGCCGTCGGCGAGGGTGACCTCGACCCGGTCGCCGACCCGCTTGGCGGACTGGGCGCGGGAGCGGGCCATCACGTTCATGCCGCGGCGGCGGAAGACGTCCTCCAGCACGGCGGCGGCGTCCGGGTCCTCGCCCGGCAGCACGCGGTCGCGCGAGGAGACCAGGGTGACCTTGGAGCCGAGCGCCTGGTAGGCACCGGCGAACTCGGCGCCGGTGACGCCGGAGCCGACCACGATCAGCTCTTCGGGCAGCTCGTCCAGGTCGTAGACCTGGGTCCAGTTCAGGATGCGCTCGCCGTCCGGCTGGGCGTCGGGCAGCTCGCGCGGGTGACCGCCGGTGGCGATGAGCACGGCGTCGGCGGTGAGGGTCTCCTCGGTGCCGTCGGCGGCGGTGACGACGACCTTGCGGGAGCCGTCGAGGGCCTGCATGCCCTCGAGGCGGCCCCGGCCGCGCATGACGCGGGCGCCGGCGCGGGTCACGGAGGCGGTGATGTCGTGGGACTGGGCGAGCGCGAGCCGCTTCACCCGGCGGTTGACCTTGCCGAGGTCCACGCCGACCACGCGGGCCGCCTGCTCGATGTGCGGGGTGTCGTCGGCGACGATGATGCCCAGCTCCTCGTAGGAGGAGTCGAAGGTGGTCATCACCTCGGCCGTCGCGATAAGGGTCTTCGACGGCACGCAGTCGGTCAGCACCGACGCTCCGCCCAGACCGTCGCAGTCCACGACGGTCACCTCCGCGCCGAGCTGGGCGGCCGTCAGCGCCGCCTCGTATCCGCCGGGTCCGCCACCGATGATCACGATCCGAGTCACGTACCCCATTGTCCCGCACCCCGCGAGAAGCGAGCGCGCCGGGGCGGCACCCCGGAGGCGGAAGCGCCCATAGGGGCTGGTGGGGCCGGAGTTTTCACAGTGCGGCGAGGTGCGGAATGCACCGCCGGTCAACTGCGCGCAGCCGTTTTGCCCAGCCTTTGTCGAAATCTGCCTGACAACGATCGCATTCCCATGGGCTCTGTCATCTACGCGCGTAGGAGAACACCGGCTACCCTCATCGGCGTGAACGCATCTCTCCTTCCGGACGACCGCCAGGGCGACCCGCACGCCGCCGCCGACGCCGCCGCCGCGCGCCTGCGCGAACTCACCGGCGCCGAGACCCACGACGTCGCCCTCGTGATGGGCTCCGGCTGGGCCCCGGCCGTGGACGCCCTGGGCGAGCCCGACGCCGAGTTCCAGGTCACCGAGCTGCCCGGCTTCCCGCCGCCGGCCGTCGAGGGACACGGCGGCAAGATCCGCTCGTACACCTTCGGTGACAAGCGCGCCCTGGTCTTCCTGGGCCGCACCCACTACTACGAGGGCCGTGGCGTCGCCGCCGTCGCGCACGGCGTGCGCACCGCCGTCGCCGCGGGCTGCAAGACCATCGTGCTGACCAACGGCTGCGGCGGCCTGCGCGAGGGCATGCGCCCCGGCCAGCCGGTGCTGATCAGCGACCACCTGAACCTGACGGCCACCTCGCCGATCGTGGGCGCCAACTTCGTCGACCTCACCGACCTGTACTCGCCGCGCCTGCGCGCCCTGTGCAAGGAGATCGACCCCTCCCTGGAGGAGGGCGTCTACGCGCAGTTCCCCGGCCCGCACTACGAGACCCCGGCCGAGATCCGCATGGCCCGCGTGATCGGCGCGGACCTGGTCGGCATGTCCACGGTGCTGGAGGCCATCGCCGCGCGCGAGGCCGGCGCCGAGGTGCTGGGCATCTCCCTGGTCACCAACCTCGCCGCCGGCATGACGGGCGAGCCGCTGAACCACGAGGAGGTCCTCCAGGCGGGCCGTGACTCGGCGGCGCGCATGGGCGAGCTGCTGGGACAGGTGCTGAACCGGCTGTAGCCGAGGGCGGCAGCGGACAGATCGAGAGAGAGGTTCACCCGAGGTGCAGGACGAAGTCATCGCACGGGCCCAGGCGTGGCTGGCCGAGGACCCCGACCCCGAGACCCGCGAGGAGCTGGCCAAGCTCATCGACACCGGGGACGTCACGGAGCTGACCGCGCGCTTCAGCGGCACGCTCCAGTTCGGCACCGCCGGGCTGCGCGGCGAGCTGGGCGCGGGCCCGATGCGGATGAACCGCGCCGTCGTCATCCGCGCCGCCGCGGGTCTCGCCGCGTACCTGAAGGCCAAGGGGGAGACCGGCGGCCTGGTCGTCGTCGGCTACGACGCCCGGCACAAGTCGGCCGACTTCGCGCGGGACACCGCCGCCGTGATCACCGGCGCCGGACTGCGCGCCGCCGTGCTGCCGCGCCCGCTGCCCACCCCGGTCCTGGCCTACGCCATACGGCACCTGGGCGCGGTCGCGGGCGTGGAGGTCACGGCCAGCCACAACCCGCCGCGCGACAACGGCTACAAGGTGTACCTCGGCGACGGCTCCCAGATCGTGCCGCCCGCCGACGCGGAGATCGCCGCCGAGATCGACGCGGTGCGCGCGCTCGCCGACGTGCCCCGGCCGGAGTCCGGCTGGGAGGTGCTCGGCGACGAGGTGCTGGAGGTGTATCTGGCCCGTACGGACGCCGTCCTGGGCGAGGGCTCGGCCCGTACCGCCCGGACCGTCTACACGGCGATGCACGGCGTCGGCAAGGACGTGCTGCTCGCCGCCTTCGCGCGGGCCGGGTTCCCGGAGCCCGCGCTCGTGGCCGAACAGGCCGAGCCCGACCCGGACTTCCCGACCGTGGCCTTCCCCAACCCGGAGGAGCCCGGCGCGATGGACCTCGCCTTCGCGCTGGCCCGCGCGACCGGCCCGGACCTCGTGATCGCCAACGACCCGGACGCGGACCGCTGCGCCGTGGCCGTACGCGACGGCGCCGACTGGCGGATGCTGCGCGGTGACGAGGTGGGCGCGCTGCTCGCCGCGCACCTGGTGGGCCGGGGCGTCACCGGCACCTTCGCGGAGTCCATCGTCTCCTCCTCCCTCCTCGGCCGGATCGCAGAGAAGGCCGGGCTCGGCCACGAGGAGACCCTGACGGGCTTCAAATGGATCGCCCGCGTGGACGGCCTGCGCTACGGGTACGAGGAGGCGCTCGGCTACTGCGTCGACCCCGAGGGCGTGCGCGACAAGGACGGCATCACGGCGGCCCTGCTCATCACCGAGCTGGCCTCCGGGCTGAAGGAGTCGGGGCGCACCCTGCTCGACCTCCTCGACGACCTCGCGCTGGAGCACGGCCTGCACGCCACGGACCAGTTGTCGGTGCGGGTGGAGGACCTGTCGGTCATCGCGGACGCGATGCGCCGCCTGCGCGAGCGGCCGCCGGTCCGGCTCGCCGGCCTGACGGTCACCTCGGCGGAGGACCTGACCCGTGGCACGGCCGCCCTCCCGCCCACGGACGGTCTGCGCTACACCCTGGACGGCGCCCGCGTCATCGTCCGCCCGAGCGGCACCGAGCCCAAGCTGAAGTGCTACCTGGAGGTCGTGGTCCCGGTCGCCGGCCGTGACGCCCTCCCGGCGGCACGCACGAAGGCGGCCGAGCTGCTGGCGGAGATCAAGCGGGACCTGTCCCAGGCGGCGGGGATCTGAGCGGACGGGCCGATCCGTGCGCGGGCCGATCCGTGCGCTGGTCGGCCCTGCCGGGGAGTCCCCTCCGGTCAAGATCTGCACAAGTACCTGGTGGTGGGCCCCTGTTGGGCCACTAGGGTCCCGGTCATGACCATGAACATGACTCGCCGCGGTCTGATACGCGGCGGCACCGGGATCGCCGCGGCGGCCGCCGCCGGGCTGGGACTGCCCGCTCAGGCGGCGGTGGCCGCGCCCGTGGAGAACCCCGCGAGCGTGCCGACCGGGACCGCGCTGATCGACGTGGCCGCCGGTTCCACCCGCTGGCTGGCCGGGGTCGCGAACCAGGACAGCTCGACCACGCTCCAGGGGATCGCCTTCGACTCGGCCAACGGGCACTTCTACACGCTCCAGGTGGCCGGGGCGAGCCAGATCGCCTACCTCCGCTCGGGCGGCCAGGTCGCGGTGACGGCGTCCATCGGCGGCGACGACCACGCCGAGTCGGGCGACCTCTGTCTGACCCGGCACGACATCGCCACGGGCGCGGTCAACGGGTACATGTACCTGCTGGGCTTCGGCCACGGCGTCTCCCTCGGCATCCAGCCCGCGAGCGGCGGCGCCCCGGCGTACGTCTGGACCGAGGCGGGGTCGGGGCGCGGCGGGTACGGGCAGGAGTTCGTCCGCTTCCCCTTCGCCACCAAGACCGTGCTGTGGACGAGCCACCCCGCCGTGCAGCGCTTCGGCTCTCCGGACCCGGCGGCGACCTCGATGACGCCCTCGGTGGACGTGGACCACGACATCCTGCTGATCCGCTACGCGCTGGGCTCCGCGCACTGGTTCGCCGCGTACGACCTGTCGGCGGCGGTGGCCACGGCCGGCACCGGCACGCTGCCGGCCCCGCTGGCCCGCATCCAGCAGCCCCCGCTGTACAAGTACAAGGCCGACGGCACCCCGGACCCCACCACCCCGGCGACCTTCCAGGGCTTCACGTCCTACGGCCAGTACGTCTACATGCTCGACGGCGACCCCCGCACCACCACGCCCTCCGGCACCCTGACCGGCGTCGACAAGTGGGCCGTCCACACCACGTCGTTCGACCTGAACGGCACCCGGAACGACCCCACGACGGGCTACATCGCGAGCACCCACTCCGAGGCGGACGCGGCGGCGGACCCCCGCGAGCCGGAGGGCATGGCCGTCTACACCGGCGCGGGCGCCCCGCGTCTCTGCTTCGGCATCACGAACAACTCGGGCAGCGACAGGCAGTTCGACCTGTACTACAAGGTCTGAGCGCCGGTTCCCGAAAAGCGGCGGCGGCCGGAGTCTCCCCGTCCGCCGCCGGCCGTGCCCGGACTCAGCCCGTGATCAGCAGGACCGCCAGCAGTACGGCTCCCGCCAGGGCCGGGATCAGGATCTCGTAGGCCCAGCGGATGGTGATCTCGCCCTGGGCGTGCTCCGCCTCGCCGTGGCGTTCGTGGAGGTCCCGGAGGTCGTCCATGATCTTGTCGCTCTCCGCGCGGGCGGGGGCGGCAGCCGCCTCGGCGGCACCGAACGCCGCCGCTCCCCCGCCGCTGAAGACCCCGCCGAAGCGGCTGCCGCCACGGGTGCCGCGGGCCGCGTCCGCCGCAGCGCGGGCCCGCTTGTTGGCCGCGCGCTTGCGGGCGCGCAGCGAGACGGGGATCGCCCAGAGCTGGAACTTGGTACCGGACTCGGTCAGCGCCTCGTTGGAGTAGCCCGAGCGCAGGGAGGACAGCCGGCCCCAGGGCAGGTGGATCACGCGGAAGGGGTTGCGGACCCGCAGCCGCTCCTCGTCGGCGTAGACCGCCGGGCGCAGGGTGAACGCGGTCACCAGCGGCACCACCAGGATCATCACGGCCAGCGCCAGCCACGGCACACGGCCCGTGCCGCGGAACAGCGCGTCGCAGCCGAGCCAGACGACGAGGGCCAGCACGAGCACACCGCCCACGAGGGCCATCGGCGAGCGGTAGATCCGGTCCCTGGCGGCGGGCGCCACGGGCCGCGACGCGGGTGACTGGTGGTCCGGGGTCGTCATGGCCCCGATTGTGCACGAACGCCGCGCGGCCACCACCACCCGGCCCGATAGAGGAACGCATCCGTGACCTGCGGTGGCGTTTCCGGCCCTCTTGGGCCCCCCACAACCCCGCCCCCGGGGCTATACAGCCGCTACGCGCGTAGATATGCTCGTCTGGTGACCATGCCCTCCCCCAAGCTCTCGACTCCGCTCGAACAGGGCGGTGCTCCCATCGCATCCCCCGCAAAGGCGTTCGCCGACGTCACCGCGTCCGACAGCACGCTGCGCCGCTTCCTCCACGGGCTGCCCGGCGTCGACGCGGTCGGCCTGGAGGCGCGTGCGGCGTCCCTCGGGACCCGCTCGATCAAGACCACCGCGAAGGCGTACGCCATCGACCTCGCCATCTCGATGGTCGACCTGACCACGCTGGAAGGCGCGGACACTCCCGGCAAGGTCCGGGCGCTCGGCGCCAAGGCGGCCCACCCGGACCCCACGGACCGTACGACGCCGACCACCGCCGCCGTCTGCGTGTATCCCGACATGGTGGCCGTCGCCAAGGAGGCCGTCGCCGGTTCCGGCGTCAAGGTCGCCTCCGTGGCCACCGCCTTCCCGGCCGGCCGGGCCGCGCTCGGCGTGAAGCTGGCCGACGTGCGCGACGCGGTCGCGGCGGGCGCCGACGAGATCGACATGGTCATCGACCGCGGCGCCTTCCTCGCGGGCGACTACCTCAAGGTGTACGACGAGATCACCGCCGTGAAGGAAGCCTGCGGGACGAGCGCCCGGCTGAAGGTCATCTTCGAGACCGGCGAGCTGTCGACGTACGACAACATCCGCCGGGCGAGCTGGCTGGGCATGATGGCGGGCGCGGACTTCATCAAGACGTCCACCGGCAAGGTCGCGGTCAACGCCACCCCCGCCAACACCCTGCTGATGCTGGAGGCGGTGCGCGACTTCCGCGCCCAGACCGGCGTCCAGGTCGGCGTGAAGCCCGCGGGCGGCATCCGCACCACCAAGGACGCGGTCAAGTTCCTGGTCCTGGTCAACGAGACCGCGGGCGAGGACTGGCTGGACAACCACTGGTTCCGCTTCGGCGCCTCCTCGCTGCTGAACGACCTGCTGATGCAGCGTCAGAAGCTGGCCACCGGCCGCTACTCCGGCCCCGACTACGTGACGGTGGACTGATCACCATGGCTTCCCTCTTCGAGTACGCGCCGGCGCCCGAGTCCCGCGCCGTCGTCGACATCGCCCCCTCCTACGGGCTCTTCATCGACGGCGAGTTCACCGAAGCCGCCGACGGCAAGGTCTTCAAGACCGTCTCCCCCTCCACCGAGGAGGTGCTCTCCGAGGTCGCGCAGGCCGGTGAGGCGGACGTGGACCGCGCGGTCAAGGCCGCCCGCAAGGCGTTCGAGAAGTGGTCGGCGCTGCCCGGCTCCGAGCGCGCCAAGTACCTGTTCCGCATCGCCCGCATCATCCAGGAGCGCAGCCGCGAGCTGGCCGTGCTGGAGACGCTGGACAACGGCAAGCCGATCAAGGAGACCCGCGACGCGGACCTCCCCCTGGTCGCCGCGCACTTCTTCTACTACGCGGGCTGGGCCGACAAGCTCGACCACGCCGGCTTCGGCGCCAACCCGGCTCCGCTGGGCGTCGCCGGCCAGGTCATCCCGTGGAACTTCCCGCTGCTGATGCTGGCGTGGAAGATCGCCCCGGCGCTGGCCACCGGCAACACGGTCGTCCTCAAGCCCGCCGAGACCACCCCGCTGTCGGCCCTGTTCTTCGCGGACATCTGCCGCCAGGCGGGCCTGCCCAAGGGTGTCGTCAACATCCTGCCGGGCTACGGCGACGCGGGCGCCGCGCTGGTCGCCCACCCGGACGTGAACAAGGTCGCCTTCACCGGCTCCACGGCCGTCGGCAAGCAGATCGCGCGCACGGTCGCCGGGACGAGCAAGAAGCTCACGCTGGAGCTGGGCGGCAAGGGCGCCAACATCGTCTTCGACGACGCCCCCATCGACCAGGCCGTCGAGGGCATCGTCACCGGCATCTTCTTCAACCAGGGCCAGGTCTGCTGCGCGGGCTCGCGTCTGCTGGTCCAGGAGTCGATCCAGGACGAGCTGCTGGACGCGCTCAAGCGCCGCCTGT
This sequence comes from Streptomyces seoulensis, assembly GCF_022846655.1. Lineage (NCBI taxonomy): Bacteria > Bacillati > Actinomycetota > Actinomycetes > Kitasatosporales > Streptomycetaceae > Streptomyces > Streptomyces seoulensis. Next base: position 5,848,662 of record NZ_AP025667.1, read on the forward strand.
CCACGCTGCGCCTCGGTGACCCGCTGGACAAGAACACCGACATCGGCGCGATCAACTCCGCCGAGCAGCTCGCCCGGATCACCGCGCTGGCGGAGAAGGGCGAGGCGGAGGGCGCCGAGCGCTGGTCCCCGGCCTGCGAACTGCCCTCCTCCGGTTACTGGTTCGCCCCGACGCTGTTCACGAACGTCACCCAGGCGCACACCATCGCCCGCGACGAGATCTTCGGCCCGGTGCTGTCGGTGCTCAGCTTCCGCACCCCGGACGAGGCCGTCGCCAAGGCCAACAACACCCAGTACGGGCTGTCGGCGGGCATCTGGACCGAGAAGGGTTCCCGGATCCTGGCCGTGGCGAACAAGCTGCGCGCCGGTGTCGTCTGGTCCAACACGTTCAACAAGTTCGACCCGACCTCGCCCTTCGGCGGTTACAAGGAGTCGGGCTTCGGCCGCGAGGGCGGTCGCCACGGCCTGGAGGCTTACCTCGATGTCTGACCGACTGAGCGTCTTCAAGACCTACAAGCTGTACGTCGGGGGCAAGTTCCCCCGCTCCGAAAGCGGCCGGGTGTACGAGGTGACCGACTCCAAGGGCAACTGGCTGGCGAACGCGCCCCTCTCGTCCCGCAAGGACGCCCGTGACGCGGTCGTGGCCGCGCGCAAGGCGTTCGGCGGCTGGTCCGGCGCGACCGCGTACAACCGCGGTCAGGTGCTGTATCGGGTGGCCGAGATGCTGGAGGGCCGCAAGGAGCAGTTCGTCCGCGAGGTCGCGGAGGCCGAGGGCCTGTCGAAGGCCAAGGCCGCCGCGGTCGTGGACGCGGCCATCGACCGCTGGGTCTGGTACGCGGGCTGGACCGACAAGATCGCCCAGGTCGTGGGCGGCGCCAACCCGGTCGCGGGCCCGTACTTCAACCTCTCCTCGCCCGAGCCGACCGGTGTGGTCGCGGTGCTGGCCCCGCAGGACTCGTCCTTCCTGGGCCTGGTCTCGGTGATCGCCCCGGTGATCGCCACCGGCAACACCGCGGTCGTCATCGCCTCCGAGAAGGCCCCGCTGCCCGCCCTGTCGCTCGGCGAGGTGCTGGCCACCTCCGACGTGCCGGGCGGTGTCGTCAACATCCTGTCGGGCGCCACGGCCGAGCTGGCCGCGCCGCTCGCCGCGCACCAGGACGTCAACGCGATCGACCTCGCGGGCGCCGACGAGGCGCTGGCGAAGGAGCTGGAGATCGCGGCGGCGGACAACCTCAAGCGGGTTCTCCGTCCACAGCCTGTGGACCACACGGCGACGCCGGGCATCGACCGGATGACGGCCTTCCTGGAGACCAAGACGGTCTGGCACCCCACCGGGGCGCTGGGCGCGTCGGGCTCGTCGTACTGAGCGCACACGGAGCCGCGCCGTCCCTTCACCTCGAAGGGGCGGCGCGGCTTCGCGCTTGTCAGCCCTTGGGCGTGAGCAGGCCCAGCGTCTGACCGACGACCGGGACCGCGCCGAAGGACGGGGCCTGGGCGATCGGGCCGGTCAGCGCCAGGGTGTTGAGCGGCTTGAAGTCGGCGACGGTGGTGCCGATGCCGTTGTTCAGCGGGTCGGTGCCGGTGCCCGCCAGCGGGTTGGGCTTGAGGCCGGCGACGGTGCCGGTGGCGTAGCCGACCGACATGGCGAGGGCGTTCACCCCGGACTGCGGATTGACGTCGCCGATGTCGGCGGAGCGCAGCGGCGGCACGTCCAGCAGCGGCGCGGCCGCGTCGGCGTGGGCCGTGCTCGCACCCGCCGCCAGGGCCGCTCCGGCCGACGCGAGGGCGATCAGGGCGCGCCGTGCGGCGGGCTGACGGGGAGACCGGGGTGCGGAGTGTCGTGCCATCAGTGGTGCCGCCTTCTGGTGCGCAGGGTAATACGGTCGACACGTAGGGTAGTTGAGATGTGACGCACGCTCCAATGCGGCCCGCGGGGTCGGCAGGACGGCCACCATGCGTCAAACTGGTGTTCCGTGAGCATCCATCTTCCGTCCCCCGCCCGCGTGGTGCTGTTGAGCGGCCCCTCCGGTTCGGGCAAGTCACTGGTCGCAGCCCTCTCCGGGCTGCCCGTGCTGCGCCTCGACGACTTCTACAAGGAGGGCGACGACCCCACCCTGCCGCTGGTGGACGGGAGCTCGGACATCGACTGGGACCATCCGCTGTCCTGGGACGCGGACGTGGCCCTCGCGGCGATCGCCCGGCTGTGCGCGTCCGGTTCGACGCCGGTGCCGGTGTACGACATCTCGCTGAGCGCCCGTACCGGCGAGGACACCCTGAGCATCGGCGGTACCCCGCTGTTCATCGCCGAGGGGATCTTCGCGGCGGAGATCGTGGAGCGCTGCCGGGAGCTGGGGGTGCTGGCGGACGCGCTGTGTCTGACGCGGGGCCCGGTCACCACCTTCCGGCGCCGTTTCCTGCGCGATCTGAAGGAGGGCCGCAAGTCGGTGCCGTTCCTGCTGCGCCGGGGCTGGCGGCTGCTGCGCGCGGAACGCTCGATCGTGACCCGCCAGGTGTCCCTGGGCGCGCACCCGTGCGGCCGGGACGAGGCGCTGAGCCGGATGGCGGCGGCAGCGGCGGGCCGGCAGACGCGGCAGCAGACGGCGGCATAGGCGGGCGCGGACATGAGGAAGCGGGACTGCACGGCCCCCCAGCCGTCCAGCCCCGCTTCCGGTGTTCCCCCGTGTTTCCCCCGGTTGTTCCCCCGTGTTTCCCCTTACGGGTTCTCGCGCGGACCCTCCCCCCGGTGGACCCCCGCGATTCCCCGTATCCCCTCGGGCCGAGCCGTGACGGCTCGTTCCCCCCGTTTCCCCCGTGGATCCACCTCCCCCGGTGGACCCGTCCTTCAGGCGACCAGCTCGCCGAAGGCGTCTTCGTGGTCCCGGCCGAAGCTCAGGACCTCGTCCTCGCGCAGGCGCCGCAGCGAGCGCCAGATGCTGGACTTCACCGTGCCGACGCTGATGCCGAGTATGTCGGCGATCTCCGGGTCGGTACGGCCCTCGTAGTAGCGCAGCACCAGCATGGTGCGCTGGGGCTCGGGCAGCCGGGCGAGCGCCTGCCACAGGACGGCGCGCAGCTCGGTGCCGCGCATGGCGTCCGTGCCGGCCGGCGTCTCCGGCAGTTCCTCGGTCGGGTACTCGTTCAGCTTGCGGCGGCGCCACGCGCTGATGTGCAGGTTGGTCATGGTGCGGCGGAGGTAACCGCCGACCGCGGCCTTGTCACTGATCCGCTCCCACGCCCGGTAGGTCGAGAACAGTGCGCTCTGGAGCAGGTCCTCGGCCTCGAACCGGTCGCCGGTCAGGTGGTAGGCGGTCGCATACAGGGAGGCGCGGCGCTCCTGGACGTAGGCGGTGAACTCCGCCTCCGTCAGCGAGCGACGCTCCCCCGGTTCCTCCCCGTACGCGCTTCCCCCGTGCCCCTCCCCCGTGCGGGCGTCGACCACCGTCATGTAACCGGTGTGCTGACGCCCGGTGCCGCGGGCGCACCCCCGTACTCCCTGGGACTCGCGGCCGCGTTCCAGCAGCGCGGTCCCGGCACCGGACTTCCCGGAATTCCCGGAAGGCGCAGCCCCCCGGTGTGCGTCGTGCAGACGCGTGACCACTGCGCTGGTGCTCATGCCGTGTGGCGTGTTCATCTCGCGCTCCCCGTCGTGGACTTCCGGTGATCTGCGGGGCCGGTGGTGCTCTCCCGCCTGTCGAAAAGCTTGCCGATCGACCTTCATGGCCGTGTCCGCCGACTGTCACAGACCTGTCACAGGGGCCGGTGGCGGCGGGTCGTGACCGGGTCCGGGCACCGGGAGGTGGCAAGGGCCGCTTTTGTCACCCCGTGTCCGGCGCCGGGCGAACGGGGCGCGGCACGGGTCGTACGACAGGCGGTACATGGGCCAGAATGAGCCCGTGCCTTCCCTGTTGCTGATCGAGGACGACGACGCCATCCGTACGGCCCTGGAGCTCTCCCTGACGCGCCAGGGGCACCGGGTCGCAACCGCCGCGAGCGGCGAGGACGGTCTGAAGCTGCTGCGTGAGCAGCGCCCGGACCTGATCGTGCTGGACGTGATGCTGCCCGGCATCGACGGGTTCGAGGTGTGCCGCCGTATCCGGCGCACCGACCAGTTCCCGATCATCCTGCTGACCGCGCGCAACGACGACATCGACGTGGTGGTCGGGCTGGAATCCGGCGCCGACGACTACGTGGTCAAACCGGTGCAGGGCCGCGTCCTGGACGCCCGTATCCGGGCCGTGCTGCGGCGCGGGGAGCGCGAGTCCAGCGACTCGGCGACCTTCGGCAACGTCGTCATCGACCGGTCGGCGATGACCGTGACGAAGAACGGCGAGGACCTGCAGCTCACCCCGACCGAACTGCGGCTGCTCCTGGAGCTGAGCCGCCGGCCGGGTCAGGCCCTGTCCCGGCAGCAGTTGCTGCGGCTGGTCTGGGAGCACGACTACCTGGGCGACTCCCGTCTGGTGGACGCGTGTGTGCAGCGGCTGCGGGCGAAGGTCGAGGACGTGCCGTCCTCCCCGACCCTGATCCGCACGGTCCGTGGTGTCGGCTACCGCCTGGACGCCCCTCAGTGAGCGAGCGTGGGGGATTCGGCCGCTGGACGGCCGAGCGGGGGAGGAAGCTGGCCGGGACGCGGTTCACCAGCCTGCGGCTGCGGCTGGTCCTGGTCTTCGGACTGGTGGCGCTGACGGCCGCGGTGAGCGCGTCGGGCATCGCGTACTGGCTCAACCGCGAGGCGGTGCTCACCCGCGCCCAGGACTCGGTGCTGCGCGACTTCCGCCAGGAGATGCAGAACCGCGCGGGCGCCCTGCCCGCGCATCCCACACAGGACGAACTCCAGCGTGCCGCCGGGCAGATGGCGGGCAGCAGCCAGCGCTTCAGCGTGCTGCTGGTCGCCCAGGACCCCGACGGCCGTACGGTGTACGGCGGTTCGGGCGGCCTGAGCGGCTTCTCGCTGAAGGACGTACCCCCTTCGCTGCGCGCGGCGGTGAACAAGCGGCAGAAGCAGAGCGGCGCCGACAAGTCGCCGTACCACCTGTACTGGCAGCGGATCACCGACCAGGGCACCCCGTTCCTGGTGGCCGGGACGAAGGTGGTCGACGGCGGCTCGACGGGCTACATGGCCAAGTCGCTGGAGCCGGAGGCCAAGGACCTCAACTCCCTGGCCTGGTCGCTGGGGATCGCCACCGGTCTCGCCCTGATCGGCTCGGCCCTGCTCGCGCAGGCCGCCGCCACGACCGTGCTGAAGCCGGTGCACCGGCTCGGGGTGGCCGCCAGGCGGCTCGGCGAGGGCCGGCTCGACACCCGGCTGCGGGTCTCCGGCACCGACGAACTCGCCGATCTGTCACGGACGTTCAACAACGCGGCCGAGGCGCTGGAGAAACGGGTCGCGGACATGGCCGCCCGTGACGAGGCGTCCCGCCGCTTCGTCGCCGACATGTCGCACGAGCTGCGCACCCCGCTCACCGCCATCACCGCCGTGACGGAGGTGCTGGAGGACGAGCTGGAGTTCGAGGGAGGCGGCATCGACCCGATGATCGAGCCCGCGGTGCGCCTGGTGGTGAGCGAGACCCGGCGCCTGAACGACCTGGTCGAGAACCTGATGGAGGTCACCCGCTTCGACGCGGGCACCGCCCGTCTCGTCCTGGACGACGTGGACCTCGCCGACCAGATCACCGCCTGCATCGACGCCCGCGCCTGGCTGGACGCGGTCGAGCTGGACGCCGAACGCGGCATCCACTCCCGGCTCGACCCGCGCCGCCTGGACGTCATCCTCGCCAACCTGATCGGCAACGCCCTCAAGCACGGCGGCTCCCCGGTGCGGGTCTCGGTCCGCATCGACGGCGACGACCTGGTGATCGCGGTACGCGACCACGGGCCGGGCATCCCCGAGGAAGTCCTGCCGCACGTCTTCGACCGCTTCTACAAGGCCAGCGCCTCCCGGCCGCGTTCGGAGGGCAGCGGGCTCGGCCTCTCGATCGCGCTGGAGAACGCCCACATCCACGGCGGCGAGATCACGGCCGCCAACTCCCCCGACGGCGGCGCGGTGTTCACCCTCCGGCTACCACTGGACGCCTCCAGCCTGACGGAGGAGCCCGAGGACGACGCGAAGGGCGACACCCCGGCCGAGGGCAGCCACGGGGAGACGGTGTGAGCGGGCGGGCGGTACGCGGGCTGCTGGCGCTGCCGCTGCTGGGCGCGCTGCTCACCGGGTGCGGCATCCGGCCGACGGAGGTGCCGACCGACTTCGGCGGGGCGCCGTCGCGGGTGCCGTGTTCGCCGACCGGGTCCGGGCGGGCCACGCAGTCCCCGGAGGGGGTGCCGGTGCAGGTCTTCCTGCTGTGCGGGGCCTCCCTGGTGACCGTGGACCGTTCGGTGCGGGTGCCGGAGGGCACCCCGGACGCGCGGCGCCGGGTCATGGTCGCGCAGGGGCTGCTGGACCAGCTCGCCTCGGCGCCGTCCGCCGGGGAACGGGCGGCGGGCTACCAGACCCGCGTACCGGGCGGCCTCACCGTCACCGGGCCGGGCCGCGAGGAGCCCGAGGAGGCGCTGCGGCTGAGCACCGCCCCGGACAAACTGGGCTCCCCCGCGCTCGCCCAGGTGGTGTGCACCTTCTCCGACTCCGCGGCGGCGGAGGGCGACGGCTCGGTGATCCTCGCCGGTCCGGCGCCGGCCGCGCCCCGCCGCTACGAGTGCACCGAGGACGTCCGCGACCACCCCGGCCGGGTCCAACCGCCGTCCGGTTCGGTCGCGTTGAACTGACGGCCCCGCTCCGGCGGAGGGTGTGGTGCACGCCTCAGCGGGGCGGGGGCGGGGAAGCGGAACCGTTCGAGCGCGGCGGCGCGTCTTGGGGGACGTGCAGCGTCAAGGCTCCATCGGCGGCAGCGCCGCGAACCGCATCCGAGTGACCGGGGCAATCCTCCTCGTCGCGCATCTCGCGCTCGTCGCCTGGCTGACGCTGCGGCCCCTGGACGTGCCGTGGGTACGGCCGGCGAATCTGCGCCCGCTGGCCGGGCTGCGCGCCGATCTGGCGCTGGGCTGGCCGCAGGCGGGTCTGCGCATCGGCGAGGGGCTGGCCCTGCTGGCCCCGCTCGGCGTACTGCTCCCGATGGCCGACGGCAGGCTCACCGTCTCCCCCCTCGCCTCGCTGCTTCGCACGGTCGCCGCCGGCGCCCTGATCTCCCTCGGCATCGCCCTGATGCAGACGGGGGTTCCGGGACGCGTGGTCGACGTGGACGCGCTGCTGCTGAACACCGCGGGCGTCCTGCTGGCCCACCTGACGGTCGTCCCGGCGGGGCGGGCGTGGCTGCGGCGGCGGATCCGGAGCACGGCCGGGGAGCAGGAGGGGTACGGCAGCCGAGGGGGATTCGGCGGGCGCGGGGGATTCGGCGGACGCGGCGGGCTCGGGGGTGTCCCCAGGGGTGTCTCAGGGGGCGTGCCCGGGGGTCACGACGGGTACCGGGCCGGGGAGGCGCGCGGGGCCGACAGGGCCGCGGGGGCCGGGAGTTCGGGGCCGGCCGGTGGCACGGTGAGCCTGCGCGGGGAGCTGTCTCAGGGGCGGACCCCGACGATTCCCAGGGTCGGTATCGCCCCTTAGGGTGACGCTTCTCCCGCTTCGTCTCCGTACCGTTGGGCATACGACGAACAGACGGGGTGCGGCGCTCGGCCGGCCCCGGCAGGCGGCCCGCTTTTCGGGCCGACGACGACGGAGGAGCCAGCCATGACCGCCATTGCCCGCCCCACCCACGGCCGCATGATCGGCGGCGTGTGCGCCGCGCTGGCGCGGCGTTTCGGCACCTCGGCGGGGACGATGCGGGTGATCTTCCTGGTGTCCTGCCTGCTGCCCGGCCCGCAGTTCCTGCTCTACATAGCCCTGTGGATACTGCTGCCCTCCGAGGACAAGGCCCGCGCCACCGCCTGGTGACGACGAGGCCGCCCGGCCGGGTCCGGGTGGACGAAGACCGCCGAGGCCGTCCCGGAGGGTGCCGGGGGCCTCGGCGGTGCCGTGTGCGCGGCCGGGTCAGCCGAGCGGGATGCCGTTGAGGCCCAGGCCGTGGGTGGGCAGGCCCTGCACCGGCAGACCGCCGAGGAGGCCGGCGACGGGCGCGGTCGGGCCCTGGGCGAGCATCTTCTGCACGGCGGGCCGCGCGGTGGCCAGGCCACCGCCGATCACACCCTGCCCGTGGGAGACGGCCTCAGCGGCGCCGGGCAGCGCCTCGGTGACGTTCGCGGCCGGCAGCGTCTGGGCGACGGAGCCCACGACGGGGAGGGCGTCCGGGACGGCCGGGGCCGCGTCGGCCGCGCCCGCACCGGCGGCGGCGAAAGCGGCACCGAGGGCGGCGACACCGAGGGTCTTGGCAGCAGACTGCTTCATGGTGAATGCGTCCTTGAATGCGGAGACATGGATCAGTGATGATCCGAGCGGTCCATGACCGTAAACATCACGGACCGTCCGCCGCAATCACCGAAATGCGGACGACCTGTGAATCCCTGTACGTATTCTTCGGCCGCGCGATAAGTAATACAGCCATCCGGTTCCCGCATAAGCGCTGGTGAAAGCGGTGCACGGGAACAGTCATTCGGGCAGCCATCCTTCACGTCGGGGGCGGGTGAAGTCCTGCGCCGCTGCTGGGCGTTCATCGAAAGGGATGAACCTTGATCTCATCACATTGACTCAAAAGCGGCGCCGAGGAATCGAGCGTGCGGGCGAACCTCTCGGCGGGGTGCTCGAATTCCGGCCGTTCACACAGTGGCGCGATCCGTACCCCGTGCGCGTCGATACGCAATGGTGACCGCCGGGAAGGGTTTCGTACACCTCGCCTTCTGACAGTGTTCTGCCATGGGACAGCAAGCGACGACGCCGGTCCGGACGGCCAGGCTGGGAAAGGCGGTCGGCCCCGTGCCGACCTCGGTGAGCGGAGCGGTGCTGCTGCTCCCCGGCGGGGACGAGACATCCACCCGCCGCCCGTCCCCGCTCCTGCCCGGCACCCTCGTCCGCGCCCTGGCCCGCAGCCTGGCCCGCGCGGGCCAGGCGGAGGGGCTCGCCGTCCACCCGGTGCACTACCGCTACCGCGGCTGGAACGGCACGGAGGCCCACCTCGCGGCGGACGCCGCCTGGGCCGCGGACGAGGTGGTCCGGCGGTACGGGGACGTGCCGGTGTGCCTGGTGGGGCTGGACATGGGCGGCCGGGCCGCGCTGGGCGCCGGGGGCCATGAGGCGGTCAACTCCGTGGTGGCCATAGCCCCCTGGCTGCCGGAGGAGGGCGGGGAGGCCGACGAGCCGGTCAAGCAGTTGGTGGGGCGCCGGGTGCTGATCGCGCACGGCACGAACGACGAACGGTGCGATCCGGAGCTGTCGTTCCGGCTGGCGGCCCGCGCGAAGAAGGTGAACCGGGAGGTCTGCCGCTTCGAGGTCCACTCCGACGGACACGGGCTGCACCAGCACCGGGACGAAGTCCTCGCCCTGACCGTGGACTTCACCCTGGGCGCCCTCTTCGGCCAGCCGCTCTCCCGCCCGGTGGAGGACGCCCTCGCGGCACCACCGCCGATAGGGCTGCGCATGCCGCTGGCGTCGGGGTTCGGGAAGTCGCTGCGCAGGTAGGCCGGTTCAGGAGGGCAGCAGGTTCCCCCTCCTGGAGAGGAGGAACTTCTTGAACGCGGCCACCGGCGGGGTGTCCGGACGGTCGGCCAGCCAGGCGACGCCGATCTCGCGGACGGCCCTCGGCGCGGTCACCGTCAGCTCCACCACACCCGGCCGGGGCACGGTGGGCGGCGGCAGCAGGGCGACACCGAGACCGGCGGCGACCAGGCCGCGCAGGGTCTCCGTCTCCTCCCCCTCGAAGGCCACCTTCGGCCGGAAGCCCGCCTCGCGGCACAGGTCGTCGGTGATGCGGCGCAGGCCGTAGCCGGGCTCCAGGGTCACGAAGGTCTCGTCGGCCGCCTCGGCGAGCCGGATGCGGCGGCGGCCGGCCAGCCGGTGGTCGGCCGGGACGACCAGGCGGAGCTTCTGCTCGTCCAGCCGCCGGGCGACCAGATCCGGGGCGTCCGGCACCGGAGAGGTCAGGCACAGGTCCAGCTCGCCCGCCCGCAGCCGCTCCAGCATGGCCTCGCCGTAGTTCTGCACCAGGCTGAAGCGGATGCGCGGATGGTCGGCGCGGAACGCCTGCAGCAGACCGGGTACGGTCTCGGCGCCCATGGTGTGCAGGAAGCCGAAGGCGACCTTGCCGGTGGCGGGGTCGGCGTCGGCGCGCACCTCCTCCGCGGCCCGCTCGACCTCGGCGAGCGCGCGCTCCACCGAGCCGAGGAAGGTGCGGCCGGCCGGGGTCAGGGAGACCGTGCGGCCGTGCCGGGCGAACAGGTCCACCCCGAGGTCCTGCTCCAGCCGGACCATCGCGCGGGAGAGGGTGGACTGCGGCACGTTCATCTCGTGCGCGGCCCGGGTGACGTGCTCGGTGCGGGCCACCCCGGCGAAGTAGGCGAGGCGGGGCGCGAGCAGCAGCGCCATGTCTTCTGTGTCACCGGATGGTGACAGCCGCGGCCGTGACCTCTGCTGATGCTCCATGGGAACGATTATGACGATTCCATGCATTGGACGGATGAGTGGTCGCGTCCTTAGTTTCGAGGCATGTCTCCCGCCAGTACCGAGGCGTCCATCCGCGTGGACGCCCGCACGCCCGTCCCCGCCTCCGAGACCTCCGAGACCCCCGCCCCGGCCGACTCACGGCTGACACCCGGCGGCCCCGGCTACCGCCGGATGAGCTTCGCCCTCTTCCTCGCGGGCGTGGCGACCTTCGCGCTGCTGTACTCCACCCAGGCCCTGCTGCCGCTGATCTCCGAGGACTACGGGGTCGCGGCCGGCGAGGCGAGCTGGACCGTGGCGGCCGCGACCGGCGGGCTGGCGCTGTTCGTGCTGCCGATGAGCGCGCTGTCGGAGCGGTTCGGCCGCCGGACCGTGATGACGGCGTCCCTGATGGTCGCGGTCGGCGTCGGTCTGCTGGTGCCGTTCGCGCCGTCCATCGGCGCGCTGGTCGCGCTGCGGGCCGTACAGGGCGCCGCGCTGGCCGGGCTGCCCGCCTCCGCCACGGCATATCTGGCCGAGGAGGTCCGGCCGAAGGCGCTGGTCACGGCCATCGGCCTGTTCGTCGCGGGCAACAGCGTCGGCGGCATGAGCGGCCGGGTGATCACCGGCTGGGTCGCGCAGGAGTGGGGCTGGCGCATCGCCGTCGCCGTCATCGGCGTGGTCGCGGTGGGCTGCGCGGTGGCGTTCCGGCTGCTGCTGCCCGCGCCCCGGCACTTCGAGGCGGGCTCGCTGCGCCCCCGGGTGCTGGCCCGCGCGGTCCGCGACCACCTCTCCTCACCGCTGCTGCGTCGCCTGTACGCGATCGGCGCGCTGTTCATGACGGTGTTCGGCGGGGTGTACACGGTGATCGGCTACCGCCTGACCGAGGCGCCGTTCTCCCTCCCACAGGGCATCATCGGCTCGATCTTCCTGGTGTACCTGGTCGGCACGGTCTCCGCGTCGTCCGCGGGCCGTCTGGTGGGCCGGCTCGGCCGCCGGGGCGCGCTGTACACGGCGGGCGGCACGACCGCAGCGGGCCTGCTGCTGTCGCTGGCGCCGACCCTGCCGCTGGTCCTGCTCGGCCTGGTGCTGATCACGGCCGGTTTCTTCGCGGGCCACGCGGTCGCCTCCTCGGCGGTCGGCAAGACGGCCACGCACGGCCGCGCCCAGGCCACGGCGCTGTACCAGTCGGCGTACTACATCGGCTCCAGCGCGGGCAGCACGATCGGCGCGCTCGCCTTCCACTCCGGCGGCTGGGCGGGCACGGTCGGCGTCGGCCTGCTCGCGATCCTGGGCGTCGTCGCCATCACCGCGCTGGGCACCCTCGCGGCCCGCACCGCGTCGCGCCGGGAAGCGGCACCGGCGCACTGAGCCGGTACGCGCGCCCGCCCGTCCCCGCGCATTTCCCCACTCCGGGGGCCATTGTCAGTGGGCTGCGATAGCTTCCGGAGTACTGGGGCGCGACGGCGCGCGTACGGGACGGCCACAGGGGTGGGTGGACGATGGGTGACGGCACGGCGACGGCGGACCTCGATGTCGCGCTGGAGAAGCACCGGACCGAGCTGACCGGGTACTGCTATCGCATGCTCGGCTCGTCCTTCGAGGCCGAGGACGCGGTCCAGGACACGCTGGTGCGGGCGTGGCGGAGCTACGACAAGTTCGAGGGCCGGTCGAGTCTGCGGTCCTGGCTGTACCGGATCGCCACCAACGTCTGCCTGGACATGCTGGCCGCGGGCAACAAGCGGGCCCGCCCGATGGACCTCACCGAACCGACCCCGCTGGCGCAGGCCGCGCTCTCCCCGCGCCCGGACCACACCTGGCTGGAGCCGGTGCCGGACACGCGGGTGCTGCCCGCGGTGACGGACCCGGCGGAGGCGGCGGTGGCCCGCGAGTCGATCCGGCTGGCGTTCATGGCGGCGCTGCAGCAGTTGCCGCCCAAGCAGCGGGTGGTGCTGATCCTGCGCGAGGTGCTGGCCTGGCGGGCCAGTGAGGTGGCCGAGCTGCTGGGCACCACGGTCGCCTCGGTCAACAGCGCCCTCCAGCGGGCGCGGGCCACCCTCGCCGAGCGCGCGGACACGGGCGCCGACGCGGCGGTCTCCGACCCGCTGGACGAGGAGCAGAAGCAGCTTCTGGAGCGCTATGTGAAGGCGTTCGAGGGGTACGACATGACGGCGCTCGCCGCGCTGCTCCACGAGGACGCGGTGATGACGATGCCGCCGTTCGACCTGTGGCTGCTCGGCCCCGCCGACATCACCGGCTTCATGTCCACCATCGGCGCCTCCTGCGCGGGCTCCCGCCTCATCCCGGTCGAGGTCAACGGCCTGCCGGGCTTCGCCCACTACAAGCCGGACCCGGAGAAGGGCGGCTTCACCCCCTGGGCGGTGCAGGTCCTGGAGATCTCAGGAGGCCGCATCACCGGTTTCCACTGCTTCCTCGACACCCCCCGCTGGTTCCCCCTCTTCGACCTCCCCCTCCACCTGGAGGCAGAGCCCGACGAGTCCGAGCAGGGCGCGTAGCGCGGGGTCGGGGCTCCGCAGCCGTATCCGCCCGCCTCCCCGGCGGGCGGCCAGCTCCAGCCGGGCGAGCAGATCGACGTGCGCGAGGCCGGGCGGCCCCAGCCGGGCCACGTCGCACACCACGACTCCGCTGCTGGGGGCCAACCCCCGCACCACATCGCACAGCCCCGCCACCTCATCCCGGGTGACGGGGCCACGCAGTGCGAGCACGGGGTCGGTCGTGGGGTCCACGTGCGGTAGACCGGGGGGACGGGCTTAACTCATCGCAGCGGGGTCAGTCCACGGGGAACTCGCTGGTGTCGAGCCTGAGGTTGAAGGGCTCCGGCAGCAAGAACTCGTCCCCGAACTTGCCTGCGTGCAGGACCCGGTAGACATCCCTCTGCGGCTCGCCATAGAGCGTGATGGTCGGGCCGCCCTGAGCCCAGCGATCGATCAGCAAGTAGTAGGGAATTCCGGCCGAGGCATACGCGGCGGGCTTGCCGACGCGGTCGTGACGCGCGTTGGACTTCGAGGTGACTTCGACGACGAGGTCGGCCGCGGCAGCGGGAATGTAATTGCCCGGTGCCCTCACCACGCTTCTCGGGGCGACCACAAGGTCCGGGATGAACATGCCCAACCGGGAAGGCACGGCGAGTGACTGCGTCTGATAGATGCCCCATCCGTCCGGGATATCCCGGTACAGGCGGCTCTGAACCAACTCGACAATGGAATTGTGCTGGTTCTCGGGAGTGGGCGACACGGTGACGATCCCCTCGATGATCTCCACCCTGCTGCCCTCGGGCCAGTCCGACTCGTCCCAGAACCGGACGAGGTCGTCCCAGGTCCGGTCGGGGTCCTGGCTCACGGTGAATGCGCTCATGGCGGTCTCCGATCAGTGCGTCACCGATCCCAGCATGGCGAACGGGACCGGCGGGGGTCCACCGATCCCGTTCACCCGAACGAAGAAGTCCCCTGATCAGGCGATTCGTTCCAGCACCACCGGCGAAGCCGAGCACTCCGTGCGGGGGCGGGTCACACCTTCTTGACGACGATCGTGGCCGGGACCAGCTTCTCCAGGTCGTCGACGTCCGAGGTGAAGACGGTGACCTGCCCCTTCTGCTGTCGCGCGATCACGGCGAGCACGGCGTCGATCGCGTACTTGTGGCCGTGCAACTCGGCATCGGCCAGGAGCCGGCGCGCCTGGCGGGCCTCGTCCTTCCCGATGTCGACGACCTGGAGCCGGGACAGCACCCAGTCCCAGCGCTGTTCGGTCGTCCTGCCGTCGTATGCCTCGACCAGGGTCATCGGCGATGTCACCACTTCGGCCTCCCCTCGCGCCGCGAGGTCGAGCCAGGCGATCATCCTCCGATCGCCGCGCACGGCCAGGGAGAGGGCCTCGCAGTCCAGGACGAAGACACGGAGCGGCCGCTCCCCGCGTCGCATCTTCACGCAGCCTCGTGCCGACCGGAGGCGCGGCGCCGCTCGTGCTCGGCGTCGAGATCCTCCAGCTCGCCGAGGACCGCCCCGCGCTCGTCCTCGGTCACAGGGCCGTGCTCTTCCTGCAGCCAGTCGGCCAGTTCCCGGAGCCGGTCCCGGTCGCGCTTGAAGCGCAGCGCCTCGGCGACGTACGCCGACAGGCCCCGCTCTGCCGCGTCCGCGCGGATCTCGTCCAGGAGATCCTCGGGGATCGTCACGGTCACCTTCTTGGTCGCCATACAAGCGACCATACTCCCGGTGTCGCACTCCTTACCAGCGGGGCTGACCTCGTTGGCGAGCTGTTGCCTCAGGGAGGGGAGGACTCGGGACGACACCGTGCGCTACGGCATCTCCAGGTATCCCTCGACCGCGGTCAGCGCTTCCGCGAACGCCCTGGACCGACATCTCTGAACTCAGTTTCCGCGGTTGCAGGAACTGGGCCGGGTAGATCAAAGAGGACGCCGACTGGGTGGCCGGTACTTGCTGATCAGGCTCGCCTCGCTGCAGCCACTTGGAGACTCTGACCAAGATCCCCTCTCGGTGGCGGTGATCGTAGTGATGCTTCGCCGCACATCATGCTGTCCGGGATGCAACTCCTCCTGCGCCTGCGACGGGCGCACTGGCTTCGCCCATGCGCCTACCGGCCCGCCATTCCAGCGCCAAGGGCTCCTCGGTGAACTCGACAAGATGCTGGCCGGCGCACCGCTGCAGCGCGTTGCGCACCTCCGCCGGGGTGGCGTAGAAGAATTCCTTCCGACTGTTGACCTGGTTGACCCGCTTCGAGGCGAACTGCCGGTGAAGTTCCGTCTCCAGGCCGACCGCGTCCTTGCTGAAGATCAACGCGTGGACGTCGAAGCGGAAAGGTACAGCTGCGCCGCTCAACTCGTAGACACGTTCCAAAGGTTCGAGCCGACGCGTCATGCCGATCTTCACCATACGATCGCCGAAGGCGCCGATGTTCGAGATGACGTATACGTAGCCGGCGCGGACGTTCGCCGCGCGGGAATCAACGTCCTGCAGAGCGTCCTCGATCTCGGCCAGCTTGGCCTCCATCTCGGCAACGCCTGCGGCATCACAGCGCTCGCGTAGGCGCTCCAGTGCTGCCTGATAGTGGCCGAGTTCCTTGTTCAGCTTCTCGCGCTGCCGGTCGAGTTCCCGCTGGACCGCGGCCTCCTCGCGCTCCCGGGCACGGGCTTCGCGCTGGGCCTCCTTCTCCTCCTCCTTCTTCTGCAGGAAGTCGGCGGTGAGCTCCAATTCCCGCACGCGCGCACTGTGGTACTCGTCAGTGATCCGGATGTGCATGGTGGCGCCCAGTTTGGCGATCGTCTCGCGACTCTTGAAGAGCCGGTCCACGAGGGAGCTCAGCCGATGCGGCCGCATCGACCGTACGGCGTAGTCCGCTTCGGCGTTGTAGGCGCGCAGCATGAGCTTGGAGAAGTCGCGAACCATCTTCTGGCCCTCACGCTTGGAGCCATTGACCGTCCAGTCCGTGGCTGCCTGGACGGCGCGGCCCGCACGGGCGAGAGCCTTGATCTCGTTCTGCAACGTGTCGAGCCGACTGCGGTAGGCGATCGCGTCGTGCAGCGCATGCCGGTAGGCATAGATACCGGCCTCCTGCAGCATGGCGGTCTCATCCGCGTTGACGATCCGGGCTTGTAGTTCAGCAAGCCGCCGCTCGGCGTCTACGACGTCCTTGCGGTGACGATCGGCCTCCTTGCGTACCCGCTCGGTCTCCTTCGCCGTAAGGCGTGCGTCGCCTAGGATCTCCTTCGCCGTCTCGCGTGCGTCTTTGAGGATTCCCTCGGCCTCATCGGCGGCTTCGGCGGTCGCCCTTTCATGCAGCGTGGCAGCCTCCGCCTCGACCTGCTGCACGAGGCCCGCGACCCGAGCGGCATCCAGCCCCTGCGTCCTGGCGATCCACGCCCGCAGCTCTTCGGCCTCGGACACGGCATTCGCACGGCGCCGCCCGAACAGCCCGCCCTTCCGCGGCGATGGCACCGCCGTCGTGCTGACGGGAGCGGCCGCAGCCGGTACCCCAGAGCCTGCCGTAGGACCGGGCGCACTGGTGTCGGTAACGGAGCCGGCCTCAGGAACCCACAGCTGCCATCCCGGCGGCAGCGGGGGCCACGAGGGGTCGGGGCGCCAGTCCGGTGGCGGCATCCATCCTGCGGGTGGCACAGGCCAACCCGGCGGCGGATTGAATCGGTAAGCACTCATTCCCCACCCCCTCGCCCCCTGAGGCTCCCCAGCACCCAGGGCGCCGGATAATCCCGGCAGACGTAGGGTGACATCTTCTTGGTGATCGGCCAACCGAACACCTGCATGCGGTTTCTCGAAGTGACAGCAACGGCCTGCAGGCATGGGTCAGTCCTGGCGCGCTCGTAGCACTGTGGGCGGACACCAGTGCGTTCCTCGCGGATGGCAGAAAAGACAGAATCGGAGCTGGCCGAAGCAAGGCCCGCAAAGCAGGTCAGACCCGATGCTGATCTCTCAGCGCCGGGCCTGACCTGGTCTTGCGGCTGTCGACGGGGGCGGGATACGAACCCACGCCCCCGTTCGTCCCGAAGGAAGAGTCCCCGGATCAGTCCACCCGCCCCAGCACCACCGGCGAAGCCGAGAACGCAGTGCCGGAAGGCGCGATGTCGAAGGACCCCTCCGTCGCCTCCAGCGCGTACCCGAAGCGCTCCGGCGTGTCCGTGTGGAGGGTCAGCAGTGGCTGGCCGGCGACCACCGCGTCGCCCGGCTTGGCGTGCAGCTCGACGCCCGCGCCCGCCTGGACCGGGTCCTCCTTGCGGGCGCGGCCCGCGCCCAGGCGCCAGGCGGCGATGCCGATGTCGTAGGCGTCGAGGCGGGTGAGGACGCCGGAGGCGGGGGCCGTCACCACGTGCTGCTCGCGGGCGGTCGGGAGGGTCGCGTCCGGGTCGCCGCCCTGGGCCGCGATCATGCGGCGCCACACGTCCATCGCGGAGCCGTCGGCCAGGGCCTTCGCCGGGTCGGCGTCCTTCAGGCCGGCCGCGTCCAGCATCTCGCGGGCCAGCGCGAGGGTCAGCTCGACGACGTCCGCCGGGCCGCCGCCCGCGAGGACCTCGACGGACTCGCGGACCTCCAGGGCGTTGCCCGCGGTGAGGCCGAGCGGGGTGGACATGTCGGTGAGCAGGGCGACCGTCTTCACGCCGTGGTCGGTGCCGAGGCCCACCATGGTGGAGGCCAGCTCACGGGCGTCGTCCAGGGTCTTCATGAAGGCGCCGGAGCCTACCTTCACGTCCAGGACCAGGGAGCCGGTCCCCTCGGCGATCTTCTTCGACATGATCGAGGACGCGATCAGCGGGATCGCCTCCACCGTGCCCGTCACGTCGCGCAGCGCGTACAGCTTCTTGTCGGCCGGGGCCAGGCCGTCACCGGCCGCGCAGATCACCGCGCCGACGCCGTCCAGCACGGAGAGCATCTCCTCGTTGGACAGCAGCGCGCGCCAGCCGGGGATGGACTCCAGCTTGTCCAGCGTGCCGCCGGTGTGGCCGAGGCCGCGCCCGGAGAGCTGCGGCACGGCCGCGCCGCAGGCGGCGACCAGCGGGGCCAGGGGCAGCGTGATCTTGTCGCCGACGCCGCCCGTGGAGTGCTTGTCGGCGGTCGGGCGGGAGAGCGAGGAGAAGTCCATGCGCTCGCCGGAGGCGATCATGGCCGCGGTCCAGCGGGCGATCTCCCGGCGGTCCATGCCGTTGAGCAGGATGGCCATGTTGAGGGCGGCCATCTGGTAGTCGGCGACCTCGCCGCGGGTGTACGCGTCGATGACCCAGTCGATCTGCTCGTCGGTCAGTGCGGCGCGGTCCCGCTTGCTGCGGATGACGGAGATGGCGTCCATGGCCAGGGAGTTCCTTCCGGGGAGGTGCAGGTGTGCGGCCCCCCTGCTCGCGAAGCGACGCGGGCAAGGGGGCCGCACGGACTTACTTGGTGAGATGGTCCGGGCCGAACGCCTGCGGCAGCATCTCGGAGAGCGGGAGGACGCCCTCGGGGGTGTCCAGCAGCAGCGAGGGACCGCCGAACTCGTAGAGGAGCTGGCGGCAGCGGCCGCACGGCACGAGGAGGGCGCCGGTGCCGTCCACACAGGTGAAGTGTGTCAGGCGCCCGCCGCCGGTGCGCTGGAGGTGGGAGACCATCCCGCACTCGGCGCACAGACCGAGCCCGTAGGAGGCGTTCTCCACGTTGCAGCCGGTGACCGTCCGGCCGTCGTCGACCTGGGCGGCCACGCCGACCGGGTAGCCCGAGTAGGGGGCGTAGGCGTGCGCCATGGCCTCGCGGGCCTCGGCGCGCAGCTTCTCCCAGTCGAACGAGTCGAACGAGTCGAACCCGGTGGCCGCCTCGGTCACTTGCCCTGCCCCTTCCGGTACCGCATGCCGTCCGCCTTCGGCATCCGCAGCCGCTGCGCGGACAGCGACAGCACCAGCAGCGTGACGACGTACGGGGTGGCGCCGACGAAGTCGCTGGGGACCTCGTCGGTGAACAGGTACCAGGCCAGGACCGCCACGGCCATGACCGCGCTGATCACGCCCTGCCAGAGCGCCTTGCGGTACAGCTTCCAGCCCGCGAGGGCGGCGAGCAGCACGACCAGCAGGAGCAGCAGGGCGTGCACGGTGACGCCGCCGTTGCGGAGCTGGAGGGCGTCGGAGTAGCCGAACAGGCCCGCGCCCATGGCGAGACCGCCCGGACGCCAGTTGCCGAAGATCATCGCGGCGAGACCGATGTAACCGCGGCCGCCGGTCTGGCCCTCCAGGTAGGTGTGCGAGGTGACCAGGGCGAGGAAGGCACCGCCGAGCCCGGCGAGACCACCGGAGACGGCGACGGCCGCGTACTTGTACCGGTACACGTTCACGCCGAGGGACTCCGCCGCGACCGGGTTCTCACCGCAGGAGCGCAGCCGGAGACCGAACGAGGTCCGCCACAGCACCCACCAACTGCCGACGAACAGCAGCACGGCGAGGATCGTGACCACGGACACGTCGGTGACGATACCGCCGAGGATGCCCGCGATGTCGGAGATGAGGAACCAGTGGTGTTGCTCGACCGAGTGCAGCGCGTCGGACAGTCCGGGCACCGTGACGTCGCCGAGCGACTCCACCGGCGGGGACTGCTTGGGGTTGCCGCCCGCCTCGGCGGCCGTCCCCTCGGCGAAGAACAGCTTGGCCAGGTACTGGGTGGCGCCCAGCGCGAGCAGGTTGATCGCCACACCGGAGACGATGTGGTCGACCCCGAAGGTCACCGTGGCGACCGCGTGCACCAGACCGCCGAGGACGCCGAAGCCGACGCCGCACAGCAGGCCGAGCCAGGGGCTGGACTGCCAGCCGATCCAGCCGGCGCCGAAGGTGCCGAGGATCATCATGCCCTCGAGGCCGATGTTGACCACGCCGGCCCGCTCGGACCACAGGCCCGCGAGACCGGCGAGGCCGATCGGCACGGCGAGCCCGAGGGCCGCGCTGACCTGGCCCTCGGAGGTGAGCTGGTTGGCCCCGGTGATGACCCGGACCACGGCGACGAGCAGCAGCGCACCGCCGACGATCATGAGGATCTTCGCGAGCGAACGGCCCGCGGGCCGGGCTGCGTCGTCCGCCTTGGGCGCCGCGGGCGGCGGCGCGTCCGTCATCGTGGCGGTCATCACGCCACCTCCTGCATCTCGGTCGGTGCGGCGGCGCGGGCGGCCAGCTCGGCGCCGACCCTCTGCTGCTGGCGCTTGAGGCCGTAGCGGCGCACGACCTCGTAGGCGATCACGACGCACAGGACGATGACGCCCTGGATCACGCCGAGGATCTCCTTGTCGTAGCCCTGGAACTCAAGGTGGTTGGTGGTGCGCTCCAGGAAGCCCCACAGGAGGGCGCCCAGTGCGATGCCGACGGGGTTGTTGCGGCCGAGCAGCGCGATGGCGATGCCGGTGAAGCCGATGCCCGCCGGGAAGTCGTTGCTGAACTGGTGGCTGTCGTTCAGCAGGGTCGGCATGCCGATGAGACCGGCCACCGCACCCGAGATGATCATGCTGGTGGCGATCATCTTCTTCACGCCGACACCGCTCGCGGCGGCGGCCGTCTCGGACTGGCCGACGGTGCGCAGGTCGAAGCCGAAGCGGGTACGGCCGAGCACGAACCAGTAGCCGATGCCGACGATCACCGCGACGACGATGAAGCCCCACAGGATGCCCGCCGGGCCGGTGTCGATCTGGAAGAACCAGGAGGACTCCGGCAGCGGCTTGGTGGAGACCAGCGTGCCCGCCTTGTCGAGCTGGCCGAGCTGGCTGGGCTGGAGCAGGTAGCCGATGATCGCGGTGGCGATCGAGTTCAGCATGATCGTGGCGATGACCTCGCTGACGCCGCGGGTCACCTTGAGGATGCCCGCGATGGCGGCCCACAGGGCACCGGTCACCATGGCAGCCAGGATGATCAACGGGATGGCGAGCCAGCCGGGCACGGTCAGCGCGCCGCCGAGAACGGCGGCGACGAACGCGGCGAGCCGGTACTGGCCGTCGACACCGATGTTGAACAGGTTCATGCGGAAGCCGATGGCCACCGCGACGCCCGCGAGGTAGTACGTCGTCGCCTTGTTCAGGATGTAGACCTGGCTGTCGGCCGCGAAGCCGTACGTCCCCATGTCGCTGAACGCGGCGCCGGGGCTCTTGCCCGTCGCGAGGATCACCAGGGCGGTGACGAGGAGCGCCGCGACGATGGCCAGCAGCGGCGCCGCGATCCCGAGGAGCAGCCGCTCCTTGTCGATCCGTGAGGTCAGCTTCTTCATCGCGCGTCGTCCTCTATGTGCTCCAGGTGGCCGGAGGCCGCTCCCGTCATGGCGGAGCCCAGCTCCTCGGGCGTGATCGTGCAGGGGTCGGCGTCGGCGACCAGACGGCCGCGGTACATCACCCGCAGGGTGTCGGAGAGACCGATCAGCTCGTCCAGGTCGGCGGAGATCAGCAGGACCGCGAGTCCGTCGCGGCGGGCCGCGCGGATGTAGTCCCAGATCGCGGCCTGCGCGCCGACGTCCACACCACGGGTGGGGTGGGCGGCGATGAGCAGCTTGGGGGCGTGGCTCATCTCGCGGCCGACGATCAGCTTCTGCTGGTTGCCGCCGGACAGCGAGGCCGCGGTGACGTCGATGCCGGGGGTGCGCACGTCGTAGTCGGCGACGATGCGCTCGGTGTCGGTGCGGGCGGCCTTCGGGTCCAGCAGGCCCCGGCGGGAGTTGGGGCGCTCGGTGACATGACCGAGGATGCGGTTCTCCCACAGCGGCGCTTCGAGCAGCAGGCCGTGGCGGTGGCGGTCCTCGGGGATGTAGCCGATGCCGGCCTCGCGGCGGCGGCGGGTGGGGACGTGGCTGACGTCGGCGCCATCGAGGGTGACCGTGCCGGCGTCCGGGTCGCGCATGCCCATGATCGCCTCGACCAGTTCGGACTGGCCGTTGCCCTCCACACCGGCGATGCCCAGGACTTCGCCCTTGTGGATGGTGAAGGAGATCTCGTCGAGGATGACGCGCTCGATGCCGTCCAGGTCGGTCTGGGCCAGGTGCAGCCCGTCGATCTGGAGGAGGGCGACGTCCGTGACGGTGGACTCCTCCGTCTCGGGCGTGGGCAGTTCGCTGCCGACCATCAGCTCGGCGAGCTGCTTGGGCGTGGTGGTGCTCGGCTCGGCGGTGCCGACGGTGGTGCCGCGCCGGATGACGGTGATCTCGTCGGCGACCGACAGCACCTCGCCCAGCTTGTGCGAGATGAAGATGACGGTCAGGCCCTCGGCCTTCAGCTCCCGCAGGTTGTCGAAGAGCGCGTCGACCTCCTGGGGCACCAGCACGGCCGTCGGCTCGTCCAGGATCAGGGTCTTGGCGCCTCGGTAGAGGACCTTGAGGATCTCCACGCGCTGGCGGTCGGCGACACCGAGGCGCTCCACGAGCACGTCGGGGCGGACGCCGAGGCCGTACGCGTCGGAGATCTCCTTGATCTTCGTGCGGGCCTTGGAGCCGATGCCGTGCAGCTTCTCCGCGCCGAGGACGACGTTCTCCAGCACGGTGAGGTTGTCGGCGAGCATGAAGTGCTGGTGCACCATGCCGATGCCGCGTGCGATGGCGTCACCGGGGTTGCCGAAGGTGACCTGTTCGCCGTGGATGGTGATGGTGCCCTCGTCCGGCTGCTGCATGCCGTAGAGGATCTTCATCAGGGTGGACTTGCCGGCGCCGTTCTCGCCACACAGGGCGTGGACGGTGCCCGCGCGGACGGTGATGTCGATGTCGCGGTTGGCGACGACGCCGGGGAAACGCTTGGTGATGCCGCGCAGTTCGACGGCAGCGGGAGGGCTGGACGCGTTGATGGCGCACTCTCCTCGGGGAAGGGGGATGCGGAGGATTACAGAGGGAGTGAGGGCAGGCGTCGGCGACGCTAGCGCGGCAACTCGGCACTACACGCGTAGAGTTGACACATTGTTACGGCCCGGCGGGGAGCACCTTCTGGCGCCCCCACGCCGAGCCGAGGTCCGGATGGACCCATCAGGTCACGGAGTGGTCTTGACCTTGATGGAGCCGTCGACGATCTTCTTCTTCGCGGCGTCCAGCTTGGCCTGGATGTCACCGATGAAGCCGCCGCTGGTGGACAGCGAGACGCCGTCCTTGGCGAGGGAGTAGACGCTGTTGCCGGTCTGCGGCTTGCCGCCGTGGACGGACTTGATGAGGTCGTAGACACCCAGGTCGACGTTCTTGATGACCGAGGTCAGGATCGAGCTCTTGTACTTGGCGAGACCCGGGATGTTGTACTGGTCCGAGTCGACGCCGATCGCCCAGGCGCCCTTCTTGCCGTTGACGGCCTCGATCGCGCCGTTGCCGGAGGAGCCGGCGGCGGAGTAGATGACGTCGGCGCCGTTGTCCAGCATGCCCTGCGCGGCTTCCTTGCCCTTGTCGGGGCTGGCGAAGCCGGAGGTGTCCGAGCCGTGGCTCAGGTACTGGGTCTCGACCTTGATCTTGGGGTTGGTGTCCTTGGCGCCCTGGACGAAGCCCGCCTCGAACTTCTTGATCAGGGGGACGTCGACACCGCCGATGAAGCCGACGTGCGTCTTCTTGGTCTTCAGCGCGGCGGCGACACCGGCCAGGTAGGAGCCCTGCTCCTCGGTGAAGGTGATGCTGTCGACGTTGGGCGCGTCCACGACCGAGTCGACGATGCCGAAGCTGGTCTTGGGGTACTTCTTGGCGACCTTGCCCATGGACTGCGCGTACGCGTAGCCGACACCGATGATCGGGCTGTAGCCCGCGTCGGCCAGGTCGGAGAGGCGCTGCTCGCGGTCGGCCTCGGTGTCGGTGGTCTTGGCGGTCAGCTCCTTGACGGAACCGCCGAACTCGTCCTTCGCCTTGTCGGCACCGCGCGCGGCGGAGTCGTTGAAGGAGCGGTCACCACGGCCGCCGACGTCGAAGGCGAGGCCGATCTTGACGCCCTTGCCGTCACCGGAGGGGGAGGACGACTTGTCGTTCTCGGAGGAGGTGCTGCCACAGGCCGTGGCAGAAAGGGCGAGAGCTGCGGTGGCTATACACGCAGCGGAAAGCTTGGCTACCCGGCGCACGGGAAGGCTCCTTCACCTGACCTGAGCGCCACCATGGCGCTTGGTGGGAGCGTCTGACGACGCCCCGGCCGAGACGCCCCGTCGGCGTCGGCTTCGCGGCATCGTAACGCGCGTAGATGTCAGAAAAACACCTCTCGGGCAGCCGTTATCGAACCGAGGCAAACGGCACTTGAACTCGATCTTCCAAGCCCTGGGCCCCCGTGTTTCGGGGCGGATACGAATGGCCTGCGGATGTGTTGCGCGAACGGCCCCCGCATGTGTGCGAGGGCCGTCGCGGCATGACTTCAGCGGGCCGGGGTCACACCTCGGGCGACGCCATCAGGGCGGCCGCGGTGAAGAGTTCGACGCCGACCGTGATCGCGTTCTCGTCCGCGTCGAAGTCGCCCTGGTGCAGATCGCGTACGGTCCGCTCGCCGGGGCGGCGGACGCCGAGGCGGGCCATGGCGCCGGGCACGTGCTCCAGGTACCAGGAGAAGTCCTCGCCGCCGAGGCTCTGCTCGGTGCTCTCCACCGAGTCCAGCCCGCAGCGGGTGACCATCGCGCGGCGTAGCAGCTCGGCGGAGTCGCGGTCGTTGACGACCGGCGGCACTCCGCGCACGTAGGTGATCTCCGACTTGGCGCCGTGCAGGGTGGCGACCTCGTCGATCGCGGCGTGCACGACGTCGGGCGCGTCCCGCCAGGCGTCGAGGTCCAGGCAGCGGACGGTGCCGGAGAGTTCGGCGTGCTGCGGGATGACGTTGGGTGCGTGGCCCGACTCGATACGGCCCCAGGTCAGGGCGAGTCCGCTGCGGGTGTCGACGCGGCGGGCGATCAGCGCGGGCACGTCGGTGGCGACGCGGGCGGCGGCCGTGACCAGGTCGGTGGTCAGGTGCGGGCGGGCGGTGTGGCCGCCGGGGCCGTCCAGGGCGACGTCGAGGCGGTCGCAGGCGCTGGTGATGGGGCCGTGTCGGAGGCCGATCCTGCCGCACTCCACGCGGGGGTCGCAGTGCAGGGCGAGGATGCGGCCGACGCCTTCGAGCGCGCCGTCGGCGATGGCGGTCAGGGCGCCGCCGGGGAGCTGCTCCTCGGCGGGCTGGAAGATCAGCCGCACCGGGCGGGACAGCAGCCCCTTGGCGTGCAGGTCGGCGAGGACCAGGCCGGCGCCGAGCACGACGGTGGTGTGCACGTCGTGGCCGCAGGCGTGGGCGCGGTCGGGCACGGTGGACCGGTACGGGCAGTCCTTGGTGTCCGGGATGGGCAGCGCGTCGATGTCGGCGCGCAGGGCCAGCAGCGACACGTCGGAGCGCTGCTCGCCCTCGATGTGCCCGATGTCGCAGATGAGCCCGGTTCCGGTGACCAGGACGCGGGGCTTGAGCCCGGCCCGCTCCAGCCGCTCCTTGATGGCGGCGGTGGTACGGAACTCCTGGTTGCCCAGCTCGGGGTGCATGTGCAAGTCGCGCCGGAAGGCTACGAGTTCAGCGTGCAGTGACTCGCTGAGCGCGCCGGGGAGCACAGCACCGGGGAGGTCGGCCACGGTCTCTCGGGTCATCAATCGGTTCACCCTCTGAAGGGTAGGACGCCCGGACGGTCAACTGACCCTCGATCAACAAAAGTTCAGCCCGTGAGGGGAAGAAAATCTGACCGGCGGACGCATGGCGGTGGACTGGTCTGGGTAAAACCTTTCTTTCTCCCTCCACGGATACCACGCCTCCCGCTCTCGCGCTCGGTTTGTCCATGGACCGGACCCGTGCGGCGCAGCGGCGCCGGTAGGGTGCGGCGGCGTGACCGACACCGACGCGGACTTCCTGCACACCACCCGCTCGTCCTACGACGCGATCGCCAAGGACTATGCCGAGCGGTTCCCCTCGGGCCTCCCCCACCCGCTGGACCGCTCCCTGATCAGCGCTTTCGCCGAGCTGGTCAAGGACAACGGCCCGGCCCCGGTGGCCGACCTGGGCAGCGGGCCGGGGTACGTCACGGCGCTGCTGGACGGTCTGGGCGTACCGGTGTTCGGGGTGGACCTCTCCCTCGCGATGGTGACCCTGGCCCGCGAGGCCCACCCGCACCTCCGCTTCCACGTCGGCTCGATGACCGCCCTGGACCTCCCGGACGCCACCCTGGGCGGCATCCTCGCCCTCTACTCCACGATCCACGTGCCGGACGAGTCCCTCCCCCGGGCCTTCGCCGAGTTCCACCGGACCCTGCGCCCCGGCGCACCCGTCCTGCTGGCCTTCCAGACCGGCGACGCCGACCACATGCACCTGACGGAACGCTTCGGCCACGAGATCGACCTCGACTACTGGATGCGCTCCCCGGCGGCCATCGCCGCCCGCCTCACCGAGGCGGGGCTGACCCTGGTCGCCTCGATGGTCCGCGAGCCCCAGGGCGAGGAGGCCCGCCCACGGGGGTTCGTACTGGCGCGCAAGGACTGAAGCCTCAGGTCCCCGGTGTCACCGTCGTCAGGTGGTGGGCCGTCCTGGCCGTGCCCGTCACGCCGGACAGGAAGCCCTGGGCGCGGGGGGAGGCGTGGGCGGTGAGCCAGGCGGGGTCGATGTCGCACACCGCCACGCGGACGCCGGTGCCCTTCAGGGCCAGGGGCAGGGTGTGGACGACCGTGGAGGGGAAGCTCAGCACGGTGCCGCCGATGGGGCCCCGGCGGGCGATCAGCTCCAGGGGGAGGTCGGGGCGGACGACCTCCAGGCCGGTCTCGGTGGCCAGGCGGTGCAGTTTCGGGGTGCTCTCGCGGCGGTGGGCGAAGTAGCGGGTGGCGCCGTGGGCCGTGGCCAGTGCCTGGACGGCCGCGAGATAGCGGTCGGCGTCGACCACGCCGGTCTCCACCAGGGACGTGCCGACGATGTCGGCGCTCCTCGTGACGCGCGGCGGCCCGAAGCGGGCGCGGGTCCAGGCGAAGTCGTTGGCGGTGACCGTGACGCCGTCCGGGGTCTCGGTCACCGGCATCGCGGAGAAGACCTCCACGCGTCTGCCGCCGCTCGGGGTGAGGCGGCGCCGGGCGGTGCCGGCGACCGGGGCGAAGAGCAGGTCGCGGGGGCCGGGCCGCCCGCCCTTGCGGTGCCAGCGCACCAGGCGCTCGCCGCGGGCGAGCTGGGCGACGAACTCCATGGTGGCGGTGCCGTCGTCCACGACGACCAGCTCGGGCGCGCGGGTGATGGTGAGCAGGAGCTGTACGTAGCGGGAGAAGGGGTCGCCCATGACGATCCGGCCGGCCCGCCGCAGCGCCCCGGTCAGCGCGCCGACGGTGCGGAACGGCGCACTCGCCCCGCCCCGCGCCTCCTCCCAGCGCACGTCGTACCCCTCGTCCCGCGCGAGGTCGGCCATGCGGCGTAGCTGGCCCCGGGTCATGGGGTCGGTGGGGGCCAGCACGACGAGCGTCAGCTCCGCCCCGGCCCCCTCGCGCGCGGGCACCCCGCCCGCGTGGGCCCACTCCAGTACGTTCAGCAGTTGCACCGGGCTCTCCACGAAGGCGAGCGTGCGGGCAGCGGGGCCGGGGTGTCCGGCGCGAGGGCTCATGGGGGTACGACCGTCCCGTCGTAGCGCAGTCGGGCGAGCGGGGTCAGACCGCGACCGGCTCGCCCGCGGCGGCGGCGATCTCCGCCTCGGCGACCACGCCGGAGACCCGGCGCAGCTTCTTCATCGGGCCCAGCTCGGAGTCGTAGACCTTCTTGACGCCGTCGCCGAGGGACGCCTCGATGGCGCGGATGTCGCGGACCAGGCGGACCAGGCCCTGCGGCTCGACCGAGGCGGCCTGGTCGGAGCCCCACATGGCGCGGTCGAGGGTGATGTGGCGCTCGACGAAGACGGCACCGAGGGCGACGGCGGCCAGCGTGGTCTGCAGGCCGGTCTCGTGGCCGGAGTAGCCGATCGGGACGTTCGGGAACTCCTTCTCCAGCGTGTTGATCACGCGGAGGTTCAGCTCCTCGGACTTGGCCGGGTAGGTGGAGGTGGCGTGGCACATCAGGATGTTGTCGCTGCCCAGCACCTCGACGGCGTGGCGGATCTGGCGCGGGGTGGACATGCCGGTGGAGAGGATCACCGTGCGGCCGGTGGCGCGCAGGGCGCGCAGCAGCTCGTCGTCGGTGAGGGAGGCGGAGGCCACCTTGTGGGCGGGCACGTCGAACTTCTCCAGGAAGGCGACGGCCTCGGTGTCCCACGGGGAGGCGAACCAGTCGATCCCCTTCTCCTTGCAGTACGCGTCGATCTGGCGGTACTCGTCCTCGCCGAACTCCACGCGGTGGCGGTAGTCGATGTAGGTCATCCGGCCCCAGGGGGTGTCGCGCTCGATGTCCCACTGGTCGCGCGGGGTGCAGATCTCCGGGGTGCGCTTCTGGAACTTCACGGCGTCGCAGCCGGCCTCGGCGGCCACGTCGATCAGCTTGAACGCGTTGTCCAGGTCGCCGTTGTGGTTGATGCCGATCTCGCCGGTGACGTAGACCGGGCGGCCGGGTCCGGCCTCGCGCGAACCGAAGCTGCGGATGCGGGAGTTGGTGCTCATGTCAGGGTGTTCCTTACTTGCCGGGGGAGGTGGGGAGGGGACCGGGAGGGGTGTCGAGGGAGGGCCCGAGGAGCCAGCCCGCGATCTCCCGGATGGCGCCGTATCCACCGGGGACGGTGGTGACGGCGCGGGCGGCGCCGCGTACGGCGTCATGGGCGTCGGCGACCGCGACGGGCCAGCCGACGAGGGCGAGGCAGGGCAGGTCGTTGACGTCGTTGCCGGCGTAGAGCACCCGCTCGGGGGCGATGCCCTGTTCCTCGCACCACTGTTTGAGGGCGACGTCCTTGCGGTCGATGCCGTGCAGCACCGGAAGGCGCAGCTTGCGGGCGCGGGCGGCGACGACGGGGTTCTGCTCGGTGGACAGGATCAGCGTCGGCAGCCCGGCGCGGCGCAGCGCGGCGATGCCGAGCCCGTCGCCCCGGTGCACCGAGACGAACTCCCGTCCGTCGGTGTCGATCAGCACCCGGTCGTCGGTCTGGGTGCCGTCGAAGTCGAGGACGACCGCGTCTACGTCGGCGAGCGTGGGCAGCGCGCCCGCCGGGGCGGTGTCCAGCAGCGGGGCCAGGGCGCGGGCGCGGACCAGGTCGTGCGGGTCGTCGATCTCCAGCACGCGGGCCGGGTCGGTGCGGACCAGCTCGGTGCGGCCGAAGAAGCGGTGCTCGTGGGCGCGGAAGCCGGTGGCGTCCATGGCGTAGGCGGCGCCGGTCTCCAGCAGGTCCTGCGGGCGGTCCTGGCGGCGGGGGCGCACGGCCTTGTCGTGGTTGACGCCATGGCCGCCGGGCTCGGCGGCGTCGTCGGGGGCTTCGTCGCGCCAGACGAAGCCGTGGAAGGGGGCGACGGTGACGGCGGTG
Organism: Streptomyces seoulensis; assembly: GCF_022846655.1. Taxonomy (NCBI): domain Bacteria; kingdom Bacillati; phylum Actinomycetota; class Actinomycetes; order Kitasatosporales; family Streptomycetaceae; genus Streptomyces; species Streptomyces seoulensis. The sequence goes on from NZ_AP025667.1 coordinate 5,878,093, forward strand.
TCCGCGCCGTCACGGGCGACCGCCTCGGCGACCCGGCCGATGTCGTCGGCGAGCAGGAAGGGGCTGGTGCACTGCACGAGCAGCACCACGTCGACGGCTGCCCCGGCCCGCTCCTCGAAGGCGTCGAGGGCGTGCAGGACGGCGGCCTCGGAGGTGGCGGTGTCCCCGGCGATGGCGGCGGGCCGGGTGACGACCTCGGCGCCGGCCGCGCGGGCCGCGGTGGCCACGGCCGCGTCGTCGGTGGAGACGACGACGTCGGTGACGGCGGGGGCGGCCAGGCAGGCGCGCACCGCGCGGGCCACCAGCGGGACGCCGCCCACGGGGGCGAGGTTCTTGGCGGGCACACCCTTGGAGCCGCCGCGCGCCGGGATCACGGCGAGCACCCGGCCGGGCGGGCCGCCTCGTTCGGCGGGCCAGTGGGTCATGGGGTCAGCTCCTCGAAAGGCGTCGCAGACTTGGGAGTTCGGGGCGTTCACAGCTCGCCCATCCGCCGGATCACCGGGGCGACCCGCTGGACGCCGTGGCGGTAGGCGCCGCGGGCGGCGCGGCGGACGATCTGCCGGACGGGGCCGGGTTCCGCGCGGGCGGCGGGGGTGCCGGGCAGCGGGGCACCGTCGGGGCCGAGGTGGTGGCGGGCGAGGAGGCCGGGCAGATAGCCGGGCGCGGTCTCGGGGGTGTAGTAGGGGTTCAGCGGCAGCAGCACGCCGGACCGGTCCAGCAGGGCGGCGATGCGTGCGCGGGCGGCGTCGAAGGCGGAGGCGTACGAGCCCTCCCCGGCGGCGACGCCCTGCCGCTCCAGCCAGCCGGGGTCCGGTTCCGGGCGGTGCCCGGCGTCCAGGCGGTCCCAGGAGGTGAGGCAGCCGGAGCCGAGGAAGTGGTGGTTGCCGAGCGCCTCGCGCACCCCGAGGTCGGTCAGCACGGCGGTGGGGATGCGCCGGTGCAGGGACTCCAGGGCGGCGGTGGAGCTGATGGTGACCAGCAGGTCGGTCCGGTCCAGCACCTCGCCCATGTGCCCGTACACCAGACGGAGGTTGGCGGGCAGCTCCCGCCCCCGTACGAGCTTCTGGTAGGGCAGCTCCTCGATGTGCGTGGTGTGTTCGCCGGGCTTGGAGCGCAGCTTGAGCAGCACCTCGCGCTCGGGGTGGCGCCGGGCGTGCCCGATGAGCCGGTCCAGCAGGTAGGTCCGGTCGGCGCGGCTCTCGGGCACGGAGGGCTGGGCCGCGAACGTCACGGTGCAGGGCGCCCGTTCACCCGCGTAAGCCGTCCCGCCGAGGAACGGCAGCGCGACCTCGGTGACCGCGCCGGCGTCCGCGCCGACCCCCTCGTACACGGCCCGGAACCGGTCCGCGTCCTCGGCCGAGTTGGCGAGGACGAGGTCGGCGCCGTGCCGTAGCAGCAGGCCGTCTGCGAGCTTCTCGTAGACGACGCCGACGTAGCCGGTGACGACCACCGGGCGCCGTCCGCCGCCCCAGGCGTGCCGCAGGCCGTGCAGCATCGCCTGCACACCGCCGCCGACCAGCGCGAGGACGAGGATGTCGTAGGACTCCTCCGTCATGGCGCGCAGGAACTCCGCGCCGGTGACCTCGCGGAGCGAGTCGGCGGTGGCGCCGGTCTCGGCGAGCTGGCGGGGCGTCGGGGTGGCCCGGCCCCGCAGGAGGTAGCCGTCGAGCCGTCCGGCGGCGGCGGGAGCGATACGGCGCGCGGTGAGCGCGCCCCACTTCCACCGGGTGTCGGAATCGGCGAGGACGGCGATCCGGGGGGACTTCGTTGCACTTGCTGGCACGCCGCAGACGCTAGGAAGCCTTTTGGAGGTCCCGCCCAACCCGAACGCAACAAACGGTTAACAGCACATCGACGAATGGGGATTCGGGCCCGGATCGGGGCCGGGGAAAGCCCGGTTCACTGCTTCGCCACGCGTCGTTCACCCGATATCAAGACGAGCGTCGACCCGAATGCCGGGCCCCGCCCTAACGTCCTCGGCGTGGTCAAGCTCTCGGTCATCGTGCCGTTCTACAACGTGCAGCAATACGCGCCGGACACATTGAGGAGTCTTCGTGCGAACGCGCGGGACGATTACGAGTTCATTCTCGTGGACGACTGTTCCCGCGACGGGACACCGGGCATTCTCGAGCGTGCCGGGCGCGAGCTGCCCGGCGCGGTCCTGGTCCGGCACGAGCGCAACGGCGGGCTGGCGACCGCCCGCAACACCGGTATCGACCGGGCGCGGGGCGAGTATCTGACGTTCCTCGACGGCGACGACTGGCTCGCCCCCGGCTACTACGACCAACTGGTCGCGCACATCGACGAGTTGGGCTGCGACTTCCTGCGCACCGACCATGTGCAGTGCACCGCGCGGGCGCGGGCCGTGCACCGGGTGCCGCACGGCCGGCGGGGTGTCGTGATGGACCCGAGGGCGGCGATCCTGCCCGCCGACCGGTCGACCTCGGTGGACTACGCGTACGCCTGGGCCGGGATCTATCACCGGCGCCTCGCGGAGCGGGGGCTGCTGCGCTTCACGGACGGGCTGCGCACGGCGGAGGACCGGCCGTGGATCTGGAAGCTGCACCGGGAGGCGGAGTCGTTCGCCGTCGTCGGACTGCTCGGGGTTTTCTACCGGCGCGGGGTCGCCTCCTCGCTGACCCAGATCGGTGATGTCCGTCAGCTCGATTTCCTGCGCGCGTTCGACCAGGTCATAGCGGAGACCGCCGCCGACCGGGATGCGGAAGCACTGCTGCCGAAAGCCGTGCGCACCTATTGCGCGATCATTTCCCACCATCTGGGAAGCATCGAAAGGTTCGAGCCCCCGGTGGCGCGAAAACTGAAATCCCTGAGCGCGGCCGCCCTCAGGCGCATGCCGCAGGACGTGCTGAACGAGGCGCTGGACTCCATGGACCTGGAGCGCGCCACCCGGCTACGCCGGCTGCGCCGCCGCCCCTCCCCCGCCGGGGCCGCCGCATGACCACCCAGATCTTCCAGGCGTCCACGCTGTACGGCGTGGCCACGCTGGCCGCCGCCCTGGACTCCGGCTGCTTCGCCCCCGCCGACCGGCGAATCCTGCTGGTCTGCAACAACGCGGCGACCCCGGAGACCACGCCCCCGCTGGACGAGATGCCCGGCTTCGAGCGGCTGCGCGACCGCTTCGACGACGTGCTGTCGTACAACGAGACGATCCACCCCTTCCACCCCGGCGGCTGGCTGCCCCGCGTGGACGACATGCCCCTGTGGCAGCGGTACCTGCGCCACGAGTGGGAACTGGGCAGTGCCGACGTCGAGTTGGCGGTCGAGTCGATCCAGGTCAACCCGTCGCTGGCGCTCGCCCAGATCTTCACCGGCGCCCCGGTCACGGTCTACGCCGACGGCCTGATGAGCTACGGCCCCACCCGCAACAAGATCGACCCGCTGGTCGGCACCCGCGTGGACCGGCTGCTCCACCTCGACCTGGTGCCGGGCCTTCAGCCGCTGCTGCTCACCGAGTTCGGGGTCCCTGCCGAGATCGTGCCGTCGGCCGCCTTCACCAAGGTGCTGGCCGAACTCGCCTCCACGGGTGACGCGTTGCCCGCGATCGAGGAACCCGCACTGCTGCTGGGCCAGTACCTGTCCGCGCTGGACATCCTCACCCCGGACGAGGAGGAGGCGCTGCACGTCCGGATGCTGCGCGGCGCGGTCGAACTGGGCCACACCCGCGTGGTGTTCAAGCCGCATCCCACCGCACCGGCCCGCTACGCGCGCAGCCTGGAGGAGGAGGCGGAGCGGCTCGGGGCCGACCTCACGGTGCTGGACACCCCGGTGCTGGCGGAGGTGCTGTACCAGCGGATGCGCCCGGCGCTGGTCGTCGGCTGCTTCTCCACCGCCCTGCTGACCGCCGCCACGCTGTACGGCCTGCCCGTGGCGCGGGTCGGCACCGGCACCCTGCTGGAGCGGCTGGCCCCCTACGAGAACAGCAACCGGGTCCCGGTCACCGTGGTCGACGCGCTGCTGCCCGACCTGGGCGACCGGGCGGGGGTCACGGAGGGCCGGCGGGGGAGGGAGGTCGCCGAACTGGGCGAGCTGGTACGCGCGGTGGGCTTCGCCATGCAGCCGAAAATACTGCCCCGGCTGCGCGCCGAGGTCGAGGGCTTCCTCGCCCGGCACCTGGACCCGGCCACCCTGCGCTACTTCAAGCGCCGTCGGCTGACCGTGCTGGGGCTGCCCGGCGGGGTGCCCGCGCAGCTCGCGTTCATCCCGCGCAACGCCACCGTCCGCCGGGTGGCCCGCCGGGCGCGCGGCCTGCGCCGGGCAGCCCGCGGTTGAACCCCCTGTTGCCGACCGACTCACGCCAAGGACTGCGCACATGACCGCCACGCCGCCGCTCGCCCCGGCCCCGCCCGCCGGCCTCTCCCAGCCGGTCGCCACCGGGACGCGGGGGCGGCTGCTCGCCCTGGACGGGCTCCGGCTCGTGGCCGCGCTGATGGTGTGCCTGTACCACTACGCCGGGCGCGGCGGCACGATCTCGGAGTCCTGGCACCAGAGCCCGTCCGAGGTCTTCCCCCGGCTCTCACAGGTGGCCCCGTACGGCTGTCTGGGCGTGCAGTTCTTCTTCGTGATCAGCGGCTTCGTCATCTGCATGAGCGGCTGGGGCCGCACGCTCGGCGACTTCTTCCGCTCCCGCGTGGCCCGGCTGTACCCCGCGTACTGGGTGGCGCTGGTGCTGGTGACCGGGGCGGCCTTCGTGCTGCCGGTCGTGGTGCACCCGGTGCGGGCGGACGAGTTCCTGGTCAACCTGACCATGCTCCAGCAGCCCATGGGCGCCTCACGGGTGCTGGGGGTGTGCTGGACGCTGTGGGCGGAGGTCCGGTTCTACGCGCTGTTCGCCCTGTTCGTGGTCTGGCGCGGGGCCACCTACCGGCGCGTGGTGCTGTTCGCCTGCCTCTGGACGCTGGCCGCCGCCATCTCCACCACCGCCGGGAACGCCCTCACCGACGCGCTGGTGATGCCGGAGTACGCGCCCTTCTTCATCGGCGGGCTCGCGCTCTACCTGGTCCACCGCTTCGGGAGCGGTCCGCTGCCGTGGGGCCTGGTGGCGATGTCCTGGCTGCTCGGACAGAGCGCGGCCGTGCGCGGGCTGTGGCATCCGGGGGCACAGTCCGACTTCACCCGGCATCCCGAGGTGATCGTGCTGGTGGTCACGCTGGCCTTCGCCTCGGTGGCGGCCGTGGCGCTGGGGTGGACCCGGTGGGCGTCCTGGCCCTGGCTGGTGACGGCGGGCGCGCTGACGTACCCGTTCTACCTGGTGCACGAGCACCTGGGCTGGTTCGCCGTCCGGGTGCTGCACCGGGGGCTGGGGCTCGCGCCCTGGCCGACGCTCGGGCTGACGGTGGCGGGGATGCTGGTGCTGGCGTGGCTGCTGCACCGGTTCGTGGAGAAGCCGTTCGGGCCCCGGCTGCGGCGGGCGCTCAAGAGTTGAGCTACCGGATGCCGTACGCGGCCTCGATCCCGGCCACGATCAGCTTCAGACCGTCCTCGAACTGCTCGTCGTAGCCGTCGAAGAGCAGCTTCCCGGCCTCGGCCGCGAGCGGGAACTCGGCCAGGCGGCGGGCCCGTTCCTCCACGTCGTACCCCTCGCGCCGCTCCCCCGGCAGCGGCCGTACGCCCTGCTCCTCGGTGACGAAGCCGATCGTGTACATGTTCGCCGTGCGCATCGCCTGCACGGCCTGGGCCAGGGTGAAGCCGGCGCCGGTGAGGACGCGCAGGTGGGACTCCATCGCGGGGGCGTGCTCGGTGCCGGTGAAGCGGGAGCCGCTGAAGACCTTGGCTCCGTCGCGGTAGCCGGTCAGCGCGGCGCGCAGACCCCGGCAGGCCGCCAGCAGCCGTTCCTGCCAGGTGTCGGCGGGGTCGAGCACCGCGCCGGCCGTCATCCGGCGGTACATCTCGGTCGCCATCTCGTCCAGCAGCGCCTGCTTGTCCTTGAAGTGCCAGTACAGCGCGGGCGCCTTGACGTCCAGCTCCCTGGCGATGGCGCGCAGGGTCAGCCCGTCCAGGCCGGTCTCGTTCAGCAGCCGCAGCGCGGTGTCCGCGACCCGGCGGCGGTCCAGGGGGGCGCGTCGTTCCGTACTCACGCTTGACAGCTTAACAACGTTAAGGGCAGTCTCATGAGCGACGGCACTTAACGGCGTTAAGGAGAGATGCCATGAATGCCCCGATGGATGTGGATGTGCTGGTGGTGGGGGCCGGTCCGACCGGGCTGACCCTCGGGGCGGACCTCGCCCGGCGCGGGGTGGCGGCGCTGGTGGTGGAGCGGGCGGACACCCTGTTCCCCGGCTCGCGCGGCAAGGGCATCCAGCCGCGCACCCAGGAGGTCTTCCACGACCTCGGCGTGCTCGACGCGATCCGCGCGGCCGGTGGCCCGTACCCGCCCCGGATGCTCTGGCGGGACGGTGAACAGGCCGGTGTCCGCCCGATGTTCGAGCCGGTGGAGCCGACCGAGGGCGCCCCGTACACCGACCCGCTGATGGTCGCCCAGTGGCGCACCCAGGAGGTACTGCACGCCCGGCTGACCGAGCTGGGCGGCCGGGTCGCCTTCGGCCGCGAGCTGACCGGGCTGGAGCAGGGCGCCGAGGGCGTGACGGCGCGGTTCGCGGACGGTACGACGCTGCGCGCGCGGTACGTGGTGGCGGCCGACGGGGGCCGCTCGGCGGTGCGGCGCGCGGTGGGCGTCGGCATGACCGGGGAGACGGTCGACCCGAGCCCGTTCCTGGTCGCGGACGTGCGGGTGCGCGGGCTCGGCCGGGAGTACTGGCACACGTTCCCCGGCGAGGACGGCACCGGTCTGATGCTGTGCCCGCTGGCCGGTACGGACGACTTCCAGTTGGCCGCGCGCCTGCCCGAGGGCGGGACCGCGGACCTGTCCCTGGAGGGCCTGCGCAAGCTGGTCGGCGCGTACACCCACCTCGACCCGGAGGACGTCACCGAGGTGCGCTGGGCGTCGGAGTTCCGGCCGAGGGCGGCGCTCGCGGACCGGTTCCGGGTGGGGCGGGTGTTCCTCGCCGGGGACGCGGCCCACGTCCACTCCCCGGCGGGCGGGCAGGGACTGAACACCAGCGTCCAGGACGCCTACAACCTGGGCTGGAAGCTGGGCGCGGTGCTGCGCGACGGCGCCCCGGACGCCCTGCTCGACACCTACGAGGAGGAGCGCCGCGCCAACGCCGCCGCCATGCTGGACCTCTCCACGGGGGTGCACCGGGGCGAGGTCCAGCGGGGAAAGGCGACGGTCCAACTCGACCTGGGATATCGGGAGTCGACCCTGAGCGAGGACACCCGGCCGGAGCCTACGGAGATACGCGCGGGCGACCGCGCCCCGGACGGCACGGTGGACGGCGTCCGCCTCTTCGACGCCTTCCGGGGCCCGCACTGGACCCTGCTGGGCGCCGAACTCCCCGGCACACGCTCCCTGCCCGCCGCGTACGGCCCCGGCATCTTCCTGATCCGCCCCGACGGCTACGTCGGCTGGGCGGGCGACTCGGCCGAGGGACTCGGTGAATACGCCCGCCGTGTCGGCCTGGGCTGAACTAGCCCGCGGCCAGCGACAGCTTCACCGCGAAGCCGAGGAAGAGCACCCCGGCCGCCGAGGTGGCCGTCGCCGAGAGCCGCCTGCGGCGGCGGAACGCGGCGGCCAGGCGGGTACCGCTGAAGATCAGGGCGGTGAGGTACAAGAAGCTGGCGGCCTGGGCGAAGGCGCCGAGGACGATGAAGGACAGCGCGGGATAGGCGTAGGCCGGGTCCACGAACTGGACGAAGAAGGCCACGAAGAACAGGATCGCCTTGGGGTTGAACAGGCTGACCACCAGGGCACGCCGGAACGGCCGCTCGGCCTCCGGCTCCTCCTCGGCGGCGGCCTCGGCCACCACCGGCGAGCGCCGGGTGCGCCACATCTGCCAGGCGGCCCGCAGCATCCCGATCGCCAGCCAGGTCAGATAACCGGCCCCGGCGTACTTCACGATCCCGAACAGCACGGCGTTGGCCTGGAGCAGCGAGGCCACCCCGGCCGCGGACAACGTCATCAGCACGGTGTCCCCGCACCACACCCCGGCGGCCGCCGTGTACCCCGGCCTGATGCCCTTCCGGGCGGCGACGGACAGCACGTACAGGGAGTTTGGCCCCGGCAACAACACGATGAGCACGAGTCCCGCGAGGTAGGCGGGTAGATCGATGACGCCGAACATGAGAGCGAGTGTCGCACGGAGTCGCCGGAGGGTTCAGCGGGCGTCCGGTGGCTGATACGTCCCCCACACCGAGCGCAGGGTGTCGCAGACCTCCCCCAGGGTCGCTCGGGCGCGGAGGGCGCGTTTCATCGGCGGGAGGACGTCGGCCGTGCCCTCGGCGGCCTCGCGGAGGTCGGCCAAGGCCGCGTCGACTGCGCGGCCGTCCCGCTCGGCGCGTAGCCGGGCCAGGCGCTCGCACTGGCGGGCCTCCAGGCCGGGGTCGACGCGGAGCGGGGTGTACGGCTCCTCCTCGTCCAGCCGGAAGCGGTTCACGCCGACCACCACCCGCTCGCCGGACTCGGTCTCGCGGGCGATCCGGTACGCGTTCCGCTCGATCTCGCCCTTCTGGTAGCCGAGTTCGATGGCCGCCTCCGCCCCGCCGAGGTCCTCGACCCAGCGCAGCAGTTCCAGCGCGGCCCGCTCCACGTCGTCGGTGAGCCGCTCCACCGCGTACGAACCGGCGAAGGGGTCGACGGTCGCGGTCACGTCGGTCTCGTGGGCCAGGACCTGCTGGGTGCGCAGGGCCAGGCGGGCGCTCTTGTCGGTGGGCAGCGCGATGGCCTCGTCGAAGGCGTTGGTGTGCAGCGACTGGGTACCGCCGAGGACCGCGGCGAGCGCCTGGACGGCGACCCGGACGAGGTTCACCTCCGGCTGCTGCGCGGTGAGCTGGACGCCCGCCGTCTGGGTGTGGAAGCGCAGCATCCACGACCTCGGGTCGCGCGCCCCGAACTCCTCGCGCATGATCCGGGCCCACATCCGGCGCGCGGCACGGAACTTGGCGACCTCCTCCAGCAGGGTCGTACGCGCCACGAAGAAGAAGGACAGGCGCGGCGCGAAGTCGTCCACGTCCATGCCGGCCGCGAGCGCGGTGCGGACGTAGGCGACCGCGTCCGCCAGCGTGAACGCGATCTCCTGCGCGGGCGAGGCACCCGCCTCCGCCATGTGGTAGCCGGAGATGGAGATGGTGTTCCAGCGGGGCAGCTCGCGCGCGCAGTACGCGAAGAGGTCGGCGGTCAGCCGCAGCGAGGGGCGGGGCGGGAAGATGTAGGTGCCGCGCGCGATGTACTCCTTGAGCACGTCGTTCTGCACGGTGCCGGTCAGCCTGTCGCCCGGTGTTCCCCGCTCCTCGGCCACCAACTGGTAGAGGAGCAGCAGCACGGCCGCCGGGGCGTTGATCGTCATCGAGGTCGAGACCCCGTCCAGCGGGATGCCGTCGAACAGCTCCCGCATGTCCTCGATCGAGTCCACCGCCACCCCGACCCGGCCCACCTCGCCCCGCGCGAGCGGCGCGTCGGAGTCGTACCCCATCTGGGTGGGCAGGTCGAAGGCGACCGACAGCCCGGTGACCCCGTGGGCGATCAGCTCCCGGTAGCGGGCGTTGGACTCGGCGGCGGTGCCGAAACCGGCGTACTGCCGCATGGTCCAGGGGCGGCCGGTGTACATCGTCGGGTACACGCCACGGGTGTACGGGTAGTGCCCCGGCTCACCGAGCTGGACCTCGGGCCGCCAGCCCGCCAGCGCCTCGGGTCCGTACACGGGCTCGACCGGCGTCCCCGACTCCGACTCACGCGCCATCGCCGCCTCCGGGAGGAGTTCGCTTCCCTCCCACGATGCCCTCTTGTTCAGCGGCGGGCGCGCGGGGGAAGCATCCCCGGCATGAGGATTCCGGGGAGAACCGCCGCCCTGCTCGCCTCGGCCGCCGCCCTCGCCGTGGCGCTCGGGGGATGCAAGCCGCCTCCCGAGGGGGCCGACGGGAAGCCGCGCTACCCCGTCCACTTCGACACGCCGTCCACCGGCCCGCACACCCCGGCGCCCGCCACGGGCACGCGCGCGCTGTTCTCACGCGGGGACAGCGGGACGGGGGTGCGGGAGCTGCAGGCCCGGCTGCGTCAGGTGCAGTGGCTGTACGACGGGCCGACCGGGGAGTACGACGACCTCACCGAGAAGGCCGTCAGCGGGTTCCAGGGCAAGCGCGGGCTGCCGAGGACCGGGCGGACGGACACCGTCACCTGGCAGCGGCTGCTGGCGATGACGCACCGGCCGGGCAGGTGGGAGCTGTATCTGATGGGCGGCCAGCCCGCCGCCGCGCCCGACCCGCGCTGTCTGACCGGCCGCGTCCTGTGCGTGAGCAAGTCCAGCCGCACCCTGCGCTGGATGATCGACGGCCGTACGCTCACCACCGTCTCGGTCCGCTTCGGCTCGCAGTACACCCCCACCCGCGAGGGTGTGTTCAGCATCTACTGGAAGTCCCGGCACCATGTGTCGACGCTCTACGACTCCCCGATGCCGTACGCCATGTTCTTCAGCGGCGGCCAGGCGATCCACTACTCGTACGACTTCGCGGCGCGCGGCTACGCGGGCGGTTCGCACGGCTGCGTGAACGTCCGGGACGAGACGGCGATCGCGGCGCTCTTCGCCCAGGTACGCAACGGCGACCGGGTCGTGGTGTACCGCTGACGAGGGAGGGCGCGGGCGGGACCGGGGGAACGTGTCCCGCCCGCGCCGTGTGCACGAGCCTTGAGGTACGGGGGGAACCCCGGCTCAGTGCGACGGCCGATGACCAGTCGGCTCACTCAGTACTGCGCCGCCGGCTCCAGAAACGTCACACCTTTCCGAAACAAATTTTCGGAAGTGACAAAGTCGCAGGTCAGAGGGGATCTGACGAACCGAGGGAAGGTTCAGGTGGGTCCGGGGGCGCAGCACGTGACCGCCGTCGCCGCCCCGGCCGCCGTCGCCGCTCCGGCCGTCGTCCTGACCGCCGTCGCCCTGACCGCCGTCGTGCCGGCCCTCGCCCCGCGAGTCGCCCTTGCCGCCGCCGATCCCGCTGTCCGCACCCCGGTGGTCACGGTCTCGTACGTGACCGGAGGCGTCCGCCTCGACCGCCGCGAGCACGGCCCGGCAGTACGCCTTGACCCGCGTCGGGCCACCCGCCAGGCCCTCCAGGGCCCGCCTGTTCCCGGGCTCCGGTTCGCGTCCGCCCCGCAGGTCACGGCAGGCCAGCGTGGCCGCCCACCAGCGGGTGCCGGGCCGGCGGGAGGGCTCGCCGGGACCGGGCCGGTCCGCGCGGGCGGTGCCCTCGTCCGTGTCCCCGCCTCCGGCCTCGGCACGGGAGTCGTCCGGGGCCGGTGCGCGGGGAGTCACGTCCGGGGTGTCCGTGGTGCCCGGCGAGGGCGCCGGGGACGACGGGTCACCGGGCCGGGCCGGGGTCGCGGCGGCGGAGACGGAGGCGCCGGGCCGGGGGGTGCCGTGGCGGAACGGGCCGGGCAGCACCCCGCTGCCCGCGGCCACCGCGACCCCGCCCAGCGTGCCGGCGGCCAGCGCGGCGGCGAGTCCCAGCCGGACCGGGCGGCCCCAGCGGGAGCGGCGGGCCGGGGCGGGGGCGCCGATACGGATCACACCGGCGTCGGCGCCGTAGCCGTACGCCTTCTCGGCGGGGACGGACACGCGCGCCTCCCGGAAGGCGGCCAATGCGGCCTTCTCGCCGGGGAGTTCACCGAAAGCGGGCGCCGCCTGGGCGGCCAGGGTGCCGAGCAGTCCCGCGAGCCGGTCCGCCCGGAGCCGGGCGTCGGCGTCGACGGCTTCCAACGGCTCACCGCGCAGCAGACGTTCCGACGCCTCGCCGTCCAGCCACTTGTCGTGCTCGTCGGCCATCACATGTCCTTCTGCGTCCGCGTACGCGTATGCGTCACACTCACGGACCTCACCGCGCCACCGCGCGGCGTTCGCTGAGGCGGGAGCGCGTCGAGCCCTCCCGCCGATTCCTGGTCGGCGCCGAGCAGTTCGGCGAGCCGCTTCAGACCCCGGTGCGCGGCGGTGCGGACGGCGCCCGCGCGCTTGCCGAGCGTCTCGGCGGCGGTCTTGGCGTCCAGCCCGACCACCACGCGCAGCACGACGGCCTCGGCCTGGTCCTGCGGGAGCCGGGCGATGAGCGAGAGGGTGCCGTCGGTGCTCAGGGCCTCCATGGCCTCACCGGCGGTGTCCGACTCGGCCGCCCGGCCGGTCAGTTCGGTCTCGTCGCCGCCTATCAGGGGGCGGCGGCCGCGCATGCGTATGTGGTCCAGGGCGCGGTTGCGGGCTATCCGCGCGGCCCAGCCCCGGAACCGGTCGGCGTCGCCGTCGAACCGGTCGAGGTCGCGCGCGATCTGCAGCCACGCCTCGGACGTGACGTCCTCGGCGTCCAAGTCACCGACCAGCGTGCGTACATAGCCGAGCATGCGTGGATGCACCGCGCGGTACACCGTGCGGAACGCGGTCTCGTCCCCCGCCTGGGCCGCGCGCACCGCGGCCGTCAACTCCGCGTCGTCCCCCTGCACCGCACTCCCTTTACGCCCGTCCTCGGTCGGCGCGAAAGGCACGTTACGGCCTGAAACCGCTGCTCGTCCATGTCTGTGGAAGATGCAACTGACTCGTGACACGGCCCAGGTGTGACACATGACGCGCCCACGGCGCAGAACAAGACACGGACCGCCCAGCGGCCCGCGACGCGACGGCCGGGGTCTCTCCTGTGGGGGGTGGCGGCCCCGGCCGTCGCCTCGGCTGAGCGCCACGGATGAAGGGGACGCGCGGCCCGGCCGTCAGTGCGTCCCCGCCGCCTCCCGGCACAACAACCGCAGCGACCCGTGCCCACCGAACGCCCGGCGGGCCTCCTCCACCGGGTCCCAGAGGCGGCCGTCCGGGGTGCGGACCCAGTGGTCCTCGCCCGTGGCCCACCACTCGCCGCCGGTCTGGCGGACCACCACCTCGCCCGCGTAGGCGCCGAAGCCGCGCAGGGCGCGTTCGACCGCCTCCAGCGGGGGGCGGTCGCGGCGTATCTCCTCGATCACCCGGTCCACCCGCCACAGGCTCTGGGGCGAGTAGTCGAGGCGGAGACGGGCGCCCTCGCGCATGGTGGCCACCATGTCCGCGGCCCACCGCACGGGCCGCGCCGCGGCGGAGGGGCGGTGCTCCGTCTGTGCTGTCACGTACTGCGCTGTCGCAAACTGGGTCGTCACATAAGGAAAAGCGGTCCTGACCGGCCTCGCGTAACAGGGTTCGGCGCCTCTTCCGGCAACCGGCGCAGGACCGCCCCACGGCACTCCCAGGACGGACACAGAACCCGCCCCGAGATCGGGTTTGAACCTCCTGCGGCCGCTCAGCCGCGTCCGCGCGCCCTCCGCGACACCACCGCGCGCAGCACCCGGCGCCCCTCCCCGGACACGTCCAGGGCGCGCCGCAGCCCCTGCGGGCCGTGCTCGGCGAGGAGTTGCAGGACGACGAGCTGCCGGCCCAGCTCGGCGGCGACCAGCGGCGGCGCCTCGTCCGCGCCGTCCTCGCCCCGGACCGCCTCGTCGTCCTCGGCCGTCGCCGCGCCCTCGGACGGCTCGGCGGGGTCGCCGGGGTCCAGCAGGCGGTGGACGCGCAGGGAGGCCAGCGAGCAGGCGTCGGCCCACGCCCGCAGCGCCTCACCGGTCCGCTCGGCCGGGGCCGACGCCAGCATCTCGCGGGCCAGCCCCGCCGCCTCGTCCTCGCCGGGGTCCGCCGGGCCGAGCGCGGCGCACGCCTTCAGCAGGCTCTCGGACCAGTCGGAGTCGTCCACGAGATGCGCCCACAGCGGGCGCAGCAACTCGTCGTCCTCGACGAGCAAGGACACGCACCGATCCGAACAAGCCAGCCCGCTCGCGGCAAGCCCGCGTGCGTCGGCCTGTGCGATCAGTTCCACCAGGCTCATGGAATTCCTCCCTCGCCTGGGCACCGCCTGTACGGAGCCCGCATTTCCCCTTACTGCGTGCGACGGGCCCGGAGTGTCACAGTCACCGTTTTTCAGCCAAGAGCGGCGCTCGGCAGCAACGGCCCCCCAAGCGCCTTCTCGTGCTGCATCCGGGTCAGCTTCAGGACGACCACGGCGGCGAGGACCGCGGCGAGAAGGTCGAGGGAGTCGGCCAGGGCGAGCGCCCCCACCCCGCCCCCGCCGCGCAGCAACCGGTCGGCGAGCAGATCGGCCACCCACAGCGTCCACCACAGGTTGACCAGCGCGTGCCCGGCCGGCCGGCCCTGCGGTGCGCTGGCGTCCCATGCCTCGAGGACGATCCGGCGCGGGAACCAGAAGTTCACGATGGGGACGAACCAGCCGGCGATCGCCCACCAGCGCCCCAGACTCTGCGAACTCCCGTCGAACACGTCGGCGTTGTGCCGCACCCGCCACAGCCAGCACAGGTACACGACCGCGGTGGCGACCAGCAGGGCCACCTGCGTGCCGCTGACGACCGCCACGGTCAGGTCGGACGGCAGCCGCCAGTCGACCCAGAGCGCGGCCACGTCACCGACCGCGACCAGCCCGAGCAGCACGGCCGTGGCCCGCCCCAGCCCGACCGGCGAACGCAGCGGCGGCCCCGGCGGCACGAAGGGCGCGAAGGAGTCGGCCGGCGCGCAGCGGGCGCACCGCGTCTCCCCGGTGACGGCCTCGGTGCTGTGGCAACTGGCGCAGATCATGGCGGTGTTCCCCCCCGGTACGGCTGAAACGGCGTACGCGGCCCTCCCCAGAGCCGCGTACACACGAGCGAACACGGAAACTTACGTGTTACGCCCACATTCCGTCCACTCAGCCCAGCTTGTTCGACAGCTCCTTGAACTGCGGCCAGGACAGCGGTGGTTGACCCGAGTCCCAGAGCTTCTGCACCGTGGCCCGCAGCGGCATCCGGATGCCGGACGCGACCTGGCTCTCGGTCTGCGCATTCGGGAAGTCGCACCACACGGCGAAGGAACCGCCGGGGATCTGACCGTCGTACCGCGCCGGGACCGCGCTCGTGCCCCGGATCACGCGCGGGGTCCACTGCTGGTAGATCCGCTGGCCGGTCGGGTAGGTGAAGTCGTTCGGCTCGCCGAGGACGTAGTACAGGTACTCGTCGTTGTAGTTGTAGACCTCGCGGCCCGCGCTCAGGTAGTCCACCGGGGGCCGGGCGCCGATCTCCTTGCCGGTCCAGTAGGCGACCTGGATGTCCTTGGCGGGCTGGATCGTGGAGTCGCGCAGGAAGCCGTCGTTCCACGCCCGCATGGTGCGGTCGTGGGCCCGGATGGTGTCCGCTCGGCCGTTCAGCCAGCCGGTGGTGAGGTCGGCGACGTTGCCGTTCGCGCCGTAGGCGTCACGGGCGGCCGCGGCGAGCTGCGGGTAGGACGCCTCGGGGTCGGAGACGACCAGCGCCTGGTACTCGTCGCCGCCCAGGTTCCACTTGTCGCCCGGGAAGAGGTCCGCGTACTCGTCGAGCAGATCGTCGACGATCTTCGCGGACTCGGGCTTGGAGATGTCGATCGCGCCGCGCGTGGCCTTGCCGTTGACGTTGCGGAGCTGGAGATCGGGGTGGGCGGCGATGACGGCGCCCAGGTGCCCCGGCGAGTCGATCTCGGGCACGATCTGGATGTGCCGGGCGGCGGCCAGGTCGACGATCTTCTTGACCTGCGCCTTGGTGAGGTGGTCCTTGGAGACGATCTCGGGGTGGCTGGTGGACTGGATGCGGAACGCCTGGTCGTCGGAGAAGTGCAGGCCCAGCTCGTTGTACTTCAGGTCGCCCAGCTCGCGTATCCGGTCCTCGATCCAGGTCTCGGAGAACGGTTTGCGCGCGATGTCCAGCATGAAGCCGCGCGAGGGCTTGGCGGGCTCGTCCTTGACGACGCCCTCGGGGGCGGTGCCGCCGCCGTGGACCTCTTGTTTCAGGGTCCGGGTGCCGTAGAAGACGCCCGCGTCGGCGGGCCCCGTGATGTCGACGCGGCCGTCGCGCACGGTCATGGTGTACGACTCCGGGTTGCCGCTCCCGCCCAGGCCGAGCCGGACGTCGCCGGCCCGGGTGTCGTTCTTCTCGCCGCCGTAGTCGAGGCCCAGCTCACCGGCTATGAGCTTGCCCTCGTCGGCCAGCGCCGGGTCGGTCACCACCACCCGTGCGCCGTCCCGCGGCTTCCAGCCGGGCCCGCGCGCCGACGTGTGGTCGCGCACGGCCGGGATCGTCTTCGGCGCCTGGGACATCGGGTACGAGCGGCTCGGCGACGGGGTCGGCGGGTCGGCCTGCCGGGAGGCACCGACCGCGCCCGCGTCCGAGCCTCCACCGGAACCACCGCCTCCGGATGATGCCCACACTCCGACGCCCACCCCGGTCACCACGGTCCCGACGACCGCGGCGGCCATGATGGCCCGCTTCCGTTTGACCTGCCGCGCCGTAGCACGGTGTCTGTGCTGGCTCACCCTCCCAACGTACGACCGAAACGCCGATCTTTCGTCATCGAGCCGCTCTGAAACTCTCCCGTCCGAGTGAAATTCGGGCATCCGTCGGACACACAGTGACCACTCTCGATAACGTGTCGGCACATCCTTCACAGCTCCCCCTGCCGCCCCTGCCACCATGGCTCCCCCCATGCCGCATCCAGTGACGCGAGGACCCACGCTGCCTGCGCACCGTTCGCCGTATCTCCCCACCCCGCTGGACGCCTTCAATCTGGCGCCTGCCGAGGAGGCCCGCGCGCTGCTCCTGCGCTGTCTGCGCAACGCCCGCTGGGCGCACCGGCTCGCCGAGCACCGCCCCTATCCCGACCTGGGCGCCCTGCTGGCGGCGGCGGACGAGGCGGCCTACGACCTGCGGCCCGTCGACCTGGCCGACGCCCTGGCGAGCGAGTCCCTGCCCGAGCTGCCCGAGGACACCTACTCGGCGGCCCACACGGCCCTGAGCGCGGCACACGCCGCCTACGAGGCCCGCTTCGGCCATGTGTTCGTCATCGCGCCGGGCGGCGCCACCCCCGAGGAAGCACTCGACCGCGTCCTGGAAGGCATCCGGTCACGATTGGCGAACGATCCCGAGGACGAGCGGGTGGTCGCCGCCGAGGAACTCCGGGGTCTGGCCAGGCACCGCCTCGCGGCCCATCTGGGCTCCATGGGCACCCGCGCGACCAGCCACTACGCGCCCCGGCCGGGCGTATAGCGGACGAACCCGCCCGGATGCGCCGAAGCGGGAATCACGGAACGGGCCGGATCACCCGAAACAGGCCCCCCGTCAGCCGCACCGCGCCTCATGGATACGATGCTGAGGGCCGGTGGACCGTACCCGGCCGGGCCCGACCGACAGTGAAGCCGGCGCGGCCCTAGTCCCCGCATCCGGAGGGTTCTTCCGTGCCGGCTGGAACGCTGTACCGCGGCCGGGAAGGTATGTGGTCCTGGGTGGCTCATCGAGTCACCGGCGTCCTCATCTTCTTCTTCCTGTTCGTTCACGTGCTGGACACCGCCCTCGTGCGTGTCTCCCCCGAGGACTACGACAAGGTCGTAGCCACGTACAAGACCCCGATCGTCGCGCTGCTGGAGTACGGCCTCGTGGCCGCAATCCTCTTCCACGCGCTCAACGGTCTGCGCGTCATCGCCGTCGACTTCTGGTCGAAGGGCCCGCGCTACCAGAAGCAGATGCTGTGGAGCGTCCTCGGCGTCTGGATCATCCTGATGGCCGGTGCCCTGTACCCGGTCCTCGGCCACGCCGCTCGTGTCCTGTTCGGGAGCTGACGCCGATGTCCACCTCTGAGATCAACCTGACGGGCTCCTCCGCGGACGCCGCCGAGGACGCCTACGCGCTGTCCCTCGACGCGCCCCGCGCGCGCACCCGCACCAAGAAGACCCCGAAGTCCACGCGGGGCAACTTCGAGATGGCCGCCTGGCTCTTCATGCGCCTGTCCGGCGTCGTGCTGGTCGTCCTGGTCCTCGGCCACCTGCTGATCCAGCTCGTGCTGGACGGCGGCGTCTCCAAGATCGGCTTCGCCTTCGTGGCCGGCCGCTGGGCGTCCCCGTTCTGGCAGGTCTGGGACCTGCTGATGCTGTGGCTGGCGATGCTCCACGGCGCCAACGGCCTGCGCACGGTCATCAACGACTACGCGGAGCGCGTGAACACCCGCCTGTGGCTCAAGGGCCTGCTCTACACGGCCACGGTGTTCACCATCCTGCTGGGCACGCTGGTGATCTTCACCTTCGACCCGAACATCCGCTAGGCGGGGCTGCGAGAATCATGAAGATCCACAAGTACGACACCGTCATCGTCGGCGCCGGTGGCGCGGGCATGCGCGCGGCCATCGAGTCCACGAAGCGCAGCCGCACCGCCGTGCTGACCAAGCTCTACCCCACCCGCTCCCACACGGGCGCCGCGCAGGGCGGCATGGCCGCCGCGCTGGCGAACGTGGAGGAGGACAACTGGGAGTGGCACACCTTCGACACGGTCAAGGGCGGTGACTACCTGGTCGACCAGGACGCCGCCGAGATCCTGGCGAAGGAGGCCATCGACGCGGTCCTCGACCTGGAGAAGATGGGCCTGCCGTTCAACCGGACACCCAACGGCACCATCGACCAGCGGCGCTTCGGCGGTCACTCCCGCAACCACGGCGAGGCCCCGGTCCGCCGGTCCTGCTACGCGGCCGACCGCACCGGCCACATGATCCTCCAGACGCTGTACCAGAACTGCGTCAAGGAGGGCGTGGAGTTCTTCAACGAGTTCTACGTGCTGGACCAGCTCATCACCGAGGTCGACGGCGTCAAGACGTCCTCCGGTGTGATCGCGTACGAGCTGGCCACCGGCGAGATCCACGTCTTCCAGGCGAAGTCCGTGATCTACGCGTCCGGCGGCACCGGCAAGTTCTTCAAGGTGACCTCCAACGCGCACACCCTGACCGGTGACGGCCAGGCCGCGTGCTTCCGCCGGGGCATCCCGCTGGAGGACATGGAGTTCTTCCAGTTCCACCCGACCGGCATCTGGCGCATGGGCATCCTGCTGACGGAGGGCGCCCGCGGTGAGGGCGGCATCCTCCGCAACAAGGACGGCGAGCGCTTCATGGAGAAGTACGCGCCGGTCATGAAGGACCTCGCGTCCCGTGACGTCGTCTCGCGCTCCATCTACACGGAGATCCGTGAGGGCCGCGGCTGCGGTCCCGAGGGCGACCACGTCTACCTCGACCTCACGCACCTCCCGCCGGAGCAGCTCGACGCCAAGCTGCCCGACATCACGGAGTTCGCGCGGACCTACCTCGGTATCGAGCCCTACACGGACCCGATCCCGATCCAGCCCACCGCGCACTACGCCATGGGCGGCATCCCGACCAACGTCGAGGGTGAGGTCCTGTCGGACAACACCACCGTCGTGCCGGGTCTGTACGCGGCCGGCGAGGTCGCCTGTGTCTCCGTGCACGGCGCCAACCGCCTGGGCACCAACTCGCTGCTGGACATCAACGTGTTCGGCCGCCGCGCGGGCATCGCCGCCGCCGACTACGCCCACACCGTGGACTTCGTCGAGCTGCCGGAGAACCCCGAGGCGATGGTCGTCGCGCAGATCGAGCGACTGCGGGACGCCACGGGCACCGAGCGGGTGGCCGACATCCGCCGGGAGCTGCAGGAGACCATGGACGCCAACGTCATGGTGTTCCGCACCGAGCAGACGATCAAGACGGCGGTCGAGAAGATCGCCGAGCTGCGCGAGCGGTACCTCAACGTGTCGATCCAGGACAAGGGCAAGCGGTTCAACACCGACCTGCTGGAGGCCATCGAGCTGGGCAACCTGCTGGAGCTGGCCGAGGTCATGGCAATCTCCGCACTGGCCCGCAAGGAGTCCCGCGGCGGTCACTACCGCGAGGACTACCCGAACCGCGACGACGTCAACTTCATGCGCCACACGATGGCGTACCGCGAGGTGGGCGACGACGGCTCGGAGACCGTGCGTCTCGACTACAAGCCGGTCGTCCAGACCCGCTACCAGCCGATGGAGCGTAAGTACTGATGGCTACCCCTGTTCTGGACAAGGTGGAGGCGGACTCCGCGGCGTCCCCCTACATCACGGTCACCCTGCGCATCCGCCGGTTCAACCCGGAGGTCTCGGCGGAGGTCCACTGGGAAGACTTCCAGTTGGAGATGGACCCCAAGGAGCGCGTCCTCGACGGGCTCAACAAGATCAAGTGGGACCTCGACGGCACGCTGACCTTCCGCCGTTCCTGCGCCCACGGCATCTGCGGGTCCGACGCGATGCGGATCAACGGCAAGAACCGTCTGGCCTGCAAGACGCTGATCAAGGACGTCAACCCCGAGAAGCCGATCACGGTCGAGCCCATCAAGGGCCTGACCGCGCTCAAGGACCTCGTGGTCGACATGGACCCGTTCTTCCAGGCGTACCGGGACGTCATGCCGTTCCTGGTCACCAACGACACCAACGAGCCGACCCGTGAGCGGCTGCAGTCGGCGGAGGACCGCGAGCGCTTCGACGACACCACGAAGTGCATCCTGTGCGCCGCGTGCACCTCGTCGTGCCCGGTGTTCTGGAACGACGGCCAGTACTTCGGCCCGGCCGCGATCGTGAACGCGCACCGCTTCATCTTCGACTCGCGCGACGATGCCGGTGAGCAGCGCCTGGAGATCCTCAACGACCGCGACGGCGTGTGGCGCTGCCGCACGACCTTCAACTGCACGGACGCCTGCCCGCGCGGTATCGAGGTCACGAAGGCGATCCAGGAAGTCAAGCGCGCCCTGATCACGCGCCGCTTCTGAGACCGACCCGCGAGGGCCCCGTTCCGGTTTCCGGAACGGGGCCCTTCGTCGTCCGGAGACACCTTCGGGTGAAGGGGATCGTTCGGGACGTAGGGGGACGGCGCGGCCTACGATGATGCTCTCGGCACCGGTCCCTGGGAGGCACCTCATGTCCGCAGCAGCCGTCGAGCAGCCTCACGGCGAGAGCGCGCTGATCGCGGAAGCCAACCGGCTCATGGAACGTAATCCGGGCTACCGCGTCGAGATCATCGGAGGCCAGCTCCTCGTGTCCCCGCCTCCTGACGGTCCGCACGGTGTCGCCATGACCGATGTGATGCTGCCCTTCGCGTCCGCCGGTCTTCACGGAACCGAGTCCAAGATCGTGGCGGGCATCGGCCTCTGGCTGCCGACGGGCGCCGACGACTACGCGATCCCCGACGTCTCCCTGGTCGACAGCGACTACCGGGACCACTACGTGGGCAACAACTGCTACGCCCCCGTGTGCTTCCGCCTCGTCGTGGAGGTCACCTCCAGCAACTACCGCACCGACCTGCGCACCAAGGTCGCCGCCTACGCCGAGGCGAAGGTTCCGGTGTACGTCATCGTGGACCGGAAGCACGAACGACTGCACGTGCTCTCCCGCCCCGTGGGGGACACCTACGAGAGCCATCGGCCCCACACCCCTGGCGAACTCGTCGTCCTCCCCGACTCCATCGGCGCGAAGGTAACCCTGGACGCGGCCGCGATCATCGAGGCGGGGCGCCCACAGCGTCCTTGATTCTTTCCGTGCCGTCGCAACCGGGCTGGCAGGATGGGCTCCGCCAGGACATCGCGTGACACAGGGGGCCACCAGCATGAACAAGCCGTACCCGCAGCCCGGCGAGACCCCGCAGTGGGGCCCCGGGCAGCCCCCGGCGACGCCCGGCTACGGCTACCCGGCGTATCCGCCGCCGCAGCAGCCCGCCGGGTACGGCTTCCCGCAGCAGACCGCCCCTCCGGGAGCCCCGCTGCTGGCTCTCGGGGATATCACGGTGGTCGGCGACCAGATCATCACCCCGGCGGGGACGTTGCCCCTGCGGGGCGCGGTCTGGAACGCCACCGACCTCTCCCACACCGAGGAGAAGATCCCGTCGCACGCCATCGTGCTGGCGATCGTCTTCTTCATCTTCTGCCTGCTGGGACTGTTCTTCCTCCTGATGAAGGAGAAGAAGACCACGGGCTACATCCAGGTCAGTGTGACCAGCGCGGGCCGGCACCACTCCACGATGATCCCGGCCCACCGACAGGACGCCTTCCAGGCGGTCATGGCTCAGGTCGCCTACGCGCGGTCGCTGAGCGGGATGTGATCCGCCGCGCCGTCTCGGCTCAACGAGTGATCAAGCAACCCCTGTACGGGCGGCCCGCCCCGCTGGGCCGGGAGACCCCCCTAGCCTGACGGAATGTCAGACGACGAAGCGCATGAGCTGCTGGGGTTCGACAACGCGGTGCTGCCCGTAGGGGATGTCGGGGAGGCCGTCGGGTTCTACGAGCGGGCCGGTTTCACCGTGGGGTTCCGGTTCGACGAGGGCGGGATCGCGCTGCTGAGGGTGGGCGGGGAGACGCCCGGCATCCTGTTGCGGTTCGAGGAGGGGCTCGGGCACCGGCCGCCCTCCTGGCCCTCGCCACGCCTGTGGCTGGAGGTGCCGGACGCGCGGGCGGCGGCGCGGCGGATGGCGGAGGGCGGCTTCGAGCCGCTGGACGAGGCGATGTCGACGGCGACCGGGCGGACCGTCGAGTTCGCCGACCCCTGGGGCAACATCTTCGGCTTCACCGACTACACCAAGCGCCCCGAACTCGCCCGCAGGGCTTGAGATCCGGGCCTCACCTCTCTTGGTTGAACACGTTCAAAAACAGGGCTACAGTCATGCCTGTCAGCGTTTTGAACGCGTTCAAGAAGGGGTGGGGCATGGACCGCACCGTCATCGCCTATGTGATCTACCTGGCCGTCAGCATCGGGCTGACCGTCTGGGTGGCCCGGACGCTCAGCCGCAACGGCCGGGTCTTCCTGGCCGACGTGCTGCACGGCAACGAGAAGCTCGCCGACGCCGTCAACCACCTTCTGGTGGTGGGCTTCTACCTCGTCAACCTCGGCTTCGTGACGCTCTACCTGAGCGACGACGGCACCATCGACGACACCCGGGGCGTCTTCGAGGCCCTGTCGGCCAAGCTCGGCGTGGTGCTGCTGGTGCTCGGCGCGATGCACCTGGGCAACGTCTTCGTGCTCAACAAGATCCGCCGGCGCGGCCTGATGGAGCGGGAGACGCAGCCGCCGGTCGCCCCGCAGGGCTGGGTGCCGCCGACGGCCGGGGCGTGAGCACCGTGGCCACCGCGGCGGACCGGGGCGTCACGAGCGCCCCGGTCCGGGGGCTGACGGTCCTCTACGACGCCGAGTGCGCCCTCTGCACCCACCTGCGCGACTGGCTCGTGAGGCAGTCGCAGTTGGTGCCGCTGGAGCTGGTGCCCGCCGGGTCGGCCGAGGCCCGCACGCGGTTCCCCGGCATCGACCCCGCCCGCACCCTGGAGGAGGTCACCGTGATCGGGGACTCCGGCCAGGTGTACCGGGGCACGGCGGCCTGGATCGTCGTGCTGTGGGCGCTGCGCGAGCACCGCCCGCTGGCACACCGCCTCAGCTCGCCGACCGGCGCGGTGCTGGCGCGGGGGGCGGTGCTGGCGGCGGCCAGGTACCGGGGAGCGCAGTGGGGCGGGCGCAGGACGTACAGCCGGGCGGACGGCTGGCGGTACGAGCCCGACGCGGGCTGGGTGTACGAGCCCCCGTCCTGCGCCGACGGCGCCTGCCCCACTGGTTAGGCTCTCCTATCGTGCCCGCGAAGAACGACGGCCCCGAGGCCGGACCACAGAGCAAGTCGGAGCAGACCCGTGCGCTGATCCTCGAGACCGCGATGCGGCTGTTCCAGGAGAACGGCTACGACAAGACCACGATGCGGGCCATCGCCAAGGAGGCGGGAGTCTCCGTCGGCAACGCCTACTACTACTTCGCGGGCAAGGAGCACCTGATCCAGGGCTTCTACGACCGGATCGCCGCCGAGCACCAGGTGGCGGTCCGGTCGGTGCTGGACGAGGAGTCCGATCTGGAGGCCCGGCTCGCGGGCGTCCTGACCGCGTGGCTGGACATCGCCGAGCCGTACCACGAGTTCGCCGTGCAGTTCTTCAAGAACGCGGCCGACCCGGACAGCCCGCTCAGCCCCTTCTCACCGGAGAGCGAGCACGCCCGCGAGCAGGCGATCAGCGTGCACCGGGAGGTGCTGGCGGGCTCGAAGTCCAAGGTCTCCCCCGAGCTCCGGGACGCCCTGCCCGAACTGATGTGGCTCTCCCAGATGGGCCTGGTCCTGTACTGGGTCTTCGACCGTACGGAGAACCGTGAGCGCAGCTACCGCCTGGCGCGACGCGGCGCCCGCCTGACCTCGCGGGGCGTGGCCCTGTCCCGCTTCCGGGTCCTGCGCCCGCTGGTCCTGGAGGTCCACGAGCTCTTCAACGACTTCCTGCCGGGCATGACGAAGGCCCTCCCTGCGCCGCGCGGCCGAAGCTGATTCCGCCCCGCGCGGCAGGTCATCCCTGCGCAGGGCGGGGGTACACGGTGGGGGCCCGAACACTTCGCATACTTCGCACGAGAGTGGTGCCCCTCATGGCCGAGACCCAGGACGTCGTCGAACTCATCCTCCTTGACCACCGCCGTATGGAGGACCTGTTCCGGCAGATGCGCAGCGTCGAGGCCGACCGGGCCGGGGCGCTCAAGGAGTTCGCCGATCTGCTGGTGGCGCACGCGCTGGCGGAGGAGGCGGAGGTCTACCCCGCCCTGAAGCGGTACCGGAACATCGACGACGAAGAGGTCGAGCACGGCGAGCACGAGCACGACGAGGGGAACGAGGCCCTGCTGAACCTGCTGGAGGTGAAGGAGGTCGGCTCCGAGGACTGGAACTCCAAGCTGGAGGAGCTGGTGGAGGCCATCACCCACCACACCGACGAGGAGGAACGCACCATCCTCAACGGCGCCCGCGAGAACGTGCCGATGCCGCGTCGCGAGGAGCTGGGCGCGGCCTTCGTCGCGGACCGCGACCACCGCCTCAAGGACGAGCCGGGCTCGGTCGAGAACCTGCGCCGCATCGTCGGCTCCTCCGACTGAAGTCAGCCGTGCAGGAGGTCCCGCATCTCCCAGGAGTGGCCGGGGTCGTGGCCGTCGAAGAGCCGGCACACGTCGTCGTCCCCGGCCGGGGCCTCGCAGGGCCCCAGCCGGACGAACGTGTACCGGTCGCCGCCCCACCGCACCCATAGCTGCGCTGCCCTGTCGATCTCGGCCAGATGGTCGGCGTGGAGGCCCTCGTGGGTGGCTTCCAGCTCGCAGGTGGCGTGTGTCAGTTCGTGCGGGGGCAGGTCGGCCGGGTCCTCCCCCGCGTCCCGGAGGTGCCGGATCAACTCGTCGCGGGGTGGCCGGCCGGTCTGGTTGCAGTGCCTCATGGCGTGAGGGCCTCCTCGAAGTCGTCGTCGGGTTCGCGTCACAGGTACTCACCCCTGCTCCGGGCGTTCGCGCGAGCGGTCAGGGCCCGTAATCGCTGCTCGGGGGTGGCCGGACGCGTGTCCTGGGGACGGACGGTCCATTCGGTCCCACCGGTGGCGGGCCGCAGCGACCAGAGCCCGGCCCACTCCCCGCGGAACTCCCCCACGCGGTCGTCCACGTCCACCAAGAGGGTTCCGACGGGCGGGGGTTGAGGGGGTTCGTCCAGCACGGGATCGTTCCTCTCCGTAGCGAATCCACTACCAAGGGAAGTCAGCGTGGCTTAGAGTTGGGCTGTCTTCAACTTGCGCTATTTGCACGGATAGTTGGGATGGTGACTGTTGAACCGGAAAGAGCTGGAGCCCGATAGGTCGCCCGGAGCAGCCTTCGGACAGCGTCTGCGCAGCCTGCGGGACGAGCGAGGCTGGACGCAGGACGAACTGGCGGAGCGGATGGGGTATTCGGGCACTCACATCTCGGCCGTGGAAACTGGTCGCCGCTCCCCAACTCCCCACTTCGCGCAGAGCGTCGACAAGGCGTTCGGAACCGGTGATCGGTTCGAGCGCCAGGGGCGAGCCGTGCGCAACACCGGCCTGCTGGAGGGGTTTCCGGAGTACGTCCCGCACGAGAAGAGAGCAGTGGAAATCAGGCTCTTCGAACTGGGGATCATTCCTGGCCTGCTCCAGACGCCGGAGTATGCCGCTGCCATCACGACCGGAGCCGTCCGGCGTGGAGCGATCACGGAGCAACAGGCCGAGGAGCGGCTGGCGTTACTCGCACAACGGCGGGCAGCGCTGGAGCGCACTCCGCCACCGCTGGTGTTCGTGGTTCTCGACGAGAGTTGCCTCAGGAGGATCGTCGGCGGCCCCGAAGTCATGGAAGCGCAGCTCGCCAAGCTTCTCGACTTCGCCGAACTACCCACCAGCGTGCTCCAAGTGGCGCCGTTCGACCTCGGTGAGCGACGAGCGTTCGACCTGCCGGTCCACCTGCTGACCCTGGCCGACAGGGCCAACCTCGCCTACGCGGAGTCGGCCCAGCGAGGGCATCTGATGCGCGAAACCGCTCCGGTCGTGGCGATGCTGACGGCCTACCATCAACTGCAGGCTGAAGCGCTGTCGCAGGCGGCTTCCGTGGCCATGATCGAACAGATTCGAAAGGGCACACCGTGAGCGAGACCCCGAACTGGTTCAAGTCCTCCTACAGCAGCAACGGCGGCGCCTGCGTCGAGGTCGCCACCAACCTGCTCCCCACGCACGGCATCGTCCCCGTCCGTGACTCCAAGGTCCCCGCGGGCGCCGTACTGGAACTCCCCGCCGGTGCCTTCTCCGCCTTCGTGACCGGCGTCAAGGGCGGGGACTTCGGCACCGTCTGAGACCGCCTCCGCGTAGGACGACAGAGCCTCGTCGCCCACGGGTGGCGAGGCTTCGCGGCGTGTCGGGGCGCACGGGCCGTACCGGGGCGTAAAGGTGTCCGCCTGGACGACCTACCACCTGGGAGAGCGAGCGATGCCCGAAGTCACCACCCCCTACGCGACCGGCACACCCTGCTGGGTCGATCTGATGGCGCAGGACCAGCAGGCCGCGCTGGACTTCTACCGTGACCTGTTCGGCTGGCAGGGCGAAGCCGGTCCGCCCGAGTTCGGCGGCTACGCGGTCTGTGAGCTGGAGGACAGGGCCGTCGCCGGTATCGGCCCGACGATGGCCCCCGAGGGCTCGTCGGAACCCCCCACCGTGTGGACGAGCTATCTGGCCACCACGGACGCGGTGGCCACCCAGGACCAGATCGTCGCGGCGGGCGGCACGCTGCTGGCGCCGGTGATGGAGGTCGGCAGCCTGGGCCGGATGCTGGTCGCCGCCGACCCGCAGGGCGCGGTGTTCGGCGTATGGCAGCCGGGCGAGTTCTTCGGCGCGGGCGTGGTCAACGAGCCGGGCGCGCTGACCTGGAACGAGCTGCACACCAGCGACGTGGAGGCCGCCACCGCCTTCTACGGCGAGGCGTTCGGCATCGAGATCATGCCGGCCGAGGGCCACGACTCCTACTGGGAGCTGCACGTCGGCGGCCGTACGGTCGGCGGCGCCACCCTCCTCGCCAACGACCCGCCGGGCACCCCGGCCCACTGGCTGACGTACTTCGCGGTCGACGACGTGGACTCCACGGTGGACGCCCTGGTCCGGCGCGACGGCAACGTCCTCGTGCCGCCGTTCGACATGGCGGCCGGCCGTATGACCGTGGTCACCGACCCGCAGGGCGCCCCGTTCGCGATGATCCAGCCGAACATGCCCTGATCCCCCGAGCCCCACAGCCCCGCCGGAACGCCCGGCCGGGGCCAGGGGCGCTCGGCCCGGCTTCAGCGGCCGGTCCGGGAACACGTGATCCGGTCTGCGGGGTTGCATCGACCGAGGGACGCGCCCGCCGCGTACTTCGACCACGACCTGATTCGCAGGAGGACTCTTCATGGCTGACCGGCCCTTGACGCTCATGGCAGTGCACGCCCACCCCGACGACGAGGCCACCGGGACCGGAGGGGTCCTCGCGCTGTATGCGGCGGAGGGCATCCGGACGGTGCTGGTGACCTGTACCGACGGTGGGTGCGGGGACGGGCCGGGGGGTGTGAAGCCCGGCGAGGCCGGACATGACCCGGTGGCGGTCGCCCGGATGCGGCGGGACGAGCTCGAGGCGAGCTGCGAGGTCCTGAAGATCAGCGACCTGGAGATGCTGGACTACGCCGACTCCGGGATGACGGGCTGGGCGAGCAACGACGCCCCCGACTCCTTCTGGCAGACCCCGGTGGAGGAAGGCGCGGCCCGCCTCGCGGAGCTGATGCGGCACTACCGCCCCGATGTGGTCGTCACCTATGACGAGAACGGTTTCTATGGGCACCCCGACCACATCCAGGCCCACCGCATCACCATGGCCGCGCTGGAGCTGACCGACCTGACCCCCAAGGTCTACTGGACCACCGTCCCCCGCTCGCAGATGGCCCGCTTCGGCGAGGTCATGCGCGAGTTCGCGGGCGACATGCCCGAGCCCGACCCCGCCGAGGCC
The DNA here is from genome assembly GCF_022846655.1 of Streptomyces seoulensis. Taxonomy (NCBI): domain Bacteria; kingdom Bacillati; phylum Actinomycetota; class Actinomycetes; order Kitasatosporales; family Streptomycetaceae; genus Streptomyces; species Streptomyces seoulensis. The sequence goes on from NZ_AP025667.1 coordinate 5,906,423, forward strand.
GCCGCCCTGGCCGAGATCGGACTCCCCGACGACGAGATCACCACCTGGGTCGACACCACCCTCTACAGCGACCAGAAGTACGACGCCCTGGCCGCGCACGCCAGTCAGGGCGAGAACATCTTCTTCCTCAAGATGGGCAAGGAGAGGTTCGGCGAGCTGATGGGCACGGAGACCTTCGTACGGGTCCGGGACACCACCGGCGCCCCGACCCCGGAGGACGACCTCTTCGCCGGACTGCGCTGACTACGCCTCGCGTGAGGCCAGTTCGATCACCGTGATGTCCGACGGCGCGGCCACCCGCGTCGGCGGGCCCCACGCCCCCGCGCCCCGGCTGACGTAGAGCTGGGTGTCGCCGTAGCGCTCCAGGCCCGCCACCGTCGGGTTCGCCGCCTTCGCGATGAGGTTGCCGGGCCAGAGCTGGCCGCCGTGGGTGTGGCCGGAGAGCTGGAGGTCCACGTCGTAGCGGACGGCCTCGTGGACCTGGACCGGCTGGTGGGCCATGAGGACGCAGGCCCGCGAGACGTCGCGGTCGCCGAGGGCCCTGGCGAAGTCCGGGCCGTGGCCCTCGCCCCGGCCCTGGAGGTCGTTCACCCCGGCCAGGTCGAAGTACGGCAGCTCGGTGCGGGCGTTCTCCAGTGGGCGCATGCCCAGGGTGCGGACCTCGTCCAGCCACTGCGCGGCGCCGGAGAAGTACTCGTGGTTGCCGGTGACGAAGTACGTGCCGAGCCGGGACTCCAGCCCCGCCAGCGGAGCCGCCGCCGGACCCAGGTTCTTGACGCTGCCGTCCACCAGGTCGCCGACGACCGCGATCATGTCCGGCTGGGTCGAGTTGATCGTGTCGACCACCGTCTGCGCGAAGTTCCGTCCCAGCACCGGGCCCAGGTGGATGTCGCTGACCACCGCGATGCGGAAGCCGTGCGCCGAGCGCGGGAGCTTGGCCAGCGGGACCGTCAGCCGCTTCACGCGCGGACCGCGCAGCACCCCGTACGTGCCCCAGCCGGTCGTACCCAGCGCCACCGCCGCGGCCGTGCCCCCGGCGACCCGGGAGACGAAGACGCGGCGGGAGAGGGCGGAGGCGGCGAGCGCCGTGGCCTCCGGGGCATCCTCGGCCGCGTCATCGGCCGCTGCTGAGGGTTCCGCCGGGGACGCCGTCCCCTCCCCCGCAGCCCGCCCCGCCGGAGGCGACAGCACCGGTACCCCCGCCAGCCCCGCGAGCACCGCCTCCCGCGTGGCGCGGCGCGCCCGCCGGGCCGCCCACACCCGCACCGGCTCGGTCGCGACCGTCGCCAGCAGCAGGTACAGGGCCAGGGCCATCCACAGGAACCCCGGCCAGGCCAGGGTCCGTTGGAGCCAGAAGGGGGCGCCGGAGCGTTCCGCGACCAGGGCGGCGACCATCAGCACCGGGGCCGCGACGAAGAGCACCGTGCCCGCACGGCGGGCGGCCCCGCGCGGCCGGGTGGTGTCGCGGACCAGGCGGCGCCAGACGTACCAGTGGAGGCCCGCCACGAGGGCCAGTACGGCCAGGGCGACGAGCACGAAGACGATGACCACCCGACGTGTCCCCTATGACGTCCGACGCAATGCGCGCAGTCCGCGCAACCCGATGACCCCGACGACCGTCCCCAGTACGAAGGACACGACCGCCAGCAGCAGGTGCACCCAGAAGTAGGCCGTGGGATGCCCGTCGTCGAAGGCGAGACCGCTGCCGTCCGCAACGAGATTCTTGACGAAAGTGACCCAGATGACCCAGCTCCACACCCCGAAGGCGAGCAGGAACCAGGAGACCGGGCGGCTGAGCTTCATGAGTCCAGTATCGCCGCCCGCCGTCCGGTTCCGTGGCCGGGGTGGAGCGGGAGGCGGGACTTCACAGCCTGTGGCAGGTACGTTCTCGCTCGTGTCCGCACCGAAGAAGATCGCTCAGCGATCCCTGTTGATCACATCTGCCGCGCTGCTGTCCTTCTCCGTCACCGCACCGGCAGCCTTCGCCGCCCCCAAGCCCTCCACCAGCCCCACCACCGCGCCGCCCGCCCGGATGTCCCAGGTCGGCGGCGCCCGGCTGGGCGTGCCCGGTACGCAGGTGAACCTCGCCCAGGGCGTGCCGGTGCTGCCCAAGGGGCTGACCGCCCACTCCTGGATCGTCACCGACGCCGAGAGCGGCGAGGTGCTCGCCTCGCACAACGCGCACTGGCGGCTGCCCCCGGCGAGCACGCTGAAGATGCTGTTCGCGGACACCGTGCTGCCCCGCTTCCCCAAGGAGCAGCGCCACCAGGTGCTGCCCAAGGACCTGGCCGGGATCGGCGCCGGTTCGAGCATGGTCGGGATAAAGGAGCAGGAGACCTACACCGTCCACGACCTGTGGCTCGGCGTCTTCCTGCGCTCCGGCAACGACGCCGTCCACGTGCTCTCCTCGATGAACGGCGGTGTCGCGCAGACGGTCCGGGACATGCAGGCCCACGCCGACGCCCTCCAGGCCCGCGACACCCACGTCGTCAGTCCCGACGGCTACGACGCGAAGGAGCAGTACTCCTCGGCGTACGACCTCACCCTGTTCGCCCGCTCGGGGCTGCAGAAGAAGGACTTCCGGGAGTACTGCTCCACCGTGCGGGCCAAGTTCCCCGGCGCCACCACGCACAAGGGCAAGGGCAAGCCGACCCGCGAGACCTTCGAGATCCAGAACACCAACCGCCTGCTGAGCGGCGACGCGGACATCTCCGTCTACCCGGGCATCGCCGGGGTCAAGAACGGCAACACCACCAACGCGGGCGCCACCTTCACCGGTGTCGCCGAGCGCGGCGGCAAGGTGCTGCTGGTCACCGTGATGAACCCGGAGAAGCCCGAGCACAACGAGGTCTACAAGGAGACCGCCCGGCTCTTCGACTGGGGCTTCAAGGCGGCGGGCAAGGTCCAGCCGGTCGGTACGCTCGTGCCGCCGCTGAACGCCACGCCGAGCGCGCGGCCGAGCGGTGCCCCCAGCGCCGCCGTCACCGGCGCCCCGCAGGGCACCGCGGGGGCCGGGTCGGAGCCGGTGAAGGGCGCTGCCGCCCAGGGCGGCTCGCGTGGCGCCGGGACCGCCCTGGCCGTCTCCGCGGGGCTGCTGGTGCTGCTCGCGGGCGCGGCCTTCCTGGTCAACCGCCGCTGGCCGCTGCCTGATCTGATGCGTCGTCGGACACGTCGGTGACCTTCCCCTCCTCGCTGCGCGTCGCCGTCCAGGCGGCGCAGTACAGCACCAGCTTCGAGGTGAAGTTGATCCACAGCAGCAGGGCCACGGGGACACCGAAGGCGCCGTACATGCTCTTCGCGGCGACTCCCTGGATGTAGCCGCTCAGCAGCAGCTTGAGCAGTTCGAAACCGACCGCGCCGAGCAGGGCGGCCACCACCAGGCGGCGGCGCGGCGGTTCGACACCGGGCAGCAGGCTCAGGACGTACAACAGCACCAGGAAGTCGGCGAGCACGGCGACGGCGAAGGCGGCCACCCGCAGCAGCACGGTCCCCCAGCCGTGTTCGTCCAGGCCGATCGCGCCCGCCAGCCGGCCGATGGCGGCCGAGGCCAGGGTGGAGGCGGCAAGGGTCAGCAGCAGGGCGCCGCCGAGCCCGATCAGGACCCCGGCGTCCTTCAGCTTCAGCACGATCGGGTTGCCGTCCCGCTCGGGCAGCTCCCACACCGCGCGCAGGCAGTCCCGGACCTGGCCGACCCAGCCGATACCGGTGAACAGCAGCGCGGCACCGGCGATGATCCCGACGGTGCCGGCGTTCTGCACCAGCGCACCCAGGTCCAGTTGGTCGGAGAGGCCGGGGAACTGGTCGGCGATCTTGTGCTCGACGGTCTTCTGCCGGGCCGGGCTCATCGTGGCCGCCGTGATCGCCGCAGCGACGGTCAGCAGCGGGAACAGCGCCACGAAACTGACGAAGGTGATGGCGGCGGCCAGCCAGGTCCAGTTCACGCGGTCCAGGCGCGCGTACGAGCGCCACGCGTGCGTGGTCATCAGCCAGGTCACGATCGGCCCGATGCCGGGCAGCTTCTTCAGCCAGTCCATGATCCGCCTCTGCCCTAGTCGCGGGAACTCCATGTGCCGATACCCCGGATACGCGGGAACCCGGCAGCCACCAGGGGCCGCGTCTCATTAATCACCCATTGCGGGGAGCCCGGCGGCGCCTTGCGACTCTTCCCCCATATGGGGACGATACGGTCACCCGCATGTCTGCTGTCTGCGGTCCTCCCCGGTCCCTCCTCGTCCTCGGCGGCACATCGGAGATCGCGCTGGCCACCGCGCGCCGCCTCGTCGCCCGCCGTACCCGCACCGTCTGGCTCGCGGGCCGCCCCGGCCCCGCCCTCGACCGCGCGGCCGGCAGCCTCGCCACGCTCGGCGCCGAGGTCCGCACGGTCGACTTCGACGCGCTGGACCCGGAATCCCACGAGACCGTCCTCGGCAAGGTGTTCGCCGAGGGCGACGTCGACATGGTCCTCCTCGCCTTCGGGGTCCTCGGGGACCAGGCGCGGGACGAGCGGGAGCCGCTGCGCGCGGTGCGGGTCGCCGCGACCAACTACACCGGCGCGGTCTCGTCCGGCCTGGTCGCCGCCCGCGCACTCCAGGACCAGGGGCACGGCGCGCTGGTGGTGCTCTCCTCGGTGGCGGCCGAACGCGCCCGCCGCTCGGACTTCATCTACGGCTCCAGCAAGGCCGGCCTGGACACCTTCGCCCAGGGCCTCGGCGACGCGCTGTACGGCACGGGTGTGCAGGTCATGGTCGTGCGCCCCGGATTCGTGCGCACCGACAAGACCGCCCATCTGGCGCCGGGACCGCTCTCCACCACTCCGGAACAGGTGGCCGCGGCCGTCGAGCTCGGGCTGCGCCGGGGCTCGGAGACGGTGTGGGTGCCCGGTGCGCTGCGCCCGGTGATGTCCGTACTGCGGCACGCGCCGCGCGCGCTCTTCCGCAGGCTGCCGGTCTGAGCGGAGCTCAGCGGCTGGCGATGGTGTCGCGCTCGGCCGCTCCGGCCTGGGGCGGCACCACGGGGCTGCCGAAGGGGTAGTCGCGCAGCTTGCGCCACACCCCGTCCGGGCCCTGCTCGTACAGCGCGAACCCGGTGCACGGCCAGGCGGCCTCGAACCCGGCCAGCTCCTCGAAGGCGCGGTCCATCGCCGCCTCGTCGATGCCGTGCGCCACGGTGACGTGCGGGTGGTACGGGAACTGCAGCTCGCGCGGCACCGGCCCGGAGGCGTCCCGCACGTGGGCCTGGAGTCCGGCGCATTCCTCGGCGCCCTGCTCGATCCGGACGTAGACGACCGGTGAGAGGGGGCGGAAGGTGCCGGTGCCGGACAGCCGCATCGGGAACGGGCGGCCGGCCGCCGCGACCTCGGCGAGATGGGCGTCGACGGCGGACAGGTCCGCCTCCTCCACCTCGGTGGGCGGCAGCAGGGTGACATGGGTGGGGATGCCGTGCGCGGCGGTGTCACCGAAGCCCGCGCGCCGCTCCTGGAGCAGGCTGCCGTGAGGCTCCGGGACCGCGATCGACACGCCGATCGTTACGATCCCCACGTCGTCTCCTGTCATCGCGTGCTGTCTTCTGGGCCGTCTTCACGTACGGCCTTCGGCTATCGACTGTACGGCCACGGGTGTCCCGAGGGCAGGCGCAACGGAAGTGATGTACGGCGCTCTGCCCCATCGGACACGCGTGCGGTCGCACGTCCGGGGGCGGCTGTGCGCCCCCGGACGCCGGTCAGTGCTTCGCCGCCAGGAAGCCCACGCGGTCGTACGCCAGCGCCAGGGTCTCGGCGGCCACGGCGCGGGCCTTCTCCGCGCCCTTGGCGAGGATCGAGTCCAGCGTCTCGGTGTCCTCCAGGTACTGCTGGGTGCGCTCGCGGAAGGGGGTGACGAACGCGACCACGATCTCGGCGAGGTCGGTCTTGAGGGCGCCGTACATCTTGCCCTCGTACTCCCGCTCCAGGTCGGCGATCGGCGTGCCGGTCAGGGTGGAGTGGATCGTGAGCAGGTTGCTCACGCCGGGCTTGCCCTCCCGGTCGAAGCGGATCACCGTGTCGGTGTCGGTGACCGCGCTCTTCACCTTCTTCGCCGTCGCCTTCGGGTCGTCCAGCAGGTTGATGAGGCCCTTCGGCGTGGACGCCGACTTGCTCATCTTGACCGCCGGGTCCTGGAGGTCGTAGATCTTCGCCGTCTCCTTGAGGATGTACGGCTTGGGGCTGGTGAAGGTGTCGCCGAAGCGGCTGTTGAAGCGCGCGGCGAGGTCGCGGGTCAGCTCGACGTGCTGGCGCTGGTCCTCACCGACCGGCACCTCGTCGGCGTTGTAGAGCAGGATGTCCGCGACCTGGAGGATCGGGTACGTGAAGAGGCCGACGCTGGCCCGGTCGGCGCCCTGCTTGGCGGCCTTGTCCTTGAACTGGGTCATGCGGGACGCCTCGCCGAAGCCGGTGAGGCAGTTCATGACCCAGGCGAGCTGGGCGTGCTCGGGGACCTGGCTCTGCACGAAGAGGGTGCAGCGGTCCGGGTCCAGACCGGCCGCGAGGAGCTGGGCCGCGGCCAGACGCGTGTTGGCGCGCAGCTCCTTCGGGTCCTGCGGGAGCGTGATCGCGTGCAGGTCGACGACCATGTAGAAGGCGTCGTGGGTCTCCTGGAGCGCCACCCACTGGCGGACGGCGCCCAGGTAGTTGCCGAGGTGGAACGAGCCTGCGGTGGGCTGAATACCAGAAAGCACGCGGGGTCGGTCAGTCGCCATGCACACCATTCTCTCAGGTGCGCGGAGTGGTGACGGCACCGATACCGGCCCCGCGTTCACGACGAGGACTCAGCCGAGGTCGATCTCCGGGTACAGCGGGAAGCCCGCCACCAGGTCCGTGGCCCGCCGGGAGATCTCGTCCGACGTCTTCGGGTCCAGGACGTGCTGGGCCTTGGAGGGGGCGCCCGACTTGGTCGTGCCCGGCTCCGTGGCCGTCAGGACGCGGTCGATCAGGCCCGCCACCTCGTCCATCTCCGGCCGGCCGAGGCCGCGGGTGGTCAGGGCGGGGGTACCGATCCGGATGCCGGAGGTGTACCAGGCGCCGTTGGGGTCGGCCGGGATGGCGTTGCGGTTGGTGACGATGCCGGAGTCCAGCAGGGCGGACTCGGCCTGGCGGCCGGTGAGGCCGTAGGAGGCGGCGACGTCGATCAGGTTGAGGTGGTTGTCGGTGCCGCCGGTGACCAGGGTGGCGCCGCGCCGCATGAGGCCCTCGGCGAGCGCGCGGGAGTTGTCCACGACGCGCTGGGCGTAGTCCTGGAAGGACGGCTGCCGGGCCTCGGCCAGGGCGACCGCCTTGGCGGCCATGACGTGCGGCAGCGGGCCGCCGAGCACCATCGGGCAGCCCCGGTCGACCTGGTCCTTGAGGGAGTCGTCGCACAGCACCATGCCGCCGCGCGGGCCGCGCAGCGACTTGTGGGTGGTGGTCGTGACGATCTGGGCGTGCGGGACCGGGTCGAAGTCGCCGGTGAGCACCTTGCCCGCGACCAGACCGGCGAAGTGGGCCATGTCGACCATGAGGGTCGCGCCGACCTCGTCCGCGATTTCGCGCATGATCCGGAAGTTCACCAGGCGCGGGTAGGCGGAGTACCCGGCGACCAGGATCAGCGGGCGGAACTCGCGGGCCTGGGCACGCAGCGCCTCGTAGTCGATCAGGCCGGTGGCCGGGTCGGTGCCGTAGGAGCGCTGGTCGAACATCTTGCCGCTGATGTTGGGCCGGAAGCCGTGGGTGAGGTGGCCGCCCGCGTCCAGGGACATGCCCAGCATGCGCTGGTTGCCGAACGCCTGGCGCAGCTCGGCCCAGTCGGCCTCGGACAGCTCGTTCATCTGGCGGACGCCCGCCTTCTCCAGGAAGGGGACCTCCACCCGGTCGGCGAGGACCGCCCAGAAGGCAACGAGGTTGGCGTCGATGCCGGAGTGCGGCTGGACGTAGGCGTGCCGGGCGCCGAACAGCTCGCGGGCGTGCTCGGCGGCGAGGGACTCGACCGTGTCGACGTTGCGGCAGCCGGCGTAGAAGCGGCGGCCCACGGTGCCCTCGGCGTACTTGTCGCTGAACCAGTTGCCCATCGCCAGCAGGGTGGCCGGGGAGGCGTAGTTCTCGGAGGCGATCAGCTTGAGCATGTCGCGCTGGTCGTGGACCTCCTGGCCGATCGCGTCGGCGACGCGGGGCTCGACCGCGCGGATGACGTCGAGTGCGGCGCGGTAGGCGGTGGACTCGGCGGAGTCGTACGGGGTGGGGTTCTCGGGCATCGGGGCCTCCGGACAGGGCGTCAGTGTCGTCGTGTTCGGTTCGGCCCAGGCGCACGGCACTGTCTTCCCGGGCCGCTCCCCGATGGTCGGTCCCATCCCAGCGCGCCAGTCACGGCCCACGACCAGACTACCGGCCGTGGGTGACGGACGCGGGCCGGTCCGAGGGGCGGACGGGGGCAGGGGGTGTCCGGCCCGGCCGGCGGGACACTGCCTAGAGGATCACGTGCGGCAGGAAGCGGGCGTAGGAGTCGGTGATCAGCCCGGAGGACTCACGGATGCCGAGGCCGGCCGCCTCGTCGCCGACGACCCAGGCGCCGAGGACGACGTGGTTGCCGTCGAAGGCGGGCAGCGGGGCGAGGGCCTGGTAGCAGCACGGTTCCTCGTGCGGCGGGGGCGGGGTGCTGCCGGGCGGGTGCAGGGTGACGCCCTCGCCCTCGCGGCCGAGCAGGGGCTTGGCGGCGTAGCCGGTGGTGGCGGCCAGCTCGCGGGGGCCGTCCAGGTAGGCCGGGAGGAGGTTCGGGTGGCCGGGGTAGAGCTCCCAGAGGACGGCCAGCAGGGCCTTGTTGCTGAGCAGCATCTTCCAGGCGGGCTCGATCCACAGGGTGCTGCCGGTGCCGCCGCCGTTGTCCAGGGTGTCCAGGACGTGGCCGGCGAACGCGTCGGTGGTGAGCCATTCCCAGGGGTACAGCTTGAAGATCGCGCGGATGAACCTCAGCCGGTTGTCCACGAAGCGGCCGGAGAGGGTGTCCCAGCCGATCTCCTCCATGGCGAGCCAGTCGGTGGTGAGCCCGGCCTGCTCGGCGGTCTCCTTGAGGTAGGCGACCGTCATCAGGTCCTCGCCGAGTTCGTCGGCCGAGGAGTGCGCGAAGTGCAGCGGGACGCCCGGCGGGAGCAGCCCGGCCTGCTTGCGCCAGGTGTCGATCAGCCGCTCGTGCAGCGAGTTCCACTGGTCGGCGCCGGGGAAGCGGTCCTCCATCCAGAACCACTGGGCGGACGCGGCCTCGACCAGGGAGGTCGGGGTGTCCGCGTTGTACTCCAGCATCTTCGCCGGGCCGGTGCCGTCGTAGTGGAAGTCGAACCTGCCGTACACGGACGGGAGTTCGGCGCGGCGGTGCCATGCCTCGGTGACGGCTGCGGCCACCCGCGGGTCGGTGATGCCGAGGTCGGCGAGGCGGTCGTGCTCCACCAGGTGCCCGGCTGCGGCCAGGCACATGGCGTGCAGTTCCTCGACGGTCTCCTCCAGCGCCTCGACCTCGGGCAGCGAGAAGACGTAGTAGGCGCTCTCGTCCCAGTAGGGGCGCAGGCTGCCGTCGGGGTGGCGGGTGAGCGGGTAGACGATCCCCTGCTCCTCGACGGTGCGCTGCCAGTCGGGGCGGGGCGTGATCGTACGGCGTTCCATGCTGGCGTCCCGGTCCGGTCAGCCGCCGGAGCTGCCGTGGCCGCCGCCGAAGCCGCCCCGGTGCACGCTGTGGTTGTCGTCGTCGTAGTGCGAACCGCCCGAGGAGCCGCCGGACTTGCCGGGCCGGGTGAAGGAGCCGCCGCGGACCCAGGAGCCCTTCTTCTTGCCGCCGTAGTAGTAGGCGCCGTCGGCGCCCGTGGTGAACTTGCAGTTCTTGTCGGAGACGACGTGGTAGCCCTTGGCCACGTTGTAGCTGTCCCGGTCCACGCAGCGCTTGTCCGGGTCGGACGAGCACGCCGTGAGGGCGGCGGCGAGCAGCCCCATACCCCCCAGGACGACTGTGGTGGAGCGCAGTTGTGCGCGGGCGTCGGCCATGTTCTCTTCTCCCCCGTCGGTGTTGCGTTCGACCCAACCCTAGAGACCGGCACGCTCCGACGCACCGGTACCCCTCCGGATTTCTACGGCAGCGCCCGGCACAGGGCCTCCAGGGCGGTGGGCCAGGTGCTGTCGGGCGGGGTGCCGTAGCCGACGACCAGGGCGTCCAGCGGTTCGGCGACGGCCTGCCGGTGGCGGTAGAAGGCCAGGCCGTGCAGGGCGAGTCCCTGCCAGACGGCGGCCCGCACGACCGCCTGCTCGGTGCCGGGCGGCAGCCGCAGCACCGCGTGCAGCCCGGCCGCGATCCCGGTGACCGTCACCTCGGGCGCCCGGTCGGCGACGGCCGTGGCGAGGGCGTCCCGGCGGCGCCGGTAGCGCTGCCGGGCGGCGCGCACATGGCGGTCGTAGGCGCCGGAGGTGAGGAACTCGGCCAGCGTCAACTGGTCCAGCACGCCGACGGTGTCGCTGTGCCCCTTGGCCGCGACCAGCTCCGCCATGAGCGCCGGGGGCACCACCATCCAGCCCAGGCGCAGACCGGGGGCGAGGGACTTGCTGGCGGTGCCCAGATAGACGACATGGCTGGGATCGAGGCCCTGGAGGGCGCCCACGGGCTGGCGGTCGTAGCGGAACTCGCCGTCGTAGTCGTCCTCCAGGATCAGCCCGCCGGTGCGCCGCGCCCAGTCGACGACGGCGGCCCGCCGGTCGGGGTGCAGCGGGGTGCCCATGGGGAACTGGTGGGCGGGGGTGAGGAGTACGGCGCCTTCGCTCCTCAATGCCTCTGTGTCGGTGCCGAGTTCGTCGTACGGCAGCGCGGTGGTCGTCAGGTTCGCCCGGGCGAGCAGGTCGTGGTGCACGTCGAGGCCGTAGGACTCGACGGCGACCGTGCGGGCGCCCCGTCCGCGCAGCACGGTGCCCAGCAGGCGCAGGGCGTGGGAGAAGCCGGCGGTGATCAGCACCGAGCCGGGGTCGGTGCGGACACCCCGGACGCGGGCGAGGTATCCGGCGACGGCGGTGCGCAGTTCGGGTCGGCCGCGTGGATCGCCGTAGCCGAGCGCGTCGTTGGGGGCGGCGGTGAGGGCGCGGCGGGCGGCCTTGAGCCACTCGGTGCGCGGGAAGGCGGCGAGGTCGGGGGTGCCGGGGACCAGGCTGTGCGTGGGGCGGCCCGGCGGGCGGCGCCGGACGGGTGCGCCCTCGGCCCCGGCCGGGGTCACGGCCCGGTCGGCGACGCGCGTGCCGGAGCCCTGGCGGGCGGTGAGCCAGCCCTCGGCGACCAGGTCGGCGTACGCCTCGGCGACGGTGTTGCGGGCCATGCCGAGGTCCGCCGCCAGGGTGCGGGAGGAGGGCAGACGGGTGCCGGGGGCGAGCCTGCCGGTGCGTACGGCGTCGCGCAGCGCGTCGGTCAGGCCCCGGCGCAGGCCGCTGCTCCCGGCCGGTTCGAGGTGGAGGTCGATGCCCAGATTGGCCCATGATTCCGCCATGGGAATGGACCATACTCCTGGGCTGCTTCGCTCCTAGGCTTCCAGCATGGACACCACGGAGAACACCACCGAGTACGCCCCCGAGCACCCCGCCCGTATGGCCTGGACCGCGCACGCGCCGGAGGTCTACAAGGCGATGGTCCGCCTGGACACCGCCGCCCGGAAGGGGCTCGACCCGACGCTGCTGGAGCTGGTGAAGATCCGCGCCTCCCAGCTCAACCACTGCGCGTTCTGCCTCGACATGCACACCAAGGACGCGCTCGCGGCCGGGGAGAGCGTGGAGCGGATCGTGCAGCTCAGCGCCTGGCAGGAGTCGCTGCACTTCTACACCGAGAAGGAGCTGGCGGCGCTCGAACTGACCGAGGCGGTCACCGTGCTCACCGACGGCTTCGTGCCGGACGAGGTGTACGAGCGCGCCGCCAAGCAGTTCGAGGAGGCGGAGCTGGCGCAGTTGATCGCCGCGATCACGGTGATCAACGCGTGGAACCGGTTCGCGGTGACGACGCGGATGGTGCCGGGGCACTACACGCCGGGGCAGCACAAGTAGCCGTACCCGGACGGCGGACGGCGGCGCGGGCCACAGGGGGCCGCGCCGCCGTCCGCCGTCAGGCACCGGGTCAGGGGGTCAGGGAAGCCAGCGCTTCCACTGGTCCGGGTGGGCGTCGACCCACTTCTTCGCGGCCTCCTCGGGGCTGAGCTTCTGCTCGGCGATCATGAGGGAGACCTCGTTCTGGTCCTCCGTCGTCCACTGGAACTTCTTCAGGAACGCAGCGCCCTTGCCGCCGGAGCGGGCGAAGTCGGCGTTGAGGAACTTGCGCAGCGGGGTCTTCGGGTACGCGCAGGTGATCTTCGCGGTGTCGGTGTCGCAGCCCTCCTTGTAGGGCGGGAGCTTCACCTCCGTCATGGGGACCTTCTTGAACAGCCACTGGGGGGTGTACCAGTAGGTCAGGAAGGGCTTCTTCTCCTTGGCGAACTGCTTGATCTGGGTGATCTGCGCGGCCTCGGAGCCGGCGAAGACGACCTGGTAGTTCAGCTTCAGGTTCTTCACCAGGGCCTTGTCATGGGTGACGTAGGCCGGGGAGCCGTCCATGATCTGGCCCTTGCCGCCGGACTCGGCGGTGCGGAACCGGGAGGCGTACTTGTTCAGGTTCTTCCAGTTCGTGACGTCCGGGTGCTGCTTGGCGAAGTACGTCGGCACGAACCAGCCGATGTGCCCGGTGACGCCGAGCCCGCCCGCGTAGGAGACGGTCTTCTTGTCGTGGACGTACCGCTTCTCCTGCTCGGGGTGGCTCCAGTCCTCCAGCAGGGCGTCGACGCGGCCCTGGCTGAGCGCGTCCCAGGCGGGGATCTCGTCGACCTGGACGGTGTCGACGCGGTAGCCCATCTTGTGTTCCAGCAGGTACTTGGCGACGGCCACGTTGGACTGCGCGCCGACCCAGGACTGCACGGACAGGGTCATGCTCTTGGCGCCGCCCGCGTTGGCGAACGGGCTGGCCTGCTTGGTCATGTCGGCGGCGCCGCAGCCGGTGAGCAGGGCGAGCGCGGACGCGGCCGCGACGCTCACCGAGAGGGTCGTACGGAATCGCATGTCACGCTCCCTTCTTCGCGCGGCGGCCGGTGGGCTGGGTCACCCGGTCGAGCATCAGGCCGAGGCAGACGATCGCGGCACCGGCCACCAGGCCGGTCGCCAGGTCGCCCTGGGCGAGGCCGAAGGCGACGTCGTAGCCGAGCGCGCCCGCGCCGACCAGACCGCCGATGATGACGACGGCGAGGACCAGGACCACGCCCTGGTTGACGGCGAGCAGCAGCGAGCGGCGGGCCAGCGGGAGCTGGACCTGCCAGAGCTGCTGGCGGCCGGTGGCGCCCAGCGAGCGGGCGGACTCCAGCGCGGCCGGGTCGACCTGGCGCAGGCCCTGCGCGGTGATCCGGACGACGGCCGGAAGGGCGTAGACCACGGCGGCGGCGACGGCGGGGGCGCGGCCGACGCCGAACAGGGCGACGACCGGGATCAGGTACACGAACTGCGGCATGGTCTGGAACACGTCCAGCACCGGGCGCAGCATCCGGTCCACCCGGTCGCTGCGGGCGGCCGCGATGCCGGTGGCGATGCCGAGGACCAGGGTGACGGCGACCGCGGCCAGCACCTGGGAGAGGGTGTCGAGCGAGGAGTCCCACACACCGAGCACGCCGATCGCGGCCATGGCGAGGGTGGCGGTCAGCGCGGTGCGCCAGGTGCCGATCAGCCAGGCGAGCCCGGCCACCAGCAGCAGTACCGACCACCAGGGCAGCGCGCGCAGGCCGTCGCGGAGCGGGTCCAGCATCCAGGTGGTGAAGTGCGCGGCCCAGTCGGCGGTGCCGCCGATGACGGGGACGCCGGAGTAGAGGTGGGCGGTCATCCAGTTGACGGCGTGGTTGACCGGCTCCGCGATGTTCAGGGTCGCGCCCCCGGGCCACTCGGCGCGGCCCAGCAGCCGTGCGACGACGGCGGCGGCGACGGTGGCCGCGAGCGCGAGGAGCCACACCGTGCGGCGGGACTCGCCGGTGTCGTCGGCGGCGCGGCCGGCGGCGCCGGTCACCCGGTCCAGCACGACGGCGAGCAGCACGATCGGGATACCGGCCGCGAGGGCGGCGCCGACGTCGACGGAGGCGAGCGCCTGGTAGACGCGGTCACCGAGGCCGCCGGCGCCGATGACGGAGGCGATGACGGCCATGGACAGCGCCATCATGATCGTCTGGTTGAGGCCGAGCAGGAGTTCCTTGCGGGCCAGTGGGATGCGCGCGGTCAGCAGCCGCTGGCGCGGGGTGGCGCCGAGCGAGCGCACGGCCTCCAGCACCTCGGGGTCGGCTCCGCGCAGGCCGAGCGCGGTGAGACGCGCCATCGGCGGGGCGGCGTAGACCACGGTGGCGAGGACGGCGGCGGGGACGCCGATGCCGAAGACCAGCACCACGGGCAGCAGGTAGGCGAAGGCCGGGAGCACCTGCATGGTGTCCAGCACCGGGCGCAGGGCGCGGTCCAGCCGGTCCGAGAGCCCGGCGGCGAGGCCGAGCAGGACGCCGACGGCGACGGAGGCGAGGACGGCGGCCACCATGAGCGCGAGCGTCTGCATGGTGGGCACCCACATACCGAGCGCGCCGCAGGCGAGGAACGCGACCGTCGTCCCGGCGGCCAGCTTCAGCCCGGCCACCCGCCAGGCGACCAGCGCGCCGAGCGCGGTGACGCCGACCCAGCCCATGGCGAGCAGGGCGAGGTAGACGCCGCGTACGCAGAGCACGACCGCGTTGCTGATGTGGCCGAAGAAGTACAGGAACAGCGGGTGGCTGTCGCGGTTGTTCATCACCCAGTCGCTGGCGTCGCCGAGCGGGCCGGTGAGGCTCACGGTCAGCGCGTGCGGCCAGTGTCCGCTGCCCCAGCGGCTGTCGAGCAGGGGGACGAGGACCACGGCCGCGACGGCGAGCGTGAGGAGCTTGGCCACCGGGCGGGACCTGAGCAGGCCGGGCAGGGCGCGCCGGGCGGTGGGGGCGGTGATCGTGGCCATCAGACCGCCTCGGGCTCAGGGGTGGCGGACACGAGGGTGGGCTCGGCCTCCCGCTCGGCGGGGGCGGCCGTACCGGTGCCCGCGACCACGTTGAGCAGCGCGTCGGAGTCCACGACACCCATGCAGGTGCCGTCGTCCATCACGCGGGCCGGTTCACCGGCGCGGGCGACGGCCTCGATGGCCTCGGCAACCGGGGCCTCGGGGCGTACGGCGGGCCCGCTGCCGGCCTCCTCCAGGGAGGCGGGGCGCATGGCGGTGCGGCAGGTGACGACCTGCTCGCGGGGCACGTCCCGGACGAACTCGCGGACGTAGTCGTCGGCCGGGGAGTTGACGATCTCCTCGGGGGTGCCGAGCTGGACCACGCGGCCGTCGCGCATCAGGGCGATGCGGTCACCGAGCTTGAGGGCCTCGGTCAGGTCGTGGGTGATGAAGACCATCGTGCGGCCCTCTTCGCTGTGCAGCCGGGCGACCTCGTCCTGCATGTCGCGCCGGATCAGCGGGTCGAGCGCGCTGAACGGCTCGTCGAAGAGCAGCACCTCGGGGTCGACGGCGAGGGCGCGGGCGAGACCGACGCGCTGGCGCTGACCGCCGGAGAGCTGGCCGGGACGGCGCTTCTCCATGCCCGCGAGACCGACCTTGGCGACGACCTCGGCGGCCTTCTCGCGGCGCTCGGCGCGGCCCATGCCCTGGATCTCCAGGCCGTAGGCGACGTTGTCGAGGACCGTGCGGTGCGGCAGCAGACCGAAATGCTGGAAGACCATCGCGGCGCGGTGGCGGCGCAGTTCGCGCAGCCGGCCGCGGTCCATGGCGCGCACGTCCTCGCCGTCGATGGCTATGGTGCCGGCGGTGGGCTCGATGAGCCGGGTCAGGCAGCGCACCAGGGTGGACTTGCCGGAGCCGGACAGGCCCATGACGACGAAGACCTCGCCCTTGCGGACCTCGAAGGACACGTCCCGCACGGCGGCCGTGCAGCCGGTCTCGGCGCGCAGCTCGGCGGGGCTCAGCGCGGCCAGCTCCGGGTCGGCGGGGACGCGCTCGGGCTTGGGGCCGAACACCTTCCACAGGCCGTCGACGGCGAAGACCGGCGCGCCGGTCCCCTCGGTGGCGGTGGGCGGCTTACGGGTGGGAACGGTGAGCGTCATCGCGCGTCACCACCGATCAGTTCGACGGCCTTCTCCCCGACCATGAGCACTCCGATCATCGGGTTCACCGCGGTCATCGTCGGGAAGACGGACGCGTCGGCGATACGGATGCCGTTCAGACCCCGGATACGCAACTCGGGGTCCACCACGGCGAGTTCGTCATCGGCGGCGCCCATCTTGCAGGTGCCGGCCGGGTGGTACACGGTGTGCGCGACCTTGCGCGCGTACTCGCTCAGCTCCTCGTCGCCCTGGACCTCGGGGCCGGGGCACACCTCGCGCTTGAGCCAGTGGGCCAGCGGCTCCGACTTCGCTATCTCGCGGGCGATGCGGATGCCGTCGACCAGGGTCTTGGCGTCGTAGTCGTCCTCGTCGGTGAAGTAGCGGAAGTCCAGGGCGGGCTTCACCTCGGGGTCGGCGCTAGTCAGGTAGAGGCGGCCGCGGCTCTTGGGCTTGGGGATGTTCGGGGTCATGGAGACGCCGAACTCGGGCCGCTCGTAACCGAGGCGCTCCGGGTTGTCCGTGAACGGGATCTGGTAGAAGTGGAACATCAGGTCCGGGCCCGCGTGTTCGGGGTCGCGGCGGACGAACAGACCCGCGTCGGAGTCCATCGCGGAGTTCTCCGGGATCGGTCCGTTCGTCTCCCAGACGATGACCGACTCCGGGTGGTCGAGCAGGTTCTCGCCGACGCCGGGCAGGTCGAGCACGACCGGGATGCCGAGGGCCTCCAGGTCGGCGCGCGGGCCGATCCCCGAGTGCATCAGCAGGCGCGGGGTGTCGACGGCGCCCGCGCAGAGCACCACCTCGTTGCGCGCCTTGACCAGCAGCTCCTGGCCGTCCTTGGTGCGCACGTGGACACCCTCGGCGCGGGTGCCGTCCAGCTCCAGCTTGTACGCCCAGGTCTCCAGGAAGATGTGGAGGTTCGGGCGCTCGTCCATCACCGGGTGGAGGTAGGCGACGGACGCGGAGGAGCGCTTGTTGTTCTCGGGGTGGTACGAGAGGTCGAAGAAGCCGACGCCCTCGGTGAACGGCTTCTTGTTGAAGCCCTCGACGCGTGGCACGCCCAGCGTGGACTGCGCGGCGTCCACGAAGTCGCGCGCGATGGCGTTGCGGTCCTTCTCGTCCACCGAGACGATGTTGTTCTTCAGCCGGGCGAAGTACGCCTCCATCGGGACGGCGCCCCAGCCGGTCGCCCCCGCCCGCTCCCACTCGTCCCAGTCGGAGGGGAGCGGCTTGAAGGAGATCAGGGTGTTGTGCGAGGAGCAGCCGCCGAGGACACGGGCGCGGCTGTGCCGGATGTGGGAGTTGCCGCGCGGCTGCTCGGTGGTCGGGTAGTCGTAGTCGAGGTCGCCGCCGAGCAGGCCCATCCAGCGGCGCAGGGTCAGCACGTCGTCGCGGTCGACGTCGCTCGGGCCGCCCTCGATGACGGCGACGGTGACGTCCGGGTTCTCGGTCAGGCGGGAGGCGATGACGGAGCCCGCCGTGCCGCCGCCGACGACGACGTAGTCGTACTCGTGGGTGTGTTCGGGCATGAGGTGTCTGACTCCTGGGGCAGGGAGGTCGTACGCGGAGGTCTGGAGGGGGTCAGCCGGCGAACCAGCGCACCGGGCTCGGGGCCAGGTTCTGGTACACGTGCTTGGTCTCGCGGTACTCGGCGAGGCCGGCGGGGCCCAGTTCGCGGCCGGTGCCGCTCTTGCCGAAGCCGCCCCACTCCGCCTGCGGCAGGTAGGGGTGGAAGTCGTTGATCCACACGGTGCCGTGGCGCAGCCGGGCGGCGACGCGCCGGGCGCGGCCGGGGTCGGTGGTCCACACGGCGCCCGCGAGGCCGTACTCGGTGTCGTTGGCGAGCGCGACGGCCTCGTCCTCGGTGCGGAAGGTCTCGACGGTGAGGACCGGTCCGAAGACCTCCTCCCGCACGACGCGCATCTCGCGGTGGCAGTGGTCGAGGACGGTCGGCTCGTAGAAGTAGCCGGACTCGGGGCGGTCGGCGGTGGGCTCGGGGCGCTTGCCGCCGCAGACCAGAGTGGCACCCTCGGCGAGCGCGGAGGCGACGAATTCCTCCGTCTTGGCGCGCTGCTGCTCGGAGACGAGCGGGCCGCACTCGACGCCGGGCGCGGTGCCCCGGCCGAGCCTGATCTTCTGGGCGCGGCGGGCGAGTTCGGCGACGAAGCGGTCGCGGACCGACTCCTCGACGATGAGCCGTCCACCCGCCGAGCAGACCTGGCCGCTGTGGATGAACGCGGCGTTGAGGGCCTGGTCGACGGCGGTGTCGAAGCCCTCCTCGGTGGCGCAGGCGTCGGCGAAGACGACGTTGGGGTTCTTGCCGCCGAGTTCCAGGGCGACCTTCTTCACGCTCGGCGCGGCGGCCTGGGCCACCTTGACGCCGCTGACCAGGCCGCCGGTGAAGGAGACGAGGTCGACGTCGGGGTGGTCGGCCATGCGGGCGCCGACGGTGTGACCGGGGCCGGTGACCAGGCCCGCGACGCCCTCGGGGAGGCCGGCCTCCACCAGCAGTTCGATCAGCGCGATGGTGGTCATCGGGGTGATCTCGCTGGGCTTGATCACGAAGGTGTTGCCCGCCGCGAGCGCCGGAGCGATCTTCCAGCTCGCCTGGAGCAGCGGGTAGTTCCAGGGGGTGATCAGCGAGCACACGCCGACCGGCTCGTGCACGACGACGCTGTGGATGTCGGGCGAGCCCGCGTCGACCACCCGGCCGGGCGTCTCGGCGGCCACCAGGTCGGCGAAGTAGCGGAAGGCGTCGGCGACGCAGTCGATGTCGACGCGGCCCTCTTCCACGGTCTTGCCCGCGTCCCTGCTCTCCAGCAGGCCCAGCTCCTCGCGGTCGCGCACGAGGAGGTCGGCGACGCGGCGCAGCAAGGCGGCTCGCTCGGCGACCGGGGTGTGCGGCCAGGGGCCCTCGTCGAAGGCGCGGCGGGCCGCGGCCACCGCACGGTCGACGTCCTTGGCGTCACCCTCCGCGACCACGGCGAACGGCCGGCCGTCCGCGGGGTCGAGGATCTCGCGTGTCGCGCTGGAGTCAGCTTCCAGCCACTCGCTCCCCGCGTGGATGGTGGCCGTAGCCAGTCGTTCCGTTCTGTCCGCCATGATCGGTTTTGCCTTCCGTTCCTGTTCAGCGGCCCTGCGTGACAGAGCTGCCACGTCCGGGCGGTTGACCGCATGCCCTCGGCCCGCGAAACGCATGCGCATTCAGTGGCCGAAAGTGTGCTGCGTCACGGAAATTACGGGAGAAAGGCGGAGGAATCGGACGCGTGAGGGTGGCATAGATCACGACGGCGGTACGCACGGGAGCGAACCGGGTCGATTCGATCAGTCCAGCGCCGCGTTCCCGTCGTCGTCACAGTTCATGCCGGGCGGGCAGAACCAGGCGAGCGCGGTGGTGAGGAGCTCCAGCTCGTCGTCCCGGCCGTCGGCGTCGGCGCCGTACGCGGCGAGTGCGTAGATCTTGCCGTCGGAGGCGACGAACCGCTCGTCGTAGACGTGCCAGGTGCCGACCTCGGGCTCGTCCCGGATCGTGTCGGCCAGGTACTCCAGGCGCGATCCGGTGAAGTCGCCCTCGTCGAGGTTGCGCAGCGACAGTTGCTCGAAGCCGCGGGGCTTGGCCGTCTCGGGCGACAGGTACAGCTCGAAGGAGGCGTCCGGGGAGGCTTCCGACACCTCGTACACCTGGAGCCTGCGCTCACGGTCGGGGCTGCGGAAGTTGACCACGGAGATGCCGTGCTCGGAGGGGACCGAGGCACGCGTCCACCCCTCGGGCACGGCGGTCCGGAACCCCTCGGAGTCGTCGCGCACCGCGTATCCGGCGGGCGGGCCGCTGGGCGAGGGGGAGGGGGAGGGGCTCGGGTCCGCGGAGGTCTCCTGGGCGGACGTCGCCGGGGCGGAGGGGGTGCGCCGGGCGACGGGGCCCCGGTCGTCGGAGTCGTCCTTGCCGACGACCAGCGCCAGGACGAGGCTCACCGCGACCCCGGCCGCCGCCGCACCGACGATCACCGACCAGAGGACACGGCGGCTCGGGCCCTTGGCGGGGGGCTCGGAGGGCTCGGAGAGATCGACGGGGGGCCAGTCGGCGGTGGTCGAGGCCGGGTCGGTCGACGGCCAGGGGGCGGTCGGGGGCGCGGGGTGATCCGCGGGCGGCCAGGCGGCGGTCGGGGACTGACCGGCGGGGGGCCAGGGGGCGGCCGGGGGCGCCGGGGAGTCGTCGGCGGGGGGCCAAGCGGGGGCCGGGAGCCCCTGGGACTCACCGGCGGGGGGCCAGGCAGGGGCCGGAGGCGCCGAGGACTCACCGGCGGGCGGCCAGGCAGGGGCCGGAGGCGCGGAGGACTCACCGGCGGGGGGCCAGGCGGGGGCCGGAGGCGCGGTGGGCCGGTCGACCGACGGCCTCTCGGCGGCCGGAGACTCCCCGGAGTCTCCGGCGCGCGGCCAGTCGGAGGCCGGAGGCGTCGGGGCCGGGTCGGCGGGCGACTGCTCGGAGGCGGCGGGCTCCCGCGGCTCGCCGGCCGGCGGCCACGCGGGGCGCGTCGGCGGGGCGTGGTCCGGCCGGGGCGGCGGCGTGGCCCCCGCCGCGCCGCCCGCTCCCGCGCCTTCCTCCCAGCGCTGAGTGTCCTCGTTCCAGTACCGCTCTCCCCCGCTCATCGCGGCCCCCCTCCTGGTCTTCCGGTCACATTCCGAGCAGTCCGGCCACGGCACCCGCCGAGGCGAGCACGCTGAGCAGGGCCTGGGAGTCGTCCAGCGACTGACGCAGGCGCTCCCGGCGGGTGGGGCCCGCCTGGCCGGTACGGGCGATCTCGGCCTCGGTCTCGGCGAGCGCCTCGTCCAGCGCGGCCGTCTGCTCGGTGCTCCGCACCCGCTCCAGGTCGGCCCGCAACTCCTTCACCGCTTGGAGGAGTTCCCGGTCGGCCGGTGCGCCCGTGCCGTGGTGGTGGCTCTCGGCGCGGGCGTGGCTGCCGATGGCGAAGGTGCTCCCCGACACGTCCCCGATGCGTACGTTCGGCTCCTCACCGGTCATGTCCCGGCTCCCTTCTGCGGCGCGGGCGCGGGCGCGCCCGTCGCGGATGCGTGGCTGCCGACCGCGAAGGTGCTGCCCTCGACCCGGCCGATGTGCACGTCACCGTTGCTGATGTTGACGACCTTGCGGACGAACTCGCCCGTCTCGTAACCGGATTCGGCGAGCGCGGACCGTACGCCGTCGGCCACCCGGTCCTGCACGCCCCGCAGATAGCGGGCGACGTCCATCTCCTGGAACAGCGAGCCGACGGGCGTGGAGCCCAGTTCGCGCACCGAGAGGGCGGGGCCGTCCGGGAGGGCGCCCGCGTAGCCGCCGGTCAGCAGCCGCCACCCGTACACCAGGCCCCGGCCGAGCTGGGCGAGGGCGCGGCCCGCCGAGCCCGGTACCAGGACGAGGGCGGTGACGGCCTTGCCGAGGGCGTTGTTGTTGCGGAACCGGTGGGCCGTCCGGTCGGCGTCCTTGAAGTCCTCGCGCACCGGCGTCAGCACGTGCGGGGCGATCTCCAGCATCAGCATGCCGCCCTGGGTGTGGACCCGGACGTACACGGTGACGACCAGTTCCTCCTCCCAGCCGCCGACCCGCACGCGCAGGAAGTGCCGCCGCTTCTCGGCGCCCTCCTCCACCGCCCGCGCCCGGTGCTCCTCGAACGCCTGCGGGGTGTACGGGGCCTGGTCACGGGTGAGCAGCCCCTCCACCGGGAGGAACACGCACTCGTCGATCTCCAGCCGGCGCAGCCGGTCCCGGACGCCGGGGCCCGCGTACTCGGCCGGGACCCGCAACTGCTCCAGCCGGGGCCGGATCTTCTCCAGGATCGCCCGGTTGCTGAGCGGCTGCCGCTCCTTCCTCAGCTCGTCCGGCTTGAGTTCGACGGCCAGCACCCAGGTGTCGTACGCGTCTCCGGCGCCGCAGAACGGGCGTGCCTCGTGGTACATGACCAGCGGGGCGTGCTGCTCCAGCCGGACGCGCCGGCCCAGCCGCTGGAAGCGGGGGCCCGGTGCCTGCTCGGCGGGGTCGGAGGCGACGTCCGGGAAGCGCCGCGGGGAGAGCTCGGCCGCCAGGGCCCGGCTGAACTGGGTGCGCTGGGCATGGACGCACACCGCGATCAGCGCGAGCACGACCAGCGCGAACCACGCCTGCCAGACCTCCACGGCGGGGCTGAGCGAGTCGGAGAAGTCCTCGGGGCTGCCGTACCCGTACGGGTCGTACGCCGGCTCGTCGGACGCGCCCCCGCCGAACGCGGAGAAGACGGTGAGGACGAACAGCGCGGCGAACCACGCGCGGCCCCACCACCGCGCCAGGAAGGCGAGGACCAGGCGGTACAGCGGCGGCCGTTCGGCCCGCCCGCGCAGCCACGGGGCGAGCGCGAGCCAGATGCTGGGCCACAGGAACAGTGCGAGCAGCCCGCCGCTGAGCAGCATGCCCACCAGCCACAGCCCGGCGATCGCCCCGGCCCACAGGAGCTCCTGCCGCCGGGCCCGCAGCGCGTGCGCGAGCACCCTGGCCGCGTCGAAGCCGAGCGAAGGCGCCACGATCCGCTGTTCGTTGAGGTGGAGTTCCTCGATGACGCGGTCCCGGTAGCCGGAGTCCAGGTAGGTGCCCGCGCACAGCAGCCGGGTCGCCTCGCTCGTGTGCGGCGGCGCGGGCGGCGGATGGTCCGGCGCCCCCTCGGCCGTGGTCCGGTCCGCCTGGCCCGGCACGTGAGCACTGCTCATGCCATCCCCCGATGCATGGAAGTCCCTCGCCCACGAGAAGGTGGACGCGACCGCCGAGCATAGAGGGCTGACGGCGGGTCAGGGAACCGGAATTCGCCCGCCCGTCGACTCCCGGACGCGGGGGCGGAGCCGGGCGCGAGCAGGGCCGGCCCGACGGCCGGTGGTCGCGGGCGCGGGCGTGGCCGCGGCGGCCGGAACCGCACCCTCCGCGCCGCCGCCCCCACCCCGGAGCGCGTAGCATCGCCCTCCACCCCCCACCGATAATCAACTCCGGTCCGATAGAACCGAGTTGTCCACTTCTAGGAGCCGTGCATGCCCGCGCTGCTGAACCCTGTCCTCGATCTGCTGATGCTCAGGGGCACCGTCACCGCCGTGGAGCGGTTCACCGCGCGGATGCGGCGCCTGCGGATCGAGAGCGACGCCCTGGCCGGGCTCGACGTGCTGCCGGGACAGCAGGTCCGGGTCCTGGTGGGCTCCGCGCTCACCCGGCGCACGTACTCGGTGTGGCGCTACGACCCTTCCGGCGCCGTCGAGCTGTGCGTCCTGGACCATGCCGGGGACGGCCCCGGCGCCCGCTGGGCGCGCGAGGCAGCCGTCGGAGACGAGGTGCGGATGGGCAAGCCGGAGGGCTCGTTCACGCTGCGCCCCGACGCCGCCCACCACGTCTTCGTCGGGGACGAGACGGCGTCCGTCGCCTTCGGCGCGATGCTCGCCGAACTGCCCGACGGGTCGCGGGTGTCGGGCTGCGTCGAGACGGACACGGCGGCCGACCGGCTGCCGCTCCCCCACGCGGGCCGGCTCGACTGGGTGCTGCGCGGCGAGATCCCGCTGCCCGAGGCGGTGGGCCGGCTGGCGCCCGCGCCGGGCGGGGTGGCGTACGTCGCCGGTGAGGCGCGCACCGTGCAGGCGGTACGCCATGTGCTGCGGGACGCGGGCTGGGACCGGCGCTCGGTGCTGACCAAGCCGTTCTGGGCGCCGGGCAAGCGCGGCCTGGAGTAGGCGACATGGGGACGGGCCCCGTCCGGAAGACCGGAGGGGGCCCGTCACCGGGTACGCGCGGAGCCTAGATGAGGCCGAGACCGCGGACCGCGTCGCGCTCCTCCGCCAGCTCCTGCACCGAGGCGTCGATGCGGGCGCGGGAGAACTCGTTGATGTCCAGGCCCTGGACGATCTCGTACTTGCCGTCCTTGGTGGTGACGGGGAACGAGGAGATCAGGCCCTCCGGGACGCCGTAGGAGCCGTCCGACGGGATGCCCATGGAGGTCCAGTCGCCCTCGGCGGTGCCGTTGACCCAGGTGTACACGTGGTCGATCGCGGCGTTGGCGGCGGAAGCGGCCGACGAGGCACCGCGGGCCTCGATGATCGCGGCACCGCGCTTGGCGACGGTCGGGATGAAGTCGTCGGCCAGCCACTGCTCGTCGCCCACGACCTCGGCGGCGTTCTTGCCCGCGACGGTGGCGTGGAAGATGTCCGGGTACTGGGTGGCGGAGTGGTTGCCCCAGATCGTCAGGCGCTTGATCTCGGAGACCGGGGTGCCCGTCTTCTTCGCGAGCTGGGTCAGCGCGCGGTTGTGGTCGAGGCGGGTCATCGCGGTGAAGCGCTCGGCGGGTACGTCCGGGGCGGCGGCCTGCGCGATGAGCGCGTTGGTGTTGGCCGGGTTGCCCACGACGAGGACCTTGATGTCGTCCGCGGCGTTGTCGTTGATGGCCTTGCCCTGCGGCTTGAAGATGCCGCCGTTGGCCTCCAGCAGGTCACCGCGCTCCATGCCCTTGGTGCGCGGGCGGGCGCCGACGAGCAGGGCGACGTTGGTGCCGTCGAAGGCGACGTTCGGGTCGTCGGTGATCGTGATGCCGTTCAGCAGCGGGAACGCGCAGTCGTCCAGCTCCATGGCCGTGCCCTCGGCCGCCTTGAGCGCCGGGGTGATCTCGAGGAGGCGGAGGTTGACCGGCACGTCCGCGCCGAGGAGCTGCCCGGAGGCGATGCGGAAGAGCAGGGCGTAACCGATCTGGCCGGCCGCGCCGGTGACGGTGACGTTCACGGGAGTGCGGGTCATGGCGTTCTCCGTATGGCTGGCGGTGGGGCGTCCCTGCCCCGTGCGGATGATCGATCTCTTGGCGTCAAGAGAGATCAGCGGTCAGGCTATCGCGCATCCTGCATGCCGGACGTCCGGGGCCCTGTGGCCCGCCCCACAGCCCTCGCATCGGTTCCGGCCCCGCACACGGCAGCGGCCGCCCGTCCGGGAGAGGAGGACGAAGGCGGCCGCCGGTGGGGGTACCGGCTCGCCGGACTCCCGTGGGGGGGGTACTTGTCCGCCTGCCCCGGTTCCCGCGACCCATGCACCCCGTACCGGAAACTCCCGCGCTCACTTGGTGCAGCCGGTCCGCCCGGCCGCCAGGGTCACGCACGCCTCGGCCTCGCCCGCGCCGGTCACGGCCACCATCGGTGTGTACGCGATGGTGTCGCCGGCGGCGGTGACGTCACCGCGCTGAGCCGCCCGGCCCGCCGTGATCCGCACCTGGTCGCCCTGGGCGGCACCGGTGATCCGCCCCCAGGCGGCGCCGCAGGTGCTGCTGTAGCGGACCTCCAGCGTGGCCGCGCCGACCGTGGCGGTCCTGGCGGTGGTCACCAGGCCGCCGCCGCTGCATCCCATGGCTTCGGCGTCCTTGCCGGTGCAGCCGGCGCCCACGCACTTGACGCCGGGCGGCGGATCGGCCGCCCTGGTGGCGGTCGGCGAGGGCGAGTTCGCCGCGCGGGCCGCGCCCGCGCCCTCGTTCCGGCCGGTGAGCAGGAAGACGGTACCGATGACGACGAGTACGGCCGCGGCGCCCGCGACGAAGAGCAGGAGGCGGCGCCTGCCCTCGTGGGACTCGGCGGTCGCCGAGGACCGGCGCGCGTCCACCTCCGAAGCGGTGTCCGTCACCGTGCCCGCCGGGACGGTCCGGGTGCCGCCCGCCGCCTCGGCCTCGGCCCGCGCGCCGCCGAAGTCGCCCAGTTCGGCGCGGGCCTGGGTGATCCGGATCTGCTCCATGGTGCGGTCCTGGCGCATCTCGGCGCGGCTCCAGGCGCGTTCGGCCAGCTCCCACATGGTGGTGAGGTGGACCGGGCTGGTGCCGGTGACCTCGGCGAGCGCCGCGATCGCACCTCTGGGCGCGAGCAGCCGCCCGTTCAGATACCGCTCCCAGGACGTCTTGCTGTACCCGGTGCGGTCGGCCAGCGCGGCGACGCTCAGACCGCCCTGGTCCACGAGCCGCCGCAACTGACCGGTGAACTCGCCGATCTGCGGATCGAGATCGTCCGGCAGCGCTTTCCAACGAGCCATGTTTCCCCCCTCGTTGCTCCCCCGGCAGCACCGCGACACCTCCCCGCGCCACGCCACCGCCCCCGCTCCACGGTAGCCCGCGGGAGGGGGGTCTTCATGACGTATCCGGCGAACTGCCCCTGTTCCGGCGCCGATCGACCAGGTGTGGCAGAGCGCGGACACGGTGGCGGAACGGTCACCTCCGTGCCACAGCGCACGGACAGGCGTTGCCCGGCGCACCCGACGGCCGCCAGGGTGAAGTCCCGGCGGCTCGCCCCTGATCGGGGGTGGGGGCGAGCCGCCGGCCTACGCGTGGAAGGTCAGCCGGCCACGGTGAAGTGGAGCGTGTCCTTGAGGAACGGGACCCGCAGCCAGGGGTCGGGCTGGACCATCAGGGCCAGCAGGACGATCGTGAGGCCCAGCACCCCGTAGGTGACGATGTCCGTGAACCGGGAGCGGACGGCCAGCATGCCGACGCCGGGCAGCGTCCAGCGCAGCGCGGCGCCCGCCAGCAGGGCGGCACCGACCAGCAGCAGGCCGACACGGGTCACGTCGAGGGCGACCAGCAGCAGACCGAGCGCGGTGGCGGAGAGCACGACGAGCACGGGCCACTGCCGGGCGGGCGCCGGGGCGTCACCGGCCGCGGCCCGGCCGCCGCCCTCGGGACGGGCGGTGTCCTTGGTGAACAGCGGGAAGCGGCGGGTGATGCGCCTCGTACGCCCCTGGGCGTCGGGGGCGCTGATCGCGTCCCGCACCTGCGGCTCCCCGGAATCCTCAGCCGGCACGGCGCTCCGCCGCCTCCACGACGTTGACCAGGAGCTGCGCGCGGGTCATCGGGCCCACGCCACCGGGGTTCGGGGAGATCCACCCGGCGACCTCGGCGACGTCCGGGTGGATGTCACCGACGATCTTGCCCTCGGCGTTGCGGGAGACACCGACGTCCAGCACGGCCGCGCCCGGCTTGATGTCCTCGGCGCGGATCAGGTGCGGGGAGCCGGCGGCCGCGATGACGATGTCGGCCTGCTTGAGGTGGGCGGCCAGGTCACGGGTGCCGGTGTGGCACTGGGTGACGGTGGCGTTCTCGCTGCGCCGGGTGAGCAGCAGCGGCATCGAGCGTCCGATGGTCACGCCACGGCCGACGACGACGACCTCGGCGCCCTTGGTCTCCACGCCGTACTGGCGCAGCAGGGTGAGCACGCCGTTGGGGGTGCAGGGCAGCGGCGCGGGCTCGTTGAGGACGAGGCGGCCGAGGTTCATGGGGTGCAGACCGTCGGCGTCCTTCTCCGGGTCCATCAGCTCCAGGATGCGGTTCTCGTCGATGCCCTTGGGCAGCGGGAGCTGGACGATGTAGCCGGTGCAGTCGGGGTCCTCGTTCAGCTCGCGGACGACCGCCTCGATCTCCTCCTGCGTGGCCGTCGCGGGCAGCTCACGCTGGATGGAGGCGATGCCGACCTGGGCGCAGTCGCGGTGCTTGCCCGCGACGTACTTCTGGCTGCCGGGGTCCTCACCGACCAGGACGGTGCCGAGGCCGGGCGTGATTCCCTTCTCCTTCAGCGCCGCCACGCGGGCGGTCAGATCGGACTTGATCGCGGCTGCGGTGGCCTTGCCATCGAGAATCTGGGCGGTCATGGACCCATCCTCGCGGATGACGGGCCCCCGGTTCCAATCCGGTCCGCGTGGGCTGCGCCACCGTCGCGCCCCAGATGTCCGGCGATGATCGTTGATGTTGCACTTGCACAACACATAGGGAATGCGGCTGGACAAGAAGTTGTGGCTCCACAACGATGAACGGCGCATACATCGCGGTCCGGTGGGGGGCAAACCGCTCAGATCTTGACGTTCCTCCGTGCTGTCCGCGTCGTTCCCGCAGTACCAACGGAGGAAACCAGCCATGAGTTTCGGCTCGCCCCAGAACCCTTACGGTCAGCCGCAGGACCCCCAGCAGGGATACGGGCAGCCGCAGCAGCCCGGCTACCCGCAGGCCCCGCAGGGTGTGCCGCCGCAGCCGGGCTACGGCTACCCGCAGGCGCCCCCGGTCCCGCAGCAGGCGGGCTACGGCTACCCGCAGCAGCCCGGTTACGGCTACCAGCAGCCGCAGTACGCGAACTGGGGCCAGCGGTTCCTCAGCCGGCTGATCGACACCATCTGCTACATGGTGGTCTACGTGCCGCTCGTGGTCATCGGCGCGAAGGCGGAGATCCCGGCGCTCGCGCTCATCGGCTTCCTCTTCATGATCGGCTTCCTGATCTACCAGGTCATCCAGGAGGGGAAGACGGGGCAGACGATCGGCAAGAAGATCGTCGGCACCCGCACGCTGAAGGAGGACACCGGCCAGCCGCTCGGCGGCGGCATGGCGTTCGTCCGCCAGCTCGCGCACATCCTCGACGGCCTGCCCTGCTACCTCGGCTACCTGTGGCCGGCGTGGGACTCCAAGAGCCAGACGTTCGCCGACAAGGTCTGCGGCTCGATCGTGATCGTCAGCAAGTAGACGCGGTACGACAGGCGGCCGCCCGCTCCCCTTCCGCGAGGGGAGCGGGCGGCCGCTTTTCGCGCGTGGCTCAGTGGAAGAAGTGCCGCGTGCCCGTGAAGTACATGGTCACGCCCGCCTCCTTGGCGGCCTCCACGACCTGCTCGTCCCGGATCGAGCCGCCCGGCTGGACGATGGCCCGCACTCCGGCGTCGATCAGGATCTGCGGTCCGTCGGGGAACGGGAAGAACGCGTCGGAGGCCGCGAAGGCGCCCCGCGCCCGCTCCTCGCCCGCCCGCTCGACGGCCAGCCTGCTGGAGTCGACGCGGTTGACCTGGCCCATGCCGACGCCGACCGAGGCACCGTCCTTGGCGAGCAGGATCGCGTTGGACTTCACCGCCCGGCACGCCTTCCAGGCGAAGGCCAGCTCGGCCAGCTCGGCCGGGGAGAGCGCGTCACCGCTGGCCAGCGTCCAGTTGGCCGGGTCGTCGCCGTCCGCCTGGAGCCGGTCGGCCTCCTGGACCAGCACCCCGCCGTCGATCGGCTTGATCTCGACGGTGGCGGCGGGCCCGTGCGGGGCCTTGAGGACCCGGATGTTCTTCTTCCGGGCGAGGGCCTCCAGCGCGCCCTCCTCGTAGTCCGGCGCCACGATGACCTCGGTGAAGATCTCCGCGACCTGCTCGGCCAGCTCCTTGCTGACCGGCCGGTTCACCGCGATGACCCCGCCGAACGCGGACAGCGGGTCGCAGGCGTGCGCCTTGCGGTGCGCCTCGGCCACGTCCGCGCCGACCGCGATGCCGCAGGGGTTGGCGTGCTTGATGATCGCCACACAGGGCTCGTCGTGGTCGTACGCGGCACGGCGGGCGGCGTCCGTGTCCGTGTAGTTGTTGTACGACATCTCCTTGCCGTGGAGCTGCTCGGCCTGCGCGAGGCCGTTCGCGCCCGGCTCGACGTACAGCGCGGCGGGCTGGTGCGGGTTCTCGCCGTAGCGCAGGGTGTGCGCGCGGTCCCAGGTGTCGCCGAGGAAGTCGGGGAACGGGGAGTCGTCGACCGGGGCGTACTCGGTGGCGAACCAGTCGGCCACGGCCACGTCGTAGGCGGCGGTGTGCCGGAACGCCTCGGCGGCCAGCCGCTTGCGGGTGGTGAGGTCGAAGCCGCCGTCCTTGACGGCGCCGAGGACGTCGGCGTACCGCTCGGGGCTGGTGACCACGGCGACCGAGGGGTGGTTCTTGGCGGCGGCGCGGACCATGGACGGGCCGCCGATGTCGATCTGCTCCACGCACTCGTCGGGCGAGGCGCCGGAGGCGACGGTCTCCCGGAACGGGTACAGGTTGACCACGACCAGGTCGAACGGCGTGACGCCCAGCTCGGTGAGCTGCTCGCGGTGGCTGTCCAGAC
Source organism: Streptomyces seoulensis (assembly GCF_022846655.1). Lineage (NCBI taxonomy): Bacteria > Bacillati > Actinomycetota > Actinomycetes > Kitasatosporales > Streptomycetaceae > Streptomyces > Streptomyces seoulensis. Next base: position 5,936,507 of record NZ_AP025667.1, read on the forward strand.
GCAGGTCGGCGAGGATGCCCGCGTGCACCTTGGGGTGCAGGGTCTTGACCCGGCCGTCCAGGCACTCGGGGAAGCCGGTCAGCTCCTCGACCTTCGTCACGGGGACGCCGGCGGCGGCGATACGGGCGGCGGTGGAGCCGGTGGAGACCAGCTCGACCCCGGCCTCGTGCAGCCCGCGCGCGAGGTCTTCCAGGCCGGTCTTGTCGTAGACGCTGACGAGCGCCCGGCGAATGGGCCGCTTGGTGCTCTCGGCGGTGGCGGTCACGGGATAACTACCTTTCGTCCCTCAATGCGATGGCCGTTACGGGCGAGCCGCCCCACGACCTCGACGAGCAGCCTTCGCTCGACGTCCTTGATGCGCTCGTGCAGCGCGCTCTCGTCGTCCTCGTCCCGGATCTCCACCACGCCCTGCGCGATGATCGGCCCGGTGTCGACGCCGTCGTCGACGAAGTGGACGGTGCAGCCGGTGACCTTGGCGCCGTACGCGAGCGCGTCGCGTACGCCGTGGGCCCCCGGGAAGCTCGGCAGCAGGGCCGGGTGGGTGTTGACGAACCGGCCGCCGAACCGGGCCAGGAACTCCTTGCCCACGATCTTCATGAAGCCGGCCGAGACCACGAGGTCGGGCTCGTGGGCGGCGACCGCCTCGGCGAGGGCCGCGTCCCACTCCTCGCGGCTCGCGTGGTCCTTCACCCGGCACACGAAGGTCGGCAGCCCGGCGCGCTCGGCGCGGGCCAGCCCCTCGATGCCGTCGCGGTCGGCCCCCACGGCGACGATCCGCGCGCCGTACGACTCGGCTCCGACGCGCTCGATCTCGTCCAGCAGGGCCTGCAGGTTGGTGCCGGAACCGGAGACCAGCACGACGAGGCGCCGGGCCGCTGGACCGGCGGGGGTGGCGGCCACGATGAGGCCCTTTCTCGGGACGGCGGTGTGTCCGGCCGGCGTTTGTAGGGTTCTACGAATGCTTCGCGTCCCGCCATACGGGGAAGTCTACGAAGCGGCCGGCCGCCAGCAACGATACCGGCACTCCGGACGGCCCCCACGGGACGGGGGCGTGGCCGGAAGGTAGCGTTCACAGCGAGCCGGCTCGGGAACGCGGTCGCCGTGCGGCGCGTTCACGGGATGACAGCTCACGTCGGACTTTGAATCACCTAGGGGAAGACGCTCCTTTGATGCCCGATCGCAGCCCGCGACTCCTCACGTTCCCGCCGCTCCCCGGCCTGGAGGGCGAGCGTGGCGCCGTACTGCTGCGGGAGCGGCCGACCTCGCCGCCCCAGGCACCCTCCGGCGGCCGGGGCGACGACGACCGGGGCGGTGACCAGCAGGACGACAACCCCTACGCGGCCCCGCCCGAGGACCGCCCCGACCAGCCGTGGCGCCCGCGTCACCCCGAGGGCGGCTCCGACGACTCCCGCTGGGGCAGCCAGTGGAGCGACCGCCAGCCCGGCCGCGCCCCCGGCAGCTTCGGCGAGCGCCCCGGCTCCGGCCCCGAGGGGCAGAGCGGCGGCAGCGGCAAGCAGCGCTGGGACCCCACTGACCCGGCCCAGCGCCGCGCGCGGTACGCGCTCCTGGCCGGAATGTGGGCCATCTTCTTCGTGCTCCTCGGCTGGCCCTACGTCTCCCTCCTCCTCGGCGCCCTCGCCCTGTACTGGGGCGGCAGCTCGCTGCGCGCCAAGCCCCGCACCCCGTCCCCGGACGAGCCGGCCGCGCCTCAGGGCGTCCGCCCCCAGACCACGGCGGCCGTCGCCGGCATGGTCACCGCGGCCCTCGCCCTCGTCCTGGTGGGCGCGGTCTTCACCGTCCAGCTCGTCTACCGCGACTACTACACGTGCGTGAACGACGCCCTGACCCAGCAGTCGAAGCAGTCCTGCGAACAGCTCCTGCCGCAGAACCTGCGGGGGGTACTGGGGTCGGCCAACTCCTGAGAAGCGCCGCGCCCTTCGGCAGGTGATCCGGGGGGGGCTGGCTCAGCGGGCCTGGCTCGGAGGGCCTGGCTCAGACGGAAGAGTCCGACTCGGCCGGGTCCGGGTCGGCTTCCGGGGTCCGGGCGGGGGCCAGGGCTTCGGTGGGTTCCGGGTCGCGGGACGGAGCTTCCGGCGCAGGGGCTTCGGGCTCGGCGGGGGGCTGGTGCGGGACGGTGTCGGCGGCTTCCGGGGTCCGGGGACCGGACGACTCCTGTGAGGCACGCGGCACCGCCAGGGCGTCGGCCGCCTCCTCGGTGTCCGTCTGGAGGAAGTCGTACAGCTCCTCCTCCTGCTCCGGGGCGGGCTCGGTGACGCTCGGGGTCGCCTCCACGGCAGGGGGCTCGCCGGCTCCGGTCAGCCATGCCAGTGAGCTGCGGCGTCTCCCCGCGGGACGGGACCTGCGCGGAGGCAGCACGCCGGTGCGGCGGAGGGCGTGCAGACGCCAGGCTCTCGCGGTGAGGGTGACCGGCGTGCCCAGGAGGAGCACCCAGAGCCCGGCCGCCGGGCCGGTCAGCCTGCCGAGGGGGCCGAAGCGGGAGAGGGCGGAGCCGCCCAGCGGGCCGCCGGACAGTTCGGCGAGCAGGGCCAGGGCGACGGTGCAGGTCAGCGCGGCCAGCGCCAGGACGCCGAGGGTCCGCCCCGCCGACCAGTGCAGCCACGGCCGGGCCGGCGTCACGGCCGCCGAGCCGACGACCCAGCCCGCCGTCACCCCGGCCGCCATCGGCACCAGGACGACCGCCCAGTTCAGCGGGGAACCGGGGCCCGCGTCGGGTACGGCGGCGAGCAGGGGGAACGGGGGCAGCAGCGGGGCGGGGTCCGAGGCGAGGGGGTGCACCATGTGTCCGGAGCCGAGCGCGAAGCCGGGGCCGAGGGCGTAGGAGGCCGACCACACGGCCGCGTTGGGGATCAGGGTGACGGCGAGCAGCAGCACCGTGAACCGTCCGGTCCAGCCCTCCGTCAGCTCGGTGAAGGCCAGCCGGGCGGTGTCCCCGTGCCAGACGAGGGACGTGCCGAGCAGCAGCGCCCCGCCACCGGTGAGCACGGCCGTGGCCGCTCCGGACGCGCGGGCCGCCGTACCGAGCCTGCGCCGCGCGTCCGCGCCGGACAGCGGTCCGCGCACCCAGCGGGGCGACAGCCCGGGCGAGAAGGGCCGGTGCGGCCGGCCGCAGCCCGCCCAGACGCCGACCGCCGCGGCCCCGCCCGCGAGCAGCGGCAGACAGACCGTCACCCAGGGCCACTCGGGGCGCGGTTCGCCCCCGGACGCGTACAGCGCGGCCGCGGCGCCGACGCCGAGGTAGCCGAGGACGACACCCGTCCACGCGGTGCGCGCGGGGACCGGGGGCGGGCCGTCCGGCTCGTCGGAGGCGTCCGTGGCGTCCCGCGCCGCCCGGTAGACCAGCCACACCGGCAGCGCGAGCAGCAGCAGCGGGGTCAGCCCGACCGGCTGGGGCACCCCGGACAGCGTGTCGGCGCGGACCAGTTCGACTCCGTGCGCCAGCAGCCACAGCGCGGCCGCGACATGCAGCGCACCACCGGGCCCGCTGTCCGGGTAGGGCGAACTGACCCAGAGCAGCATCACCAGCGCCGCGCACGCGCCGAGCCCGAGCCCGGCCGCGAGCGCGCCGCCCGCGAGACCGGCGCCCAGGCCGGGTGAACGGTCGCGCATCCGGGACCGCAGGGACGACGACATGCGACGGAGTGTCAGCGGCATCACGTCCGCCATGCTCCCAACGACACGCGCTTTCCCGGCGTAACAGGCGAACCCCCGAAGTGTCGCCCAATATGTGTTTATGTGCCTTTTCACACAGAGGGGTGAGCTGTGACGCGGAGTACCACCACCCGCCGGGCCCTCACCACGAGCCCGACGGGCACTCAGGAAGCCTCCCTGAGGGGAGAGACGATGCCGACGACACCTTCCCTGACCCCCGATCAGGCGTTCGACGCGCTGTACGCGTTCTGCGCCCCCGCCCTGGTCCGGCAGACCTATCTGCTCACCGGGCGGCGGGAGTTGGCCCGTGAGGCGGTGGAGCGGGCGTTCCAGGCGGCCTGGCAGCGCTGGCCCGAGGTGGCCCGCGACCGGGACCCGGGCGGCTGGGTCCGGGCGACGGCGTACGAGTACGCCCTCTCCCCCTGGCACGGTTTCCGCCCCCGCTACCGCCAGCCCGAGCCCCCGCCCGCCGACCCGGCCGCCCGCGCCCTGCTGCACGCGCTGCTGCGGCTCCCGCCCTCCTACCGCCGCACGCTCGTGCTGTACGACGGCGTCGGCCTCGACCTGCCCGAGACGGCCGCCGAGACCGAGGCGAGCACCCCGGCCGCGGCGGGCCGGCTGACCCGCGCCCGCGAGGCCGTCGCCGCGCAGGTGCCGGAGCTGGCCGACCCGGCGGCCCTGCACCGGCGCCTGACCGAACTCGCCTCCATGGAAAGGCTGCGCGCCGACGCCCCGACATCGGTGCGCACCTGCGGCGAGCGTCGCAACGCCTTCTGGACCCGCGCCGCCATCGCCTTCACCGTCGCCATCATCGGCGCGACCGGCCTCACCCTCAGGACGGCGCCCACGCACTACGAGGCGCCCATCGCCCCCGCCCAGGCCGTACGCGGGGTCCCCCCGGCCCCCGCCCTCGGCCCGCTCTCGCGGACCGAGCTGTCGCTGCGCGACAAGCTGCGCGGTGAGGACGGGAACGGCCCGGAACGGCTCGTGCCGTCACCCGGATGACCCCGGGCCGCGAAAACAGCGGCGGGCCCGCCCCCGAGAAGGGGACGGGCCCGCCGGTGTGCTGCCCGAAGGGGGCCGAGCGTCAGGCGCTCAGGATCTCCCGCGCCAGCTTGGCGGTCTCGGTCGGCGTCTTGCCGACCTTGACGCCGGCGGCCTCGAGGGCCTCCTTCTTCGCCTGGGCGGTGCCGGACGAACCGGACACGATCGCGCCGGCGTGGCCCATCGTCTTGCCCTCGGGGGCGGTGAAGCCCGCGACGTAACCGACGACCGGCTTGGTGACGTTGTCCTTGATGAACGCGGCCGCGCGCTCCTCGGCGTCGCCACCGATCTCACCGATCATCACGATCAGGTCGGTGTCGGGGTCGTCCTGGAACGCGGCCAGGGCGTCGATGTGCGTGGTGCCGATGATCGGGTCGCCACCGATGCCGACGGCGGTCGAGAAGCCGAGGTCACGCAGCTCGTACATCATCTGGTACGTCAGCGTGCCGGACTTCGAGACCAGGCCGATGCGGCCCGGCTTGGTGATGTCGCCCGGGATGATGCCGACGTTGGACTGGCCCGGCGTGATGATGCCGGGGCAGTTCGGGCCGATGATCCGGGTCTTGTTGCCCTTCTTGCCGGCGTACGCCCAGAAGGCGGCCGTGTCGTGCACGGCGATGCCCTCGGTGATCACGACGGCCAGCGGGATCTCGGCGTCGATCGCCTCGACGACGGCGTCCTTGGTGAACTTCTCCGGCACGAAGATGACGGAGACGTTCGCGCCGGTCTTCTCGATGGCCTCCTTGACGGTCCCGAAGACGGGTACCTCGGTGCCTTCGAAGTCCACGGTCTGACCCGCCTTGCGCGGGTTCACGCCGCCCACGACCTCGGTGCCGTCACCCAGCATGAGCTTGGTGTGCTTCATGCCGGTGGCGCCGGTCATGCCCTGGACGATGACCTTGCTGTCCTTGTTGAGCCAGATAGCCATGGTGTGTTGGTGTCCTCGTCCTGAGTGCTTACTTGGCGGCGGCGTGAGCCAGCTCGGCGGCCTTGTCGGCCGCGCCGTCCATGGTGTCGACGCGCTGGACCAGCGGGTGGTCGGCGTCGGTGAGGATCTTGCGGCCCAGCTCGGCGTTGTTGCCGTCGAGGCGGACGACGAGCGGCTTCTCGACCTTCTCGCCGCGCTCCTCCAGGAGCTGCAGCGCCTGGACGATGCCGTTGGCGACCTCGTCACAGGCGGTGATGCCGCCGAAGACGTTGACGAACACGGACCTGACGTCCGGGTCGCCCAGGATGATCTCCAGGCCGTTCGCCATGACCTGGGCGGAGGCACCGCCACCGATGTCCAGGAAGTTGGCGGGCTTCACGTCGCCGTGCTGCTCACCGGCGTACGCGACGACGTCCAGGGTGCTCATGACGAGACCCGCGCCGTTGCCGATGATGCCGACCTGGCCGTCGAGCTTGACGTAGTTGAGGCCCTTCGCCTTGGCGGCGGCCTCGAGCGGGTTGGCCGCTTCCTTGTCGTGCAGCTCTTCGTACTCGGGGTGACGGAACTCGGCGTTCTCGTCGAGCGACACCTTGCCGTCGAGGGCGAGGACCTCGCCCGAGGCGACCTTGGCAAGCGGGTTGACCTCGACGAGGAGGGCGTCCGACTTGATGAAGGTGTCCCACAGCTTGATCAGGACGTTGACGACCTTGTCAGCGACCTCGGCCGGGAACTTGGCGGCCTCGACGATCTCGCGGGCCTTGGCCTCGTCCACGCCGTCGATGGCGTCGATCGCGATCTTGGCGACGGCCTCCGGACGGGTGGCCGCCACCTCCTCGATGTCCATGCCGCCCTCGACGGAGGCGATGGCGAGGAACGTGCGGTTCGCACGGTCGAGGAGGTAGGAGACGTAGTACTCCTCGACGATCTCCGGAGCGGTCTCGGCGATCATCACCTTGTGGACCGTGTGGCCCTTGATGTCCATGCCGAGGATGTCCGTCGCGCGGGCGACGGCCTCGTCCGGGGTGGCGGCGAGCTTGACGCCGCCGGCCTTGCCACGACCACCGACCTTCACCTGCGCCTTGACGACGGACTTGCCGCCCAGACGCTCGGTGATCTCGCGCGCCGCCTCAGGCGTGTCGATGACTTCACCGGCCAGCACCGGTACATCGTGCTTGGCGAAGAGGTCCCTCGCCTGGTACTCGAACAGGTCCACGCGCTTCCGTCCCTATCAGTGATCTCGCGGTCGTTGGATGCGTGGGCGTGCCGCGAAGGGCAACGTGACGTCCGCTTGTCACAAGGGGTGCGCACACGGTGTCCGAGCGCGCGGCATGTCCGTCTCGCAGGTTATCCCTGCTTGCCGGGGGCCTCTAAATCGCGGGTCACACCCAGGCGGTGATACCTGTCACATGATGCCGGTTTCCCTGACACGCCGTGCCTTGTGGGGTGCATTTGTTCGACCGGAGCACGCATCCGCCTTGTCACTCGGTGTCCGGTATGGGCAGCGGCCGCTTCTCGATGGCGGCGGCCATCACCTCGGGGAAGAGGTCCGGAGTACAGGCGAACGCCGGTGCCCCGAGCGCGGCCAGGGCGGCCGCGTGCTCCCGGTCGTAGGCGGGCGCTCCCTCGTCGGACAGCGCGAGCAGGGTCACGAACTGCACGCCGGACGCCTTCATCGCCGCGACCCGCTTGAGCATCTCGTCCCGGATACCGCCCTCGTACAGGTCGCTGATCAGCACGACCACCGTCTCGGCGGGCCGGGTGATCTTCGACTGGCAGTAGGCGAGCGCCCGGTTGATGTCGGTGCCGCCGCCGAGCTGGGTGCCGAACAGGACGTCCACCGGGTCGTCGAGCTGGTCGGTGAGGTCGACCACGGAGGTGTCGAAGACGACCATGCGCGTACTGATCGACCGCATTGAGGCGAGCACCGCCCCGAACACCGACGCGTAGACCACGGACGCGGCCATCGACCCGGACTGGTCGATGCAGAGGATCACCTCCTTCTTCACCGACTGCGCGGCCCGCCCGTACCCGATGAGCCGCTCCGGCACGATCGTCCGGTACTCCGGCAGATAGTGCTTGAGGTTGGCCGCGATGGTCCGGTTCCAGTCGATGTCGTGGTGGCGCGGCCGGCTGATCCGGGCGCTGCGGTCGAGGGCGCCGGTGAGCGTGGCGCGGGTGCGGGTCGCCAGCCGCTTCTCCAGGTCCTCGACCACCTTGCGCACGACGGCCCGCGCGGTCTCCTTGGTGGTCTCCGGCATCGCCTTGTTGAGCGAGAGCAGGGTGCCGACCAGGTGGACGTCGGCCTCCACCGCCTCCAGCATCTCCGGCTCCAGCAGCAGCGCGGCCAGGCCGAGCCGGTCGATGGCGTCGCGCTGCATGACCTGCACGACGGAGGAGGGGAAGTAGGTACGGATGTCCCCGAGCCAGCGCGCCACGGAGGGCGCCGAACCGCCCAGTCCCGCCGAACGCTCCCGTCCCGCCGGGTTCTTGCCCGCCTTGTCGCCCCTGCCGTACAGCGCGGTCAGTGTGCCGTCCATCGCCGCGTCCCGGCCGGACAGCGCGACTCCGGTGCCGTCGGCCTGGTCCCCGCCGAGCACCAGCCGCCATCGGCGCAGCCGCTCGGCGTCGCCGTCGTCCACCGTCGTCCCGGTCGTCGCAGTCGTCCCGGTCGTCCTGGTCGTCATGTCCCCACCCCCGCGAAGCTGTTGTCGTCCATCGGTTCCGGCCGCTGCGTCAGGCCGAGCAGCAGGTGCAGCACCGGCAGCACGGCCTCCGCGCGCCCGGCGTCGGGTTCCGGCGCGAAGCCGGGCCGCGTCGCCGGGTCGGCCGTCCGTGCGGTGCCGCCGCCCGGACCGCGCCGGACCAGCTCGCCGAGGGTCCGGCGCACCCCGGACTCGTACGCCGAGAAGGTGCGGCGCAGCAGCGGCAGCACGTCGGTGAACGCGTCGGCGGGTACGGAGGTCAGCCAGGCGTCGACGAGCGCGAGCAGCCGCTCGTCGTGCACCAGCAGCAGCCCTCCCCCGCCACCGCCGACGAACCCCTCGACCCAGGCGGCCGCGTCGCCGGGCGGGGTCCCCGGCGACAGCGCCAGCCCCATGAGCCGGGCCACCTCCTCGGCCTCCAGCACCCCGTCGTCCAGCAGCAGCCGCACCGCGCGGCCCCGCAGCAGACCGGGCACGGTGTCCCGCCGGGAGAGGGTGCGCAGCACGGCCCGCCAGCGGGACCGGAGGCCGTCGTGCCCGGTGAGCGTCTCGGCGAGCAGGCCGACCGCGCCGTGCACGGCGTCCACGTGGCCGCGCATCTCCTGGGCGGCGTCGGTGTCCAGGGTGGCGCAGGCGGGCGGGAGGCCGATGAAGACCCGCTCGGCGAGGGCTGCGGCGACATCGGCGAGGGCGCCGGTGTCGGTGCCGCGTACATCGCCGTAGCGCAGGGAGCGGACCAGGGCGGGCAGCGCCTGCGCGAGGTGACCGACGTCGGCGTCGAGGGCCGCGCGGTCCGCGAGCACCCGCATCACCACGGGCAGCGCGTCCGGCAGCCCGGCGAGCAGGCACTGCTCGGCCAGCGCGGTCACGTCGGCCAGCGCCCGCGCGCCGACCGCGTCCGCCTCGGCCTTGGCCGTGGCCGCGCCCAGCACCGTGGTGCCCCACACCCCGGCCTCGGCGATCCGCACCGACAGCTCCGGCTCCCAGCGCAGCCGCCAGGTCTCCCGGAAGGTGCCCGTGCTCCCGCGCGAGCGGGCCGGCTCGCCCCAGCCGACGCCCAGCAGCCGCAGCCGGTGCAGCAGCCGGGCACGCGCGGCGTCGGTGTCCTTGCGGAGGTCCAGCTCCAGCTCGCGCTCCAGCGCCTCCGGCTTGAGCCGCAGCCGGCGCTGCTCACGGGCCAGGTCACGCTGCAACGGCACCGCGGGCGCGGACTCGGGGACCTCGCCCAGCACGTCCCCGACCACCAGCCGGTCGTACACCAGGGACAGCGGCACGTCCGAGCCCTCGCAGAGCACCGCCCGCACGGCGTCCGTGGTCTCGGTGAGGCCGGGCAGCGGGCGGCCGCGCATCACCGCGAGGGTGTCGGCCAGCCGGACCGCCTCGATGACATGGGCGGAGGACACGATCCGGTCCTCCTCCCGCAGCAGCCCCGCGACCTTGGTGAGCCACCGCTCCACCGGCCGGTCCGGCGCGCCGAACAGGTGGGCGTACCAGCCCGGCGAGTCGATCCCGGCGCCGTATCCACTGGACCGGGCCAGTCTGCGGTGGGTCCAGGGCACCCAGGTCAGGTCGGTCTTGAGCTTGGGCAGGCCCTTGAGGAGCGCCCGGTCGGCGGTGACGGTGGCCTTGGCGCGGAGGGCGGGCACGTGCCACGCGCCGCAGACCACGGCCACCTCGTCCCCGAACTCCTTGCGGGCGGCGCGGATCTGGAGCCGCATGTACGCCTCCCGCACGAGGTCGCGTGGCCGGCCGCCGTCGCCGTACCGCTCCCGCAGGGCGCCCATGGCGTCCTCCAGCGCGGCGAACGGCGCGAACGGCTCCCGCAGTCCCGGCCCCCGGTGCTCGACGGCGTCCTCCCACCAGCGCTCGGGGTCGTCGTACCCGGCGGCCTCGGCGAGAGCGGCGAGCGGGTCCACGCGTGCCTGCTGGGCCTCTTCTTCCGCCGAGGCCTCTTCTTCCGAGGCTTCTTCTTCGCAGGCTTCTTCTTCCGAGTCGCCCGGGTCCGCCTCCCAGGCCAGCGAGTGCGTCGCGGGCAGGTCGATGAAGCGGGCCGGGACCCCCTGCTCGACGGCCCAACGGATCGCCACCCACTCGGGGCTGAACTCGGCCAGCGGCCAGAACGCCGAGCGGCCGGGCTCGTCCACGGCGTGGGCGAGCAGCGCGACCGGTGGCCGCAGCGCGGGGTCGGCGGCCAGCGGGATCAGCGGGTCGGCCTCGGGCGGCCCCTCGATGAGGACGACGGCGGGCGCGGCGGCGTCCAGCGCGGCCCGCACCGCCCGCGCGGAGCCCGGCCCGTGGTGCCGGACACCCAGCAGCAGCGGACCGGAGTCGAACGCCCCGGCCGGGGACGGGGCGTCGCTCACGCGCTCACCTCCCGGCAGGCCCGGTAGAAGTCCGTCCACCCGTCGCGCTCGCGCACGACCGTCTCCAGGTACTCCTGCCAGACGACCCGGTCGGCGGCCGGGTCGCGGACCACGGCGCCGAGGATGCCCGCGGCCACGTCCCCGGCGCGCAGCACGCCGTCGCCGAAGTGGGCGGCCAGGGCGAGGCCGTTGGTGACGACGGAGATGGCCTCCGCCGTGGACAGCGTGCCGCTCGGCGACTTCAGCTTGGTGCGGCCGTCGGCGGTCACGCCGTCGCGCAGCTCGCGGAAGACCGTGACGACGCGGCGGATCTCGTCCAGGCCCTCGGGTGCGTCGGGCAGGTCGAGCGAGCGGCCGAGCTGGTCGACGCGGCGGCTGACGATGTCGACCTCGGCGTCGGCGCTCTCCGGCAGCGGCAGCACCACCGTGTTGAAGCGGCGGCGCAGCGCGCTGGAGAGGTCGTTGACGCCCCGGTCGCGGTCGTTGGCGGTGGCGATGAGGTTGAAACCGCGCACGGCCTGCACCTCCTGCCCCAGCTCCGGGATCGGCAGGGTCTTCTCGGACAGGATCGTGATCAGCGTGTCCTGCACATCGGCCGGTATGCGGGTCAGCTCCTCGACCCGCGCCGTCATGCCCTCGGACATGGCGCGCATGACGGGGCTCGGCACGAGGGCGTCCCGGCTGGGTCCGTGGGCGAGGAGGCGGGCGTAGTTCCAGCCGTACCGGATCGCCTCCTCCGGAGTGCCGGCGGTGCCCTGCACCAGCAGGGTCGAGTCACCGCTGACGGCGGCCGCCAGATGCTCGGACACCCAGGTCTTGGCCGTGCCGGGCACGCCGAGCAGGAGCAGCGCGCGGTCGGTGGCCAGCGTGGTGACGGCGACCTCGACGATGCGGCGCGGGCCCACGTACTTGGGTGTGATCACGGTGCCGTCCGGCAGCGTGCCGCCGAGCAGGTACGTGGCGACCGCCCACGGCGACAATTTCCAGCGCTCGGGGCGCGGCCGGTCGTCCTGCGCGGCGAGCGCCGCGAGTTCGGCGGCGAAGGCGTCTTCGGCATGCGGTCGCAACGCCTGCGGCGCCTGGCCCGGGTTCGGTTCGACGTTCGTGGGTTCCATGGACACAGTCATGGCTGAGGCCCCCTCCAGCTCGGCCGTGGGTCATCTGGCACCCACCATGCAGCACCCCACTGACAATCGCCCTGACCTGCATAAACGCGCCCACCGGACGCATTGTCAGTGGTGGGTCCTAACGTCTTCGGCATGACTCAGCAGGGGGTGCGCCGGACTGCGGAACAGGTGCTGGCTCTGGCGCCTGACGCGTCGTCGCGCAAAGCGGGAAGCAAACTGGGTGTGGCGGGGCCGTGGTCCGGTGCGGGCAGCGGCGAGGAGGGGGTGGTGTGGGGGCTGTGCAAGGGCAGCGGCAGCAAGCCGTACCAGACGGTGGTGGACCTGTCGGACCCGGCCGGGCCGGCGTACAAGTGCAGTTGTCCGAGCCGGAAGTTCCCGTGCAAGCACGCGCTGGGACTGCTGCTGCTCTGGGCGGGGGACGAGGGCGCGGTGCCCGCCTCGGCCACGGCACCGGACTGGGCCGAGCAGTGGCTCGCGGGCAGACGCGGACGGGCGGAGGCCAAGAAGACGCAGGCGGCGGCAAGTTCGACGGCCGACCCCGAGGCCGCCCGCCGGCGTGCGGAGCGGCGGGACCAGCGGGTCACGGCTGGTGCCACCGAGCTGGAGCGACGCCTCGCCGACCTGCTCCGCGACGGCCTGGCCTCGGCCGAGCGGGCGGGATACGGGCTCTGGGAGGAGACGGCGGCCCGCATGGTCGACGCCCAGGCCCCCGGACTCGCGGCGCGTGCCAGGGAATTGGGAGCGATACCGGCATCCGGTGCGGGCTGGCCGGCCCGGCTGCTGGAGGAATGCGCGCTGCTCCACCTCCTCGACCAGGGCTGGCTCCACCATGACCGGCTCCCGGACGCACTCGCGGCCACGGTCCGTACCCGCCTCGGCCTGCCCACCCCGGCGGACGGTCCGTCGCTGCGCGACCGCTGGCAGGTCCTCGCCCAGTACGACTCGGCCGACGCCAAACTGACGACCCGCCGTATCTGGCTGCACGGCACGGACTCGGGCCGCACCCGCCTGCTCCTCTCCTACGGCGCGGCGGGCCGGGCCCCCGAACTCTCCCTCCCGCTGGGCATGACCCTGGACGCGGACCTGTCCGACCATCCCGGAGCGGGCCAGGTCCGGGCCACCCTGGGCGAACGGCACGCCCCGGCGGCACCCGCCGCGTCCCGCCCGCCCGGCATCACCACCACCGAAGCGCTGACCTCGTACGGCGAAGCCCTCGCCGAGGACCCCTGGCTGGAGTCCGTCCCGGTCACCCTGAGCGCGGTCGTACCGGTGCCGGACGGCGACCCCGGCTCCTGGCACCTGGCCGACGCCGACTCGGACACCGCCCTGCCGCTCACCCCGACGTTCCTGACGCGTCCCAGCCTGTGGCGCCTGGTCGCCCTCTCCGGAGGGGCCCCGCTCACGGTGTTCGGCGAGTGCGGCCACCGAGGCTTCACTCCGCTGACGACGTGGACGGAGGGCGGGGGCGAGCCGGTGAGCCTCTGCTGAACCCGGCGGACAGGGCCGGCGCTGCCGGAGACCTCGGCAACACGGTGGCGCCACACCGAACGCTCCACCTCCACCTACGACTTCACCGGAAGGGAACCCCATGCACGGAACCCCGGCCGCGACCACCCCGGCGCCCCCCTGGGAAGACCTCCTGACCACCGCCCTCCTCGGCACCGACCGCCGCCCCCTCCCCGTGGACCCCGCCGGGCGGGAAGCCCCCGTCGCCCTGCTGGACGCCGCCGCCGTGGCGGCCGTGCGGCGGCGGGCCGGGCTGCGGCCCGGACGCGTGGCCGCACGGCCCGAACCCGCCCCCGCCGACACCCGCCCCGCGCTGCCCCCCGCCGCCGCCCACCGGCTCACGCTCCTGCTGGCCGACCGCCCCGGCGGAGGCGGCGGCCGCCGAGGAAGCACCCCCGACCTCACCGAACTCCTCCCCCAGTGGCTGGCGGCGGCCAACGCGCACGGCTACGCGGCACCCCCGCAGACGCTGCCCGCCCTGCTGGACGCCGCCCGGGCCCGTACTGATCTGCGCCCGGCCGCGCTGGAGTTCGCGGGCGCACGGGCGCTGTGGCTGGCCCGGCTGAACCCGGACTGGCGCTTCGCCCAGCGCTCGGCCTCCGGCGGCACCTCGGCGCTGCCCGGTACCGAGGACGGCGAGGCGGTACGGAAGCTGTGGCAGGAGGGCCTGTTCGCGGAGCGGGTGGCCCTGCTGACCGCGCTGCGCGCCCGTACACCCGAGGCCGCGCGGGAGTTGCTCGCGGGAACCTGGTCGCAGGAGCGGGCCGAGGACCGGCTGATGTTCCTGGACTCGCTGCGCGCCGGCCTGTCGGCCGATGACGAACCCTTCCTGGAGCAGGCACTCGGCGACCGCAGCCGAAACGTGCGGGCGACGGCGGCCGAGCTGCTGTCCACGCTGCCCGGATCGGCACTCGCCGCGCGGATGGCGAAGCGGGCCGCGACCTGCGTGGCCCTGGACCACACCGGCAGCGCGGCCGCGATAGTCGTGGAGGCGCCGGCCGCCTGCGACGCGGACATGGAACGCGACGGCGTGACGGCCAGACCTCCGACCGGCCGGGGCGAACGGTCCTGGTGGCTGGGACAGTTGGTGGAAGCCGCGCCGCTTCCCACGTGGCCGGACCGGCTCGGCGGGCGCACCCCGGAGCAGATCGTGGCGCTGCCCGTGACGGACGGCTGGCAGGCCGAGCTGCACGCGGCCTGGTGCCGTGCGGCGGTCCGGCAGCGGGACGCGCGGTGGGCGCGGGCGCTGCTGGGGTCACCGTCCGCGCCGGAGGCGGGCGGGCCGGGCGCGGTGTCCCTGGCGGACCGGGCCAAGCTGCTGGCCGCGCTGGACGCGGACGAACGGGCCGCCTGGGTGGCCGGGTTCATATCCGGGCACGGTCTGTCGGAGGCGTTCCAGTTGCTCGGGGTGTGCGCGCTGCCGTGGACGGCCCCGCTGGGCCGTGCGGTCGTCGACGCCCTCGAGAACGCCCGGGAGGCGGGCAGTTACCCGTGGAGCTTCAGCGGGGTGATGGGCCTGGCCGAGCGCTGCCTCGACCCCGTCGAGACGGCCCGGCTGGACAGCCTGCCAGCCGTGCCCGACGAGCGGGAGGACACCACCCCCGGCGCCGGTGGCTACTGGGCGGAGGCGTTCCAACGGCTGGCGACCACCCTGCGACTGCGCGCGGCGATGGTACGCGAGCTGTCCCCGGACGGCCCGTGAAGGAGGTGGGACTCAGCCGCCGGAGGCGGCCGGCTGGCGCGCGTTCGCCCGTACCCACTCCACGATGGACGTGGTGGTCGCGCCCGGTGTGAAGATCTGGGCGACACCCTTCTCCCGCAGCGGCGCGATGTCCTCCTCCGGGATGATGCCGCCGCCGAAGACCAGGATGTCGTCGGCGTCGCGCTCCTTGAGGAGGTCGATGACGGCGGCGAAGAGCGTGTTGTGGGCGCCCGAGAGGATGGACAGGCCGATCGCGTCGGCGTCCTCCTGGATCGCCGTGGCGACGATCTGCTCGGGCGTCTGGTGAAGGCCGGTGTAGATGACCTCCATACCCGCGTCGCGCAGCGCGCGGGCGATGACCTTGGCCCCGCGATCGTGGCCGTCGAGCCCCGGCTTGGCCACCACCACGCGGATCGGACCGGCTGCCACACCCATCACTGCCTCCATCAAGCGACCACCATCAAGGGAGCGGGAAGCGACCGCTTCCGTCCCGTACTGACAAGTACCGCACACCTGGCACGTTCCGCCACCTGTCGAAAGTGAACGAACGTTATCCCCAGCATCCCGCAGCGAACTGTTTTACGGCACGCGGCGAGGGGGAAATCACATGGTGGGACATGAGGGCACCTGGGGGACAGAGCCGCCCCCCACGTGCCGACAGGAGGTCGGCCAATGAAGGTCACCGGGGTACTGCCACTCTTCCTCCCGATCTGCCGGCGTCTCTGGCCCGGCAGACTGGCCTCCGTATCCGTGACGCTGGTGAAGGCCACCGCCCTGGAGGCCGCGATCCTCGCCGGTCACGTGCTGCTGTACCCGACCGGCCTGACCCAGGAGCGCCGCCAGGCCGACCTTCCCGTGCCGAGCGGCGCGGCGAGGCTCCCCGTCCCGACCGGTCCGCCGGTCGTGCTGCTGCACGGCTTCATCGACAACCGCTCGGTCTTCGTCCTGCTGCGCCGCAGCCTCGCCCAGCACGGCAGGCAGCGGGTGGAGTCGCTGAACTACTCCCCGCTGACCTGCGACATCCGCACGGCGGCCGAGCTGCTGGGCAGGCATGTGGAGGAGATCTGCGAGCGCACCGGCAGCGCCCAGGTGGACATCGTGGGCCACAGCCTGGGCGGCCTGATCGCCCGGTACTACGCACAGTGCCTCGGCGGTGACGCCCGGGTGCGAACCGTGGTCACCCTGGGCACCCCGCACTCCGGGACACGCGCGGTGCCGCTGGCCAACGCGCACCCGATCGTGCGGCAGATGCGCCCCGACTCGCCGGTGATCGAGGAGCTGGCCGGTCCGGCGCCGGGCTGCCGTACGCGGTTCGTGAGCTTCTGGAGCGACCTGGACTCGGTGATGGCCCCGCTGGAGGCGGCCTGCGTCGACCACCCCGACCTGGAGGCGCACAACATCCGGGTGAGCGGCATCGGCCACCTCGCCCTCCCCGTCCACCCCACCGTGGCGGCCGGGATACGGGAGGCCCTCGACTCCGAGTCCGCCATGAAGCGGCAGGAGGGCGGCGGCCTGACCGTGGCCTGAGAGCCCCCGCAACAGGTCACCCGACCTTGTTACGGTCGGCGCCATGGAGAGCTGGGACCAAGCGGCCGTACGGACCCGACTGCGGGAGGCCGCGGCGCTCGACCGGCCCAGGGAGCGTTTCGGGGCGGATACGCACCGTTACGAACTGCGACCCCCGCTGCCGGAGCACGAGGTCCGGGCCTTCGAGACCGCCCACGGCATCGAGCTGCCCCCGGAGTACCGCACCTTCGTCACCCAGGTGGGCGACGGCCCCGCCGGCCCGGCCCACGGACTCATGCCGCTGACCACCCCACACCCCGAGGCCGACGAAGACCGGGCGGTGGACGACGAGTGGGCGCGGGACAGGCTTCCGGGGCGCCTGACCTCCCCGTTCCCGCTGGCGGAGCCCCGGCCCGGCCGTATCGCCGACGCCGACACGCTGACCCGAGGCACGCTGCTGCTGTCCGAACAGGGCTGCGGAACGTACTCCCGGCTCGTCCTGAACGGCCCGCGCGCCGGTGAGATCTGGTTCCTCGACCCGGACTGGGGCGGCTTCACCCCATCGCACCCCGACTTCCACACTTGGTACACGGACTGGCTCGCGGCCCTGCCACAGGCTTCCCACGAGTGACGGAGCGTCACAGATTCTCGAACACTCTTCGAACACAGGGCCAAAGTCGCGTCCGGCGAACCCCGAAACACGGCCGAATGCCCGTTTCCCGTCCGCGTGAAACCAGCGGAAGATTGTCGCGCCCGCGTACCGCCGGGTACAGTCGCCGCACTGCTCTGGCAGCCCCTGTTGTCGAGGCGAAAGAGAAGTTGGTGAACGACCGTCACCCGTCGGGGACCATGACCCCGGCTCCGGCTTCCGACGCCTCCAACGCGCACTACGCACCGTACGGAGCACCGGAAGTCCCGTACGACGACTCCACCACGTACGGCGGTTACGACGCCAGCGGTTTCCCGGTGGGCGAGGCGGCCTATGCCACCGACCCGCACCTCGGCGGTTACCCGGCCGGTCTCCAGGCCACGGGCGCGTACGACACCACGCACTGGCAGACCGGCGACGGCGGGCACGTCCCCCACGACCCCTACGCGGCCCAGCAGCACACCGGCTACGACACGGGCGCGTACGAGACCGCCGCCTGGACCGTCCCCGCGCAGGGCACCCATGAGGACACCGGCGCCTGGGACCCCAACGCCTGGTCCCAGCAAGGGCAGCAGCCCGTCCCGGACCCCGCCCAGCAGTGGGAGTGGGGCACCCAGACCTTCGACACCGGCGCCTACGACGCCACCCAGTGGAACACCGACGGCACGGCCGCCGAGCACCAGCGGGCCGAGGAGCCGTTCGACCAGCAGGCGACGGCCACCTTCGACCAGGTGACCCACGACCCGTACGGGGACGACGCGGCATACGCCGAGTACGCGGACCACCAGTACGACGAACACCCCGCCTCGGACGACGAGTTGACCGGCACCGGCGAAGTCCCGGACGCGCCCGTCCTCCTGGACGACCAGGAAGAGGTCACCCCGGTCCCGCGGGCCGGCTCCCGCGCCGCGGCCCGCTCCCGGCGCCGGACACCGGCCAAGCGCTCCGCGCTGCTGACCGTCGCCGTGCCCTCGGCCTGTGTGATGGGGGTGGCCGGGATCGCCGCCGCGTCGGTGGGCGACCTGACCGGTGACACCCAGGAGGCCGCCGCCTCCGCGGCCGACGCGCCCGCGGTGAAGCCCTCCGTCGCCAACAGCAAGCTCGACACCCAGCTACGGACCCTGTCCGCCGGGGCCGACGACTTCACCGACCGGGTGAGCCGGACCCAGGAGCGCATCGACCTCAAGGCGCAGCAGGCGCTGGAGAAGAAGAAGGCCGCCGCCGAGGCCGCGCTCAAGGAGAGACTGCGGCCCAAGTTCGCCATCCCGGTGGCGCAGAAGGGGCTCAGCGCCCAGTTCGGCCAGGCGGGCGTGAACTGGATGTCCGTCCACACCGGCATCGACTTCCCCGTGTCGTACGGCACCACGGTGATGGCCGCGACCGACGGTGTCGTCACCACCAAGTGGAACAGCGCCTACGGCAACATGCTGGTCCTGACGGCGAAGGACGGCACGGAGACCTGGTACTGCCACCTCTCCAGCTACCGCGTCCCCTCCGGCACCAGCGTCAAGGCGGGCGAGCCGGTCGCCTACTCCGGCAACTCCGGCAACTCCACCGGCCCGCACCTGCACTTCGAGGTCCGCCCGGCGGGCGGCGCGGCGGTCGACCCCCTGCCGTGGCTGCGCAGCCACGGCCTGGACCCGACCTGATCCCGCTTCCCGGAAAACCTTCGAGTTCGAGCCCCGCCCGACCGGCGGGGCTCGAGTCGTCTAGAGCTTCTCCACCGGCGCGTACCGCAGCAGCAGCCGCTTGGAGTTGCCGGCCCCGAAGTCGATCGTGGCCTGCGCCTTGTCGCCCTCGCCGGCCACCGCGACCACCGTGCCGAGGCCGAACTGGTCGTGGGTGACCCGGTCCCCGATCGCCAGCGACACCACCGGCTTGTCGCCGGTCCGGCGGGTGGCGAACCCGGACGCGCCGGCCGCCGAGGAGCGGGAGCGGGACGAGGAGAGGGTGGACGCGACCGAGGAGGCGGCCTTGCCGAACGCGGGCGCGGCCGAGGCACCGGTCCGCTTCCACTCCAGGTGGGTGGCCGGGATCTCCTCCAGGAACCGGGAGGGCGGGTTGTAGGACGGCTGGCCCCAGGCGCTGCGCAGCGAGGCGCGGGTGAGGTAGAGCCGCTCACGCGCGCGCGTGATGCCGACGTAGGCCAGGCGCCGCTCCTCCTCCAGCTCCTTGGTCTGGCTGAGGGCGCGCATGTGCGGGAAGACGCCGTCCTCCATGCCGGTGAGGAAGACGACCGGGAACTCCAGCCCCTTGGCGGTGTGCAGGGTCATCAGCGTGATGACGCCGTCGCCGTCCTCCTCGTCGGGGATCTGGTCGGAGTCGGCGACGAGGGCGACCCGCTCCAGGAACTCGGCCAGCGTGCCCTGCTCGCCGTCCTCGCGCTCCTGCTCGAACTCCAGCGCCACGGCCGCGAGTTCCTGGAGGTTCTCGATCCGGGTCTCGTCCTGCGGGTCGGTGGACGCCTGGAGCTCGGCCAGGTAGCCGGTGCGCTCCAGGACCGCCTCCAGCACGGTGGCCGGGCCCGCGCCGGACTCGACGACGGTGCGCAGGTCGTCCATCAGCGCGTTGAACCGCCGGACCGCGTTGGTGGAGCGCGCGGCCATGCCGTACGCCTCGTCCACCCGCTTCAGCGCCTGCGGGAAGCTGATCTTCTCCCGCTGGGCGAGGGCGTCGACCATCGCCTCGGCGCGCTCCCCGATGCCCCGCTTGGGCACGTTGAGGATGCGGCGCATCGGCACCGAGTCCTCGGGGTTGGCCAGCACGCGCAGGTAGGCCAGGACGTCCCGGACCTCCTTGCGCTCGTAGAAGCGCACACCGCCGACGACCTTGTACGGCAGGCCGACGCGGATGAAGATCTCCTCGAACACACGGGACTGGGCGTTGGTGCGGTAGAACACCGCCACGTCCCCGGCCTTGGCGTCGCCCGCGTCGGTGAGACGGTCTATCTCGTCGGCGACGAACTGGGCCTCGTCGTGCTCGTTGTCCGCGACGTAGCCGATGATGCCCGCGCCCTGGCCCGCGTTGGTCCACAGGTTCTTGGGGCGGCGGGACTCGTTGCGCTCGATGACCGCGTTGGCGGCGGACAGGATGGTCTGCGTGGAGCGGTAGTTCTGCTCCAGCAGGATCGTCGTCGCGTCGGGGTAGTCCTCCTCGAACTGGAGGATGTTGCGGATGGTCGCGCCCCGGAAGGCGTAGATCGACTGGTCCGCGTCACCCACCACGCACAGCTCGGCGGGCGGCAGGTCGGCCTCGCTCGGCGGCACGTCCTCGTCGTGCGCCCCGGTGCCGACCAGCTCGCGCACCAGCGCGTACTGCGCGTGGTTGGTGTCCTGGTACTCGTCGACCATGACGTGCCGGAAGCGGCGGCGGTAGTGCTCGGCCACGTCGGGGAAGGCGCGCAGCAGGTTGACCGTGGTCATGATCAGGTCGTCGAAGTCGAGGGCGTTGGCCTCGCGCAGCCGCGACTGGTAGAGCGCGTACGCCTGGGCGAGGGTCTTCTCGAAGCCGTCGGTGGCCTGGGCGGCGAAGTCCTCCTCGTCGATCAGCTCGTTCTTCAGGTTGCTGATCTTGGCGCTGAAGGACTTGGGCGGGTAGCGCTTGGGGTCGAGGTCCAGGTCGCGGCAGACCAGGGCCATCAGACGCTTGCTGTCGGCCGCGTCGTAGATCGAGAAGGACGAGGTGAAGCCCAGCCGCTTCGACTCGCGGCGCAGGATGCGGACGCAGGCGCTGTGGAAGGTCATGACCCACATCGCGCCCGCGCGCGGGCCGACGAGCTCCTCGACGCGCTCCTTCATCTCGCCCGCGGCCTTGTTGGTGAAGGTGATCGCGAGGATCTGCCCCGGATGCACATGGCGCTCGGCGAGGAGGTGGGCGATGCGGTGGGTGAGCACCCGCGTCTTGCCGGAACCGGCGCCCGCGACGATGAGCAGCGGGGAGCCGGCGTGGGCGACGGCCGCGCGCTGGTTTTCGTTCAGCCCTTCCAGCAGGGCCGCCGCGTCGATCGGGGGGCGCGGGGCGCCGCCGCGGTAGTGGGTGTCCCGGTCCGGGGGCAGGTCGAACTTCCCCCCGAACAGGTCGTCCGGGACCGGCTCCGGAGCGTGCTCGTCCTCGGGCGGTGCGGACTCCTCCTCGTGCCCGCGCGGGGGCTGGAGGTTCGCCAGGAAGCTGTCGTCAAAGAGGCTGCTCATCGCTCTACGAGTCTAGGGCGCCCCGCCGACAACCGGTCCCGGTCCCGGGAACCCGGCCGGATTCCCGGCGGGACGATCTCCGCGCACCGGGCGTCCGCGCTGGTCCCGGTCCTCTTTTCGAGCTCCACGCGCGCGTGGGGTCCCTGCCGGGGGCGCACCGCTCCCTAGCATCAGGGACATGTCGGGCATCTCGGGTGTGCGTACGTGGGTGGCGGAGCGTCCTCCGGCGGCGGGGGCCGCCGTCATGGCGACCGCCGTCGTCTCCATCGGCCTGCGACTGGCGGGCGTCGAGGTGGTGTCCCGGATCTTCCTGGTACTGGCCTGCCTCGCCTGGCTGACCCTCGCCGTCACCTTCGCGCTGCGGCTGGCCGGGCAGCGGGGACGCTGGGCCGAGGAGGCGCGCGCCCCGGCGGCGCTCACCGCCGTGGCGGCGACCGCGGTGCTCGGCACCCGGATCTCGCTGCTCGGCGTCCAGCCCCTGGCCCAGGCCCTGCTGGCCCTGTCGGCGCTCCTCTGGCCGGTCCTGCTCTTCGCCGTCCTGCGGAACTGGGGGCTGCGCATGCCGGGCACGGTGTTCATGTGTTGCGTGGCCACACAGGCGGTCGCGGTGCTGGCGGCCACGCTGGCGGGTGCCGAGGCGGCGGCCTGGCTCGCGCACACCGCGCTGGTCCTGTTCTGGCTGGGCCTGCTGCTCTACGCCCTCACCATGCCCCGCTTCGACACCCGGCAGGTGCTCCAGGGGCCGGGCGACCACTGGATCGCGGGCGGCGCGCTCTCGGTCTCGGCGCTGGCCGGGGCCCGGCTGATCTCCGCCGACAGCGCGCGGCTGTACCTGTGGAACAAGGACGACAGCGATGTCCTGCACCAGGTGACCGCGATCCTGCTGGTGCTGGACCTCGCCTGCTACGCCGTCCTGCTGCTGGCCGAGCTGACCCGCCCCCGGCCGCGCTACGGCCTGCTGCGGTGGGCGACGGTGTTCTCGATGGGGATGACGGCGACGGCGACCCTCGCGGTCGCGGCCGCCCTGGACGTGTCGTGGCTGGACGGGCCGGGGAAGGTGCTGGTGTGGGTGGCGGTCGCGGTGTGGCTGGCGGCCGCCGTGGGCGCGGTGCTCGCGGCGCGCGCCGGGAGCCTGGGTCCTCAGGAGGCGGGGGCGCCGGGCGTCACGTCCACAGCACGGCGATGAAGACGTTCGCCGTGGTCAGTGCGCCGACCAGCCCGAACATGCCCTTGTCGACCGTCTCCTCGTCGCGCTTCACGTAGACCAGCGCGAGGATCACGATCAGCAGGGCCAGCTTGATGCCGATCTTGATGTTGTTGACGTGGTGGCCGTCCGCCTCGTCGAGGCCGACCAGCACCACTCCGGTGACCAGCATGGTGATCGCGCCGTGCAGCATGGCGGGCACGAAGCGGGCCGTACCCCGGCCCATCGCCTTCATCTGGGTGAGGAAGCCGCCGAGCAGTGCGGCGATGCCGATGATGTGCAGGCCGACGAAGACATGGATGAGTACGGTCATGGCAACCGAGCCTAGTTCGGGACACGCCGTCGGCCCGGCACCGGGCCCGCGCCGCTCTCACGGGACGGGCGGATCTCACCCGCTCGTGGGCCATAGCACCCCCTGACTCCCTCGGGCCCCGTGTTCCTCTCTTTGATCGTCACGCTGCGGGAAGGCGACTCAGCCACCCCGGCTTCCCGGTCAAGAACGGTCACTTATCGGTCCGTCAGGGGCAGTTCCGTACACGCGTTACCAACCTGTCACCATTCGGCCTAGCGTCCTGCCCCAGGTGACCGGCTCCCCACAAGCCGCCCGGACCATGGGTGGCAGCCGGACATCACCGCCGAGGACCGTCCGTCGGCCGCCGTCTCCCCTGTGCGGTGGCCGCCGGACACCCGCCCCGCTCCGGGGTGCAGCCGTCCTCGGCCGCACGAGTTGCATGGAAGGACGTGACGGTCCAGGTGGCAGCGCACCGAAAGCTCCGAGCGCGCTCACTCAGCGGCAACACGGCCCGCACGGCCGCCACTCTCGCCCTGGCGGGAGCGGCCACCGCGACGGTCTTCGACGGAACGGGACACGCCGAGCCGCGACTCACCACGGCCCAGGTCAAGAGCAAGGTGGACCGGCTGTACCGCGAGGCGGAGGCAGCCACCGAGAAGTACAACGACGCGCACGAGAAGGCGAGCGCCGCCCAGCACCGGCTGAACACCCTGCGCGACGAGACCGCCCGGAGGCAGGCGAGACTCGACACGGCCCGCGGCGCCCTGGGTTCCTTCGCCGCCGCGCAGTACCGCGACGGCGCGATCGCCCCCAGTTGGCAGCTCGCCCTCTCCAGCAGCCCCGACCGCTACCTGGACGGCGCGGCCTACGCCGAGCGGGCCGGCGACCGCCGGGCCAGGCAGGTGACCCGGGTACGCGCCCAGCTCCGGGAGATCGAGCGACTGCGCGGCGCGGCCCGCGTCGAGGCGAAGTCGGTACGGTCCCGGCAGGCGGAGCTCAAGCGGCAGAAGGACACCGTCACCGCCAAGCTGAAGCAGGCGCGGCAACTGCTCGACCGGCTCACCCCGCCCGAGCGCGCCGAGGTCACCACCGGCACCGCGGCGGCTCCGGCCCGCGCCACCCGCTCCGGCACCGGCGGCCGCTCGGCACCGGCCCCGGCCGTCCCCGCCAAGGCGTCCTCCGGCCGGGCGACCGCGCACACCGGTCGCGCCGCCGCGCAGAACTCCCGTGCCTCGGCGGCCGTCGCCTACGCCTACCGGAAGCTCGGCAGCCCCTACGTCTGGGGCGCGACCGGCCCGAACGCCTTCGACTGCTCAGGTCTGATCCAGGCCGCCTACCGCTCCGCGGGCATCTCCCTCCCCCGCACCACCTACGCCCAGATCAACGCGGGCCGGCGCGTCTCCCGCTCCCAGCTCCAGCCCGGCGACCTGGTGTTCTTCTACTCCGGCGTCAGCCACGTGGGCATCTACGTCGGCGACGGCCGCATGATCCACGCCCCCAACCCCTCGGCGCCGGTCCGGGTGGCGCCCATCGACCAGATGCCGTTCGCGGGAGCCACCCGGGTGGCCTGAGCGGGACCGGGCCCCCTGGGGGTCTGCTTCGGGGGCCCGCCAGGTGCCGCCGGGTCAGACCAGCCGACGGGCCGTCGCCCAGCGGGTCAGCTCGTGCCGGTTGGACAACTGCAGCTTGCGCAGCACCGCGGAGACGTGGGACTCGACCGTCTTCACCGAGATGAAGAGCTGCTTGCCGATCTCCTTGTAGGCATAGCCCCGTGCGATCAGGCGCAGGACCTCCCGCTCTCGCTGGGTGAGCCGGTCCAGGTCCTCGTCGACCGGCGGGGCGTCGGTGGAGGCGAAGGCGTCCAGCACGAACCCGGCCAGCCGCGGCGAGAAGACGGCGTCGCCCTCCTGCACCCGGAAGATCGAGTCGATCAGGTCGGACCCCGTGATGGTCTTGGTGACATAGCCGCGCGCGCCGCCCCGGATCACCCCGATGACGTCCTCCGCGGCGTCGGAGACGGAGAGCGCGAGGAAACGCACCGGCCGCTCGGGGTCCGCCATCAGCGCCGCGCTGCGCCGGAGCACCTCGACCCCGCCACCGCCGGGCAGATGGACGTCGAGCAGGACCACCTCGGGCCGGGCCGTGGTGATGACCGAGACCGCCTGGTCGACGTCCGCCGCCTCGCCGACCACCTCCACCCCGGTCCGGGCGGTCTGGCCGATCTCCGCCTGTACCCCGGTGCGGAACATGCGGTGGTCGTCCACGAGCACCACGCGCACATGGCGCCCCACCGTGCCCTGCGCCGCCCCGGCCACTGCCGCGGTGTCGCGTCCGGGTCCGGCCGCCTCCGCGTCCCCCGTCGTGCCGTTCGCCTCGGTCGCGTCACTCATGCCGTCTTCTCCGCCCTCTCCATCTCCAACTCGACTTCCGTGCCGCCGTCCGGCACCGACCGCAGCCGGGCCGTACCGCCGTTGCGCTCCATACGCCCGATGATCGACTCCCTGACCCCCATGCGGTCGGCGGGTATGGAGTCGAGGTCGAAGCCCGGCCCCCGGTCGCGGACGGACACGAAGACCGTACGGCCCTCGACCTCCGCGTAGACCTGCACGGCACCGCCCTCGCCACCGTACTTGGCGGCGTTCACCATCGCTTCGCGCGCGGCCTGCATCTGCGCGCTCGTGCCCTCGTCCAGCGGGCAGTCGCCGACCACCACGACCTCTATGGGCACACCGTGCTTGTCCTCCACCTCGGCCGCGTTGCGCCGCACCGCCTCCGCCACCGTGTCCGGCTCGTCGGCCTCGTCCTTGCCGGTGCCCTCCGGCTTGTACAGCCAGGTGCGCAGGTCCCGCTCCTGCGCCCGGGCCAGGCGGCGCACCTCGCCCGCGTTGTCCGCGTTGCGCTGGATCAGGGTGAGGGTGTGCAGCACCGAGTCGTGGACGTGCGCGGCGACCTCGGCCCGCTCCTGGGCGCGGATGCGCATCAGGCGTTCCTCGGACAGGTCCTGGGTCACACGGACGAGATAGGGACCGGCGAGCAGGGTGATCCCGACGAAGACGGCGAGCGCGGCCTCCAGGACCGCGCCCAGGTGGGCCGCGGAGACCTGCATCACGAAGATGGCGGAGACCCCGGCCGTGACCAGCAGCACGCCCACGCCCGCGCGGAGCAGGGTGAGCGTGCGCCGGTGGCTGCCGACCTCCACCCAGCGGGCCCGGCGGGCGTTGTCCGCCTGACGCCACACCAGGGCGACACCGGCCGCGACGAGCACGGCCGGCACCAGGTACGCCTTGGCCGTGTTGGTCAGGTTGACGCTGCCCAGGAAGACGATGGACACGATGACCATGAGGAGCAGCGCGACCATCTGCCCCTTGTCCGGCTTGCGGGCGACCAGTCGGCGGCGCCCGTCCGGCGAGGTCTCGGTGCCGACGAGCGAGGACGGTTTGTGGTCGCCCACACCGCCGACGCCGAGCGGGACGAAGAACCAGAACGCGGCGTACAGCAGGGCGCCGAGGCCGTTCGCCATGAACAGGCCCACGAAGGCGAGCCGCACCCACACCACGGGCAGCCCGAGATGCCCGGCGAGGCCCCGCGCCACTCCGCCCAGCCAGCGGCCGTCACCGCTGCGGTAGAGCTTGCGCGGCGGCCGCGGGGCTTCGAGGGGGAGTGCTGCGGCTTCCGGCATGCCAACGATGGTCACACGGCGGCGGGGGCCGGGGCATCAGGGTCGTCCCCCGAGACTCCCCTGATCTTCGCCGGGATCTCCCTGATCTCCGGCCGCCGGTCCCAGGGCCCGAGCGGCGGCCGGGAGTCGAACATCTCCCCGGTCCGGTCTCAGGGAAGATTTCAGGGTTCGACCAGGGTCGACCCGACTGCCCTCACGGCTCCCGGCCCGTCACCATGGACACATGACGGATCACGAGCACGCCGCGACGGGTCCGGGACCCGGCTCCGGCCCGCGCCCGGCCTCGGGCACCGGGCCGCCGGATGCCGCGCCCGCCGCGGCGGACGGGCAGGGCCCCGGCACCCCCGAGGCCCCCCGCCGCTTCCGGCGCGACCGGCGGCACAAGATGATCGCGGGCGTGTGCGCGGGCCTCGGCCGGCACACGGACATGGACCCGGTGATCTTCCGCATCACCCTGGCCGTGCTGGCCGCGACCGGCGGCATCGGCCTGATCTTCTACGGCTTCGCCTGGCTCCTCGTGCCGTACGACGACGACGAGGAGAACGAGGTACGCAAGCTGCTGACCGGCCGGGTCGACGGGCAGGCGCTGGCCGCCGTCCTGTTCGCCCTGATCGGCTGCGGGGTCATCCTGACCACGTTGCGCAACGGCGGGGTGCTGACCTTCGCCGTGGTGCTCTCCCTCCTGCTGGCCGGGGCCGGTTACTGGTCGCGGCACCGGGCCACCACCGACCCCGATCCCGCCCCGAGCGACGGGCCGAAGTCACCCAGGGGCCACCCCATAGCCGCGCAGGCGGCTGCCGACGCCCCGCCGGAGACCCAGGCCCCGCCGATCACCTACAGCACCCCCTCCTGGTGGCGCGACCCGATCGTCAAGGACGGCACCCATGTCGGCGGCACCGGGTACTTCTGGGGCCCCGGCGACGCCTACAGCGACCACGTCGCGACCTCCCCGGCCCTGGAGGTGGGCATCCAGCTCCCCTGGCCCCACTCCCTCGCGGGCCGCGCCCCGAGCGTGAAGCGGCCCCGGCCCCGGGGCCCGCGCTGGATCAGCGGCTGGGTCTTCCTGCTCGCCCTGCTGGCGGGCGGCCTGGGCGGCAGCCGCACCTGGGAGACACGTCCGCTGGCCACCAGCCTGCAGACCGGACTGGCCTGCGCCCTCGTGGTGTTCGGACTGGGCATAGCCGTCAGCGCCTTCCTGGGACGCACGGGAGGCGGGTCGGCCTTCCTCGCCCTGGTCACGGCGCTGCTGCTGGCCGGGAGCGCCGCGCTGCCGAGCGACGTCACCTCCCACTGGCGGACCACGGCCTGGCGCCCGGCGGCCACGGCGGACCTCCGTCCGGCGTACGAGCTGGGATCGGGCTCGGCCACCCTCGACCTGACCGAGCTGCACCTGACCAAGGACCAGACGGTGTCCACCAGAGCGGGACTGGGAGCGGGCCTGCTGAGAGTGGTCGTCCCCGCGGACGCCACCGCGGTGCTGAGCATCGACGTGGGGGTGGGCGACATCCGGTTGCCCGGTGACGACAGGAAGAACGTGGATGTGCGGCCGGGCCGGCACGAGACGGCGGACCTGGCTCCGGACAAGGGCACCGAGGAGGCGGGCGTGCTGCGGATCGACCTGCATGTGGGCGTCGGACAGGTGGAGGTGAGCCGTGCTGCGTCATGAGTTCCAGCCCGGACGGCTGGTCGGCGGACTCTGCCTCACCACCGCGGGCGCCCTCTACCTGGGGGACCTGCGCGGCCTGTGGGAGATCCCCTGGTTCACGGCGATCCCCCTGGCCGTGGGCGGCCTGTTCCTCGCGGGAGTGACGACCGCCCTCACCCGCGCCGTCCGCAGACGGAGCGGCGCGGAGGACGAGAAGGTCTGAGGCGCGCGCCCGGAGCAGGCACGCGCGCCGGAGCCGGGCGGCCGGTTCTAGCGGTAGCCGCCCGACCGGCGCCGACGGCGGTCGCGGAGGGAGGCGTCGACGGAGAGATAGGGGGTTCCGGCGAGGACGAGGGGAAGCCAGGCCATCAGGTAGGCGAGGTCGTTGCCGTAGTAGTACGGGCTGGAGGCCCAGCTCACGGTCAGCCACAGGCTGAGGGAGATCAGCGCGCCGCCGAGGGCGGCCAGCCGGCCGAGGAGTCCGATCAGGATGCCGATGCCCACGGCCAGCTCGCCCAGGGCGATGGCGTAGCCGAAGCCGACGGGGCTCTTCAGGGCCAGGTCGACGAGGGCCGGGATGGCGGAGGAGTCCCGGACCGCGCGCATCGTGTCGCCGAGCGATCCGGCGCCGTCGGCCTTCATGAAGGCGCTGTCGGTGAGCTTGTCCAGGCCGGCGTACACGAAGGTGACGCCGAGGAAGATCCGGAGTGGGAGGAGCGCGTAACGGGTGGCGGTGGCCCGCCAGTCACGCCCCCCGTCGAGATGGGAGGCGTGCGTGTCCGTACGCATACCGTGAGTCATCACTGCTAGCCGCCTCTCGCCCGCCGTGCCGGACCCCTCACCCGACGATACGTATGACGCCGGGGGCCGGTTCAATCCTCTCTCGGAGGTTTTTCCGGTTATCGGTGCACCGTACAGGGTCGCCCGGCCCGTCGCCGCGACCTAGTCCGTCACCTCGATGGAGCAGCGGTTGGTGGCCAGACCGGCCGCCGTCACCACCTGCACCTCCACCGTGCCCGGCTCCACCTCGACCGGGACCGGGACCGTGAGGACGGTGTCGGTGGGGTTGCGGAAGCCACCGGCGACCGGGATCAGGGGCACATGGACGTCGACCGCGCCGATGCGGACGACCATGCGGGCGAGGCGGTCGGCACCCTGGGCGCCGGGCGGGACGAACCCGGTGCCCCGGATCTCGATGTCGTCCCCGGTGCGGATGGGCCCGTCCAGGTCACCGGGCTCGCGGGCGCGGACCACGGAGAGCACCACCGGACGGCCGCCCTCGGCGTACTTGCCCGCCAGATAGGTGGCCGCCGAGATCAGCACCAGGACCGCGAGGCCCCAAGGCAGGTCGGGCAGTTGGTCGGGGCGGCGGCCCAGCCGGACGGCGGCGAAGACCAGGGCGACGGCGCTGATGACGACGTACTGGATGTCGGCGAAGGCGCCCCGGCCCGCGTCGTCGGTCAGCAGGTCCGCGGCGCGCGGCCGGTGCGCCGGGACCTTCTGGAGCCGCTGGCCGAGGACGCGCAGCCCGACCACCCGGCGCACCAGGGCGGCGATACCGCACACCACGGCGAGGACGGTCACCACGCCCGCGCCGCGCGCGAGGTCGAGACCGGCGATGAGGGCGTCGCGTCCGGCGGGGTCGGAGGCGGCGGCCAGGCGCCCCGCCAGCAGCAGGACGGCGTAGGCGACGAACAGCACCCAGCAGGCCGCCACCGTGCGGGAGGTCGACATCCGGTTGTCCTCGCCGATCATCGGGGCCAGCGCCCCGCCGCGCGCCCGGTGGAAGAAGCCGGCGAGGGTCAGCGCCCCCGCGACCGCCACCGCGGCGAGCAGTCCGGCGGTGCGGGCGCTGCTCCAGCCCGCGCCGATGGCGGTGAGGGCCTGGGCGAGCAGCAGCACGACCACGGCTCCCCAGGCCAGGCATGCCGTGCGGGTCCACAGTCCCGCCAGCCACGCCTCACCCTCGGCACGGCCGCGATCGGCGACCGCCTCGGCCCGCTGGGCGAGTTCGGTGGAGATCCACTGGCGGGACGCCGAGGCCGAGTGGGCCACGGCCGGGGGCAGCCCGCGTCCGGCGGCGAACTCGTCGCGGCCGTGCAGGAAGGCGGCGAGGGCGCGGCGGTGCCCCTCACGCGCCCCGTGCGGACAGTCCCCGCATGTACAGCCGCCCCCGTGGGCTCCCGCGCCGTCCGCGGCGCTCTGCCTCGCCTCCTGCACCGCCACGACCGACGCCCGCCTTCCCCGTTACCCGAGACATGGCCGTCGTCACCCACAGTGCATGCGCCGGCCGCGCAACTCCCCTTTGACAAAAGCGAATTGTGCCCTACGCCGGGCAGTCGGGGTTCGCCGGTCCACGTCGGGCGGAAAGGACCGCCCATCCTGCTGACCCGGTCGCACACCTGTCCGTGCGGCTCAGCACAGGAGGTCGGGCTCGCTCTGGCTGATGTCCTGCCACAGGGGCTGGTAGTTGATCCAGGCCACGAGGTCGCCGCCGAGCTGTTCGCGGGTGGCCACGGCCTGCTTGTGGTCGATCAGGACCGGGCGGCCGGCGGCCTCGGCGGTGAGCTGGACCTGGCAGGAGCGCTCCATGGACATGAACCACCAGGCGGCCGCGTCGACCGAGTCGCCCACCGTGAGCAGGCCGTGGTTGCGCAGCACGAGGGCCTTGCGGGAGCCGAGCACGGACGCGATGCGCCGCCCCTCCTCGGCGTCGACGGTGACGCCGGTGTAGGCGTCGTAGAGCGCGGTGTCCTCGTAGAAGGCGCAGCTCTCCTGGGTGAGGGGGTCGGGGACCTCGCCGAGGGCGGCCAGGGCGCGGCCGTGGACGGAGTGGCAGTGGGCGACGGCGACGACGTCCGGGCGGGCCGCGTGGACCGCCGCGTGGACGGTGAAGGCGGCCTGGTTGACGTGGTAGCGGCCCTCGACGACCTGGCCGTCCTGGTTGGCCAGGACGAGGTCGCTCACCGTGACGTGCTTGAAGGGCATCCCGAAGGGGTTGACCCAGAAGCAGTCGCTGAACTCCGGGTCGCGGGCGGTGATGTGGCCCGACACGCCGTCCTCGAACCCGGCGCGCCCGAAGAGGCGCAGGGCACCCGCGAGGCGTTCCTTGCGGTGGCGGCGTTCCTCGTCGACCGACTCGTGCATGGGCGGCATGGCGAACCGCAGCTTGTCGGTGGGCAGCGGCGAGGGAGGGGTGGGCCGGTGCATGAGTCCTCCAGCGCTGGGGGTGCTTTACGGACCGGAAGTTACCGTCGGGTGGGGGTGTACCAAAAGAGGTGGAACGGCCGGAGCCGTTCCACCTCTTCTCGGAGCCGGTCAGCGGGCCGGCGCCAGGGTCACTCCCACTCGATGGTGCCCGGGGGCTTCGAGGTCACGTCGACGACGACGCGGTTGACGTCGCGGACCTCGTTGGTGATCCGGGTGGAGATCTTCGCGAGGACGTCGTACGGCAGACGCGACCAGTCGGCGGTCATGGCGTCCTCGGAGGAGACCGGGCGCAGCACGATCGGGTGGCCGTAGGTGCGGCCGTCGCCCTGGACGCCGACCGAGCGGACGTCGGCGAGCAGCACGACCGGGCACTGCCAGATCTCGCGGTCCAGACCGGCGGCGGTCAGCTCCTCGCGGGCGATGGCGTCGGCCTCGCGCAGCAGGTCCAGGCGCTCCTTGGTCACGTCACCGACGATGCGGATGCCGAGGCCGGGGCCGGGGAAGGGCTGGCGCTGGACGATCTCCTCGGGCAGGCCGAGCTCCTGGCCCACCATGCGGACCTCGTCCTTGAACAGCTTGCGCAGCGGCTCGATGAGCTGGAACTCGAGGTCCTCGGGGAGGCCGCCGACGTTGTGGTGCGACTTGATGTTGGCGGTGCCGGTGCCGCCGCCGGACTCGACCACGTCCGGGTACAGGGTGCCCTGGACCAGGAACTCCACGGCCGGGCCCTCGTCCGCGATGATCTCGGCCTGGGCCTGCTCGAAGACGCGGATGAACTCGCGCCCGATGATCTTCCGCTTCTCCTCGGGGTCGGAGACCCCGGCGAGCGCCTTGAGGAAGCGCTCCTCGGCGTCGACGACCTTGAGCTGGACGCCGGTGGCGGCGACGAAGTCCTTCTCGACCTGCTCGGTCTCGCCCTTGCGCATCAGGCCGTGGTCGACGTAGACGCAGGTGAGCTGGGAGCCGATGGCCTTCTGGACCAGGGCCGCGGCGACGGCGGAGTCCACGCCGCCGGACAGGCCGCAGATGGCGCGCTTGTCGCCGACCTGCTCGCGGATCGCGGCGACCTGCTCCTCGATGACGTTGCCCGTCGTCCAGGACGGGGTCAGGCCCGCGCCCCGGTACAGGAAGTGCTCCAGCACCTGCTGACCGTGCGTGGAGTGCATGACCTCGGGGTGGTACTGGACGCCGTAGAGCTTCTTCTCGTCGTTCTCGAAGGCGGCGACCGGGACCACGTCGGTGGAGGCGGTGACGGTGAAGCCCTCGGGGGCGGCGGAGCAGGCGTCGCCGTGCGACATCCACACGGGCTGCTCGTCCGGGGTGCCCTCGAAGAGGGTGGAGCCGGACTTGGAGACGTGCAGGCCGGTGCGGCCGTACTCGCGGGCGCCGCTGTTGTCGACGGTGCCGCCGAGGGTCTGCGCCATGAGCTGGAAGCCGTAGCACATGCCGAAGACGGGGACGCCGGCCTCGAAGAGGGCGCCGTCGAGCTGCGGGGCGTTCTCCTCGTAGACCGAGGAGGGGCCTCCGGAGAGGATGATCGCCGCGGGGTTCTTGGCGAGCATCTCGGCCACCGGCATGCTGCTGGGCACGATCTCGCTGTAGACCCGCGCCTCGCGGACGCGACGGGCGATGAGCTGGGCGTACTGCGCGCCGAAGTCGACGACCAGAACGGTGTCGGGGGCGTCGGCAGACTGGGTCGCTGATGACACGGGGTGCCTTCCGGCGGTGGGGCGGGGGTCTGTATGACCGATTCTAACGGGGTGGGCGCCGACCCCCTCCCGGACGCCGGAGGGCGCTGTCCACAGGGGGTCCGGGGTGACCGGTGGTCGTGGCATACTGACCCCGTGTTCACCCAGACGACGTTCCTCTTTACCTATGGCACCGGGCCCGCCGGCTGCCATGGTCGTCTCGCTTGAGCACATAACAAGCGACTTCCGACAGGCGCTCCGGGCCGACAAGGCCCGGAGCGCCTGTCGTCTTTCCGGGTCCTGCCGGTCCGGGGCGGCCATCAGCCACCAGGAGCCCCGACATGACCACCGCCACCCCGCAGACCGGCCCCGAGCGCACCATCGACGACGCCCGTGAGCGGATCGACGCGCTCGACGACCGGATCATCGGTCTCGTCCAGGAACGGATGGCCGTCTCCGCCGTGGTCCAGCAGACCCGGATCGCCTCCGGCGGGCGCCGGGTGAGCCTGTCGCGCGAGATGGAGATCCTCGGCCGCTACCGGGACGCCCTCGGCAAGCCCGGCACCGCGCTCGCCATGACCCTGCTGGAGCTGTGCCGGGGTCGCATCTGAGTTCGGTGCCGCTCTCACCCGTACGGCGCGTGACCGGCTCGCGCACCCCTTCGTTGAGCCCGTTGTCCGTGCCAGCCAGGGGCGGGCCCGACAGAACCACGCGTGGCTCGCCGGGGCGATGAGGCGTACGGGTCGTGCCGTACGCCGTGGGACCTCGTCCCGGAGAAGTGACCGGACGGCAGGGGACAGCAGCCCGGTCACCCAGGAGAAACGGCCGGCTCCGGGGACGCCCGGAGCCGTCCGGCGGACAACTGCACACATGAACCAGTGCCGGGTCGAGCGGCCGTGGACGCCTCAGGGCGTGCGGTACGCGAGCGCACCCTCCCCATGTCCCCGCGCGGACACCGGCACCGACCCTCCACCAGGGGCCCGCACCCACCCTCCGCCGGAGGTGCGGGACCACCGGGCGGGCGGCGCGACCCCCCGGCGCCGCTTTCCGGGCACCGGCACTTCCCTGACGCCGGTGCCGACGACAAGGGCCCCGCGGCCGAGTCCCGCGGGGCCCTTCGTCATGCCCGGACACCTCTGTGACGGACGCCACACCGAAATCCGGGGCGGCGGCACAACCCCCGGCCGTCCTCACGCATCGAACCACCTGCCGGATCAAGAAAACGGTGAGAAACGAGGGACCTGCGTTCGGAGGGGGACGCAGGTCCTCGTCTCTTTCCGCGCGGGCCCTCAGCCCTTCTTGCGCGGCACCTCCGGGACCGCCAGCAGCGGCAGCCGGAGCGCGCCGAAGGCGTCCGTCGGGACCGCCGGACTGCGCGGCACCACCGGCTCCAGCCGCCGGTACGCCGCACCCGGCGCCGGACGCGGGTCCGCCTCGCCCTTGTTCGGCCAGTACGACATGGCCCGCTCGGCCTGCGCGGTGATCGTCAGCGACGGATTGACGCCCAGGTTCGCGGAGACCGCCGCCCCGTCGACCACCGAGATGCCAGAGTGGCCGTACAGGCGGTGGTACGGGTCGATCACGCCGGTCTCCGGGGAGTCGCCGATGGGGCAGCCGCCGAGGAAGTGCGCGGTCAGCGGGGTGCCCATCAGCTCGCCGACGTTGCTGCCCGCGAAGCCGTTGATCTCGGCGGCGAGCGCGGAGGCGGCCTCGGTGGCGGCCTCGATCTGGGTCGGGTTCGGCGCGCCGTGGCCCTGCCGGGCGGTCAGCAGGCCCTTTCCGACGCCGCCGGGCTTCAGGTACGTGGTCAGGGAGTTGTCCAGCGACTGCATCACCAGGCCGATGATGGTCCGCTCCGACCAGCGCCGGTTGGAGAGCGAGCGGGCGAGCTGCACCGGGTGCCGGACCGCGTGCGCGAGCCAGCCGAGGACGCGCGAGGAGCCCTCGGCGTAGGGCACCTGGAGGATGGTGAGGCCGCCCATCGAGTTGGAGCCCTTGCCGTAGCGGACCGGCTCGATGTGGGTGTTGGCGTCCGGGTGGACGGAGGACGTGATGGCCACCCCGCGCGTGAAGTCGACCTTGTCCGCGCCGTGCGCCTTGCGGTAGCGCCGGTTGTCGGTCTGGGCGCCGACCAGGGCCTCGGAGTTGGTGCGGGTGAGGTCGCCGAGCCGGTCGGAGAGGTGGGGCAACTGGCGGTTCGCCTTCATGCGGTGCAGCAGGGTCTGGGTGCCGTAGGTGCCGGCCGCGAGGACGACCCGGCGCGCGGTGAACAGCCTTCCCTGAGCGGTGCGTTTGCGGTCGGTGGGCAGGGTGGCGACCGCGTAGCCGCCGCGCGAGTCGTCCGTGACGGAGACGACGGTGGTCAGCGGGTGCACCACCGCGCCCGCCTTCTCCGCGAGGTACAGGTAGTTCTCGTTGAGGGTGTTCTTCGCGCCGTGCCGGCACCCGGTCATGCACTCGCCGCACTCGGTGCAGGCCCGCCGCTCGGGCCCGGCGCCGCCGAAGTACGGGTCCGCGGCCTTCTCGCCGGGCCGCGCCTTGGCCGCGCCGTCGGCGTCCTCGCCGTCACCGAAGAACACACCGACCGGCGCCATGTGGAAGGTGTCACCGACGCCCATCCGCTGCGCCGCCGCCTTCAGGTGCGTGTCGGAGGGGGTGGTCGTCGGGTTGAGCCGTACGCCGAGCATGCGCCGGGCCTGGTCGTAGAACGGCTCCAGCTCGTCCTGCCAGTCGGTGATGTGCCGCCACTGGAGGTCCTCGAAGAACGGCTTCGGCGGCACGTACAGGGTGTTGGCGTAGTTGAGGGAGCCGCCGCCGACGCCCGCGCCGGCCAGCACCATGACGTTGCCCAGCAGATGGATGCGCTGGATGCCGTACAGGCCGAGCCTGGGGGCCCAGAGGTAGTTGCGCAGGTCCCAGGAGTTGCGGGGCAGCGTGGCTCGGGTGAAGCGGCGGCCCGCCTCCAGCACGCCGACGCGGTAGCCCTTCTCGGTCAGGCGCAGGGCGGTCACCGAGCCGCCGAAGCCGGAGCCGACCACGAGTACGTCGTAGTCGTAACCGTCGTCGCGCCCTTCGCGCCCTTCCTCGTTCCGGGTGGGGACAGTCTTCTCCTGCGGCACGTGCTCTCCTCGTCGAGAACGGTGGTGGAACGGGCGGATCGGGAGGGTCAGCGGAAGCGGAACGCCTTCATCAGCCTCAGACTGCGGCTCATGAAGGCCGCGTACGCGGCGTCGTCCATGCCGAGCGAGGGCGCCATCGGCAGCAGCCGCTGGTGGGCGACCGTCTGGGCCTCGGTGTACTTGAGGATGCCCTCGGAGCCGTGGCGGCGGCCGAGGCCGGAGTCCTTCATGCCGCCCATCGGGGACTGGGCGCTGCCGTAGGCGGGGGCGTAGCCCTCGTTGACGTTGACCGTGCCGGTGCGCAGCCGGGCGGCGACGTCCCGGCCGCGCTTGGCACTGGTCGTCCACACCGACGCGTTGAGGCCGTACGGCGTGGCGTTGGCGCGCTCCACCGCCTCGTCGTCGGAGCCGAAGCGGTAGACGGAGACGACCGGGCCGAAGGTCTCCTCGGCGCAGACGGACATGGTGTCGTCGACGCCGTCGAGGATGGTCGGCTCGAAGAAGTACGGGCCGATGTCGGGCCGTGCCACGCCGCCCGCGAGTACCTTGGCGCCCTTGGTGACGGCCTCCGTCACATGCGCCTCGACGGCCTTGAGCTGGCGTTCCCCGGCCAGCGAGCCCATGTCGGCGCCGTAGGCGAGGGCGGTGCCGAGCCGCATGGCCTTCGCGCGGGCGGCGAAGCGCTCCAGGAAGGCGTCGGCGACCGACTCGTGGACGTAGAGCCGCTCGATGGAGATGCAGAGCTGCCCGGCCGAGGAGAAGCAGGCGCGCACGGCACCGGCGGCGGCCTTCTCGATGTCGGCGTCGTCGAGGACGAGCATGGCGTTCTTGCCGCCGAGTTCGAGGGAGACGCCGATCAGGCGGGCGGCGGCGCCCTGGGCGACCTCGCGGCCGGTGCGGGTGGAGCCGGTGAAGGAGACGTAGTCGGCGTGCCGGACCAGCTCCGGGCCGACCACCGGGCCCTCGCCCAGCACCACTTGGAAGACCCCGGCGGGCAGTCCGGCCTCGATGAGCAGGTCGCGTGCCCACAGCGCGGTCAGGCAGGTCTCGGTGTCCGGCTTCATCACGACCGCGTTGCCGGTGACGAAGGCGGGCAGGGCGTCGCCGACGGAGAGTTCGAGCGGGTAGTTCCAGGGGGCGATCTGGCCCACGACCCCGCGCGGGTGCCGCAGTTCGGTGACCTTGGTCAGGGTGGGCACGGCGCCGGTGTGCCGCTTGGGCCGCAGATAGGCGGGGGCCTTGCGGCCGTAGTGCCGGGCGGCGACGGCGACGGCCTGCACCTCCTCGTGGGCGTGCAGCCGGGCCTTGCCGGTCTCAAGCTGGATGAGGTCGAGCACCTCCGGCTGACGCTCCAGCAGCAGGTCGTGGAAGCGCAGCAGCACGGCCGCCCGCTCACGCACCGGGGTCCGCTCCCAGGCGCCCTGGGCGGCGCGGGCGGCCTCGAAGGCGGCGCGTACGTCGTCCGGGGTGGACTCGGGCAGGTCGGCCAGCTTCCCGCCGGTGAACGGGGTGTGGTTGGCGGTGCGGCCGGAGCCGGTGACGCCCTTGGTGAGCTGGGCCACCAGTTCCGGCGTGACCACGTCCGAGGCGGTGCGCACGCCCTCGGGGGCCGGGGCGATCGGGTTGGTGCCCGTGACTTCGGGGGCCTGCGAGTCCGTCATGAGCCGCAGGGTATGCCGGAGCGCGAGCTTTCGGTACCCGTCGGTAACGGGCTTTCACCGGCCGCACACATACCGCCAGTGATCACTGGCGGCGAATGCGCTGATCAGGGCGTTGTCGGCCCAGGTCACTCGGCTCCGGGTTTTTTCGACAGCAGCAGGCCGAGGGCCGCGAGCGGGGTCCGGCGGACGGCGGGGGCGGGCGTCACGACGGTCTGCGTGACCTCCACGGGCTCGGGTTCCGGCCGCGCTTCGGCCTCTTCGGCCCGCACTCCGGCGCACGCCCGCAGGGCCGCCGCCGCCTCCGCCGGGTCCGGCCGGGCGTCGGGGTCCGGGTCGCGCAGACGGTCGAGGAGCGGGCCCAGCGGCCCGGGGTCGCCGTCCGCCACGACGGCGGCGAGCAGCGCGCCGAGCGACCACAGGTCGGAGGCGGGCCCGGCGCCGCGCCCGGAGGCCCGCTCCGGGGCGACGAACCCCTCGGGGGCGTCCTCGGCGTGCCCGTCGCCGATCCCGAAGTCGGTGACGACGACGCGCCCGGTGCCGGACTCGACGAGCACGTTGGCGGGCTTGATGTCCCGGTGCACGATGCCGACGGCGTGCGCGGCGCGCAGCGCGCCCAGCACTGCGAGCCCGATCCGGGCCGCCTCGGCGGGCGCCAGCGGCCCGCGCCGCACGGTCTCGCGCAGCGACTCTCCCTCGATCAACTCCATGACGATCCAGGGGAGTCGGTCCTCGGTGACGACGTCCCGGAGCCGCACGGCGGAGGGGTGGCGCACCCGGGCGGCGGCGCCCGCCTCTCGGTGCAGCCGGTGCGCGATCCGCCCGCTGGCCTCGTCCCCGGCCGGATCGCCGGGCAGCCGGGGCTCCTTGACGGCGACCATGTCCCCGTCCCGCTCGTCGCGGGCCCGCCAGACGGTGCCGGTCGGCCCGGCCCCGAGGCGTTCGAGGAGCCGGTAGCGCCCGCCGACCAGAGGTCCGTCGAGCGGGTGTGCGCCGTCTTCACTCATGCCTCATGAGTACCGTGCGCACCCGACGCTTGTCGACGCGGGTACGCGCCTTCGACTCGGCTGGTTTCAGGGCTTGTCGAAGCGCAGCCCGGCGATGGCCTCGTCGGCCACCTCCCGGCCGCGCGCGGTGAAGTCGCCCTTGCCGGGATAGCCGACGACGAGCTTGTACATGTCGCCCGAGGCGGTGCGGTAGTAGAAGAGCTTCAGCTCGCGCGGCAGCGGGTCCTGCGTGTCGTCGGTGGTGTAGACGACGGTGTTCCGGGCCGCCTTGCGCCCCTGGTAGGTGGCCGAGCCGTCCGGTCTGGTCCGCGCACCGCTCGGCATGTCGAGCCGGTACTCGCCGCTCTTCTTGAACTTCTCGTCGTCGGCGTACATCTGGGCGGCGGCGTTGCTCTGGATCTCGTGCAGGGAGTCGTCGGCCTTGCGGTCCAGGCTCAGCACGACGGACACCGCACCGCTCCAGTCGGTGTACGACACCCAGTTCCGCTCGGTGTCGTCCTTGTCGGGGAGCCTCACCCGGTAGCTCTCCGGGACGGCGAGGGTGGCGCCCAGCGCCGGTGCCTTCCGGTCCGTCCAGCCGTCGGGCAGCGGGCCCGCGAACGGGTCGGCGAGCAGCACCCATCCGGCGACGGCGGCCGCGACCACGACGGCTCCGGCGCCGAGCCAGGTGGCGCGGCCCGGACGCCGGCCCGGCCGGGAGACGACCTCGGTACGGGTCGGCACCGGGGGCGGCTCCGGGGGCCGGACGGCCGCCTCCAGCAGGGCGCGCACCTGCGACGCGGCGGGCCGGGCGGCGGGGTCCTTGCGGAGCAGGCCGTCGATGACCTCGGCCAGCGGGCCCCGCGCGGCGGGCGGTGCCGGGGTGGCGTGCAGCACCGACTGGAGGGTGGCCGGGGTGTTGCTGCGGCGGAACGGCGACACGCCCTCGGTGGCCGTGTAGAGCACGACACCGAGGGACCACAGGTCGCTCGCCGGGCCGGGCCGGCGGCCCAGCACCCGTTCCGGCGCGGTGTATTCGGGCGAGCCGACGAAGCCGCCGGTGTCGGTGAGCTGGGTCTCGCCCTCGATCTGGGCGATGCCGAAGTCGGTCAGGACGACCCGGTCGTACCGGCCCAGCAGGACGTTGTCCGGTTTCACGTCCCGGTGCAGTACGCCCGCCGCGTGCGCGGTCTCCAGCGCGCCGAGCACCTCCAGGCCGATCCTGGCCGCCTCGCGCGGGTCCAGCGTGCCTTCCTGGAGGGCGCTGCCGAGGGAACGGCCGTGCACCAGCTCCATGACGATCCAGGGGCGGCCGTCGACCACGGCGACGTCGTGCACCCCGACGACGGCCGGGTGGTCGAGGCGGGCTGCGGCGCGGGCCTCACGGCGCATCCGCTCGAAGACGTTGGCGCGTTCGCGCTCGGAGAGGTGGTCGGGCACGCGGGGTTCCTTGACGGCGACCTCGCGCTCCACCGTCTCGTCCCTGGCCCGCCACACGGTGCCCATGCCGCCGTGCCCCAGCTTGGCGAGCAGCCGGTACCGTCCGGCGATCAGCCGCCCGGCGCCGGGCTCCGGGACGGGCCGGGGCGCCTGCGCGGGGACGGCCGGCCCGGCCGGTGGCCCCGCCTCCCGGTCCGGCGGGCGCAGTACGAAACTCGTCGTGTCGTCAGCCGCCCGGCCGACTCCCCCGTCGCTGCTCATGGCTCATCCCTATCGCGCCGTCCGCGCGCGCAGCCAGGGGGAACGCGAACCGGTCACAGAGCCGTGACCAAGCGGGGGTTCAGCGGGCCGTGACGGTGAAGGTGTCCACGGCCACGTCGAAGTGCTCGCGGGCCTCGCGCACCTTCCCGACCGGGCCCGACACCCACACGTCGTACATCCGGCCACCCTCCTCCCAGCACAGGTCGTAGGTGTGCCGGGCGCCCTCCGTGGGGCTGAAGCCGTCCCAGGTGAACTCCCAGAGCGCGGCGGGGTGTCCCTCGCGGCTGGTCTCGGTGACCCGGCCGTCGCGGTAACCGGGGTTGCTGTCCGCGCCGTCGGCCGCGAGCCGCTGCAGGACGGCGGCGGGGCCGCCGGGCTCCGGCGGGGCGACCTTGATGCCGATACGGAAGGTGCCTCGGGCGGAGAGGTAGAAGACCCGCACACCCTGCCGATCGCGGGTGAAGCCGCTCGGCACCGCGAGGGTGAAGCCCGCCGGGTCGCGGGCGGTGCGGTACCCGGAGGGCGCCGGGGTGCCGGCGGGGGCCGGTGTCCGGGAGGCGGAGGGGGTGGCGCCGGGCGCGTCGTCG
The DNA here is from genome assembly GCF_022846655.1 of Streptomyces seoulensis. Lineage (NCBI taxonomy): Bacteria > Bacillati > Actinomycetota > Actinomycetes > Kitasatosporales > Streptomycetaceae > Streptomyces > Streptomyces seoulensis. The sequence continues at coordinate 5,977,662 of NZ_AP025667.1, forward strand.
CCCCGGCCGCGCTCCTGGTGGACCAGCAGCACGGCGGCCGATACCGCCGCCCCGGCCACGGCGGCCACCAGCAGCGAGGCGACCAGCCTGGCCCGTCTGGGCGGGCGGCGCCCGGACGGCGGGGCCGGGGCGGCGGTGCCGTGCGGCGCGTCGGACACGGCCGGCGGGGACGGCGTGTCGGACCTGGCGGCGCGTACCCCGCCGAACAGCCGGAGGGTGCGGGCGGCGGCGGGTACGCCGGAGGGGGGCGGCATACGGCCGGTGTCCAGGTAGGTCCGCAGCATCCGCTCGGCGTCGGCCGCGCCGAGCCGCAGCTCGGGGTCGCGCTCCAGCAGGCCCCGGACGACGGGGAGCAGCGGCCCGGCCTCGGCGGGCGGCCGGATCTCGTCGGTGACGACGGCGTGCAGGATGCCGCCGAGCGAGTCGCGCCGGAAGGGCGACTCGCCGCTGAGCGCGGCGCACAGCAGCGCGCCCAGCGACCACAGGTCGGACGCGGGCCCGCCGCGCAGCCCGGACATCCGCTCGGGGGCGGTGTACTCGGGCGAGCCGACGAAGGAGCCGGTCTCGGTGAGGGTGGATGCGCCCGCGACCCGTGCGATGCCGAAGTCGGTGAGCACGACCCGGTCGGTGCCGGACTCCAGCAGCACGTTGGCGGGCTTGATGTCCCGGTGCAGCACCCCGGCGGCGTGCGCGGTGGCCAGCGCGCTCAGCAGGTCGGCGCCGATCCGGGCGGCCTCGGCGGCGCACACCGGGCCGTCGGCGGTGATCCGCTCGGCGAGCGAGCCGCCGTCGATCAGCTCCATGACGAGGTAGGGGCGTTCGTCCTGCTCGACCGCGTCGTGCACCACGATGATGTGCGGATGCCGCAACTGCGCGACCGCCCGCGCCTCGCGGAACGAATGCTCCCGCCGCCTGCGGGCGTCCTCCTCCGACAGGGAGTCGTCCAGGGTGAGTTCCTTGACGGCCACCTGACGGCCCAGCACCAGGTCGTCGGCCCGCCAGACGACACCCATCCCGCCGCGTCCGATGCGCGCCTCAAGGCGGTAACGGCCCGCGATCACACGGAGGTCGTGCCCCTCGGTCCCCATGTGCCCCATCATGCCGTACCGGACGTATCCCCTCCGGGGCGCTGACCGGCCAAGGTGCGCGTGGCGGCTCAACGAAACGGTCGAGGGGCGAGCGCCGTGAGGAAACGGATGGCTGGAATCACGCTGCCCCGGGAATCATGAGAGCCCCTACCTTGCCCTCATGACCAACACATTGAAGCGTCTCTGCATCACGGGTGTCGCGGCGGTGGCGATATTCGCCACGACCACGGTGACCAACGCCAGCGCGGCGGGTGGCGGAGCCGCTTGCTCGGTGACCGGCGCCTCGGGGAGCCTCACGTTCACCAACTGGACGTCCCGCCACGTGAACATCAGCGGCTGGGTCAAGGACACCGCTGCCGACGGTCACCATGTGGCCATCCGGTTCGTCTCCATCGACGACAGCACCGGGTGGGTCACGGAGTGGCCCTGGCACTCCGAGTACGACGGCAACGGATCGACCACCTCCTTCACCACGTACGCGTCCCCCGCCGGTGACGATCTCGACTACATCGGCGCTCAGGTGGCGGTCATCGAGGGCAGCAAGATCGTCCGCGTCTGCTCGGACTACGCCTGAGCCGGTCACCCCTCCTGGAAACTGCGCAGGATCCAGTTGAACTGCTTCTTGGTGGTGGCCCAGTCGACGGCCGGGGAGGACGCGTAGATGGCGTATTCGGTGTCGTCACCGTTCATGTACCCGACGTCGATCGCGTGGTAGGGCCCCGGAAAGAAGTGGGGCCCGTCCTTGGCCAGCGCGTTCCACGTGTACTCCCAGCGGGCACCCGGCATGTCGCGGTAGAGCTCCTCCTTCAGGTTCAGCCGCCTGTAGTCCACCAGCCGCGGTGAGACCCGCTGGTCCAGGGCCGTCAGGTGCTCGTACGAAGTGCGGAAGTCCGGGTCGGTGTCGACGGCGATCCGGACCAGCCGCTTGCCCTTGTCCGGCGAGTAGTCGACCTGCCGGAGCCCGTCCTGGTCGATGGAGACGGACCGCTTCCAGCCCTTGGGCAGGGAGACGCTGAAGCCGACCGGGTCGTCGTACCGCTCCCAGTCGTCGGGGACGGCGCTGCTGCCGTTCGTGGCCGACGCGGAGGCGGACGGGCTTTCGGTGAGGTCGTCCTTCACCGCCGCGTGGTGGCCGCCGCCCCACTGGAGGTAGCCGACGGCCAGGCTCGCGCCGAAGACCAGGACGGCTGCGGCGGCCAGGGCGAGCATGCGGGTGCGGGAGCCGCGACGGGCGGGGGCGACGGGTGCGACAGGTGTGACGGCGGTGTCCCGTGACGCGGGGACGGCGCCGCGCGGGCTCGGCGCCGGGGGCGGCGCGCACACCGGCGCGGTCTGCGTCGGCCGGCCCGCGGCTACGTCGTCCAGCATCCGCTCCGCAGCGTGCGCGTCCGGGCGGTGGGACGGGTTCTTGTGGAGCATGGCCGTGATGACCGGGGCGAGGGGGCCGGCGTTGTGCGGGTTCTCGGCGTCCTCCTCCACTACGGCCTGCATGGTGCCGAGGGGGGAGGTGCGGCGGAACGGCGAGCGGCCCTCGACGGCGGTGTACAGCGTCGCGCCGAGCGCCCACAGGTCGGAGGCGGGGCCGGGGTCGTGGCCGCGTATTCGCTCCGGCGCGAGGTAGTCGACCGAGCCGACGACCTCACCGGTACGGGTGATGGTGCTGTCGCCCTCTATCTGGGCGATGCCGAAGTCGGTGAGCAGCACCCGGCCGTCCCGGCCGAGCAGGACGTTGCCGGGCTTCACGTCGCGGTGCAGCACGCCCGCCGTGTGCGCGGCGCGCAGCGCCCGCAGCACCCACAGGCCGATCCGCGCGGCCTCGCGGGGCTCGATCCGGCCGCGCTCCTTGACCGCGTCGGCCAGCGACTCGCCCTCGACCAGCTCCATCACGATCCAGGGGCGGCCGTCGTGTTCGAGGACGTCGTGCACGGTGACGACGGCGGAGTGGTTGATGCGCGCGGCGGCGCGGGCCTCCGCCCTGGTGCGGGCCAGCAGGATGTGCTGGTCGCTCTCGGAGACGTAGAGCGCCGCGGTCAGCTCCTTGACGGCGACCTTCCGGTGCAGCACCTCGTCATGGGCGCGCCACACCCGGCCCATGCCGCCGCTGCCGATGGAATCGGTGAGCCGGTAGCGGCCCGCCACGAGCTGGCCCTGCATCTGATTCACGTTGCCCCGCAATGCTCTTGTCAGGGTCAGACTATGGACCGGTCCGGGCGCAGGGAACCGGCGGGGTCCCACGGAATCCGCACTGTGACTGTTGTCGCTTCCGCACAGCCCGGGGAACCGAACGCCCGCCTCCGCAACGGCTCCTGTCGGAGCGTCGCCTCAGCCGGTGTAGCGGTAGGTGGCCGTCGCCTGGTCGTAGAGCCGGGTGACCTCGTCGCGCTCCGCCTCCGGGCCGCGGACCTGCACGACGTGGTACCGCCCGTTCAGCAGCATCGCCATGTTGCGTACGAACAGGTCGCGGCCCTGCGCGTCGGTCCAGGTGAACTGCCCCTCGGCCATGGTCCGTCCGCCCACCTCGATGGTGCGCAGACCCGACGCGGTGGCCCAACTGGAGTCGCGGTACGGCTGCAACTCCCGCTCCTTGTCCCGCTGGTAGACCATCGGGTCGCTGCCGTAGGTCGCGGTGCTGTCCCGTCCGGGCACGACGACCAGTTCGAAGTTCTGGTGGGAATAGACGACTTGCCCGCTTCCGTTGCGCGGCGCGTGGTTCCAGCCCTTGGCCACGGCCACCTTGAAGCCGGCCGGGTCGGTGCGCAGGGTGAACCCGTCCGCCGCCGCCCCGCCACCGGTCTGGGTCTCGGTGGCGGGCGAGGAAGCGGTCGGGCCGTCGTCCGGGGTGCTCTGCCCGCCCGACGGCTGCTGTTCACGGGAGGGCGCGGGGCTCGCCGGTCCCGCCGCTCCGGCACGGCCGCCCTCCTCGCCCTGCTTGGGCATGAACATCACCGCGTAGGCGACGGCTCCGGCCAGCAGCAGGAAGACGAGCAGCAGCAGCACCCGGCCGAGGCTGCGCGGCGAACCGCCGCCGGCCTCCTGCCGGGCCCGCTTGTGCCGGGCGTGCGGGTGCGGCACGGGCGCCTTGTTCCGGCGCCGCCACCGGGCCAGCTCGCCGCGCCGCCGCACTATCGGCAGCCGGGTCGGGTCGGCGGGCGGCACCGGCACCACATGGGCACCGGCGTCCGGCTCGGGCGCGGAGCGCACCAGCGAGCGCAGCCAGCCGCTCAGCTCCTCGAAGTCCAGCCGCTCGGTGGGGTCCTGGCGCAGCAGCGACTCCACGACCGGGCGCAGCGGACCGCACTCCTCGGCGTAGGCGGGCGGCTCCGCGCACACCAGCTGCACCAACTCGGCGGTGGACTCCTCCGGGTAGGGCGCGTGCCCCTGCACGGCACGGAAGAGCAACGCGCCGAGCGCCCACAGGTCGGTGGCGGGCCCCACGGGCGCGGCCAACTGCCAGTTCTCGTGCACGGGACCGGCCTGCTCGGGCGCCCACCGCTCGGTCACCGGCCCCACGACGGTCATCCGCATGTGCCGCGCCCGCTCGGCAGCGATCGCGGTACCGGGCCCGCGCCGCGCCCCGGCGGCCTCCGGCTCGTCCCACCCGGACACGCCCGGACCACCGCTCTGCGCGGGCAGCGCGGGCCGGGGCGGAGCGGGCACACCCGGCTGGGCCGGGTTCAACGGGTAGGGCGGGCCGCCGGCCGCGGGGTCCGCCTGGACGGGGGTGCCGGGGCGGGGTACGGCGCCGTGCCAGGGCCGCCCGGCCACCCCGTACGGGTCGGCCACGGAACCGGGCGGCGTGCCGCCCTCCGCTGCGATCTCGCCCTCGGCGGCCGTACGGGCGCCGGGCAGGGCGGTACGGCCGTCCTGCTGCGTCTCCTGCACACGGGCCGCGGCCCGGGCACCGGCGCGGTACGCGGCGATGGCCCCGGCACGGGCGGCCCGGATGTCGTCCCCGCTCTCCGGCGTCCGCGGCAGGACCGGGGCGGCGGGAGCGGGGTCGCCGTTCGAGGCGGGTCCGGGCAGTCGGCCGGCGACCCGTGCCTGTATCGCGGCACGCCGTGCGGCCTCGGGGTCCGGGTCGGCGGCCGCGGCGGCCGGACGGGTAGCCGCGCTCCCGGCCGGGAGCCGCCGGTCCGGCGCGGGCGGCTCCTCCGGCTCGTCCTGGGCCGGGACCGGGTCGTACCCGCACAGCGCCTCTTCCGCCGCGCCGACCGCGAGGCCGGTCAGCATGACCCGGCCGTCGTCGCAGACCAGGACCGTGCGGGCGGTGATGTTGCGGTGCGTCCAGCCGTGCGCGTGCAGCACGCGCAGCGCCATCACCACGTCGGCCGCGACCTCGGCGGCCCGGTACGGGGACAGCGGGCGCTCGGCGAGCAGCGCGGACAGCGGGCGCGCGGACACCGCCTCGCTGACGATCCACAGCGAACCGGCCTCGGCGAACACGTCGAAGACCTGGTCCAGACGCGGATGGTCCGGTATCCGGGCGGCCGCCTGCGCGGCCTCCACGGCGCGCCGGACGGCCGGGTCCTTCGGCGAACGGGTGGCGCTGCGGCCCGCCGGGGAACGGCGGCCGCGCTCACGCGCGGTGAACCCCTCGGGCAGTCCCTCGGCGTCGATCACCTCGGCCTCGACGACCTCGGGCAACGGCACCTGACGGACCAGCACCTCCTGCCCGCTGTAGGTGTCGAAGGCGTACGTCTCGGTGAGTTCGTACTCGTCGGAGGGCGGGAGCGGCAGGCGGTAGCGGTCTGCGAGAACTCGGCCCGCGTAGTCGTCCACGTCTGCCACCCCCCTGCCGTTTCCGGTCGTCGGCGATCGTTCGCCGCCCGTCACGCGTCACACCCGGCTGCGTACGGTTCTCAACCATTCACGATACGTGCCGGAGGCAACCCGCACCGAGGGGATGACCGATTCCAGGCTCCCAACCCGGGCTCGTTCAGGTCACGACTTGGGCTCGAAGGACGTCGTGAGCGTCTTCCAGGTGTCCTCGCGCAGCGAGTCGTCCCACCCGGCGCTCCTGGCGGTGTACATCAGCGCGTGCCCGAGGTGGTCGTTGACCACGAAACCCCGGTCGATCGAGCGGTACTTGGTGCCGCCGTCCACGTAGGTGAACTCCCAGTCGGCCGTGTTCCAGCCCCGGTAGTCCACCTTCTCTATGCGGATGCGGTCGTACTGGGAGCGGACCATGTACCGCTCCTGGTTCTCCCAGTCCCTCACCGGGTCGCTCTTGGGCGTGCTGGTCCAGCCGACGAGCAACTTCTGTCCTTCGGGGCCGGTGTAGCGGTCGCCGGCGGCGCTCGTCGACACGTACTTCCAGCCCTTGGGCAGCCCGATCGAGTAGCCCTGGGAGCTCTTGCGCGTCGTGACGGCGGGCGCGCTGCCGGAGCCCTTGTCCCCGGAGGAACCGGACGAGCCGGACGAGCCGGAGTCGTCGTCCGAATCGCCGCTGCCGCCCTTGCCGTCGGAGTCGTCGGCGGTGCCCGCGCCGCCGCTCGCCTCGCCGGAGCGGGAGCCGTCGGTGGCGGTCGCGGCATTGGAGCCGTCCGGGCTCGTCCCGCCGGAGCCGCCGTCCTTGCCCGTGTCCCGCTTGGCGGAGGCACCGGCGCTGGGCGCGGCCTTGGCGCCGCCCTTGTCGTCGTCGCCGCCGAGCGTGAGGGCGAGGACGGTACCGAGCACCAGTACGGCCAGGGCGACGACCACCGCGATGACCACCAGCGTGCGCTTGGGCACCACGTCGGTGAGCGACGCCTTCGGCGCGGGCCTGCGCGCGAGATCCAGGTCCGGCGACGGCATCACGGGCCAGCTCGAACTTGGCTTGTTCGCGCTGGAGTTCGGCGTGTCGGAACTGCCGCGGCCACCGGCGCCCGTCGACGCGCCCGCGCTCTGGGAGCGCGCGTCCGTCGATGCCCCGGAGCCGCTCTTCGGCCGTGCGGCAGCGGCGGCCGCCGACGCGCCGGCCGCCTTGCGGACCGAGCGCAGGGCGCCGCGCACCTTGTCCCCGGCATCCTCGCCCCGCTTGCCCTCGGGGGAGTCGGGCTGCGCCGGGATCGGCACGACCCGCGTGGCGTCCAGGGGTTCCGGTTCGGAGGCGTGGATGACCTTGTTGAGCATGGCCCGCGCGCCCGCGTCGTCGAGCCGCTGCGCGGGCTCCTTGGTGAGCAGGCCCCGGATGACCTCGCCCAGCGGACCCGCGTTCTTGGGCTCCTCCAGGTTCTCGGTCATCACGGCGGTCAGGGTGGCGATGGCCGACCCCTTGTCGTACGGCGGCACGCCCTCGACCGACGCGTACAGCAGACCGCCCAGCGACCACAGGTCGGCGGCCGGACCGGGCTTGTGCCCTCGGGCCCGCTCGGGGGAGATGTAGGAGGGGGCGCCCACGAGCATGCCGGTGGAGGTGATGGACGGGTCGCCCTCGACCTGGGCGATACCGAAGTCGGTGAGCACCACCCGGCCGTCGTCCGCGATCAGCACGTTGGACGGCTTCACGTCGCGGTGCAGGATGCCCTCGCGGTGCGCGGAACGCAGCACGTCCAGCACGGCGAGCCCGACCTCGGCGGCCCGACGGGGCGTCAGGACGCCGTCCTCACGGATGACCTCGGCCAGGGACTTGCCCTCGACCAGCTCCATGACGATCCACGGGCGGTCGTCCTCGTCGACCACGTCGAAGACCGTCACCGCGCTGTTGTTGCGGATCCGGGCGATCGCCTTGGCCTCGCGCAGCGTGCGCGTGATCAGGCGCCGCTTCTCCTCCTCGTCGATGTTCGACGGGAACCGCAGCTCCTTGACGGCCACCGTCCGGCCCAGGGTCTCGTCCTCGGCACGCCAGACCGTGCCCATGCCACCCCGGCCCAGCACGTCCCCCAGCCGGTACCGCCCGGCGAGAAGACGACGCTCGTTCTTGCCCTGACGAGTCTCCTGACGGGATGTCCCCGCCCGCTCCGCCTCCGACATGCGTCCCCTCATGCAACCCGCCCTGACAGAGCCTTCATTGTCCCTCACGCGACAACCGGCCGACGCCCAGGGGGCCCTTCCGGGCGCACCCCGTCCGCGGTGTCGGCGGACCCGCTGAACCAGATGTTCCAGTTGCCGGGATGATGGGCCCCGACACGGAAGGAGCCAGGGATGCCGACCCTTCGGACAGTCCTGTCCATACCGGTTCTCGTGGCTCTGCTGCTCACCCCCTCGGCCCCTGGCGCGGCCCCCGTCGTCAGGTTCTCGGACACTGTGCTTCCGCTGCTGGTCAGCGAGGGTGGAGCCCCTGCCGCGGCCCTGCTCGCGCAGGACCGTCATGGCACACGCCGCGCATGGCGCTACGCGGACGCGGGCCGGGGCATCGCCCGTGCCGACCATTTCCGCGCCGGGAGCATCACCAAGACCTTCGTGGCGACCGTCGTGCTGCAACTCGCCGCGGAACACCGGCTTTCCCTGTCCGACACCGTCGAACAGCACCTCCCCGGTCTCCTGCCCCGACTCCGCGCCGGGACACGGCACACCGGCGAGGAATCCGGCCGCGTCACCCCGGCCCGGCCGGACCGGCCGCCTCACGGGCCTCCCGCGTCGCACCCGCCCGCCGCGCCTCGCGTCGACGGCACCCGCATCACCCTGCGCGACCTGCTCACCCACACCAGCGGCATCGCCGACTTCGCCGGGGCCACCCGGGGCACCGTGCCCCTGACCCCGCGCCAGGCCGTCCGGCTCGCCCTCGCCCTCCCTCCCGGCCGCCCTGGCCGCCACGCGTACTCCAGCACCAACTACGTCCTGCTCGGCATGGTCGTCCGTCAGGTCACCGGCCGCTCCTACGCCGCCGAGGCGCAGCGCAGGATCATCGCCCCGCTCGGCCTGACGGGCACCTCCTTCCCCGGCTCACGCCGCTCCCTGCCCGCACCGCACGGCCGGGCCTACACCGCCGACGGCTCCGACGTCACCGAACTCGACCCCCGCGTGGCCGGGGCGGCCGGCGAGCTGGTGACCACGCTCGACGACCTGGACCGCTTCTACGCGGCCCTGCTGAGCGGCGCCCTGCTCCCCTCGCGATGGCAGCGCGAGATGCTGGATACGCGGGCCGCACACGGCGCGTACGGCATGGGCCTCTACCCGGAACGGCTTCCGTGCGGGCTCACCGTCTGGGGACACAACGGACGGATCGCGGGAAGCTATGTGCGCACCGCGGCCACCGCCGACGGCGGCCGGGTCCTCACCTTCCGGGTGAACACGGACGCGAAGACGGACCCCCGGCTCGAACGGGCCCTGCTCGCAGCCGAGTTCTGCCCCCGCACCTGGTAGAACGACCGGGCCGGGAACGGAGATCCCGGACCCGGCCACTCGTCCGAGTGAAGCTCGGCCTCGCCCCTACAGCGGCACGATGTCCGGCGCCCCCAGCCGGGCGGCGTCCGCCGTGAGGTCGTCGGGCTGACGCTGGGACTCGCGCTCGGCCTCGACCCGCTTCTCGTAGTGCTCGACCTCGCGGGCGATCTGGTCCTCGTCCCACCCGAGCACCGGTGCCATCAGCTCGGCGGCCTCGCGGGCGCTGCGGGTGCCCCGGTCGAAGGTCTCGATGGAGATGCGGGTGCGGCGGGTGAGGACGTCGTCCAGGTGGCGGGCGCCCTCGTGCGAGGCGGCATAGACGATCTCCGCGCGCAGATAGTCGTCGGCGTGCCGCAGGGGTTCGCCCAGGGAGGGGTCGGCGGCTATGAGGTCGAGCAGTTGCTCGGCCAGCGAGCCGTACCGGTTCAGCAGGTGCTCCACCCGGGCCACGTGCAGTCCGCTGCGGTCGGCGATGCGCTCGCGGGCGTTCCACATCGCCGGGTAGCCCTCGGCGCCGAGCAGCGGGATCTCCTCGGTGACCGAGTCGGCCACGCGCCGGTCCAGACCGTGCACCGCCGCGTCCACGGCGTCCTCGGCCATCACCCGGTACGTCGTGTACTTGCCGCCCGCGACGACCACCAGGCCCGGCACCGGATGGGCCACGGTGTGCTCGCGGGAGAGCTTGCTGGTGGCCTCGGACTCGCCGGCCAGCAGCGGCCTGAGGCCCGCGTAGACCCCCTCGACGTCGTCGCGGGTGAGCGGCACCGCGAGGACCGAGTTGACGCGCTCCAGCAGGTAGTCGATGTCGGCGCTGGACGCGGCCGGGTGGGCCTTGTCGAGGTCCCACTCGGTGTCGGTGGTGCCGACGATCCAGTGCCGGCCCCAGGGGATGACGAAGAGGACGGACTTCTCGGTGCGCAGGATCAGACCGGTGCTGGAGTGGATGCGGTCCTTGGGCACGACCAGGTGGATGCCCTTGGACGCCTTGACGTGGAACTGGCCGCGCTCCCCCACCAGCGCCTGGGTGTCGTCGGTCCACACCCCGGTGGCGTTGACGACCTGGCGGGCGCGGATCTCGTACTCCCCGCCGCCCTCCACGTCCTCCACCCGGACCCCGACGACCCGCTCGCCCTCGCGCAGGAAGCCGGTCACGCGGGCGCGGTTGGCCACCTTCGCGCCGTAGGACGCCGCCGTGCGGACCAGGGTCGCCACGAAGCGGGCGTCGTCCACCTCGGCGTCGTAGTACTGGAGGGCGCCGACCAGGGCGTCCTTGCGCAGGCAGGGGGCCACGCGCAGGGCGCGGGTGCGGCTGAGGTGGCGGTGCGTGGGCAGGCCCCTGCCGTGGCCGCGGGCCATGGACATCGCGTCGTAGAGCGCGACGCCCGTGCCCGCGTACAGCCGCTCCCAGCCCCGGTGCTGGAGGGGGTAGAGGAACGGGACCGGTTTGACCAGGTGCGGAGCCAGGCGCTCCAGCAGGAGGCCGCGCTCCTTCAGGGCCTCGCGCACGAGGGGGAAGTCGAGCATCTCCAGATAGCGCAGACCGCCGTGTATCAGCTTGCTGGACCGACTGGAGGTGCCGGACGCCCAGTCACGCGCCTCGATCAGACCGGTGGACAGGCCACGGGTGGCCGCGTCGAGCGCGGTGCCCGCGCCCACGATGCCGCCGCCGATCACGAGCACGTCCAGTTCGCGCTCGGCCATCTCCGCCAGTGCCTCGGCGCGCCGCGCCGGGTCTAGGGTCGCTGTCCTCACCGCTGCCTCCCGCTCTCGCAAACCCGCTGGCCGGGCCGCACCCGGTGGGCGCGGTCCCTTCGTCCCCTCCTCATGCCCAGAACCACATGCTCAAAAGTGTGGCGGTGCCGACCGGCTTCGGCCACCACGGGCTCCCAGCCTGTGGAAAACCCGCGCGTATCATCCCGAAGACACACGAACACAATCACACATAACGGTCATATTTGTACCTAGTCTGACTGTGCGCTCGCTCGTGCGGTCCACAGGGCTTGCGCACCATTCCCACTTCGGCTATCGGGAAGGACGGCCCACGCCATGCCCGCAGATCTCGCCGTCATCGGACTCGGTCCCTACGGCCTGCCGCTGGCCCAGGCCGCCGTCGCCGCAGGCATCCCCACCATCGGGTACGCCACCGGCCCCGAGGCGGGGTCGCTCAGCCCCGCCGAGCTGCGCCGGATGCGCTCCACCGGCTTCCGGCTCAGCACCGACCCGGCCCAGCTCGGCCGGGTCCGCACCGCCGTCATCTGCGCGCCCACCCCGCGCGGCGCCGACGGCGAACTCGACCTCGGCCAGGTCGAGGCGGCCGCCCGCACCCTGGCCGAGCGGCTGCGCCCGCACACCACGGTCATCCTGGAGTCGCCCGTCCTGCCCGGCACCACCGAGGAGCTCCTGCGCCCGATCCTGGAGCGGGGTTCGGGACTGCGCGCCGGACGCGACTTCCACCTCGCCTACTCCCCCAGCCGGGCCGACCCCGGCAGCCGCGACCACCCCCAGGCCCACACCCCCAGGGTCATCGGCGGCCTCACCCCGGCCTGCACCGAATCGGCCGCCGCGTTCTACGGCCGGCTCACCGACAAGGTGGTCCGCGCGCGCGGACTCCGCGAGGCGGAGGCGGTACGGCTGCTGGAGACCAACTTCCGGCACGTCAACATCGCGCTCGTCAACGAGATGGCCGTCGTCTGCCACGAACTGGGCGTCGACCTGTGGGACGTGATCCGCTGCGCGGAGACCAAGCCGTCCGGCTTCCAGGCGTTCCGGCCGGGACCCGGCGTCGGCGGCCACGGCGTGCCGCAGGACCTCACCGGCCACGCGAGCCGGGGTCTGCGCATGGTGGAGCTGGCCCAGCAGGTCAACGAGCGCATGCCGCATTACGTCGTCCAGCGCGCCGCCGCCCTCCTCAACGAACACGGCAAGTCCGCCCGGGGCGCCCGCGTACTGCTCCTCGGCGTCACCTACAAGGCCGACCTCGCCGACCAGCAGGGCACCCCCGCCCACGAGATCGCCGTCCGCCTGATGGAACTCGGCGCCTCCATCAGCTACCACGACCCCCACATCCCCGCCTGGCACGTCCTGGACCGCCCGGTCCCCCGTGCCGACTCCCTCTACGAAGCCGCGGCCGCCGCCGACCTCACCCTCCTCCTCCAGCCCCACCGCACCTACGACCTCCAGGGCCTCTCGGTGAAGGCCCAGCTCCTGCTGGACACCCGGGGAGTGACCCCGACGGGCGCGGCACACCGCCTCTGAGCACACGAAAGGGCCCGGTCACCCCCGTGGTGACCGGGCCCTTTCCGCTCGAGAAGAGGAGATCAGCGGCGGTGCTGGCTGTCCGCGACCGTCACCTCGACGCGCTGGAACTCCTTCAGCTCGCTGTAGCCGGTGGTGGCCATGGCGCGGCGCAGGGCGCCGAAGAAGTTCATGGAGCCGTCGGGGGTGCGGGAGGGGCCGGTGAGGACCTCCTCCAGGGTGCCGACGGTGCCGAGGTCGACCTTCTGGCCGCGCGGCAGCTCCTCGTTGACCGCCTCCATGCCCCAGTGGTGGCCCTTGCCGGGCGCGTCCGTGGCACGGGCGAGCGGGGAGCCCATCATGACCGCGTCGGCACCGCAGGCGATCGCCTTGGGCAGGTCGCCGGACCAGCCGACACCGCCGTCCGCGATCACGTGCACGTACCGGCCGCCGGACTCGTCCATGTAGTCGCGGCGGGCGGCGGCCACGTCGGCGACCGCGGTCGCCATCGGGACCTGGATGCCCAGCACGTTGCGCGTGGTGTGCGCGGCGCCGCCGCCGAAGCCGACCAGCACGCCGGCCGCGCCGGTGCGCATCAGGTGCAGGGCGGCGGTGTACGTGGCGCAGCCGCCGACGATCACCGGGACGTCCAGCTCGTAGATGAACTGCTTGAGGTTCAGCGGCTCGTGCGAGGAGGAGACGTGCTCCGCCGAGACCGTGGTGCCGCGGATGACGAAGATGTCCACGCCCGCGTCCACGACCGCCTTGGAGAACTCGGCGGTGCGCTGCGGGGAGAGCGCGGCCGCCGTGACGACACCGGCGTCGCGCACCTCCTTGATGCGCTGGCCGATCAGCTCCTCCTTGACGGGAGCCGCGTAGATCTCCTGGAGGCGGCGGGTGGCCAGCTCGGCGGGCAGCTCGGCGATCTCGTCCAGCAGCGGCTGCGGGTCCTCGTGCCGGGTCCACAGGCCCTCGAGGTTGAGGACACCCAGACCGCCCAGCTCACCGATGCGGATCGCGGTGGCCGGGGAGACGACCGAGTCCATGGGAGCGGCCAGGAACGGCAGCTCGAAACGGTAGGCGTCGATCTGCCAGGCGATCGAGACCTCCTTCGGGTCCCGCGTACGGCGGCTGGGGACGACGGCGATGTCGTCGAAGGCGTACGCCCGGCGGCCGCGCTTGCCGCGCCCGATCTCGATCTCAGTCACGTCATGCCTTTCCCTGATGTTTACAGCGTCTTCCAGTATCGCCGACCGGGCAGGCGATGGCCGTCCCCGGCGACGAGGAGGGCGGTCCCGGATACCCCGGAACCGCCCTCGTCACGAACCGCACACGTGCGCGTGCGTCACTTCTTGTTGCTGTAGTTCGGCGCCTCGACCGTCATCTGGATGTCGTGCGGGTGGCTCTCCTTGAGACCCGCCGAGGTGATCCGGACGAACCGGCCGTTGTCCTGCAGCTCCGGGACGGTGCGGCCGCCGACGTAGAACATCGACTGGCGCAGACCGCCGACGAGCTGGTGCACCACGGAGGACAGCGGGCCGCGGTAGGGCACCTGGCCCTCGATGCCCTCGGGGATCAGCGCCTCGTCGGAGGCGACGCCCTCCTGGAAGTAGCGGTCCTTGGAGAACGAACGGCGGTCGCCACGCGTCTGCATCGCGCCCAGCGAGCCCATGCCCCGGTAGGACTTGAACTGCTTGCCGTTGATGAAGAGCAGCTCGCCCGGCGACTCCTCGCAGCCCGCGAGCAGCGAGCCGAGCATCACCGTGTCGGCACCCGCGACGAGCGCCTTGGCGATGTCGCCGGAGTACTGCAGGCCACCGTCGCCGATGACCGGGACACCGGCCTCCTTGGCGGCGAGCGCGGCCTCGTAGATCGCGGTGACCTGCGGGACACCCACACCGGCGACCACACGCGTGGTGCAGATCGAGCCGGGGCCGACGCCGACCTTGATGCCGTCCGCGCCCGCGTCCACCAGCGCCTTGGCGCCGTCGCGGGTGGCGATGTTGCCGCCGATGACGTCGATGCCGGAGGAGTTGGACTTGATCTTGGCGATCATGTCGCCGACCAGGCGGGAGTGACCGTGCGCGGTGTCCACGACGATGAAGTCGGCGCCCGCCTCGATCAGCGCCTGGGCGCGCTCGAAGGAGTCACCGGCCACGCCGACCGCCGCGCCGACGAGCAGCCGGCCCTCGGCGTCCTTGGCCGCGTTCGGGTACTGCTCGGCCTTGACGAAGTCCTTGACCGTGATCAGACCCTTGAGCACACCGCGGTCGTCGACCAGCGGCAGCTTCTCGATCTTGTGCTTGCGCAGCAGCTCCATGGCCTCCGGGCCGGAGATGCCGACCTTGCCGGTGACCAGCGGCATCGGCGTCATGACCTCGTGCACCCGCCGGGTGCGGTCGTTCTCGAAGGCCATGTCGCGGTTGGTGACGATGCCCAGCAGCCGCTTGTCGGGGTCGGTCACCGGCACGCCGCTGATGCGGAACTTGGCGCACAGCGCGTCGGCCTCGGCGAGCGTGGCCTCCGGGTGGATGGTGATCGGGTCGGTGACCATGCCCGACTCCGACCGCTTCACCAGGTCGACCTGGTTGGCCTGGTCCTCGATGGACAGGTTGCGGTGCAGCACGCCCACGCCGCCCTGACGGGCCATGGCGATCGCCATGCGGGACTCGGTCACCTTGTCCATGGCCGCGGACAGCAGCGGGATGTTGACCCGCACGTTCCGGGAGACGTACGAGGCGGTGTCGATCTCGTCGGGCGCCATGTCCGACGCGCCCGGCAGCAGCAGCACGTCGTCGTAGGTCAGCCCGAGTGTCTGGAATTTACCGGGCACTCCGTCGACGTTGGCAGTCATGACACCTTCCCCAAATGGCCTTGATCGGTGCGGATGTCCATGCTAACGGGAAGCGTCGTGAGCAAATTCCACGCTACGGGGGCGCTTCAGGCTTCGTATGTTCGTACGGATCCGGCGGCGCGCACGTTCACGCACGACTCGGCGCGGAGCCGGTGCCGGGGCCTTCTCGGGCTTCTCACCGGCTCGTTCACGCCAAGGCGGATCCGTCGCCGTCACGCCGGGGCGCACCTCGGCGGGCGGTCAGGGGCTACTGCTCGGCCAGGGCGCGCAGGCGGCTCAGCGCGCGATGCTGGGCCACTCGCACCGCTCCTGGTGACATTCCCAACATCTGCCCTGTCTCCTCCGCGGTCAAGCCCACGGCGATACGGAGCAGCAGCAGTTCGCGCTGGTTCTCGGGGAGGTTGGCCAGCAGCTTCTTCGCCCAGGCGGCGTCGGAGCTGAGCAGGGCGCGCTCCTCGGGGCCGAGGGAGTCGTCGGGGCGCTCCGGCATCTCGTCCGAGGGGACGGCCGTCGAGCCGGGGTGGCGCATCGCGGCGCGCTGGAGGTCGGCCACCTTGTGCGAGGCGATGGCGAAGACGAACGCCTCGAAGGGGCGGCCGGTGTCGCGGTAGCGCGGCAGGGCGAGCAGCACCGCCACGCAGACCTCCTGGGCGAGGTCCTCCACGAAGTGGCGGGCGTCGCCGGGCAGCCGCGACAGGCGGGTGCGGCAGTAGCGCAGCGCGAGGGGGTGCACGTGTGCGAGCAGGTCGTGCGTGGCCTGCTCGTCCCCGTCGACGGCACGGTGCACCAGGGCGCCGATGGGCCCGGGGGCCGTGCCCGCCTCGTCGTCGCGCATCGGTCCATGGTGCCTTGCGGCCGTCCGGTCCGTCGCATCACGTTCGTGGTTATGCACCGAAGCGTTATGAGCAGGTGCGCCGGCACTCATCTCCTGCGCCCTCCCCTTCCGCTGGTTTTCCGCTCGCTCGACTCGTCCCCGAGAGACTCCACACCTCAAGGATGCGGCATCCCCGCCGAAACAAGCAGCACGCACCCGGAGAGCGGGTCCCGCGCACGGTGGCCACGGAGGGGAATCCCCCCTTCCGGACGGCCGTCGAGCCGGGTCGGACGTGCCCGTGAGCACACGGTTCCGCGACGTCGTCGCCGACCGGCGGACCCACGGGGTCCGGACAGCGGGTGCCGCCCGCGCCAGGGACGGCTCCGGCCGGGAACCGCCCGCGCGCGGCGCGTACGGCATCCGGCGCCGAGGCCGGCCGACCGCTCCCACGGCGGGTGCCGCCGGCGACCGAAACCGCCGCCGGACCCGACCGGCCGCACCCGCGCACACCCTCCACCACCCGCCGAGGACGATCCCGCCCAGGCCGGACGCAGCGGCTGCGCATGACCTACCGGACCAGTCCCCAGCGGAAGCCGAGTGCCACCGCGTGGGCGCGGTCGGAGGCACCGAGCTTCTTGAACAGGCGCCGGGCGTGGGTCTTGACGGTGTCCTCGGAGAGGAACAGCTCTCGACCGATCTCGGCGTTGGAACGGCCGTGGCTCATGCCCTCGAGCACCTGGATCTCGCGCGCGGTGAGCGTGGGCGCGGCGCCCATCTCGGCCGAGCGGAGCCGACGCGGGGCCAGTCGCCAGGTGGGGTCGGCGAGGGCCTGCGTCACGGTCGCCCGCAACTCCGCGCGGGAGGCGTCCTTGTGCAGGTAGCCCCGCGCGCCCGCGGCCACCGCGAGAGCGACGCCGTCGAGGTCCTCGGCGACGGTGAGCATGATGATGCGCGCGCCCGGATCGGCGGACAGCAGACGGCGCACGGTCTCGACGCCGCCCAGGCCGGGCATGCGTACGTCCATCAGAATGAGGTCGGAGCGGTCGGCGCCCCAGCGGCGGAGGACTTCCTCGCCGTTGGCAGCCGTCGTCACGCGCTCGACGCCGGGCACGGTCGCAACCGCGCGGCGAAGCGCCTCTCGGGCAAGCGGGGAGTCGTCGCAGACGAGGACGGAAGTCATGACCGCCCTCCGCAGCAAATGCGCGTCACCTTGAGCCTCCAGGCTGGTACGGAATCGTCACCTGTGCGGTCGACCGTCTCGGACGCCTGCCCGAGCACTTGTGTTTTCAACCGCCTCCGCACTCTCAACGACGGTCACCCGAAAGAGTTACGGGTCGGCGTACTGACTTCGGCACTCTACGTGAGGGCTCCGACACGGTGCAGACATGCTCGACGGACCCACGGCTTTTCATCACAACCCGTGCCCCATTTAGCCGTTTTTGGTCCCATTTCTCGGTGTCTGAGGCTAGATTCGCAATGAGTCATATTTTCATCTCCTTAGACCGGAGATGTACGGTCGAAGGCACAGTATCCGCCCAGAACGGCTACAAGGGGTCACGTAATGGCAGATTTCTCCCGCCTTCCCGGACCGAACGCGGACCTGTGGGACTGGCAGTTGCTGGCAGCCTGCCGAGGGGTGGACAGCTCGCTCTTCTTCCACCCGGAGGGCGAGCGCGGTGCGGCGCGGAGTGCACGTGAGAACTCGGCCAAGGAGGTCTGCATGCGGTGCCCGGTCCGAGCGCAGTGCGCGGCACACGCGTTGGCGGTGCGCGAGCCGTACGGCGTGTGGGGCGGGCTGACCGAGGACGAGCGCGAAGAGCTGATGGGCCGGGCACGCAACCGCCTGGTGTCCACCACCAGCGGGGGCCACGGCTCCCACGCCTGAAGGAACGTTTCTGCATCCACCAGGGCACGCACCCGCGTGCCCCTGAGCCGTGCCTGGCCGGACTTGGCCGGGCCGGCCCTCCGGGCCCCCCGCGTCCGAGTCGGCGGAACCCCCGCCCACGGTGGGCGGGGGTTCTGTACGCCGTCGCGCGAGCGCGGCGAGGTGCCAGGGGTCCGCGCGGTCAGGTGATCGCCGGTGTGGTCCCGCCGGGCAGCGCGCAGGCTTCGCCCGCGTAGGGGCGTGAAACGATCTGCCCGCCGGCGGCCACGCAGTCGTCTCTGGAGATGTTCGGAGACGAGGCGGCCCCGGCGCTGACAGCGCCGACAGCGCTCACGCCGGCAAAGGCTGCCGTGGCCAGGACGAGGGCCAGGATTCTGCGCACACGCATGACTTCCTCCTCCTCTCAGGCGCCCTCGTGGCCTTCGGGAAGGACGGATCTCGAAACGACGGCGCCCTCTTGTCTCAGCATGGGGGCTCCGTATGAGGCCCGCGAGGGGAGGCGGCGCGACGCGAACCCGGCCTGGTCGACGAGGCAGGCCCTAAGGCCGCGAGGCCGCTTTGCCGAGCTGCTCCAACGTCGCCGCGACCGCCGGGACCTGGGCCAGGTCGGGCAGGGTGAGGGCGACGATCTCCCGCCGGACCGCGGGCTCCAGCCGGACCACGCGCACTCCCCTGGCCCGTACCGACTCCACCGCCAACTGGGGCAGTACGGCCACGCCCAGGCCGGCGCCGACCAGGCCGACCACGGCCGGGTAGTCGTCGGTGGCGAAGTCGATGCGGGGGGTGAAGCCGGCACCCTCGCAGACCTGGACGAGCTGGCCACGGCAGCGCGGGCAGCCCGCGATCCAGGGTTCCCCGGCCAGCTCCCCGATGGCGACGGCGTCAGCGCCCGCGAGCCGGTGCCGCTCGGGGACCAGCGCGACGAGACGGTCCGTCAGCAGGCGGCGTATCACCAGGTCGTCCCACTCCTCGGTGGCGGCCGCGCCCTCGTAGCGGAAGGCGAGGGCCAGGTCGCAGTCGCCCTCGCGCAGCAGCTCCACGGACCTCGGCGGTTCGGCCTCCTCCAGGGAGACCCGGGTGCCGGGGTGGGCGGCGCGCAGGGCGGCGAGGGCGGTGGGGACCAGGGTGGAGGAACCGCTGGGGAAGGACACCAGCCGGACCCGGCCCGCGCGCAGGCCCGCGATGGCGGCGACCTCCTCCTCCGCGGCGGTGAGCCCGGCGAGGATGCCGGAGGCGTGCCGGACCAGGGCCTCGCCGGCCTGGGTCAGCCGCATCTCACGCCCGCCCCGGACCAGCAGCGGGGTGCCGACGGAGGCTTCGAGCGCCTTCATCTGCTGGCTGACGGCGGGCTGGGTGCAGCCCAGGTCGCGCCCCGCCGCCGAGAAGGAACCGGTGGCGGCGACGGCGCGCAGGACGCGGAGATGGCGGGCCTCGATCACCCTTCGAGCATAAGCCGTACTTGGGCCCGGGTCCCGATATCGCGTCGACGCTTTGGGAACCGGTCACGTACCGTGCGCGCATGAAGCTTCTCTCCGTCAATCTGGGGCGACCCCGCGCGGTGCCGTACACCGACCAGGCCGAGGGGCTGACGGGCATCGACAAGCGGCCCGTCGAGGGCCCGGTGCGGGTGGCGGCGCCGGGGGCGAAGGGGGTCGGCGGCAGCGGGCTGGCCGGGGACGCGGTGTGCGAGCTGCGCCATCACGGCGGGGACGACCAGGCGGTGTACGCGTTCGCGCGCGAGGACCTCGACGAGTGGGGGCGCGAGCTGGGCCGGTCGCTGGCCAACGGCTGTTTCGGGGAGAACCTGACCACCGAGGGGCTCGACGTCTCCGGCGCGCTGATCGGCGAGCGCTGGCGGATCGGCTCCGGGGTGGTGCTCGAGGTGACGGCGGGGCGGATCCCGTGCCGGACGTTCCAGGGCCATATGGCCGAGCGGGGCTGGGTGAAGAGGTTCACCCGGAAGGGCGCCACGGGTGCCTACCTGCGGGTGATCGAGCCGGGCGAGATACGGGCGGGCGACGCGGTGGAGATCGTGCGCCGGCCGGACCACGGGATCACGGCGGCGACGCAGTTCCGCGCGGTGACCACCGAGCGCGAGCTGCTGCCCTCGCTGCTCGCGGCGGGCGACGCCCTGCACGCCGAAACGCTGGCCGCCGTACACAAGTACCTGGAGCGCCAGGCCCGCTGAACAACCGTCACGACGGGCCGGAAGCCCCCGGTCCGGGTCACTACTCTTGGGCCATGACAACGGCTCTGATTACGGGATCGACCGCGGGGATCGGCGCCGCGTTCGCGCGGCGGCTGGCGGCGGACGGGCACGACCTGGTGCTGGTGGCGCGCGACACGGCGCGGCTGCGGGAGCAGGCGACCGAGTTGCACGACCGGCACGGCATCGAGGCGGAGGTGCTGACCGCCGACCTCGCCGAGGACAAGGGCATCGAGACGGTGGCCGAGCGGCTCGGCGACCGCCGCAACCCGGTCGACCTGCTGGTCAACAACGCCGGTTTCGGCAACAAGGGCCGCTATCTGGACGTCTCCATGGCCGACGAGCTGCGGATGATCAAGGTGCACTGCGAGGCGGTGCTCCGGCTGACCTCGGCGGCGGCGGAGGCGATGCGGGAGCGGGGGCGCGGCGGGGTGGTGAACGTCGCCTCGGTGGCGGCCTTCGTCCCGCGCGGTACGTACGGCGCCTCGAAGGCGTGGGTCGTGCAGTTCACCCAGGGCGCGGCGAAGGACCTGGCGGGCAGCGGGGTCCGGCTGATGGCCCTGTGCCCCGGCTTCGTGCGCACCGAGTTCCACGAGCGGGCCGGGATGGGTACGGACAACATCCCCGGCTGGATGTGGCTCGACGCCGACAAGCTGGTCGCCGAGGCGCTGACCGACCTCTCCCGCGGCAAGACGGTCTCCATCCCCGACCCCCGCTACAAGGCCCTCATGGGCCTGGCCAAGGTGGCCCCGCGCGGCCTGCTGGGCGGGATCAGCGCGCGCACGGGGCGCAAGTACGGGCCGCGCTGACGGGGGTGGGCCCGGAGTCGGGAGACCGCTGACACAGCACTTCGCCCCGCCAGGAGAACCCTGGCGGGGCGAAGTCGCTGGCCCCAGAGGGCTGTTGCCTTAGTGCGAGTGGCCGTGGCTGTGGCCGTGGCCCGCGTCGGCCGGCTCCTCTTCCTTCTTCTCGACGACCAGGGTCTCGGTCGTCAGGAGGAGGGAGGCGATGGAGGCGGCGTTCTCCAGCGCGGAGCGGGTGACCTTGACCGGGTCGATGACGCCGGCCTTGACCAGGTCGCCGTACTCGCCGGTGGCGGCGTTGTAGCCGTGGCCCTTCTCCAGGTCCTTGACCTTGGAGACGATGACGTAGCCCTCCTGGCCGGCGTTCTCGCCGATCCAGCGCAGCGGCTCGACGACCGCGTTGCGGACGACGGTCACACCGGTGGCCTCGTCGCCGGTCTTGCCGAGACCGTCCTGCAGCACCTTGGCCGCGTGGACCAGGGCGGAGCCACCACCGGAGACGATGCCCTCCTCGACCGCGGCGCGGGTCGCGGAGATGGCGTCCTCCAGACGGTGCTTCTTCTCCTTCAGCTCCACCTCGGTGGCGGCGCCGACCTTGATCACGCACACGCCGCCGGCCAGCTTGGCGAGGCGCTCCTGGAGCTTCTCGCGGTCCCAGTCGGAGTCGGTGTTCTCGATCTCGGCCTTGATCTGCGCGACGCGGCCCTGCACGTCGGCGGAGTTGCCGCCGCCGTCGACGATGGTGGTGTCGTCCTTGGTGACGGTCACGCGGCGGGCGGAACCGAGCACGTCCAGGCCGGCCTGGTCGAGCTTGAGGCCGACCTCCTCGGAGATGACGGTGGCGCCGGTGAGGACGGCCATGTCCTGGAGCATCGCCTTGCGGCGGTCGCCGAAGCCGGGGGCCTTCACCGCGACGGCGTTGAAGGTGCCGCGGATCTTGTTGACCACCAGGGTCGACAGGGCCTCGCCCTCGACGTCCTCGGCGATGATCAGCAGCGGCCGGGAGGCGTTGGTCTGGATGATCTTCTCGAGCAGCGGGAGCAGCTCGGTGATCGAGGAGATCTTGCCCTGGTTGATCAGGATGTACGGGTCGTCGAGGACGGCCTCCATACGCTCCTGGTCGGTGACGAAGTACGGGGACAGGTAGCCCTTGTCGAAGGCCATGCCCTCGGTGAAGTCCAGCTCCAGACCGAAGGTGTTGGACTCCTCGACGGTGATGACACCGTCCTTGCCGACCTTGTCCATGGCCTCGGCGATCAGCTCGCCGACCTGCTGGTCCTGGGCGGACAGCGCGGCGACGGCGGCGATGTCGGACTTCTCGTCGATCGGGCGGGCCGAGGCGAGCAGGTCCTCGGAGATCGCCTTGACCGCGGCATCGATGCCCTTCTTCAGGGCGGCCGGGGAAGCACCGGCGGCGACGTTCTTCAGGCCCTCGCGGACCAGCGCCTGGGCCAGCACGGTGGCGGTGGTGGTGCCGTCACCCGCGATGTCGTTGGTCTTGGTCGCCACCTCCTTCACGAGCTGGGCGCCGAGGTTCTCGAACGGGTCCTCGATCTCCACCTCACGGGCGATCGTGACACCGTCGTTGGTGATGGTCGGGGCGCCGAACTTCTTGTCGATGACGACGTTGCGACCGCGGGGGCCGATCGTCACCTTCACCGTGTCGGCCAGCTTGTTGACGCCGCGCTCAAGGGCGCGACGGGCGTCCTCGTCGAACTTCAGTGTCTTCGCCATGACAGCGGGAGCCCTCTCGGAAAATCTGGGTGGATGTGCCTGCGCCCCCGGCCGCCCGGCTCTTTACGGTCGCGGGAACCAGGGGCGCAGTGGTGAAGCAGATGCTTCGGGGTGAACTACTTCTCGATGACCGCGAGGACGTCGCGGGCCGAGAGGACGAGGTACTCGTCGCCGTTGTACTTCACCTCGGTGCCGCCGTACTTGCTGTACAGCACGATGTCGCCGACCTTGACGTCGAGCGGCAGGCGCTCGCCGTTCTCGAAGCGGCCCGGACCGACGGCGAGGACGGCGCCCTCCTGGGGCTTCTCCTTCGCGGTGTCCGGGATGACCAGGCCCGAGGCCGTGGTCTGCTCGGCGTCCAGCGGCTGGACCACGATGCGGTCCTCGAGCGGCTTGATGGCAACCTTGGAGCTGGCGGTCGTCACGATCCGACCTCCCCCTTCGGAGAATTCACGGGGTTGACTGTCTGAGGTGGCGACCAGGTGGATCCGTCGTCGCGGGTGCCGGACCTGCCCGTCGCTTTGTTGGCACTCTCATGTGCCGAGTGCCAGTGCCGAGACTATGACCGGGGTTAGCACTCGGTCAAGCGGAGTGCCAATTGCCGTGCGGCGCGTCGGCGTACGGGGCCGGCTGGAGTTGCCTTCACCGTGCCGTTGGTCCGCTCACCCCCAGGGGGCTGCCGCCCCCGGACCCCCGCTTCGGCCCTGGACGGGCCTCGTCCTCAAGCGCCGGACGGGCTGGATTGGCTGGGCCTACAGGTAGTCCCTCAGGTTTCCCACCGTCAGGCCCCTGCCCTGGGCCTCTCTCAGCACGCGCGCCGTGCGCCCGGTGAGGCCGTCCTCGTCGTCCGGGGTGACGCGGATGATGGTGCCGGGGGCCAGGCGGTCGGGGTCGTCGGCACCGGTCCCGCGGACGAAGGTGGTGATGCCGCAGTCGGCGGCCGCGCGCAGGGTGGTGGCGTCGTACGCGTCCGCGCGCGGGCGCAGCAGCCGGGGGCGGCTGCCCGTGCGGGCGGCGAGGCGGTCCTGGCGGGCGCACAGTTCGGCGCGCTGACGGGCGCGGGGCAGGCCGGGCAGGGCCGGGTGGCGCGGGAGGCGGCCGCCGACGGTGACGCCCGCCGCGCGGAGCCGGGCGGCGCGGCCGGGGCCCAGGGTGTCGGGGGCCGTGAAGACGGTGACCGGCAGGCGCAGTTCGCCGACCAGCGCGGTCAGGCTCCGGTCATGTACGGCCGCGTCGTCGTAGGTGAGGAAGACGACCCGGTCGGTGGTGGCGACGCGGTCCACCACACCGGCCAGGCTCAGTGTGCGGGTGGCGAGGGGGCGGGCCGCGTGGCGGGGCGGGGCGGCGAGGGGGGCGGCCAGGCCCCAGCGGCGGTATGCGCGTTCGGGGGCCGGGGCCGAGCGGCGTACGCCCTCCGCCGCCTTCTTGCCGAGGCGTTCGATGGGGTCGACCGACTGGGCGCAGCCGGTGAGCAGCAGGAGGGCCGAGACGAGCGCGACGGCCCGCGCCGCACGGCTGCCGCCGCCCGGCCGCGCCCGGCGCCTCACAGGTAGTCCTCCAGGCGTGCCACGGCGTATCCCTCGCGGGTGACCTTGTCGAGGAAGCGGCGCATGTCGTCGACCATCGTGCCGTCCCACTCGTCGGTGCCCCGGAAGTGGGTGAGGACGATGTCGCCGCGTCTGAGCCTCTTGTCGTCCTCGCGGTACTCCCAGTGGTCGACGAAGACCTCTTCGTTCCAGATGGGCGCGTACTTGATGCCGCAGGACTTGGCGGCGCGCAGGGTGTCCTGGTTGTAGTCGCCGTAGGGCGGGCGCAGGACCTCGGGGCGCTTGCCGTACTGCTTCTCCATGATGTCCTGCATGCCGCAGATCTCGTCCCGCTGCTGCTCGTAGGAGAGGCCGGGCAGGTAGGGGTGGGTCAGGGTGTGGTTGTCGACGGTGTTCCCGTACGACTGCATCTTGCGGAAGTAGCCGTAGTCGTCCTTCACCAGGTAGTTGCTGAGGAAGGCGGTGTACGGGATCTTCAGCTCCCGCATCATCGAGAGGAACCGGGGGTCTTTCTCGGCGCCGTCGTCGATCGTGAGGAAGACGATCTTCTTGTCGGTGGGGACGGTGGTGAAGACCGGGGGCAGGTTCTCGTCCTCCTGGTGGTCCACCTCGAAGCCCTCGCGGGCGGTGATCCTCGGCTTGACCTTGGGCGGGGCCGGGGCCGTGAGCGGGACCTGGTCGAGCCGCCACTTGCGGGCCGCTGCCACCATGCGCCGCTGCTCCGCGAGGCGGGCCGATGTGGCGTCAGGGGCGTCGGCGGGGCCTTGCCGGCCCGCGGGGGCGGAGCCGGAGCCCGAGCAGCCGGTGAGGGCCGCGGCGGTGGCCAGGGCGGCGACCGAGCAGCGGACGGCCAGGGACCGGGAGCGTGCCCGGAGTTTGTCATTTTGTCCTACATGTCGCATGGTGCCGGATCCTGGCAGGCACCGGCCCCGATCCCGGCCCGACACCGCCGCCGGAGGCGCACGGTCCACCGACTGGCCCACAATGAGCCGGTGAACGACCAGCTCTCCGCCCTCCAGGGATTCCACGCGCTGCGCACCGACGAGGGCCAAGCCCTCCTCGACGAGGTGCGCGGCACCGCACCGGCCGACGAACTCGCCGTCGCCACCCGGCTGCGCCGCACCCACCCGGCCGGCCTGGTGTCGGCCGCGCTCGGCCAGGCCCGGCTGCGCCAGCGGGCGGCCGCCAAGTTCGGGGCGGAGGACGCGGAGCGGATGTTCTTCACGCCGAACGGGGTCGAGCAGTCGACACGGGCGAGCGTGGCGGCGTACCGCGCGGAGCGGATGCGGACGCTCGGCATCACCTCGGTCGCCGACCTGTGCTGCGGGATCGGCGGCGACGCGCTCGCGCTGGCCCGCGCCGGAATCCGGGTGCTCGCCGTGGACCGGGACCCGCTGACGGCGGCCGTGGCGCGGGCCAACGCCGAGGTACTGGGGCTGGCCGAGCTGATCGAGGTGCGCGAGGCCGACGTCACCGAGGTCGACACCGCCGGGTACGACGCGGTGTTCGTGGACCCCGCCCGGCGCGGCGGACGCGGCCGGATCTTCGACCCGGAGGCGTACTCACCGCCCCTGTCCTGGGCCGTGGCCACCGCGCTCGCCGCGCCCCGCGCCGCCCTGAAGATCGCGCCCGGCATCCCGCACGAGGCGGTGCCCGCCGAGGCCGAGGCCGAGTGGATCTCGGACGGCGGCGACGTGAAGGAGGCCGTGCTGTGGTTCGGCACCGGCATCCCCGGCGGTGTCCGCGCCACCCTGCTGCCGGGCCCGCGCGGCCTCCAGGGCCGGGGCCTGCCCGACCCGGCGGTCCGCCCGCCCGGCCGGTACCTCTACGAGCCGGACGGCGCCGTGATCCGCGCCCACTTGGTCGCGGAGGTCGCCGAGGAGCTGGACGGCGGCCTGCTGGACGAGACGATCGCCTACATCACCGCCGACGAGCTGCGCCCCACCCCGTACGCCTCCGCCTACGAGATCACCGACCGGATGCCGTTCAACGTCAAGAAGCTCAAGGCGCTGCTGCGGGAGCGGCAGGTGGGCAACCTGACCGTGAAGAAGCGCGGCTCGGCGGTCGAGCCGGAGGAACTGCGCCGCAAGGTCAAGCCGCAGGGACCGAACTCGGCGACGGTGTTCATGACCCGCGTGGCGGGCGCTCCGACCATGCTGATCGGGCACCCGGCGTAGGCCCTTCGAAAGTTTCGAGCGGCCCTCACCCGGCCGGGGCCGCCGTGCTCGACCGCACCACCAGGCTGGTCGCCAGCTCCAGCCGCGTGGCCGTCCGCTCACGGTCCTGGCGCCCCAGCTCCAGCACCAGCCGGGCCGCCGCCTCGGCCATCTCGGTCAGCGGCTGGCGCACGGTGGTCAGCGGCGGCCCCACCCAGCGGGCGACGGGCAGGTCGTCGAAGCCGACGATGCTCAGGTCCTCGGGTACGCGCAGCCCCAGCTCGCGGGCGGCCTCGTACAGCCCCAGCGCCTGGAGGTCGTTGCCCGCGAAGACGGCCGTGGGCCGGTCCGGGCGGCCGAGCAGCTCCAGGCCCAGGCGGTGGCCGGACTCGTGGTGGAAGTCGCCCTCCCTGATCAGCGCCGGGTCGGCGGGCAGCCCGGCGGTCTCCAGCGCCGCCCGGTAGCCGTCGAGGCGGGCGCGGGCGCACATCATCCGGGACGGGCCGCTGATGGCACCGATCCGGGTGTGGCCGAGGTCGACCAGATGCCGGGTGGCGGCCAGACCGCCCTGCCAGTTGGTGGCGCCGACCGAGGGGACGTCGGCCCCCGGGTCGCCCGCCGGGTCCATCACCACGAAGGGCACGGACCGGCTGGTCAGCAGGGCCCGCTGGGACTCGTCGAGCCCGGACAGCACCAGGATCACCCCGTGCGGCCGGCGACCGGCCACCTGGTCGGCCCAGGTCCGGCCCGGCGTGAGGCGTCCGGCGCTCTCGGAGAGCACCACGCTCAGCCCCGCGTCGCGGGCCACGTTCTCCACGCCCCGGATGACCTCCATCGCCCAGGCGCTCTCCAGCTCGTGGAAGACCAGGTCGATCAGCGGCGAGCGGGTGACCTCGGCCCGCCTGCGGCGGTAGCCGTGGACGCGCAGCAGCTCCTCGACACGGGTACGGGTGGCCGCCGCCACGTCGGCCCTCCCGTTGAGCACCTTCGAAACAGTCGGAGCCGACACCCCGGCCTCCCGGGCGATCTCGGCGAGCGTGGCGCTGCGCGGTACTGCGGTCTTCGACGGCTTCATGGCCGAGATCGTAGCTCTGCGCGAGGTCTTGACGAACCCTCAGGATGGCCATACGTTCCCGGAACATTCGAGCCACAGTTCGAAATTTTCGGTACGACCGTGAGGGGTGCCCGGCACATGGAGACCTACAGCAGACGCTGGTTCCTCGGCGCGGGCACCACCGCCCTCGTCTCGGCCGCCGGACTGACCGCCTGCGGTTCCGGCGGCCCCGGCGATTCGGACGGCACCCTCACGGCGTTCGTGTACGGCGACGACGCGGCGAAGGTGCAGGCGAAGGCGGTCTCCCGGTTCAACGACTCGGCGGCGGCCCGCAAGGCGAAGGGCCGCGTCAGGCTGGAGAAGGTGCCCGGCGCGGAGTACCCGGCCAAGCTGCGCACCGCGATGGGCTCGCCCAACGCCCCGGACGTGTTCTTCAACTGGGGCGGCGGCTCCATCCGGGCCTACCAGGAGGCCGGCCAGGTCCTCGACCTCACCGGCACCATCGCCGCCGACCCCGTGCTGAAGAACGGCTTCCTGCCCTCCGTGCTCGCCTCCGGAGCGCTCGGCGGCCGCGCGTACGGCATCCCGATGCGCGGCATGCAGCCCGTGATCCTCTTCTACAACAGGACCCTGTTCGCCGAGCACGGCCTGAAGCCGCCCGCGACCTGGGACCAGCTCCTCGACAACAACGCCAGGCTGAAGAAGGCCGGGATCACCCCGTTCGCCCTCGGCGGGGCGGACATCTGGCCCGAACTGATGTGGCTGGAGTACCTGGTGGACCGGATCGGCGGCCCGAAGGTCTTCGACCGGATCAAGAACGGCGACACGGCGGGCTGGGGCGACCCCGCCGTGCTCGAGGCCGCCCGGACGGTGCGGGAACTCGTCGACGGCGGCGCCTTCGGCAAGGGCTTCAGCTCGGTGGCCTACACCAACGGCGGGGCACCGGCCGCGCTCGCCAAGGGCAAGGCCGCGATGCATCTGATGGGGTCGTGGGAGTACTCCACCCAGCTCGGCAAGTTCCCGGACTTCGCCAGGAAGCACCTGGGCTGGTGCCCGTTCCCGGAGTTCGAGGGCGGCGCCGGTGACATCCGCAACGTGGTCGGCAACCCCACCAACTACTGGTCGGTGAACACCCGCACCGGGAACAAGGACGCGGCGCTCGCCTTCCTCCGGACCTGCGCCTCGGAGCAGTACGCCAGGGAGCTGATCGCCAACGGCGACGTCCCGGCCACCGCGAACGCGGACAAGCTCCTCGACGCCTCCCCCGACCCGGAGTTCGCCCGCTTCCAGTACCGGATGGTGCGCGAGGCCCCCGCCTTCACGCTGAGCTGGGACCAGGCGGTCGACCCGGACGCGGCCACGCCGATGCTGACCGAGGTCAACAAGCTGTTCGTGGGCAAGTCGTCCCCGGAGCGGTTCGTGGCGGCGCTGAAGGAGCTGAAGTGAGGCCCGCGAGAGGCGCCGGACGCCCGCATCCCTCCTGGGCCCTGCCCGCCGTGCTCTTCTTCGGCCTCTTCGCCCTCGTCCCGATGGTCCTGGCGTTCGGCCTGTCCTTCACCACCTGGAACGGCCTCGGCGAGCCGCGCCCGGCGGGACTCGCCAACTGGCACGCGCTGCTGACCGACGGCCGGCTGACCCGCTCGCTGACCGTCACCGTCGCACTGACCGCGGTGAGCTGCGCCTTCCAGACGACCACCGCCCTGCTGCTCGGGGTCTGGGCGGCGGGCCCGCAGCGCAACCGGGCGGTCCTGTCGGCGGTCTTCTTCGTGCCGTTCCTGCTGTCCTCGACCGCGGTCTCGCTGCTCTTCTACGCCCTGCTCGACCCCAACTTCGGCATCGTGCCCGGCGACACGCTCGGCACGACGTCCGGGGCCTTCCTCGCCCTCGTCTTCGTCGGCGGCTGGCAGTTCATCCCCTTCCACACCCTGATCTACCAGGGCGGCGCCCGGCAGATCCCCGAGGTGCTCTACCAGGCGGCGGCCATCGACGGCGCCGGACGCCTGCGCCGGTTCCGCTCCATCACCCTGCCCCAGCTCCGCAACACCGCGGCCACCTCCGGTGTGCTGATGGTCGTCGGCTCGCTGACCTACTTCGAGACCGTGCTGATCCTGACCCAGGGCGGTCCGGGCACGGACACCGCGATCCTGCCGTACCTGATGTACGAGTCGGGCTTCAAGGCCTACGACTTCGGCTACGCGAGCGCCATCGCCACCTTCCTCGTCGTGGCCGCCACCGCGCTGTCGCTGCTGCTGGTCCGGGTGACCGGCTTCGGCGCCATGCGCAGCACCCGGGAAGGGATGTGACCCCGTGACCCGCCCGGCCAACCCGCTGGCGGGCCTCGGCGCGCTGGTCTGGCTCGCCGTCGTCCTCGTCCCGGTCTACGTGATGCTGTCGGTGTCCCTGACCCGCCAGGACGAGGCGCTGGGCGCCAACGCCCTCCGGCCGCCGCGCCACCCCACCCTCGCCAACTACGGCACCGTCCTCGACAACGGGTTCGGCCACTTCCTGGCCAACACCGTGCTCGTCGCCGCGGTGGTGGTGGGGATCGTCCTGGTCCTGTGCGTCCCGCTGGCGTACGTGGCCGTGCGCACCCGCGGCTTCTGGTCGGGCGCGGCCTTCAGGCTCTTCCTGCTGGGCGTGGCCGTCCCCGCGCAGGCGGTGGTGGTCCCGCTCTACCTGATGATCACCAAGCTGCACCTGTACGACAGCCTGCTCGCCGTCGCGCTGCCCACGGCGGCCTTCGCCATGCCGGTGTCGGTACTGGTGCTCACCGGCACCCTGCGGGACGTCCCCGAGGAGCTGTACGAGGCGATGGCCCTGGACGGCGCGTCCCCGGCGCGGATGCTGTTCCGGCTCGTCGTGCCGCTGGCCAGGGGCGGCATCGGCACCGTCGTCGTCTACGCGTCCCTCCAGGCGTGGAACGGCTTCCTCTTCCCGCTGATCTTCACCCAGTCCGAGGACAGCCGCGTGCTGACGCTCGGCCTGTTCACCTACGTCAGCCAGTTCGGGGTGGACATCCCCGCCCTGCTCGCCTCGGTCGTCCTCTCCGGCGTCCCCGTGTTCGCCGTGTACCTGGTGGCCCGGCGCACCCTGGTCGGCGGCCTGATGGGCGCGGGCGGCAAGTGATCCCCTCCCCCCGTACGAGTCCCGACAGGAGTTCCATGACCACCGCCGCCTGGCGTGACCCCGCCCTGCCCGCCGCCGTACGCGTCGAGGACCTGCTGTCCCGGATGACGCCGGCGGAGAAGACCGCCCAGTTGTACGGCGTCTGGGTGGGCGCCGGTCCGGACGGCGGTGAAGTCGCCCCGCTGCAGAGCGAGATGAGCGCGGTGCCGGACTGGGACGCGCTGATCACCCACGGTCTCGGCCAGCTCACCCGCTCCTTCGGCACCGCCCCGGTCGCCGCCGAGCGGGGCGCCCGCGCGCTCGCCGCCACCCAGCGCAGGATCGCCGCCGCGAACCGCTTCGGCATCCCGGCGCTCGCCCACGAGGAGTGCCTGGCCGGGTTCACCGCCTGGGGCGCCACCGCCTACCCGGTACCGCTCGCCTGGGGCGCCTCCTTCGATCCGGCGCTGGTGGCCGAGGTGGGCGCCCGCATCGGCCGGGACCTGCGCTCGGCCGGCGTCCACCAGGGCCTCGCCCCGGTGCTCGACGTGGTCCGCGACCCGCGCTGGGGCCGGGTGGAGGAGACCATCGGCGAGGACCCGTACCTGGTCGGCACGGTCGGCGCCGCCTACGTGGGCGGGCTGGAGTCGGCCGGGATCGTGGCCACGCTCAAGCACTTCGCCGGGTACGCGTCCTCGGCGGGCGCCCGGAACCTCGCCCCGGTGCGGGCGGGCGCGCGGGAGTTGGCGGACGTGACGCTGCCGCCCTTCGAGCTGGCGCTGCGCGAGGGCGGGGCGCGGTCGGTGATGGCGGCGTACACCGAGACCGACGGGGTGCCCGCCTCGGCCGACGCCCGGCTGTTGACCGGGGTGCTGCGCGAGCGGTGGGGCTTCACCGGCACGGTGGTCGCGGACTACTTCGGCGTCGGCTTCCTGCGCACCCAGCACCGGCTGGCCGGGGACCGCGCCGGGGCGGCTCACCTGGCCCTGGAGGCGGGCGTGGACGTGGAGCTGCCCACCGTCGACTGCTACGGCACCCCGCTGCTGGACGCCGTACGCGCGGGCCGCGTCCCGGAGGCCCTCATCGACCGGGCGGCCCGCCGGGTGCTGCTCCAGAAGTGCGAACTGGGCCTGCTGGACCCCGACTGGCGTCCGGAACCGGCCGGCCCCGTCGACCTGGACCCGCCGGAGGGGCGCGCGCTGGCCCGGAGGCTGGCCGAGGAGTCGGTGATCCTGCTGGAGAACCCGGCGGGGCTGCTCCCGCTCGCCCCCGGCTCCCGGATCGCGGTGGTCGGCCCGCGCGCGGCGGACCCGCTGGCCATGCTCGGCTGCTACTCCTTCCCGGCCCACGTCCTCCCCCACCACCCCGGCACCCCGGCCGGCATCGCCATCCCGACCGTGCTGGACGCGCTGCGGGCCGAACTCCCGGACGCGAAGCTGACGTTCGCCGAGGGCTGCGGGGTGTCGGACGCGGACGACTCCGGGTTCGCCGCGGCGGTGGCCGGCGCGGCCGGGGCCGACGTGTGCGTGGCGGTGCTCGGCGACCGGGCGGGCCTGTTCGGGCGCGGCACCTCCGGCGAGGGCTGCGACGCGGCGGACCTCCGGCTGCCCGGCGTACAGGGCGAGCTGCTGGACGCGCTGGTGGCGACCGGCACGCCGGTGGTGCTGGTGCTGCTCACCGGGCGCCCCTACGCGCTGGGCCGCTGGGAGGGCCGGCTCGGCGCGGTGGTGCAGGGCTTCTTCCCCGGCGAGGAGGGCGGCCCGGCACTGGCCGGGGTCCTGTCGGGCCGGGTGAACCCCTCCGGGCGGCTCCCGGTGAGCGTGCCGCGCGGGCCCGGCGGACAACCGTGGACCTACCTCCAGCCCCCGCTGGGCCTGGCCGGCGAGGTCAGCAGCCTGGACCCGACCCCGCTGCACCCCTTCGGCCACGGCCTGTCGTACACCACGTTCGCCTGGACGGACTTCGGCGCGGCAAAGGCGGAGACCGGCACGGACGGCTCGTACGACATCACGGTGACCGTGCGCAACACCGGGGACCGGGCGGGCGCGGAGGTGGTGCAGCTCTATCTGCACGACCCGGTGGCCTCGGTGACCCGGCCGGACATACGGCTGGTCGGCTACCAGCGGGTGGAGCTCGCGCCCGGCGAGGCCCGCCGGATCACCTTCGCCTTCCACGCCGACCTGGCGTCCTTCACCGGGGTCGCGGGGGTACGGATCGTCGAGCCGGGCGCGCTGGAGCTGCGCCTCGGGCCGTCCAGCGCCGAGGTACGGCACACCACACGGCTGCGGCTGACGGGGCCGGTGCGGGAGGTCGGGCCGGACCGGGTGCTGCGCTGCGGGACCACGGTGACACCGGCCGGGTGAGCCGCACAACGGCGAAGGCCGCCCCGGTGAACCGGAGCGGCCTTCTGATCGGAGCGCTGGGCAGGTCTTGCACCTGCATTTCCCCGCAGGAAGCGGGGCGTCTTGACTTGGACCACCAACGCCTGGCGTTCGAACCGGAGTTGTTCCGGCCGTTCGCTGTGTGATGATCATAGCCAGAGATCGCCGCCGCGCGCCACTCCTGCCGTGGATCAGTTCCCGACGGGCTCGAACCGCCACCGGTGCACCGGCCGGGACACCAGACCGGCGTCCGGTGCGGGCAGTTCCGGCAGGTCCGCGTCGTAGGCCGCGTCCCACCAGGTGATGACCAGTACCCGGTCCCCCGGCGCCCGGAAGGTCTCCCTGCGCTGCGGGCCCGGGTCGAGCCGCTGTCCGCGCGCCCAGGCGAGCAGTTCCTCGCCCCGGCCCTCGGCGGCCCGCGCCTCCCACATCAGGGCGACGGTCATGAGTAGAGGTTCTCCTTGCTGACCTCGTGCACGTGGTCGTGGTCGTGCGTGTGGCCGGTGCCCGGCACGTGCGGGTCGGTGACCGGCAGGGAGGAGTCGGCGGACAGGTCCCAGTCGGAGGCGGCCCGGTTGCGGGCGACCATCTCGGCGCCGAGCGCGGCGACCATCGCGCCGTTGTCCGTGCACAGCTTGGGACGCGGCACGCGCAGCCGGATACCGGCCCGCTCGCAGCGCTCCTGGGCCAGCGCCCGCAGCCGGGAGTTGGCCGCGACACCGCCGCCGATCATCAGGTGGTCGACGCCCTCGTCCTTGCAGGCACGCACCGCCTTGCGGGTCAGCACGTCCACCACGGCCTCCTGGAAGGAGGCGGCCACGTCCCGGACGGGCACCTCCTCGCCGGCCGCGCGCTTGGCCTCGATCCAGCGGGCCACGGCGGTCTTCAGGCCGGAGAAGGAGAAGTCGTAGGCGGGGTCGCGGGGACCGCTCAGACCGCGCGGGAAGGCGATGGCCGTCGGGTCGCCCTCGCGGGCGTAGCGGTCGATGACCGGGCCCCCGGGGAAGCCCAGGTTCAGCACGCGGGCGATCTTGTCGAACGCCTCACCGGCCGCGTCGTCGATGGTGGCGCCCATCGGCCGGACGTCGGAGGTGATGTCCGAGGAGAGCAGCAGCGAGGAGTGGCCGCCGGAGACCAGCAGCGCCATGGTCGGCTCGGGCAGCGGGCCGTGCTCCAACTGGTCCACGCAGATGTGCGAGGCGAGGTGGTTCACGCCGTAGAGCGGCTTGCCCAGGGCGTAGGCGTACGCCTTGGCCGCCGAGACACCGACCAGCAGGGCGCCCGCGAGGCCGGGGCCCGCGGTGACGGCGATGCCGTCGAGGTCGCGGGCGGAGACGCCCGCCTCCTTCAGCGCGCGGTCGATGGTCGGGACCATCGCCTCCAGATGCGCGCGGGACGCCACCTCGGGCACGACACCGCCGAAGCGGGCGTGCTCGTCGACGCTGGAGGCGACCGCGTCGGCGAGCAGGGTGGTGCCGCGCACGATGCCGACGCCGGTCTCGTCGCAGGAGGTCTCGATGCCGAGGACGAGAGGTTCGTCAGCCATTGATCTCGGTTCCTTGTACGTCTTCCAGGGAGGATGAGGGGTCGGTCAGGCGCATGACCAGGGCGTCCACGTTGCCCGGCTGGTAGTAGCCGCGCCGGAAGCCGATGGGGACGAAGCCGAAGCGCTCGTAGAGCTTCTGCGCGCGGATGTTGTCCACCCGGCACTCCAGCATCACCTCCGCGCACTCGAAGGCGGTGGCGGCCCGCAGCAGCTCGGTCAGCAGGCGGGCGCCGAGGCCGGTGCCCTGCTGGTCGCGGGCGACGGCGATGGTCTGGACGTCGCCGAGGTCGCCCGAGGAGGCGAGCCCGGCGTACCCGACGAGCCGGCCGCCGTTCTCGGCGACGAGGTAGCGCCGGGTGGCGCCGTCGCCCCGCGCGTGGGACAGCTCGGACCAGAACATGCCCCGCGACCAGGCGTCCTCGGGGAACAGGTCCTTCTCCAGGTCGAGGACCCGGTCGATGTCCCACCAGCGCATCTCGCGCAGCTCCGCGGTCACTTCGGGGTGACCACCTTGTAGTTCTTGGGCACCTGGGCGTCGGGCCTGCGCAGGTACAGCGGACGCGGCTCGTCCAGCTCCTGTCCGGCGGCCAGCCTCTCGGCGGCCAGCGAGGCGAGCGCGGCGGCGGACACGTGCTCGGGCTCGTGGACGTCGGGGAAGGTGTCCGGGTAGAGCAGCGCGCCGGCGCCCACCGCGGGCAGCCCCGCGACGGTTTCGGCGATGTCGGCCGGGCGGTCCACGGCCGGGCCGGTGAGCCGGGTGCGGGAGTCGGCGTACGTCGCCCAGTAGACCTCCTTGCGCCGGGCGTCGGTGGCCACGACGAAGGGGCCCTCGCCGATGTCGGCGGCGTAGGCGAGGCCGTCCAGCGTGCACACGCCGTGCACGGGGACGCCGAGGGCGAGCCCGAAGGTGTCGGCGGTCATCAGGCCGACCCTCAGACCGGTGTAGGGGCCGGGGCCGGTGCCGACGACGATGCCGGTGACGGCGTCCAGCTTCAGCCCGGCGGCGGCGAGCACGCGGTCGACGGCGGGCAGCAGCAGCTCTCCGTGTCGGCGGGCGTCCACCTGGCTCGACGAGGCGACGACGTCCGTCCCGTCGTGCAGGGCGACGGTGACGGCGGGGGTGGCGGTATCCAGAGCGAGCAGAAGCACGCGAACAGCCTACGGCGCCCACGGCTCGCGCACGGCCGTCCCGGTCGGACCGTCACTGACTGCTACGGTCTGTATGAAGTACGACATATCCCGCGAACCGTAACGGGTCGGTACGAGGCAGAGGTGGCGCACGTGGCAGGGACCAGCTCGGGGATCGTGGCCGGACTCGTCGCGGTGTCCGTCGGCACCGTCGGCCTCCTCGCCTACCAGGCCCACGCGAACGTCCCGGCGAGCCTGCGCGCCCCCTCGGCGAGCGCGTCCCCCTCGGTGGCCGTGACCAAGGCCCCGCGCGACCGGCGGCATCCCACGGCGCTGCCGGCCCACTCGGGCAGGGGCGAGCGGGTCGTGTACTCGGTGGACGACGACCGGGTCTGGCTGGTGGACGACCACAGCCGCGTCCGGCGCACCTTCGGCGTCCGCCCCGGCGGGGTCGACCCGGCGCCGGGTTCCTACTGGGTCACCTCGCGCTCGAACGCCATCACCGGCAGCGACGGCGTCCCCGTGGAGCACGTCGTCCGCTTCACCACGGTGGACGGAGTGACGGTCGGCTTCAGTGCGGCCGTGCGCGACCAGCCGGACGGAGCCGGCTCCTCCGCCCGCACGGGCGGCATCCGGGAGAACCGCCGGGACGGCGACGCCATGTGGCAGTTCGCCACGATCGGCGTGCCGGTGGTCGTGATCCGCTGAGGCGAGGGCCCGCCGCTCAGGCCGCCTCGCGGTGGTCCGGGGTGCACTCGGCGGGGACCGGCGCGGGCGGCGGGGTGGAGACCGCCTTCGCCGCCGCGCACGACGCCAGCAGGTCGCGCATGGACACCTGCGCGGTCACCTGGGCGCGCGTCGCCCCCTCGGGGCGGGCCGTGGGACGCGGAACGGACATGGGGCGCCTCCTGAGCTGCGGGGGCGGGCGAGGTTAGGTATGCCTAACCACGGGCTGGGTACCATGTGACCACGCCCGGTACGTCCCGCGCAATACGATTCCGACACCCTGTCGGGATATCGGCGCCCTCAGCCGGCGAGCGAGTCCAGATCCGCCTTCGCCCAGCGGTCGCCGAGGCCGGTCAGCGTGACGTGGCGGACCTCGTCGGTGGTGTCGCCGACCGCGCGGTGGATGAGGATCTCCAGCCGGTCGTCGGTCAGTTCCTCGACCTTGCCCTCGCCCCACTCCACGACGATCACCGAGTCGGGCAGGGAGACGTCGAGGTCGAGGTCCTCCATGTCGTCGAGCCCGCCGGACAGACGGTAGGCGTCGACGTGGACCAGGGGCGGCCCGTCCACCAGCGAGGGGTGGACCCGCGCGATCACGAAGGTCGGCGAGGTGACCGCGCCACGCACCCCGAGCCCCTCGCCGAGCCCGCGGGTCAGCGTCGTCTTGCCCGCGCCCAGCTCGCCGGTGAGCATCACCAGGTCGCCCGCGCGCAGCAGCCCGGCCAGTCTCAGGCCCAGCTCCCGCATCTGCTCGGGGGAGGTGACGGTGAGCCGGGTCTCAGCCGGGTCGTACGGTGCCGCTGCTGCTGGTGCCTCTTCCATAACCGCTTACGGTAGCCCCTGCCGGAACGGCGCCGGCGCGGGTGAGCAGGTCGGCGAGGCGGTCGGTGACGACCTCGGGGTGCTCCAGCATCACCAGGTGCCCGGCGTCCGGCACGAGCACCAGCTCGGCGTCCGGGAGCAGGTCCGCGATGGCCTCGCTGTGCTCGCTCGGCGTGACCAGGTCCCGTACCCCGGCCAGCACGAGCACCGGCAGCTCCTGGAAGCAGGCCAGCGCCTCGGTCTTGTCGTGGTCGGTGAAGGCCGGGTAGAACTCCGCGACCACGTCGATCGGGGTGGACTCGATCATCCGCTCCGCGAACCGCGCGACCGCCGGGTCGATGTCCCGCCCCGCGAACGAGTACCGCTTGATCACCCCGGCGAACAGCTCGGCGGTGGCCCGGCGCCCCTTCTCCACCAGCTCGGCCTGCTGCCCCAGCGCCTTCAGCACGCCCGGCAGCACCCGGCGCACCGCGTTCACCCCGGCCAGCGGCAGACCGAAGTTGACCTCGCCGAGCCGGCCCGAGGAGGTGCCGACGAACGCGGTGGCGACGACCCGGTCCCGGATGTACTCCGGGTACTGCGCGGCCAGCGCCATCACCGTCATCCCGCCCATCGAGTGCCCCACCAGCACCACGGGCCCCTCGGGGACGGCCGCGTCCAGCACCGCCCTGAGGTCCCGGCCGAGCTGGTCGATGGTGACCGGCAGCCCGTCGCGGGTCTGGGACACGCCCCGCCCGGACTCGCCGTGGCTGCGCTGGTCCCAGTGCACGGTGCGGACGACGCCGCGCAGGGCGGCCCGCTGGAAGTGCCAGGAGTCCTGGCCGAGGCAGTAGCCGTGGCAGAAGACGACGGTCACCGGGGCGGGCGTCTTGCGGCCGAAGAGCCTGCGGCGGCGCGGGGAGACGTTCGGGCCGGGGTCGGGGTCGATGTCGTCGACCTCGTAGTACAGCTCGGTGCCGTCGTCGGCGACGGCCTTGCCGGGGGTGCCGCGCAGGGTGCCGTAGGGGCCCGTGGAGTCCAGGGCCAGCGCGGCGTTGCGGCGTATGCCGCGCCCGACCGTCATCCGCTCGATGGCGACACCGGCCGCCGCGCCCGCGGCGAGGACGCCTATCGCGGCGCCGGCGAGACCGGTCGCCTTGCGCCAGCCGCCGGACGCGGCCGTCGCGGCGACCGCGTCCACCACGGCCTCCGCACTGCTCTCGCTCACGTGCCGTTCCTCCTCGCCGTACTACGGTCCGCCGGGCCGGTGTGCCAAGGGCTACCGGACAGTAGCGTGCCCGGCGCCCGCAGGGGTCACGCGTTCACATGGACGCGGGGCACACGCGTGCCGATCCGGGTGACGATCTCGTACGCGATCGTCCCGCACACCTGCGCCCAGTCCTCGGCGGTGGGTTCGCCTCCGTCGCCCGGCCCGAACAGCACCGCCCGCGTGCCCGCCTCCGGCTCGTCGCCGCCGAGGTCGACCACGAACTGGTCCATCGCCACCCGCCCCGCGACGGTCCGCAGCTTGCCGTCGACCAGCACCGGACCGCCGCTGGAGGCGTGCCGGGGGATGCCGTCGGCGTAGCCGAGCGGCACCAGGCCGAGGGTGGTCTCGCCGGGGGTGACGTAGTGGTGGCCGTAGCTGACGCCGTGGCCGCCCGGCACCCGCTTGACCAGCGCCAGCGACGCGCTCAGCGTCATCACCGGGCGCAGTCCGAAGTCGGCCGGGGTGCCCAGCTCGGGGCTGGGCGAGATGCCGTACACGGCGATGCCGGTGCGGACCAGGTCGAAGTGGGTCTCCGGAAGGGTCAGCGTGGCCGGGGAGTTGGCGATGTGCCGGACCTCGGGCTCCACGCCCCGCTCCTCGGCGTACCCCACCATCTCCCGGAACCGGGCGAGCTGGGCCGCGATGGAGGGATGACCGGGCTCGTCCGCGCAGGCGAAGTGGGACCACAGGCCGGTGACCCGGATCAGCCCGGCGGCCTCGGCCTCCAGGGCCTCGGCGACCAGCTCGGGCCAGTCGTCGGGCTGGCAGCCGTTGCGGCCGAGACCGGTGTCGGCCTTGAGCTGCACCCGCGCGGGGCGGCCCGCCTCGCGGGCGGCGGCCGTCACCTCGCGCAGCGCCCACATGCCGCTGACGGACACGTCGAGGTCGGCCTCGATCGCCTCCCGCCAGGGCCCGCCGGGCACCCAGAGCCAGCACATGATCCGGCCCGGCAGCCCGGCCGCGCGCAGCGCGAGGGCCTCCTCCGGGGTGGCGGTGCCCAGCCAGGTCGCCCCGGCGTCCAGGGCCGCGCGGGCGCAGGGCACGGCGCCGTGGCCGTAGGCGTCCGACTTGACGACGGCCATCAGCTGCGCGCCCTCGGCACGGGCGCGCAGCGCCCGGACGTTGGCGCGCAGGGCACCCAGATCGATCTCGGCGCGGGCGCGCAGGGGCGCGGTCGGCACAGCAGAAGTCTCACTCATGGCGCCCCCAGTCTCTCAGAGGGCGTCGGCGGCCCCCGGCCGCACTCCTCGGCGATCCGCGCGGGCCCGCCTGACCGCGCCTCAGTCCCGTACGACGTCCCGCCACGCCTCGGGCACCCGCTCGGCGATGTCGAGGGCGGCGATGGGGGCGCCCTGCGAGGCGAGGCGTCCGGCGAGGCCGTGCAGATACGCGGCGACGCTGCCCGCGTCCAGCGCCGACAGACGGGAGGCCAGCAGCGATCCGGCGAGCCCTGACAGCACGTCACCGCTGCCCGCCGTGGCCAGCCAGCCGGTGCCGGTGGCGTTGACCCGGACCGGGCCGCCGCCGGGGTCGGCGACCAGTGTGGTGGAGCCCTTCAGCAGCACTGTCGCCCGGTAGACCGCCGCCAGTTCCCGCACCGAGGTCAGCCGGGCCGCCTCCACCTCCTCGCGGCGCACCCCCAGCAGGGCGGCCGCCTCCCCCGCGTGAGGGGTCATCAGGGTCGGCGCGGTGCGCCCGCGCACGACGTCCCGGTCGGCCAGCCGCAGCCCGTCGGCGTCCAGCAGCACGGGCACGTCGGCGGCGAGCACCTTGGCCACGGTGGGGGCGTCCTCCCCGGCGCCCGGACCCACCACCCACGCCTGCACCCGGCCCGCGTGGTCGGGGCCCTGGTCGGAGACGAGGGTCTCGGGGAAGCGGGCGATGACGGCGTCCCCGGCGGGGCCGACGTACCGCACGGCGCCCGCGCCGCCGCGCAGCGCGCCGGAGACGGCGAGGACGGCAGCGCCGGGATAGCGCGCGGACCCGGCGGCGACACCGAGCACCCCGCGCCGGTACTTGTCGCTCTCGGCGGAGGGGGCGGGCAGCAGCCGGGCCACGTCCTCGTGCTGGAGGGCCTCCAGCACCGGGTCCGGAGGAAGTTCGAGGCCGATGCCGACGAGCCGCACCGTCCCGGCGTACTCGCGGCCGGGGTCGATCAGCAGGCCGGGCTTGTACGCGCCGAAGGTGACGGTCAGGTCGGCGCGGACGGCGGCGCCGGACACCTCGCCGGTGTCCGCGTCGACCCCGCTGGGCAAGTCCACGGCGACGATCGCGGCCCGCGACCGCTCGGCGGCCTCGGCCAGGTGCCGGGCGTCCGGCCGCAGCCCGCCCTTGCCGCCGATGCCGACGATGCCGTCCACCACCAGGTCGGCCCGCTCGATCGCCTCCGGGGCCCGGTCGGGGCCGATGACGGCGCCGCCCGCAAGGCGCAGCGCGGCGAGGCCGCCCGCGTGGGCGCGGTCGGGCGTCAGGAGGACCGCGGTGACCCCGGCACCGCGCCGGCGCAGCCGGGCCCCGGCGTACAGCGCGTCGCCGCCGTTGTCCCCGCTGCCGACGAGCAGCACCACCCGGCTGCCGTACACCCGCCCGAGGAACTCGGCCGAGGCGGCGGCCAGTCCGGCGGCCGCCCGCTGCATCAGGGTGCCCTCGGGCAGCCGGGCCATCAGGGCGCGCTCGGCCGCCCGTACCGTCTCCACGCTGTACGCAGTACGCATGGGTCCGAGTCTGCCCCCGGAGCGCGGGAGGGCGCACCCGGATGGTTCACGCCTCGGCGATGACCACGGCGGAGGCGACGCCCGCGTCATGGCTGAGCGAGACGTGCCAGGACCGCACCCCCAGCTCGGCCGCGCGCGCCGCGACGGTGCCCTTGACCCGCAGCCGGGGCTGCCCGCTGTCCTCGACGTACACCTCGGCGTCGGTCCAGAGCAGCCCGGCGGGGGCGCCCAGCGCCTTGGCGAGGGCCTCCTTGGCCGCGAACCGGGCCGCGAGCGAGGCGATCCCCCGCCGCTCCCCGCCCGGCAGCGTCAACTCCCCCGCGACGAACAGCCGGGCGGCCAGATTCGGCGTACGCTCCAGCGCCGCCCGGAAGCGGTCGATCTCGGCCACGTCGATCCCGACCCCGATGATGCTCATGCCGGGAGCCTACGGCGGCCGCCCTACTCCACCGTCACCGACTTCGCCAGGTTCCTGGGCTGGTCCACCTCGTTGCCGCGCGCGGTGGCCAGTTCGCAGGCGAACACCTGCAGCGGCACCGCGGAGACCATCGGCTGG
This sequence comes from Streptomyces seoulensis, assembly GCF_022846655.1. Lineage (NCBI taxonomy): Bacteria > Bacillati > Actinomycetota > Actinomycetes > Kitasatosporales > Streptomycetaceae > Streptomyces > Streptomyces seoulensis. The sequence continues at coordinate 6,019,568 of NZ_AP025667.1, forward strand.
AGCAGGGTCGGGGTGGCCGGGATGCGGATCAGGTGGTCGGCGTACGGGACGACCGCCTCGTCGCCCTCCTCGGCGATGACGATGGTGCGGGCGCCGCGGGCGCGGATCTCCTGGATGTTGGAGACGATCTTGTCGTGCAGCACGGACCGGCCGCGCGGGGAGGGCACGAGCACGACGACCGGCACGTCCTGCTCGATCAGGGCGATCGGGCCGTGCTTCAGCTCGCCGGCCGCGAAGCCCTCGGCGTGCATGTAGGCGAGTTCCTTGAGCTTGAGGGCGCCCTCCAGAGCGACGGGGTAGCCCACATGACGGCCGAGGAAGAGCACGGTGTTCTTCTCCGCGAGGGAGCGGGCCAGCGCCCGCACCGGCTCCATGGTCTCCAGGACGCGTTCGACCGCGCCGGAGATCCGGGAGAGGTCCCGGACGACGTCACGGATCTCGTCGCCCCACTTGGTGCCGCGCACCTGGCCCAGGTAGAGGGCGACGAGGTAGCAGGCGACCAACTGGGTCAGGAACGCCTTGGTGGAGGCGACGGCGACCTCCGGGCCGGCGTGCGTGTAGAGCACGGCGTCGGACTCGCGCGGGATGGTCGAGCCGTTGGTGTTGCAGATGGCCAGAACCTTGGAACCCTGCTCGCGGGCGTGCCTGAGCGCCATCAGGGTGTCCATGGTCTCGCCGGACTGCGAGATGGCGATGACCAGCGAACGCCCGTCCAGGATCGGGTCCCGGTAGCGGAACTCGCTGGCCAGCTCGACCTCGCAGGGGATGCGGGTCCAGTGCTCGATGGCGTACTTGGCGATCAGACCGGCGTGGAAGGCGGTGCCGCAGGCGACGATGACGACCTTGTCCACCTCGCGCAGTTCGGCCGCGCCGATCCGCACCTCGTCCAGGGTGAGCGAGCCGGAGGGGTCGATGCGGCCGAGGAGGGTGTCCGCGACGGCCTTCGGCTGCTCGGCGATCTCCTTGAGCATGAAGTAGTCGTAGCCGCCCTTCTCGGCCGCCGAGGCGTCCCAGTCCACGTGGTAGGCGCGGGTCTCGGCCGGGCTGCCGTCGAAGCCGGTCACCGTGACGCCCTCGCGGCGCAGCTCGACCACCTGGTCCTGACCCAGCTCGACGGCCTCACGGGTGTGGGCGATGAACGCGGCCACGTCGGAGGCGAGGAACGCCTCGCCCTCGCCGACGCCCACCACCAGCGGGGAGTTGCGCCGGGCGCCCACGACCACGTCCGGCTCGTCGGTGTGCACGGCGACCAGGGTGAAGGCGCCCTCCAGGCGACGGCACACCAGCCGCATCGCCTCCGCGAGGTCGGCGCTCGCGGAGAACTCCTCCGCCAGCAGGTGCGCGACCACCTCGGTGTCCGTCTCGGAGGTCAGGTCGTGGCCGCGCTCGGTGAGTTCGGCGCGCAGCGCGGCGAAGTTCTCGATGATGCCGTTGTGCACGACCGCGACCCGGCCCGCGTTGTCCAGGTGCGGGTGGGCGTTGGCGTCCGTCGGGCCGCCGTGGGTGGCCCAGCGGGTGTGCCCGATGCCGGTGGTGCCGGCCGGGAGCGGGCGTTCGCCCAGTTCCTTCTCCAGGTTGACCAGCTTCCCGGCCCGCTTCGCCGAGGCCAGCCCGCCGTCCGCGAGCACCGCGACACCGGTCGAGTCGTATCCCCGGTACTCCAGCCGCTTCAGCCCGGCCATCACCACATCGAGCGCCGACTGCGCCCCTACGTATCCCACGATTCCGCACATGTTCGGCAGCCTACGGTCCGACGGCCCGTCAAAAGCGGTACCGCGTGCCCGGATTCGGAAATTCTGCGGCCCTTCGGCACCGTCCGAAGCCATTCGCACTCCGACACACAACCGTGCGAGCCCGTCGGGGGTCTACCACCCGCACACCCAAGCGAACAGCGGGAGACTCACGAATGAAGCGTGGACATCGCACAGCCCTGGCCACCGTCGTCGCCGCGACCCTGGTGGGAGGCATGACCGGCGCGCTCTCCGGCAGCGCCGTCGCGGCGGGCACGGCGGGAGCGGCCGCCAAGCAGCCCAGGACCGACTTCAACGGCGACGGCTACAACGACTTCGTGGTCAGCGCGCCCGCCGCCTGGGCGCACGGGAAGTGGCGGGTCGGCTCGGTCACCGCGTTCTACGGCTCCGCCCAGGGCGTCTCCCCCGCCCGGCACACCACCATCGACCAGGACACCTCCGGTGTGCCGGACACGGCGGAGAACGGCGACCTGTTCGGCGCGGCCACCACCACCGGCGACTTCGACCGGGACGGCTACACCGACCTCGCCGTCGGCAGCCCGCTGGAGGACGTGGGCAGCGACATCAACGGCGGCACGGTGCAGATCGTCTGGGGTTCCCCGCGCGGGCTCGCCGGCGCCTCCACCATCGCCGACCCGGCCCCGGCCGAGCACGACCGCTTCGGCGCCTCGCTGGCGGCGGGCGACTTCGACGGTGACGGCCGTACCGACCTCGCCGTCGGCACCAGCTCGTCCACCCTCTACACGTTCCGCAAGGGCATCGGCAGGAACGGCAGGGCCGGGGCCCTCGCCACCCGCTCCCTGTCGCTGCGCGGCGCCCCGGAAGCCGGGATCATCAACCTCACGGCCGGTGACGTCACCGGCGACGGCCGCGCGGACCTGATGGTGGACGGACTGAACCGCACCGCCTCCACGACCGACGGCAAGTACCACAACGTCAACTACTACGTGCCGGGCACCTCCACGGGCCCCTCGCGCACCACCGCCAAGCGGATGCCCGGCGGCCTCGCGGCGGCCATCGGCGACATCGACGGCGACGGCCGCGGCGACATCGTCACCGGCGTCTACTGGGGCCGCACCACCGCCACCGGCCCCATCGGCGGCAAGGTGGAGATCACCTACGGATCGGCCTCGGGCCCCTCGTCCCGCGTCCAGACCATCACCCAGGAGTCCGGCGCCATCCCCGGCGACTCCGAGGACTGGGACAAGTTCGGCAGCTCCGTCACGCTCGGCGACGTCAACGGCGACGGCCGGCTGGACCTCGCCGTCGGCGCCCAGCAGGAGAACATGCGCCTGTGGGGGCAGATGTACTACAACATGGGCACCGTCACCGTGCTGTACGGCACCGCCTCCGGCATCGACACCAAGACCTCCCCGCAGTACTTCTACCAGGGCAACCACGGCGTCCCCGGTACACCGGGAGGGAACTTCGGCACCGCCGCGCTGCTGTCCGACCTCGACCACGACGGCGGGGCCGACCTGATCGCGGGCAGCCCGTGGCAGGACAACGGCGACGGCACCGTCACCGTGCTGCCCTCCGAGCCCGCCCAGGACGGGCAGCACCGCATCGGCACCGTGGGCGCGCAGCTCCTGCGGCTCGGCCAGACGGGGATGGACACGACGGGCATCCCCCAGTTCGGCAGCGTGCTGCAGACCTCCCGCCAGGAGTCGCTCATCAACACCTGAGCCCGGCCGGCCGCGGCGGGCGGATCAGCCCAGCTTGGCCACCTGCGCGGCGATGACCTCGGCCGGGACCTCGTAGTCCTTGCCCGAGGCCATCGCCGCCATGTTGATCGTGCTGAAGGTGGCCACCGTGGCGCCCTGACGGACGACGACGACCTTGCTCACGGCCTTCACGCCCTCGTCGGCGGCCATGGTCAGGTTCACCGCGACACCCTCGTCCCCGCCCTGCGGCGCGGCGGCCGTGGCGGCCTTGAGGAACCGGGTCTTCTCGCCCGCGATGGTGGCCGTGAAGCCGCCCGCGCACTTCTGCGCCGCCGCGGTCAGCCCCTTGAGGGCGGCCGGTGCCGCGCCGCCGTCGTAGGAGGCGAGCCCGATCAGCGTCTTGTCCACGTCGAGCGCGGCCAGCAGCGCGTCCTCGGGCTTGGTGCCGGGCGCCGGCTTCTTCGGCGTACCGAGCCAGGACCGCTTCGCCGTCGACGCCGGCTCGCCCTGCGCCACGCCCGCCTGGGCGCGGGCCAGCGGCAGGCACGCCGCGTCGTCCGTGGTGACCTTGCCCGCAGCGATGTCGTCGCCGCCCGGAACCTTGGCCGTGACCTTGCCGGTCTTCACGTCGGACTGGGCCAGCCCGGCCTTCTCCAGCTCGGCGGCGGTCAGCGCCTTGAGCGCCGGGGCGGACGCCGCGGCCGGGGCGCCGTCACCCTTGCCCCCGGCGCCCTTGTCCGCGTCACCGGAACCGCCGCAGGCGGTGGCGAGCAGGGCCAGCGCGGCGGCGGACGCGGCGAGGACGGAACGGCGGACGGCGGTGGCACTCACGTGGGCACTCTTCTCTTCTGCTGACGGACGGCGTCTCATCTGCCGACCGACGGCGCCCGCGACACTTTTCCCGCGCTTTGCGCACGGATACCTCGCACTTTAAGCACAGCGGACACACAGATGATCATGGGGAGGCCCGCCCGGTACCCGACCGTGACGGCCGCGTGATCTCCGCCCCCACACGCGTGACGCACCCCACGCCCACCCCCGTTCAAACAGCGTTAACAATGGAATGTGATCTCACCGGTCTCCTCGATCCCCCGGAGCGCCCACCGGCACAGGCCGGAGGCGACTCCCTACGTCGACCTCACTCGCGCCGAATGGAGCGCGCTGCGCGACAAGACGCCGCAGCCGCTCACCGCCGAGGAGGTGGAGAAGCTGCGCGGCCTCGGCGACGTCATCGACCTCGACGAGGTGCGGGACATCTACCTCCCGCTCTCCCGCCTGCTCAACCTCTACGTCGGCGCCACCGACGGCCTCAGAGGCGCCCTGAACACCTTCCTCGGCGAACAGGGCTCCCAGTCCGGCACCCCCTTCGTCATAGGGGTCGCCGGCTCGGTCGCGGTCGGCAAGTCCACCGTGGCCCGCCTGCTCCAGGCCCTGCTCTCCCGCTGGCCCGAGCACCCCCGCGTCGAGCTGGTCACCACCGACGGTTTCCTGCTGCCGACCAAGGAGCTCCAGGCCCGCGGCCTGATGTCACGCAAGGGCTTCCCCGAGTCCTACGACCGCCGCGCCCTGACCCGCTTCGTCGCCGACATCAAGGCCGGCAAGGACGAGGTGACCGCGCCCGTCTACTCCCACCTCATCTACGACATCGTCCCCGGCGAACGCCTCACCGTCCGCCGCCCGGACATCCTCATCGTCGAGGGCCTGAACGTCCTCCAGCCCGCCCTGCCCGGCAGCGACGGCCGCACCCGGGTCGGTCTCGCCGACTACTTCGACTTCAGCGTGTACGTCGACGCGAGCGCCGAGGACATCGAGCGCTGGTACCTGGAGCGGTTCAAGAAGCTGCGCCAGACCGCGTTCCAGAACCCCTCCTCGTACTTCCGCAAGTACACCCAGGTCTCCGAGCAGGAGGCGGTGGACTACGCGCGCGGACTGTGGCGGACCATCAACAAGCCCAACCTGACCGAGAACATCGCCCCCACCCGCGGCCGGGCCACGCTCCAGCTCCGCAAGGGACCCGACCACACCGTGCAGCGGCTGCGGCTGCGCAAGCTGTAGCCCGGGACGGTTGGATGGGCGCATGCTGCACTTGCGTCTGATCGTCCCGTCCGACCGCACGGACGAGGTGGTGCGCCTGATCGAGTCCACGGTCGGCGCCACCCACCTCGTCGTCCTGCCCGGCGCCGCCCGCGACCCCGCCGGGGACGTGGTGCTGTGCGACGTGGCCCGGGAGGCGGGCGACGGCCTGCTCACCCGGCTCCAGGAACTCGGTGTCGACCGCACGGGCTCGATCGCCGCCGACGACATCGCCCTGTCACTGTCCCGGCGCGCCGACCGCGCCGAGGAGGAGGCGCCCGGCGAGGCCGCGGACGCCGTGCTGTGGGAGCACCTGGTCGAGGAGACCCACGAGGAGTCGACCCTGTCGGTGACCTACGTCGCCTTCCTCACCATCGCCACGATGATCGCGGCCTGCGGTGTGGTGCTGGACAACGCCGTGCTGATCGTGGGCGCGATGGCCGTGGGCCCGGAATTCGGGCCGCTGGCCGGGATCAGCACCGCGCTGGTGCGGCGCAAGCCCAAGCTTGCGTCCCGCTCACTGATCGCCCTGGTGGTGGGCTTCGCCGTCGCCATAGGGCTGACGGTCGGCTTCAGCATCCTGATGGACGCCCTCGGGCAGTTCAGCGAGGCGAAGCTGGAGGCGGACCGGCCCAACACCGGGTTCGTGTACGCGCCGGACCCGTTCTCCTTCATCGTCGCCCTGCTCGCCGGCGCCGCGGGCACGCTCTCCCTGACCTCGGCCAAGTCCGGCGCCCTGGTCGGCGTGGCCATCTCGGTCACCACGGTCCCGGCCGCCGCGAACGCCGCCGTCGCCCTGGCCTACGGGGACACCGAGCAGACCGTCGGCTCCTGCGAGCAGCTCCTGCTGAACCTCTTCGGGATCGTGCTGGCCGGCGTCCTCACCCTCCTGGCGCAGAAGGCGTTCTGGGCCAGGAGGGGCAGGAGCGGCCCGAAGGCCCAGAAGGCTTAGCCCAGCGCCGACTTGACCGCGTCGGCCAGGCGCCCGGCGACCGTGCGGGCCTGGTCGATGTCGGCGGCCTCCACCATGACCCGGACCAGCGGCTCGGTGCCCGAGGGGCGCAGCAACACCCGGCCGGTCTCACCGAGTTCGCGCTCGGCCTCGCCCACGGCGGCCGCGAGGTCGGCCGAGGTGCGCACCCGCGAGCGGTCCACGTCCGGCACGTTGACGAGGACCTGCGGCAGCCGGTCCATCACCGAGGCCAGCTCCCGCAGGGCCCGCCCGGTCTCCGCGACCCGCGCCGCCAGCAGCAGGCCGGTCAGCGTGCCGTCACCGGTGGTGGCGTGGTCCAGGATGATGACGTGCCCGGACTGCTCGCCGCCGAGCGCGTACCCGTGCTGCTTCATCTCCTCCAGCACGTACCGGTCACCGACGGCCGTCTGCACCAGGCGGATGCCCGCCCGCTCCATGGCCAGCTTGAAGCCCAGGTTGGACATCACGGTGGCCACCACGGTGTCCGAGGCCAGCGCGGAGCGCTCCCGCATCGCCAGCGCGAGCACCGCGAGGATCTGGTCGCCGTCGACCTCCTCGCCGGTGTGGTCCACGGCCAGGCAGCGGTCGGCGTCCCCGTCGTGCGCGATGCCGAGGTCCGCGCCGTGCTCCAGCACGGCGGCCTTCAGCAGACCCAGGTGGGTCGAGCCGCAGCCGTCGTTGATGTTCAGGCCGTCCGGCTCGGCGCCGATCGTGACGATCGTCGCACCGGCCCGGGTGAACGCCTCCGGGGAGACGCCCGCGGCCGCGCCGTGCGCCTCGTCCAGGACGATCTTCAGCCCCTCCAGCCGGTTCGGCAGCACCGACAGCAGGTGGGAGACGTAGGTCTCGGAGCCGGCCTCGTAGTCGCGGACCCGGCCCACCCCGGCGCCGGTGGGGCGCTCCCAGGGCTCGCCGTGGCGGTGCGACTCGTAGACGGCCTCGATACGGCCCTCCAGCTCGTCCGCGAGCTTGTGGCCGCCACGGGCGAAGAACTTGATGCCGTTGTCCGGCATCGCGTTGTGGCTGGCGGAGAGCATCACACCGAGGTCGGCGCCGAGCGCGCCGGTCAGGTGGGCGACGGCGGGCGTCGGCAGCACACCGACGCGGAGCACGTCCACGCCGGCGCTGGCCAGGCCCGCGACGACGGCGGCCTCCAGGAACTCCCCGGACGCGCGCGGGTCACGGCCCACCACCGCGGTCGGCCGATGGCCCTCGAACGTGCCCGACTCGGCCAGTACATGCGCCGCCGCGACGGACAGGCCGAGCGCCATCTCGGCCGTCAGGTCCGCGTTGGCGACGCCACGCACGCCGTCGGTGCCGAAGAGTCGTCCCACTTGTCCTCCCGAGGAAGCGTCACTGCTGCCAGGAATCATGGCATGCGCCCGAGCATCCGATCACACAAGCCTTTGAGCGTCTTGTGCCGTTATACGCCCTTGACGCAGATAAACGAACGCCCCGACGGCACACAGGGCGTGCCGTCGGGGCGTTCGGAGTACGCGCGAAGCGCCGCTGTTTAGCGCTTGCTGTACTGCGGGGCCTTACGGGCCTTCTTCAGACCGGCCTTCTTGCGCTCGACCGCACGGTCGTCGCGCTTGAGGAAGCCGGCCTTCTTGAGGGCGCCGCGGTTGTTGTCGACGTCCGCCTCGTTCAGCGCACGGGCGACACCGAGACGGAGCGCACCGGCCTGACCGGAGACACCGCCACCGGCGATGCGGGCGACGACGTCGTAGCGACCGTCGAGCTCGAGCACCTTGAAGGGCTCGTTGACTTCCTGCTGGTGCACCTTGTTCGGGAAGTAGTCCTCGAGGGTGCGACCGTTGATCTTCCACTTGCCGGTGCCCGGGACGATCCGGACGCGGGCGATGGCGTTCTTGCGACGGCCCAGGCCGGCGGCCGGCTGCGGCTCGCCGAAGCGGGAAGCCAGGGACTCCGACGTGTACTCGCCCTCGACGGGGAGCTCGGTCTCGGTGGTGTAGCTCTCGATGTCGACGAGCTCGGTCTCTTCGAGCGGCTGCTCGGGGGTGGTCTCGGCCACGATTCTCCTCAGATTCTCTTCAGTCTTAAAGGGTGGCCGGAATTACTGCGCGACCTGGGTGATCTCGAACGGCACCGGCTGCTGGGCAGCGTGGGGGTGCTGGTCGCCCTTGTAGACCTTCAGCTTCGAGAGCATCTGACGGCCGAGGGTGTTCTTGGGGAGCATGCCCTTGACGGCCTTCTCGATGGCCTTCTCGGGGTTCTTGTCGAGCAGCTCGTCGTAACGGACGGAGCGCAGACCACCGGGGTAGCCGGAGTGACGGTAGGCCATCTTCTGGGTCCGCTTGTTGCCGGACAGGTGCACCTTGTCGGCGTTGACGACGATGACGAAGTCACCGGTGTCGACATGCGGCGCGTAGATCGGCTTGTGCTTGCCCCGGAGAAGGGTCGCGGCGGTGGTGGCGAGACGACCCAGGACGATGTCCTGAGCGTCGATGACGTACCACTGGCGCGTCACATCGCCGGGCTTGGGGCTGTACGTACGCACGGTTCGTAGCCTTCGCTTCGAGTGAATGGTCCTGAACAGGTCACCGAAACGATCACGACAGCCTCGATCGCACTGCGGTGACGCAACCGCGTGCTGATCGCTGGTCATCGGCCCGGTGGACCGGTGTAAGGGCCCGTCCCGTGAGAATGAGCAAGCCAATACACAACGAGGAGCTAGGTTACCGGGCCGCCCCCGGACGGGTCAAAACGAGCTTGCCGGGAATGCCGCCCGGCCGAGATGTTCCCCCGTGCGCCGAAGGTCCCCCTATCGCCTCCGCACGGCCTCACCTCGGGCGCGCCGGGACCCTCCGGGCCCCTCTAAGATGCGCCCCATGAGTTATGGGCAGGGGGGTCCCCAGTCTCAGTGGGACCCTTGGACACCTCAATCCGAGCAGCCGTGGAAGAGCGGCGGCGACGACGGCACCCCCGACTGGGCGGCGCTCGCCGACGCCTCCGAGACCCGCAAGAAGCGTCGCAAGGTGCTGCTCATCGCGGGCGGCGTGCTCGCCACGGGAGCGGTCGGCACCGCCGTCGCCATGGCCGTGGTGAACGCGGGCGGCGACGACCGGGCCGGCGGTCCCTCCGGCCTGCCCGCGACCGCCTCCCTGCCGGGCGGCACGGCGACCACGGCACCGTCCTTCGCGCCGACCAGCGCGCCACCGCCGCTGGACCCCAAGGACTTCATAGCCAGCGCCAACAAGGACACCGCTCCGCTGAGCCCGGAGACCCTGTTCCCGGGGACCCAGCTCACCATGGGCGAGACGGTGTACAAGAAGGGCGCCACCGCCGACAGCAAGAACTGCGCGTCCGGCGCCGGCGGCACCCTCCCGAAGGCGCTCGCCGCGGGCGACTGCACCCGGCTGATGCGGGTCAGCTACGTCAAGGACGGCGTGGCCGTCACGGTCGGTGTCGCGGTCTTCGACAACGACACCGACGCCACCCGGTTCAAGGACCGGGCGGACAAGAAGAGCATCGTCGCCGCGCTGCCGGGCAAGGGCGTGAAGTCGTTCTGCGACTCCGCGATCTGCCGCTCCACCACCAACACCCTCGGCCGGTACGCCTACTTCACGATCGCCGGTTTCACCGACGGCAAGGACGTGACGACCAAGGACACCAAGGTCTTCGCCGCCGGCAACGACCTGGCCGAGTTCTCCTTCCGCCAGATCCGGCGCCGCGGGGAGGCCCAGGCGTCGGCGGCGGCCCAGTAGCCGCCCCCGCCCGCCCGGGCCCCCGCTCAGCTCAGCAGCACCCCGCCGACGGCAGTGAGCGCCGGTTCCGCGCCTCCTTGTTCCGCGCGGCCAGCAGCTCGTCGGCGGGGTAGCCGACCTCCTCCAGCGTCAGCCCGTGCGGCCGCACCACATGCACGGCGGAGTCCCGCACCCCGGCGCCGAGCACCTTCCCCGGCCACTCGGGCCCCCGGTGCCCGTCACCGACGAACAGCAGCGCGCCGATCAGCGAGCGCACCATGTTGTGGCAGAACGCGTCCGCGCGCACCGTCGCCGTGATGACCCCGTCCGCTCCCCGCACCAGGCTCAGCTCCTGGAGGGTACGGATGGTGGTCGCGCCCTCACGCTTCTTGCAGTACGCCGCGAAGTCGTGCTCGCCCAGCAGGGCGCGGGCCGCCTCGTTCATCGCGTCCACGTCCAGCGGCCAGTCGTGCCAGAGCACATGGCCGCGCAGCAGCGGGTCGACACCGCCGGGGTTGTCGGTGACGCGGTAGGCGTAGCGGCGCCAGACGGCGGAGAAACGGGCGTTGAAGCCGGGCGGGGCCTCGGTCAGGGACCAGACGCGCACGTCCTTCGGGAGCCGTCCGGCGAGCCGCTTCAGCAGCTTCTCCCGGTGCTCGGCCCACACCGTCTCCGGCAGGTCGACATGGGCGACCTGGCCGCGCGCGTGCACCCCGGCGTCCGTCCGCCCGGCCACGGTCAGCTCGTACGTCTCCTGCGACCGGGTCACCGTACGCAGTGCGTCCTCGATCTCACCCTGGACGGTCCGCTTGCCGCCGGCCTGCTTGGCCCACCCGTGGAAGCCGGTGCCGTCGTAGGACAGGTCCAGGCGGATGCGGACACGGCCGGGCTGTGCTTCGTCACTCACGCAGAAATCCTCTCAGGGCCGCGCCCTTGGAAAAACGACGAAAAAACGCGAAAGCGGGCCCGCCCCCGAAAGGGCAGGCCCGCTCTCAGGCGTCAGGCAGAGCCTCAGGCGTCCTTGGACTCCTCGGCCGGAGCCTCGGTGGCCTCGGTCTGCTCGACCTTCGCCTCGTCGGACTCCTTGACCGCACGCTTGGTGGCGGCCTCGGCCTCACCGGTGGCCTGCTGCGCGACGGTCAGCGCCTCGACCAGCTCGATGACAGCCATGGGCGCGTTGTCGCCACGACGGTTACCGATCTTGGTGATGCGGGTGTAACCACCGGGGCGGTTCTCGTAACGCGGGCCGATCTCGGTGAAGAGCGTGTGGACGATGCCCTTGTCCGTGATGACCTGGAGGACCTGGCGGCGGTTGTGAAGGTCGCCCTTCTTCGCCTTGGTGACCAGACGCTCCGCGTACGGGCGCAGGCGGCGGGCCTTCGCCTCGGTGGTGGTGATGCGGCCGTGCTCGAAGAGCGACTTCGCGAGGTTCGCGAGGAGCATCTTCTCGTGCGCGGCGCTGCCGCCCAGACGGGCACCCTTGGCAGGCTTCGGCATGGTGTTTCTCCTAAGTGTCTGCCCCGGCCGTGTCAGGTACCGGAGTCAGTATCCGAGCAGGCGGTCGCCTGTCGGAGATCCGGGCGCCCTTTCGGACGCCCGGAGTGGTGGAGGACTCAGTACTGCTCGGTCTCCACGAAACCCGCGTCCGCGTCGTCGTCGGCGCCGAAGGCGTCGGCGGCGGCGGTCGGGTCGAATCCGGGCGGGCTGTCCTTGAGGGCCAGGCCCATGCCGGCCAGCTTCGCCTTGACCTCGTCGATCGACTTCGCACCGAAGTTGCGGATGTCGAGCAGGTCGGCCTCGGAGCGGGCGACGAGCTCACCCACGGAGTGGATGCCCTCGCGCTTGAGGCAGTTGTACGACCGAACGGTGAGCTCGAGCTCCTCGATCGGCAGCGCCAGGTCGGCGGCCAGGGCGGCGTCCGTCGGGGACGGACCCATGTCGATGCCCTCGGCGTCGATGTTCAGCTCGCGGGCGAGACCGAACAGCTCGACCAGCGTCTTACCGGCGGAGGCCATGGCGTCACGCGGACGCATCGCCTGCTTGGTCTCGACGTCGACGATCAGCTTGTCGAAGTCGGTGCGCTGCTCGACACGCGTGGCCTCGACCTTGTACGTGACCTTGAGAACCGGCGAGTAGATGGAGTCGACCGGGATACGGCCGATCTCCTGGCCCACCTGCTTGTTCTGCACGGCGGAGACGTAGCCGCGACCGCGCTCGACGGTCAGCTCCATCTCCAGCTTGCCCTTGCCGTTGAGCGTGGCGAGGACCAGGTCGGGGTTGTGCACCTCGACACCGGCCGGGGGCGCGATGTCGGCGGCGGTGACCAGACCCGGGCCCTGCTTGCGCAGGTACATCACGACCGGCTCGTCGTGCTCCGAGGAGACCACGAGCTGCTTGATGTTGAGGATCAGGTCGGTGACGTCCTCCTTGACGCCCGGCACGGTGGTGAACTCGTGCAGGACACCGTCGATCCGGATGCTGGTGACAGCGGCACCGGGGATCGAGGAGAGGAGCGTACGGCGGAGCGAGTTGCCGAGGGTGTAGCCGAAGCCCGGCTCCAGCGGCTCGATCACGAACCGGGAGCGGAACTCGTCGACGACCTCTTCGGTCAACGAGGGACGCTGAGCGATCAGCATGTGTGAATCCTTCAGTCAGGGGCGCCCGCTATTTGACGCCCGACTCTGTCCTGCAAGGGTACGGGCGGCACGGCCCGAAAGAGCCGTACCGCCCGGAACCACAGCCTGTGAAGCGGCCTGCGTCAGACGCGGCGGCGCTTCGGCGGGCGGCAGCCGTTGTGCGGGGTCGGGGTCACGTCCTGGATGGAACCGACCTCGAGGCCCGTGGCCTGCAGGGAGCGGATCGCGGTCTCACGACCGGAACCCGGGCCCTTGACGAACACGTCGACCTTGCGCATGCCGTGCTCCTGGGCGCGGCGGGCAGCCGACTCGGCGGCCATCTGCGCGGCGAACGGCGTCGACTTCCGGGAACCCTTGAAGCCGACGTGGCCGGCGGAGGCCCAGGAGATCACGTTGCCGGACGGGTCCGTGATCGAGACGATCGTGTTGTTGAACGTGCTCTTGATGTGCGCGTGGCCGTGAGCGACGTTCTTCTTTTCCTTGCGGCGCACCTTCTTGGCAGCGCCCTGACGACCCTTGGGGGGCATCTATTAACTCCTACGGGGAGGTGGTCGGTCCTACAGCGAAGACCGCTGGTGAAGCGTTGTCCGCTGAGGACTACTTCTTGCCCGGCTTCTTCTTGCCGGCGATGGCGCGACGCGGGCCCTTGCGGGTGCGGGCGTTGGTGCTGGTGCGCTGACCGCGGACGGGCAGGCCGCGACGGTGACGGAGACCCTGGTAGCAACCGATCTCGACCTTGCGGCGGATGTCGGCCTGGATCTCGCGACGGAGGTCACCCTCGGTCTTGAAGTTGTTGTCCACGTACTCGCGGATCGCGACGAGCTGCTCTTCGCTCAGGTCACGAACGCGGGTGTTCGGGTCGACGCCGGTCGCAGCCAGCGTCTCCTGGGAGAGGGTCCGGCCGATGCCGAACACGTAGGTGAGGGCGACCTCCACGCGCTTTTCGCGCGGGATGTCAACACCGGAAACGCGTGCCATTCAATGGCTCCTGGTGAATCTTCGGAGGTCTTCCACAGAACCGGTTCCCGGCCGCCGTACGAGGTACGAACCGGGTCCTCGGCCTCCGACCGAGGGTGTCGAGCTGGTTGGCTCGGGCTCTGCGTATGAACAATTCAGCTTGCGTCGCGCGAAACTCTGCGAGGAGTGCAGAGGGTTCGGCCGTGCGTCAGCCCTGGCGCTGCTTGTGGCGCGGGTTGTCGCAGATGACCATGACCCGGCCGTGACGGCGGATCACCCTGCACTTGTCGCAGATCTTCTTGACGCTCGGCTTGACCTTCATGGGGTGAGGTTCTCCGGGTCAGTGCCACCACCCCGGCGTTAACCGGGATGCGGGCAAGATCTACTTGTACCGGTAGACGATCCGGCCACGCGTCAGGTCGTACGGAGACAACTCCACCACGACCCGGTCGTCAGGGAGGATGCGGATGTAGTGCATACGCATCTTGCCGCTGATGTGTGCCAGGACCTGGTGGCCGTTCTGGAGCTCGACCTTGAACATGGCGTTCGGCAGAGACTCGACGACAGTGCCCTCGATCTCGATGGCACCTTGCTTCTTGGCCACGCTTCGCCCTTCGAATCGACTACCTTGATCGACTCTCACGCTTTTCCCTAACGGGCGCATGCGGACATGCGGGTGCACGAGAGCCGACGAGTCAGTCTACGTCAGCGCACCCGGAAAAACGAATCGCAGAATTCTGCCCCATACCACTGATCCTTAAGCGAGCGGATCGGGGGCCGTCGTGATGCCGTACTCCGCCAGCTTCGCCCGGCCGCCGTCCGGGGACGTCAGGACGAGGGGGCCCTGCTCGGTGAGAGCCACCGAGTGCTCCCAGTGGGAGGACCAGGTGCCGTCGGTCGTGAGGACCGTCCAGTCGACCAATCCTCGACGCCCCTCTCGCGGGTATCGGCGCCGAGGCGCCTCACAAGCTTCGAGCGGCTGCGCCGCCCTCCGACCGGCGGTCACGGCACGGAGCCGCCCGTCAGGCGAGCGGATCGGGGGCCGTCGTGATGCCGTACTCCGCCAGCTTCGCCCGGCCGCCGTCCGGGGACGTCAGGACGAGGGGGCCCTGCTCGGTGAGAGCCACCGAGTGCTCCCAGTGGGAGGACCAGGTGCCGTCGGTCGTGAGGACCGTCCAGTCGACCATTCCTCGACGCCCCTCTCGCGGGTATCGGCGCCGAGGCGCCTCACAAGCTTCGAGCGGCTGCGCCGCCCTCCGACCGGCGGTCACGGCACGGAGCCGCCCGTCAGGCGAGCGGATCGGGGGCCGTCGTGATGCCGTACTCCGCCAGCTTCGCCCGGCCGCCGTCCGGGGACGTCAGGACGAGGGGGCCCTGCTCGGTGAGAGCCACCGAGTGCTCCCAGTGGGAGGACCAGGTGCCGTCGGTCGTCAGGACCGTCCAGTCGACCAATCCTCGACGCCCCTCTCGCGGGTATCGGCGCCGAGGCGCCTCACAAGCTTCGAGCGGCTGCGCCGCCCTCCGACCGGCGGTCACGGCACGGAGCCGCCCGTCAGGCGAGCGGATCGGGGGCCGTCGTGATGCCGTACTCCGCCAGCTTCGCCCGGCCGCCGTCCGGGGACGTCAGGACGAGGGGGCCCTGCTCGGTGAGAGCCACCGAGTGCTCCCAGTGGGAGGACCAGGTGCCGTCGGTCGTCAGGACCGTCCAGTCGACCAATCCTCGACGCCCCTCTCGCGGGTATCGGCGCCGAGGCGCCTCACAAGCTTCGAGCGGCTGCGCCGTCCTCCGACCGGCGGTCACGGCACGGAGCCGCCCGTCAGGCGAGCGGATCGGGGGCCGTCGTGATGCCGTACTCCGCCAGCTTCGCCCGGCCGCCGTCAGGGGAGGTCAGGACGAGGGGGCCCTGCTCGGTGAGAGCCACCGAGTGCTCCCAGTGGGAGGACCAGGTGCCGTCGGTCGTCAGGACCGTCCAGTCGTCCTCGAGGACCTTCGTGCGGGGGGTGCCGAGGGAGACCATGGGCTCGATGGCGAGGCAGAAGCCGGGGACCAGCTTGGGGCCCTTGCCGCGGCGCCGCTCGACGTAGTTCAGCAGGTGCGGGTCCATGTGCATCTCGGTGCCGATGCCGTGGCCGCCGTAGTCCTCGACGATGCCGTACTTGCCGCCGCCCGGCTTCGGCTGGCGGCGGATGTAGGTCTCGATCGCGCGGGAGATGTCGACCAGGCGGTTGCCCAGCTTCATCGCGGCGATCCCCGCCCACATCGACTCCTCGGTCACCCGGGACAGCTCGACCAGCTCGGGGGCGTGGCCGGAACCGACGAAGGCCGTGTAGGCCGCGTCACCGTGCCAGCCGTCCACGATCGCGCCGCAGTCGATGGAGATGATGTCGCCGTCCTTCAGGACGACGTCCTCGGAGGGGATGCCGTGGACCACGACGTCGTTGACCGACGTGCAGATGGTCGCGGGGAAGCCGCCGTACCCCAGGAAGTTCGACTTCGCGCCGTGCTCGTCCAGCACCTTGCGCGCCACGTCGTCCAGGTCCTTGGTCGTCGCGCCGGGCACAGCCGCCTCACGGGTGGCCGCGTGGATCGCGGCGACGACCAGCCCGGCCGCTCGCATCTTGGCGATCTGCTCGGGGGTCTTGATCTGCACCATGGGGGCCTGCGCTCTCCGTCACTCGGACCGACTGGGTTACCTGGACAACACTACGGCCGCGGCGCCCTGGGCGGGCACCGCGGCCGGAAGGACCGGGGGTCTTACTCGCTGCCGGCCTTCTCGCGCTTGAGAGCCTCCAGCGCCCGCTTGGTGATCTCGTCCACCGGACCCAGGGAGGAGATCGTCACGACGAGCCCCTGCGCCTTGTAGTAGTCGATGATCGGCTCGGTCTGCGTGTGGTAGACCTCGAGCCGCTTGCGGACGGTGTCCTCGGAGTCGTCGTCGCGCTGGTACAGCTCGCCGCCGCAGACGTCGCAGACGCCTTCCTTCTTCGGCGCGCTGTACGTCACGTGGAAGACGTGCGAGGAGTCGTTGCGGCAGATGCGCCGGCCGGCGATCCGCTTGACGACCTCTTCCTCCGGGACCTCCAGGTCCAGGACGGCGTCCAGCTTGATGCCCTCGCCCTGCAGCAGCTCGTCCAGCGCCTGGGCCTGCGAGACGTTGCGCGGGAAGCCGTCGAGCAGGAAGCCGTTCTCGGCGTCCGGCTGCTCCATGCGGTCCTTGGCCATGGCGATGGTGACCTCGTCCGGGACGAGGTTGCCCCCGTCCATGTAGGACTTGGCCAGCTTGCCCAGCTCCGTCTGCCGACTGATGTTGGCCCGGAACAGGTCGCCCGTGGAGATGTGCGGGACGGCCAGCGTCTCTGCGAGGCGGACGGCTTGCGTTCCCTTACCGGCACCCGGCGGCCCGACGAGGACGATACGCATCAGCGGAGGAACCCTTCGTAATTGCGCTGCTGGAGCTGGCTCTCGATCTGCTTCACGGTCTCGAGACCCACACCCACGATGATCAGGATGCTGGTCCCGCCGAAGGGGAAGTTCTGACTTGCCCCGAAGCCCACCAACGCCATCGTCGGTACGAGAGCGATCAGACCCAGATACAGCGAACCCGGCCAGGTGATCCGGTTGAGCACGTAACTCAGGTACTCAGCGGTCGGCCGACCGGCCCGGATGCCCGGAATGAAGCCACCATACTTCTTCATGTTGTCGGCGACTTCCTCGGGGTTGAAGGAGATCGCCACGTAGAAGAACGCGAAGAACACGATGAGGAGGAAGTACAGCGAGATGTAGATCGGGTGGTCGCCCTTGGTCAGGTTCGCCGTGATCCAGCGCTTCCAGCCCGAGTCCCCGCCCGCGAACTGCGCGATCAGCGCCGGGATGTAGAGCAGCGACGACGCGAAGATGACCGGGATCACACCGGCCTGGTTGACCTTCAGCGGGATGTACGTCGACGTACCCCCGTAGGAACGGCGGCCGATCATGCGCTTCGCGTACTGCACCGGGATGCGGCGCTGGGCCTGCTCCACGAAGACGACGAGCGCGACCATGACCAGGCCGACCAGGATGACGGTGCCGAACTCGATCCAGCCGCCGGCCAGGGTGCCCTGCTTCTTGATGGCCCACAGCGCGGACGGGAAGGTCGCGGCGATCGAGATGAACATCAGGATCGACATGCCGTTGCCGATGCCGCGGTCGGTGATCAGCTCACCGAGCCACATCACCAGCGCCGTACCGGCGGTCATGCAGATCACCATGGTGATCGTGGTGAAGATCGCCTGGTCCGGGACGATGTTCCCGGCGACCGTGCACCCGCTGAACAGGGCGCCGCTGCGGGCGGTGGCCACGAGGCCGGTCCCCTGCAGGATGGCGAGCGCCACGGTCAGGTACCGGGTGTACTGGGTGATCTTCGCGGTACCGGCCTGCCCCTCCTTCTTGAGGGCTTCCAGGCGCGGGATCACCACGGTCAGGAGCTGAAGGATGATGCTCGCCGTGATGTACGGCATGATGCCGAGGGCGAAGATCGTGATCTGGAGCAGCGCTCCGCCGCTGAACATGTTGACCAGGCCGAAGAGGCCCTGGTTGCCGGAGGCCTCGGTCACGCAGGTCTGGACGGCCTTGTAATTGACGCCGGGGATCGGGATGTGGGTACCGACCCGGTAGACCACGATGACGCCCAGCGTGAAGAGCAGCTTCTTGCGCAGGTCGGGCGTCCTGAACGCCCGGGCGAACGCGGTGAGCACGGTGCCTCCTGCGACCCCCGCGCAACTGCGTCAAGGGTGACGGTCTAGAGGTTCGATGAATAAGGAAAAGGGAACAGCGCACGCCACCTTACCGGCGACACCGCCCCCCTAGGAACGACCAACCGGGGATACCCCATTGTGGGGTATCCCCGGTCGGGATCGTCTACGTCATCGAGAGACCTGAGGGACTCAGACCAGCTCGGTGACCGTACCGCCGGCAGCGGTGATCTTCTCCTTGGCGGAGTCGGAGACGGCATCCACCGTCACCTGCAGCGCCACGGAGATCTCGCCCTGGCCGAGCACCTTGACGAGGCTGTTCTTGCGAACGGCACCCTTGGCCACCAGACCCTCGACGGTGACCTCGCCACCCTCGGGGTAGAGCGCGGCCAGCTTGTCGAGGTTCACGACCTGGAACTCGGTCTTGAACGGGTTCTTGAAGCCCTTCAGCTTCGGGAGACGCATGTGGAGGGGCATCTGGCCACCCTCGAAGCGCTCCGGAACCTGGTAACGGGCCTTCGTGCCCTTGGTACCACGACCAGCCGTCTTACCCTTCGACGCCTCACCACGACCCACACGGGTCTTGGCGGTCTTGGCGCCCGGGGCGGGACGGAGGTTGTGGATCTTGAGCGGGTTCTGCTCCGCCATGATCAGACCTCCTCAACCGTCACGAGGTGGCGGACGGTGTGCACCATTCCGCGGAACTCGGGGCGGTCCTCCTTGACGACCTGCGTGTTGATGCCCTTGAGACCAAGGGAACGCAGGGTGTCACGGTGGTTCTGCTTGCTGCCGATGTACGACTTGACCTGCGTGATCTTGAGCTGCGCCATTACGCACCAGCCCCGGCACGCGCACGCAGCAGAGCCGCGGGGGCGACGTCCTCGAGCGGCAGACCGCGGCGGGCCGCGACCTCCTCGGGACGCTGCAGGCCCTTGAGGGCCGCCACGGTCGCGTGCACGATGTTGATCGCGTTGTCGGAGCCCAGGGACTTCGACAGGATGTCGTGGATACCGGCGCACTCGAGCACGGCGCGCACCGGACCACCGGCGATAACACCGGTACCCGGGGACGCGGGCTTGAGCAGCACGACGCCGGCAGCCTTCTCACCCTGGATGGGGTGCGGGATGGTGCCCTGGATACGGGGGACCTTGAAGAAGTGCTTCTTGGCCTCCTCAACACCCTTGGCGATGGCGGCCGGCACCTCCTTGGCCTTGCCGTAACCGACACCGACGGTGCCGTCACCATCGCCCACCACGACCAGCGCGGTGAAGCTGAAGCGACGACCACCCTTCACAACCTTGGCGACGCGGTTGATCGCGACAACGCGCTCAACGTACGCGGTCTTCTCGGCGGCAGCAGCGCCGCCGTCACGGCCCTTCCGGTCCCGCCGCTCGCCGCCACCGGCACCGCCACCGCGGCGCTGGGGTCCAGCCATTGGAATTACCTCTCTCTGTTTCCGCTAGCTACGGAACCGGCTCAGAACTTCAGACCGGCTTCGCGGGCGGCGTCCGCCAGGGCGGCGATGCGCCCGGCGTACTGGTTGCCACCACGGTCGAACACGACAGCCTCGACACCGGCGGCCTTGGCACGCTCGGCGACCAGGGCGCCGACCTGCTTGGCCTGCGCGGACTTGTCGCCCTCGCCGCTCCGGACCGACGCGTCCAGCGTGGACGCGGAAGCCAGGGTGTGGCCCTTGAGGTCGTCGATCACCTGCGCCACGATGTGGCGGTTGGAGCGGGTGACGACCAGACGCGGACGCTCCGCCGTACCGGAGATGTTCTTGCGAATCCGGATGTGGCGGCGCTTGATCGCGGCGCGCTTGTAGGCGTCGCCCTTGAGGATCTTCTGTCCGTATGCCATGGCTTACTTACCCGCCTTTCCGACCTTGCGGCGGATGACTTCGCCCTCGTACTTGACGCCCTTGGCCTTGTACGGGTCAGGCTTGCGCAGCTTGCGGATGTTGGCCGCAACCTCGCCGACCTTCTGCTTGTCGATGCCCTCGACCTGGAAGCGGGTCGGGGACTCCACCTTGAAGGTGATGCCCTCGGGCGCCTCGATGACGATCGGGTGGCTGTAGCCGAGCGCGAACTCGAGGTTCGAGCCCTTGGCCGTAACGCGGTAACCGACACCGCTGATCTCGAGCTTCTTCACGTAACCCTGGGTCACGCCGGTGATCATGTTCGCCACCAGCGTGCGGGACAGGCCGTGCAGGGCCTTGTTCTGACGCTCGTCGTTGGGGCGGGTCACCGCGAGGGTGCCGTCCTCATCCTTGACGATGTCGATCGGCGCGACGACGGTGTGGGTCAGCGAGCCCTTGGGGCCCTTGACCGCGACCGTACGGCCGTCGATGGTGACGTCCACGCCGGCGGGAACCGTGATGGGGAGCTTGCCAATACGCGACATAGCTGTTTCCTCCGTTCCCTTCCGCTACCAGACGTAGGCGAGGACTTCCCCACCCACGCCCTTCTTGCCGGCCTGCTTGTCGGTGAGGAGACCGTGCGACGTGGAGATGATCGCCACGCCCAGGCCGCCGAGCACCTTCGGCAGGTTGGTGGACTTCGCGTAAACCCGGAGACCGGGCTTGGAGATCCGCTTGATGCCCGCGATGGAGCGCTCACGGTTGGGCCCGAACTTCAGGTCCAGGACGAGGTTCTTGCCAACCTCGGCGTCCTCGACCTTCCAGCCCGTGATGAAGCCCTCCTGCTGGAGGATCTCTGCGATGTGAGACTTGATCTTGGACGCCGGCATCGTCACAGAGTCGTGGTATGCCGAGTTCGCGTTCCGCAGACGCGTAAGCATGTCTGCGATCGGATCAGTCATGGTCATGAATTGGCCTTCGGCCTCTCTCGCCGGGGTTTCCTGGTGCGCCATCCCTCTCCCCGATCCGAGACGGGGCGGGTGCGGCGCGGTGGACCTACGGCGTAGTAAGTCGTACGGGCGCGACAGACGCCCAACCCCGCAAGCCTACGGCATGTGGGGAAGGGCCTCTGCCGACCCAGTTGCTTACCGAGAGTTCCAGCAATCCCTGATTAGGGGGATTACCAGGAGCTCTTGGTCACGCCCGGCAGCTCGCCACGGTGAGCCATCTCACGAAGGCACACGCGGCAGAGGCCGAACTTGCGGTACACGGAGTGCGGGCGGCCGCAGCGCTGGCAGCGGGTGTAGCCACGCACACCGAACTTGGGCTTACGAGCAGCCTTGGCAATGAGAGCCTTCTTCGCCATCTCGCTTACGCCTCCTTGAACGGGAAGCCGAGGTGACGGAGAAGGGCACGGCCTTCAGCGTCGTTGGTCGCCGTGGTGACCACGGTGATGTCCATACCCCGGACACGGTCGATCTTGTCCTGGTCGATCTCGTGGAACATGACCTGCTCCGTGAGACCGAAGGTGTAGTTGCCACGGCCGTCGAACTGCTTGGGGGACAGGCCGCGGAAGTCGCGGATGCGCGGAAGCGCCAGCGACAGGGTGCGGTCCAGGAACTCCCACATGCGGTCGCCACGGAGCGTGACGTGGGCACCGATCGGCTGACCCTCACGCAGCTTGAACTGCGCGATGGACTTGCGGGCCTTGGTGACGGCCGGCTTCTGACCGGTGATCGTGGTGAGGTCGCGGATGGCGCCCTCGATCAGCTTGGAGTCGCGGGCGGCGTCGCCCACACCCATGTTGACCACGATCTTGACGAGGCCGGGGATCTGCATGACGTTCTCGTACTGGAACTCGTCACGCAGCTTGCCCGCGATCTCCTCGCGGTACTTCGTCTTCAGACGCGGAGTGGTGGTGGTAGCCATCAGATGTCCTCACCCGTCCGCTTGGCAACGCGGATCTTGTTGCCTTCGTCGTCGAAGCGGTAGCCGACACGCGTGACGACCTTGTTGCCATCCTTCTCAACGACCAGCTGGACGTTGGAGACGTGGATAGGCGCCTCGGTCGTGACGATGCCGCCCGCCTGCGAACCGCTGGCGGTCGGGCCGGCCTTGGTGTGCTTCTTGACCCGGTTGACACCCTCGACCAGGACACGCTCGTCGCGCGGGAAAGCGGCAATGACCTTGCCCTGCTTGCCCTTGTCCTTACCGGTGATGACCTGGACCAGGTCGCCCTTCTTGATCTTCATGCTTACAGCACCTCCGGCGCGAGCGAGATGATCTTCATGAACTTCTTCTCGCGCAGCTCACGGCCGACAGGGCCGAAGATACGGGTGCCGCGAGGGTCGCCGTCGTTCTTGAGAATGACAGCGGCGTTCTCGTCGAAGCGGATGTACGAGCCGTCCGGACGGCGACGCTCCTTGACGGTCCGAACGATGACCGCCTTGATGACGTCACCCTTCTTCACGTTGCCGCCGGGGATCGCGTCCTTGACGGTGGCGACGATGACGTCACCGATGCCCGCGTAGCGGCGACCGGAGCCACCGAGCACACGGATGCAAAGGATCTCCTTCGCACCAGTGTTGTCGGCGACACGCAGCCGCGACTCCTGCTGGATCACGTCTATCTCCTGATTGTCTGCCGGTTCCCGGCCGGGGTCCTGTGAGGGACCCCGACCGAGCCTGGCGGAACTGACCTGCGGATTTTCCCCGCAGGAATCTTGCTTGAGCAGTCCCCTGAGGGGATTGCCTACTTGGCCTTCTCGAGGATCTCGACGATGCGCCAGCGCTTCGTCGACGACAGCGGCCGGGTCTCCGCAAGGAGGACACGGTCGCCGACACCGGCGGCGTTCTGCTCGTCGTGGGCCTTGAGCTTGTTCGTACGGCGGATGACCTTGCCGTACAGCGCGTGCTTCACGCGGTCCTCGACAGCGACGACGACGGTCTTGTCCATCTTGTCGCTGACGACGAGACCCTCACGGGTCTTGCGGAAGCCACGGGCCTCAGCGTTCTCAGTCACGTTCTTCTCGCTCATCAGGCGTTCTCCACCGTCTCGATGCCCAGCTCACGCTCGCGCATCAGGGTGTAGATCCGCGCGATGTCCTTGCGGACCGCCTTCAGACGGCCGTGGTTCTCGAGCTGACCAGTCGCCGCCTGGAAGCGGAGATTGAACAGCTCTTCCTTGGCCTCGCGGAGCTTCGCAAGAAGCTCCTCGTTGCCCAGCTCGCGCAGCTCGGACGCCTTGGTACCGGCCGACATCACGCTTCACCTGCCTCGCGCTTGACGATCCGGCACTTCATCGGCAGCTTGTGGGCCGCACGAGTGAGAGCCTCACGCGCAGTCTTCTCGTTGGGGTACGACAGCTCGAACATGACGCGTCCGGGCTTGACGTTGGCGATCCACCACTCCGGCGAACCCTTACCGGAACCCATGCGGGTCTCGGCAGGCTTCTTGGTGAGGGGACGATCCGGGTAGATGTTGATCCAGACCTTGCCGCCACGCTTGATGTGGCGGGTCATGGCGATACGAGCCGCTTCGATCTGACGGTTCGTCACATACGCCGGGGTCAGCGCCTGGATGCCGTACTCGCCGAACGCGACCTGCGTGCCACCCTTGGCCATACCACTGCGCTTCGGGTGGTGCTGCTTGCGGTGCTTGACCCTACGGGGGATCAGCATTTCGGTCAGGCCTCCGTTCCGGTGCTCTCAGCCGGAGCGGCGGCGGCGGGAGCCTCGGCCTTGGGGGCCTCGGCGCCGGCAGCCTGCTGCGGCTTGCGACCGCGCCCACCACGCTCGCCACCACGGCCACCGCGGGCCGGGCGGTCGGCGCCACCACGGGCCGGGCGGTTACCCGCACGGGCCGCAGCGTTCTCGGCGCGGACCTCGGCGATGTTCTTGACGTCGCCCTTGTAGATCCAGACCTTCACGCCGATGCGGCCGAAGGTCGTCTTGGCCTCGAAGAAGCCGTAGTCCACGTTCGCGCGGAGCGTGTGCAGGGGCACACGACCCTCGCGGTAGAACTCCGAGCGGGACATCTCGGCGCCGCCGAGGCGGCCACCGCACTGGATCTTGATGCCCTTGGCGCCGGCCTTCATCGCCGACTGCATGCTCTTACGCATGGCACGGCGGAAGGAGACACGCGAGGAAAGCTGCTCGGCCACGGCCTGGGCCACGAGCTGAGCGTCCGTCTCGGGGTTCTTGACCTCGAGGATGTTGAGCTGGACCTGCTTGCCCGTCAGCTTCTCGAGCTGACCGCGGATCTTGTCGGCCTCCGCACCGCGGCGGCCGATGACGATGCCCGGACGCGCGGTGTGGATGTCCACGCGGACACGGTCACGGGTGCGCTCGATCTCCACCTTGGAGATACCCGCGCGCTCCATGCCCTGCGTCAGCATGCGACGGATGGCCACGTCTTCCTTGACGTAGTCCTTGTACAGCTTGTCGGCGTACCAACGCGACTTGAAGTCGGTCGTGACACCGAGCCGGAACCCGTGCGGGTTAACCTTCTGGCCCATTACCGGGTTCCTTCCTTGCTGCTGACGACCACGGTGATGTGGCTGGTCCGCTTGCGGATCCGGTAGGCACGGCCCTGGGCGCGCGGCCGGAACCGCTTCAGGGTCGGGCCCTCGTCGACGTAGGCCTCAGAGATGACGAGGCTGTCGGCGTCGGTGTGGTCGTAGTTGTGCGCGGCGTTGGCAATGGCGCTGTCGAGCACCTTGCCGACCGGCACGGAGGCGGCCTGCGGAGCGAATCGCAGGACGGCCTGGGCCTCCGTGGCGTCCATGCCACGGATGAGGTCCACCACGCGGCGGGCCTTCATGGGCGTGACGCGGATGTACCGCGCCTGGGCCCTGGCTTCCATGGTTGTCCCTTCAGTTACTTACGTGTCTGAATGCGATCCGCTGTTAGCGGCGCTTCGACTTCCGGTCGTCCTTGACGTGGCCGCGGAAGGTGCGAGTCGGCGAGAACTCGCCGAGCTTGTGGCCGACCATCGACTCGGTGACGAACACCGGGATGTGGGTCTTGCCGTTGTGCACCGCGATCGTGTGGCCGAGCATGGCCGGGATGATCATCGAGCGACGGGACCAGGTCTTGATGACGTTCTTGGTGCCGGCTTCGTTCTGGACATCCACCTTCTTGATCAGGTGGTCGTCGACGAAGGGCCCCTTCTTCAAGCTACGAGGCATCTCAACCCGTCCTTAGCGCTTCTTGTTCGTCTTGCGGCGGCGGACGATGTACTTGTTCGACGCCTTCTTGGGCGAACGAGTACGGCCTTCCTTCTTGCCCCACGGGGACACAGGGTGGCGACCACCGGAGGTCCGGCCTTCACCACCACCGTGCGGGTGGTCGACCGGGTTCATGACCACACCACGGACGGTCGGGCGAACGCCCAGCCACCGCTTACGGCCGGCCTTACCCCAGTTGATGTTGCTCTGCTCGGCGTTGCCGACCTCACCGACGGTGGCGCGGCAGCGAACGTCGACGAGACGGATCTCGCCGGACGGCATGCGGAGGTGGGCCATGGAGCCCTCCTTCGCAAGGAGCTGCACGGACGCACCGGCGGAGCGGGCGAACTTGGCACCGCCACCGGGACGGAGCTCGATCGCGTGGATCGTGGTACCGACCGGGATGTTGCGGAGCGCCAGGTTGTTGCCCGGCTTGATGTCGGCGCCCGGACCGTTCTCGACGCGGTCACCCTGCTGCAGGTTGCGCGGGGCGAGGATGTAGCGCTTCTCGCCGTCCGCGTAGTGCAGCAGCGCGATGCGCGCGGTGCGGTTGGGGTCGTACTCGATGTGCGCGACCTTCGCCGGCACGCCGTCCTTGTCGTGACGACGGAAGTCGATCACTCGGTAGGCGCGCTTGTGTCCGCCACCCTGGTGGCGAACGGTCACACGACCGGCGTTGTTACGGCCGCCCTTGCTGTGCAGCGGGCGGACCAGCGACTTCTCCGGCGTGGACCGCGTGACCTCGACGAAGTCGGCGACGCTGGCGCCACGACGGCCCGGCGTAGTCGGCTTGTACTTGCGGATTCCCATTTCTCAGTCCTCGTCCGATATCGGACGATCCAGACCGCCGTCAGGCGGTCGGACCGCCGAAGATGTCGATACGGTCGCCCTCGGCGAGGGTCACGATCGCGCGCTTGCTGCCGGCACGCTGACCGAAGCCGGTCTTCGTGCGCTTGCGCTTGCCCTGGCGGTTGATCGTGTTGACCCCGGTGACCTTGACCGAGAAGACCGCCTGGACGGCCTGCTTGATCTGGGTCTTGTTGGCACCCGGGGCGACGATGAACGTGTACTTGCCCTCGTCGAGGAGCGCGTAGCTCTTCTCCGAGACAACCGGCTTGAGCAGCACGTCACGGGGGTCCGTGAAGGACTTGCTCAGCGGGGTCTCGACCGTGTTCTTGCCCTCGGTGGCGTGGCGCTTCGCCTTGGCGACGCGCGCGACCTTGGCGGCCTTGGCGGCCTTCGAGGCGATGCTCGGGTGGCGCGTAGCCATCAGGCTTCGCTCCCTTCGGTGTCATTGGCCTTCGGGCCGGACACGAAGGACTCGAAAGCGGCCTGGGTGAAGACCACGTCGTCCGAGACGAGAACGTCGTACGTGTTCAGCTGGCCCGGCTCCAGGATGTGGACCTGGGGCAGGTTGCGCGCGGAAAGCAGCGCGGCCTCGTCGGAGCGCTCGATGACCAGGAGCACGTTCTTGCGCTCGCTGACCTTGCCGAGGAAGCTCTTCGCGGCCTTGGTGGAGGGGGTCTCGCCCTCGACCACGCCGGTGATGACGTGGATACGAGCGTTGCGGGCCCGGTCGGTGAGGGCGTGGCGCAGAGCCGCGGCCTTCATCTTCTTCGGGGTCCGCTGCGAGTAGTCACGCGGCGTGGGGCCGTGGACGACGCCACCGCCGGCGAACTGCGGCGCACGGGTCGAACCCTGGCGCGCGCGGCCGGTGCCCTTCTGGCGGTAAGGCTTGCGACCGCCACCACGGACCTCGCCACGACGCTTGACCTTGTGCGTGCCCTGACGGGCGGCGGCAAGCTGCGCGACGACGACCTGGTGAAGCAGCGGAACGCTGATCTTCTCTACGCCGAAGATGTCGGCCGGGAGCTCGACGGTCCCGGCGTTGTCGCCCGACGGCGACAGGATGTCAATGGTGCTCATAGTCCTCAGGCCCCCTTGGCCGCGGTGCGGACCAGGACGAGGCCGCCGTTCGGACCAGGAACCGCGCCCTTGATGAGGAGCAGGCCCTTCTCCGCGTCAACGGCGTGAACGGTCAGGTTCTGGGTGGTGACCCGCTCGTTGCCCATGCGACCCGCCATGCGCATGCCCTTGAAGACACGACCGGGGGTGGCACAGCCACCGATGGAACCGGGCATGCGGTGCACACGGTGGGCACCGTGGGACGCCTTGCCACCCTTGAAGTTGTGGCGCTTCATGACACCGGCGAAGCCCTTGCCCTTGCTCTTCGCGGTGACGTCGACCTTGACGCCCGACTCGAAGACCTCGGCCGTGATCTCCTGGCCCAGCGTGTACTCGCTGGCGTCGGAGGTACGGAGCTCCACCAGGTGGCGGCGCGGGGTGACGTCGGCCTTGGCGAAGTGGCCCTTGAGGGGCTTGTTCACCTTGCGCGGGTCGATCTCGCCGAAGGCGATCTGGACCGACTCGTAGCCGTCGACGTCGTTCGTGCGGACCTGGGTGACGACGTTGGGGCCGGCCTTGACGACGGTGACCGGAACAACACGGTTGTTCTCGTCCCACACCTGCGTCATGCCGAGCTTCTCGCCCAGGATTCCCTTGATCTGCTTAGCCATTCTCAGATCACCGACCCTTAGAGCTTGATCTCGATGTCGACACCGGCCGGGAGGTCGAGTCGCATCAGGGAGTCAACGGTCTTCGGCGTCGGGTCGAGGATGTCGATCAGGCGCTTGTGCGTGCGCATCTCGAAGTGCTCGCGCGAGTCCTTGTACTTGTGCGGCGACTTGATGACGCAGTACACGTTCTTCTCAGTGGGCAGCGGCACCGGGCCCGCGACCGACGCACCAGTGCGGGTCACCGTCTCGACGATCTTCTTCGCCGAGGAGTCGATGACCTCGTGGTCGTAGGCCTTGAGCCGGATGCGGATCTTCTGTCCCGCCATGGCTACTCAGTAGTCCTGTCTTCTCTCACGCTCTGGAACCCGGCAGTTTCACACTGCCTTCTCTCCGACCCACGCGGTCGGGCGTGTCGCACTGCCGCTGACGCGGATGCCCATCACTGGAACACCCCTTCAGGGAATGCACACGGCCCTGCCGGAACCGCGGGCCGGGGGCGGAAGGCCCACCGGGCGCCTGGTCGAAGTTGCGCCCACACTTCCCGGAAGATTCCCGTACGTCCAACCCCAGGGGGTTGACGAGTACTGTGGGACTCGCTTCCGGTCCTCCCGGCGGGAGGCGCGCAGCATCAACACTCGACCGAGCAACTCCGACAGTCTGCCATATGGCGTACCCCTCTGGCCAATCGAGCCGAGTAGATTACCCCGATAGTGACGCAGGTCAAACTCCCTCCGCACTAAGGGTCCTCATCAACTCCCGCCTGAGACAGGCGAAGCGGCCGAGAAGCAGGGCGAACCAACAGAAATGGCCGCCAGCCCCTCACCCTTGGACTTGTCCACCACTCCTGTGACCGCGGTCATCCGATCTGCTCCGCCCGCGCAGCGTCGCCCCGTGCTCGTCCAGCGCCCTGGGGCCGCCAAGGCACCCCCCGGCCCCTCCCCCGGTCCCGTCGACCCCGCACCCCGCCGGCAGCGCAGTCAGCACCACTGACCCGGCAAGCACGACAAAAGCGGAGAGGCCCGCACGACCGAAGTCGTGCGGGCCTCTCCGGGTCAGTCAGTGACCCTCAGGCAAGCGGATGCTTACTTGACGATCTTGGTGACCTGGCCGGCGCCCACCGTGCGGCCACCCTCGCGGATGGCGAACTTCAGGCCCTCTTCCATGGCGACGGGCTGGATGAGCGAAACGGTCATCTCAGTGTTGTCGCCCGGCATGACCATCTCGGTGCCCTCGGGGAGGGTCACGACGCCGGTCACGTCCGTGGTGCGGAAGTAGAACTGCGGGCGGTAGTTGTTGAAGAACGGCGTGTGGCGGCCACCCTCGTCCTTGGACAGGATGTAGGCCTGGGCCTCGAACTCGGTGTGCGGGGTGACCGAACCGGGCTTGATGATGACCTGGCCGCGCTCGACGTCCTCGCGCTTGATGCCACGGAGGAGCAGACCGACGTTCTCACCGGCCTGGCCCTCGTCGAGCAGCTTGCGGAACATCTCGATGCCGGTGACCGTGGTGGTGGTCTTGTCCTGCTTGATACCGACGATGTCGACGGTCTCGTTGACCTTGAGGACACCACGCTCGATACGACCGGTGACGACGGTGCCACGACCGGTGATCGTGAAGACGTCCTCGATCGGCATCAGGAACGGCTTGTCGACGTCGCGCTCGGGCTGCGGGATGTTCTCGTCCACGGCCTTCATGAGCTCGAGGACGGTGTTGCCCCACTCCTTGTCGCCCTCGAGCGCCTTGAGCGCCGAGACCTTGACGACCGGCAGGTCGTCGCCCGGGAACTCGTACTCGGAGAGGAGCTCACGGACCTCGAGCTCGACGAGCTCCAGGATCTCCTCGTCGTCCACCATGTCGGCCTTGTTCAGGGCGACGACGATGTACGGAACGCCGACCTGGCGGGCCAGGAGCACGTGCTCCTTGGTCTGCGGCATCGGGCCGTCGGTGGCGGCGACCACGAGGATCGCGCCGTCCATCTGCGCGGCACCGGTGATCATGTTCTTGATGTAGTCCGCGTGACCGGGGCAGTCGACGTGGGCGTAGTGACGCGTCTCGGTCTGGTACTCGACGTGCGCGATCGAGATCGTGATACCGCGCTGGCGCTCCTCAGGAGCCTTGTCGATCTGGTCGAAGGCCGAGGCCTCGTTCAGGTCCGGGTACGCGTCGTGCAGCACCTTGGTAATGGCGGCCGTGAGGGTCGTCTTACCGTGGTCGATGTGACCGATGGTGCCGATGTTGACGTGCGGCTTAGTCCGCTCGAACTTTGCCTTCGCCACTGGGATCCTCCTGCGGAGTGGTTCTGGTACGCCTTACTCATCGGCGCCAGGTGATCTTTGCTGGGATGCCGCCCGCCGGGGTTTTTCCGAGTGGTCCGACCCCGGCGGTCGGTGTCAAGCCTAAAGCGTGTAAACGGGGTGCGTTACTCGCCCTTGGCCTTCGCGATGATCTCCTCGGCGACGTTCCGGGGAACCTCGGCGTAGGAGTCGAACTGCATCGAGTAGCTTGCGCGACCCGAGGTCTTGCTGCGGAGGTCTCCGACGTAGCCGAACATCTCCGAGAGGGGCACGAGGCCCTTCACGATGCGAGCGCCCATCCGCTCCTCCATGGCCTGGATCTGGCCACGGCGGGAGTTGATGTCGCCGATGACCTCACCCATGTAGTCCTCGGGCGTGGTGACCTCGACGGCCATCATCGGCTCGAGGAGCACGGGCGAAGCCTTGCGCGCGGCCTCCTTGAAGGCCTGCGAACCGGCGATCTTGAAGGCGAGCTCGGAGGAGTCGACCTCGTGGTAGCCACCGTCGAGAAGGATGACGCGAACGCCGGTCATCTCGTAGCCGGCCAGGATGCCGAACTGCATGGCCTCCTGCGCACCCGCGTCCACCGAAGGGATGTACTCCTTCGGGATGCGGCCACCGGTGACCTTGTTCACGAACTCGTACGAGGCGTCGCCGCCCTCGATCGGCTCGATCGCGATCTGCACCTTGGCGAACTGACCGGTACCACCGGTCTGCTTCTTGTGCGTGTAGTCGAGTCGCTCGACGGCCTTGCGGATCGTCTCGCGGTACGCGACCTGCGGCTTGCCGACGTTGGCCTCGACCTTGAACTCACGGCGCATACGGTCGACCAGCACCTCGAGGTGCAGCTCGCCCATGCCACCGATGATGGTCTGGCCGGTCTCCTCGTCCGAGTGGACCTGGAAGGAGGGGTCCTCCTCCGCGAGACGCTGGATGGCGACACCCAGCTTCTCCTGGTCGCCCTTGGACTTGGGCTCGATCGCGACCTGGATCACCGGCGCCGGGAAGTCCATGGACTCCAGGATGACCGGGTTCTTGTCGTCGGACAGCGTCTCACCGGTGGTGGTCTGCTTCAGGCCCATGACGGCGACGATGTCGCCGGCGCCCACCGACTCGATCTCCTCACGCTTGTTGGCGTGCATGCGGTAGATCTTGCCGATGCGCTCCTTCTTGCCCTTGACGGAGTTCAGCACCGAGGTGCCGGACTCCAGGCGGCCCGAGTAGACCCGGACGAAGGTGAGCTTGCCGAGGTGCGGGTCGCTCATGATCTTGAACGCGAGCGCGGAGAGGGGCTCCTCCTCCGACGGCTTGCGCTTGACGACGACCTCGGGGTCCTTGACGTCGTGGCCCTCGATGGCCTCGACGTCGAGCGGGGTCGGCAGGTAGCGCACGACCGCGTCGAGCAGGGGCTGAACGCCCTTGTTCTTGAACGCGGTGCCGCAGAACACCGGGGTGACCGTCACGCCGTCGGACTTGCCGGACGCGATGGTGATGCGACGGATCGCGGCGTAGAGCTGCTCCTCGGTGGGCTCCTGGCCCTCCAGGAACAGCTCCATGATCTCGTCGTCGTGCTCGGCGACGGTCTCGACCAGCTTGCCGCGGTACTCCTCGGCAGCCTCGGCGTGCGAAGCCGGGATGTCGACGGTGTCGTACATCTCGCCCTTGGCCGCCTCGGCGGACCACACGAGCGCCTTCATGCGGACGAGGTCCACAACGCCCTGGAAGTCCATCTCGGCACCGATCGGGAGCTGCATGATGATCGGGACGGCGCCGAGGCGGTCCTTGATCATGTCCACGCAGCGGTGGAACTCGGCGCCGGTACGGTCCAGCTTGTTCACGAAGCAGATGCGCGGCACGCCGTAACGGTCGGCCTGACGCCACACCGTCTCGGACTGCGGCTCCACACCGGCGACACCGTCGAACACCGTGACGGCACCGTCGAGCACGCGGAGCGAACGCTCCACCTCGACCGTGAAGTCGACGTGCCCGGGGGTGTCGATGATGTTGATGGTGTAGTCGTTGCCCTCGAGCGGCCAGTGACAGGTGGTGGCAGCAGAGGTGATCGTGATGCCACGCTCCTGCTCCTGCTCCATCCAGTCCATGGTGGCAGCGCCGTCGTGGACCTCACCGATCTTGTAGCTGACGCCGGTGTAGAAGAGGATCCGCTCGGTGGTGGTCGTCTTGCCCGCGTCGATGTGGGCCATGATCCCGATGTTGCGGACCTTGGCCAGGTCAAGTGAAGTGGTAGCCATAAGGCTTCAGTCTTCTCTCGGTCTCGATGTGGGTAGCGACTACCAGCGGTAGTGCGCGAAGGCCTTGTTGGACTCGGCCATCTTGTGCGTGTCCTCGCGCTTCTTGACGGCCGCACCGAGGCCGTTCGAAGCGTCGAGAAGCTCGTTGAGCAGACGCTCGGTCATCGTCTTCTCGCGACGGGCGCGGGAGTAACCGACGAGCCAGCGCAGCGCGAGCGTGTTGGCGCGACCGGGCTTGACCTCGATCGGCACCTGGTACGTCGCACCGCCGACGCGGCGGGACTTGACCTCGAGGGTCGGCTTGATGTTCTCCAGCGCGCGCTTCAGCGTGATGATCGGGTCGTTGCCCGTCTTCTCACGCAGACCCTCCATGGCGCCGTAGACGATGCGCTCGGCGGTGGAGCGCTTGCCGTTCAGCAGCACCTTGTTGATGAGGGAGGTCACCAGAGGAGAACCGTAGACCGGGTCGATGATGACCGGGCGCTTCGGGGCGGGGCCCTTACGAGGCATTCTTACTTCTCCTTCTTGGCGCCGTAGCGGCTGCGGGCCTGCTTGCGGTTCTTGACACCCTGGGTGTCGAGCGAGCCGCGGATGATCTTGTAGCGAACACCCGGCAGGTCCTTCACACGGCCGCCGCGCACGAGCACGATGGAGTGCTCCTGCAGGTTGTGTCCCTCACCCGGAATGTAGGCCGTGACCTCGATGCCGCTGGTCAGACGCACACGCGCGACCTTACGCAGGGCCGAGTTCGGCTTCTTCGGGGTGGTCGTGAACACACGCGTGCAGACGCCGCGACGCTGGGGCGAACCCTCGAGTGCGGGCGTCTTGTTCTTCTCGACCTTGTCCTGCCGGCCCTTCCGGACCAGCTGCTGGATCGTAGGCACTACTTCTCCGGTTTCTGTGTGCCGAATGGTGAAGCTAACCTGGAACATTGCCGACCCACGCGGTCGGGTGTGTCGAACCCGCGGACTCCCGCCGCAAAGGGAAGAGCGCGGATTACGGTGGCCGTTGACGGCTCGCCGTGCGGTGAGAGGCACACACGGGAGCCAGGGCACACCCCAGGCACAAGGTCTGAGCGTACCTATCGCACGGACTTCGGTCAAAACAAATGCGAGGCGACCACCCGCGGCGGACAGGGCATGTCAAGTCCCAACGCCGTCAACGATCTTCGATTTCACGTAGCGCACACACCCCGCCACGCTCCCGTCATCGGTCCAGCACGCCCACCGCGATCAGCAGCAGCCACAGCAGCGCCCAGCCGCCGACGGACAGCCAGCCCAGAACGAGGCCGGTCAGAGCCAGTCCGTCCCCGTCCTCGCCGGTGCGGCGGATCTCCGCGCGCGCGGTGTGCCCGAGCACCACGGCCGGGATTCCGGTGAGCCCGGCCGTCAGAAGGCACAGCAGCCCGCACACCGCGGCACCCACCGCCTTGCCGTTGGCCGCCGGCCTCGGTGTGGGCAGAAACACCTGCGGTACGGGCGTCACGGGCGCCGGATGCGGCACGGGACCCTGCGGCAGGTCGGCCACCACCAGCGCCAGCTCGCCGACCGTACGGGCCGCGTACACCCGGCCCACGCGCCGGTCGAACTCGTCCTTCTCCAGCCGCCCTTCGGCGAACCCGGCCCGCAGCACGTCCGCGGCCCGCTCCCGGTCGGCGTGCGAGGCCAGCATGAACGAGGCCGCGCTCCCCTGGCCTTGGGGCGGCCCCGGCCAGGGCGCGGGTGACTGGGGCCGGAAGGGGCCGGTGAAGGGCGCCAGGGGCCATCCCTGCGGGCGCGGCGGCACCGGTGGTGTGCCGGCGGCCGCCGGGTCGTTGTTGTCCGGCCACGACGGCTGCCACGACGGATGCGACACGGAGCACCTCCCGAACCCCCGACCGGGGTTCTTCCATGATGCGCCCAAATGTCCGCCGGGTGGGGGGAAACGCCGAAGGGCGGCACCCCCGAGAGGATGCCGCCCTTCAGATCAAGCAGATCAAGCGCCTACCGGCTGCTCGCTCACTGGTTGTACGGACCGTAGTCGTAGTCCTCCAGCGGA
Source organism: Streptomyces seoulensis (assembly GCF_022846655.1). NCBI lineage: Bacteria > Bacillati > Actinomycetota > Actinomycetes > Kitasatosporales > Streptomycetaceae > Streptomyces > Streptomyces seoulensis. The sequence continues at coordinate 6,054,303 of NZ_AP025667.1, forward strand.
ACGGCCTGGCCGGAGCCCGCGCCGAACGGCGAGTAGTCGATGTCGTCGTAGCCGACGGCCGAGTACATCGCGGCCTTGGCCTCCTCGGTCGGCTCGACCCGGATGTTGCGGTAGCGGGACAGACCCGTACCGGCCGGGATGAGCTTACCGATGATGACGTTCTCCTTGAGGCCGATCAGGGAGTCGGACTTGGCGTTGATCGCCGCGTCCGTCAGAACCCTGGTCGTCTCCTGGAAGGAGGCCGCGGACAGCCACGACTCCGTCGCCAGCGACGCCTTGGTGATACCCATGAGCTGCGGACGGCCGGAGGCCGGGTGTCCGTTCTCCTGGACCACACGACGGTTCTCGGTCTCGAACTTCGAGCGCTCGACCAGCTCGCCGGGCAGCAGCTCGGCGTCGCCCGACTCGATGATCGTCACGCGGCGGAGCATCTGCCGGATGATGATCTCGATGTGCTTGTCGTGGATCGACACACCCTGCGAGTTGTAGACCTTCTGGACCTCGCCGACCAGGTGGACCTGGACGGCACGCTGACCCAGGATGCGCAGCACGTCGTGCGGGTTGGTGGCACCCACGGTGAGCTGCTGGCCCACCTCGACGTGCTCGCCCTCGCGGACCAGGACCTTGGCGCGCTTGGAGATCGGGAACGCCGTCTCGTCGCTGCCGTCGTCCGGGGTGACCACGAGCTTCTTGGTCTTCTCGGTCTCCTCGATCCGCACCCGGCCGGAGGCCTCGGAGATCGGGGCGACACCCTTCGGGGTACGGGCCTCGAAGAGCTCGACCACACGGGGCAGACCCTGGGTGATGTCGTCACCGGCCACACCACCGGTGTGGAAGGTACGCATCGTGAGCTGGGTACCGGGCTCACCGATGGACTGGGCGGCGATGATGCCGACCGCCTCACCGATGTCGACCAGCTTGCCGGTGGCCAGCGAACGGCCGTAGCACATCGCGCAGGTGCCGACGGCGGACTCGCAGGTCAGGACCGAGCGGGTCTTGACCTCCTCGACGCCGTGCTTGACCAGCTCGTCGATGAGCACGTCGCCCAGGTCGGTGCCGGCCGGGGCCAGCACCTTGCCGTCGACGACGATGTCCTCGGCGAGGCAGCGCGCGTACACGGACGTCTCGACGTTGTCCGCCTTGCGCAGCACACCGTCGGCGCCGCGCTCGGCGATCGACAGCTTGAGGCCGCGCTCGGTGCCGCAGTCCTCCTCGCGGATGATGACGTCCTGCGAGACGTCCACCAGACGACGGGTGAGGTAACCCGAGTCGGCGGTACGCAGGGCGGTGTCCGCCAGACCCTTACGAGCACCGTGAGTCGAGATGAAGTACTCCAGCACCGACAGGCCCTCACGGAAGGAGGCCTTGATCGGACGCGGGATCGTCTCGTTCTTGGCGTTCGACACCAGACCACGCATACCGGCGATCTGACGCATCTGCATCATGTTTCCTCGGGCACCCGAGTCAACCATCATGAAGATGGGGTTCGTCTTGGGGAAGTTCGCGTTCATCGCCTCGGCAACCTCGTTGGTCGCCTTGGTCCAGATCGCGATGAGCTCCTGAGTGCGCTCTTCCTTGGTGATCAGACCGCGCTCGTACTGCTTCTGGACCTTCTCGTCCTGCGCCTCGTAGCCCTTGACGATCTCCTTCTTCGCCTCGGGAACGACGACGTCGGAGATGGCCACGGTGACGCCGGAACGGGTCGCCCAGTAGAAGCCCGCCGCCTTCAGGTTGTCGAGCGTCGCCGCCACGATGACCTTGGGGTAGCGCTCGGCCAGGTCGTTGACGATCTCGGAGAGCTGCTTCTTGCCCACCGAGTAGTCGACGAACGGGTAGTCCTCGGGCAGCAGCTCGTTGAAGAGCGCGCGGCCCAGGGTGGTGCGCAGACGGAAGCTGTCGCCCGTCTGGTACTCCGGCTCACCCTCCTCGCGCGCCGGCGGCGTCCAGCCACGCGGCGGGATGGTGCCCACCGGGAAGCGGATGTCGATCGGCGACTGCAGGGCCAGCTCGCCGGCGTCGAACGCCATGATCGCCTCGGCCGTGGAGCCGAACGCGCGGCCCTCGCCCTTGGTGTCACGCAGTTCGCCGTCGGTGGTGAGGAAGAACAGACCGAGGACCATGTCCTGGGTCGGCATCGTCACCGGACGGCCGTCGGCGGGCTTGAGGATGTTGTTCGAGGACAGCATCAGGATGCGGGCCTCGGCCTGCGCCTCCGCGGAGAGCGGCAGGTGCACGGCCATCTGGTCACCGTCGAAGTCCGCGTTGAACGCGGTGCAGACGAGCGGGTGGATCTGGATGGCCTTGCCCTCGACGAGCTGCGGCTCGAAGGCCTGGATGCCGAGGCGGTGCAGGGTGGGAGCACGGTTCAGCAGAACCGGGTGCTCGGCGATGACCTCTTCGAGGACGTCGTACACGACCGTGCGGCCGCGCTCCACCATGCGCTTGGCGCTCTTGATGTTCTGCGCGTGGTTCAGGTCGACCAGGCGCTTCATCACGAACGGCTTGAAGAGCTCCAGCGCCATGGCCTTGGGCAGACCGCACTGGTGCAGCTTGAGCTGCGGGCCGACGACGATGACGGAACGCGCCGAGTAGTCGACTCGCTTGCCGAGCAGGTTCTGACGGAAACGACCCTGCTTACCCTTCAGCATGTCGCTGAGGGACTTCAGCGGACGGTTGCCGGGGCCCGTGACCGGGCGACCACGACGGCCGTTGTCGAAGAGGGCGTCGACCGCCTCCTGGAGCATGCGCTTCTCGTTGTTCACGATGATCTCGGGAGCACCGAGGTCGAGAAGCCGCTTCAGGCGGTTGTTGCGGTTGATGACACGGCGGTACAGGTCGTTCAGGTCGGAGGTCGCGAAGCGGCCACCGTCGAGCTGCACCATCGGACGCAGGTCCGGCGGGATGACCGGCACGCAGTCCAGAACCATGCCCTTGGGGCTGTTGCTGGTCTGCAGGAACGCGGAGACGACCTTGAGGCGCTTGAGCGCACGGGTCTTCTTCTGGCCCTTGCCGGTGCGGATGATCTCGCGGAGACGCTCGGCCTCCTCCTCGAGGTCGAAGGACTCCAGGCGCTTCTGCAGCGCCGCGGCACCCATCGAGCCGTCGAAGTACGTGCCGAAGCGGTCACGCAGCTCGCGGTAGAGCAGCTCGTCGCCCTCGAGGTCCTGGACCTTGAGGTTCTTGAAGCGGTTCCACACCTCGTCGAGGCGGTCGATCTCGCGCTGCGCGCGGTCACGGAGCTGCTTCATCTCGCGCTCGGCACCCTCGCGCACCTTGCGGCGCACGTCGGCCTTGGCACCCTCGGCCTCGAGCTCGGCCAGGTCGGTCTCGAGCTTCTTGGCGCGGGCCTCGAGGTCGGAGTCGCGGCGGTTCTCGATCTGCTGACGCTCGACGGAGACGTGGGCCTCCAGCGACGGCAGGTCGCGCTGACGGCGCTCCTCGTCGACGTACGTGATCATGTACGCCGCGAAGTAGATGACCTTCTCGAGGTCCTTCGGGGCGAGGTCGAGCAGGTAACCCAGCCGCGACGGAACGCCCTTGAAGTACCAGATGTGGGTGACGGGAGCGGCGAGCTCGATGTGGCCCATCCGCTCACGGCGCACCTTGGCGCGCGTGACCTCGACGCCACAGCGCTCACAGATGATGCCCTTGAAGCGGACACGCTTGTACTTGCCGCAGTAGCACTCCCAGTCCCGGGTAGGACCGAAGATCTTCTCGCAGAAGAGTCCGTCCTTCTCGGGCTTGAGGGTGCGGTAGTTGATCGTCTCGGGCTTCTTGACCTCGCCGTGGCTCCACTGGCGGATGTCATCCGCGGTGGCCAGGCCGATCCGGAGCTCGTCGAAGAAGTTGACGTCGAGCACTATGCGTCAATCCCTCTCAGTGTCGTAAGTCTGTGGTCTGAAACGGGGGCCTGGGGGTCGGCGGGGTCCTCGGGGAGAGGACCCCGCCGGACTCCCGTCAGACCTCTTCGACGCTGCTCGGCTCGCGCCGGGACAGGTCGATGCCGAGCTCCTCCGCAGCGCGGAAGACGTCCTCGTCGGTGTCGCGCATCTCGATGGACATGCCGTCGCTGGACAGCACCTCCACGTTGAGGCAGAGCGACTGCATCTCCTTGATGAGCACCTTGAAGGACTCGGGGATGCCGGGCTCGGGAATGTTCTCGCCCTTGACGATGGCCTCGTAGACCTTCACGCGGCCGGTCACGTCGTCGGACTTGATGGTCAGCAGCTCCTGGAGGGCGTACGCGGCGCCATAAGCCTCAAGCGCCCACACCTCCATCTCACCGAAGCGCTGGCCACCGAACTGGGCCTTACCACCCAGCGGCTGCTGGGTGATCATCGAGTACGGACCGGTCGAGCGGGCGTGCAGCTTGTCGTCGACCAGGTGGTGCAGCTTGAGGATGTACATGTACCCGATGGAGATCGGGTCCGGGAACGGCTCACCGGAGCGGCCGTCGAACAGCCTCGCCTTGCCGGTCGGCTGCACCATGCGCTCGCCGTCCCGGTTCGGGATGGTGTGCTGCAGCAGACCCGCCAGCTCGTCCTCGCGCGCGCCGTCGAACACCGGGGTGGCGACGTTGGTGCCGGGGTCGACCTGGTCGGCGCCGATGACCTGCAGGCGCTCGGCCCAGTCCTCCGCGAGGCCGGAGACGTCCCAGCCGCGGCTGGCGAGCCAGCCGAGGTGGATCTCCAGGACCTGTCCCGGGTTCATTCGGGACGGGACACCGAGCGGGTTCAGGATGATGTCGACCGGGGTGCCGTCCTCCAGGAACGGCATGTCCTCGATCGGCAGGATCTTGGAGATGACGCCCTTGTTGCCGTGACGGCCGGCGAGCTTGTCACCATCGGTGATCTTGCGCTTCTGCGCGACGTAGACGCGGACGAGCTGGTTGACGCCCGGGGGCAGCTCGTCGCCCTCTTCGCGGTCGAAGACGCGGACACCGATGATCTTGCCGGTCTCGCCGTGCGGCACCTTCAGGGAGGTGTCGCGGACCTCACGGGCCTTCTCACCGAAGATCGCGCGCAGCAGGCGCTCCTCCGGCGTCAGCTCGGTCTCACCCTTGGGCGTGACCTTGCCGACGAGGATGTCGCCCGCGGTGACCTCGGCGCCGATGCGGATGATGCCGCGCTCGTCGAGGTCGGCCAGGACCTCCTCGGAGACGTTCGGGATGTCCCGCGTGATCTCCTCGGGGCCGAGCTTGGTGTCACGGGCGTCGACCTCGTGCTCCTCGATGTGGATCGAGGAGAGGACGTCGTCCTGCACGAGGCGCTGCGACAGGATGATCGCGTCCTCGTAGTTGTGACCCTCCCACGGCATGAACGCCACGAGCAGGTTCTTGCCCAGGGCCATCTCGCCGTTCTCGGTGGCCGGACCGTCGGCCAGGACCTGGCCTTCGACGATGCGGTCGCCCTCGTTGACGATGACCTTCTGGTTGACCGAAGTTCCCTGGTTGGACCGGGAGAACTTGTGCAGGCGGTACGTGATGTACGTGCCGTCGTCGTTGGTGGTCGTGACGTAGTCCGCGGAGACCTCCTGGACCACACCCGCCTTCTCGGCCTTGACCACGTCGCCGGCGTCGACGGCGGAGCGGTACTCCATGCCGGTGCCGACGAGCGGGGCCTCGCTCTTGATGAGCGGCACGGCCTGACGCATCATGTTCGCGCCCATGAGGGCACGGTTGGCGTCGTCGTGCTCGAGGAACGGGATCATGGCGGTCGCGACCGACACCATCTGGCGCGGGGAGACGTCCATGTAGTCGACGTCGTCACCGGGGACGTAGTCGACCTCTCCGCCACGACGGCGGACCAGGACGCGGGACTCCTCGAAGCGCATGTCGTCGTTGAGCGTGGCGTTGGCCTGCGCGATGACGAAGCGGTCCTCCTCGTCGGCGGTCAGGTAGTCCACCTCGTCGGTGACCTGGCCGTCGACGACCTTGCGGTACGGCGTCTCGACGAAACCGAACGCGTTGACCCGGCCGTAGGAGGCGAGCGAGCCGATCAGACCGATGTTCGGGCCTTCGGGCGTCTCGATCGGGCACATGCGGCCGTAGTGCGAGGGGTGCACGTCACGGACCTCGAAGCCGGCCCGCTCACGGGAGAGACCACCCGGACCAAGAGCCGACAGACGGCGCTTGTGGGTGAGACCCGACAGCGGGTTGTTCTGGTCCATGAACTGCGAGAGCTGGCTGGTGCCGAAGAACTCCTTGATGGAGGCGACGACCGGCCGGATGTTGATCAGGGTCTGCGGCGTGATCGCCTCGACGTCCTGGGTGGTCATGCGCTCACGCACGACACGCTCCATACGGGCGAGACCCGTACGGACCTGGTTCTGGATCAGCTCACCGACGCTGCGCAGGCGACGGTTGCCGAAGTGGTCGATGTCGTCGGTCTCGACGACGATCGACTGGCCGCTGTCGCCGACCGTCTCGGTCTCACCGGCGTGCAGCTTGACCAGGTACTTGATCGTCGAGATGACGTCCTCGGTGGTCAGCACACCGGCGTTCAGCGGGGCGTCGCCGCCCAGCTTCTTGTTGACCTTGTAGCGGCCGACCTTGGCGAGGTCGTAGCGCTTGGGGTTGAAGTAGAGGTTCTCCAGCAGCGTCTGCGCGGCCTCACGCGTGGGCGGCTCGCCCGGACGCAGCTTGCGGTAGATGTCGAGCAGCGCGTCGTCCTGGCCCTGGGTGTGGTCCTTCTCCAGGGTGGCGCGCATGGACTCGTACTCGCCGAACTCCTCGAGGATCTGCTCGGTGGTCCAGCCGAGAGCCTTCAGGAGGACGGTGACGGACTGCTTGCGCTTGCGGTCGATGCGGACGCCGACCATGTCGCGCTTGTCGATCTCCATCTCCAGCCAGGCACCCCGGGACGGGATGATCTTGGCGGAGAAGATGTCCTTGTCGGACGTCTTGTCGATGGAGGAGTCGAAGTAGACACCCGGCGAGCGGACGAGCTGCGACACCACGACACGCTCGGTGCCGTTGATGACGAAGGTGCCCTTGTTCGTCATGAGCGGGAAGTCGCCCATGAAGACCGTCTGGGACTTGATCTCGCCGGTCTCGTTGTTGGTGAACTCGGCGGTGACGAAGAGCGGCGCGGCGTACGTGAAGTCGCGGTCCTTGCACTCGTCGATGGAGTTCTTCGGCGGCTCGAAGCGGTGGTCGCGGAAGGTCAGCGACATCGACCCGGAGAAGTCCTCGATCGGCGAGATCTCTTCGAAGATCTCTTCGAGGCCGGACTTGGTCGGGACGTCCTGACCGTTCTCGAGAGCCTTCTCGACGCGAGCCTTCCAGGCGTCGTTGCCGAGCAGCCAGTCGAAGCTCTCGGTCTGGAGCGCAAGAAGGTTCGGAACCTCGAGGGGCTCCTTGATCTTTGCAAAGGAGATGCGCAGCGGGGCGGTGCTGGCGCCGTTGTTCGTATTCGCGGTCGAGGCAGTGCGCGAGGCGGCCAAGAGGGGGTCCTTCCGAGGGCTCGGACTCACTACGCGCGTACCGGTCCCTCTCCCAGGCTCACGACGGGAAACCCCAGCTCAGGGGAAGTTCGGCGTCGGTGCTCGAGTGAGGGCAGACCCCTGGTGACGGGCAGGGGACAGCTAACAGGCAGCGCAAAGGGTCAGTGTAGCCACTTGGCACACTGATGTCCAGTCCCGGTTTCGGAGACCCTCGTTTTTCTCAACGCCCTCGTCTTCGACGCCCTCGGCCTGCTGCCCTCGACGCAGGATGATCCTGCCCTCTTCGCCGTCGATCCATGCCTCGGATTCGGATCGTTGTGACGACGCGTCCTGAGAATTGCGCGCTGCGTGCGGTTCGTCAAGGCCCCCCAGCCGGAACGGGGCCTTCCGGAGACACGACGAAGATCACCATACCCCTCGCCACGACGAGTGCAAGGCAACCGTGGTCGTCCTCCGGACACGCAGAAGAGCGACCACCCGGATGGATGATCGCTCTTCGGTGCGTTCGCGTTACAGCCTCAGAAGGCCGTGCTCACGCGTGTGAGGTTCGCGGAACCCCGTGAGGTCTTACTTGACCTCGACGGAGGCGCCGGCGGCCTTGAGGGACTCGGCAGCCTTCTCGGCGGCCTCCTTCGTGACCTTCTCGAGGACCGGCTTCGGGGTGCCGTCGACGAGGTCCTTGGCCTCCTTCAGACCCAGGGAGGTCAGCTCACGCACGACCTTGATGACCTGGATCTTCTTCTCGCCGGCGCCGGTGAGGACGACGTCGAACTCGTCCTGCTCCTCAGCGGCCTCGGCCGGGGCGCCGGGGGCGGCGGGGCCGGCAACGGCGACCGCGGCGGCGGCGGTGACGTCGAACTTCTCCTCGAAGGCCTTCACGAACTCGGAGAGCTCGATGAGGGTCATGCCCTCGAACTGGGCAAGCAGCTCGTCCTGGGTGAGCTTCGCCATGATGGCGGTCCTTCCACTCGATCGGCGGGTGCCGTATGTACTGGATGTGGCGGGCGTACTTCGGCCCGCTGCGACTCCGGCCGCCTCATGCGGCAAGAGTCAGAAAGCGAGCCGAATTACTCGGCACCGCCCTGCTCGGCCTGCTTGGCACGGAGCGCGTCCACGGTGCGGACGAGCTTCGAGGGCAGCGCCTGGAAGAGCTGAGCAGCCTGAGACTGCTTGCCCTTGAAGGCACCGGCCAGCTTGCTGAGCAGAACCTCGCGAGACTCGAGGTCCGCAAGCTTCTTGATCTCGTCGGCGGACAGCGCCTTACCGTCAAGGACACCGCCCTTGATGACGAGATTCGGGTTGTCCTTGGCGAAGTCACGGAGACCCTTCGCCGACTCCACCGGGTCACCGGTGACGAAGGCGACAGCCGTCGGACCGTTGAACAGGTCGTCCAGCGTGGTGATCCCGGCCTCGTTGGCCGCAATCTTGGTCAGCGTGTTCTTCACCACGGCGTACTTGGCGTTCTCACCGAGCGACCGGCGCAGGTTCTTGATCTGCGCCACGGTGAGACCGCGGTACTCGGTAAGCACGGCAGCGTTGGAGTTGCGGAACTGCTCCGTCAACTCGGACACTGCGGCAGCCTTGTCGGGCCTCGCCATAGAGCCTCGGCCTCCTTCCGGGTGATTCTGACCGCGCGGACCCGAAGGAGGAGACTGGGAAAACGAAACGCCCCGGCGCAGGCGCTCGGGGCGGACTCGACCGGGCGCTTACGCGTGAGCGCGCATGCTCCGGGAGTTCTTCCACTTACACCTACGCGGGTCGCCCACTTTGCAGTAGGTCCTTCGGCCACCACACCCTCAGGTGAGCGTGCGGCAACGACCAGCGGTCTTTGGCTTCTCCAGGAGAGTACGGGACTCGGGCGCCGTCGAGCAAATCCGGTCGGAGCGGACCCTCGGACGGGGTGCTCAGCGGGTGCCCGTGACGCCTTCGGAGCGCGCCAGCTTCGTGAAGTCCTGGGTGTCGGAGGCCGGGGGCGCCTCGGCGGCGATCCGGACGCCGTAGTCACGGTAGTAGGCGGTGCTGACCAGGCTGCCCTGCGCGGTGTCGGCCCGCTCCACCTTCTTGACCAGCAGGTTCCGGTGGTCGATCCAGAGGTCGACGGTCTCCGTGGTGACCCCGGCCTGGTCGAGCTGGCGCTTGAGGCCGGCCAGCTCGCGGGCGCTGAGACCGCTGCTGCGGCCCGTCAGGTCGGCGACGCGGACCCGGCCCCGGTAGTGGGTGGCCGCGGCGCCCTGGACCCGCTCGGCGCCGACCTTCCGTACGTCCCCGGAGGCCAGCAGCATCTTCACCGACTGGTTGGGGGTGGTGTTGCGCATCTGGTCCTTCAGATACATCCCGAGTCCGTCGCCGCCGCGGGCCAGGTCGGCATACGCGTACCTGATCCAGTGCCGGCCGCCGGCCCGACGGGCGAAGGTGTCGCTCATGCGCGCGTAGTAGGCGTCCGGGAGATAGCGGGCCCGCAGGGAGGAGGTGCCGGCCTTGCGCATCGCGGCGGCCAGGGTGCCGCCGGTGTAGCGGATGGTGAGGTGCCCGGTGACGCCGTCGCCCCAGCGCAGGGCGCCGTCGGAGGACAGGGAGAGGGCCTTGCCGTAGCTGAGCGTGGAGCGGACGCGGACCGACTCGGCGTGGTCGGTGGACCGCTCGGCGGAGCGCAGGGCGGCCAGGGAGCCGTCCGGGCCGCCGTCGCGGGCGTCGCCGCAGGAGGCCAGCGGGCCGAGCGTGGCCAGCGCCAGCGCCGCGATCCCCACCCGGCGGACGGTCGTGCTCCTCATCCGGTCCCCCACCCCTGTCAGCGCCCTCTGCCCGCACCGTAACCCAGGGGTCCGGCCGGAAGGCCAAGATCGACGGGAAAAGGGGAGGACCCCGCGCCCTCGAAGGGTGCGGGGTCCTCGACCTGCGTGCGCGTCGCTGACGCGGCTACCGGTGAGCGAAGGCTCAGGCGGCGGCCGGGTCCTCCTCGACGAGGAGGTTGCGGGTGCGGTTCTGGTCCACCAGGATGCCGGGGCCCATCGTGGTGCTGATGGCGGCCTTCTTGATGTAGCGACCCTTGGCGGCGGACGGCTTCAGGCGGAGGATCTCCTCCAGCGCGGCGCCGTAGTTCTCCACCAGCTTGGCGTCGTCGAAGGACGTCTTGCCGATGATGAAGTGCAGGTTCGAGTGCTTGTCGACGCGGAACTCGATCTTGCCGCCCTTGATCTCGGTCACGGCCTTGGCCACGTCCGGGGTCACGGTGCCGGTCTTCGGGTTCGGCATCAGACCACGCGGGCCGAGGACGCGGCCCAGGCGGCCGACCTTGCCCATGAGGTCCGGGGTGGCGACGACGGCGTCGAAGTCCAGACGACCCTTCGCCACCTCGTCGATCAGCTCGTCGGAACCGACGATGTCGGCGCCGGCGGCACGCGCGGCCTCGGCACGGTCACCGGTCGCGAAGACCAGGACCCGAGCGGTCTTACCAGTGCCGTGCGGGAGGTTCACGGTGCCACGGACCATCTGGTCGGCCTTGCGCGGGTCGACACCCAGGCGGAAGGCGACCTCGACGGTGCCGTCGAACTTGGTCGTGGAGGTCTCCTTGGCGAGACGGACGGCCTCGAGCGGGGCGTAGAGCTTCTCCCGGTCGATCTTGGCGTCCGCAGCGCGGAGAGCCTTGCTGCGCTTGCTCACAACTGCTCCTGTGGGGTTCTGAAAAGGAGGCGTGGTACGGGCCGAGCAGGCCCTGCCACGTGCGACCGTCACGGCCGCATGACTACGGGGTGGGTGATCAGCCCTCGACCGTGATGCCCATGGAACGGGCGGTGCCGGCGATGATCTTCGACGCGGCGTCCAGGTCGTTGGCGTTCAGGTCGGGCATCTTGGTCGTGGCGATCTCGCGGACCTGCGCCTCGGTGATCTTGGCGACCTTGGTCTTGTGCGGCTCGCCGGAGCCCTTCTCCACGCCCGCGGCCTTGAGGATCATCTTCGCGGCCGGCGGAGTCTTGGTGACGAAGGTGAAGGAACGGTCCTCGTAGACCGTGATCTCCACCGGGATCACCCAGCCACGCTGCGACTCGGTCGCGGCGTTGTAGGCCTTGCAGAACTCCATGATGTTGACGCCGTGCTGACCGAGCGCGGGGCCGACCGGCGGGGCCGGGTTCGCCGCACCGGCGTTGATCTGGAGCTTGATGAGCCCCGTGACCTTCTTCTTCTTGGGAGGCATTGCTCTCCGGGTCCTTTCGATTCGGGTCCTGCCGACGTCCGGTGAACCACCCGGACGCAGGCATACCGCACAACGATAACGGGTATAGATGCGCGGCTGAAAACCGAGCAGGTCAGACCGGCTGTGACAGCCGGTCTGACCTGCTTCGGAAGCGGTGTGCCCAGAAAGAACTAGTTCTTCTGGATCTGGTCGAAGCTCAGCTCGACCGGGGTCTCGCGGCCGAAGATCTCGACGAGGCCCTTGACCTTCTTCGAGTCGGCGTTGATCTCGTTGATCGTGGCCTGGAGGGTGGCGAAGGGGCCGTCGGTGACGGTGACCGAGTCGCCGACCTCGAAGTCCAGCACCTGGACCTCGACCTTGCGCTGCGGAGCCGGCTTGCCCTCGGCCTCGGCGGCCTCGCGGGCGGCCTTCTCCTCGGCCTCCGGGGCGAGCATCTTGACGATCTCGTCCAGGGTCAGCGGGTACGGGTCGTAGGCGTTGCCCACGAAGCCGGTGACGCCGGGGGTGTTGCGGACGACGCCCCAGGACTCGTTCGTCAGGTCCATGCGGACCAGGACGTAGCCCGGGAGCTTGTTCTGCTTGATGGTCTTGCGCTCGCCGTTCTTGATCTGAGCGACTTCTTCCTGCGGCACCTCGGCCTGGAAGATGAAGTCCTCGACGTTCAGCGAGACGGCGCGCTGCTCCAGGTTCGTCTTCACGCGGTTCTCGTAACCCGCGTAGGTGTGGATGACGTACCACTCGCCGGGCAGCGTGCGCAGCTCCTCGCGGAGCGCGGTGATCGGGTCGACCGGCTCGGCCGGCTCTTCCTCGACGATCTCGACGGCTTCGGCGGTCTCGTCCGCCTCGACGACGTCCTCGTCGGTCTCGGCGACCGCCTCGGCGTCACCGTCGACGTGCAGAGCGGCCTCTTCGGCGGGCTCGCCCGCCGCGGCCTCGGCAGCCTCGAACTCGTCCTGCTCGTCCGCGCCCTCGACGATGTCGAGCTCGGCGTCCACCGCCTCGACGGTGTCTCGGCGAGGCTCGGTGGCGTCGTTCAGGTTCGGGTCAGACACGATGGCTGCTTCTTCCTGGATACATAGGGGTGGAACATGCGAAAAAAGGCGCCGGTACCACGGCGCCCTTCGCTCTTGGCTCAGCCGAAGACGTACTTGGCCGCGTGGTTGAGGCCATAGTCAATCACGGTGACCAAGCCAATCATGATGACGACGAAGACGATCACTACGGTCGTGTACGACGTCAGCTGATTGCGGGTCGGCCAGACGACCTTGCGGAGTTCCGCGATGATCTGGCGGTAGAAGGTGGCAAGACGCTTCAGCGGGCCCTTCTTGGCTCGCTTGCCGCCCTTGCGCGGCTTCTTGGCATCCGACAGCTCGTCCTGGGCATCAGGCGTGTCGATGGAGCCCACGGCGTCCGTCATGCATCCTCACCTGATCCCGGAATCGTGGCCGTGCCGCGCCCGGTGAATCAGAGCCGCACGGCGGTGCATTGCTGTACGTACATGCGCACACATCCTGGCGGTGTGTGTAGCAGGGCCGGAGGGACTTGAACCCCCAACCGCTGGTTTTGGAGACCAGTGCTCTACCAATTGAGCTACGACCCTTTGTGTGTCCCCCAACCTACCGCATCCGCTCGACCGCTCGGTGTAGACCGGTCGTGCGGTGGCTGCTGGAGGCCAACGAGGTGAGAGTGTACGTGTTCAACGGCCCGGCGTCGAACAGAAAGTGCCCGGCCGGGCGCCCGGTGTGGAAGATCGTCCTGGCCGCGGGCCGGATTCGGACCCTTGTTCCGGTGCCCGCCCGGTGCCGTTCACTCTGTGAAACCCGTGTGCCCGCCGTGTTTCCGGTCTGGAACGATGGGCGTATGAGCGCTGCAACCCCTCCCACCGAGCGCCGGGTCTCCGCCCGAGTCGGCGCGATCTCCGAGTCCGCCACCCTCGCCGTGGACGCCAAGGCCAAGGCCCTCAAGGCCGCCGGACGTCCGGTGATCGGCTTCGGCGCCGGTGAACCCGACTTCCCGACCCCGGACTACATCGTCGAGGCGGCCGTAGAGGCCTGCCGGAACCCGAAGTTCCACCGCTACACCCCGGCCGGCGGCCTGCCGGAGCTGAAAGCCGCCATCGCCGCGAAGACCCTGCGGGACTCGGGCTACGAGGTCGACGCCTCCCAGATCCTGGTGACCAACGGCGGCAAGCAGGCCATCTACGAGGCGTTCGCCGCGATCCTCGACCCGGGCGACGAGGTCATCGTCCCGGCCCCCTACTGGACCACCTACCCGGAGTCGATCCGCCTCGCGGGCGGTGTCCCGGTGGAGGTCGTGGCCGACGAGACCACCGGCTACCGCGTCAGCGTCGAGCAGTTGGAGGCGGCCCGCACGGAGAAGACGAAGGTCGTCCTCTTCGTCTCCCCCTCCAACCCGACCGGCGCCGTCTACAGCGAGTCCGAGGCCGAGGCCATCGGCCGCTGGGCCGTCGAGCACGGCCTGTGGGTGCTGACCGACGAGATCTACGAGCACCTGGTCTACGGCGACGCCACGTTCACCTCGCTCCCGGCGATCCTGCCCGAGCTGCGCGACAAGTGCATCGTGGTCAACGGCGTGGCCAAGACGTACGCCATGACCGGCTGGCGGGTGGGCTGGGTCATCGGCCCGAAGGACGTGGTCAAGGCCGCGACCAACCTCCAGTCGCACGCCACCTCCAACGTCTCCAACGTGGCCCAGGCCGCCGCGCTCGCCGCCGTCTCCGGTGACCTGAAGGCCGTGGCGGAGATGCGCGAGGCGTTCGACCGGCGCCGCCGGACGATCACGCGGATGCTGAACGAGATCGACGGCGTGCTGTGCCCCGAGCCCGAGGGCGCCTTCTACGCCTACCCGTCGGTGAAGGACCTGCTGGGCAAGGAGATCCGGGGCAGGCGCCCGGAGACCACGGTCGAGCTGGCCGCGCTGATCCTGGAGGAGGCCGAGGTCGCGGTCGTCCCGGGCGAGGCGTTCGGCACGCCGGGCTACCTGCGGCTGTCCTACGCGCTGGGTGACGAGGACCTGATCGAGGGCGTCAGCCGGATGCAGAAGCTCCTGGCGGAGGCCCGCGACTGAGATCGTCCATGAGCGGGGCCCTGTCCACTCTCAAGAGTGGGTAGGGCCCCGCTTCTGTGTGCGAGCAAGCCCACTAAAGGGGAACCGGCTTCCGGTGTGGCGCCCGAGTACGGCAGGATCTCTGGATGGAGCGTGTACGTGATCTCTCGGAGCTTCCCAAGGCCCATCTGCATCTGCACTTCACCGGCTCGATGCGCCCCGGCACCGTCCTGGAGCTGGCCGACAAGTACGGCGTGCGCCTGCCCGAGACGCTGATCGAGGCCCTGACCAGCGGCGAGCCGCCGAGACTGCGGGCCACCGACGAGCGCGGCTGGTTCCGCTTCCAGCGGCTGTACGACGCGGCGCGCTCGTGCGTGCGTGAGCCCGAGGACATCCAGCGGCTGGTCCGCGAGGCCGCCGAGGAGGATGTCCGGGACGGCTCGGGCTGGCTGGAGATCCAGGTCGACCCGACCTCGTACGCCACCCGGCTGGGCGGGCTGATCCCGGCGCTGGAGATCATCCTGGACGCGGTGGACACCGCCTCCCGCGAGACCGGGCTCGGGATTCGGGTGCTGGTGGCCGCGAACCGGATGAAGCACCCGCTGGACGCGCGCACGCTGGCCCGGCTCGCGGTGCGGTACGCGGACCGGGGCATCGTCGGCTTCGGCCTCTCCAACGACGAGCGGCGCGGCATGGCGCGCGACTTCGACCGGGCCTTCCACATCGCCCGCGAGGGCGGTCTGCTGTCGGCGCCGCACGGTGGTGAGCTGACCGGCCCGGCGTCGGTGCGCGACTGCCTGGACGATCTGCACGCCACCCGGATCGGGCACGGGGTGCGCGCGGCGGAGGACCCCCGCCTGCTGAAGCGGCTGGCGGATCGGGGCATCACCTGCGAGGTCTGCCCGGCCTCCAACGTGGCCCTCGGCGTCTACGAGAAGCCCGAGGACGTCCCCCTGCGCACTCTGTTCGAAAGCGGGGTCCCGCTGGCCCTCGGCGCCGACGACCCCCTCCTCTTCGGCTCCCGGCTGGCCGCCCAGTACGAGATCGCCCGCCACCACCACGCCTTCACCGACGCCGAACTCGCCGAACTGGCCCGCCAGTCGGTACGCGGCTCGGCGGCCCCGGCGGAGACGAAGGAACGCCTCCTGGCGGGCGTCGACGACTGGCTGGCCCAGCCGGCGGGCTCATGAGGCTGACCGTTCTCGGCGCCACCGGCGGTGTCGGTGGCGAGATCGTCCGGCAGGCGCTCGACGCGGGGCACGAGGTGACGGCCGTCGTCCGGGACCCCGCGCGGCTCACCGTCACCGGGGACCGGCTGCACGTCGTCCGTACCGACCTGTCCGGTCCGGAGGCGCTGCGGGCCGCCGTGGCGGGCCGGGACGCGGTCCTGTCGGGTCTGGGCGCACGGTCCCGCAAGGCCGCGGGGGTCACGACCCGGCTGACCCGCGCGGTGCTGGCCGCGATGGAGGCCGAGGGCGTACGGCGCCTGCTGATCGTCAGCGCCGCCCCGGTCGGCCCCGCCCCCGAGGAAGACGGCCTCCTGGACCGCGCGCTGCGGTCCGTGGTGTCGGCGGTCTTCAAGGACGTCTACGCCGACCTGCGCGAGACGGAGGCGGAGCTGGCCCGCAGTGGCACCGAGTGGACCTCGGTACGCCCGCCGCGCCTGCTGGACCGGCCCCCGACCGGCCGCTACCGGACGGTGGTGGGCGGCTTCCCGCCCGGTGGCCGGACCATCGGCCGCGCGGACGTGGCCCACGCGATGCTGGCGATGACCGGTGACCCGGCGACGGTCCGGCAGGGCGTCGGGGTGGCGTACTAGGTGGCGTACTAGAGGCTGACGCCCACGGTCACGGGCTCGTTGACCAGCGTGACCCCGAAGACCTCGTGGACCCCGGCGACGACCTCGCGGGCCAGGGCCAGCAGGTCCTCGGTGGTGGCCTCGCCGCGGTTGGTGAGGGCGAGGGTGTGCTTGGTGGAGATGCGGGCGGGTCCGGTGCCGTAGCCCTTGGTGAAGCCCGCCTTGTCGATCAGCCAGGCCGCGGAGGTCTTCGTACGCCCCTCCCCCGCCGGGTAGGCGGGCGGTTCGGCGTCCGCGCCGAGGCGCTCGTGCACGCGGGCCCGGAACGCGGCGAAGTGCTCGTCGTCCAGGATCGGGTTGGTGAAGAAGGACCCGGCGGACCAGGTGTCGTGGTCCTCGGGGTCGAGGACCATCCCCTTGCCCGCCCGCAGCCTCAGCACCGTCTCGCGGGCGTCGGCCAGCGGCACCCGGTCGCCGGGCTCGACACCGAGGACGCGCGCGGTCTCCGCGTACCGGACCGGCGCCGACAGGCCGCCCGCCTCCTCCAGCTCGAAGCGGACGCGGAGCACGACGTAGCGCTCGGGGTCGGACTTGAAGCGGCTGTGCCGGTAGGAGAAGGCGCACTCCTCGCCGGTGAGCGTGACGGTCTCGCCCGCGCGGCGGTCGTAGGCGACCACCTCGGTGATGGTGGAGGAGACCTCCTGGCCGTAGGCGCCGACGTTCTGGATCGGCGTGGCGCCGGCCGAGCCGGGGATGCCGGCCAGGCACTCGATCCCGGCGAGCCCGGCCTCGACGGTGCGGGCGACGGCGTCGGTCCAGACCTCGCCGGCGGCCAGTTCCAGGGTGGTGCCGCGCAGTTCGACGCCACGGGTGGCGATGCGCAGCGCGGTGCCGTCGAAGCCCTTGTCGCCGATGACCAGGTTGGAGCCGCCGCCGATGACCAGCAGCGGGGTGCCGCTGTCGTCGGCCTCACGGACGGCGTCGATCACCTCGGCGTCGGTGGTGGCGGTGACCAGCCGGGTCGCGGGACCGCCCAGCCGGAAGGTGGTCAGCGGGGCCAGGGGGGCGTCGTGGAGTACGTGCACGGGGCCAAGACTACGAGACGGAGGAAACGGTGAGGGGCGCCCGCCATTGCCGGACGCCCCTTGCCCCTCGCTGCCGTCAGGCCAGTCGTACGACCGCCCTGGACATGCCCAGGACCTTCTGGCCGGCGCTGGTGGCGAGCAGGTCGACGCGGACGGTGTTGTCGTCCAGCTTGGCCGCGACCTTGGCCGAGACCTCGATCAGCGCGCCCTTGTCGTCGTCGGGCACGACGACCGGCTTGGTGAAGCGGACGCCGTACTCCACGACCGCGGCCGGGTCGCCGGTCCAGTCGGTGACGACACGGATCGCCTCGGCCATGGTGAACATGCCGTGCGCGATGACGTCCGGCAGGCCCACCTCCTTGGCGAACCGCTCGTTCCAGTGGATGGGGTTGAAGTCCCCGGATGCGCCCGCGTAGCGCACCAGCGTGGCGCGGGTCACGGGGAAGGTCTGCGCCGGGAGTTCGGTGCCGACCTCGACGTCGTCGTACGCGATCTTCGCGGTCATCGCTGCTCAGACCTCCTCGGCCGCGCGGGCCACCAGCTTGGTCCAGGCGGTCACCACGTGCTCGCCCGACTCGTCGTGCACCTCACCCCGGATGTCCAGGATGTCGTTGCCCGCCATGGACTTGATGGCCTCGATGGTGGAGGTGACGGTGAGACGGTCACCGGCGCGCACCGGGCGGGTGTAGGCGAACTTCTGGTCGCCGTGCACCACTCGGCTGTAGTCCAGGCCGAGCTGGGGGTCCTCGACGACCTGTCCGGCGGCGCGGAAGGTGATGGAGAACACGAAGGTCGGCGGGGCGATCACATCGGCGTGCCCGTACGCCTTCGCGGCTTCCGGGTCGGTGTACGCCGGGTTGGTGTCGCCGACCGCCTCGGCGAACTCACGGATCTTCTCGCGGCCCACCTCGTAGGGCGCGGTGGGCGGGTAGGTACGCCCCACGAAGGACTGGTCGAGCGCCATGGGCCCGGGCACCTCCTGGTCTAGCGGAATGACTGCTGGAAAAACGACTTGAGGCCGCCCCCCATGGTGCAGGGGACGACCTCAAGTACGAGCCTGAAATTATCGCGTTTCGCGGTGCGCGGTGTGCGCATTGCAACGCGGGCAGTGCTTCTTCATCTCCAGTCGATCCGGGTTGTTACGCCGGTTCTTCTTGGTGATGTAGTTCCGCTCCTTGCACTCCACGCAGGCCAGCGTGATCTTCGGGCGGACGTCGGTGGCAGCCACGTGAGTGCTCCTAGGACGAACGGATGGGCTAGTTCAACGCATGTAAGAGTAGCCGATCGAAGG
This sequence comes from Streptomyces seoulensis, assembly GCF_022846655.1. Classification (NCBI taxonomy): domain Bacteria; kingdom Bacillati; phylum Actinomycetota; class Actinomycetes; order Kitasatosporales; family Streptomycetaceae; genus Streptomyces; species Streptomyces seoulensis. The sequence goes on from NZ_AP025667.1 coordinate 6,073,178, forward strand.
ACCGACCCCGCAATCGGCTACTGTCAGTAGCGGTGACCGGACTTGAACCGGTGACACAGCGATTATGAGCCGCTTGCTCTACCGACTGAGCTACACCGCTTTGATGAGATCGGAACCCGCCTCGCGGCGGGAACCTCTCACACCAGAGCCCCAAAACGGAATCGAACCGTTGACCTTCTCCTTACCATGGAGACGCTCTGCCGACTGAGCTATTGGGGCGAGCGAGGAAGACATTACACGGTCCGCCGCCGTTCGCCCAAATCCGTATCCGGGCGCCCATCACGGGCCGTCTCCCCGGTCTCCCGAGCCCCTCGCGCACCGCCCCGGACGCCGTGCCACGCCGGTACGACTATTGCCCTCCTCCCCGGTCCGCGCGGCCGCCGACCCTACGCTCGACGCTCTGCGTGATCTTGAGCCCTGTCCGCCGCTTCCTGGAGTCCGCGAGCCCGATGCCCGACAGCCAGCCGCCGCCGCATCCCTCTCCAGACCCGCCGGGCCCCTCCGACCAGGCCGCCCTCGTGCTGTGCGGGGCCCGGCTCACCGACGGGCGGACGGTGGACGTACGGCTGGGCGGCGGGCGCATCGAGGCGGTCGGCACGGCGGGCAGCCTGGCGTGCGGCCCGGCCCGGGCCGGCGCACCGCGGGTGGACCTGAGCGGCTATCTGCTGCTCCCCGCCCCGGCCGAACCGCACGCTCACGGCGACACCTGCCTGTCCGCCGAACCGCCCGGCCCGGCCTCGCACACCCCCGAGGACGTGCAACGCAGAGTGACCGAAGCGACCCTGCTCCAGCTCGGGCACGGCGCGACGGCGGTACGGGCGCAGGTGCGCATCGGCGACGTGCAGGGGCTCGGCGCGCTGGAGGCGGTGCTCCAGGCCCGCCGTTCGCTGCGCGGGCTCGCGGAACTGACGACGGTGGCGATGCCGAGGCTGCTGACCGGGCTGGCCGGGGCGGACGGTCTCGCGATGCTGCGGGACGCGGTGAAGATGGGCGCCTCCGTGGTGGGCGGCTGCCCCGACCTGGACCCCGACCCCGTCGGCTACGTGGAGGCGGCGCTGGAGGTGGCCGCCGAGCAGGGCTGCCCGGTCGATCTGCACACCGACGCGGCGGACTCGGCCCGGCTCTCGCGGTTCGCGGCGATGGCGGGCGGGATGCGTCCCGGTGTGGCGCTGGGCCCGTGCGCGGCTCTCGCCCGGCTGCCCGCGGAGACGGCCCACCGCGTGGCGGACCGGCTCGCGGCGGCCGGGATCGCGGTGGTGTGCCTGCCCCAGGGCGGCTGCGCCGGCACCGACCGCAGGGGCACCGCGCCGGTACGGCTGCTGCGCGCGGCCGGGGTACGGGTCGCGGCGGGCAGCGGCGCACTGCGGGACACGGCCAACCCGGTGGGCCGCGGCGACCCGTTGGAGGCGGCGTACCTCCTCGCCTCCGGCCACGGCATGCGCCCGGCCGACGCCTACGACGCGGTGAGCGCGTCGGCGCGGGCGGTGCTGGGGCTGCCGGAGGTGCGGGTGGAGGCGGGGTTCCCGGCCGAGCTGCTGGCGGTGCGCGGGGACCAGTTGGCGGGGGCGCTGTCGCTGGCCTACAGCCGGATCGTCGTGCACCGGGGGCGGGTGGTGGCCCGGACGAGCGCGGTGCGGGAGTACTGCGGCTCGGCGGCCGAGGCGGAGCTGGGGCTGCCCCGGCAGGGGCGCGGGAAACTGTCGTAACAGCGTTTTATCTGCGGGTAGTTGAGCTTCTCCGCCGTGCCGGCGGGCGCCGTGCGCGCCCCCGCTCGCCGTCATGCGCCGTGGTTCGTCAGGGGGACGTTCGCCGGCCGGCGCGGGCTCGCGCGGCGGACGGGATGCGCCGGGCGTACGGTCGTAGTCATGCGCATTGTCATCGCTGGAGGTCATGGTCAGATCGCGCTGCGGCTGGAGCGGCTGCTCTCGGCGCGCGGGGACGAGGTCGCGGGCATCATCCGCAAGCCGGAACAGGCGGCGGATCTGCGGGAGGCGGGTGCCGACCCGGTCCTACTGGACCTGGAGTCCGCGTCGGTGGAGGAGGTCGCGGCGCAGTTGCGGGGCGCCGACGCGGCGGTGTTCGCAGCCGGCGCCGGTCCGGGCAGCGGTACGGCCCGCAAGGAGACGGTGGACAAGGGCGCGGCGGTGCTGTTCGCGGACGCGGCGGTGCGGGCCGGGGTGCGCCGGTTCGTGGTGGTGTCCTCGATGGGCGCGGACCCCGACAACACCGGTACCGAGGTCTTCGACGTGTACCAGCGGGCCAAGGGCGAGGCGGACGCCTACGTCACCGGGCAGGACGCGCTCGACTGGACGATCCTGCGCCCCGGTTCGCTGACGGACGAGCCGGGCACGGGGCTGGTCAAGCTCGCGGCGCACACCGGGCGGGGTCCGGTCCCCCGGGACGACGTGGCGGCCGTGCTGGCGGACCTGGTGGAGTCCTCGTCGACGGCGGGGCTGACGCTGGAGCTGATCGCGGGGTCGACGCCGGTGGCGGTGGCGGTGAAGGCGGTCGCGGGGAACTGAGTCGCAGGGAACTGAGGGGGCCTCAGCGGGGTTCGCGCCTCCGGCTCTTCGCGTCAGAACAGCGGGAGCTGGCCGGGGAAGTCGGGGACGACGTAGCCGTCCAGGGTGGGCTGGGCCGCGCCGATCTGGGCGTGCCGCCGGGAGCCCGCGCAGGAGACCATCTCCTGGCTCTCCCGCCCGCCCGGCGGGTCGTGGCGCGCGAAGCGCCCGGCGACGACGGCGATTTCGCGGTGGCACACGGGACAGGTTCTGCGGCGCGAGGACATGGGGCCAGTGTGCCCCGAGGGGCTGACAGGGCGACCGGGGGCCGCCCTCCGCCACGGACCTCTGTTACCCACTTTCGGGTGACGCCCCTGAAGGGGCCGGGGTGGCGTGACCTGGCGAAACGGCCCCTCGACCCAGTGATCACACGGATTGTCGGCCGACGAAGGCGTCAACTCGGTGCATTTTTCCTATGAATGGACGTTACAGGCAAGAGTCACGGAAACATGGCCGATCGGTAACACGGTTCACGTATCCACCACATCTCATCCGCATCCCGGACAAGGTTGTGAATGCGCGGCCAGCTGGTCGCCATCCGCACACATCTTGCAGGAGATCCTGTGACTGCTTCGTCTTCCGTGACCGCCCGTCGCCTGGCCGCCGCCGCTCTCGCTGCCGGAGCGCTGATCGGAGCGGCGGCCCTGCCGGCCTCCGCCGCGGACCACCGCTCGCACCGCGCGAACGTCGAGATCAGCCGCGTGCAGTACGACTCCCCGGGCTGGGACAACGGCTCCAACCGCTCCCTCAACAACGAGTGGGTGGAGGTCACCAACAACTCCCGCCACCGGGTGAACCTCGACGGCTGGAGGCTGACGGAGGACCGGCGCGGGGTCACCTACACGTTCCGCCACTTCAGCCTCGGCGGCCACGAGTCGGTCCGCGTCCACACGGGCGTCGGCCGTGACTCCGCGCACGACCTCTTCCAGGACCGCCGCAACTACGTCTGGGACAACCGCCGCGACACCGCGACCCTGCGCAACGACAACCGCCGCGTCGTCGACAGCGCGTCGTGGGGCGAGCGTGGCCACCGCGACCACGAGGGCCGCGACCACGACGGCCGCGGCCACCACCGCCGCTGACCCTCACGACAGGCGGCGCGGCACTTCCCCCCAGGGAGTGCCGCGCCGCCCGCGCGTTCCACAGCACGACAAAGGTCCCGTGACCTGCTGAGTAGCAGGTCACGGGACCTTTGTTTCCCGTGTGGCGGCGCCAGGATTCGAACCTGGGAAGGCTGAGCCGGCAGATTTACAGTCTCGCCCGGATCACACCGTCGAAGTGCCGCTGAGCAGCGAAAACCGAGCACGGTTCCCCTACGTAACCTCCTCTCGTCCGCACCTCGTCCGCAGCCTTTCCGGTCTCGCCTCACCGGGCAGCTTGCGGCGGGGCAGACCCGAACCCCGTCCCCTACAGCCCAGGGACAGGGGAAGCCCCCCCCTCACGCCGCCGCTGCGGGAACTCTTGCCCGATACATGCACAACCTGGATCATGTGCCCAGTACATGGCACATGCTCAGGGGAGGGGTGCGTGATTCCTGAGTGGGGGGATGACGGGTTTCTGCGGCCCGGTAGGTACAGGCTCAGCCCAGAAGACGCCGAGGAGCTGCTAGTCAAGCACCGGCTCTTCAAGGAGTCCGAGACCAGGGCTCGGCTCTGGACCGGCCTTGAGAGCTACCTCAGCCGCTTCTTCGAGCTCGAAGAACGCCACAGTGAGGTCGTCGGCAGCGTCTCGCTGATCCATGCCGTCTGGCTGGGCGGTAGCTATGTCAGCACAAAGGTGGACCCGCAGAACATCGACCTGACGGTCTTGATCGATGATCGTGCAGCTTCGGCCATCAAGGGGCTTCCGGGCACGCGCTGGCTACTCTCTGCGTTCAAGCGTGAGGCGCGCCTCGCCGAGTTCGGGGTGTCGCCGCTGCCCGTGCGCTACAGGCCGATCACTTCTGTCTTTCGAGCTGAGCGTTTGGACGCAGAGGATCAGGCGTACCTTCGGGAGAGAGGCGCGTGGGATGACTGGTGGCAGCGCTGTCGTACCCCTGGGGTAGACAAGAGTGAGCCCACCATCGAGAGTGCGGCACCGCGACGTGGCTACCTGGAGGTGACCCTATGAGCACGAGCTGGCGACAACGTGCTCTAGAGCGTAACCGCGAGGCCAATAGGCGCTTCTTCTCAGAGCTGGCTGACCCCCCGACCAGTGACGATGCTTACGAGGAGGAGTTGCGGCGCCATTGGCTGGAGACGGCCCGCCACTACGATCCCGAGTCCACCCTCTCGGAAGAGCTGACCGTCCGACTACGAGGCGAGGTAGCCGATCGGGGAGTATTGGACTTCCGTGTGGGCGATGCACTGCTCAAGCCGCTTCGTGACGGAGTCGCTGCTGCGGCCCGCAAAGACATTGAGCTAGAGCTGACTGGCCTATCTCACGGAAGCACAGTGCTGCATGTCCGCCCCAAGGTCGAGCACAGCGATGAAGAAGCACATCTAGGCAGAATTGACTCTTCGGCTGCCGACCCGGCAGTGCGTGACCTGCTAAAGCTTGTCAACGCAGCCGAGAATGAGCAGGACGTACGCGAATGGGAGCGCATAATCCCCGGCCTGGATGGCGTCGTACAAGCATTGGACAAATTTGATCTGTCCATGGAAATGCGCTGGCACAGCCTGGACGGCACCGTCAGGTCTTCCAAGCTATCGAGTCGGGGCAAGACCTACGTGCGGGGCCTTCGCGAGCTAAAGACGTACCGTTCACGCCTGGCGGTAGCTGGCACGATCACAGAACTTCGCATGTCAGGAATGGCGAAAGTAAAGACAGGCATCACTCGCCAATCTAAAGCCTACGACGTACATATCGAGCCAGACGATTTGATGGGAATGCACCTCGAACTTGGGATGTCGGTTTCCTTCCTAATTGAGGTCGTACGGAAGAAGGACAAACTTGGCCGAGCCCGCTCGGAGGAGTACCGGTTCCTGCGCATTGCCGAGACGCAGGACGGATTGTTCGAATCCTAAGTTTGAGCGGACCCGTCACGCCGTTCGGGCCCCTGCCGAATGCAGCAGGGGCCCTATTCCGTGCACCAGGCCAGCGTTCCTCGACTGTACGCCACAGCCAAACACGGTCTGTAACTATTAGTCTGGTACGCACCACAGCAGAACGGGGAGTGCTTCGCGTATGGGTCCGAAAACAGCCAAGGTCTACGAGACGCTTCGGGAACGGCTTACGTCGGGGCAGTACGTACCGGGCGACAAGTTCCCCTCTGAGCGTTCCCTGACGGAAGAGCTGGGCATCGGCCGGACAGCACTTCGGCAGGTGCTGGCTCGCCTCGTCTCCGAAGGGGCGCTAGAGGTGCGAGGCCGCAGTTCGTACCGCGTGCCCGGCGCGGTGAGTGTGAGCACCCCCGAGGGGATCGAACCATGGCGGATCCACGGCGAGCGCGACCTTTACGACAACCAGTGGGTCAAGCTTCAACTCTGGGACGTGGAGCCCCCCGGCGTTGAGCGTTTCGAGCATCACGTCGTCAAGCTTCAGCACGTCGCAATCACGGCCGTCGTGGACGCCCACGAGCGCGTCCTCATGATGTGGCGCTATCGGTTCGTCCCCGGCCGATTTGGCTGGGAGCTGCCAGGCGGCATCGTGGACAAGGGCGAGACGCCGGCGGACGCAGCACTTCGGGAAGTGGTCGAAGAAACGGGCTGGCGACCGTCCGCCCTGGAACATGTAGTCACCTACCAACCGATGGTCGGCATGGTGGACTCCCCGCACGAGATCTTCGTAGCTCACGGCGCAGAGAAGGTGGGCGAGCCCACCGACCTGGAAGAGGCCGGGCACATCGAGTGGGTCCCCCTATCCGACGTTCCGGGACTCATGGCGCGGGGCGAGCTACTCGGCTCAGGGACTCTCGTTGCGCTGCTGCACATCCTTGCGAGCCGGAACCGGCCTACACCTACAGACGCTCGCTGAGCAGATCCACACGCCGGCGTTGCCGCACCGATCCGGTGCGGCTGGCCAGTAGCCGTGCCTGCCTGAGATGGGTTTGCGCGTCGTCGTACTCGGCTCGCGCCAGGTGGGCGTGCGCCAGGTCCGTGTGCAGCCCGGCCCGAGCCCGCACAAAGGTGGGGTCCATACCCTGCAGTGCGTCGTAGAGGCTGCTCACCGCTTCCGCGTCTCCAAGCAGACCGAGCACGTTGCCACGCCACCGCGTCAGGTGTGAGCCATTCAGAAAGATGCTCAGCATGTCCGGGTCACGGTCTTCGGGGCCGTCCGGGATGCATCCCGAAGCCTTGTCCAGCGCGCGCCGGCAATCGTCCACCATGCCTGAGTGGGCGCACAATTCAGCTTCGGTCGCGTGTAGCCAGGCCCGGAGACGAGGTGACCCGGACTGGCCCAAGGACCGTTGAGCGTCCCGCACCAGTTCAACCCCGAGCGCGGGGCGGCCGGCTGCACACAGTACGAACGCCTGCTCCCCCATCGCGTGCGCCAAGTACATGGGCGCCTCAGCGTCGCGGGCGGCGCTTTTCGCTGTCTCATAGTGGCGCCATGCCCGTTCAACCGCTCCGGAGTCGATGGCCTGCCATGCGGCCAGTGTCGATGCTCCCGCGAGCGCCAGCGCGACCGGCCGGCGTGCGCTCGGCAAGACCGCGAAATTGAGGGCGTCTTCGAGTGCCGCAAGGTGCCCCGTCATCTGGTCGATGAGTCCGGCCGCACCCATCTGGCGATCCATAGACCGCAGAAGCTCCGTCTGCGCGTTGAACGCGTCCACCATCGAAGTGCCCACGTTGCTGGCGGCATCAATCCTGCTCAACAGGTCGTCGTAACCGTCAGCGGTGGCCGCGACCGGGACAGTGGGCGCACCCCTCAACTCCTCGTCGGTCACGCCGAGAAGCTGGCGGAGCAGGCTGGCGTACCGATCCGAGATGGTCCGTTTGCCGTTCTCCCACTCGGAGACGTACACCCGCAGGCTCGCAGTGGAAGCGATGTCCGTGAGGTGCTGCCGGGCGTATCGCTCGATCTCCCGGATGAGCCGTTCCTGCGACCAGCCGCGCGCCGTTCGCGCTTTTCGAAGTCCTGAGTCCACGGGTCCCGCCTGGTGTCGGTTCCGATCTCTGCCTCTCCAGGGTGCCGCAGATTCGCGCAGGTCAAAAGGGGTTAACAGGCCGATGGTTAAGGGCTGTTGGCTACCGACCACCCCTCCCCGAGCGGTCTCCTGAAGAAGCACCACGACAGGGGATCACCCCCGAAGTCAGCGAACCAGTTGACATCTGGTGCGCACCAGATGCAGTCTTCTGGTGCGCACCAGAAATCGGGATCGCATCCGGTTTGCGGTGCATCGGAGGGGCCCTTCTTTGGGCTGCTCCGACGCAGAGGGCGGGGACGCTGCAATCCCGCTAAAGGCCAGGTGGAACAGGGTTTCGGCCCGTACTGGCGAGGTGGCCCGGCGACCGCGAGCAACGGCCGGAGAGTGGGGACAACGGTCCCCCTTGCAGTGCGAAGCCCCTGTTCGTCGCCTCGGAAGGAATACCTGTGATCAGGCGAAAGCATTAGGCGCGGCCGTGATCGACCGGCATGACCGCGCCGCTTCATCCTCAGTCCCTCGCCTCGTTCGAGTGCGGCGGCCGACCGGTCGTCCTCTTCCGTCTCGCGGTGGCTATCGCCGCGCCGGTTGCCTCCCTCGCCCGTCCGGCCACGCCGTGCGCGTCGGCTGTACGGGCGGGGTGGTGGGGAGCCGGAATTCCCGACTTCAACGGTGTGAGCCCCCGGAGTTGCAGCTCCGGGGGCTCTGTTCGGGCCGTTCCTCCGTGGAAGGAACCACGACCCATGAACCACGTTGTCACACTTCAGGACGCCATCACGGCGTATGCCGACTTCATGGAGCCGACCAGCGCGGAGCTGGACGCGATCGAGCGGGAGATGCCCGTCATCCTGGCGGACGTTGAGCTGCTGGACGCGCACATCGCCACCATCGACCGCACGCCAACCGAGCTGGACACCCGCCGCATCCGCCGGGCCCGCCGCCAGGCGCTCGCCGCCCGCGTAGCCCTGCTCAACCGGACGGCCGCCGCGGGAGCTCCGGGCGGTGCGGCATGACGTCGCAGGCTGTGGAACGCGCGACGGTGCCGCCGCTGACCCGCTCGGAAACGGGGCTCGCCGGTGTGGGTGCGCTGGCCGCGGCCGGTGTCGGCGCGCTCGGTCTGATCTCCTCGTTCGACGCGGTGTCGTTGGCCGCGGCGCGGTGGGGGTTCGGTGAGCCATGGATGCTGCCAGTCGGCATCGACACCGCGATCCCGGTGTTCACGGTGGCCAACCTGCTGTTGATCCGGATGGACATGGCGTTGGCGTGGGTGCGGTTCGTGCCCTGGGCGCTCACCCTGGTCACGTGCGGGCTGAACATCGCCGCCGGTAGCGCGGTGTGGGCGAAAGTCGCGCACGGCACGATGCCGCTGCTGTGGGTGGTGTTCTCCGAGATCGGCGCTCACATCTACGCCGTGCGGATCGGGGCCGCGACTGGCCGGCGCATGGAGAAAATCCGCTTCTCGCGGTGGTTGCTGGCGCCGTTGTCGACGTTCGCTCTGTGGCGGCGCATGACCTTGTGGGAGGTCACCTCCTACAGCGCAGCACTGGGCATGGAGCGTGAACGGCTGCTGGCCCGTGCGGACCTGCACGAGCGGTTCGGCCGCGGCTGGCGCCGGAAGACGCCCCGGCGTGAGCGCGTGATGCTCCGCATGGGCGAACTCACCCCCGCCACAACCGCGCCGGTCGAGCCCGACCCAAAGCCGGAGCCCGTACAGGCACCGGAGCCGCCAGCATCCCGTCCGGCGCGCAAGCGGTCCGCGAAGCCCAAGCCCGCCACCGGTCAGCGCACCGCGGCCGAACTGCTGGACGAAGCCCGCACGCTGGCGGCTGACTGGTCGGATGACGCGGTCAACGCCGAAGCGTTGCGGAAGGCGCTGCGGTGCGGGTCGGCAGCAGCGCGGCAGGTGCGTGACGCCCTGCTCGCCGAACGCCAGGAAGCCCGCTCCCTGCACGCGGTAAACGTCACTCCGGCTGAGGCTGAGGGGGTTGCGGCATGAGCACCCTGACCACGGCCCTGTTAGCCGCGCTGCCCCTGCTGGCGGGCTGGATCGTTCACGTGTGGTGGCTGCATCGCTGCCTGACCACCGCCCGCAGGGACCCGCTCACGGGGCTGGTCACCCGCGACGGGTTCACCCGCCGCGCGACCGCCCTGCTGAAGGACCCGCGGGCGGTCGTTGTCCTCGCCGACGTCGACAAGTTCAAGCAGATCAACGACACCCACGGGCACGCCGCGGGCGATGTGCTGCTGAAGGCGACCGCGGACCGGCTCGCCCACCACGTGGGCCGGACCGGGGTCGCCGGGCGGCTGGGGGGCGATGAGTTCGCCGCCGTGCTCATCGACCCGCACGGCACCGCCGACGACATGCTGACCCTGCTGCACGGCGTGCTGGCCCGCCCCATCGACGGCCACGACCCCGCCATACACACCACGGTTTCCCTGGGCTGGGTGCGCGCCGCGGACTTCCCCGCCGACGACTTGTCCGGGCTGCTGCGCCGGGCGGATGAGGCGATGTACGCGGCCAAGCAAGCCCGCTCCGGCACCCGTCGTGCGGGCCTGGGCCGGTTGTTCGCCACGGTCGCCGGGCGCCGCTCCGGCCGCGCTGGCGCCCGGTCGGGTGGCCCGGTGGGGGTGGCGGTCTGATGTCCGCCTACGCCAAGTGCTTCGACCCTGCTGGGGCCCGGTTCGGGATACCCACCTATCCGTGGCACTTCGCCCCGGACGGCTACGCCACCCGCCGACAGTTGCGCGCCTCCGGCCTGCGTCCGGGCGGGCAGGAGGTGGCCGCGCAGATCATGCGCACGCACCGCGGCCGCAAGGCGGGTGTGCAGGTGGCGTTCCTCTACCGCGTCGACCGCGCGAAGCCGGTGCGGCCGATGACGTCCCGGAAGTGGGGTGCGCTCGCGCTGGCGATGCTGGCCCGCCGCACCTGCCCCAACTGCCGGATCACCTACGGCTACTGCATCCCGACCTCACTCGGAGTGTGCGTGGCCTGCGCCTACCCCGACGAACAGCGCACCGCTGCCCACGCTGCCTGAGCCTCGAAAAGGGCGGCCAAAGGGCAGGTAGAAGGCAGGCAGAAGACCTGGTCAGACCAGGGTGCCGGCCGCAAGAGTCATGACAGGGCCCGACCGCTCACCTCCTACAGCGTTCGGCCGGGCCCGTGCTCCCTCACGCCCGTAAGCGGAAGGAAGTCCCAGTGAAGCACCCCGACGACGACAACGAACTCTTCAACCGACTGGAAGCCGAAATCGCCGCCGACTCCGGCGGCGACGTGGTCGACCTGAACGCCGCCCGATCGGCCCGCGCCGAGTCGACCGACACCCGCGCCGACCGGGTACCCGACTCCGGCCCCGGTGGGTCGGGTATCGAGTCGCCCGACCCGACCGCCAAGCTGTTGGTCGACTCGCCGACGGTGAAGGCGGCCGGTCCCGGCTACCTCGGTCGGCTCGCCGGAGCCAAGCGCCGCGCGGTCGTCCCGCTCTGGCTGCGCTCGCTCTCCGAGTTGAAGACCGCGTCCGGGTGGGTGGCCCGGCACTACGCCCACACCGCCGGTTACCACGCCCTGCGCGCCCCTGTGTATGCCGCGCGGCTGGCCCTTCAGGCGCCGGCCGGTGCGGCGCGGTTCGTGGGCGGCTCGATGCGGTGGGTCGCCGACCGTGAAGGCGAGCCCGTCCGACTCGCCGCCGTGCGCCGCGAGGACGCTGCCGAGTACCTGAAGCTGTCCCGACAGCGCGACGGCCGTGTCCGACTGCGGACCCTGGTCGCCGTGCTTGCCCTGTTCATCGGGGTCGGGGCGGCGCTGGCCATCTACGTGCTCGCCCCCGGCTGGCTGCAAGCCCTGTCGACCGGCGCCCTGATGCTGGCGCTCGGGTCGGCTGGTCGGAAGGCGGACGCGCCGGTCGTCCACAAGGCGGTGGAGCTTCCGGACGCGCCGAAGCTGACCAGTGACATCGTGCTGCGTGCGCTGGGGGCGCTGGGGATTCCGGCGATCAATCATGCGCAGGGCAAGGGGCAGGACGGGTTCGCGTTCACCGCGCCGATCACCCGGGACGGGCCCGGCTGGCGCGCCGAAGGTGATCTGCCCTATGGCGTCACGGTCACGGACGTGATCGAGCGCCGGGACCGGCTCGCGTCTGGTCTGCGCCGCCCGCTGGGCTGCGTGTGGCCCGAAGCGGTGCCGGATGAGCACACCGGCCGGCTGGTGTTGTGGGTCGGTGACCAGGACCTGAAGTCCGCGCGCAAGCCGGTGTGGCCGCTGCTGAAGTCCGGGACGGTGGACCTGTTCAAGCCCGTCCCATACGGCACCGACCAGCGCGGACGCTGGGTTGAAGTGACGCTGATGTTCATCGCCGGCGTCATCGGGGCGATCCCGCGCATGGGCAAGACGTTCCTTCTGCGTCTGCTGCTGCTCATCGCCGCGTTGGACCCGCGGGCGGAGCTGCACTCCTACGACATGAAGGGCACCGGCGACCTCGACCCGGTCGGCGAAGCCCTCTCCCACCGGCACGGTGTCGGCGAGGAAGACGAAACCCTCCAGTACGCGCTGGCCGACTTCCGCGCCCTGCGCGAGGAACTGCGCCGCCGCACGAAGGTGATCCGCTCGCTGCCGCGGGACATCTGCCCGGAGTCGAAGGTGACCAGCGAACTCGCTTCCAAGCGGTCTCTTGGCCTGCACCCCATCGTGATCGGGGTGGATGAGTGCCAGGTGCTGTTCGAGCACCCCGACTACGGCAAGGAGTTCGAGGAGATCGCCACCGACCTGGTCAAGCGCGGACCCGCCACGGGAATCGTGCTGCTGCTGGCCACTCAGCGGCCCGACGCCAAGTCCCTGCCCACCGGCATCAGCGCGAACGCGGGCGCCCGGTGGTGCCTGAAGGTCATGGGCCAGACCGAGAACGACATGGTCCTCGGCACCTCGTCCTACAAGCGCGGGGTGCGCGCGACCATGTTTGCCTGGGGTGACAAGGGCCTGCACTACTTCGTCGGTGAAGGCTCCGACGCCCGGATCGTGTCCAGCACCTTCGTGGACGCGCCCGGCGCCGACGCCATCGCCGCCCGCGCCCGCACCACCCGCGAGAAGGCCGGACTGCTGTCCGGCTACGCCCTCGGCGAGGCACCCGAAACCCCGACCGGCCCCGCCTACGACCTGCTCGCCGACGTCGCCGCGGTCGTCGCGGAGAAGGAAGAGCGGGTGTGGAACGAGCGGATCGCCGCCCGCCTCGCCGAACTCCGCCCCGACGTCTACGCCGGGTGGAAGGGCGAGAACGTCACGTCCGCGCTGAAGCCGCACGGCATCCGGACGCGGGACGTCGCCGGCACGACGGACGACGGCACCCGCACCACCCGGCGCGGCATCACCCGCGCCGACCTCCTCAAGGCGATTGCGGAGCGTAACGAAAAGCCGGGCGCCGCATAGGCCCGAACCGCTGCTACCGGTAGCAGCCACGCCTGCTACCGGTAGCACCCCCGCTAGCACCCCATCCGGGGTCTCACCTGTGATCTAGCGGATAGCACCCCACCTGTGGAAACCCCCGGAAACCCGCCTGGAGGGACCCTCATGACCCCCATCGTCCTTGCTATCACCTGCCTGATAGCCGTCACGCTCGGTTACGGCGGGCTGTGTGCGGCCTCGCCGTTCGGTGACTGCCGCCGCTGTCACGGCATGGGTCACAAGCTCAAGCACGACCGCAAGGGCCGGTTGAAGCGCGGCAAGAACTGCCGCCGCTGCCGCGCCACCGGCAAGCGCATCCGCGCCGGCCGCTGGCTCTACAACCGGTGGGCCCGCATCTACCGCGCCGGCACCGACACTCCTCGCCCGGAAGGCTTCTGATCGATGGTCCTCGACATTTCCGCCGTGCTCCTCTTCGGCGCCGCCTCCGCCCTCGCCGTGCGCACCCGCTCCGCCAACGCGGGCGCCGCTCTGGTCCTGTTCCTGTTCGGCTTCTTCGCCGCCGGAACCGGCGCCTACGGCCCGATCCACGACCTCGTGCAGGCGTCCGCTGACGCCCTGTCCGCCCTCGGCAAGTAGGGAGCCCTGACGTGAACGAGCCCGCCCGCCGCCACGCGGTACCCATGGCGGCCCCGGACGTCCACCAGCTCGCCCCCGTCGTCATGCGGCCGGCGGCCCCCGTCCCTGTCCAGCCGCACACCGTGCCGAGCGTGGCGAGCGTCGTCCTCCCGGACGGCCGGATCGTCTCCGGCTACGCCATCGACCCCGTACAGCCGGAACCGGTCGCGGCCAAGCCGGTCATCTCCCGCGCGGCGGCGAACATCGCCCTCGGAGGCGTCGGCTTCCTCGCCGTGTGCGGCGGACTGCTGCTGCTCACCACGTTCATCGCCGCCCTCACCGCACTCATCACTCAGCTCATCACCCTCGCCGTGGTGCTGTTCGGGGGGTTCATCGCCGTGCAGGTCACCGCCGGCCGCCGCGGCGGTGGGACCACGGTCAACATCCGCAAGGCCGTGATCAAGCGCAACCACTTCCACGGCTGAGAGCAATCAGCGCGAGACGTATAGCGGCGCTTCTCCGCGGAAGAAACGGCCGTAGTCCTCGGTCTCGGTCGGGAGGACCGGGTACGCAGCAACATCCGGTATGCGGCCGAGCATGTCGTACACAACGTTCTCCGGCTCCCGCGTCTGGTCGGGTGCCTGGCTGTTCAGCACCAGATCGATGACCGGGGGGCGTGCCCACTCAACTTCAAGTTCTGCCAGGCCAACCCGGAGTGGACTGGCCTGCGTTCCAGCCGCGCGGGCCCTCGCACCAAGAGAAAAGCCCCTGGGCGAGTACAGAACGGCACTTTGGGCGGCCACATCCAGTGCCTTGCCCACTAGCTCATCGACTCTGCCGATCTGAACGAGTGCGGCGTAGCACTTCGCTTCAAAGATCACGGTCATGGGGCACCCGGCTACTTCACCTCTGGCGATCACGTCGATCTGCCGAAGACGTCCGCTGAGCACCCCCCGAACGCGCACGTCACGTTCCACGCGGGCGTTCCCCAAGTCGGCCACGGCGCGTTCGACGTCCTCCTCGAACTTGCGCCAGAACTCCTTGCCCGGTGACTTGTCTCGCTGCTTCACGCTGCTCACCGGCCACATTCTGCCTGCGTTGATCATCCAGCGTGGCAGTTCTCCACCACATGAACGAGGGCGACCCCGTCTCGCCAAAGTCCGGGCCGCCCTCACCATCCAGCACCCCGATAAGGAACTGGAGACATCCAGCATGACGCAACCCATCCCCATCGGGCGAGCCCCCGGCTACCCGCCCCGCCTGCTCGCGCTGTGCGCCGGCTACGGCGGACTGGAGACCGCGATCACCGCCGGGACCGGCGGCCAGGTCGTCGCGTTCGCGGAGAACGACCCGCACGCGGCGGCGGTGTTCGCCGCGCACCACGTCGGAGTGCCGAACCTCGGGGACATCACCGCCGTGGACTGGCAGCGGGTGCGGGACCTGTACGCGCCGGACGTGATCGGTGCGGGGTTCCCGTGCCGCAACATCAGCAACGCGGGACGAAGGGACGGGATCAATGGGCAGTGGTCGAGGGTCTGGAAAAACGTCGCTGAGGCTGTGGGCGTCGTTCGACCGGGCTACGTCTTCCTGGAAAACGTGGCGGCGCTCCGCTCGCGGGGGCTGGACACCGTCGCCGCGGACCTGGCCGCGCTCGGGTATGACGTCCGGTGGACATGTCTACGAGCTGGTGACGAAGAAGTCGGCGCCCCGCACACGCGGGACCGCTGGTTCGCAGTTGCCTATCCCGCTGCTGAAAACCCCGACCTCGCAGCTTGGAACCAACGGCGGCCCGCAGCCCCCGGCGAAGCGGAAGGCGGGCGGACACGGCCCGACGCTGGAGGACGAAGTGGTCTTCCTGCTGCCCCTGTGGCCCGACACGGAGTAACCCCGCTCCCCACCCCCACCGCCGCCGACTCGAGGGGGACCGCGAACTTCAGGACCGACGGCACCCCGGACGGAAACGGGTACGGCAGCACCCTGACGGACGCCGTCCGCAGCCTGCTGCCCACCCCGGCCGCCCGGGACTGGAAGTCCGGCGCCTCCAACCTGCTCGGCACCAACTCCCGCCCGCTCAACGAGGTCGTCGTCAACCTGCTGCCGACCCCGAAGGCGTCGGACGGCCCGCACGGCGGCCCCAACCAGCGCGACACCGCCGGGAACTACTACCTCCCCGGCCAGGCCGTCCGCCTCGACGACCGGTGGGTAGCGACCAACGGCACCGACTACGGACCCGCCATCCGCCGCTGGGAGCACGTCACCGGCCGGCCGGCGCCCTGCCCGACCGAACCGGGCACCCGCGGCAACCGCCGCCTGGCCCCGGTGTTCGTGGAATGGATGATGGGTCTGCCCGCCGGTTGGGTCACCGCCGTGCCCGGCATCCCGCGCAAGGAACAGCTCAAGATCCTCGGCAACGGCGTCGTCCCCCAACAGGCCCACCACGCCTACAACCTGCTCCTCGGCCTCAACCAGGCCACGCCCGGCGACACGGGGGCGGCGGCATGAGCGAGCACCTGATGCGCGCCGCCCTGGACGCCGCCGCACGCGGCTGGCACGTCTTCCCGCTGCGCCCCGGCACCAAGCGGCCCGCACTGCATGGGGAACAGTCCTGCCCCTGCACCGGCGAGTGCGCCCGCGGGCACGTGAAGTGGGAGCAGCGCGCCACCACCAACCCCGACCGCATCCGCACCGCCTGGTCGCGGGCGCCGTTCAACGTCGGTATCGCGTGCGGTCCTTCCGGGCTGTTGGTGGTCGACCTGGACGTGCCCAAGGACAAGAGCAGTTCGGACGCGCCTTGCGGCGCGGCGACCTTCACGGCGCTCTGCGAGCGCGCCGGGCACGCCGTCCCCGACACCTACCGGGTGCGGACCGCGAGCGGCGGCGAGCACCTCTACTTCACCGTCCGGGCCGGGGTACGGCTCGCCAACACCGCTGGGACCGTGGCCACTTCGGTCGACACCCGAGCGTGGGGCGGCTACGTCGTCGCTGCCGGCAGCATCACACCGGCCGGAACCTACGAGCCGCTGAACGCCCCTGATGCCGCTCCGCTGCCCGCATGGCTGCTGAGCATCCTCCAACCCGTCCCCGCGCCGTCTGAGACCCCGTTGCGGCTGCCCGCAGTGGATGGGAGCCGGGCTGCTCTGACCGCGCTGGAACGCGAGTGCGCGATGGTGGCCGCCGCCCCCAAGGGCGCCCGCAACATGATGCTGAACCGGTCCGCGTTCAAGGTGGGACGGTTCGTCGCGTGGGGCGACCTCCCCCGGCAGGTGGCAGAGGACGCCTTCCAAGGGACGGGCGAGGCGGCCGGACTCACCGCTGCCGAGTGCCGCACCACCATCCGCAGCGCCCTGGACAACAGCATCCGCAAAGCCCGCCCGCGGGAGGCGGCATGAACCCCCGCCGAACCCCCCGCTTGGAAGGCCAACCCACACATCCCGACCAGCCGCACCCCGCCGAACAAGCCCAGCCGCGACCGACCGTGCGCGAGCCGAAAGGCGCCGCCCGCAAGGGCGTCCCCTCTGCTGTTCGCCCTGACCCGCAGACCGGAGACGGGCGGTACCCCGTCGCGTGGCTGCACATCCGGGCCCCACAGGGCGCGACGCCGTCCGCATGGTCGGTCTGCCTGTGCGGCCGTGACCAGCGGGCGTTCGGCAAGCGCCGGGTGCTCGCCCTCATCGCAGACCACGCCGACCACCGCGACCACTGCCCGATCCGCACTCCACAGGAAGGGAGGACCGCAGCATGACCGACACCGCCGACAGCGAGTGCGAGGAACTGCCGTCGCCGTCCAACCCCCTGGCCGTGGCCCGCAGGCTCCTGCCGGACTGGCAGACCGACAACGGCCGTCTCACCTGCCGGCGCTGGCGCGGCTCGTGGATGCGGTGGACCGGTGCGCACTGGCGGGAGCTGGACGAAGCGCAGGTGCGGGCCGCGATGTACGAGCGGCTGGAGCACGCCGTCTACCGGGTCCCGGTCAAGGACGGGCAGATGGAAGAGCGGGCGTGGGCGCCGACGAAGCAGAAGATCAGCAACCTGCTCGACGCCCTCGGTGCCATCACCCTCCTGCCCACCGACACCGACGCCCCCGCCTGGATCGGCACCCGCGGCCCCGTCGACCGGGACGAGGGAACCATCGTGGCGTGCGCGAACGGCCTGCTGCGCATCCGCGACCGGGAGCTTCTGCCGCACGGGCCGGGCTTCTTCAACCTCGTCTCCGTGCCGTTCGCCTACGACCCCGCCGCACGGGCCCCGGCGTGGGAACGGTTCCTGGCGCAGATCTGGCCGGACGCCCCCGACGCCATCGCCGCACTCCAGGAGTGGTTCGGCTACGTCCTGTCCGGTCGCACCGACCAGCAGAAAATCATGCTCATGGTCGGCCCTTCCCGCTCGGGCAAGGGCACCATCGCGCGGGTGCTGAAAGAGCTGGTCGGCAAGGACAACCTGGCCGGACCCACGCTCGCCGGGCTCGGCACGAACTTCGGTCTCGCCACGCTGATCGGCAAGCCGCTCGCAGTCATCTCCGACGCCCGCCTAGCCGGCAACGACAGCAGTCAGGTCGTGGAACGGCTGCTCACCATCTCCGGTGAGGACACCATCGACATCGACCGCAAGTACCGGGAGCAGTGGACCGGCAAGCTGCCCACGCGGCTGATGATGCTCTCCAACGAACTGCCGCACTTCGGGGACTCATCCGGGGTCATCGCCCGCCGGTTCATCGTCCTGAGCATGACCGTGTCCTGGCTCGGCAAGGAAGACACCACCCTCACCGACCGCCTCGCCGCCGAAATGCCCGGCATCCTCAACTGGGCACTGGACGGACTGGCCCGCCTTCAGCGCGCCGGCCGGATCACCGCCCCGGTATCCAGCCGCGAGGCAATCACCACCATGCAGGACACCGCCTCACCCACCTCCGCGTTCCTCCGCGAACGCTGCACCACCGGACCCACCTGCACTGTCCCTGTGGACGCCCTGTGGACCGTCTGGCGCGAATGGGCCGAAGACAACGGCGTCCGCCCCGGCACCAAGCAGATGTTCGGCCGCAACCTGCTCTCCGTCGTACCCCAAATCAGTCGGACCCGTCCGCGGGCGGCATCCGGCGAGCGGATCGCCACGTACCAAGGGCTCAGCCTCACAAGCTGACTCCGCATTCCCTCGGGTCGCGGCCCATCGCGGCCCACCCTGCTTGATCTGCGGATTCACCGCGCCCCGATCGCGGCCCATCGCTGCCCACGCCGGAACCGGATGGGTCGCGATGGGCCGCGCCTTTGGTGCACAAAGCCGAAGGTCACAGGCTTGGGCCGCGATGGGCCGCGACCCCAAGCAATGTGACGCCAACCGCACCAACCTGGCGTCCCCCTCACTTGCTCTCGCTCCCTGGAGATTCCGATGAGTACGCCAACCCGGCGCCGCCGCATCCCGAAAGACGAGTTGATCCCCCTGCCCAACGTCCTGGACGAACTCGGCATCAGCCGGCCGACCTGGTATCGCTGGCGCAACCGCGGCTTCGGCCCGGAAGCACGCCGCACCCCGTCCGGCCGCATCTGCGTCCGCCGAAGCGCGCTGGACGCCTTCAAGGACGAATTGGAGGCTGCGTGAGCGAGTGGAGCTACGAGGTCAAGTTCTGGGCCATCCGGGAGCGCAAGGCCCGGAAGCCCTTCCAATTGCGCTGGATGGTGGGGACGCGCGAACACGCGAAGTCGTTCCTGACGCATGGGCTGGCGGACAGCCGCCGATCGGAACTCATGACGGCAGCCCGAAAAGGCGAGCCGTTCGAGATCGACAGTGGCCTCCCGAAGTCGATGGTCGCCAAGACGCGTGACATCAGTTGGTACGAGCACGCGCGGAACTACATCGAAATGAAGTGGGACGACTCCCCCGGCAACACCCGTCAGACCCTTGCCGAAGCGATGGCCACCGTGTCGCCCGCGTTCGTCAAGGACACCAAGGGAATGCCCGACGCTCGTGTTGTGCGGCGGGCCCTCTACGGGTGGGCGTTCAACAAGAATCGCTGGGACGGGGAGCCGCCGGCCGACGTGGCGCAGGTGCTGAACTGGTTCGAGCGCAAGTCGCTCCCCACGTCGGCCCTCTCGGATCGGCTGCTCGTGAAGAACGCCCTGCGGGCGCTGTCGAAGCGGCTGGACGGGGCGACGGCTGCACCGGGGACCATCAGCCGCAAGCGGGCCATCTTCTACAACTCGCTTGAGTTCGCGGTCGATGCAGAGTTGCTGTCGGACAACCCTCTCGACCGCATCAAGTGGAAGGCGCCGGAGCAAGTCGTAGAGGAAGTTGACCCGGCGTGCGTACCGAACCCGGCGCAGGCAGGAAAGCTACTCGCCGCAGTGCGGGACCAGAGCAAGCGGGGACGGCGGCTCGCCGCGTTCTTCGGCTGCATGTACTACGCCGCCGCGCGGCCGGCCGAGGTCATCGGCCTGCGCGCCTCGGATTGCGTTCTCCCCCGGCGAGGGTGGGGCGTGATCCGTCTTCACGACACGCGCCCACGATCAGGCACCGCGTGGACAGACAGCGGCGAGGCGCACGAAAAGCGCGGCCTCAAGCATCGGCCTCGTAAGGAGGTCCGCCCCGTGCCCATCCCGCCCGAACTGGTCGCGCTGCTGCGGTGGCACCTCACGGCGTACGGCACGGCACCGGACGGCCGCGTCTTCCAGACGCTGCGGGGTGGACTCGTGCAGGACACCGGATACGGAGAGGTGTGGGCCGAAGCCCGTTCGCGGGCCCTGACGCCGGCGGAGTTCGAGTCCCGGCTCGCCAAGCGCCCGTATGACCTCCGCCACGCGGCGGTGTCCACCTGGCTCAGCTCCGGTGTGGAACCACAGCTCGTCGCCGCGCGGGCCGGGCACAGCGTGGCCGTTCTCTTCCGCGTCTACGCCAAGTTCCTCAAGGACGGAGACGACGCGGCCAACGCCAAGATCTCCGCGCGCCTGGACCGGCACACCTGATGGGCCGGAAATCCTGTCCGCGCCCTGTCCGTGAGAATCGAGACGGGGCGGTCGAACGCGAGACAGCGCGAGACACCACCCCGTAAACGGCGATCAACGACTCAGGGCCCGTGACCTGCTGCGATAGCAGGTCACGGGCCCTGAGTTTCCCGTGTGGCGGCGCCAGGATTCGAACCTGGGAAGGCTGAGCCGGCAGATTTACAGCGGGCCCGGCTCACACTTCTTGACCTGGGGTTCTTTCTGTACCTGCCTCCGCCGGGGGACACCTGGGGGAAGCAGATACCCCTAAGGTCCCCGCAACTCAGCTCAGAACTGAGTCGGCAGAGGATTACCTCGTCTCACCGAAGGCGGCTAGCGCCCTGCCAACCACTGCGCCAACGGCGGCCCCACGGCGACCACAGCAACGGCGGTACCCAGAGGCACGGCAAGGAAGGGGAAGGCGTATACGAGCACTCCTGCGACAAGTGCTACGCCAGCGAGGCCGGCCAGGAGCACGCCCCGGCGGCGCGTCATGCGACGACGGCGCGACACGTCGTGGGCCTGGAACCCTGCCTGCTCGAGTTCCTGAGAAGTTGAGACTTCGGCATCAGTCGGTACTGTCACTACTGACCTTTCTCTCGCTATGGGTTAGGTCAGGGCGGCTCCCGTTCCAGCGGGGGCCGTCTCCATCTGCCACGCCGCCCTGATCGCACCTAGAGTGGCCCAAGACCTCCTCGTTCCGCACGTCGCCCATTCTTTGCTATTTGCACAGTGAAATGTACTTGCGGATACATTAGGGTGGGGTTTGACCTCGCCCTTTGCCGTACCGGTTTAGGCATGGCATTGCAATGCTTTAGACGGGTACGGTCAGCAGTTCCGCAGGTGACAAGCGCGCCGACCTCGCAGTCATACAGGAATGCCACAGACGCCCACTCACGTCGACCACCCCCACTTCCTGCACAGGCCATCTGGCAGCAATGTCCGCCGTTGCCATCGCGCGGCATTCAGGTGTGACCCACATCACTTTTACTCTCGCTGGCCGCACGGATGGAATGCCGTCTTGTCGGCGGGCCGTATCACGAAGCAGGCGTGAAAGCAGGTGTCTCATCATCAAAGTCGGGGCTGCAAGGTCGCGTTGGGCACTGATCGAGCCAACCGGAGACACGGGAGCCGCCGTACCCTCCCGCCCGCTGACGGAGACAGCCGCCGCGCGCTTCCGCGAACTGAACCTCTACCGCCGGTACTTCGACCTCGTCGCCGCCGGCTAGAGGACGATCGAGGTACGGCTGAAGTACCCCCACCTCGAAGACCCGGCCGCCGGAAGCGTCACCCCTCCAGCGACTACCCCGGTAGACGCATCCCGTCACAGAAGGGGCGCCCGCCTGCCCCGGGGCGCCCCTCACCTCTGCGAGCACGGTGGGATTTGAACCCACCGTGACATCGCTGCCACGACGGTTTTCAAGACCGACCGGTTTCCCACGGTGAAATGGTCTTTGACCTGTGGCTACGACTGCGTGAGCCATGCGCACGGCTGCATCCTGGCCGCAGGATGGCCACAAGGGTGCCGCGCAACCTCACCTCACGCCGCGAACGGCAGTCTTGCGGGAGGCGGCGTGTGATCGGTGAAACCGTGATCCGCCGGCCGCGCCGCCCGTTGCGCGAGCCACCCGGAGACTCGCGGTCCGCCGTTCACCGCGATCCCCTCCCGGACCGTACGGACATAGCTGAAGCCCTGCGCGAGGTAGTACCGCTGGAGTCCCTCGTTCGTCGTCCACGCATCCAGCCGTACCCACCGCGCACCGGCCCGGTGCGAACGGTCGCCGGCCCAGTCGAGCAACCGGCCGCCAAGGTTCTGTCCGGCGTACTCGCGGGCAATGGTCAGCTTGTTGACGAACATGGAAGGTTCGGCCAGTTCGTCACCAGTCCACAGCCCTTCTTCCGCGTCCGGCGTGAGCGTGATGGTGCCCGCGGTTGTGTGGCCGTCGCGGAGCATGAAGACCGTGCCTGCTTCGATCGTGGCCAACAGCTTGTCTGCCGGGTACGGGCGGCTCCACTGGTCGGAGCCGATGCCGCGCAACCAAGCTGCTGCCTCCTCGCGAAAGGACAGCAGCGTGGCAACGTCGTGCGGTTCGGCGGGGGTGATGATCACGTGTTCTCGCTTCGGCCGGCAAGGTCGCCAATTTCGTAGTTCATCCGGTTCAGGTCGCCCCGGAACGTCGTGATGGTGCAGCGGATGGGACGTTCTGCCGAGTAGCCCGTACGCGTCCAGAGCAATACGGGCACGCCGGCGCTCATCTCCAAAAGGCGAGCTTCTTCCGGCGTAGGCATACGCGTAGCGATCTCGTCGAAGTAACCGATCTGCTCGATACCGCGAGCGGCCAGGTACCTCGTGGTCCCCTCTTCGACGTCCCCGGGTTCGGCCAAGCGGGGCGACTCCTCGATCAGCCATGCCGGGTAGTAGGTCGCCTGCGTGGACCACGGCACGTCGTCCACGTACCGGTGGCAGAACCGCAGAACCGCCTTGCTTCCCTTCTCGATCTTCAGCCGTTCGGCGACTTCTTCGGGTGCGGGCAGCATCTCCACGCGGAACGTCTGGTGAGGCCGACGGCCCGCGTTCGTGACGTCGGTGTTGTAGGCATCCCCGTTGTGCGGGAAGTTCAGGTTCTCGAAGCGTGAGGCGTTGAGTTCGAACACCTCGTGTGAGCGAACCTCGTACCCCAGTCCCTGGCTGGACGTGATCAAACCTTCGCTGACCAGCAGGGCGAGCCCGGACCGGACGGTGTTACGGGAGGCGTCGAACCGGGCTGACAGCTCGCTCTCTGAGGGCAACCGACGGTCGCGGTCGAACGCGCCGTTCACGACCTCGCGACGTAGGGCGTCGGCCACCTGTCGGTACTTCGGCTGCTTGCTCATGCGCCCATCATGACGCACTCGCTCAACTTGTTGGTACATGTGGGCCCCAATCTCTTGACGGTTCACCGTCTGCGGGTGCAGCATCACTACATCAGCTTGTACCAACAAGTTGAGCAAGCGGAGCAATTCCCTCGGGTTGCTTTCGCCTGCGTAGATGCACAGGGCGGGGACGCTGCAATCCCGCTAAAGGCCAGGTGGAGCAGGGCTTCGGCCCGTACTGGCGAGGTGGCCCGGTGACCGCGAGCAACGGCCGGAGAGTGGGGATCGAGTCCCCTTTGCAGTGCATTTTCCCTGTTCAGGAAGTCGAAGGAGTGGCAGTGAGTCAACGAAAGCGATGGGCGCGGCCGTGATCGACCGGCACGGCGGCGCCGCTCTCCCCCCTGGCCCGTGAGCGTCACGGCCGACCGGTCAATCTCGACTGCTTCGCGGCGGCTATCGCTGCGCCGGTTGCCTCCCTCGCCCGTCCGGACGCCCTCGCGGCGGTCCGTACGGGCGGGGCTGAGGGGAGCCGGATCTACCGACTTCAACGGCGCGCGGCCCCGGGTGGCTAGACCCGGGGCCGCTGTTCGGGCCGTTCCTGTCTGAGAGGAACCAGACCCAATGAGCCACATCGTTACTGTTCAGGACGCTGTTACGGCGTTCGAGGACTTCATGGAGCCGACCAGCGCGGAGCTGGACGCGATCGAGCGGGAGATGCCCGTCATCCTGGCGGATGTCGACCTGCTGGACGCCCACATCGCCACCCTCGACCGCACCCCGACCGAACTGGACACCCGCCGCATCCGCCGCGCCCGCCGCAAGGCGCTCGCCGCCCGCGTCGCCCTGCTCAACCTGACGGTCGGCACTACTCTGCCGGGGGGTGCGGCATGAGCACCGTTCTCACGCTGGACGACTTGTCGGCGCCGCTGCAGTCGTTGCGGCTACTGGCGGTCGACTTCCCGGACCTGCCGGGCCCGGTGGTCGACGTGAGCAGCATCTTCCCGGACCGGCTGTCCCTGTCGCTGCACGACGGACAGGGCGGCTTCGCCTCGTTCGAGGCGTGGCGGGCCGCGCTCGGCATCGCCCCGGCCGCTGTCGACTTCCACATGCAGTGCGACGGCCGCACGGGCGTCATGCAGGCGCAGACCTTCTACGGCGGCGCGCACATCGAGCTGACCGGCTACACGCAGGTCGCGGCTGGCGGTGCGGCATGAGTGTGACGGTCGATTACCGCGCTGAGGCACGGGCGGACCGGGCGACGCAGGCGGAGCAGCGGCGCTTGGACGCTGTCGCCGCCGAGCGGCGCCGTCAGGACCGGCAGCGCGCGGACGACGAGCGGGCCGCCCGGCTGGACGGGCAGCGTGCCGCCGACAAGGCGCGGCGCCGTGCCGAGCGTGCCGCCCGGCGGGAGCGGATGCTGACCCCGCAGAACGTCTACCGGGTCGGCACGCTGGCCCTGGTGGTCGCCTCGGGTCTGGCGTCGCTGCCGGCACAGGTGCTGCACTTCGTGGACATCTCCCCGATGCTGCTGCCGCTGCCGCTCTCCCTGGAGGGGGCGGCGTGGGTGATGGCGGCCGGGGTGGCGTTCGCGGACTCCCGCCATCTCGCGGCGTGGGTGCGCTGGCTGCTGCGGCTGTTCGTCATGGCGGCGGCCGGCTTCGCCGCGTCCGTGAACTACGGCTACGGCACGGGCCTGTCGGATCTGTCTCCCGCCGAGCGGTCAACGGCCGGGATCGGGCTGGCGGCGGTCACGCTGCTCGGGCCGCTGCTGTTCGAGATCCGGCAGTGGGTGTGCACCCTGGCCGCCTCGGACGACGACACACCCGAGGCGCGGGCGGCCCGACGGCACGAGCGGGTGCGGCGCCGTCATCACCGGTCGGTCGCCCGGACAGCCGACCGACTGATGTCCGCCGCCCCGCTAGGCACCCTCCCCACCGAAGACGCGTGGGCGCGGGCGTGGGCCATCGAGACCGGGGCCGACTGCCCCGGCATGACACCCCGACTGCACCGCCGCGCGGTCCAGTCCGCCGCCGCCCTGGAAGACGCCCTCACCCCCACTCCCAAAAGCACTGGAAAGCGCCAGAAAAAGAAGGAAAGCAGGGCGGAACGGTCTACCCCTGACCTGCAAGAGTCGGCCGACTCGGCCGCACCCGCAGTCGGCCCCGCGCCGGTCGTGGCCGCCCTGCCTGTGCCGCAGCCGGTCGGGTTCCTGAAGCCGTCCCCGTCGCTGAAGCCGTCGGCCGACCCCAAGCCGGTACGGCCGGTCACGGTCGCCGCGCAGTCGGCCCGACCCGCCCGCCGGGCGACCGGCCGACTCCCTCAGTCCGCCCGGCCCGCCCGACGGCCCGCCCGCACCCCCGCCCAACTCCTCACCGAGGCACGGCAGGCGACCGTCGGATGGCCCGAGGAGCACCTGACGGCCGACCGCATCCGCAAGGCCGTCCACACCTCCTCCGAGCGCGCCCGCACCCTGCGCGACACCCTCCTCGCCGAGCGCACCACGCCGGCGGTGAAGCCGTGAACGCCCTCACCGCCGCGTCACCCGTCCTGGTGCTCGGGGTCGCCTGGTGCGTCCACGCGGTGTGGATGGTGCGCCGCCTGCGTACCGCGCGCCGTGACCCGCTGACCGGGCTGTGGACGCGTGACGCCTTCACCCGCCGGGCCCGCCGCCTGCTACGCAACAAGCGGGCGGTCGTCCTGCTGGCCGACGTGGACCACTTCAAGCAGGTCAACGACACCCACGGCCACGCCGCCGGTGACGCCCTGCTCGCCGCCACCGCGCACCGCCTCACCCATGCCGTCGGCCACGGCGGAACGGTCGGCCGGCTGGGTGGGGATGAGTTCGCGGCCGTCTTCATCGACCGCGACCACACCGCCCCGGAACGGCTCGACACCCTCGCCCGCGTCCTCGCCCGCCCCGTCGACGGTGCCCCGCAGGTGCACACCACGGTGTCACTGGGCTGGGTTCGTGCCGCCGACCACCACGGCGAGGAGCTGCCCGGTCTGCTGAGGCGGGCGGATGAGGCCATGTACGCGGCCAAGCGGTCGTCCTCGTCCGTCCGCCGGGCGCGGTTCGGTCGGTTGCTCGCGTCGGTCGCCGGGCGCCGTCCCGGCCGCCGTGGTGCGGCGTGAGCACGCTGCCGGTCTACCCGTGGCGCCTCGCCCCGGACGGCTACGCCACACGCCGCCAGCTCCGTGCCGCCGGGCTTCGGCCCGGCGGTCAGGACGTGGCCGCCCAGCTCGAACGCCCCCGCCGCCGACGCGGCCCGCTGGTCGCCTACCTGTACCGGATCGACCTGGCCAAGCCCGTGCGTCCGATGACGCCGGGCCGGTCGGCGGCACTGGCCAAGGCCAACCGCGCCCGCCGGATCTGCCCGCGATGCGGTGCGGATGCGGGCTACGTCATCCCCGTCTCGCTCGGCACCTGCGTGCCCTGCGACTCCCCTTCCACCACCGCAAGGAGTGCTTGATGGGCAAGCCCGACACCCGCCGTCTGGACCGCGAGATCCAGACGGCGACCCGCAAGCTCGAAGCGGTCCGCAACCGGGAGATGTGGCCGCTCGACGGCCGCGAGCGCCGCGCCGTCCTCGGCGCCGCCGTCTCCGGCTCCTACCGCGCCACCCGAGGCCGCAGCACCTCCCGCGCGGAACAGCGACTGGACACCGCCTGGCAGAGCGCCGAGACCCGACTGGTCGCGGAGATCAGCGCCATGCAGTTGGAGCGGGCGCAGATCGTCCGCGAGAACGCGCGAGCCAAGGCCGTGAAGAAGTCCACCGGCTGGTTCTGACCCCCCACCCCCGCTCATCTTCCCGCCCCGGATGGGGTGTAAGGAGTCGTCCCGTCATGACCGAGACCGTCGTCTCTCTGCACAAGAACCCCGAACCCCCCGCCGCCCCGAACCCGGTGACCACCCTGACCGTGGTCCCCGACCCCGCCCCGGCCAAGCCCGTCCCGCTGTGGCTGCGGTCCGGCAGCGCCATTCGTACCGCCGCCACGCACGACACCACCCGGACGGCCGCCCGCACGGTGGCCCGGCACGGCCTGTACGTGGCTGGCGGGGCCCGGATCGCGGCCAAGCGGGCGTGGGACGGCCGGACGGCCGCCCGCTACGAGCGCTACATGCGCACCGCCGAAGCCGCGGGGAACTTCGAGGCGGCGGCGGAGTGGGAGGAGCGCGGGCAGCGCTTCCGCGACGCCCGCCACCGCCGCCGCATGGACCTCCTTCACTCCCCGCTGGACGCCGCGAAGGGCGCCGCCGTCACCACCGGCATGGGCATCGGCGGACTCGTCCTCATCGGCGTCGCCATGGCCATGGCCACGGGCGACGCCACCGAGGTCGTCACCCCGCTCATGGCCGTGATCCGGTTCATCAACCTGATGGTCACCATCGTCCAGGTCGTCTGGGGGCCGTCCGTCTCGCTCGCCCCGTTCCTGGCGCTGCTGGCGCTGTGGGCGGTGGGCAGCAAGCAGCAGGCCGCCCCCGCGTGGGCGCTCCCGGACCGGATTCGCAACGGTGAGGGTGAGCCGATCACTCCGTCCATCGTGGTCAAGGCTCTGCGCGACCTCGGTGTCCCGGCGCTGCGCAAGGCCATCAAGGATATGGGGGATGCCGGGGCGTCGATGCTCGGGCCGATCACCATCGCCGGGTGCGGGGTCGAGGTCGACGTGACCCTGCCGTCCGGGGTGGCGACCAACGAGGTGCAGCAGCGCCGGCGGAAGCTCACGGAGAACCTGTCCCGGCATGAGCACGAGGTGTTCATCACCATCCCCGTCGCCGCCCGGACCGTGCGGCTGTGGGTGGCCGACTCGGGGGCGCTGGACGAGCCGATCGGTCCGTCTCCGCTGGTCACCGACGACACGATGACCGCCGACTACGCCAAGGGCCGTGCCCCCTGGGGGCAGGACCTGCGCGGGGACGCGGCGACGCTGAGCCTGTACCAGCGCCATCTCCTCATCACCGGCCTGTCGAACCAGGGCAAGACCGTCGCCCTGCGGTCGTTGGCGCTGTGGCTGGCGCTGGACAAGTCGGTGCAGTTCCTCATGGGCGACCTCAAGGGCGTGGGCGACTGGGCCATGTTCGAGGGCCTGGCCCACGTCCTGATCCAGGGGCCGACCGATGAGCACGTGATCCAGGTGACCGAGATGGTCGAGGGCGCGGTGGAGGAGATGAACCGCCGCATCCAGGCCCCGCCCGGCACGGTCTTCCCCGCCCTGATCGTGCTCGTGGACGAGGCGCAGGTGGCGTTCATGTGCCCGGTCAAGGACGAAGAGGGCCGCTACTACGGCGGCGCCAAGGCCACCTCCCGCTACTACATGGCCGTCCGCAAGATCCACAACCAGGGGCGGGCCGTCAACGTCCTGATGTGGCAGGGAACCCAGGACCCCACCAACGAGAACCTCCCCAAGCTGGTCCGCGAGGGCGCCCACACCCGCGCCTCCCTCGCGCTGGGCACCGAGTCGCAGGCCCGGATGGCACTCGGGGACAAGGCCGTCGACGGCGGCGCGGCGCCGAACCTGCTGCGCCCCGGTCTGGATCAGGGCACCCTCGTCGTCGCGTCGTCCGGCATCGACATCCCCAAGGGCCAGTCGTCCATCACCGTGCGCACCCACTACGTGGACGACGACGCGGCCGTGGCCCTCACCGACCGGGCCAAGGCCCTGCGCGACGGCGTCACCACCCTCACCCTGATCGAGCGTGGCGAGGACCGTGACCCGCTCGCGGACATCGCCGCCGTCATCGCGGACGCGCCCCGGCTGCGGACGCAGGACGTGATCAAGCGGCTCTCCGCTCTGGACGCGGACGCGTACGGGGACTGGTCGCCCGGCGACCTCACCCGCGTCCTGGACGGCACCGGCGCCGAGCCCTACAAGTCCGACGGCCGCATGGTCGTCGGCCGCGACCAGATCACCCGCGCCCTCGCCCACCGCGACGCCGACGATTCCGCTTCCGGCACCTGACGGCAGGGAGCCGAACCCTCACGGGTCAGGGAGGCAGGGAGAACTCCCTGACCGCCTCCCTGACCCGCCTCCCTTGTCCTGACCTGCACGAATGATCGTCCAGGGAGTCAGGGAGGCGCGCAGGTCAGCACCCCTGAACCCCCCTCCACAGCCACCCCGACAGGGGGTGGTCCCGCCTCCCTGACCGAGCACCGGAAGGGATTCCGCATGTACCCCCAGAACACCCCGCGCCCGCCCGCACAGCGGGCCGCCGAGGTCCACTGCCCCACCCCGCTCACCCCCGCCGTGGCCGTCCCGGCGCCGCTCGTGCCGGTGCAGCCGGCCACGGTCCCGACCGTGGCGAGCGTGGTCCTCCCGGACGGCCGGATCGTCACCGGCTACGCCGTTCCCAGCGCCCACCCCGAGCCGGTCACGGCCAAGCCGGTTGTGTCGCGGGCGGCGGTGAACGTCGCCCTCGGGGGCGTCGGGTTCCTCGCCGTGTGCGGCGGACTGCTGCTGCTCACCACCTTCATCACCGCCCTCACCGCGCTCATCACCCAGCTCATCACGCTGGCGGCGGTGCTGTTCGGCGGGTTCATCGCCGTTCAGGTCCTCACCGCCGGCCGCCACGGCGAGGGGACCACGGTGAGCATCCGCAAGGCCGTGATCAAGCGCAACCACTTCCACCGCTAGCAACGCCAAGGGCGACCCCCGCATCTCGCCAAAGAACTGGGGTCGCCCTTGCCCATCCAGCACGCTGACGACGAACTGGAGACCTCCAGCATGACCCATCTGCCCGTCGTGCCGCTTGAGGGCGGCAACATCAGCCTGTGCACCGGCTCCGCCGCCCTGGACCAGGCCGTGGAAGCCGTCACCGGCCTGGCCACGGTCGCGGTCGCCGAACGTGACCCGGCCGCCTCCCGGCTGCTGGCCGCCCGCCTGCCGCACGCGGTGAACCTCGGTGACATCACCGCCGTGGACTGGCCCGCCGTCGCCGCCGGCATGGCCCGCCCGGCGGCGGTGACCGCCGGTTTCCCCTGCCAGGACATCTCCAACGCCGGACCTCGGGGAGGAATCGCCGGTGACCGCTCGGGACTGTGGAAAACCGTCGCCCACGCCGTTCGCGTACTTCGACCCCGACTCGTCTTCCTGGAAAACGTCGCCGCCATCCGCTCCCGCGGGCTCGACGTCGTCGCCGCGGACCTGGCCGCGATCGGGTATGACGCACGCTGGATGTGCCTTCGAGCTGGAGACCCCGAGGTCGGAGCCTGCCACCGCCGCGACCGCTGGTTCGCCGTCGCGTATCCCGCTGCTGAAAACCCCCACCTCGCAACTCGGCAGGAACGGGGGACCGCAGCACCCCGACAAGCGCAAGGCGGGCGGGCACGGGCCCACGCTGGAGGACGAAGTGGTGTTCTTGCTGCCCCCGGCGAACCCCTGAGGCTGCTGCCCACCCCGGCCGCCGCCGACGGCACCGGCGGACCCGGCACCTCCCCGAAACGGCGGGGCGGGATGAACCTGCGCCCCGCCGTCACCCTGCTGCCCACCCCGGCCGCGCGGGACTGGAAGTCCGGCGCCTCCAACCTCATCGGCACCAACTCCCGCCCACTGAACGAGGTCGTGGTCAACCTGCTGCCCACGCCGAAGGCGTCGGACGGCCCGCACGGCGGCCCCAACCAGCGCGACACCGCCGGGAACTACTACCTCCCCGGCCAGGCCGTCCGCCTGGACGACCGGTGGGTGGCCACCAACGGCACCGACTACGGGCCCGCCATCCGCCGCTGGGAAACCGTCCTCGGGCGCCCGGCACCCGAGCCGACCGAGCCGGGCACCAAGGGCAACCACCGCCTGGCCCCCGCGTTCGTGGAATGGATGATGGGCGCCGAACCCGGATGGGTCACCGACCCGGAACTGGGCCTGTCCCGCTCCGACCAGCTCAAGATCCTCGGCAACGGCGTCGTCATCCACCAGGCCGCCCACGCCTACAACCTGCTCCTCGGCATGAACCAGGCCGCCCCCGGCGACACGGAGACGGCGGCATGAGCGAGCACCTGATGCACGCCGCCCTGGACGCCGCCGCACGCGGCTGGCACGTCTTCCCCCTGCGCCCCGGCGGAAAGCCCCCCGCCCTCCACGGCGAGAACTCCTGCGCCCGCACCGGCGAGTGCGCGTCCGGGCACGTGAAGTGGGAACAGCGCGCCACCACCGACCCCGACCGCATCCGCACCGCCTGGTCGCGGGCGCCGTTCAACGTCGGTATCGCGTGCGGTCCTTCCGGGCTGCTGGTGGTCGACCTTGACGTACCCAAGGACAAGAGCAGTTCGGACGCGCCTTACGGCGCGACGACCTTCCGAGCGCTCTGCGAGCGCGCCGGCCACGCCGTCCCCGACACCTACCGGGTACGGACCGCGAGCGGCGGCGAGCACCTCTACTTCACCGTCCGGGCCGGGGTACGCCTCGCCAACACCGCTGGGACCGTGGCCACTTCGGTCGATACTCGCGCGTGGGGCGGGTACGTCGTCGCCGTGGGCAGCATTACTCCCGCCGGACCCTACGAGGCGCTGTGCGGCCCCGAGGCGGTCGCACTGCCGTCGTGGCTCCAAGCCATCCTGCAACCCGCCCCCAGGGCTCCTCAGGCGCCCTCGGTGGCCGTGTCGGGGCATCCCCGCCGGTACGCGGACGTAGCGCTCACCACTGAGACTCGGAACGTCGCGTCGGCCCAACAGGGCTCCCGAGAGGGCACGTTGTTCCGGGCCGCACGCGCCCTGGGACGGTTCGTCGCATGGGGCGACCTCCCCCGGCACGTGGTCGAGCAGGCTCTTCAGGAGGCGGGGGAGGCGGCCGGACTGTCCGCGTCCCAGTGCCGCTCCACCCTCCGCAGCGCCCTGAACTGGTCCATCGCCCACAACCAGGCACGCCGGGCGGCGGCATGAGCCGCCACCCCCTCTCCCCCCGCCTGAAGAGCATCACCACCACCCCGACCGGGCCGCGCGCCGCCGAACCGGCCGCACCGCCTGCGGCTGTGGGCGACCCGGAAGGCGCCGCCCGAAGGGCGCCCGTACTGCTCCTTCACCACACGCCGCGCCCGACCGGCGACGACCCCACCCCCGACCGGCCCGGTCTGCGGATCTACGCCCCACCGCTCTACCGAGACCACTGGGACGGGGCCCGCTGGTCCAAGCGCGGGGCCGACACCCCCACCGCCGCCTACGCCTGCCACTGCGGGCAGACCCGCACGGCCAGGGGTGCCCACCAGGTGGCCGCTCTCGTTGCCGAGTACGACGCCCACAAGCCCAACTGCACCGGCACGCACGCCGCTTCGCCCGAGAGGAGGGCCGCCGCATGACCCCCACTCCCATTGATGGCGCCGCACTACTCGACGACGTGGAAGCCTTCCACCGCCGCTTCAACGTCTTCCCCAGCGAAGCCGCGTACGTGGCCGTGGCCTTGTGGGACGCTCACGCGCACTTGCTTGACTGCTTCGACTCCACCCCCCGCATCGCCTTCCTGTCCCCGGAACCGGGGTCGGGCAAGACGCGGGCGCTGGAGATCGTGGAAACGCTGGTCCCGCAGCCGATGACGGCCGTCAACGCGTCCGCCGCCGCGCTGTTCCGGTCCGTCTCCAGCGGTAACGGCAAGCCGACGATCCTGTTCGATGAGATCGACACCGTCTTCGGCCCCAAGGCCGGGGACAACGAGGAACTGCGCGGCTTCCTGAACGCCGGGCACCGCCGCACCGGAGTCACCTACCGGTGCATCGGGGACGGCGGACAGCAGACCGTCCAGGCGTTCCCGTCGTACTGCGCGGTCGCGGTCGCCGGACTCGGCTCCCTGCCCGACACGATCCTGAGCCGGTCGGTCATCATCCGCATGCGCCGCCGCGCACGCAACGAGACGGTCGAGCCGTTCAGGGCCCGCGTCCACGAAGCCGAGGGCCACAAGCTCCGTGACCGGCTGGCGGCATGGGCCGAACACGCCCGCGGGTTCGTCATGGGCGCCTGGCCCGAGATGCCCGACGGGGTCACCGACCGGCCGGCCGACGTGTGGGAGCCGCTGCTCGCCATCGCGGACGCGGTCGGCGGCACTTGGCCCGAGCGGGCCCGCGCCGCGTGCGTCACGCTCGTGACCGCCTCCCGCGCCAACGACAAGGGCAGCGTCGGCGTCAGGCTCCTCACCGACCTGCGCGACCACGTCATGACCGGCATCGACCGCCTGCCCACCGTCGCCATCCTGGACCGGCTCAACTCCATGGACGACGCCCCCTGGGCCGACATGGGCGGCAAGCCGCTCGACAACCGGCGCCTGTCCAAGATGCTCGCGGAGTACATGACGGCCGACAACGAGCCCATCGCCTCCCGCAACATCAAGACCGGAGCGAGCGTCCTCAAGGGCTACTACGCCGCCGACCTCTGGGACGCCTGGCAGCGCTACTGCCCCCCACCCCCGGAAAGTCCGCTACCTCCGCTACCCGGCACCGAAAACCCTGCCTGACCTGCACCAACGCGGTAGCGGCAAGCCCCGGAGCTTGCCGCTACCCATCCGCTACCGCCACCCCGTCCGCTACCACCGACAGCCCCTCTGACCTGCAAGGTAGCGGCGGTAGCGGAAGTAGCGGACTTCTGAGAGGGGCCCCACGGCCCAACACCCCGAAGGAGTCATCACCTTGGCCGGCACCAAGATGCTCAAGCTCCCCGAAGTCCTCACCGAGATCGGCATGAGCCGCGCCGCCTTCTACCGCATGCGCGCCCGCGGTCAGGCCCCGAAGCTCATCAAACTCCCGAACGGGCAGCTCCGCTGCCGTCGCACGGACCTCGACGCGTGGTGGTCGTCCTTCGAGGACATCGCCGCCTGACCGCCTCCCGCACACGAGATGAGAGGGGCCCGCTTCCAGCGGGCCCCTCTGGAGTCTGCATGCCACTGACCTACGACGTTCGCCTCTACTCCATCGAAGTCCGCAAGGACCGCCCCAAGCCCTATCGCCTGCGCTGGCTGGTCGGTGAGCGCAAGCACTCCAAGAGCTACACGCTCAAAGTGCAGGCCGAAGGCCGCCGCTCGGAACTGATGTCCGCCGTGCGCCGTGGCGACCAGTTCGACGAGGAAACGGGCCTGCCCGTCTCCGAGTTGCGCGCGAAG
This sequence comes from Streptomyces seoulensis, assembly GCF_022846655.1. Classification (NCBI taxonomy): domain Bacteria; kingdom Bacillati; phylum Actinomycetota; class Actinomycetes; order Kitasatosporales; family Streptomycetaceae; genus Streptomyces; species Streptomyces seoulensis. The sequence goes on from NZ_AP025667.1 coordinate 6,107,705, forward strand.
CAGGGTTCCGTCACCTGGTACGAGCACACCCGCACCTACATCGACCGCAAGTGGGCGCAGGCGCCGGCGAAGTCGCGAAAGAACTACGCCGACGCGCTGGCCACCATCACCCCCGCTCTCGTGAAAACGAAGGTGGGAATGCCGGATGCCTCTCTCCTTCGACGGGCGTTGTACGGGTGGGCGTACAACCGGAACCGCTGGGACGAGACCCCGCCGGATGACGTTGCCCGCGCCCTCGCATGGATCACCAAGCACTCAATGCCGGTGTCAGCACTGGAAGACCCGGCCACCGTCCGCTTGGCCCTGGACGCTCTGTCCTTGCGGCTGGACGGCAAGACGGCTTCCCCGCGCACCGCGAAGCGGAAGCGGGCATGCCTGAGCGACGTTCTCGGACTTGCCGTGGAAGAGAAGTACTTCATCCTTCCAATCAACCCGATCTCCACCGTCAAGTGGACCGCCCCGAAGTCCGTGGAGGAGGTGGACCCCGAGAGCGTCGCCAACCCGCGCCAGGTGCGCGCGCTGCTGGCCGGAGTCCGCGAGCAAGGGGCTCGCGGGCGACACCTGGAAGCGTTCTTCGGGTGCCTGTACTACGCGGCCATGCGACCCGCTGAAGCGACCGGACTCCGCGTGGGCCAGTGCCATCTCCCCGAAGCGGGATGGGGAACACTCACCCTGAGGCAGGGCATCGTGCGAGCTGGGCGCAGTTGGACCGACGACGGATCGGCTCACGAGACACGCCACCTGAAAGCCCGCGCCAAGAAGGACTCCCGTCCAGTGCCCATCCCGCCGCACTTCGTCCGCATGCTGCGGCAGCACATCGCCGCCGAAGGCACGGCGCCGGACGGCCGGCTGTTCAGGACGAACCGCAACGGCCCGCTTCAAGAGACCGGCTACGGGGAGGTGTGGGCAAAGGCCCGCAAGGACGTGCTGACCGAGGCAGAGACAGCCTCACTGCTCGCCCGCCGCCCTTACGACCTACGGCACGCCGGGGTCTCCTTCTGGCTCAGCTCCGGAGTGGACGCCATGGAGTGCGCCCGCCGAGCTGGGCACAGCATCGCGGTGCTGCACAAGGTGTACGCCAAGGTGCTCGACCAGACCCAGGAGCGTGCGAACAGCCGGATCGACGCGGCCCTCCGGGAGTGGAACGAGCCGGAGTGATCATGCTCTCCCCCGGGGGACACCTGGGGGACACGCACTGATTAGAGGTGGGATTCGGGCGAGACGGGGTGAGACACGTCCGCGCTCCGTCCACAACGAATCGAACGGGCACCGGAACGAAGAAACCCCCTCCGACCTGCCCTTGAGGCTGGTCGGAGGGGGTTTTCCCCAGTGTGGCGGCGCCAGGATTCGAACCTGGGAAGGCTGAGCCGGCAGATTTACAGTCTGCTCCCTTTGGCCGCTCGGGCACACCGCCGGGGGTTGATGTCAGGGGTTCCGCCTTGGCGGTGCTCCCTGGCAACGACGTAAACAATACCTGATGCGCGGGGGTGCTTCGCCACCCGGTTGATCGCCGTCCCGGAGGTCCCGGGGTAGCTAGGCTGGTGCGGATGCGGTCCGGCTGGATGCCGGGCTCGGCGGCCGGCGCCCCGGCGCACGGTCCGCACCCGTTCCGCCCCCGATGCAAGGAGCCACAGGACATGGCCGACTCCAGTTTCGACATCGTCTCGAAGGTCGAGCGGCAGGAGGTCGACAACGCCCTCAACCAGACCGCCAAGGAGATCTCGCAGCGCTACGACTTCAAGGGCGTGGGCGCCTCGATCTCGTGGTCCGGCGAGAAGATCCTCATGGAGGCGAACTCCGAGGACCGGGTCAAGGCCGTGCTGGACGTCTTCGAGTCCAAGCTGATCAAGCGTGGCATCTCCCTGAAGTCGCTGGACGCGGGCGAGCCCCAGCTTTCCGGCAAGGAGTACAAGATCTTCGCGTCCATCGAGGAGGGCATCTCCCAGGACAACGCCAAGAAGGTGGCGAAGATCATCCGTGACGAGGGCCCCAAGGGCGTCAAGGCCCAGGTCCAGGGCGAGGAGCTGCGCGTCAGCTCCAAGAGCCGCGACGACCTCCAGGCGATCATCGCGCTGCTCAAGGGCAAGGACTTCGACTTCGCGCTCCAGTTCGTGAACTACCGGTAGGTCCTCCGGTACGCGCACGACCGAGCACCCGCCCCGCCCCGGCTTCCCCGGCGGCGGGGCGCGCCATGTGCGATCGTTCCCGCATGAGCAGTGACTACGACCGTGTCCGCACCGGTATCGAGTTCATGACTGCCTACGTCTCCGGGGACGAGCTCCTGACGGAGTATCTGGAGGAGCGGCGGCAGGAGGACCCCGCGGCGACGGACACGCTGCTGGACGGTACGGCGGCCCTGTGCGCGGCGCTGCTGCACACGCTGGCCCGTACGACGCGGCGGTCCGAGCACGAGATCCTCCAGGAGCTGGCCCGGGGGACGCATCGCAGTGAGCGGCGTTCCGAGGACTGAGAGCCCGCTCAGTCGCGGGAGTTGCCGAAGACGACCCGGTACAGGATCAGCAGCACCAGCGAGCCGCCGATCGCCGCCGCCCACGTCGCGCCGTCGTAGAAGTGCTTGGAGACCGGGTGGTCCAGCCAGCGCGACGAGATCCAGCCGCCGATGAAGGCGCCCGCGACGCCGATCAGGGTCGTGCCGATGAAGCCGCCCGGGTCACGGCCCGGCAGCAGCAGCTTGGCGATGGCTCCGGCCAGCAGGCCGAGGATGATCCAACCGAGAATGCTCATGCCAGGAACCTGCCCTCCCGTACCGCGTCCGCACACCGGACCCCGTAAGAAGTCGGTGTGCCCTGTCCCCTCCTAGGACGCCGGGCGGGAAGGGTCCGGTTGCCGCCTCATACGCGCGTCCCGAACGGTTCGTCCGTGCGGACGATCTCGCGGCCCAGCGGGAGCAGGGAGACCGGGATCAGCTTGAAGTTGGCGACGCCGAACGGGATGCCGATGATCGTCAGGCACAGCGCGATGCCCGTGGTGATGTGGGCCAGGGCCAGCCACCACCCCGCCAGCACCAGCCACAGCACGTTGCCGACGCACGAGGGCGCGCCCGCGTCCCGGCGCTCGACGGTGGTGTACCCGAAGGGCCACAGGGCGTAGACGGCGATGCGGAAGGCGGCGATCCCGAAGGGGATGCCGATGATCGTGACGCACAGCAGCACGCCGGCGAGCAGGTAGCCGAGGAACAGCCAGAAGCCGCTCAGGACGAGCCAGATGATGTTCAGTAGGGTCTTCACCGGTTTCGACCTGCCATCTTCTCCAGTCGGGCGATCCGCTCGGCCATGGGCGGGTGCGTGGAGAACATCCGCGACAGTCCCTGGCCGGGCCGGAACGGGTTGGCGATCATCATGTGGCTCGCGGTCTCGATGCGCGGCTCCGGGGGCAGCGGGAGCTGCTTGGTGCCGCTCTCCAGCTTGCGCAGCGCCGCCGCGAGGGCCAGCGGGTCGCCGGTGAGCTGGGCGCCGGACGCGTCCGCCTCGTACTCCCTGGAGCGGCTGACGGCCATCTGGATCAGGGTGGCCGCGAGCGGGCCGAGGATCATGGTCAGCAGCATGCCGATCAGGCCCGGACCCTCGTCGTCGTCCGAGCGGCCGACCGGGATCAGCCACGCGAAGTTGACCAGGAACATGATCACCGAGGCGAGGGCGCCGGCCACGGACGAGATGAGGATGTCGCGGTTGTAGACATGGCTCAGCTCATGGCCGAGGACACCGCGCAGCTCGCGGGGGTCGAGCAGGCGGAGGATGCCCTCGGTGCAGCACACGGCCGCGTGGCGCGGGTTGCGGCCGGTGGCGAAGGCGTTGGGCGCCTCGGTGGGCGAGATGTACAGCCGGGGCATGGGCTGGCGGGCCTCGGTGGAGAGCTCGCGCACGATGCGGTACAGCTCGGGCGCCTCGAACTCGCTCACCGGCCGTGCCCGCATCGCGCGCAGGGCCAGCTTGTCGCTGTTCCAGTACGCGTACGCGTTGGTGCCCAGCGCCACCAGGACGGCGATGATCAGCCCGGTGCGGCCGAAGAAGCTGCCGATGACGATGATGATCGCCGACAGTGCCCCGAGGAGTACTGCGGTCCTGAGCCCGTTGTGCCGGCGGTGCACCCTAGCCCTCCAAGTCGTGCGGCGGGGGAACCCTTCGGTCCAGTGGACCCTCCCGCTCTGGTCAACGCCAGGCGACGGTGGCGAGTTCCCAGGTGGGCGCGGTGGCACGGACAGCCGTACGAGTGAGAGGGGCCTGCGGGGCCCCTCAGAAGAGGGTCGTGGCGGCGAAGCGCAGCACCAACTGGGGTGCGCCCGACAGGACCACGCCGACGGCGCCGGTGAGGGCGAGCGCGACGGTGAGGGGGGCGGGGACGCGGTGCCGTACGGGTTCGCCCTCGGGTACGCGGAACAGCAGGGCCGTCCACCGGAGGTAGTAGTACAGCGCGACGACGACGTTGACGGCCATGAGCACGGCGAGCCAGCCGAGTCCTGCGTCCACGGCCGCGGAGAACACCGTGACCTTGGCGAACAGCCCGATCACGCCGGGCGGGAGTCCGGCGAGGCAGAGCAGGAAGAAGGCCAGCAGGACGGCGGTGACGGGGTTGGTGGCGTACAGGCCCCGGTAGTCGCTGATCCGGTTGAGCCGCTTCGTACGGCCCACCAGGGCGGCCACCGCGAAGGCGCCGAGGTTCACGGCGGCGTACATCAGGGCGTAGGCGACGGTGGAGCCGATCGCCTTCTGGCCGTCCCTGGTGTACCCGGCGGCGGCGATCGGCACCAGGAGGTAGCCGGCCTGGCCGATGGAGGACCAGGCCAGCAGGCGTACGGCGCTGTACGCGCGCGTGGCGCTCTGCCGCAGGGCGCCCACGTTCCCCGCGGTCATGGTGAGCGCGGCCAGCACGGCCATGGCGGGGCCCCAGACGTCGGCGTACGACGGGAAAGCGATCACGGTGACGAGGATCAGGCCGGAGAAGCCGACCGCCTTGCCGACGACCGAGAGGTACGCGGCGACGGGCAGGGGCGCGCCCACGTAGGTCTCGGGGACCCAGAAGTGGAAGGGCACGGCGGCCGTCTTGAAGGCGAAGCCGATCAGGGTGAGGACCACACCGGTCTGCACGAGGGTGTGGAGCTGGCCGTCGGTCTGCGGGAGGCGCCGGGCGATCTCGGTGAGGTGCAGGGTGCCGGTGGCGGCGTAGACGAAGCTGATGCCCATCAGGCTGACGGCGGTTGCGGTGACCGAGGAGAGGAAGAACTTCAGGGCCGCCTCGGCCGAGCGTGCCTCGCCGTGCCGGATGCCGACGAGGGCGAAGGCGGGCAGGGAGGCGACCTCCAGGGCGACGATCAGGGTGGCCAGGTCGCGGGAGGCGGGCAGCAGGGCGGCGCCGGCCGCCGAGGAGAGCAGCAGGAACCAGAACTCCCCGGCCGGGACGCGCCGCCGGTCGTCCTGGACGCCGGTGACGGACAGCAGGGCCGCCAGCAGGGCGCCGCCGAGGACGAGGAACTGGATGACGACGGTGAAGTGGTCGGCGCTGTAGCTGCACGCGCGCGTGGAGCCGGTCAGGCAGAAGGTGACCCGGTCGCCGTCCAGCAGGGGCAGCAGCATGAGCGCGGCGGCGGCCAGGCCCGCGATGGAGAGCAGGCCGAGGAGCGGCTTGCGGCGCTCGGGCAGGAACAGGTCGGCGACGAGCACGGCGAGGGCCGTGACGGCCGCGATGACGGGCGGCGCGATGGCGAGCCAGTCGACGGACTGGACCAGCGTGTTCACCGCCGGTGCGGCCAGGTGCTCGACGGCGGGCCGGGCCGCCGTGGGGAGGGCGTGCCCGCTGACGGACTGGGCCAGGGCGCTCATCGGGTGCCTCCTGAGAGGAGCTGCTGCACGGCCGGGTCGCTGAGGCCGAGCAGGGCCCTGGGCCAGAGTCCGGCGAGGACGGTGAGGACGACGAGCGGGGTCCAGGCGGCGAACTCGTAACCGCGTACGTCGGCGAGTTCGGGCAGGTCCTGGTCCGGGTCGCCCATGCAGACGCGGCGGACCACGACCAGCAGGTACGCGGCGGTCAGCAGGGTGCCGAAGGCGCCGATCGCCAGGAAGACGAGGTAGGCGGCGCGGCTGAGGCCGGCGGCGGGCTGGAACGCGCCGAACAGGGCCAGCATCTCGCCCCAGAACCCGGCGAGTCCGGGCAGCCCGAGCGAGGCGACGGCGCCGAAGGCGAGCAGACCGCCCAGGCGCGGGGCCCGGCCGTAGAGGGCGCCGCCGCTGTGCGCGGCCAGGGTGTCGAGGTCGGTGCTGCCGGTGCGGTCCTTGAGGGCGCCGACCAGGAAGAACAGGAGGCCGGTGATGAGGCCGTGGGCGATGTTGGCGAACAGGGCGCCGTTGACGCCGGTCGGGGTCATGGTGGAGATGCCGAGCAGCACGAAGCCCATGTGGCCGACCGAGGAGTAGGCGATCAGCCGCTTCAGGTCGCCCTTCGCACCCCGCTTGGCGAGGGCGAGGCAGGCCAGGGACCCGTAGATGATGCCGACGACGGCGAACGCGGCGAGGTAGGGCGCGAAGACCCGGAAACCCTCGGGTGCGACGGGGAGCAGGATGCGGACGAACCCGTACGTGCCCATCTTCAGCAGGACGCCGGCCAGCAGCACCGAGCCGACGGTCGGGGCGGCGGTGTGGGCGTCCGGCAGCCAACTGTGCAGGGGCCACATCGGGGCCTTCACGGCGAGCCCGATCCCGATCGCCAGAACGGCGATGACCTGCACGGACGTGGTCAGCGACCGGCCGTTGTCAGTGGCGAGTGCCACCATGTCGAATGTGCCCGCTTTCGTCCCGATGAGGAGCAGGCCGAGCAGCATGACCACGGAGCCGAGCAGCGTGTACAGGATGAACTTCCACGCGGCGCGGGCCCGGCCCTCGCCGCCCCAGCGGGCGATGAGGAAGTACATCGGGATCAGCACGGTCTCGAAGGCGAGGAAGAAGAGGACGAGGTCGAGCACGGCGAAGGAGGCGAGGGTGCCGCCTTCGAGCAGCAGGACCAGGGCGGTGAACGCCTTCGGGGAGGGCCCCTTGGGCGGCTTGAAGTAGGAGTAGAGCGCGCAGAGGAAGGTCAGCAGCGCGGTCAGGAGGAGAAGGGGGAGGGAGATGCCGTCGATGCCGAGGTGGATGCGCACATGGAGTGCGGGAATCCAGCTCATGTCGGTCGTGGCCTGCATCTTCGAGGGGTGGTCGTGGTCGAAGCCGAGCGCGAGGACGATCGCGGCGATGAGGACCACGCCGGTCACGGTCACGCCGTGCCGGAGCACGGCCTGCTCGGGCGACTTGCCCTTCAGTCCGGGCGGGGCGGGCAGGAGGGCGGCGGCCGCGCCGAGGAGCGGCACGGCGACGACGAACGCCAGAAGGAACTGCATCACTGATTCGCTGATACCGATCACGCCCGCTCACGCTCCCGAGGCGACGAGGAGGACGGCGACCGTCAGGACGACGGTGCCGGCGAGCAGCGCGCTCACATAGGTCTGCACGTTGCCGGTCTGCGCCCGCCGTACGGCCGCGCCGAGCAGCCTGGGCAGGGCGGCGGCGCCGCGTACGTAGGTGTCGACGACCTCGCGGTCCAGGAAGCGGACGAGGCTCGCGGCGCCCAGCACGGGGCGGACGAACAGGGCCGAGTACACGGCGTCGAGGTGGAAGCCCGCGGCGGCGGGCCCATACAGCGGGCCGAGCAGCCGGCGGCCGGGGTCGGCCGGGTCGGGGGCCCCGGCGATGTCGCCGTACGCCGGTTCGTGGGCGGCGATGGCCTCGGCCTCGACCAGGCCCGCGTCGCCCTCCGGATGGGCGGCGACGGCGCCCAGCGGGACACGGGCGGCGAGCGCGGAGGTGCGCTGCCAGGCGCCGTAGGCCAGCAGGGCTCCGACCACGGCCAGGCCGGTGCCGAGGATGGAGGTGAGGAGGGTGGGAGCGAGGCTGCGGCCGTCGAACCAGCCGGGCAGCACGCGGTAGGCGAGCGCGCCGAAGGCCAGCGAGGGCACGGCGAGCACCCACAGCACCACGGTCATGCTCAGCGGCTGGCGCCCGTGGTCGGGGGCCTCGGCGCCCCGGCCGTGGAAGGCCAGCAGCCAGAGCCGGGTGGCGTAGGCGGCGGTGAGCAGGGCCGTGACGAGCGCGGCGACGAGCACGATCCAGCCCGCGGTGCCGGGTGCGGGGCCGCCATGGCCGGTGGCCAGGTGCTCGGCGGCGCCGAGGACGGACTCCTTGGAGAAGAAGCCGCTGAAGGGCGGGATCGCGGCCAGCGCGAGCAGGGCCACGGTCATCGTCCAGAAGGCGTCCGGGACCCGGTCGCGCAGGTGGCCCATCCGGGACATGGCGGCCAGCGAGTTGGTGCCGGCGGCGTGGATGACGGTTCCGGCGGCCAGGAACAGCAGCGCCTTGAAGGCGCCGTGCGAGAGGAGGTGGAAGACGGCGGCACCGCGGTCGCCGACGGCGAGGGCGCCGGTCATGTAGCCGAGCTGACCGATCGTCGAGTAGGCGAGGACGCGCTTGATGTCGTCCTGGGCGAGCGCGGCGAGACCGGAGCCCACCATGGTCACCGCGGCCATCACGGCGAGCACCGTCATCGCGGCGGCGGACGCCTCGAACACGGGGAGGAGACGGGCGACGAAGTAGACACCGGCGGCGACCATCGTGGCCGCGTGGATCAGCGCGGAGACGGGCGTGGGGCCCGCCATGGCGTCGGGGAGCCAGGTGTGCAGCGGGAACTGCGCCGACTTGCCCGCCACGCCCGCCAGGAGCAGCAGGGCGATCAGGGTGGGGTGGTCGAGCCCGCCGCTCGCCACGGCGTCGAGGACGCGGGTGATGCGGAAGGACCCGGCGTCGGTGCCGAGCGCGAACAGGCCGATCAGGAACGGCACGTCACCGAGCTTGGTGACGAGGAACGCCTTGAGGGAGGCGGCGCGGGCCTCGGGGGTGCCCCAGTAGTGGCCGACGAGGAAGTAGGAGCAGATGCCCATCACTTCCCAGCCGACCAGCAGCACGATCAGGTCGCCGGAGTAGACGACGAGGAGCATCGCGGAGGTGAAGAGGGAGACGAGGGCCGCGTAGGAGGGGTAGCGGGGGTCGTCGCGGAGGTAGCCGGTGGAGTAGATCTGCACGCAGGTCGCCACGAAGGCCACCAGGATCGCGACGAGCGCGGCGAAGCCGTCGATGTGCAACGCCAGGTCGACGGGGACCGAGCCGGTGGGCGTCAGCAGGGTGTACGCGTCGATGGCCCGGCCGCCGCCCTGGCGGGCCGCGACCAGCGCGGCCAGCACGAGCGAGGCCAGCGGCGGCACCACGGCGAGCGGGCGGACGAAGCCGGGCGCGGTGCGGCCCAGCAGGAGTCCGGCGACGGCGCCGAGGAAGGGCAGGAGGGGGACGAGGGCGGCGAGGGTGGTCGTGGTCACGCGGTGGCCTCAGCCTTCTCGGCCCCCGGAGCGTCGGGGTCGTCGCCGGGGGTCTCGGCGGTGTCGCGGAGCTTGTCGATGTCGGCGGTGCCCCGGTCGCGGTACACGGCCAGGACGATCGCCAGGCCGATGCCGATCTCGGCGGCGGCGATGGCGATGGTGAACAGGGTCAGCGCCTGGCCGGAGTGCAGGGTGTCCTTCGCGGCCCGGCTGAGCCAGACGTCGAAGGCGACGAGGTTGAGGTTGACGGCGTTGAGCATCAGCTCGACCGACATCAGGACCAGGATCGCGTTGCGGCGGGCGAGGACGCCGTAGAGACCGGTGCAGAAGAGGAGGGCGGCGAGGACGGCGGGGTAGGCGAGGTGCATCAGCGGGCGCCTTCCTTCTCGCCGGGGGTCTTGGTGAGGCTCGGCGCCTCGGGAGCCTGGTCCGCCTTGTTCTTGCGGGACAGGACGATCGCGCCGACCAGGGCCGCGAGGAGCAGGACGGACAGCGCCTCGAAGGGGAGCACCCAGTGCCGGAAGAGGCTCTCGCCGGTGACGCGGGTGGTGCCGGCGGCCGGGCCGTCCAGGTCGATCCAGGTGGCGCGGAACGCGTCCGTCACCACCCAGACCAGGGCGGTCGCCGAGGCCACCGCGACGACGAGCGCGGGCACCCGGTTGCCCGAATCGGCGTCCGGGGAGCGGCCGATGGGGGCCCTGGTGAGCATCAGTCCGAAGAGCAGGAGGACGACGACGGAGCCGACGTAGATGAGGACCTGCACCCAGGCGATGAACTCGGCGGTGAGCAGGAGGTATTCGACGGCCAGTCCGCCGAGCGTGACCACCAGCCACAGGGCGGCGTGCACCAACTGGCGGGTGGTGACGGTGATCAGCGCGGCGCCGAGGGTGACCAGGCCGACGAGGAGGAACGCGATCTCGACGCCGGTCGGGGACAGGAAGCCGTGGGGGGCGGCGAGGCTCACTGCTCTCCCTCCTGTTCCTGGTCGTGTCCGGCGGCCTGCGCCGCTTCGGCGGCCTGGGCGGCGGCCAGCTTGTCCGCGCTCTTGCGGGCGGCGGCGATCTCCTTCGGCTCCTCCGCGTGCGGGTCCAGCGCGGGCGGGGCCGGGACGGTCCACATCCACTCGCGGAGCTTGTCGCGCTCGTGGGTCAGTTCGCGGATGTCGGTCTCGGCGTACTCGAACTCCGGGGACCAGAACAGCGCGTCGAAGGGGCAGACCTCGATGCAGATACCGCAGTACATGCATAGCGAGAAGTCGATGGCGAACCGGTCGAGGACGTTGCGGCTGCGCTCACGGCCACCGGGAGTGGCGGCCGGGACCGTCTCCTTGTGGGAGTCGATGTAGATGCACCAGTCGGGGCACTCACGGGCGCAGAGCATGCAGACCGTGCAGTTCTCCTCGAACAGGCCGATCACCCCGCGGGTGCGGGGCGGGAGGTCGGGCTGCACGTCGGGGTAGCGCTCGGTGACGGTCTTCTTCGTCATCGTGCGCAGGGTGACGGCGAGGCCCTTGGCCAGGCCGGAGCCGGGGACGGGGGACATTTAGGCGGTCACCACCTTGACGACGCCGGTGAGGGCGATCTGGGCGAGGGCGAGCGGGACGAGGACGGTCCAGGACAGCTTCTGGAGCTGGTCCTCGCGCAGCCGGGGGTAGGTGACCCGCAGCCAGATCACCACGAAGGCGAGGACGGCGGTCTTCACCAGGGTCCACACCCAGCCGAGCCCCTCGGCGCCCCAGGGGCCGTGCCAGCCGCCCAGGAAGAGCACGGTGGTCAGACCGCACAGGACGACGATCCCCGCGTACTCCGCGAGCAGGAACAGGGCGAAGCGCAGACCGGTGTACTCGGTGTACGCGCCGAAGATGATCTCCGAGTCGGCCACCGGCATGTCGAACGGCGGCCGTTGCAGCTCGGCGAGTCCGGCCACGAAGAACACGACGGCGCCGGTGATCTGCCAGGGCAGCCACCACCAGTGGAAGGCGCCGACGATGCCGGGCAGCGAGACCGTGCCGGCCGCCATCGCCACGGAGGCGGCGGCGAGCAGCATCGGGAGTTCGTAGGCCAGCAACTGGGCGGCGGTGCGCAGACCGCCGAGCAGGGAGAACTTGTTCGCGCTGGCCCAGCCCGCCATCAGCGAGCCGAGGACGCCGACGCCCATCACCGCGAGCACGAAGAAGATGCCCGCGTCCAGCACCTGGCCGACGGCACCCGCACCGGGGCCGATCGGGATGGCGAGCAGCACGAGGAGGTACGGCAGCAGGGCCACGGCCGGGGCGAGCTGGAAGACGCGGCGGTCGGCGCCCGCCGGGACCACGTCCTCCTTCTGCGCGAACTTCACACCGTCCGCGACGAGCTGGGCCCAGCCGTGGAAACCGCCCGCGTACATCGGGCCGAGGCGGCCCTGCATATGGGCCATCACCTTGTGCTCGGTCTGGCCGATGACCAGCGGGAGCGTCAGGAAGACGACGAACACGACGAGGAGCCGCAGGGCGACGTCCAGCACGTCGTTCACTGCGAGCCTCCTGTGGGGTGGTCGGGGTTCTCGGGGTTCTCGGGCTTTTCGGGGTTCTCGGGGTTCTCGGTGGGCTTCCGCTCGGGGCCCGGGGACGGTGCCGGGGACTCGTCCGGCTCCGCGAAGGCGGGGCGGGCGTGATGCCAGGGCGCGTCCGCGCTGCGCGGAGCAGCTCTACGCTCCGCGGGCTCGGCTGGCTTCGTCGGCTCGCCGGGATCCGAAGGCTCCGGCGTCTCAGCCCGCTGGGAGGACGACCCCTGCGAAGCGCTGCGCGACCTGCGCGGCCCCTTCGGCGCCTCGGCCGGTGTCCCGGTGGGCGTCTCGGTGGGCGTCCCGGCCGGACCCCCCGCGCCCTCCGCGCCCCCCGCGCCCTCCGGCGCGGCCTGACTCACCGACCCCTGACTCGCACTCCGCGTCCGGCGCGGCGGCGCCGCACCCGGTCCCGGCTCCGGTACTGCCTGGCTCGCCGAGCCCTCGCCGGCGCTCCGCATCCTGCGGGTCGGTGCCGCACCCGGTTCCGTGGCCGCCTGGCTCGCCGAGCCCTCGCTCGCGCTCCGCGCCCGGCGCGGCCGAGCGGCCTCCGTCTCCGCGGCGGCCGGGGCACCGCTGCCCTCCGCCGCGGTGCGGGACCGCCGCACGGGCCGCTCCCCCGCGGCGCCCCGCGCCGGACGAGCCGGCGCCGGGGGCAACTGCCCCTTCAGCGGGCCCCACTCGTTCGGGTCGGGCACTCCCGGCGGGAGCATCTGGCGGCGCTTGGGCCCGCCGTGCTCCGACTCCCCCGGCTCCTTCGCGCCCGGCCACGCCTTGGCGACGCGGGCGGCGAGGACGAAGTCCTTGCGCAGCGGATGCCCCTCGAAGTTCTCCGGCAGGAGCAGGTGGTCCAGGGCGGGGTGGCCGGTGAAGTCGACCCCGAACATCTCGTGGGTCTCCCGCTCGTGCCAGGCGGCGCCCGCGAACACACCGACGGCGCTCGGCAGCACCGGCGCCTCGTGGGGGACCGTCGTGCGCACCAGCAGCCGGCGCACCGGGTGCAGGGCGACGACGTGGGCGGACACCTTGAACCCGGTGCCGGGTTCGTCGACCGCGCTCAGCCAGTCGAAATAGGTGCAGGAAAGCGTCGTACGGGCCGTCTCCAGGGCGGTGAGCCACGCGGTGGGCGGTACGTCGACGGTGAGGACGTCGTACGACTCCTCGGCGGTGGCCTCGGGGCCGAACAGTTCCTCGGCGGGGGCGGGCAGCCAGCCGGTGCTCATCACGCGTCCCCGTCCGAAGAGGGAGCGGCCGGCGGCCGGACCAGGCCACTCTGCAACGCGGCGGCGGACGGGCGGGCGTCGCCCCCCTTGCCGTACCGCTCCGCCAGCGACTCGCGGGCGATCTTCTCCTGGAGCTTGAGGATGCCCTGGAGCAGCGCCTCGGGGCGCGGCGGGCAGCCCGGCACGTACACGTCGACCGGGATGATCTGGTCGACGCCCTTGGTGACGGAGTAGGAGTCCCAGTACGGTCCGCCGCAGTTGGAGCAGGCGCCGAAGGAGATGACGTACTTCGGCTCGGGCATCTGCTCGTAGAGGCGCTTCACGGCGGGCGCCATCTTGTCGGTGACCGTGCCGGAGACGACCATCAGGTCGGCCTGGCGGGGGCCCGGCGCGAAGGGGATGACGCCGAGCCGGATGAAGTCGTGCCGGGCCATCGACGCGGCGATGAACTCGATCGCGCAGCAGGCGAGGCCGAAGTTGAAGACCCAGAGCGAGTAGCGGCGGCCCCAGTTCAGGACGACCTTCATCGGCTCGGGGGCGAGCCGGGCGAGCGCGCCCAGCCTCTTCGGCTCGGGCAGCAGCACCGGCTCGGGGGCGGCCGGGTTCACGTCCATGTCAGGACGCCCTTCTTGTAGGCGTACAGCAGGCCGACGGCGAGGAAGCCCAGGAAGATGAACATCTCCACCAGGGTCGCGGCGCCGTAGCCGGGGGCGGCGAAGACCGTCGCCCAGGGGAACAGGAAGATCGAGTCGACGGCGAAGATCACGTACAGGAAGGCGTAGACGTAGTAGCGGACCTGGGTGTGGGCCCAGCCCTCGCCGACCGGGTCGACGCCGCACTCGTAGGTCATGAGCTTCTCGGGGGTGGGCACCACGGGCCGCAGCAGGCGGCCGGCGCCGAAGGCGGCGGCGACGAAGAGCACGCCGAGGACGGCGAGCAGGCCCACGACCGAGTAGGACCCGAAGTAGCCCGGCGCGGTGTCGGCCGCGACGACCGTCGTTGCCCCCAACGTCTCCCGCACCGTCCGTCCCTCTTTCCCTGACCCGCGTGTCCTTCGTGACCTCCGAGGTCCTCGCGCCGGGTGTGACGCGATACGACCGGAGGTTTGCGTACGCACGGGAGTCTAGGCCCTGATAAAGCGCCGGTAAGCAGCCCGTCACGCCCAGCGAGGCCGGGGGTGGGGTTTTCCCCAGGGGCCGGAAGGCGGTCCACCGCATGGCGTGCGGCCCGCCGGGCACGGCAGGCTGACCGCCATGACCGCTCCCGCTACCGCCGCCGGACCGGCCGGCGAAGCCGACCGTCCGCCGCCCGCCCGGCTCGCCTTCGACGCGCACACCTGGAAGGAGATCCTGCATCTCCTGCTGAACCTGCCGCTGGCGGTGGTGGGCTTCACCTACGCGGTCACCGTGCTGTCCGTGAGCGGGGGCCTCACCGTCACGGTACTCGGGCTGCCGCTGCTGGCGGGCTCCCTGCTGGGCGCCCGGCTGCTGGGCCGGCTGGAGCGGGCGCGGGTCCGCGCGCTGCTCGGGGTGCGGGTGCCGGAGCCGTCGCCGCTGCCGTTCGCCCGCAGCGGCGGGGCGGTGAGGCGGCTGTGGCTGGCACTGCGCGATCCGGTGGGCTGGCGCTCGCTGCTCTACTGCCTGATCCGGCTGCCCTGGGGCGTGCTGACCTTCTGCACGGTGCTGACCTCGCTCTTCGTGCTGTGGCCGGTGCTGGGGTTCCTGGCGCGGGGTCTGTCCAACGTGGACCGGGCGCTGGCGCGGGCGCTGCTGGCGCCGTCGGACGAGCTGGAGCGCCGGATAGCCGAGCTGGAGTCGGACCGGGGTGTGGTCGTCGACACCGCCGCCGCCGACCTGCGCCGGATCGAACGCGACCTCCACGACGGAGCACAGGCCCGCCTGGTCAACCTCGCCATGGGACTCGGCCTCGCCAAGGAAAAACTCCACCACGACCCCGAAACAGCCGCCCGCATGGTCGAAGAAGCCCACGGCGAAGTCAAAACCGCCCTCAAAGAACTCCGCGACCTCGCCCGAGGCATCCACCCCGCCGTCCTCACCGACCGAGGACTCGACGCGGCACTCTCCGCCATCGCCACCCGCTGCACCGTCCCCGTCACCCTCACCGTCGACCTCCCCACCCGACCCGCACCCGCCATCGAAGGCATCACCTACTACACCGCCAGCGAACTCCTCCAGAACATCAGCAAACACAGCCACGCCCACACCGCCACCCTCGACCTCTGGCACACCCCCCACCACCTCATGCTCCAAATCCAAGACGACGGAATCGGCGGAGCCGACCCCGCACACGGATCCGGCCTCGCCGGACTCACCGAACGCCTCGGAGCCGTCGACGGGGTGTTCGTCGTGGACTCACCGCCGGGCGGACCCACCGTGATCACCGCCGAGGTGCCCTGGCGGGACCGGGACGACGAGCACGGCGCCGGACGGTAGGGAAAACCCCCTGTCCGAGACGGGGACGCACGCCATGGTCCGCGCCCGGTGCGGACGGGCACGCTGAGCGGGCAAGCCACCACGAGGAGAACGGGGACGACACCGATGGCCACGCCCTACACGCCGTACCGGGAAGCGCGGGACCACCACCGCGTCCCCGCCGCGCTACGCGCTCCCCTGGAGGCCCGCACCTGGCGGGAGCTGGGATACGTACTGCTCGGACTGCCGGTGGCCATCGCCCTGTTCGTCTGGACGGTCACGATGGTCTCGCTCGGCGCCGGCCTGCTGGTGACCTTCGTCGGGGTGCCCGTGCTGGCGCTGGCCCTGGTCGGCTGCCGGGGCTTCGGGGCGCTGGAGCGGGCGCGGGCGCGCGGGCTGCTCAAGGTGCGGGTGGCCACGCCGGAGCCGCTGCGGCCCAGCGGACCGGGGCTGCTGCCCTGGCTGGGCGCGGTGCTCAAGAGCGGCTCGTCCTGGCGGCACCTGGTGTACGCGCTGGTCCACTTCCCGTGGGCGGTGTTCTCGTTCTCGGTGGCGATCAGCTTCTGGACGTACGGCTGGGCGCTGCTGACGTACCCGCTGTGGTTCTGGGTGTTCCCGATGTGGGCCGGGCAGGGCGGCATCCAGGTCTACGGGGACGCGCATCACAGCGTCTACCTGGACAACCCCTTCGAGATCACGGTGACCGCGCTGATCGGGCTGGTGTTCACGCTGGTCACGCCGTGGCTGCTGCGGGGGCTCACGACGGTGGACCGGCTGCTGGTGCGCGGGCTGCTCGGCCCCTCGCGGCTGACGGCACGGGTGGAGGAACTGGAGTCGGACCGGGGTGTGGTCGTCGACACCGCCGCGGCCGACCTGCGCCGGATCGAACGCGACCTCCACGACGGAGCACAGGCCCGCCTGGTCAACCTCGCCATGGGACTCGGCCTCGCCAAGGAAAAACTCCACCACGACCCCGAAACAGCCGCCCGCATGGTCGAAGAAGCCCACGGCGAAGTCAAAACCGCCCTCAAAGAACTCCGCGACCTCGCCCGAGGCATCCACCCCGCCGTCCTCACCGACCGAGGACTCGACGCGGCACTCTCCGCCATCGCCACCCGCTGCACCGTCCCCGTCACCCTCACCGTCGACCTCCCCACCCGACCCGCACCCGCCATCGAAGGCATCACCTACTACACCGCCAGCGAACTCCTCCAGAACATCAGCAAACACAGCCACGCCCACACCGCCACCCTCGACCTCTGGCACACCCCCCACCACCTCATGCTCCAAATCCAAGACGACGGAATCGGCGGAGCGGACGCCGCACACGGGTCGGGCCTCGCGGGGCTGGCCGAACGCCTCGGAGCGGTGGACGGCGTCCTGGTGGTCGACTCACCGCCCGGCGGGCCGACCGTGATCACGGCCGAGCTGCCCTGGCGGACCTGAGGACGCCCGGACCGGATTGCTGGAATGCTGGGCCTCCTTGTCGGCAGGCGTGTGGGGGCTCGGGGAATCGTGGAGAACAGGGTGCGCGTGGTCATCGCCGAGGACTCGGTGCTGCTCAGGGAGGGGCTGACCCGGCTGCTGACCGACCTCGGTCACGAGGTGGTGGCCGGGGTCGCGGACGCGGAGGCGCTGCTCGCCACCATCGCGGAGCTGGCCGGCCGGGACGAGCTGCCGGACGTGGTGGTGGCGGACGTGCGGATGCCGCCGACGCACACCGACGAGGGGGTGCGGGCCGCCGTGGAGCTGCGCGGGCGCCATCCGGAGCTCGGGGTGCTGGTTCTGTCACAGTACGTGGAGGAGCGCTACGCCACCGAACTGCTGGCCGGTTCCAGCCGGGGCGTCGGTTATCTGCTCAAGGACCGGGTCGCCGACGTGCGGGAGTTCGTCGCGGCGGTGGAGCGGGTCGCCTCGGGCGGTACGGCGCTGGACCCCGAGGTGGTGGCGCAGTTGCTGGGCCGCAGCCGCAAGCAGGACGTGCTGGCCGCGCTGACCCCGCGCGAGCGGGAGGTGCTGGGGCTGATGGCGGAGGGGCGGACCAACTCGGCCGTGGCCCGGCAGCTCGTGGTGAGCGACGGCGCGGTGGAGAAGCACGTCAGCAACATCTTCATGAAGCTGGGGCTGACCCCGAGCGACGGAGACCACCGGCGTGTTCTGGCGGTGCTGACCTACCTGAACTCCTGACGGACCGAGACTGGACGGCGTAGGAAGTCCATATAGCGGGAGATACGCAGCGATCCTCGGAAGCCGACCCTAAGCGACGTAGGGTTGATCCTGGGATTGGTCCGGGGGAAGACCGCCCCCGGACGGCCGCCTCGAAGGAGGTCCAGTTCAGTGACCAGTCAGGTCAGCAGCCCAGCGGAGCAGGCCGACGAGAACGCCGACGAAGAGCAGCGCAGACCGGGCGGTGCCAAGGACGTGCGGCGCCTGAACCGGGTGATCATCCGGTTCGCGGGGGACTCGGGTGACGGCATGCAGCTCACCGGGGACCGGTTCACCTCTCAGACCGCGTCCTTCGGCAACGACCTCTCCACCCTTCCCAACTTCCCCGCAGAGATCCGCGCCCCCGCCGGCACCCTGCCCGGCGTCTCGTCCTTCCAGCTCCACTTCGCCGACCACGACATCCTCACTCCGGGCGATGCGCCGAACGTGCTGGTCGCCATGAACCCGGCCGCTCTGAAGGCCAACATCGGCGATGTGCCGCGCGGCGCCGAGATCATCGTCAACACCGACGAGTTCACCAAGCGCGCCCTGCAGAAGGTGGGGTACGCCGGGTCCCCGCTGGACGACGGCTCGCTGGACGGCTATCACCTGCATCCGGTGCCGCTGACCACGCTCACGGTCGAGGCGCTGAAGGAGTTCGACCTCTCCCGCAAGGAGGCCGAGCGCAGCAAGAACATGTTCGCGCTGGGGCTGCTGAGCTGGATGTACCACCGGCCCACCGAGGCCACCGAGAAGTTCCTGACCACCAAGTTCGCCAAGAAGCCGGACATCGCGGCGGCCAACGTGGCCGCCTTCCGGGCGGGCTGGAACTTCGGTGAGACGACGGAGGACTTCGCCGTCTCCTACGAGGTGGCCCCGGCCGCGCGGGCCTTCCCGCCGGGCGTCTACCGCAACATCTCCGGGAACCTGGCCCTGGCCTACGGGCTGATCGCCGCCTCCCGGCAGGCGGATCTGCCGCTGTTCCTGGGCTCGTACCCGATCACCCCGGCCTCCGACATCCTGCACGAGCTGTCGAAGCACAAGAACTTCGGTGTGCGGACCTTCCAGGCGGAGGACGAGATCGCGGGCATCGGCGCGGCGCTGGGCGCGGCGTTCGGCGGTTCGCTCGCGGTGACGACGACCTCCGGTCCCGGCGTGGCGCTCAAGAGCGAGACGATCGGTCTCGCGGTCTCGCTGGAGCTGCCGCTGCTGGTGATCGACATCCAGCGCGGCGGCCCGTCGACGGGTCTGCCGACCAAGACCGAGCAGGCCGACCTGCTCCAGGCGATGTACGGGCGCAACGGCGAGGCGCCGGTCCCGGTGGTGGCCCCGCGCACCCCGGCCGACTGCTTCGACGCGGCGCTGGAGGCGGCCCGGATCGCGGTGACCTACCGCACCCCGGTCTTCCTGCTCTCCGACGGTTACCTGGCCAACGGCTCGGAGCCGTGGCGCATCCCGGACCTGGACGAACTCCCTGATCTGCAGGTGCAGTTCGCGCAGGGACCGAACCACACCCTGGAGGACGGCACCGAGGTCTTCTGGCCGTACAAGCGCGACCCGCACACGCTGGCCCGCCCCTGGGCGGTGCCGGGCACACCGGGTCTGGAGCACCGCATCGGCGGCATCGAGAAGCAGGACGGCACGGGCAACATCTCCTACGACCCGGCCAACCACGACCTGATGGTCCGCACCCGCCAGGCCAAGATCGACGGCATCGAGGTGCCCGACGTCGAGGTGGACGACCCGGACGGCGCGCGGACGCTGGTGCTGGGCTGGGGTTCGACCTACGGCCCGGTCACCGCGGCGGTACGGCGGCTGCGCGCGGCCGGCGAGTCCATCGCGCAGGCGCACCTGCGCCATCTCAACCCCTTCCCGGCAAACCTCGGCGAGGTGCTGGCGGGGTACGACAAGGTGGTGGTCCCGGAGATGAACCTGGGGCAGCTCGCCACCCTGATCCGGGCGAAGTACCTGGTCGACGCCCGCTCGTTCAACCAGGTCAACGGCATGCCGTTCAAGGCGGAACAGCTCGCCACCGCGCTCAAGGAGGCCATCGATGACTGACTCCGCACGCGAGCTGCTCCAGTTGGTGCCCAAGGCCGAGGGCAAGCAGTCGATGAAGGACTTCAAGTCCGACCAGGAGGTGCGCTGGTGCCCCGGCTGCGGTGACTACGCGATCCTGGCGGCCGTACAGGGGTTCATGCCGGAACTGGGGCTGGCGAAGGAAAACGTCGTCTTCGTCTCCGGGATCGGCTGCTCCTCCCGGTTCCCGTACTACATGAACACCTACGGGATGCACTCCATCCACGGCCGCGCCCCGGCCATCGCCACGGGGCTCGCGTCCTCGCGGCGGGACCTGTCGGTGTGGGTGGTGACCGGTGACGGTGACGCCCTCTCCATCGGCGGCAACCATCTGATCCACGCGCTGCGCCGCAACGTGAACCTCAAGATCCTGCTGTTCAACAACCGGATCTACGGGCTGACCAAGGGCCAGTACTCCCCGACCTCGGAACTCGGCAAGATCACCAAGTCGACGCCGATGGGGTCGCTGGACGCGCCGTTCAACCCGGTGTCGCTGGCGCTGGGCGCGGAGGCGTCGTTCGTCGCCCGGACCATCGACTCCGACCGCAAGCACCTGACCGAGGTGCTGCGGGCGGCCGCCGACCATCCGGGCACGGCGCTGATCGAGATCTACCAGAACTGCAACATCTTCAACGACGGTGCCTTCGACGCCCTCAAGGACAACCAGCGGGCGGAGGAGGCGCTGATCCGGCTGGAGCACGGGCAGCCGGTGCGGTTCGGCGCGGACGGGGAGCGCGGGGTCGTACGGGACCGGACCGGGGAGCTGACGGTCGTCACCGTGACCCCGGACAACGAGGCCGACCTGCTGGTGCACGACGCGCACGCGGCCTCCCCCACCACGGCGTTCGCGCTGTCCCGGCTGGCCGACCCGGACACCCTGCACCACACCCCGATCGGGGTGTTCCGGGCGGTGGACCGGCCGGTCTACGACAGCCTGATGTCCGAGCAGCTCGACACCGCGATCGAGCAGCAGGGCAAGGGCGACCTGGCCACGCTGCTGGCGGGCGGGGACACCTGGACGGTCGTCGGCTGAGTCCGGCGCGGTGCCTCACGAGGTCCGGGAGCGCTCCTCCCGGACCTCGTCGTATGTGCGGCGGGCCGTCTCCACCTGCTCCATGCGGTCGCGGGTCCAGGCGGCCAGACCTCTGACCTGCTCGGCCGCCTCGCGGCCGAGGACGGTGAGGGAGTAGTCGACGCGGGGCGGGATGACGGGCTTGGCGTCCCGGTGCACCAGGCCGTCGCGCTCCAGGGTCTGGAGGGTCTGGGTGAGCATCTTCTCGCTGACGCTCCGCCCGCTCCCGCGCCCGACCGCCCGCCGCAGCTCCCCGAACCGGTAGGAGCGCTCCAGCAGCTCGATGAGCACGAGCACGCCCCAGCGGCTGGTCACATGCTCCAGCACCAGCCGGTACGGACACAGGGCCTCGCCGACCTCGTTGCTTACCGTCATGCCAGTACCTTACTTGAAAGTGGGTACTGTCTTTTGGTTAGCGCCCTTCTTAGGGTTAGTGACGCACCTACGGAGTCCATCTGAAGTCCATCTGAGGAGAGACCATGAGCATCGTCGTCACCGGAGCCACCGGACACCTCGGCCGCCACGTCGTGGCCCAGTTGCTGGAGCGGGTTCCCGCCGAGGAGATCACCGCCGTCGTACGGGACAAGGAGAAGGCCGCCGGCTTCGCGGAGCGCGGTGTGCGGATCGCCGTCGCCGACTACAACGCCCCCGAGACCTTCGACGGCCTCTTCTCGGCCGGCGACAAGGTGCTGCTGATCTCGGGCAACGAGTTCGACAAGGGCAGGGTGGCCCAGCACCAGGTCGTCATCGACGCGGCGAAGGCGGCCGGGGTGGCGCTGCTCGCGTACACCAGCGCGCCGGGCACCCTGACCGCGACGCTGGCCGACGACCACCGGGCCACGGAGAAGGCGGTGCTCGCCTCCGGGCTGCCGTACTCGCTGCTGCGCAACGGCTGGTACCACGAGAACTACACCGAGAACCTGGCCCCCGTGCTCGCCCATGACGCCGTCGTCACGGCCGCGGGCGAGGGCCGCGTCTCCTCGGCCGCCCGCGCCGACTACGCCGCCGCGGCGGTCGCCGTGCTGACCGGCGAGGGGCACGAGAACACCACGTACGAGCTGGGCGGCGACGAGGCGTGGGGCTTCGCCGAGTACGCGGCCGAGCTGAGCGCGCGGACGGGCCGGACGATCAGCTACCGGTCCGTGTCCGGGGAGACCCTCAAGGGCATCCTGGCCGGTGCGGGGCTGCCGGACGCGCTCGCGGAGATGCTGGTCGGGGTGGACGCGTCGATTGCGCGGGACGAGCTGGTGGTGCCGGGCGGGGAGCTGTCGCGCCTGATCGGGCGCCCGACGACGCCGCTGGCGGTGGCGGTGGAAGCAGCACTTAAGGACTGAAGGGCTGAGGGGCTTCCGGGTGCCGTCCCGGCCCCCCGGTCATGACCGTATGGCGATACGGGCATGACAGGCGGGGCGGGGCGGCGCTACCTTCGTTCTCGCGTGGCGGAATGCGCGAGGTTCTCGCGTCGCGAAGTGCGAGAAGGAGGAGCCCGTGGCCGGGACGTCCAAGGGTGAACACCGAATAGGGCTGCTGAACGGCATCGCCGCCTACGGCATGTGGGGGCTCGTCCCCCTCTTCTGGCCCCTGCTGAAACCGGCCGGCGCCATGGAGATCCTGGCCCACCGGATGGTGTGGTCCCTCGTCTTCGTCGCCGTCGCGCTGCTGGTCGTCCGGCGCTGGGCCTGGGCGGGCGAGCTGCTGCGGCAGCCGCGCCGTCTCGGGCTGATCGCGGTGGCCGCCGCCGTCATCACCGTGAACTGGGGCGTCTACATCTGGGCTGTGAACTCCGGTCACGTGGTCGAGGCGTCACTCGGGTACTTCATCAATCCGCTGATGACCATCGCGCTGGGCGTGCTGCTGCTGAAGGAGCGGCTGCGGCCGACGCAGTGGGCGGCGGTCGGCGTCGGCTTCGCCGCGGTGGTCGTGCTGACCGTGGGATACGGGCAGCCGCCGTGGATCTCCCTCTGCCTCGCCGTCTCCTTCGCCACGTACGGGCTGGTGAAGAAGAAGGTCGGCCTCGGCGGGGTCGAGTCCCTGGCCGCGGAGACCGCGATCCAGTTCCTCCCCGCGCTCGCGTACCTGATCTGGCTGAGCACCCACGGCGACCTCACCTTCGCCACGGAAGGCCCCGGCCACGCCGCCCTCCTCGCCTCCACCGGCATCGTGACGGCCCTCCCCCTGGTCTGCTTCGGCGCCGCCGCGATCCGCGTCCCCCTCTCCACCCTCGGCCTCCTCCAGTACCTGGCCCCCGTCTTCCAGTTCCTCCTCGGCATCCTCTACTTCCACGAGGCGATGCCGCCCGAGCGCTGGGCGGGCTTCGCCCTGGTGTGGCTGGCCCTGATCCTCCTGACAGCGGACGCGATGCGCTCCGCGCACCGGGCACGCGTGGTGGCGACGTCCCGCCCGACGGACCCGGCCGCGGCGGCGGTGGACGCGGTCGATGTCTGACCGACTGGGGACCCGCGGTGACTTCGACGCGGTGGTCATCAGGACCGACCACGGCGACGACCGGGCCTGGCGGGGCGTGATGGCGGCACTGCGGCAGCACGGGGCGCACCTCCACTTCGTCGTCGATCCGGCCTGGGCGGGGGCGGCCATCGACGCATCGGCAACCTGGGCTTCGAGGAGTACGCGGCCTGGGCGCGCGGTACGCCCGGCGGGGTCTACCGGTCGCCCTGAGGGCACCGGACCCGGTCGCGGGAAGGTGTGGCGAGCGGGCGCTTCGGTGGGTGGTCGGCGCTGGTCGGCGCTATAAGGGCTGCATGGCTACTTCTTCATCGCGGCCCGAGCCGCTGCACTGGAAGGTCGTGGTCGACGCGGTCGACCCGCATGCGCAGGCCGACTTCTGGGGGGCCGCGCTGCACTACGAGCCCGAGGACAACAGTGCGCTGATCGAACGGCTGCTGTCGTCCGGGGCGCTGTCCGGGGAGGCCACGGTCGAGTACCACGGGCGGCCGGCCTTCCGGGATCTCGTGGCCGTACGTCATCCCGACGACCCGCACGACCCGGGGACGGGGACGGGGCTGGGGCGGCGGCTGCTCTTCCAGCGCGTGCCGGAGGCGAAGGGCGGCAAGAACCGTCTGCACCTCGACGTCCACGCCGGCCCGGAGCGGAGGCCGCAGGAGGTGGCGCGGCTCACCGCGCTGGGGGCGACCGTACTGCGTGAGGTGAGTGAGCCCGGCGGGTCGTGGACCGTTCTGGCGGACCCTGAGGGGAACGAGTTCTGCGTCCAGTAGTAGACATAGGCATGACCATGACCAAGTTGCTGAGACCCGTCCTCACCGTCGCGCTGCTGGCCTCGGCCACCGCCTGCGCCGGGGCGTCCGTGGCGGACCGCCCGGCGGACACCCCGACCGCCTCGAAGCCCGCCGCCTCGAAGTCCGTCGGTGCGAACCCCCAGCCGGTCACCGCCTCCATGCCGGACGTCACCGGCGGCAACGCCGGCCGCGCGGTCGAGCAGATGGGCCCCGACACCGAGGTCACCCTCAAGGACGTGAGCGGGAAGGGGCGTTCGGTGGACGACCCGGCCGAGTGGAAGATCTGCCACACCCGGCCGGGGCCGAACCAGCAGATCACCGACTATCCCGTGATCCTCGGCGTGGTGCGCGCCGCGGAGAGCTGCGAGGGCACGGCCCTACGGTGAGGTGACCTCACGCGTCGGCCGCGGCCGCGCGCTCCGTCAGGCGGGTCATCCGGGTACGGGCCGACTCCAGCGGGCGGGGGTCGGCGGCGGCCGGACCCGGCCCGGCCGCGAGCGAGGTCCACACGTCGATCAGGTCGCGGCCCATCCGGAGCCCCTGCTCCGGGTCCCGCACCGCGCGCCATGCCGTCGCCGCACTGCGTACGTTGCCGTACGCCGTCGCCGGGTCGCCCGCCTCCGCGCGCTTGCGGGCCAGGTCCAGGGAGAGGGCGAAGGCGCGGGCCGGGTCGCCGGTCAGGTACGCGATGTACGCGGACAGTTCGCGCAGGTGCAGCACCTCGGGATGACGCGGCCCCAGCGCGCCGGACGCGTCGGCCACCGCACGGCTCGCCAGCTCGGCCGCCCGCTCCACCCGGCCCTCGCTCACGGCCTCCCCGATCCGCTGCCACGCACCGGCCCACGCCTGGGCCCCCTCCGCGCTCTCGGCCACGGGCGTCTCCGCGAGCATCTCCTCCGCGATGGCGTCGAAACGGCTCGGGGGAACGGGCTCGGGGTCGGGTTCGGGGACCGGCTTGGGGCCGAGGACGAGTTCGGGGCCCGGCTCGGTCCGGGAGCCGGACGCGGGCTGAGGCCGAGAGTGGCCGGCGGGTGCGGAAAGGGGGTCAGGTATCCGTTCGGCCGAAGGCGCGGGCGCCGTCGGCCGCACCGGTGCCCCCTTCGCCGAAGGCGCCGGCCCGGCCGGGCCCGCCCCCATCACCGGCGGCGGCCCGAAAACGCCCCGAGGCGGCTGCACGGTCCCCGGCGCCGCGGGCAACCGCGTCGGCGTCCCCGTCATCCGGGTCGTGCCGTCGGGGGCGATCTCCAGCGGGACCAGGCAGCCCGCCGCGTCGTCGTGGATGGTGGCCCGTATCGGGGTGCCATGGACCGTGGCCAGGTGGTGGAGGTGGTTGAGGACGGCGTCGTGGATGTCCTCGCCCGGAGCCCGCGGGACCGGGGTGCCCGACACGGATGCCGTGCCGGTGGCCGAGACGCGGACCTGGACCGACCGGTCCCCGCGCCGCTTCTCGAAACTCAGTCGAGACATCCGCTTCCCTCACTCCCCCGGCGCCGCGCTCCGGTCGTACGCCTCCTGACAACCAGTCTCGCCGCCCGCCTCATCCCGCGCGTCACCGCGACGTCACAGCCTCGCACCAGCCGTCCTTGCCGAGGGATACTTGCATGTGCATAAGATGCGTACAGATCTATCGTGGCTTCACCCGCACGCGCCCCCGAGGTCCCCATGAGCCGTCGTTTCCTCTTCGTCCTGGGCAGCGCCCGCACCCAGGGCAACACCGAGTTCCTCGCCCGTGCCGCAGCCGAGCAGTTGCCCGAGGGGGTGGAGCAGGAGTGGGTCCGGCTGGCCGGGCTCCCGCTGCCCGAGGCCGAGGACCTGCGGCACGACAGCGACCACGTACGCCCCGCCGCCGACACCCCGGCCGGGATGCTGCTGGACGCCACCCTCGCCGCCACGGACGTGGTGATCGCCTCGCCGCTGTACTGGTACTCGGTGTCCAGCCTCACCAAGCGGTACCTGGACCACTGGTCGGGCTGGCTGCGCATCCCCGGCGCCGGTTTCAAGGACGCCATGGCGGGCCGGACCCTGTGGGGCGTGACGGCGCTCGCGGACCGGGACCCCTCGGTCGCCGAGCCGCTCGTCGGCACCCTCAACAACTCCGCCGCCTACCTGAAGATGCGCTTCGGCGGCGTCCTGCTCGGCAACGGCAGCGGACCCGGCGACGTACGCGGCGACACCGAGGCGCTGGCCCGCGCGAAGACCTTCTTCGCGCGGGAGGCGCCCCTCGCCCGCTTCCCGGGCCGCTGAACCCTGCTCACGCCGTGATGTCCTTCGTCGTGAACCGCGCCCACGCGGCCGTGCCGAACACCGCCGCGTAGACCGCCTGGAGCCCGAGGTTCCTGCGCAGGTCGTCCCAGAGGACCGGGTCGCGCAGGAGGTCGGCGAAGGACAGCCAGTAGTGCGAGAACAGGTAGGGCTGGACGGCGTGGAGCTGCGGGATCTGGTCGAGGATCTGGACCGTGATCAGCAGTCCCACGGTGGTCGCCATCGCCGCGATACCGCTGTTGGTCAGCGTCGACACGAACAGCCCGAGCGCCGCCACGCCGATCAGCGAGGCCGCGACGGCCAGGGCGATGAGCAGCGCCCGGAGCAGGCCCTCGCCGAAGCCGATCCGGGTGCCGGAGATCGTGGTGACCTCACCGAGCGGGAACAGCAGCGCGCCGGCGGCCAGCGCGGAGACGGCGACGACCAGGGTGGCCAGCAGGCAGAAGGCCAGGACGGTCGCGTACTTGGTCAGCAGCAGCCGGGTACGGCCCGCCGGGGCGACCAGCAGATAGCGCAGCGTGCCCGCGCCGGCCTCACCCGCGACGGCGTCCCCCGCGATCACCCCGACCGCCATCGGCAGGAAGAACGGCAGGGTCGCCGCGAGCGCGGTGAAGACCAGGAACAGGCCGTTGTTGGTGACCTGCGCGATGAACGCCGGACCACCGCCCCCGCCCCCGTCCGACGGGCCGCCGTCCCCCGTCTCGACCCGCACCGCGATCCCGATCAGCACCGGCACCGCCGCCAGCACCGCGAGCAGCACGAGGGTGCGCCAGCGGCGCAGGGTGGTGACCAGCTCGCTGCGCAGCAGCCCGAGGGTCCACAGCGGCCGCAGCGCGGTGGGACGCGCCGCCTCGGTGGCCGGCGCCCCGGTCGTCTCAGCCCGCGACATCGAAGCCCTCCCCCGTCAGTGCCACGAAGGCGTCCTCCAGCGAGGCACGCTCCAGCGTGAATCCCCGTACCCGCACGCCCGCCGCGACCAGGGCCGCGTTCACCTCGGCGAGGTCGCGCGCGGGCGGTTCCCCGGTGACCGTCTCACCGGTCACGCTGAGGTCGGTGGCGCCCTGCTCCTCGAGCACGCGGGCCGCCTCCGCCGGGTCCGGGGTGGTCACGGCGAGCCGGCCGCGCGCCCCGGCGGACAGGTCGTCCACCGCGCCCTGGATCACGAGCCGGCCGCGGGTCATCACGGCCGCGTGGGTGCAGACCTGCTCGATCTCGTCGAGGAGGTGGGAGGAGAGGAAGACGGTGGTGCCGTCGGCGGCCAGTTCACGGATCAGGCCCCGGATCTCCCGCATCCCCTGCGGGTCGAGACCGTTGGTGGGCTCGTCCAGCACGAGCAGGCGGCGCGGCCGGAGCAGGGCGGCGGCGAGGCCGAGGCGCTGCTTCATGCCGAGGGAGTACGCCTTGGCCTTCTTGCCCCCGGCCGCGGCGAGCCCCACCCGCTCCAGCGCGGCGGCGACGCGGGCGCGCCGGGTGCGGGGGTCGGCGGCCGGGTCGGCGGCGTCGTAGCGCAGCAGGTTGTCCCGGCCGGAGAGGAAGCCGTAGAGCGCGGGGCCCTCGATGAGGGCGCCGACCTCGGGCAGCACGGCGCGGGTGGCGCCGGGCATCGGGCGGCCCAGGACGTGGGCGGTGCCCGAGGTCGGGTCGATCAGGCCCATCAGCATGCGGATGGTGGTGGTCTTGCCGGAGCCGTTGGGGCCGAGGAAGCCGAAGACGCTGCCCGCCGGGACGGTCAGGTCGAGACCGTCCACGGCGAGCTGTCCGCCCCGGTACCGCTTGGTGAGTCCGCGGGTGGCGATGACCGGCGCCGCCTCGTCCTGGCCGGGAGGGGAGCCGGGCTCGCCCGTGACCCGTCCGGCGGCGGACGGTCGCTCCATCGGCTCCCCCTCGCTTCGTCGGGCCCCGGGGCCTGGCGCCCCGGAGGGTCACTCGGCGGCGTCGGCCGCCTTCACCAGGGCTTCCTTGGTCACCGCGCCCGCGTAGACCGTGCCGTCGTCGGTGATCAGGGCGTTGACCAGGCGGGTGGAGAAGACCGTGCCCTTGCCGAAGTCGCCGGAGACCTGGTCGCCGAGCGAGCCGAGGAAGCCGTCGACCGCGCCTTCCTGGGAGCTGGTGGGCCCGCCCTCGGCACCGGTGTCGAACTTGGCGATGGTGGTCCAGCCCTCGCCGATGGTGTCGGCGCCCTTCAGACCGCCCGGCGCGAACTCCTCGCCGAGCCCCGGCACGTGCTCCCGCTCGCCTTCCTCGCCCGGCTTCTGCTCGGTCACCTTCGCGCCCTTGGGCGGGCGGAAGTCGAAGGTGGAGGCGGGCGGCGCGGCGAAGGAGACCTTGGTGAAGCCCGCGTCGAGGACGGCGGCGCCGCCGCTCTTCGGGGTGAGGGTGAACTTCAGCGGCAGTCCGGTCCTGGCGTCGACGCCGATGGTGACGGCGCGGACGGTGGAGCCGGCCTGCTTGGGCTTGATGACCAGCTTGTAGGCGTCACGGCCGGCGATCCGGGTGGTGCCGTCGACGGTGACCGAGGTGGTGTCGTCGACCGACTTCAGGGCCTCCTCGGCGAAGTCGTCGGGCGTGGCGGACGGCTGGTGCCCGCGCTTGTCGCCCTTCTCGCCGGAGTGCTGCGCGGTGGTGTGGAAGACCTCGTTGCTCGCGCTGTCGTACCCCCACACGTCCTTGCCGTCGTGGATGAGGCTGTACTCGGCGTCCCGCTCCAGCAGCGAGACCTTCTGCCGCTCGGGGCCGTCGGCGGCCACGCGCAGGGTGTGGGTGCCGGAGGCCAGCTCGGTGAGCTTGGTCCGCGGGTCGGCGGAGGAGCCGTCGCCCCGGCCCTCGGAGCCCATGCCGTTCTGCAGGGCACCGAGGTCGGGCAGGCCCAGGTCGGTGCTGACCTTGACGGTGCCGGACATCTGCTGGACGTCGGACTTGGCGATCTTCTCGATGAGCTGCTGGGCGCTGATCTCCGGCAGGTCCGGGTCGCCGGAGGCGGCGAGCGCCGGGACCAGCCCGATGGTGGCCGCCGCGACACCCACCACCGCGACGGGCACGACGTACCGGGCGGCCTTGCGGCGTCCGGAACGCGGGTCCTCGTCGGGTCCGGTGCCGGTCGCGTGGTCGGATTCGTACGGTGCCATGTGTGCCTTACCTCCGTCGTCGGCGGCGGCTGCGCTCGCTGTGGTCCACCTGAGCCGCCATTCTCACCCGAATCGGTGAGGAGTGGTGGTTTCCCTGGTTCCCATCACACCAACTCCGCAGTCCTCAAGCGTCAGCCCACGGAGCCAACTCGGCGTACACCTGCGGTATGACGTACGGACCGGACACCCGCGCCGACCCGTAGGGGTCGGGCAGGGCGCCCTAGCCGGCCCGGTGGACCACCGCGTCGCACAGCTCGATCAGGGCCGTCTTGGCGGTGCAGTCCTTCAGCGGGGCGAGGGCGGCGCGGGCCTCCTCCGCGTACCGCACCGCGTCGCGGCGGGCCTGCTCCAGCGCGGGGTGCGCGCGCAGCGCGGCGAGCGCCTCGGCGAGCCGGGCGTCGTCGGTGAGGTCGGAGTCCAGCAGCTCGCACAGCGCGAGGTCGCCGGGCTCGCCGAGCCGGGCGGCGCGCTCGCGCAGCCGCAGCACGGGCAGCGTGGGGACGCCCTCGCGCAGGTCGGTGCCGGGCGTCTTGCCGGACTCGGCGGAGTCGGAGGCGATGTCCAGCACGTCGTCGGCGAGCTGGAAGGCGACGCCGAGCCGCTCGCCGTACTGGGTGAGCACGTCGACGACGCTCTCGTCGGCGCCGGACATCATGGCGCCGAAGCGACAGGACACGGCGACCAGGGAGCCGGTCTTGCCGGAGAGGACGTCGAGGTAGTGCTCGACCGGGTCGCGGCCGTCCTGGGGACCCGCGGTCTCCAGTATCTGGCCGGTGACGAGGCGCTCGAAGGCGAGGGCCTGCACGCGGACGGCCTCGGGGCCGAGATCGGCGAGTATCTGCGTGGCACGGGCGAAGAGGAAGTCACCGGTGAGCACGGCGACGGAGTTGCCCCAGCGGGTGTTGGCGCTGTCCACGCCGCGCCGCACGGCCGCCTCGTCCATGACGTCGTCGTGGTAGAGCGTGGCCAGGTGGGTCAGCTCGACGACGACGGCCGAGGGCACGATGCGCGGGGCGTGCCGGTCGCCGAACTGGGCGGACAGCAGCACGAGCAGCGGACGGAACCGCTTGCCGCCGGCCCGCACCAGGTGCTGGGCGGACCCGGTGATGAAGGGGACCTCGCTCTTGGTGGCCTCTAGCAGGCCCGCCTCGACAGCCGTCAGTCCGGCCTGGACATCGGCTTCCAGTGCCTGGTCCCGCACGCTCAGCCCGAACGGCCCGACGACGGTCACGAGGTTCTCCTGTCTGCTGGTGTCTGCTGGCGACTTCACGGCTTGTCGATAGGTCGCTGCCATCAGTCAAGTCAGCGTATCCGGTCCTCTTTGGATCACCGATCGCACCCACCGGTCCAGCTCATGAGGTATCGGTTTTCGTCCGGCATGTGCCGGATGGGTGGACAAGAACCGATATGGGGGGAGTCGGTCGGACGGTCCGGCACTCGGGGAGTCACACCGAGCCAACGAACGGGAGCGTCCCAGAGGTTCCGCCCCAGGGGGACCGACACTCCCTAATACCCACAGACGGCTCAAATCCACATAATCCCCCATGTCTGATTTTGCGTATTTTGCGATTCCGTGAGTTGGCTCACGCGGACCGTCACCTCGCGCCTACCCGCGCAAACCCCCCTCTCACCCCCTTCTTACCGTGCCCGGTAAGGAAGTTGAGGATTGGCGACCGCAAAGGATCAAGTAGGCCAATTGGGACAGAGCAAGGTCAACTAGGTCTTTGGGTGAATCAAGTACTTGTTCCGGACATGTGCGGTCGCATACGTTCCCGCCCTGTCAGGCGAACGCCGAATCCTGCCGCGCCTGGCACACCCATTCACGAACTCATTCGTACGGCAGGAGCGGGGGACCCAGGTAAGCCGCCGGACCGGCCGACACATGTCGCGCCGGAACGGCTCGGGGTGAAGCCATTTCGTCCCCGGTGTCCGACGGGCACCGGGGACGACGCGGCCGGGCACCTCCCCGCCCGAACCCGACAGCTCACCTCGCAGGCGACGGAGAGGAACTTCGACATGTCTGCTGTTGCTCAGCCGCGCCGTGCCCGCACCAAGCGCATCGTCCGCACGCTCGCCGTCGCCGGTACCGGTGCCGCGATGTTCGCGCTCCCCCTCATCGGCGCCACCAGCGCCTCCGCCGCCCCGGCCGCCAAGACCGCCACCACCACGGTGTACCCGAACAACCTCGACGGCTGGATCCGCCAGTCCCTGGCGATCATGGCCGAGAAGGGCATCCCGGGCACCTACAACGGCATCCACCGCAACATCATGCGGGAGTCCTCGGGCAACCCGCTGGCCATCAACAACTGGGACATCAACGCCATCAACGGCACCCCGTCCAAGGGCCTGCTCCAGGTGATCGACCCCACGTTCAACACGTACCACGTGGCCGGCACCTCGCTCGACCCGTACAACCCGGTCGCCAACATCACCGCGGCCTGCAACTACGCCGCCCACCGCTACGGCTCGATCGACAACGTCAACGGCCCGTACTAGGCGGCCCGGCCCACCCGGCCAGATCCGCACCGCGCCCCCGTCACACGCCTCACGCGTGCGGCGGGGGCCGTCGCCGTCACAGGGCGAACAGGCGCTCCAGCACGACGGCCACCCCGTCGTCCTCGTTGGAGAGGGTGACCTCGTCGGCCACCGCCTTCAGCTCGGGATGGGCGTCGGCCATGGCGACGCCGTGGGCCGCCCACCGGAACATCGGGATGTCGTTCGGCATGTCGCCGAAGGCGACCGTGTCCGCGCGGCCCAGGCCCAGGTGCTCGGCGGCCAGCGCCAGACCGGTCGCCTTGGTGATCCCGCACGGCTGGAGCTCGACCGTGCCGGGACCCGACATGGTGACCGTGGCCAGCGAGCCGACGACCGAGCGGGCGGTGGCCGCCAGTTCGTCGTCGGACAGACCGTCGTGGCGCAGCAGCACCTTGCTGATCGGCGCACGCCAGAGCTGCTCGCGCCGCTCCACCCGTACGGCGGGCAGCGTCGGGTGCGGCATCCGGTAGCCGGACTCGATCAGCGTGAGCCCGTCCACCCCGTCCTGGTCGACGGCCGCGTGCACCTGGCCCACCTCGGCCTCGATCTTGCCGAGGGCGGTCTCGGCCAGCTCCCGGTCCAGCCGGACGGACCACAGCAGGGTTGAGGTACCGGCGTCGTAGACCTGCGCGCCCTGGGCGCACACCGCGAGCCCCGTGCCGCCGAGCGCGGCCAGCAGGGGGCGTACGCGGGGCGCCGGGCGGCCCGTCACCACGAGGTGCCGGGCACCGGCGCGTGCCGCCCCCGCGAGCGCGGCGAGCGACCGGGGAGAGACCGTGTCGTCGCCGCGCAGCAGCGTCCCGTCCAGGTCGGTGGCGATGAGTGAGCGACGGGCGGGACAAGAAGGAGGGGAGGGTGCGGCCATGATCAGAGAATACGGACCATGGGTCCCCCCGACTCACCACGTGAGCACGGGAGTTGACGCGTCGCTCAGCTCCGGGCGCCGTGTGCCGCCGCCAGGTGCCCCGCGAGCCGCGGGGAGGCGAATTCCGTGCCGCACACGAAGCGCATCACCGGGCCGTACGACGCGGCCGCGGGCAGGCCGGTGAAGTAGAGGCCGGGCAGCGAGGAGACGTAGCCGGGCCCGAGGCGCGGCGCGCCCCTGGTGACCGCGAGGCCGGTGCGCAGACCGGGGCCGAGGAAGTCCAGCGCGGCCAGGTCGACCCGGTAGCCGGTGGCCGCGATGACGTGGTCGGCGGTGAGCCGGTCGGTGCGGCCGCCGTGGGTGCGCACGGTGAGCACCGGGGCGCCGTCCACCGCCTCGGCGGCCACGACCCGCGCCACCTCCCGCACCTGCACCCGCCCCTCGAAGCGTTCGCGCAGCCACCAGGCGCCGAGCGGGCCGAGGACCCGGCGGACCAGATGGTGCCGGGCGGCCTCGGGCAGGAAGCGGTAGGGCTGCGCGTGGTAGCTGAGCGCCCACAGCGACCAGGCGCGGCCGAACGGCGACTCGGGCCGGAACCTGGGCTGCTTCCAGGGCGGCGCTCCGAAGGCGACCCGGCCCCGGCCGCGCGAGACGACCCGCACCTTCGCGCCCGCCTCGGCGGCGAGGGCGGCCGTCTCCAGGGCGGACTGCCCGGCGCCGACGACGATCAGCTCCTTGCCCGCGAACCGGCCGAGGTCGTGGTGCTGGGAGCTGTGCGAGACCAGCGCGGGCCCGCCGAGGGCGGCGCCGGCCAGCTCGGCGGGCAGGTGGGCGAAGCCGGACAGCCCGGTGGCGACCACGACGGCGCGGGCGGCGAACTGCTCCCCCGAGTCGAGCTTCAGCTCGAAGCCGCCGGGCCGCCCGCGCTCGACCGACACCACCCGGACCTGCTCCAGCTCCGGCACGAGCCGCTGCCGGAACCACTCCCCGTAGGCGATGAAGGTCTCCGCCGGGATGATGTCCTCGTCGGTGACCAGGCGCCGCACGCCCGCCGCGTCGCAGTAGTCGGCGAGGGTGTGGCCGGGCTGGGGGCAGTCGAGGCTGGAAGCGGCCGGGGTCGATTTCAGGAGCATCCCCTCCGGCATGTGGTCGCGCCAGCTGACCATGGGGTCGCCGAAGACGCGTACCGGGAGCCCGCGCGCCCGCAGATGGGCGGCGGTGGACAGGCCGTACGGCCCGGCCCCGATGACTGCAACCGGTCGGATCACGAAGTCCCTCCCAGGACGCGGTGCGCCACGTGTGTGGCCTTGCCTACTTCGCGGAGTGCGCTGTGCCACCGCCCCGGCGGCTGGTCCGCCAGAGCTGGTGGAGGTGCTTCGCGCCGGGGCGGACGAAGCGGGCGAGCATCGTGAGGAACGGCATCGGGTCGTCGCCCGCGAGCCAGGCCAGCTCCGTCCCGCTGGCCCGCGCCGGGGCGTGCGGCGTGGTGTAACCGCTGCGGCGGTAGGCGAGCAGGGCGGGCAGGTCGATGTTCTCCACGACGAACCGCCGCCCGGCCTGCTGCCCGCCCTCGGGGACGGTCCGGCCGGTGAGGTTCAGATGCAGGGCCCGTACGACGTCCACGCCCGACTCGCTCTCGAAGAGCCGGAACTGGGCGCCCATACGGGGGTTGAAGTCCAGCAGCTTGTACTGGCCGTCGCGGCGGTCGAAACGCAGGTCGAGGTCGGCGACCCCGGCGAAGCCGAGCTGTTTGACGAACCGCGTGGCGAGATCGGCGAGTTCGGGGTTGTCGACGACATAGGCGTTGGCCGTCATCCCCGCGTGCGGGGGCCAGGAGCGGACCTTGACGCCGGTGAAGACGGCGAGCGGGCCCGCGTCCGCGTCGAAGCAACCGTGCACGATCCAGTCCTCGGCCTCCTCCCTCGGCAGGTACTCCTGGAGGATCACTCCGGGGTCGTCGCCCCAGTCGCGGGCGAGCGCGAGCAGGCCGCCGCGGGTGGCGATCCGGGTGGTGCCGCCCACGGCGGGGCGTCTGCGCCGGACGAACGCCTCGCGGTTCTTGGCCACCACAGGGAAGAGCGCCTTGTCCGCGAAGGCCACGATCTCGTCGTACGAGCGCGGGAAGACGGTCGTGGGGGTCGCGATGCCGTGCTCCTGGCACAGCTCGTACAGGCCCTGCTTGCTGGCGAGCCGCCTGGGCAGGGCGGGATCGACGCGTGGGAAGAGGAAGGCGCCGGACAGCTCGTCCTGGTGCTCGGCGATCAGGACGGCCGCCTCCTCGTCGGTCGGGATCAGGACGGCCGGGCGTCCGATGCGGCGGCCGATCCGGTTCAGCCCCTCGACCAGGTGTCCCGGCTCCTCGGCGCCGGTCGTCGGCCACACGAACGCCCGCTTCAGATACCGGGAGGCGGCGGCCGGGGTGTACGGGTCCTCGGTGACGGCGTACATCGGCACGCCCAGCCGGCCGAGGCTGCGGATCGCGCCGACCCCGCCGTGGTGCAGCGGGTATCCACCGAACTTGACTATCAGGCCAGGCACTTCACGATCCGGCTCGAAAGGCGCGCTGAAGCGGCCTCCGGCCACGGGTCCCCCCACGTGTCCCCCTTTTGGACCGGACCCACCCCGTCCGTGTCCCCCGAAGGACGCTAAGCCGGAACACATCCCTCCGACAAGTGCTATTCGGGCATTGCGAACTCTTTAGACATGGCCCGCAGCGGCCCCCGAACCCTGCCCAAGACACACCCTCCCGCCGTAACGTGTGGCCCGACGCTATGGATCATCAACCCAGGCAGACGCGGATGAGAGTGAGGCAGCACCCCATGCCCCCCGTGCCCCCGTTCGACGTTCCCGAGGGCGACCCCTTCGGTCCGCACAACCTCCCCTATGGCGTGTTCTCGCCCTCCGACAGCGCGGAACGCCGGGTCGGCGTCCGCCTCGGCGACCATGTCCTGGACGCGGGAGCCGCCGCCACCGCGCTGGGCTCCCCGCACGCCGGGCTGCTCACCGGGCCGACGCTGAACCCGCTGCTGGCCGCCGGGCCCGCCGTCTGGTCCGAGGTGCGCGAGGCACTGACCGAGTGGGTCACACGTCCCGCCCACCGGACGGCCGTGGAGCCGCACTTCCACCCGTTGACGCAGGTCACGCTGCACCTGCCGTTCGAGGTGGCCGACTACGTCGACTTCTACGCATCCGAGCACCACGCCCGCAACGTCGGCCGGATCTTCCGCCCCGACTCGCCGGACCCGCTCACCCCCAACTGGAAGCACCTGCCCATCGGTTACCACGGCCGCGCGGGCACGGTCGTGGTCTCCGGCACCGATGTCGTGCGCCCCTCCGGCCAGCGCAAGGCGCCCGCCGACCCGGCGCCGGTCTTCGGGCCCTCGATCCGGCTGGACATCGAGGCGGAGGTCGGCTTCGTGGTCGGCGTGCCCTCCGCACAGGGCACCCAGGTCCCGCTGACCGGGTTCCGGGACCACGTCTTCGGGCTCTGCCTGCTCAACGACTGGTCGGCGCGGGACATCCAGGCATGGGAGTACGTCCCCCTCGGCCCCTTCCTCGGCAAGTCCTTCGCCACCTCGGTCTCGGCGTGGATCACCCCGCTGGCCGCGCTGGAGGACGCGCGCGTGGCACCGCCCGAGCGCACCCACCCGCTGCTGCCCTACCTCGACGACTCCGCCCCCGGTGTCGGGCCCGGCGGCTACGACCTGCGGATCTCCGTGGCGATCAACGGCCAGGTGGTGTCCGAGCCGCCCTTCTCCACCATGTACTGGACCGCCGCCCAGCAGCTCGCCCACCTCACGGTGAACGGGGCCTCGCTGCGCACCGGCGACCTGTACGCCTCCGGCACGGTCAGCGGACCCGCCGAGGGGCAGCGCGGCTCGCTGCTGGAGCTGACCTGGAACGGCCGCGACCCCCTCGACCTCCCCGACGGCAAGCGGGCGTTCCTGGAGGACGGCGACGTGGTCACCTTCACCGCCTGGGCGCCGGGCAGGGACGGGAGCAGGGTCGGGCTGGGCGAGGTCGAGGGGCGGATCGTCAGCGGGTGAGAGCGGGCCTGACTTACGCCTGACTTCGGGGGGCCGGGGCCGTCATACTGACGGCATACGAAACCGGGCGGCACGCACCTTCCGCCCCATCGGGCCGTACCCCCTTTCCGACCAGGCACGTCCGACCAGGAACCGGAGCCCCGGCATGACCGTCTGCCTGCTCCTGCTGACCGTCCTCGCGCTGACGGCCGCCGTACCGGCACCTCGTGCGCTGACCCGCGCCGACTGGCCGGAGCGGGAGCCGGTGGTGGCGCTGTGGGTCTGGCAGTGCCTGGTCGCCACGGTGCTGCTGTGCTGTCTGACCGCGCTGGTCCTGGGCGCGGCGGCCGTCTTCCACACCGTCCGCGACCATGTCTTCGCCCCGGCGCCGCCCGCCGTCACCGCGGCATACGACCTCTCCGCCGCGCCCGCCTGGGCCACCGCACTCACCCTGCTGCTGGCCTCGGGCGCCGCCTGGACCACGGCGATGCTGGGGCGTGAGTGGACCGAGGCCCGGCGGCGGCGCGGGGTGGCCCGCGCGCATCTGCGGGAGCGGGCGCCGGACCTGCCCGCCGGGCTGCCCCCGGCGCGGGGGCCGCTGCTGGTGCTGGAGGACGAGTACCCGGACGCCTGGTGGATGCCCGGCCATCCGGCCCGGCTGGTCGTGACCACGGGGGCGCTGCACCGGCTCACCGGGCACCAGTTGGACGCGGTACTCACCCATGAGCGGGGCCATGCCCGCGCCCGTCACGACTGGCTGCTGCATCTGTCGAGCGCGCTCGCCACGGGCTTTCCGCGCGTGCCGCTCTTCGCGCACTTCTGCGACCAGACGCACCGGCTGGTGGAGCTGGCCGCCGACGACACCGCCTCCCGGCGCTGCGGCCATGTCACCACCGCGCTGGCCCTGATCGAGCTGAACCAGCACCGGGGCGTGCTGTCCTGCGCCTCCAGCCACCGGCTGCTGGGCGAGCGCGTGGACCGGCTGCTGGAGCCCCCGCCCCGGCTGCCGCGCGGACACCGGGCGCTGACCACCGCCGTGGCCGCGCTGGTGCCCTTGCTGCCGCTGCTGATCACCTTCGCGCCGGGGCTGACAGCACTGGCGTAGTGGTCAGGACCAGTCCGGCTCCGGCTCCTCCTCGCCCTCGGGCCAGTAGAGGTCGGAGGACTCCCCCGAGCCGGAGGTGGAGGCGGGCGCGGATGCGGGCGCGGGTGCGGAGGCAGGTGCTTCCGGTGCGCCGGCCGGGACGGACTGGGCCTGGAGCACCGCGAGGACGCCCTCGCCGTAGGTGGCGAGCTTCTTCTCGCCCACGCCGTTCAGCGTGCCCAGCTCGCGCACCGAGGCGGGGCGCAGGGTGGCGATCTCGCGGAGCGTGGCGTCGTGGAAGATGACGTACGCCGGGACGCCCTGCTCCTTCGCCTGCTCGGCGCGCCAGGCGCGCAGCGCCTCGAAGACGGGGACCAGCTCGGCGGGCAGATCCGCCGCCGCGGTCCTGCCCTTGCGCTCGCCCCGGCCGGAGGAGCGGGCGGTGGTCGGGCGCTTGGGTTCCTTGCGCAGCGGCACCTCGCGCTCGCGGCGCAGCACCTCGCCGCTGGTCTCGGTGAGCACCAGCGTGCCGTACTCCCCCTCGACGGCCAGCAGTCCCTGGGCGAGCAACTGCCGCACCACGCCACGCCATTCGCCCTCGGCGAGGTCCTCGCCGATGCCGAAGACGGAGAGCTGGTCGTGGTCGAACTGGATCACCTTGGCGGTGCGCTTGCCGAGCAGGATGTCCACGATCTGCACGGTGCCGAACTTCTGGCCGCGCTCGCGCTGGAGCCGGACCACGGTGGAGAGCACCTTCTGCGCGGCCACCGTGCCGTCCCAGGTCTCCGGGGCGGTGAGGCAGGTGTCGCAGTTGCCGCAGCCCGCCTCGGTGGGGTCCTGGCCGAAGTAGGCGAGGAGCTGGCCCCGGCGGCACCGGACGGTCTCGCACAGGGCGAGCATCGCGTCCAGGTGGGAGGCGGCGCGGCGGCGGAACGCCTCGTCGCCCTCGCCGGACTGGATCAGCTTGCGCTGCTGCACGACGTCGTTCAGGCCGTACGCCATCCAGGCCGTGGAGGGCAGTCCGTCGCGGCCCGCGCGGCCGGTCTCCTGGTAGTAGCCCTCGATGGACTTCGGCAGGTCGAGGTGGGCGACGAAGCGGACGTCGGGCTTGTCGATGCCCATGCCGAAGGCGATGGTGGCGACGACGACCAGGCCGTCCTCGCGCAGGAACCGGGACTGGTGCCGGGCGCGCGTGGCCGCGTCCAGGCCCGCGTGGTACGGGACGGCCGCGATGCCGTTTGCGGTGAGGAACTCGGCGGTGCGGTCGACGGAGTTGCGGGAGAGGCAGTAGACGATGCCGGCGTCGCCCGCGTGCTCCTCGCGGAGGAAGGCGAGGAGCTGCTTCTTGGGGTCGGCCTTGGGGACGATCCGGTACTGGATGTTGGGGCGGTCGAAGCTGGCGACGAAGTGACGGGCCTCGGGGAGCTTCAGCCGCTGGGTGATCTCCTCGTGGGTGGCGCGGGTGGCCGTGGCGGTCAGGGCGATCCGGGGCACGTCCGGCCAGCGCTCGCCGAGCAGCGACAGGTTCAGGTAGTCCGGGCGGAAGTCGTGGCCCCACTGGGAGACGCAGTGCGCCTCGTCGATGGCGAAGACGGAGATCTTGCCGCGGGAGAGGAGGTCGAGCGTGGCGTCCACGCGCAGCCGCTCCGGGGCCAGGTAGAGGAGATCCAGCTCACCGGAGAGGAACTCGGCCTCCACCGTGCGGCGCTCGTCGAAGTCCTGCGTGGAGTTGATGAACCCCGCCCGCACACCCAGCGCGCGCAGCGCGTCCACCTGGTCCTGCATGAGCGCGATCAGCGGCGAGACGACCACGCCCGTACCCGGCCTGACCAGCGCCGGAATCTGATAACACAGCGACTTGCCGCCACCGGTCGGCATGAGCACCAGGGCGTCACCGCCCGCCACCACGTGCTCGATGATCGCTTCCTGCTCGCCCCGGAACGCGTCATACCCGAACACCCGGTGCAGCGCGGCCAGCGCCCCGCTCTCTCCCACTCCCGATTCCTCGGTCACCACTGCCATCCCGCCGATCCCACCTGTCCCGCTCATCGCCCAGCCCGTGCGCCGTCCCTCGACCACCCCACCCACCATAGGCGCCCCCGCCGACAGCCCCGGGAGTTATCCACAGGCTCACCGGAGATCAATGCCGTAGGCATATGCCTTTTGGTTTTGTCCGGATCACGGCCATAGTTCACACGTTCGCGGGAGACCTGCCCGTTTCCCGTCGATAGTCTGGATGCTCCGGCGAGACTCCGTCCCATGGGAGCACTGATGAGCGTCGCACCGAAGGCGTCCGCACCCGCCTGGCCGACCCCGCCGGAGGGCGGGTGGACCGCCGACGACCTGGACCAGCTTCCGAATCTTCCTCCGCACACGGAGCTGATCGACGGGAGCCTGGTCTTCGTGAGTCCGCAAACCTTCTTCCACAGTCGTGTGGTGAGCTTTCTGGAGTGGCAGCTCCAGTCAGTAGCACCAGTGGAACTGGAGGTCGTCCGAGAATTCACCATTGATATCGACCACCAGAACCGGCCGGAGCCAGATGTAGTCGTGGCTCGCGCCGATGTCGTGGCTCCCGAACAGACCAGGTTTCCCGCAGAGGCCGTGGTCCTTGCCGTCGAGGTCGTCTCCCCGGACTCCACTTCCCGCGACCGCGAGACCAAGCCGATGAAGTACGCCCGCGCCAAGATCCCGCACTTCTGGCGCGTCGAGAACGAGCGGGGGCGTGCCGTGATCCACGCCTTCGAGCTGGAGCCGACCACCGGTACGTACACCAGCGTGGGCATCTTCCGGGATCGGATGAAGGTCGAGGCGCCGTTCCCCGTCGACCTGGACCTCACCAGGATCAAGACCCGCCGGGACACAGCCGAGTAGCCACCGCTCGCACACGCACGACGGCCCGGCCCCCGAAACTGCGGGTTGCCGGGCCGTCGTGTCGGGTCAGCGGACGAAGACCCCCGCATGCCCCGCCAGGTCCAGGAAGTACTGGGGTGCCACACCCAGGACGACCGTGACCGCGACGCCCACCGCGATGGCGGTCATCGTCAGCGGTGAGGGGACCGCGACCGTGGGCCCGTCCGGCTTCGGGTCGCTGAAGAACATCAGGACGATCACGCGGATGTAGAAGAAGGCGGCGATGGCCGAGGAGATCACGCCGACCACGACCAGCGGGGCCGCGCCACCCTCCGCCGCCGCCTTGAACACCGCGAACTTGCCCGCGAAGCCGCTGGTCAGCGGGATGCCGGCGAAGGCCAGCAGGAAGACGGCGAAGACCGCGGCGACCAGGGGTGAGCGGCGGCCGAGACCGGCCCACTGGGAGAGGTGGGTCGCCTCGCCGCCCGCGTCGCGGACCAGGGTGACCACCGCGAAGGCGCCGATCGTCACGAAGGAGTACCCGGCGAGGTAGAAGAGGACCGCCGAGACGCCGTCCTCCGTCGTGGCGATCACACCGGCGAGGATGAAGCCGGCGTGTGCGATGGACGAGTACGCCAACAGCCGCTTGATGTCGGTCTGGGTGATGGCGACGATCGCGCCGGCCAGCATGGTGACGATGGCCACGCCCCACATCACCGGCCGCCAGTCCCAGCGCAGCCCCGGCAGCACCACGTACAGCAGCCGCAGCAGCGCGCCGAACGCGGCCACCTTGGTCGCGGCCGCCATGAAGCCGGTCACCGGGGTCGGGGCGC
This sequence comes from Streptomyces seoulensis, assembly GCF_022846655.1. Lineage (NCBI taxonomy): Bacteria > Bacillati > Actinomycetota > Actinomycetes > Kitasatosporales > Streptomycetaceae > Streptomyces > Streptomyces seoulensis. The sequence continues at coordinate 6,149,499 of NZ_AP025667.1, forward strand.
CCTGGTACACGTCCGGGGTCCACATGTGGAACGGCACCGCGCCCACCTTGAACAGCAGGCCCATCACCAGCAGCGCCATGCCGATCAGCAGCAGCGCGTCATTGCCCATGGTGTCCGCCAGCGCCGGGTCGACCCCGCTCACCGTGCCGTCGACGACGGCCGCGATGCGCGCGTAGGACACCGAGCCCGCGTAGCCGTACAGCAGGGCGATGCCGAACAGGGTGAACGCCGAGGCGAACGCGCCGAGCAGGAAGTACTTGACCGCGGCCTCCTGCGACATCAGCCGCTTGCGGCGGGCCAGCGCGCACAGCAGGTACAGCGGGAGGGAGAGCACCTCCAGGGCCACGAACAGCGTCAGCAGGTCGTTCGCCGAGGGGAAGACCAGCATGCCCGCGACCGCGAAGAGCAGCAGCGGGAACACCTCGGTGGTGGTGAACCCGGCCTTCACCGCGGCCTGTTCGCCCTCACCGCCCGGCACGGACGCGGCCTGCGCGGCGAAGGAGTCGACCCGGTTGCCGTGCGCCGCCGGGTCGAGGCGCCGCTCGGCGAAGGTGAACAGGCCGACCAGCCCGGCGAGCAGGATCGTGCCCTGGAGGAACAGGGCCGGTCCGTCCACCGCGATCGCGCCCATGGCCGCGATGTGCGCCTTGGTGGTGCCGTACCCGCCCGCCGCGAGCGCGACGACCGCGGCGAACGCGGCGCACAGCGCGACGGCGGAGACGAACACCTGGGCGTAGTAACGGGAGCGGCGCGGCACGAACGCCTCGACGAGCACCCCGATCAGGGCGGCGCCGAGCACGATCAGCGTCGGCGACAATTGTCCGTATTCGATCTTCGGCGCGTCGATCTTGGAGATCGGATCGGCCGCCGTTGTCCACAGGCTGTGGACGGCTGCTGCGCTCACTTGGCCGCCTCCACCGCGGGCTTGGGGTCCTTCTGATGTACGTCGGACATGGTCTGCTTGACCGCCGGGTTGACGATGTCGGTGAGGGGCTTGGGATAGACGCCCAGGAAGACCAGCAGCACGATCAGCGGTGCCACGACCAGCACCTCACGCACCCTCAGGTCGGGCATCGCCGAGACCTCCGGCTTCACCGGGCCGGTCATCGTGCGCTGGTACAGCACCAGCGTGTACAGCGCGGCGAGGACGATGCCGAGGGTGGCGATGATCCCGATCACCGGGTAGCGCGCGAACGTGCCGACCAGTACCAGGAACTCACTGACGAACGGCGCCAGTCCGGGCAGCGACAGGGTCGCCAGACCGCCGATAAGGAACGTGCCGGCGAGCACCGGGGCGACCTTCTGCACACCGCCGTAGTCCGCGATGAGCCGGGAGCCGCGCCGGGAGATCAGGAACCCGGCGACCAGCATCAGCGCGGCCGTCGAGATGCCGTGGTTGACCATGTAGAGGGTCGCGCCGGACTGGCCCTGGGTCGTCATGGCGAAGATGCCCATCACGATGAACCCGAAGTGCGAGATCGACGCGTACGCCACCAGCCGCTTGATGTCCCGCTGGCCGACCGCCAGCAGCGCCCCGTAGACGATGCTGACCAGGGCCAGGACGAGGATCACGGGCGTCGCCCACTTCGACGCCTCCGGGAAGAGCTGGAGGCAGAAGCGGAGCATGGCGAAGGTGCCGACCTTGTCGACCACCGCCGTGATGAGCACCGCGACCGGCGCGGTGGACTCCTGCATGGCGTTGGGCAGCCAGGTGTGCAGCGGCCACAGCGGCGCCTTCACGGCGAAGGCGAAGAAGAAGCCGAGGAACAGCCAGCGTTCGGTGCCGGTCGCCATGGTGAGCGAGCCGTCGGCGCGGGCCTGGACGATCTCCTGGAGGCTGAAGCTCCCGGCGACGACGTAGAGCCCGATCACCGCGGCCAGCATGATCAGACCGCCGGCCAGGTTGTAGAGGAGGAACTTCACGGCCGCGTACGACCGTTGCCGCGAAGCCGCCTCCTCGCCCTGGCTGTGGGCCCGGTCCCCGAAGCCGCCGATGAGGAAGTACATCGGGATCAGCATGGCTTCGAAGAAGATGTAGAAGACGAAGACGTCGGTCGCCTCGAAGGAGATGATCACCATCGCCTCGACGGCCAGGATCAGCGCGAAGAAGCCCTGGGTCGGGCGCCACCGCTTGCTGCCGGTCTCCAGCGGATCGGCGTCGTGCCAGCCCGCCAGCACGATGAACGGCATCAGCAGCGCGGTCAGCCCGATCAGGGCCACTGCGATGCCGTCGACGCCCAGTTCGTAACGGACCCCGAAGTCCCTGATCCAGGAGTGGGACTCGGTGAGCTGGTAGCGGGCGCCGTCCGGGTCGAAGCGGACCAGGACGACGATCGCCAGCGCGAGCGTGGCCAGGGAGACCAGCAGGGCCAGCCACTTGGCGGCGGTGCGCTGCCGGGCCGGCACGGCGGCCGTGGCCACCGCGCCGAGAGCCGGGAGCAGCGCTGTCGCTGTCAGCAGAGGAAAGGACATCGGTATCAGACCGCCCTCATCAGCAGGGTCGCGGCGACCAGGAGGGCCGCGCCGCCGAACATCGAGACCGCGTAGGAACGGGCGAAGCCGTTCTGGACACGGCGCAGCCGCCCGGACAGGCCGCCGAAACCGGCCGCCGTGCCGTTGACGACACCGTCGACCAGGGTGTGGTCGACGTAGACCAGCGAGCGCGTCAGGTGCTCGCCGCCGCGCACCAGCACGACGTGGTTGAAGTCGTCCTGGTAGAGATCACGCCGGGCGGCGCGGGTGAGCACGGAACCGCGCGGGGCGACGGCGGGGACGGGCTTGCGGCCGTACTGCACCCAGGCCAGGCCGACACCGACCACCAGGCAGACCATGGTGGCGCCGGTGACGGTGAGCGCGCTCAGCGGGGAGTGTCCCTCGCTGTGCCCGGTGACCGGCTCCAGCCAGTGCAGGAAGCGGTCGCCCACGTCGAAGAAGGCACCGCCGGCGACCGAGCCGACGGCCAGCACGATCATCGGGATCGTCATGGTCTTCGGGGACTCGTGCGGGTGCGGTTCGTGGCCCTCGGCGTCCGGCTGCCAGCGCTTCTCGCCGAAGAACGTCATCAGCATCACGCGGGTCATGTAGAACGCGGTGATCGCCGCGCCCAGCAGGGCCACCCCGCCGAGGATCCAGCCCTCGGTGCCGCCCTTGGCGAAGGCGGCCTCGATGATCTTGTCCTTGGAGAAGAAGCCGGACAGACCCGGGAAGCCGATGATGGCCAGGTAGCCGAGGCCGAAGGTGACGAAGGTGATCGGCATGTACTTGCGCAGGGCGCCGTACCTGCGCATGTCGACCTCGTCGTTCATGCCGTGCATCACCGAGCCGGCGCCCAGGAACAGCCCGGCCTTGAAGAAGCCGTGGGTGACCAGGTGCATGATGGCGAAGACGTAGCCGATCGGACCGAGGCCGGCCGCGAGGACCATGTAGCCGATCTGCGACATGGTCGAACCGGCCAGCGCCTTCTTGATGTCGTCCTTGGCGCAACCGACGATCGCACCGAACAGCAGCGTGACCCCGCCGACGACGGTGACCACGAGCTGCGCGTCCGGGGCGCCGTTGAAGATCGCGGCGGAGCGGACGATGAGGTAGACGCCCGCCGTCACCATGGTGGCCGCGTGGATCAGGGCCGAGACCGGGGTCGGGCCCTCCATCGCGTCACCGAGCCAGGACTGCAGCGGCACCTGGGCCGACTTGCCGCACGCGGCGAGCAGCAGCATCAGGCCGATCGCGGTGAGCCGGCCCTCGGAGGCGTCGCCCGCCCGCTCCAGCACCGGGCCGAAGGCGAAGGTGCCGAAGGTGGTGAACATCAGCATGATGGCGATGGACAGGCCCACGTCGCCGACCCGGTTGACCAGGAACGCCTTCTTCGCGGCGGTCGCGGCACTCGGCTTGTGCTGCCAGAAGCCGATGAGCAGGTACGAGGCGAGGCCCACGCCCTCCCAGCCGACGTACAGCAGCAGGTAGTTGTCGGCGAGGACCAGCAGCAGCATCGCCGCGAGGAACAGGTTGAGGTAGCCGAAGAATCGGCGGCGCCGCTCGTCGTGCTCCATGTACCCGATGGAATAGAGGTGGATCAGCGAGCCGACACCCGTGATCAGCAGCACGAACGTCATCGAGAGCTGGTCGAGCCGCAGCGTGACGTCGGCCTGGAAGTCACCGACCGAGATCCAGTTCCACAGGTGCTGGGTCCAGGTGCGGTGTTCGGGGTCCTCGCCGAGCAGTCCGGCGAAGAGGACCAGGCCGATGGCGAAGGAGGCGGTCGACAGCAGGGTGCCGACCCAGTGGCCGACGGCGTCCAGACGCCGGCCGCCGAGCAGGAGCACGACGGCTCCGAGCAGGGGCGCCGCGATGAGCAGCGCGATCAGGTTCTCCACGATTCTTCCGACCCCTTACAGCTTCATCAGGCTGGCGTCGTCGACCGAGGCCGAGTGGCGGGTGCGGAACAGCGACACGATGATCGCCAGGCCCACCACGACCTCCGCGGCGGCGACGACCATCGTGAAGAACGCGATGATCTGGCCGTCGAGGTTGCCGTGCATCCGGGAGAAGGTGACGAAGGCGAGGTTGCAGGCGTTGAGCATCAGCTCCACGCACATGAACACCACGATCGCGTTCCGCCGGATCAGCACGCCGGTGGCGCCGATGGTGAACAACAGGGCCGCGAGATAGAGGTAGTTGACGGGGTTCACTGGGCCGCGTCCTCCGTCCGCTTGAAGTTCGCCGGTTCGTTCTCCGTGCGCTCCAGGCGTTCCTGCGAGCGCTGTTCCAGCGCCTTGAGGTCGCTCATGGCCTGTGTGGAGACGTCCCGGATCTGGCCGCGTTCGCGCAGCGTCCGGCTGACGCTCAGCTCGGCGGGGGTGCCGTCGGGCAGCAGGCCCGCGATGTCCACCGCGTTGTGCCGGGCGTAGACGCCGGGGGCGGGCAGCGGCGGGAGCTGCTTGCCCTCGCGGACCCGCTGGTCGGCCAGCTCGCGCTGGGTCCTGGCCCGCTCGGTGCGCTCGCGGTGGGTGAGCACCATGGCGCCGACCGCGGCGGTGATCAGCAGGGCGCCGGTCAGCTCGAAGGCATAGACGTACTTGGTGAAGATGAGGGCCGCCAGACCCTCCACGTTGCCGCCCGCGTTGGCCTGGCCGGTGCCGTTGAACCGGGTGAGGGAGGCGTTGGCGATGCCGCCCACCAGCAGGACGCCGAAGCCGAGTCCGCACAGCAGTGCCAGCCAGCGCTGGCCCTTGATGGTCTCCTTCAGCGAGTCCGCCGCGGTCACGCCGACGAGCATCACCACGAAGAGGAAGAGCATCATGATCGCGCCGGTGTAGACGACGATCTGCACGACCCCCAGGAAATAGGCGCCGTTGGCGAGGTAGAACACCGCCAAGATGATCATGGTCCCGGCGAGACAGAGGGCGCTGTGCACGGCCCGCCGCATGAACACGGTGCACAGGGCGCCGATCACCGCGACACTGCCGAGGATCCAGAACTGGACCGCCTCGCCGGTGGAGGTGCCCGCGGAAAGAGTGGCCGCTGCCAGTTGGGTGCTCACGCCTCCACCCCCTCGTCCTCGGGCTTCTCGCCCTTGGAGGTGGCCACTTGGCGCACGGTGCCGGGGGCGGCCTCGGTGACCAGGCCCCGGTAGTAGTCCTGTTCGTCGGTGCCGGGGAAGATCGAGTGCGGGGAGTCGACCATGCCCTCGTCCAGACCGGCGAGCAACTGCTCCTTGGTGTAGATGAGGTTGGCCCGGCTGGAGTCGGCCAGCTCGAACTCGTTGGTCATCGTCAGCGCGCGGGTGGGGCACGCCTCGATGCACAGGCCGCACAGGATGCAGCGGGCGTAGTTGATCTGGTAGACGCGGCCGTACCGCTCGCCCGGCGAGTAGCGCTCCTCGTCGGTGTTGTCGGCGCCCTCGACATAGATGGCGTCGGCGGGGCAGGCCCAGGCGCACAGCTCGCAGCCGACGCACTTCTCCAGGCCGTCCGGATGGCGGTTGAGCTGGTGCCGTCCGTGGAAGCGGGGAGCGGTGGTCTTCTTCTGCTCCGGGTACTGCTCGGTCAGCCGCTTCTTGAACATGGCCTTGAAGGTCACGGCGAAGCCGGCCACGGGATTCTGGAAACCGGGTGCGGTCTCCTTGGGCTCCTCAGCCATCGGACGCCTCCTTTCCATCCGAAGTTCCGTCACTGACAGGGTCCGCACCGCCACTGGCGATCAGTTCCCGCTCCTGGCGCGGACGGCGCCTGGGCACCGCGGGCAACTGCTGTCCGGGCAGCGGCGGTACGGGGAAGCCGCCCGCCAGCGGATCGAATCCGGGCTGCGGGGCCGGAGCCTCGGCGGCCTTGGCCTTCTCGCGGAACATGTCGGCGACGAAGGAGATCAGCAGCAGGGCGAGCACCCCGCCGCCGACGTAGAGCGCGATGTCGGCGAAGTCGTAGTTCTCGTTGCGCAGCACCCGCACGGTCGCCACCAGCATCAGCCAGACGACCGAGACCGGGATGAGGACCTTCCAGCCGAGCTTCATGAGCTGGTCGTAGCGGACGCGGGGCAGCGTGCCGCGCAGCCAGATGAAGAAGAACAGCAGCAACTGCACCTTGATGACGAACCAGAGCATCGGCCACCAGCCGTGGTTGGCGCCCTCCCAGAAGGTGCTGATGGGCCAGGGGGCCCGCCAGCCGCCGAGGAAGAGGGTGGCCGTCACCGCCGACACCGTCACCATGTTCATGTACTCGGCGAGCATGAACAGCGCGAACTTGATCGAGGAGTACTCGGTGTTGAAGCCGCCGACCAGGTCACCCTCGGACTCCGGCATGTCGAAGGGGGCGCGGTTGGTCTCGCCCACCATCGTGATGACGTAGAGGATGAAGGAGACCGGGAGCAGCAGGATGTACCAGCGGTCCTGCTGCTGTTCCACGATCGTGGAGGTCGACATCGACCCCGAGTAGAGGAACACCGAGGCGAACGAGGCGCCCATGGCGATCTCGTACGAGATCATCTGCGCGCAACTGCGCAGGCCGCCCAGCAGCGGGTAGGTCGAGCCGGAGCTCCAGCCCGCCAGCACGATGCCGTAGATGCCGACCGAGGCGACCGCCAGGATGTACAGCATGGCGATCGGCAGGTCGGTGAGCTGCATCGTGGTGCGGTGGCCGAAGATCGAGATCTCGTTGTCGGCGGGGCCGAAGGGGATCACCGCGATCGCCATGCAGGCCGGGATGGCCGCGATGATCGGCGCGAGGACGTAGACCACCTTGTCCGCGCGTTTGACGACGACGTCCTCCTTGAGCATCAGCTTCACGCCGTCGGCCAGCGACTGGAGCATGCCCCAGGGGCCGTGCCGGTTGGGGCCGATGCGCAACTGCATCCAGGCGACGACCTTGCGCTCCCAGACGATGGAGAACAGCACCGTCAGCATCAGGAACGCGAAGCAGAACACCGCCTTGACGACGACCAGCCACCAGGGGTCGCGGCCGAACAGCGAGAGGTCTTCAGCGGCGAGGAACGGGCTCATCCTCGAACCTCCTTGGGGGCCTCGGCGGCGTGGACCGCCGGGCCGATACGGACGAGGGAGCCGGGCCGGGCCCCGGTGTCGGAGGCGACGCCCCGGCCCACCGAGTCCAGCGGGAGCCAGACCACCCGGTCGGGCATCTCCGTGATCTCCAGCGGGAGTTCGGTCGTCCCGGCGGGTCCGGTGACGGCGAGCGCGTCGCCCTCCCCGACGCCCGCCTCGGCGGCGGTCGCCGCGGACACGCGCGCGTGGGCGGCGTGCCGGGTGCCGGCCAGCGCCTCGTCGCCCTGCTGCAGGACGCCGAGGTCGAGCAGGAGCCGGTGCCCGGCGAGCACGGCCTCCCCGGCGGCCGGGCGGGGCAGCGCGTCCCCGCTGTGCAGCGGGTCGGCGGCGCCCGCCCCGGTCCACGCCCCGAGCCGGTCGATCTCCGCACGGGTGGTGCGCAGGTCCGGCAGGCCCAGGTGGACGTCCATGGCGTCGGCCAGCATCTGCAGGACGCGGGCGTCGGCGGGGGCGAGGCGGCGGGTCATCTGGTCGGGCTTGAGCGCGGCCTCGAAGAAGCGCACCCGGCCCTCCCAGTTGAGGAAGGTGCCCGTCTTCTCGACGACCGCGGCCACCGGGAGCACCACATCGGCGCGCTCGGTGACCTCGCTGGGCCGCAGCTCCAGCGAGACCAGGAAGCCGACGCTGTCGAGCGCCTCACGCGCGCGTGCCGGGTCGGGCAGGTCGGCGACCTCCACCCCGGCGACGACCAGCGCGGACAGCTCGCCGGTGGCGGCGGCCTCCACGATCTGCTGGGTGTCGCGGCCGTAGCGGGCGGGGAGTTCGGCCAGCCCCCAGACGGCGGCGACCTCCTCCCGCGCACGCGGGTCGGTGGCCGGACGGCCGCCCGGCAGCAGCGAGGGCAGCGCGCCCGCCTCGACGGCACCGCGCTCCCCCGCCCGCCGGGGAATCCACACCAGCCGCGCGCCGGTCGCGGCGGCCGTGCGCGCGGCCGCCGTCAGGCCGCCCGCTACTCCCGCGAGCCGCTCGCCGACCACGATCACCGCGCCCTCGGCGCGCAGCGCCTGGGCCGCCTCGGTGCCGGAGTCCTCCAGACCGGTCCCGCCGGCCAGCGCGTCCAGCCACTCGGGCTCGGTGCCGGGCGCGGCCGGGAGCAGGGTGCCGCCCGCCTTCGTCAGGCCGCGGGTGGCGTGGGTGGCCAGCGCGTAGACCTTCTGGCCGTGCTTGCGCCACGCCTTGCGCAGCCGCAGGAAGACGCCGGGCGCCTCCTCCTCGGCCTCAAACCCGACCAGCAGCACGGCCGGCGCCTGCTCCAGCGCGGTGTACGTGACCCCGGTGCCGTCCAGGTCGCGGCCCCGGCCCGCCACCCGGGCGGCCAGGAAGTCGGCCTCCTCGCCGCTGTGCACGCGGGCGCGGAAGTCGATGTCGTTGGTGTCGAGGGCCACGCGCGCGAACTTGCTGTACGCGTACGCGTCCTCGACGGTCAGCCTGCCTCCGGTGAGCACCCCGGCGCGGGAGCGGGCGGCGCCCAGGCCGCGCGCGGCCGCCTCCAGTGCCTCCGGCCAGGAGGCGGGCTCCAGCACGCCCTCGGCGTTGCGGACCAGCGGGGTGTCGAGCCGGTCGCGGAGCTGCGCGTACCGGAACCCGAAGCGGCCCTTGTCGCAGATCCAGTCCTCGTTGACCTCGGGGTCCTCGGCGGCAAGCCGCCGCATGACCTTCCCGCGCCGGTGGTCGGTGCGGGTGGCGCAGCCGCCCGAGCAGTGCTCGCACACCGACGGCGAGGAGATCAGGTCGAAGGGCCGGGAGCGGAACCGGTAGGCGGCCGAGGTGAGCGCGCCGACCGGGCAGATCTGGATGGTGTTCCCGGAGAAGTACGACTCGAACGGGTCGCCCTCGCCGGTGCCGACCTGCTGGAGCGCGCCGCGCTCGATCAGCTCGATCATCGGGTCGCCCGCGACCTGGTTGGAGAACCGGGTGCAGCGGGCGCACAGCACGCACCGCTCGCGGTCGAGCAGCACCTGGGTGGAGATGGGCAGCGGCTTGGCGTAGGTGCGCTTGCGGCCCTCGAAGCGGGACTCGGCGTTGCCGTGGGACATGGCCTGGTTCTGCAGCGGGCACTCGCCGCCCTTGTCGCAGACCGGGCAGTCCAGCGGGTGGTTGATGAGCAGCAGCTCCATCACACCGTGCTGGGCCTTCTCGGCCACCGGCGAGGTGAGCTGGGTCTTCACCACCATGCCGTCGGTACAGGTGATGGTGCAGGACGCCATCGGCTTGCGCTGGCCCTCTACCTCCACGATGCACTGGCGGCAGGCACCGGCCGGGTCCAGCAGGGGGTGGTCGCAGAAGCGCGGGATCTCGATGCCGAGCTGCTCGGCGGCCCGGATGACCAGGGTGCCCTTGGGCACGCTGATCCCGATGCCGTCGATCGTCAGCGTGACGAGGTCCTCCGGCGGGACCGCCGCCTGCCCCCCTCCTGAGGGGGCGTTGGTGGTCACGGTCATGCGTTCACCTCCGGGCGGTCCGCCCAGGCAGTCGACTTGGCCGGGTCGAAGGGGCAGCCCCGGCCCGTGATGTGCTGCTCGTACTCCTCGCGGAAGTACTTCAGCGAGGAGAAGATCGGCGATGCCGCGCCGTCGCCCAGGGCGCAGAAGGACTTGCCGTTGATGTTGTCGGCGATGTCGTTCAGCTTGTCGAGGTCGGACATGGCGCCCTTGCCCGCCTCGATGTCCCGCAGCAACTGCACCAGCCAGTACGTCCCTTCACGGCAGGGCGTGCACTTGCCGCAGGACTCGTGGGCGTAGAACTCGGTCCAGCGGGTGACCGCCCGCACCACACAGGTGGTCTCGTCGAAGCACTGCAGCGCCTTGGTGCCGAGCATGGAGCCGGCGGCGCCGACGCCCTCGTAGTCGAGGGGGACGTCGAGGTGTTCGTCGGTGAACATCGGCGTGGAGGAGCCGCCCGGCGTCCAGAACTTCAGCCGGTGTCCGGGGCGGATCCCGCCGCTCATGTCGAGCAGTTGGCGCAGGGTGATGCCGAGCGGGGCCTCGTACTGGCCGGGGCTCGCCACGTGCCCGCTGAGCGAATAGAGCGTGAAGCCGGGCGACTTCTCGCTGCCCATCGAGCGGAACCAGTCCTTGCCCTGGTGCAGGATCGCGGGGACCGAGGCGATCGACTCGACGTTGTTCACCACGGTGGGGCAGGCGTACAGGCCCTCGACGGCCGGGAAGGGCGGACGCAGTCGCGGCTGGCCCCGGCGGCCTTCGAGCGAGTCGAGCAGCGCGGTCTCCTCACCGCAGATGTACGCGCCCGCGCCCGCGTGCACGGTGAGTTCGAGGTCGAGTCCGCTGCCGAGGACGTTCTCCCCGAGGAACCCGGCCGCGTACGCCTCGCGCACCGCCTCGTGCAGCCTGCGCAGTACGGGGACGACCTCGCCGCGCAGGTAGATGAAGGCGTGCGAGGAGCGGATCGCGTAGCAGGCGATCACGATGCCCTCGATCAGGCTGTGCGGGTTGGCGTAGAGGAGCGGGATGTCCTTGCAGGTGCCGGGCTCGGACTCGTCGGCGTTGACGACGAGGTAGTGCGGCTTGCCGTCGCCCTGCGGGATGAACTGCCACTTCATGCCCGTCGGGAAGCCGGCGCCGCCGCGGCCGCGCAGTCCGGACTCCTTGACGTAGGCGATCAGGTCGTCCGGGGACATGGCGAGCGCCTTGCGCAGGCCCTCGTACCCGTCGTGCCTGCGGTAGACGTCCAGCGTCCAGGACCGGTCCTCGTCCCAGAAGGCCGAGAGCACGGGGGCGAGCAGCTTCTCGGGGCTGGTGTCGTCCTTGACGTCGGTCACCACGGTCATCACTCCCCCTCCTCTGCGGTCGGACCGGACGGGTGGGAGGGGTCGGAGGCCGAGGTCTCGACCGGGTCGTGGGAGCTGAGGCGCTCGGCGGGCGAGGGCTCGTGCACCGTGTCCTCCTCGGGCCGGGCGGCGTCGCGCGGGTGGACCACGCGTGCCGGGTGCGCCTCGCCCTTGGCCAGGCGCAGGCCGACCAGGGAGGCGTGGCCCGCGCTGCCGCCCTCCTCGACGGCGCCGGGGCGCTCGTCGGGGAAGCCGGCCAGGATGCGGGCGGTCTCCTTGAAGGTGCACAGCCGGGCCCCGCGCGTGGGCTCCACGGGCTCTCCGGCGCGCAGGTCGTCCACGAGGCGGGTGGCGCTGGCCGGGGTCTGGTTGTCGAAGAACTCCCAGTTGACCATCACGACCGGCGCGTAGTCGCAGGCCGCGTTGCACTCGATGTGCTCCAGGGTGACCTTGCCGTCGCCGGTGGTCTCGCCGTTGCCGACGCCCAGGTGCTCCTGGAGGGTCTCGAAGATGGCGTCGCCGCCCATGACGGCGCACAGGGTGTTGGTGCAGACGCCCACCTGGTAGTCGCCGGAGGGGCGGCGCCGGTACATCGAGTAGAAGGTGGCGACGGCGGTGACCTCGGCGGTGGTCAGCTCCAGCACGTCGGCGCAGAACTTCATGCCGGTCCGGGTGACGTAGCCGTCCTCGGCCTGCACGAGGTGCAGCAGCGGCAGCAGGGCGGAGCGGGAGTCGGGGTAGCGCGCGATCACCTCGCGCGCGTCCGTCTCCAGCCGGGCCCGGACGTCGTCCGGGTAGGCGGGCGGGGGCAGCTCCGGCATGCCCAGGCCGACGCCCCGCTCGGAAGAAGAGGTGGTCACCGGTCGACGCCTCCCATCACGGGGTCGATGGACGCCACGGCCACGATGACGTCGGCGACCTGGCCGCCCTCGCACATCGCCGCCATGGCCTGGAGATTGGTGAAGGACGGGTCGCGGAAGTGGACCCGGTAGGGGCGGGTGCCGCCGTCGGAGACGGCGTGCACGCCGAGTTCGCCCTTGGGCGACTCGACGGCCGCGTACGCCTGGCCCGGCGGGACCCGGAAGCCCTCGGTGACCAGCTTGAAGTGGTGGATCAGGGCCTCCATGGAGGTGCCCATGATCTTCTTGATGTGGTCCAGGGAGTTGCCGAGTCCGTCCGGGCCGAGCGCGAGCTGCGCGGGCCAGGCGATCTTCTTGTCGGCGACCATGACCGGGCCGGGCTGGAGCCGGTCCAGGCACTGCTCGACGATCCTGAGCGACTGGCGCATCTCCTCCAGCCGGATCAGGAAGCGGCCGTAGGAGTCGCAGGTGTCGGCGGTCGGCACGTCGAAGTCGTAGGTCTCGTAGCCGCAGTACGGCTGTGCCTTGCGCAGGTCGTGCGGCAGGCCCGTGGAGCGCAGGATCGGGCCGGTCGCGCCGAGCGCCATGCAGCCGGCCAGGTCGAGGTGGCCGACGTCCTGCATACGGGCCTTGAAGATGGGGTTCCCGGTGGCGAGCTTGTCGTACTCCGGGAGGTTCTTCTTCATCTTCTTGACGAACTCGCGGATCTGGTCGACCGCGCCGGGCGGCAGGTCCTGGGCGAGTCCGCCGGGGCGGATGTACGCGTGGTTCATCCGCAGGCCGGTGATCAGCTCGTAGATGTCGAGGATCATCTCGCGGTCGCGGAAGCCGTAGATCATGATCGTGGTGGAGCCCAGCTCCATGCCGCCGGTGGCGATGCACACCAGGTGCGACGACATCCGGTTCAGCTCCATCAGGAGCACCCGGATGATGTCGGTCCGCTCGGTGATCTGGTCCTCGATGCCGAGGAGCTTCTCCACGGCGAGGCAGTAGGCGGTCTCGTTGAAGAAGGACGTCAGATAGTCCATGCGCGTGACGAAGGTGGTGCCCTGCGTCCACGTGCGGTACTCGAGGTTCTTCTCGATGCCGGTGTGCAGATAGCCGATGCCGCAGCGGGCCTCGGTGACCGTCTCACCCTCGATCTCCAGGATCAGCCGCAGCACTCCATGGGTGGACGGGTGCTGGGGACCCATGTTGACGACGATGCGTTCGTCGTCCGCCTTGGCCGCCGACTGGACGACCTCGTCCCAGTCGCCACCGGTGACCGTGTAGACGGTCCCCTCGGTGGTCGCGCGGCCGGTTGCGTGGGGAGTGCTCACGAGTACGACCTCCGCTGGTCCGGAGCCGGGATCTGGGCGCCCTTGTACTCGACGGCGATGCCGCCGAGGGGATAGTCCTTGCGCTGCGGGTGGCCCTGCCAGTCGTCCGGCATCATGATCCGGGTGAGGGCCGGGTGGCCGTCGAAGACGAGCCCGAAGAAGTCGTACGTCTCGCGCTCGTGCCAGTCGTTGGTCGGGTAGACCGCGACCAGGGACGGCACGCGCGGGTCGGCGTCGGGGGCGCTGACCTCCAGCCGGATCAGCCGGTTGTGGGTGATCGAGCGCAGGTGGAAGACGGCGTGCAGCTCGCGGCCCTTGTCGCCGGGGTAGTGCACCCCGCTGACCCCGGTGCACAGCTCGAAGCGGAGCGCCGGGTCGTCGCGCAGGGTGCGGGCGACGCGGACCAGGTGCTCGCGCTCGATGTGGAAGGTCAGTTCGTCGCGGTCGACGACCGTCTTCTCGATGGCGTTCTCCGGGAGCAGTCCCTGCTCCTCCAGCGCGCCCTCCAGCTCGTCGGCGACCTCGTCGAACCAGCCGCCGTAGGGGCGGCCCGCCGGGCCGGGGAGCCGGACGGAGCGGACCAGGCCGCCGTAGCCGGAGGTGTCGCCGCCGTTCTCGGCGCCGAACATGCCGCGCTGGACGCGGATCTCCTCGCCGCCCTGGCCGCGCTGGCCGGGGAGGTTGGAGGCCGAGAGGTCCTTCTCGGGGTTGACGCCGTTGGTGCCGTTTCCGTCGCTCACCGCAGCAGCCCCTTCATCTCGATCGTGGGCAGGGCCTTGAGCGCGGCCTCCTCCGCCTCGCGGGCGGCCTCCTCGGCGTTGACGCCGAGCTTCTCGCCCTGGATCTTCTGGTGGAGCTTGAGGATCGCGTCCATCAGCATCTCGGGGCGGGGCGGGCAGCCGGGGAGATAGATGTCGACCGGCACGATGTGGTCGACGCCCTGGACGATCGCGTAGTTGTTGAACATGCCGCCCGAGGACGCGCAGACGCCCATGGAGATGACCCACTTCGGGTTGGGCATCTGGTCGTAGACCTGCCGCAGCACCGGCGCCATCTTCTGGCTGACCCGGCCCGCGACGATCATCAGGTCGGCCTGGCGCGGTGAGCCGCGGAAGACCTCCATGCCGAAGCGGGCCAGGTCGTAGCGTCCGGCGCCGGTGGTCATCATCTCGATGGCACAGCAGGCGAGTCCGAAGGTGGCCGGGAAGACGGACGCCTTGCGCACCCAGCCCGCGGCCTGCTCGACGGTGGTCAGCAGAAAGCCGCTCGGCAGCTTTTCTTCGAGTCCCATGACTTAAAGGCCCCTCAGTCCCATTCCAGGCCGCCGCGCCGCCATACGTACGCGTACGCGACGAAGACGGTGAGCACGAAGAGCAGCATCTCCACGAGCCCGAAGACCCCGAGGGCGTCGAAGGTGACGGCCCAGGGGTAGAGGAAGACGATCTCGATGTCGAAGACGATGAAGAGCATCGCCGTCAGGTAGTACTTGATGGGGAAGCGCCCGCCGCCGGCCGGCGTGGGGGTGGGCTCGATGCCGCATTCGTAGGCTTCGAGCTTGGCGCGGTTGTAGCGCTTCGGACCGATCAGCGCGGCCATGACCACGGAGAAGATCGCAAAGCCTGCCCCGAGGGCTCCCAGTACGAGGATGGGCGCGTACGCGTTCACCGCTCCTCGCTCCCTTCAGTCGGCATTGACTGGTGGCGGTTCAGGGGCTCACATCTGCCTCTTCCGTCCCACTGACCCCACCTGTCCCGGCGAAGATCGAGAACATGTGAAGCAGGTCACAAGCCCAACTGCTCCGCATCTTATGCCCGACGCTCTGTGATCTGCGACACGGGGTATTACACAAGCTTTGTGATCTCCACCACCTGACGAAGGATCATGAAGCCGGAGGATGGGTGATCTTCGTACGCGAAGCGTTCAGTTGATCACCAGAAGTGACAATCCCGCTCGTCGATGCAGGCCAGAGGGGGTGCGGAGCGGGTGCCTCAATATCAAGAGGGTTCCGTTGCATGCAAATTGGTGTTGGACGCAGGTGACTGCTAGTGGAGGGCGTTCACACCTCAGGGGGAGATCCGGGGCGCGGTGTGGACGCGGTCCGGGCATGTGCGCGCGTTCACGAACTCCGGCCGCCCGGTCGTCCACCGCGGACGCGACCGCTCCGGTGATCGTTCCGTGACCTCCGCCACACCGGTGGCGGCCGTTCCGGAACCGGGCTTGGCCATCCACCCCAACCGATGGTAGGTGCGGGGCAATTCGGACGTAATGATCAAAGACCGTGATCAACGGCCCAATGGGCCCCGTCCGCTATGTCCGTTACGGCGTCAATAAAGAGTGACGCGAACAAGTTTCGGGGATCCGATTGAACAATTGTGGCGCAGCACACGTTTGTTGAAGATATGAAGGAGCCCCTGGTACCGGTTGTTTCCATGTCCCACACCGCTCACATACGCAGCCACCGGAAGCCCCGCCGCAGCGCGTCGTCCATCGCCGTGCGGTCCGGTGTCGCCGGCGGCGTCCTCAGCACCCTGGCGGTCGCCGGAGCGGCCGGCTACGCGAACGCGGCCGAGGCCGAGCCCGTGACGCAGACGCTCGAACTCCCCACCCTCACCGCCGACGTGGCCACCCAGGTCGCCCAGTCCGCGGACGCCACCCAGCAGGCGGCCGCGAACTACGAGCTGCAGGCCGAGCGTGACGCGGCCGCCGCCGACGCCGCGAAGCAGGCCAAGGCGGACCTCGCCGAGGCCAAGCAGAAGGCCGAGGCCAAGAAGAAGGCGCAGGAGGAGGCCCGTAAGGAGGCCGCCGCCCGCGCCACCCGCAACGCCGAGCGCACCGTCCTGTCCGCGAGCGCGGGCACCGACGCGGGCAGCTCCACCGTCACCGGCTCGTCCAGCGCGACCGGTTCGGCCGCGGCCATCGTGTCGTTCGTGAAGTCCCAGGTCGGCAAGGCGTACGTCTCCGGCGCCACCGGCCCCTCCGCCTACGACTGCTCGGGCCTGGTCCAGACGGCGTTCAAGCAGGTCGGCATCAGCCTGCCGCGCGTCTCCCAGGACCAGTCCACGGCCGGCACCCAGGTCTCCCTGAGCAACCTCCAGCCCGGCGACATCCTCTACTGGGGCAGCGCGGGCAGCGCGTACCACGTGGGCGTCTACGTCGGCGACGGCATGTTCGTCGGCGCCCAGAACTCCTCCACGGGCGTGGCCGAGAAGCCCCTCTCCTACGACCCGCCCACCGGCGCGGTCCGGGTCCTCTGACCCCCACCCCACCCACACACGAAAGGCCGCTGCCCTCGGGGGGCAGCGGCCTTCGTACGTCTCGTGGACGGGGGGCGCCTCAGCGGGCCGGCCGAGGCGCCCTCAGCGCGGGCTCACGCCTTCGGGGCGACCCTGGTGAGGCCGTTGATGACTCGGTCCATCGCGTCGCCGCCCGTGGGGTCGGTGAGGTTGGCGAGGAGTTTGAGGACGAACTTCATCAGGAGGGGGTGGGTCAGGCCGCGCTGGGCGCCGATCTGCATGACCTTCGGGTTGCCGATGAGCTTCACGAAGGCGCGGCCGAGGGTGTAGTAGCCGCCGTAGGTGTCCTTCAGGACGCGCGGGTAGCGCTGGAGGGCGATCTCGCGGGTCGCCAGGGTCGGGCGGGCGTGGGCCTGCACGATGACGTCGGCGGCGAGCTGGCCGGACTCCATGGCGTAGGCGATGCCCTCGCCGTTGAAGGGGTTGACCATGCCGCCGGCGTCACCGACCAGCAGCAGGCCCTTGGTGTAGTGCGGCTGGCGGTTGAAGGCCATCGGCAGGGCCGCGCCCCGGATCGGGCCCGTCATGTGCTCCGGGGTGTAGCCCCACTCCTCCGGCATGGACGCGCACCACGCCTTGAGGACCTCGCGCCAGTCCAGCTCCTTGAAGGAGTCGGAGGTGTTCAGCACGCCGAGGCCCACGTTGGACGTGCCGTCGCCCATGCCGAAGATCCAGCCGTAGCCGGGCAGCAGGCGGTCCTGGGCGCCCCGGCGGTCCCACAGCTCCAGCCAGGACTCCAGGTAGTCGTCCTCGTGACGCGGTGACTCGAAGTACGTACGCACCGCGACGCCCATCGGGCGGTCCTCGCGGCGGTGCAGGCCCATCGCGAGGGAGAGCCGCGTGGAGTTGCCGTCGGCCGCGACCACCAGGGGCGCGTGGAAGGTCACCTGGCGCTTCTCGTCGCCCAGCTTCGCCGTCACGCCGGTGATACGGCCCGTACGGTCGTCGATGATCGGCCCGCTGACGTTGCACAGCTCGAAGAGGCGGGCGCCGGCCTTCTGCGCCTGCCGGGCCAACTGCTCGTCGAAGTCGTCGCGCTTACGGACCAGGCCGAAGTTCGGGTACGAGGCGAGATCGGGCCAGTCCAACTGCAGCCGGGAGCCGCCGCCGATGATGCGCAGGCCCTTGTTGCGCAGCCAGCCCGCCTCCTCGGAGATGTCGATGCCCATGGCCACGAGCTGCTTGACCGCACGCGGGGTGAGGCCGTCGCCGCAGACCTTCTCCCTGGGGAACTCGGTCTTCTCCAGCAGCAGGACGTCGAGTCCGGCCTTGGCGAGGTGGTAGGCGGTGGTGGAGCCGGCCGGCCCCGCGCCCACGACGATCACGTCTGCGGTGTTGTCGGAGAGGGGCTCAGTCACGGCGGGTTCTCCCCAAGGTTGAAAATCTTCGTGCCGACGGGCACTGGACATGGGCAGTCTATTCAGCAGAATTGATCAACCGGCTGAAGGGCTGCTCCGTGAACCGAACTCTCCCCGTAGTACGGCTGCGTGTGCCCACCGACGAGGACGCCTTCGTCTGGCACCGCGTCTTCGCCGATCCCGAGGTCATGCGGTTCCACGGGGGGCGGGCGGCCGAGCTCTCCGTGTACGAGGAGCTGACCGCGCGGCAGCGGCGGCACGACGCCGAGCTGGGCTTCTGCCTGTGGTCCGTGCTGGACGACTCCGGTGACGTCGTGGGCTTCACCGGGGCCCAGCCCTGGCCGCACGCCTGGGGGCCCGCCGGGGAGATCGAGATCGGGTGGCGGCTCGGCCGGGCGCACTGGGGCCTGGGATACGCCTCCGCCGCCGCCTCAGCCTGTCTGGACCGGGTGCGCGCCGCCGGGGTCGAGCGGGTCGTCGCCATGGTCGACGCCGAGAACGAGCGGTCCATCGCCGTCACGCGGCGGCTGGGGATGCGGCTGTCCGAGAGATTCATGACGCCCTCCTCCGAGCGGGAAGGGCACTGCTACTCCCTGGAGTTGTGACTCTGGGTAGCCGATTGTCACAGAAAGACAGAGAGCGCTACCGAGTGGGTCCGCCCGGAGTTACCCTGCCAGTACCACTGGGGGTGACATCAGTGCGAATACCACCCAAAACGTCCGAGGTGCGGGTGCCTCGGTTCGTCGGGCTCATGGCCGTGGACGCCCGCGCGGCCGCCCAGGCCCGGGGACTGTTCCTCAACGCGCCGGACCGGCCCGAGTTCCAGGGCGTGGTCGTGGACTACGTCGTAAGGCAGTTCCCGGCGCCCGGCGCCGAAGTCCCGCCGGATTCCGTCGTCTACGTCTGGTTCGACTTCGGTGAGGGCGAAGGGGGCGGGGGCGTGCGGGAGCCCCGGCTCCCCGCTCCGCCCTCCGGCGGGCTCCAGCGTGAACTGGGCGAGCCCGGTGACGCGTTCGAGATGATCGGACGCTGAGCGGTCAGAGCTGCTTGAAGCCCCGGTGCAGGGCCACCACGCCGCCGGTCAGGTTGCGCCAGGCCACCTTCGACCAGCCCGCCTTCTGGAGCTTCTCCGCCAGCGCCGGCTGGTCCGGCCACGCCCTGATCGACTCCGCCAGGTACACGTACGCGTCCGGGTTCGACGACACCGAGCGGGCCACGGGGGGCAGCGCCCGCATCAGGTACTCGGTGTACACCGTGCGGAACGGGGTCCACGTGGGGTGCGAGAACTCGCAGATCACCACCCTGCCGCCGGGCTTCGTCACCCGGTACAGCTCCCTCAGCGCCGCATCCGTGTCCTGGACGTTGCGCAGGCCGAAGGAGATCGTCACCGCGTCGAAGGTGTCGTCCTTGAACGGCAGCTTCGTGGCGTCGCCCGCCGTGATCGGGAGCCAGGGGTGCTTCTTCTTGCCCACCTGGAGCATGCCCAGGGAGAAGTCGCAGGGGACCACGTAGGCGCCCGTGCGGGCGAAGGGGAGCGAGGACGTCGCCGTGCCCGCCGCCAGGTCCAGGACCTTCTGCGCGGGGCGGGCGTCCACCGCCTTCGCCACCTCCTTGCGCCAGCGCCGGTCCTGGCCGAGCGACAGCACGTCGTTCGTCAGGTCGTACCGTTCCGCCACGTCGTCGAACATCTCGGCGACTTCGTGCGGCTGCTTGTTCAGAGAGGCGCGGGTCACCTCGTCATTGTTGCAGGCCCGTCCGTCGTGGTTCGGTTCGGTACGCGTGCGTCGTGGGGGCGGGGCCGCGCCGGGGGGTATCCGTCCTCGGTCCGGCGACTTCTGTTTCTACGGTGCGTTCGGCTTGGCCCTCGCCGGACGCTGCGGGCGGACACCCCCCGACACGTCCCCTCCTCGCCGTTCACCGCCTGCCGGTCGTACGTGGCTAGCGGGCTCGGTACACCAGGCGGCCCTCGATCACCGTCGCCACGCAGGTTCCGGCGCCGCGTTCCACCAGTTCCGCGCGGGTCGCCACGTCGAACACCGCGAAGCGGGCGGGGGCCTGTGGGGCCGGCGGGGGCAGGAGGATCAGGGGGCGTGGGGACAGGGCCGGGGGGCCCGGGAGGCGGTCGGGGCGTCGGCCCACCGCCAGGCCCGCTCTGCGCACCACGTCCGCCACGGCCCGTGAGCGCAGCTCTCCGGCCACCGCCACCGTGCCGTGGGCCAGCATCCGCTGTACGCCCCTGCGGGCGCTCGCGCCCAGGCGTGCGGGGTCGGCGCGGAAGATCGCCTGTGCGCGTTCTCCGGTGATCGGCTCCGTACCCAGGTCGTCCGCCTCGCGGGGGTCCGGATGGTAGGTCGCTTCCAGGAGTTCCGGGGCGTACGGGTTCAGCAGGCCCGGCAGGAGGATGCCGGGCCAGCGCCGCACCCTGGCCCGGGGCGCGGCGGCGGTGAGTTCCTCGTACGGGCCCACGGCCACCACCGACGCGCCGTCGATCAGGACCGCCGCCTCGGGAGAGTGCTCGGCGACGTGAAGTGTCAGCACCGTGCTCCTAGTTGGAGGCGATCAGCTTCAGCTCGGGGTGGGCCGTGCCGCCCTCGATCGCCGTCGAGGAGATGTGCGAGACCACCCTGTCGTCGACCGGGTCGTTCTCCGGGTCGTCGTGCACCACCAGGTGCTCGTAGGTGGTCGCCCGCTGTGCGGGGGTACGGCCCGCCTTGCGGATCAGGTCGATGATCTCCAGGCGGTTGCTGCGGTGCTTGGCACCGGCAGAGGAGACCACGTTCTCCTCCAGCATGATCGAGCCCAGGTCGTCCGCGCCGTAGTGCAGCGAGAGCTGGCCGACCTCCTTGCCCGTGGTCAGCCACGAGCCCTGGATGTGCTGGACGTTGTCCAGGAACAGGCGGGCGATGGCGATCATGCGCAGGTACTCGAAGAGCGTCGCCTGCGTGCGGCCCTTCAGGTGGTTGTTCTCGGGCTGGTAGGTGTACGGGATGAAGGCGCGGAAGCCGCCCGTACGGTCCTGCACGTCCCGGATCATGCTCAGGTGCTCGATGCGCTCGGCGTTCGTCTCGCCCGTGCCCATGAGCATCGTGGACGTCGACTCCACGCCCAGGTCGTGCGCCGTCTCCATGATCTCCAGCCAGCGCTCGCCGCTCTCCTTCAGCGGGGCGATCGCTTTGCGGGGGCGGGCCGGGAGCAGCTCGGCCCCGGCACCGGCGAAGGAGTCCAGACCCGCCTGGTGGATGCGGGTGATGGCCTCCTCCACCGAGACCTTCGAGATGCGGGCCATGTGCTCGACCTCGGACGCGCCGAGGGAGTGGATGACCAACTGGGGGAACGCGTCCTTGATCGCCTTGAAGTGCGACTCGTAGTACTCGACGCCGTAGTCCGGGTGGTGGCCACCCTGGAACATGATCTGGGTGCCGCCCAGTTCGACCGTCTCCGCGCAGCGGCGCAGGATGTCGTCGAGGTCGCGGGTCCAGCCCTTCTTGGTGTCCTTGGGGGCCGCGTAGAAGGCGCAGAACTTGCACGCCGTGACGCACACGTTCGTGTAGTTGATGTTGCGCTCGATGATGTACGTCGCGATGTGCTCGATACCCGCGTACTTGCGGCGGCGCACGGCGTCGGCCGCCGCGCCGAGCGCGTGCAGGGGGGCGTCGCGGTAGAGGACGAGCGCTTCCTCGGGCGTGATGCGTCCGCCCGCTGCGGCTCGGTCCAGCACGGCTGCGACATCCAAAGAAGCGAGTTCGGCCTTCTCGGTCACCGGGCGTCCCTTTCGTCAAGGGTTGTGGACGGACCTCGCCAGCCTACGCCAGGGGAACGGATCACCCGACTTCAGGCCGTGTGGGGGGCTCAGGAGGTGTACGCGCCCACCAGGACCCCCAGCAAGGTGCCGGTCAGGAGGAAAGGGCCGAAGGGGATGGCCGACTTGCGGTCCGCCCTGCGGGCGACGACGAGGGCCAGGCCGTACAGCGCGCCCGTGGCGAAGGCGGCGAAGGTGCCGAGCATCAGCGTCGGCCAGCCGTACCAGCCGAGGGCCGCGCCCAGGGCCGGGGCCAGCTTCACGTCCCCGAAGCCCATGCCGGAGGGGTTCAGGAGGTGGAGGGCGAGGTAGCCGGCGCCGAGGGCCAGGGCGCCGTAGAGGGCCGTGCGCCAGGTCCCGGTGTGGTCGGGGAGCCACGCCGCGAGGGCCAGGAGGGCCAGTACCGCCGGGGTGAGCGGGAGGGTCAGGGGGTCCGGGAGGCGGTGCACCCGTACGTCCACCGCGGCCAGGAGTACTGCCACGGGGGTCAGGGCCAGCCAGGCCGCGAGTTCCGGGCGTGGCCCCGTGGCCAGGGCCAGGAGGGCGCAGATCGCGGCCGTCAGCAGGGGGAGGGTGGCCGCCTTCGTGTGCGGGCACTGGGAGCACGGGGTCGTGCCCAGCCAGCCGGTCAGGGGGTGGTCCGCCGCCTCGCACGCCGTGCGCCAGGGCATGCCCTGTGGGGTCGTGAAGCGGTACGCGGCCCTGGGGAGCAGGGCGCCCGTCAGCGCGCCCCACAGCGCGGCCAGTACCACCGGGAGCAGGTCAGTCATCGTCCGTCACCTTGGACAGGCGGGCCTCGGGGCGGCCCTCCGCCTCGCTGGCGGAGGTGTAGGTCAGGTCGTCGCCGGTGGGGGTCAGCTCCACCTCGTGGGGAGTGGGGTTGCAGCCCGCGTGGTTGCCCTTGGCTCCCTTGGAGGTGGCCAGCAGGTGTTCGGGGGTCGCCCGCTTCAGGGTGAGGACGTCCACGCAGACCGCGCCGAGCTGGTCCGTCTGGCGCAGGCGGCCCAACTCCTTTCCTACGGCGGCCTGGTGGAGGGCCACGCGGAAGGTGCCCATGGGCAGCGTGCCGTTCAGGCCGGTGGCCTTGCCCTCCCAGGTGCCCAGGTAGCGGGCGGGGACCGCGCCGGCGGCGTCGCCCGGTGCCGAAGGGGCGCCGCCCGCCGTGTCGTTGCCGCCGCTGCCACCCGGGTCCAGCAGGGTGGCGACGCCGAGGGAGACCGCGGCCAGCGCGCCCGCCACGGCCAGGGCGACCGTGCAGCTCACCCGGCGCCCGCGCCCCGTCCGCCCCGGTGCCGAGGTCGCCGCGAGACTGACGCTCACCTTGCCGGGGGCCGTCTGCGCGGCCGGTGTCATCACCGGTGCGGGGCCGAACTCCCCCGGCACCGAAGGAGTGTGGGAGTCCACCGGACCCGGCGGGGCGTCGGCGGACGCCTCCAGGTTGAGGAGACGGACCGCGCTGCGGCTGACCTGCTCGACCAGGGCGCCGGGGAGCCAGCCACCCGTCATCAGGGCCGCCGCACCGTGCGGGGCAAGCCTGCGGGCGATCTCGGCCGGGGAGGGGCGCGGCGCGGGGTCCTTCGCCAGGCAGGCGGCCGCGATCTCACGCAAGTCGCCGTCCAGCGGACCGAGTTCCGGTTCCTCGTGGACGACCTTGTAGAGCAGGGCCGCCGAGGAGTCGCCGGGGAAGGGCGGGTTGCCGGTGGCCGCGTAGGCCAGGACCGCGCCGAGGGAGAACACGTCGGCCGCGCCGGTGACTTGGCCGCCGAGGATCTGCTCGGGGGCCATGTAGCCGGGTGAGCCGACAGAAGCGCCGGTCGCGGTGAGGGAGGCGGTGCCGGTGGTGGCGCGGGCGATGCCGAAGTCGATCAGCAGCGGGCCGTCCAGGGTGAGCAGCACGTTGGAGGGCTTCACGTCCCGGTGGACGAGGTCCAGTGCGTGCACGGTGGCCAGCGCCTCGGCGAGACCGGCGCCCAGGGCCCGCACGGTGTGCTCGGGCAGGGGGCCGAGGGCGGTGACGGCCTGGGTGAGGGAGGGGCCCGCCGCGTAGGCCGTGGCGACCCAGGGGACCGGGGCGTCCGGGTCGGCGTCCAGGACGGGCGCGGTCCAGGCGCCGCCGACCCTGCGGGCGGCCGCCACCTCGCGGCGGAAGCGGGCCCGGAACTCCTCGTCCAGCGCGTACTGCGGGTGGACGATCTTCACGGCGACGGTCCGCCCGCCCGCGCTGCGGCCCAGGTAGACGCGGCCCATGCCGCCGGAGCCGAGCCGGCCCAGCAGCCGGTACGGGCCGACCGCGGCCGGTTCGTCCGCTCCGAGCGGCTGCATGGCGACCCCTCCCCCGCGGGCTCCCCCGTAAAGCCGCGCCCTCGCAGCGTAGTGATTACGCCCCGAGCAGTTCCACCTTCACGTCGGCCGGGAAGCCGGTCGTGGGGCCGACGCGGCGGGCGAACTCCTCGACCGCCTTCAACTGCGGGGGCCCGAAGGAGAAGTCCAGGGTGGTGAAGTACTGCTCCAGGGTCGCCTCGTCGAACGCCTCCCAGCGGGCGGCCTGCTCGGCGACCTTGCCGACCTCCTCGAGGGACACGTTGCGGGAGGCGAGGAACGCCTCGTGCACCTTGCGGGTGATCTCCGGCTCGCGTTCGGCGTAATCCCGCCGCGCGGCCCACACCGCGAAGACGAACGGCAGTCCCGTCCACTCCTTCCACAGCGCGCCCAGGTCGTGCACCTGGAGGCCGTAGCGCGGCGCGTCCAGGAGGTTGGCACGCAGGGCCGCGTCGCCGATGAGGACGGCGGCGTCCGCCTCCTGCATCATCAGGCTCAGGTCGGGCGGGCAGGTGTAGTACTCCGGCCGGACGCCGTACCGCTCGGCCAGCAGCAACTGGGCCAGGCGGACCGAGGTCCGCGAGGTCGAACCGAGGGCGACCCGCGCGCCGTCGAGCTGGTCCAGGGGGACCTGCGAGACGATCACGCAGGACATCACGGGGCCGTCGCAGCCCACGGCGATGTCCGGGAAGGCGACCAGGTCACCGGCGTTGCGCAGGAATTCCACGAGGGTGATCGGACCGATGTCGAGATCACCGCGCACGAGTTGCTCGCTGAGCTTCTCCGGGGTGTCCTTGGTCAGCTCGAAGTCGAGGAGCGTGCCGGTTCTCGCGAGCCCCCAGTAGAGGGGCAGGCAGTTGAGGAACTGGATGTGGCCGACGCGCGGCCGGGTGCGAGAATTGTCCACATAGCGAGACTAGACCCCTTGCGATACGAAGCCCGGACCGGGCCGTGGTCAGCGGGCCCGAGGGAGGGTTCAAACATTCGGGTGACGTGATCTTGACCTCTATTGCTTTCCGGGGGCTGCGTGCTAGGCTCGCCGCAAGTTGCAGTTTGGTTTCCCTTGCAGTACAGAGCCTGCGGAGCATGTGACCGCGGGCTCTCGTCGTTTTCAGATGAATGCAGTCGTGCAGCACCGTTCGCACTTGCAGGTTCTGGAGCAGGGCAACCCTTTTGGGCCCAAGGAGGGCTTATGGCTACCGGAACCGTTAAGTGGTTCAACGCCGAAAAGGGCTTTGGCTTCATCGCCCAGGAGGGCGGCGGCCCCGACGTCTTCGTTCACTACTCCGCGATCAACGCCACCGGCTTCCGCTCCCTCGAGGAGAACCAGCAGGTGAACTTCGACGTGACGCAGGGCCCGAAGGGTCCGCAGGCGGAGAACGTCACCCCCGTCTGATCACTGCCTGATCGCAGAACCTGAGTGCAGTACCCAAGGAGCCCCACGCCTTCCGGCGACGGGGCTCCTGCCTTTCTCCGTGACGCCCCGATGAATTCCCGGCGAATTCCCCGCCCGGCGTGCCGCCCATTGCCCGCCGGAACCCGTGGCATTCCGGCGCCGGAGTTCTCACCCGAACGGCCGCGGGAAGTGCCCGGAACCCTCTAGGGTCCCTCCCCATGACCGACTCCCTGGGCACCGCCGACTTCCTCACCGCCACCCGCACGTTCTACGACGCCGTCGCCGAGGACTACGCCGATCATTTCCGGGACGCGCACATCTCCCAGCCCCTCGACCGAGCCCTGCTGCGGGTGTTCGCCGAGCTGGTGGGGGCGGGTGCGGCCGTGGCCGACCTGGGGTGCGGGCCCGGCCGGATCACCGGCTTCCTCGACGCCCTCGGCCTCGACGTGTTCGGGCTCGACCTCTCCCCCGCCATGTTGGCCATCGCCCGCCGCGAGAACCCCGGCCTGCGCTTCGTGCAGGGCTCCATGCTGGAACTGGACCTCCCCGACGGGAAGCTGGCCGGTGTCGTGTCCTGGTACTCCAGCATCCACACCCCGGCGGAGGAACTGCCCGCGCTGTTCGCCGAGTTCCGCCGCGTCCTGGCGCCGGGCGGGCATCTGCTGCTCGCCTTCCAGGCCGGGGACGAGCCCCGGCGCCACGACCAGCCCTGGGGGCGTCCGGTCAGCCTCGACTTCCTGCGCCGCGATCCGGAGCGGATGGCCGCGCTGCTGGAAGACGCCGGGTTCGCCCTCGGCTCCCGCACGGTACGGGAGCCCGGCCCCACGGAGCCCGTCCCGCAGGCGTGCCTCTTCGCCCGAGTGCGCTGACCTCAGGGGCCGGTGACCTGGCCCGAGCCCTCGTACAGGCCCTCCACCTCGTCCGCGAAG
This sequence comes from Streptomyces seoulensis, assembly GCF_022846655.1. Classification (NCBI taxonomy): domain Bacteria; kingdom Bacillati; phylum Actinomycetota; class Actinomycetes; order Kitasatosporales; family Streptomycetaceae; genus Streptomyces; species Streptomyces seoulensis. Next base: position 6,176,111 of record NZ_AP025667.1, read on the forward strand.
TCCCGCAGGATGCGGGCGCGGCGCAGCTTCATGGACGGGGTGAGGTGGCCGGTGTGCTCGGTGAAGTCGCCGGGCAGGACGGTGAAGCGGCGGATCGACTCGGGGCGGGAGACGAGCTGGTTGGCCTGCTCCACCGCGTCCCGCAGGACGGCGTTCAAGTCCGGGTCGCTGACGAGCAGTTCGGCCGGCACCGGGTGCTTGCCGTTCATCTGGCGCCAGTGGTGCAGGCCGTCCGCGTCCAGGGTGATGAGCGCGCCGATGTAGGGGCGGCCGTCGCCGACCAGGAGGCAGTGGGAGATCAGGGGGTGCTGGCGCAGCCAGTTCTCCAGCGGCGCCGGGGCCACCGACTTGCCGCCCGCCGTGATCAGCAGCTCCTTTTTGCGGCCGGTGATGGTGAGGTAGCCGTCGTCGTCCAGCTCCCCCAGGTCGCCGGTGGGCAGCCAGCCGTCGCGGGTCGCGGGGACGACACCGCCCGCCTGCTGGTCCCAGTAGCCGCGCAGCACATGGTCGCCGGAGATCAGGATCTCGCCGTCGGCCGCGATCCGGACCCGGGTGCCGGGCAGCGGCCAGCCGACCGTGCCGAGGCGGGGCCGCAGCGGCGGGGTGACGGTGGTCGCGCCGGTGGTCTCGGTGAGGCCGTACCCCTCGAAGATCTCGATGCCCGCGCCAGCGTAGAAGGCGGCCAGGCGGCGGCCGAGGGGGGAGCCGCCGCAGATGGCGTAGCGGACCTTGCCGCCCATGGCGGCGCGCAGCTTGCGATAGGCGAGCGGGTCGTAGAAGGAACGGCTCGCCTTCAGGGCGGCGCCCGGACCGCTGCCGGTCCCGGTCTGGCGGGCCTCCAGCGCCTCGCCGTAGCGCACGGCGGTGGCGGCGGCCCGGTCGAAGGCGGCGGTCTTGCCGGTCTCCTCGGCCTTCGCACGGGCGGTGTTGTACACCTTCTCCAGCATGTACGGGATGGTCAGCAGACAGGTCGGGCGGAACGCGGCCAGGTCCGGCAGGAGATGCTCGGGCTTGAGACTCGGAGCGTGGCCGAGGCGTACGCGGGCCCGGACGCAGGCGATGGCGACCATGCGGCCGAAGACGTGGGACATCGGCAGGAACAGCAGCACCGACGCCTCTTCGCCGGTCGTCGCCTTGAACACCGGGTGCAGGAGTTCGATGGCGTTGTCGACCTCGGCGAAGAAGTTGCCGTGCGTCAGGGCGCAGCCCTTGGGGCGTCCGGTGGTGCCCGAGGTGTAGATCAGGGTGGCGAGGGTGTCGGGGCCCAGCATGCCCCGGCGTACGGCGACTTCACCGTCCGGCGTGCCCGAGCCCGCCTCGGCGAGCAGCTCCACGTGCCCCTCGTCGATGACCCAGACGTGCCGCAGCTCGGGGAGCTGGGCGAGTTCGGGGGCGATGGCGGCGCCCTGGGCGGTGGTCTCGGTGATGAAGGCGACGGCGCCGGAGTCCTGGAGGATCCAGCGGGTCTGGTAGACCGAGGAGGTCGGGTAGACCGGCACGGTGACCAGGCCGGCGGCCCAGGCGGCGAAGTCCAGCAGGGTCCACTCGTAGCGGGTGCGGGCCATGACGGCGATCCGCTCGCCGGGCATCAGCCCCTCCGAGACCAGCCCGCGCGCCACGGCCAGCACCTCGGCGGCGAACCGCTCGGCCGTCACGTCCTCCCACTCGCCGTCGGCGTTCTTCCGGCTGAGCACGACCGCGCCGGGCGCCGCCTCGGCGTTGTCGAACGGCAGGTCGGCGAGCGAGCCGTGGGTCACCGGGGGTGCGAACGGCGGCACCGACACCTCCCGCACGGCCCCGTCCAGGCGCCGGATCTCGGGCTCCACCAGCACCGGGCGGCCGTCGTAGTCGAGGGCCGAGACGTGCGGGGCGGGCGAGACGGGGGCGTTGGGGTACAGGGCGGTCACGGGCGGCTCCTGGGACGTGCAGCGGTGTACTGCTTGCTGCATGACATACGCGCCTCGCGCACCGAGGCGTTCAGCGCGGCCTTCCGTCGGTACGGTGCGCCGCCGCTCAGGCTGGCGATCGTACGAGGCACCTGTGGTGACCCTGTGCACGCGAGGCGTCGGTCCGGAGCCGGGCGTGTGCAGTCTCGGAGGTTTGGTGAGGGATGTTCCGCTTCGAAGGCCGCCGCCGCCCGGAAGGCGGGCAGGCAGGCGTCAGGAAGCCTGGCTCCGGGCCTCGGCCGCGTCCTCCTGGCTGCGGCTGGCCTCCAGGTTGGCCTTCATGCGGTCCACCCGGCCGGCGACCTGGAGGGAGGCACGCTCACGCTCCTTGCGCAGCACCACCCAACTGATGGGCGCCGAGAGCACCATGGCGAGCAGGACGACCCAGAAGAGGTTGGAGGCGCCGAAACCGCGCGGGAAGATCCCGGAGTAGACCGCTCCCCAGGCGACCACGAGGCAGCCGGCGAAGACGCCGAGGCGCATCAGCGTGTAGCGGAGCATCTCAATCCACTCTTCCGTGTCGTTATGACCCTGAATCCCATGACGTGCACCGTCCAGTGAAGCACGCGCCCCACCCGATCTTGGCAGGGGGTGCGCGGGCTCAGCCGAGGTCCAGCAGCATCGTGACGTCGTCCCGGTACTCGCCGGGGCCGACCCGGATGGCGCCCGGCACCCGGCCCACCTCGCGGTAGCCGCAGGAGGCGTAGAAGCGCTCCAGGCCAAGGCCGCTCCGACAGCCGAGCCGCACGGACTCGATGCCGTCGAACCCGCGCGCGGCGTCCGCGGCGGCCGCGAGCAGATCGCGGCCGTACCCCCGGCCCTGGTGCTTGGGGTGGACCATCACCGTGTACAGCCACAGCCAGTGGGTCATCAGCCGGTGACTGTTGAAGGCGAGGAAGGCGGTCGCGGCGACCCGGCCCGCCCCGTCCTCGTCGTCCTGCCCGACCAGCAGCCTGCCGCGCCCCTGGGCGAGCTGGGCCAGCGAGCGGACCAGCTCGGGCCGTACGTCCTCCCGCGTGACCGGCGGCACGAAGCCGACCGCGCCGCCCGCGTTGGTGACGTCCACCCACAGGTCGAGCAGGCCGTCGCGCAGATCCGGGGTGACGGAGGGGTCCAGCGTGAAGGTAAGAGCCACGGGGCCAAGGTAATCCTTACCTCGGCCCCGGCTCAACCAGCTTTCGCGGTCGCTCAGACCCGCATCGCCTGCGGGGTCTCGCGGCGCAGCGGGTCCGGGCCCTCGTACTCGCGGATGATCTCGTAGCGGGTGTTCCGCTCGACCGGGCGGAAGCCCGCGTCACGGATCAGGTCGAGCAGGTCCTCACGGGTCAGCTTGTTCGGCGTGCCGTAGTTGTCCGCGTCGTGCGTGATCTTGTACTCGACGACCGAGCCGTCCATGTCGTCCGCGCCGTGCTGCAGGGCGAGCTGGGCGGTCTGCACACCGTGCATCACCCAGAACACCTTCACGTGCGGGACGTTGTCGAACAGCAGCCGGGAGACGGCGAACGTCTTCAGCGCCTCGGCGCCGGTCGCCATCTGGGTGCGCGCCTGGAGGCGGTTGCGGACCTTGCCGTCCTTCATGTCCACGAAGTCGTGCTGGTAGCGCAGCGGGATGAAGACCTGGAAGCCGCCGGTCTCGTCCTGGAGCTCGCGCAGCCGCAGCACGTGGTCCACGCGGTGGCGGGGCTCCTCGATGTGGCCGTAGAGCATCGTGGCCGGGGTCTTGAGCCCCTTCTCGTGCGCCAGCCGGTGGATGCGGGACCAGTCTTCCCAGTGGGTGCGGTGGTCCACGATGTGCTGGCGGACCTCCCAGTCGAAGATCTCGGCGCCGCCGCCGGTGAGGGACTCAAGGCCCGCGTCGATCAGCTCGTCGAGGATCTCGGACGCCGACAGGCCGGAGATGGTCTCGAAGTGGTGGATCTCCGTCGCCGTGAACGCCTTCAGGGAGACGTGCGGCAGGGCCGCCTTCAGCTCCCGCAGCGAGCGCGGGTAGTAGCGCCACGGCAGGTTCGGGTGCAGGCCGTTGACGATGTGCAGCTCGGTGAGGTTCTCCGACTCCATCGCCTTGGCCAGCTTCACGGCCTCCTCGATGCGCATCGTGTACGCGTCCTTCTCGCCCGGCTTGCGCTGGAACGAGCAGTAGGCGCAGGACGCCGTGCACACGTTGGTCATGTTGAGGTGACGGTTGACGTTGAAGTGCACCACGTCGCCGTTCTTGCGCGTGCGCACCTCATGGGCGAGGCCACCGAGCCACGCCAGGTCGTCCGACTCGTAGAGCGCGATGCCGTCCTCACGGGTCAGCCGCTCACCGGAGCGGACCTTGTCCTCCAGCTCGCGCTTGAGTCCGACGTCCATACCAACACCTTTCCACGACAACCTGACCAACCGTACTCCCCCGAACCCCCTGACCCGCTGTCACACCTCTTCGGGCAGCTCCCCGACCCTGTTCTCCCACTTCGTGGACAGCACGATCGTGGTGCGGGTGCGGGAGACGCCCTTGGTGCCGCTCAGGCGGCGGATGGTCTTCTCCAGACCGTCCACGTCGGAGGAGCGGACCTTGAGCATGAAGGAGTCGTCACCGGCGATGAACCAGCAGTCCTCGATCTCGGTGAGGTCCTTCAGCCTGCGGGCCACGTCCTCGTGGTCGGCGGCGTCGGACAGCGAGATGCCGATCAGCGCGGTCACGCCGAGGCCCAGCGAGGCGGCGTCCACCGTGGCGCGGTAACCGGTGATGACCCCGGCCGCCTCCAGCCGGTTGATGCGGTCGGTGACGCTGGGTCCCGACAGGCCGACGAGGCGCCCCAGCTCCGCGTACGAGGCCCGGCCGTTCTCCCTCAGGGCCTGGATGAGCTGCCTGTCCACCGCGTCCATGCGATCGAAGCCTTCCGGTGTGAAATTTGCCTACGTGATGAGAGGTACCGCTACTTGTCCTGCGCGCCGCCGCCCAGCTCGCCCTTCCAGCGCCGGTACAGGCCGTGGCCGACGCCCGCCGCGTCCAGCACCCGGCCGGCGACGAAGTCCACCAGGTCCTGGATGTGGGTCGCGCCCGCGTAGAAGGCCGGCGAGGCGGGGACCACGCTCGCCCCGGCCTCGTCCAGCGCGACGAGCTGCCGGAGGGTCTGCCCGTTCAACGGGGTCTCGCGCACGGCCACCACCAGCGGCCTGCGCTCCTTCAGCGTCACGCTCGCCGCCCGCTGGAGCAGGTCCTTGGACAGGCCGAGGGCCACCCCCGCGACACAGGCGGTGGAGGCCGGGACGATCAGCATGCCCTTGACCCGGTACGACCCCGACGACGGTCCCGCCGCGAGGTCGCCCGCGTTCCAGTACCGCACCCGGCCGAGGTCCGGCTCATAGGTGTCCGGCTTGCCGTCGGCGCCGCGCGCCAGCCAGTCCCGCAGGTCCTCGCGCCAGTGGGCGTCGCGGAACGAGATCCCCGTCTCGTCCAGCAGCGTCAGCCGCGAGGCCCGGCTGACCACCAGGTCGACGTCCTCCCCGGCGTCCAGCAGCGCCCGCAGCACCGCCGCCGCGTACGGCGTCCCGGAAGCTCCCGAAACCCCCACGATCCAAGGCACGCGCTGCGTTTCTCCTGCGTTCACACCTTGAGAGTACCGGCGTGACGCCGCGTGTTCAGGCCGGGTGTGCCTTGGTCAGACGGTGAGCCCCCGGACCAGGAGATCGAGCAGCGCGCACACGAAGAGCGCGATGCCGATGAAGCCGTTGACACTGAAGAACGCCCTGTTCAGGCGGGACAGGTCGTGCGGCCTCACGATGCGATGTTCGTAGACGAACGCCGAGGCGACGATGGCCAGGCCCAGCCAGAGGAACGGGCCGGCGTGGGTGAGGACGGCGTACCAGACGAACAGGGCCATCGTGATGGCGTGGCAGACCCGCGCGCCCCAGATCGCGGCCGGGACGCCGAAGCGGGCCGGGACCGACAGGACGCCCGTCTCCCGGTCGGCCTCCACGTCCTGGCAGGCGTAGATCAGGTCGAAGCCGCCGATCCAGATGCCGACCGCGAGGCCGAGGATCACCGCGTCCCAGGACCAGGTGCCGGAGATGGCGAGCCAGCCGCCGACCGGGCCCATCGCCTGGGCCAGCGCGAGGATGGCCTGCGGGAAGTTGGTGAACCGTTTCCCGTACGGATAGACGACCATCGGGATCACCGCGACCGGCGCCAGCGCCAGGCAGAGCGGGTTCAGCAGCGCGGCCGCGCCCAGGAAGACCACCAGCGCGATCAGCGCGCCGGTCCACGCGTGCTTGACCGACATCGCGCCGGTGACCAGCTCGCGGTGGGCGGTGCGCGGGTTCCGGGCGTCGATCTCGCGGTCGATGATCCGGTTGACCGCCATGGCGAAGGTGCGCAGGCCCACCATGCAGATGGTGACCAGCAGCAGCCGCGCCCAGTGGATGTTCTTGTCCCACTGGTACATCGCGGTGAGCGAGGCGATGTACGCGAAGGGCAGCGCGAAGACCGAGTGCTCGATCATCACGAGACGGAGGAACGCCTTGGTGCGCCCCGGCTGCGGGATCGCGGCGGCGGACGAGGTGCTCACAGCCCGTACTCCTTCCAGCGCCGGTCGACCAGCGCCGCCGTGGCGGGGTCGGACAGGACCATGTCCGGCCAGCCCCCGTCCCTCGTGTAGCCCTCCTCGGGCAGCTTCTTCGTCGCGTCGATGCCCGCCTTGCCGCCCCAGAACTGCTGGTAGGAGGCGTGGTCGAGATGGTCGACGGGACCTTCGGCGACCACCAGGTCGCGGGCGTAGTCGGTGTTGCCCAGCGCCCGCCAGGCGACCTCGTGCAGGTCGTGCACGTCGCAGTCGGAGTCGACGACCACGATCAGCTTGGTCAGGGACATCATGTGCGCGCCCCAGATCGCGGACATCACCTTCTGCGCGTGCTTCGGGTACTTCTTGTCGATCGAGACGATCGCGCAGTTGTGGAAGCCGCCCGCCTCGGGGAGGTGGTAGTCCACGATGTCCGGGACGATGATCTTCAGCAGCGGCAGGAAGAACCGCTCCGTGGCGCGGCCGAGCGGACCGTCCTCGGTCGGCGGGCGGCCGACGACGATCGACTGCAGCAGCGGCCGCTTCCGCATCGTCACGCAGTCGATCTTCAGCGCGGGGAACGGTTCCTGCGGGGTGTAGAAGCCGGTGTGGTCGCCGAAGGGGCCCTCGGGGAGCATCTCGCCGGGCTCCAGCCAGCCCTCGATGACGACCTCGGCATTGGCCGGGACCTGGAGCGGGACGGTCTTGCAGTCCACCATCTCGATCCGCTTGCCCGCGATGAACCCGGCGAACAGGTACTCGTCGATGTCGCCGGGCAGCGGGGCCGTGGAGGCGTACGACACGGCGGGCGGGCAGCCGAAGGCGATGGCGACCGGCAGCCGCTCACCGCGGCGGGCGGCCACCTGGTAGTGGTTGCGGCTGTCCTTGTGGATCTGCCAGTGCATGCCGATGGTGCGCTTGTCGTGCCGCTGGAGGCGGTAGAGACCGAGGTTGCGGATGCCGGTCTCGGGGTCCTTGGTGTGGGTCAGCCCGAGGTTGAAGAAGGAGCCGCCGTCCTTGGGCCAGGTGAACAGGGCCGGGAGCGCGTCCAGGTCCACGTCGTCACCGGTGAGGACGACCTCCTGGACGGGCGCGTTGTCGCCCTTGACCTTCTTCGGCGGCACGTGCGCCATCGCGCCGAGCTTGCCGAACGCCTCGCGGACGCCGACGAAGCCGTGCGGCAGCTCGGGCCGCAGCAGACCGCCGATCTTGTCGGAGATCTCCGCGTACGACTTCAGGCCCAGCGCCTTGAGCAGGCGGCGGTCGGTGCCGAAGACGTTCATCGCCAGGGGCATCGCGGAGCCCTTGACGTTCTCGAAGAGCAGCGCCGGTCCGCCGGCCTTCTGCACCCGGTCGACGATCTCACCGACCTCCAGGTATGGGTCGACCTCGGCCTTGATGCGCTTGAGGTCTCCCTCGCGCTCCAGCGCCCGCAGCAGGGAGCGAAGATCGTCGTAAGCCATGTGTCCCAGTATCGGCCACCGGATACGAAGGCTCGGCCACCGGGGCCGTCCACACCCTGAGGAGATCGCGCGCCCATGCTCAGATACCTGCCGTTCCTGCTGGTCCTCGCCCTGTGGATCCATGCCTTCGTGGACTGCCTGAACACCCCCGAGGACGAGGTCCGCCATCTGCCCAAGTTCGCCTGGGCGGTCATCGTCCTGCTCTTCGGCGAGGTCCTGATCGGCCCCCTGGCCTGGCTGATCACCGGCAAGGTCCGCCGTCCGGCGGCCGCCGCCCCCACCTGGGTGGCCCCGGACGACAACCCGGACTTCCTGCGCTCGCTGAGGAAGGACGAGCCCGGTACGGAGTGAGGCGTTTCCCGGACCCGTGAGCCGGGGGACAGTGCCTCCATGGATCTGGAAGTGGCGCGGGACTGGCTGCGTACCGCCGTCGAGGAGGCGCGCGCCGGGGGCGCGGAGGGTGGCATCCCGATCGGAGCCGCGCTCTACGGCCCGGACGGGGAGCTGCTCGGGCGGGGGCGGAACCGGCGCGTGCAGGACGGCGACCCGGCCACGCACGCGGAGACGGCCGCCTTCCGGGACGCCGGGCGGCGGCGGTCGTACCGGGGGACGACCATGGTGACCACGCTGTCGCCGTGCTGGTACTGCTCCGGGCTGGTGCGGCAGTTCGGGATCTCGCGGGTCGTGGTCGGGGAGGCGGGGACCTTCAGCGGCGGGCACGAGTGGCTGGCCGGACACGGGGTGGAGGTCGTGCTGCTGGACGATCCCGACTGCGCGGAGCTGATGCGGGAGTTCGTCGCCCGGGACCCGGAGCTGTGGAACGAGGACATCGGGGTCTGAGGGCGCACGGTCACGCGTTCGGCCCGCCATCCGTTCCGCTGAAAAGCCCCGCACGGGCATGTCTCCACCGCGTGCGACGGCATTCCCTTGGAAGGGGGCCCCATACACCGGGGTCCCCTTCTGCGATCGGAGACGCGTGCGAATCACTGACATCCAGCGCTGCGAGGTCCGGCCGGGGCGGCTCGTCGAGTGGACGCTGAGTCCGGCGACCGTCGCCACGGCGCACGGCCTGCCGGAGGACTCCCGCCCGCCCGCCTACATCCAGGAGTCGCACATCCGGACGGCCCGGCACGTCCGCGAGGACGGCCTGTTCGTGCCGACCTGGCTGGGCACCTCCTTCGACCTGCCCGGACCGGTCGACCTCGACGTGCTCCAGGAGTCCCTGCGGGCCTGGACGGTCCGGCACGAGACGCTGCGCAGCGGCTTCCGCTGGGCGGGCGAGGACGGCGAGGAGCTGCGCCGCTTCACCCTGGACGCCGGGGACGTGAGCCTGCACCGGGAGGCGGGCGGCGACTTCACGGACGCGGAGGCGCTGACCGCGCATCTCCAGGCCCGGTTCGACACGGTCGCGGACGCGCTGCGCTGGCCGAACCTGATCTACGCGGCCGTGGTCCGGGACGACTCGGCCACCGTCTTCCTCGCCTTCGACCACAGCAATGTGGACGCGTACTCGCTGCACGGCATCCCGGCCGAGATCGAGGAGCTGTACACGGCGGGCTTGGAGGGGCGCGGGCCGGTGGTGCGGACCCCGGCCGCCAGTTACGTGGACTTCTGCGAGATCGAGCGGGCGGACGCCGACCGGCTGGACGGCGGGCACGAGACGGTCGCCCGCTGGCGGGAGTTCATCCGGCGCTGCGACGGCACGCTGCCCTCGTTCCCGGTCGAGCTGGGGGTGGAGCCCGGCGGCCCGCTGCCGCAGCAGCGGATGATCTGCGAGCCGCTGGTGGACGCGGAGGCGGCGGCCGCGTTCGAGGCGTACTGCCGGCCGTACGGGGGCAGCCTGGTCGGGCTGCTGGCGGCGACCGCGCTGATCGTGCGGGAGCTGGGGCAGCAGTCGGTGTACCGGACGGTGGTGCCGTTCCACACGCGGGTGAAGTCCCAGTGGAACGACTCGGTGGGCTGGTTCGTGGGCGGCGCCCCCATCGAGGTGCCCCTCGACCACACGCCCGACCTGGCCTCCACGCTGCGGGCGGTGCGCGCCGAGCTCCAGGCGAACCGGACGCTGGCCCGGATGCCGCTGGCCCGGGTGCTGAGCCTGCTGGGCGCGGACTTCCGGCCGACCTCGCCGGACCTGTACTCGATCGTCTCCTTCGTCGACACGCGTGGCATCCCGGGCGCGGCCCGCTGGGCGGAGCAGAACGCGCACGCCCTGCTGCGGGTGTCGTACGGCGATCAGGTGTGCGTCTGGGTCAACCGGTTGCACGACGGCCTGTGGCTGGCCAGCCGCCACCCGGACACGGACGTGGCGGCGAAGAACATGGGCCTGTACGTGGAGCGGCTACGGGACCTGCTCACCGCCCCGCTCGCCTGACCCCCAGCATTCGATCAGTCGTTCGAAACGGGCGCGCCACTCGGCCTCCGACGCGCCCTCGCCCTGGTACTCGTGGGTGAAGCGGAGGGTGCTGCCGTTCTCGCCGTCCCGTTCGAGGTGGAAGCGGAGCCTGCCACCGCCCTCGACGGTGTACTCCGCGACCCGGTCCACGTCCCAGGCGGTGACCCGCCCGGCGCCCAGGTCGCGCAGCGCGACCGTGCCGTCGAGGCGGGGTTCGAGCACGTCGACCGGGGTGCACCAGGCGGACAGGCCCTCGGCGGCGGCCACCGCGGGCCAGACCTCCCCCATGGACCTCGGCAGCCGCACAAGGAAGTGCCGTATGTGCGTGTTCCCGTGGGTCTGGCTCATGCCCTGTTCGATGGAACCGTGCATGACACCAGTGTCGCCGACGGGGCGCTCACACGCCCGCGTACGAGTGCTTGCCGCTGACGAAGATGTTGACGCCGTAGTAGTTGAACAGCCAGCAGCCGAAGGCGATCAGGGCCAGGTAGGCGGCCTTGCGGCCCTTCCAGCCGGCCGTGGCGCGGGCGTGCAGGTAGCAGGCGTAGGCGACCCAGGTGATGAAGGACCAGGTCTCCTTGGGGTCCCAGTTCCAGTACCGGCCCCAGGCGTCGCCCGCCCAGATCGCGCCCGCGATGATCGTGAACGTCCACAGCGGGAAGACGGCCGCGTTGACCCGGTAGGCGAACTTGTCCAGCGAGGCGGAGGCGGGCAGCCGCTCCAGCACGGAGCGGGCGAAGGTGCCCGGCGTGCCGCCGCTCTCCAGCTTGCTCTCGTAGGAGTCCTTGAAGAGGTACAGGATCGTGGCGACCGCGCCGACGTAGAACACCGCGCCGCAGAAGATCGCGGTGGAGACGTGGATGTACAGCCAGTACGAGTGCAGCGCCGGGACCAACTGGTCGCTGGCGGTGTAGAGCACGGTGACGGCGAGGCCCAGGTCCAGCAGGACGGTGGTGATCAGGAACAGGCCGAGCCAGCGGACGTTCTTCTTCAGCGCGAGCAGGCCCAGGTAGACGCCGACCGCGACGGTGGAGAAGGTCAGGTTGAACTCGTACATGTTGCCCCAGGGGGCGCGCTGCACGGAGGCCGCGCGGGCGACCACACCGGCCAGCTCCACCAGGAAGGCGAGCACGGTGAGGGAGACCGCGATCCGGCCGTACATGTCGCCCTGGACGTCACCGCCGTGGGCGCCGGGGCCGTCGGGCACGTCGCGGGCTCCGGCGGCGGAGCGCACGACGACCTTCGGGCGCTCCAGCACCGTGGTGCCGCCCGCCTGCTTCACGGTGACGGCGGGCGCGCTCCCGGCCGGCTTGGCGTCGGCGGTGAGCGCGGCGGCCGTGCGGCCGACCTTGCTGCGGCTGCCGAAGAGCCATTCGGCGATGTAGGCGAAGAAGGCCAGCGTGTACACGGCCATCGAGGAGTAGATCAGCGTGTTGCTGATGCTCGCCAGATGCTCGTTGGTCGCGGTGGCGAGTTCGGTCGCGGCGGCGAGAGTCACTTCTCAGCCCCTTCGGCAGGTACTGCGCGGGATGTGTCTTCGTGGGTGTCGGGGGCGCCGGGCGCCTGGTCGTAGAGGATTCCGGCGAGGTCGCCCAGTTCCTCGGGGACCTTCGCGGACTCGCTGCGGCCGAGCCCGCCCATCTCGACCACCGTGACGCCGTCGGCGCCGGGCACCGCCCGCACCCAGACGCGGCGGCGCTGGATGAACAGGGAAGCGGCGAGGCCGAGGATGGCGGTGAGCGCGCCGCCCAGGGCCCAGGCACCGCCCGGCTCCTGGACGATCTGGAAGCCCGCCCACTCCTTGACGTCCTTCCCGAAGGTGACGGTCCCGGCGCCGCCGGGCAGCTTCATGGTCTGCCCCGGCTTGAGGTTGACCCGGAGCTGCTTGCCCTGGGCGTCCTTGAAGCCCTTCATGTGCTTCTTGTCGAGCTGGTACACGCTCTGCGGCAGGCCCGAGTCGACGCCGAGGTCGCCGTGGTACGGCTCCAGGTTGAGCACCGGGTTCAGCAGCGCCGGGAACTCGGAGAGGACGGAGGCGCCGCCGCCGTAGGTCGGCAGGAAGAAGGCCCGGATGCCGAGCTGCTCGCGCTTGCCCTTGGCGTCGTGGTAGCCGTCCATGACCTTGACGACGCCCTGCGAGGTGACGTTGCCGTCCAGCGGGAGCAGCGGTACCGCGTCCTGGTAGACGACCTCGCCCTTGCTGTCGCGGACGGTGATGACGGGCGCGTAGCCGTGGCTGACCAGGTAGACCTTGGCGTCGTCGATCTTCAGCGGCTCGTTGACCTGGACGAGCTTGGAGCGCGTCCTGCCGTACGCCCCCTCGCTGTAGTCGACCTTCGCCTCGAAGGTGCGCGGGGTGCCGCGGCTGGGTCCGGTTAGCTCGTAGGTGCCCTTGAAGTCCAGCAGGTCGAAGCTGAACGGCACCAGGTCGTCGTTGTGGAACAGGCTGCCGGACTTGAAGTCGTCGTACATCGGCAGCGCGTTGGAGAAGCCGTCGCCCTCGACCATCAGCTTGGTGCCGTCGGACTTGAACAACTGGCCGGAGGCGAAGGCGACCAGCAGGACGATCAGCGAGATGTGGAAGGCCAGGTTGCCCAGCTCGCGCACGTACCCCTTCTCGGCGGCGACCGCGTCACCGGCGGTGTGGGCGCGGAAGCGGCGCTTCTTCAGCAGGGCGAGCGCGGCCTCGCGGACCTGCTCGGGCTCGGCGGTGGTGCGCCAGGTGGTGTAGGCGGGCAGCCGGTCCAGACGGCGCGGGGCACCCGGCGGCCGGCCGCGGAGCTGGCCGACGAACTGCCAGGTGCGCGGGACGATGCAGCCGATCAGGGAGACGAACAGCAGGATGTAGATCGCGGAGAACCACACCGAGCTGTAGACGTGGAACAGCCCGAGCTTGTCGTAGACGGGCGCGAGCGTGGTGTGGGTCGCGCGGAACGCCTCGACCTTGCTCGCGTCGGCGCCGGTCTGCGGGATCAGCGAGCCGGGGATCGCGCCGAGGGAGAGCAGCAGGAGCAGCAGCAGCGCGACCCGCATCGAGGTGAGCTGCCGCCAGAACCAGCGGGCCCAGCCGATGACGCCGAGGCCCGGCTGGGTCGCCGTGTCCTCCTGGGGAGCGGTGGAGAGCTGTGAGCCGGCCGCGCCCAGTCCTTCCTGGTCCCGGCTCTTGTCGGTTTCGGTGTCGCTCATCGTTCAGATCCCCACAGAGAAGCCGTCGGACCAGGTCTGCATCTCCTGCACCAGGTGGTCCCAGGCGCCGGTCAGCAGCAGCACGCCGGTCACGATCATCATCGTGCCGCCGGCCCGCATCACCCAGACATAGTGGCGTTTGACCCAGCCGAAGGCACCGAGCGCCTTACGGAAGGCGATCGCGGTGAGCACGAAGGGCACGCCGAGCCCGAGGCAGTACGCGACGGTCAGTATCGCGCCCCGGCCCGCGCTCGCCTGCTGGGAGGAGAGCGCGACGACGGAGGCGAGGGTCGGGCCGATGCAGGGCGTCCAGCCGATCCCGAACAGGGCGCCGAGCACGGGCGCGCCCACCAGCCCGGTGGCCGGACGCTTGTGGAAGCGGAACTCGCGCTGGGTCAGCCAGGGCATCAGGCCCATGAAGAAGACGCCGAGCAGGATCATCAGGACGCCGAGCACGTTCGTCAGGACGTCCTTGTAGCCCTGGAGGGTCTGCCCGAAGTAGCCGAACAGGGCGCCGCCGGAGACGAAGACCACGGTGAAGCCGAGCACGAACAGGATGGCGCCGGTGGCCATCCGGCCGCGCCGGGCATCCGCCAGGTCGGTGCCGGTGACGCCGGTCACGTAGGAGAGGTAGCCGGGGACCAGCGGGAGCACGCAGGGCGAGAAGAAGGAGACGAGTCCGCCGAGCACCGCGACGGGCAGGGCGAGCAGCAGGGCGCCGTTGAGCACGGTCTCGTTGCGGCTCGTCACGGCGGCGAGCGTCAGCAGGGCGCTCACGTCACTTCTCCGCGAGGACCGGCTGGAGCATCTTCAGCAGGGCCGTGTCGTCGAGCGCCTCCAGCGCCCGCGCGGCCACCTTGCCGTCCCGGTCGAGGATCAGCGTGGAGGGGATGAGCTGCGGGTTGAGCGTCCCCTTCTCGAAGCGGAGCATCAGCTTGCCGGTCGGGTCGTACAGGCTCGGGTACGAGATCCCGTTGGCCTTCTCGAAGGCGAGCGCGGGGGTGGTGCTGGTGTCGCGGGTGTTGATCCCGACGAACTGCACGCCCTTGTCCGCGTACGCCTTGGAGACCTTGGAGAAGTACTTGGCCTCCTCCCGGCACGGCCCGCACCAGGAGCCCCAGACGTTGAGGACGACGACCTTGCCCTTGTAGTCGGCGACATCGAGGGTCTTGCCGTCGATGGTCCGGCCGGACAGGTCGGGGGCCTGGGCGCGGTCACCCCTGGACGCGGTGTCGATGCCGTTGTGGCCGGTGACGAAGTTGGTGTCGCCGCCACCGCCGGAGGTCCCGCCGCTGCCGCACGCGGACAGGGTCAGGGCCGCGGCGGCGGCCACGGCACCGAGCAGGGCGGCGCGGCTACGGGTACTCATGTGAAAAGTTTCGCATGGCTGTTCCGGCGGTTTCGCCCGCCCCCCTACCGGGCGGAAAAGCGCCTTTCAGGGCGTATTTACACAGGGCATTACGGACGTATCGTCACGCCGCGTCCGGGTCGGCACCCTTGCCGCCCTTGCCGCCCGTGCCGCTCCCCGCGCCGTTCCCCGCGTCTGCGAGGAACCCCTTCCAGCCTCCGGCCGGCTTCTGGCCGACGTCCAGCGTGCGCAGCTTCTCCAGCACCTCGGGCCGCTGGACGCCCAGCCAGTCCGTGAACTGCCGGAAGGAGACCAGCCGCACGTCGGCGCCCTTCTCCTTCTCGCGCGCGATGTGCTTGAACGCCTCCTCGACGGAGTCCATGTAGATGCCGCCGTTCCACTCCTCGAAGTGGTTGCCGACGAAGAACGGCGCCCGGTTCGTCTCGTAGGCCCGCCGGAAGCCGCTGATGTACGCCTGCGCCGACTGCTTGCGCCAGCCCGGGTAGTTGTACGAGGGAGCCTTGGTCGAGTTGACCGACTGGTTGGCCAGCATGTTGTAGTCCATGGACAGCACCTCGAAGGAGTGTCCGGGGAAAGGTATCTGCTGCAACGGCAGGTCCCAGATGCCCTTCCTCTTGACCGGCCACATCTGGCGGCCGCCGGGCGAGGAGGCGTCGTAGCGCCAGCCCAGCTCGCGGGCGGTGGGCAGCAGGTTGTCCTGGCCGAGCAGACAGGGGGTGCGGCCGCCGACCAGTTCCTTGTCGTAGTCGAAGGGCAGCGCGGGCAGGTCGGTCCAGCCGGTGTTGGTGCGCCACTGCTTGACGAACGACTTGGCCTGGTCGATCTCACTGCGCCACTGGGCGGCCGTCCAGTTGCCGACCGTGCCGGAGCCGCCGCAGAAGTGCCCGTTGAAGTGGGTGCCGATCTCGTGGCCCTCGAGCCACGCCCGGCGGACGTTGGTGAGCGTGGCCTTGACGTGCTCGTCGGTGAGGTAGCCGATGTCGGAGGCGCCGCGCGGGTTGTTCGGCGGGTCGTAGAGCCGCTTCTTCGACTCGGGCAGCAGATACAGCCCGGAGAGGAAGAAGGTCATGCTCGCGCCGTGCTCCTTGGCCAGGTCCAGGAAGCGCGGGAAGAGGCCGTTGCCGACCTCGCCGGCGCCGTCCCAGGAGAAGACCACGAACTGCGGCGGGGTCTGACCCGGCTCCAGCGGCACGGGACGGGCGGGCTGGTGGGGCTGCTTGCCGGTGAAGGACGTGGAGCCGTCACCGATGGGGCGGGCCTCGGGGCGCGCGCTGCCGCTGGGCGAGGGCTTGCCGCTGCGGCCGGAGCCGCCCGGGTGCTTGCCGCCGTCCACGGATGCGGAGGTGCCGCAGCCGACGAGTCCGGCCGCCGCCGCACCCGCGCCGAGGCCGAGTATTCCCCTCCGGGTGATGGTCTGCATGAAGCTCCCCGATTCGTCACGCCCACTGGTGTCACCCAGTCAGATGATGTGACGAACGGGGAGGTTCCATGATCCGCCGCTCTTTCGCGGCGGACACGGCAAAGTCACACTTAGTACACCGAATGTGCGGATTCCGGAGCCGATTCAGGCCCCGAAGGCCTTGCCCTGCACGTCGGCGCCCTTCTGCGGCTTCGCACCGGCCCGCAGATGCGCCGGGACCAGGTCGATCGCGGGCTCGCTGTAGCCGACAGAGACGATCTTGTCACCGAGGTAGGTGAAGGACGTCAGCGAGGCCAGCGTGCACTGCCGCTTGCGCGGGTCGTGCCAGAGCCGGCGCCGCTCGACGTAGGAGCGCACGATCCAGATCGGGAGCTGATGGCTCACCAGCACCGCCTCGTGCCCGCGCGCCGCGTCCTTGGCCGCGTCCAGCGCGCCCATCATGCGCACCACCTGGTCGATGTACGGCTCGCCCCAGGACGGCCGGAACGGGTTGACCAGGTGCTTCCAGTTGTCCGGGTTGCGCAGCGCGCCGTCCCCGACACCGAAGGCCTTGCCCTGGAAGACGTTGTCGGCCTCGATGAGCCGGGCGTCGGTCGCGAGGTCGAGACCGTGCGCCTTGGCGATCGGGGTGGCCGTCTCCTGCGCCCGCTCCAGCGGGGAGGCGACGACCCGCGTGATGTCCCGCGGGGCCAGGTGCTCGGCGACCCGCTCGGCCATCTTCCGGCCCAGCTCGGAGAGGTGGTAGCCGGGCAGCCGCCCGTACAGCAGGCCGTCGGGGTTGTGCACCTCGCCGTGGCGCATCAGGTGGACGACGGTGACGTCCTTGTCGCCGGCCTTCTTCTCGCTGGGGGTGCTCACGCGGTCGCCTCCGCGGCGGCTCGGGCCGCCGCCGGGAGGGCGTCGGCGATCTTCTGGATGGCCCGCTCGTCATGGGCCGTGGACACGAACCAGGACTCGAAGGACGACGGCGGGAGGTACACGCCGTTCGCCAGCAGCGAGTGGAAGAACGCGGTGAAGCGGAACGACTCCTGCCGCTTGGCGTCCTCGTAGGTGCGCACCTGCCGGTCGGTGAAGAACACCGAGAACATGTTGGAGGCGTTCTGCAGCCGGTGGGCCACGCCCTCCTTGGTGAGCGCCTCGGTGACCAGCGACTGGATCTGCGCGGAGACCGCGTCGACCTTGTCGTAGGCCGCGTCGTCCAGCAGCCGGAGCTGCGCGAGGCCGGCGGCGGTGGCGACCGGGTTACCGGACAGGGTGCCCGCCTGGTACACCGGGCCGGCGGGGGCGAGGTGCGCCATGACGTCGGCCCGCCCGCCGAACGCCGCCGCGGGGAAGCCGCCGCCCATCACCTTGCCGAAGGTCATCAGGTCGGGCTTGACGCCGTCGACGCCGTACCAGCCGGCCTTGCTCGTACGGAAGCCGGTCATCACCTCGTCGGAGATGTACAGCGCGCCGTTCTTGGCGCAGGCGTCCTTCAGGCCCTGGTTGAAACCGGGCTCCGGCGGGACGACGCCCATGTTGCCCGGCGACGCCTCGGTGATCACGCAGGCGATCTCGCCGGGGTACCGGTGGAACGCCTCCTGCACCGCTTCGAGGTCGTTGTACGGCAGCACGATGGTGTCGCCGGCCTGCGCGCCGGTGACACCGGGGGTGTCGGGCAGCGCGAAGGTGGCGAGGCCCGAACCGGCCGCGGCCAGCAGGGAGTCGACGTGGCCGTGGTAGCAGCCCGCGAACTTGATCACCTTGGCGCGGCGGGTGAAGCCGCGGGCCAGCCGGATCGCCGACATGGTCGCCTCGGTGCCGCTGCTGACGAGCCGCACCTGCTCCACGGGCTCGACGCGGGCGACGATCTCCTCGGCGAGCGCGACCTCGCCCTCGCCGGGCGTGCCGAAGGACGTGCCCCGCGCGACCGCCTCCTGGACGGCGGCGATGACCTCGGGGTGCGAGTGCCCGAGGATCATCGGACCCCAGGAGCACACCAGGTCGACGTACTCCCGCCCGTCGGCGTCGGTCAGGTAGGGCCCGCTGCCCGAGACCATGAACCGGGGCGTGCCGCCGACGGCGCGGAAGGCGCGCACCGGGGAGTTCACGCCGCCCGGTGTGACGACGGAGGCTCGGTCGAAGAGCGCCTGCGAGGCGGGCGCGTCGTAGGGATAGGGCGTTTCGCTCTGGGCACTCATGACGTGCGGCTTCTCCGACTTCTCGGACTCCGGTTGGGTGGTGACCCCCTCAGGGTAGGCGGAGCCGCCCGGCGGCGGTGCCGTGGCCCGTCCGGGCGGGGCGGGGCGGGGTGTCCGGGCACTCGTGGAGCCGATCCGGCCGACCTCCCTGGCCGGTCTTTGCCGATCTGCGAGACTGACACCTGATACACACACCTCATACGGCACGTACTGATCAGGGACCGGGAAGATCCTGCGGACTTCGGTTTCACCGCACGTTTCGGCGGGCGGCCGTGGGGGAGGTCACTGACACGATGATCGGGTTGCGCGGCGGGGGCCACGCGTCCTAGAAAAGCACTCGGGTGGAGATATGCATCGCGGTGGCGGACTGGGCGAGGGGACTGATGACCTGGGTCCTCGGCGAGCCCGGCGGGGAAGGCACCGGCGCGAAGCGGAGGAAGCGACCGAAACACGTCAGGCTGACGCACGTCAGGCACAGGGTCTACCGAGTGAGCCCGAGCGCGGCGACCGGCGGCTGGACCGGCAGTTGGACCTCCCGGACCACGGTCCGGACCTGCCGGCAGGCCCCCCGTCCGACGACCGGGCGGCCCGCCTCGGGGCGGGGAGCAGAAATGGTGGTCGGGTGGGGGTGACGTACAAATACTTCGGTGCGCCGGACGGTGCGACCGCGGCCCGCGTCCCCATCTCCATGCGTCCCGAGGAACTCGGCGGCGACGAGCTGGGCATGAACGGCATGTTCACCAAGATCAAGCCGGAGACGATGGCCGCGATGGTGCTGACCGGCATCGAGGGCGTGCCCCTGCACAAGGTGCCGCCGCTCGAACTCGTCGTCCTGCACCCCGACTACGCGGTCGTCAAGCTCCCCATGACCGTGGTGGACCCCCTGCGCGACATCGGCGAGGAAGCGGTCGGCGCGGCAGCCTTCATCTGGTCCACGGTCCCGGACCGCGGCGGCCCCCGCGACGCCTTCAACGTCTACCAACTCCTGCACGAATGGCAGGACTTCAGCCACCGCCTGCACGAGGCGGGCCACCAGCCGTACTGCCTCGTGTGGCCGTAGGCCGGGACACTTCGGGGTAGCTGCCAGTTCAGCGACGCCCCGATCTCGCCTTCATCACCTGCCCGATTCGCCGACAGAGCCGTGGACTACGGTCGTGGAGACGGCAGCCAGCTCGGGGTGACTGGTAGTGGCAGCGATCGTGTACTTCAGGAAAGAGTTCGAGGGGTCGGGATCTGTTCGGTACGTCTTCGGTGATGATCCGGCGGAGATGCACCGCGCCCTCTCCGTGGACACCGCCACGCGCTCCACGCGGAGCGCGGGAGTTGGCCGGAGCGGGGGATGAGTGTGAGCTGAGGCTGTGTCTCAGCGCGCCCCCTCCACCCCCTCCGCTCTCTCCGCCCCCACGAAGTCCACCACCGCCAGCGCGAACAGCAGCGCCAGCGCGAGGCCGAGTACGACCCACCCCGTGGGATGCGGCCACAGGACGAACGCGACCACCGCCCCCGCCACCAGCAGCCAGCCGATCCAGTGCCGGTGGCGGTGGACGAAGGGGCCGACCGGGCCCGTGCGCAGGCCGAGGCGGTCGGTCTGGGCGCGGGCCGCGCCGATGCCCGCGTGCCAGATCTGCCGGACGGCACTCGCCCGGCGGCCGGGACCGCTGAGCCAGGCGGCCAGGGCGAGGACCACGCCGAGCGCGATCACGGCCCGCACCGCCGTGCGCAGGAAGCGGGTCAGGGTGTCGTAGACGGCACCGGCGGCGGGCTGGGACACCGAGGCGGGCAGCGCGTCCAGGTAGAAGGCGCGGAAGACGGTGAGGCCCAGACCGAGGAGCAGGGCGGTGAAGGCGAAACCGAGCGCGGCCGCCACCAGCGCCCGGCGGCGGCGTACGGCGAGCAGCACCCCGGCCACGAGCAGCAGCGCGGCCACGACCGGCAGCCACACCCCGGCCAGTTGCAGCAGCCGGAAGTACGACTGGAGGTCGGCGACCTTCTCGGTGCGCAGAACCGTGAAGTCGGTGTGCACGTCCGGGATCTTCTCCGCCGCCTTGAGCCCGGAGTCGGCCAGCTTGTCCTTGACCTGCTCGATGACGGGCGCGAGGTCGACGGTGACCGCGTCGCCCTCGATCCGCACCGCGCCCCCGCCACTGCCGGTCAGCGCCTTGTCCACGGTCGTGTGGAGCCGCCGGTTGGCCTCGGTCCAGAACCGCGCGAAGGTCTCGGAGGCGACGACCTCGCGCGCCTTGTCCCGCACGAAGCCGGACAGCGCGTCCTCCAGCGAGCCGCCCAGGAGACCGAGCCCCTTCTCGATCAGGGGGCGGTCGGCGGGCGCGACGTCCTTGAGCAGGTCGGCCAGGTCGAGGTGGCTCATCAGGGCGCTGGTGATCCGGTCGGCAGCGGCGTCCTGGACGGCCGGGTCACCGGCGAGCGGAGCGACGGTGGCGACGTAGCGGTCGGTGTCGTCCGCCAGGTCGGCCGTCCACGCGGCGACCAGGCCCAGCGGGGCGAGCAGACAGCCGAGGACGATCAGCAGGGCCGCGCACGCCGAACGCACCCGGTGCCGTACGGGCGCCGGTCGGCCCTCCAGCGCGTCGACCCGCTCCCTGAGCCGGGCCAGATCGTCGCTCGGCTGCCGCTCGGCCATGCCGCTCCACCTTCCGCCGGGGCCCTCAGTGCCCTGGGAGCAGCAGACCCCGGCCCCGGCGCGGGCGCGAGCGACGGTGGGCCGTTCAGGTGTCCGCACCGCACGCGTGCCGCACCCGGCGTGCGGGCGGGGGCGACGGCCTCTTCACTGTGAGGCAGGAACGGCGAGCGCACAGGAGGCCGGCATGGCAGCGCACGGGACGCGACGAGTCGCGGGTACGGCCCTGGTGATGGCGCTCGGGGTCGCGGTGACCGGCTGCTCGGACGGCTCCAGCCCGTCCGGCCAGGCCAGCAAGGCCGCGTCCGCCGCCTCCTCCCTCGCCTCGCGCGCGTCCGGCACGGTGGCCTCGGCCACGGCGGAGGCCAAGCGGAAGCTGGACAAGGTCAAGGGCGGGGTGAACGCGAAGCAGGACGTGTCGCTGGGCAAGGTCACCACCGGCTCCGACGGCGTGCCGACGACCGAGGTGTCCGCGAAGAACACCACCGGCGACGGGAAGTCCTTCGTCGTCCAGGTCAACTTCAAGAACGCCAAGGGCGATCTCGAGGACACCGTGGTCGTGAGCGTCGACGACGTGGCGGCCGGCGCCACCGGCCGGGCCACCGCCCGCAGCCACCGCAAGCTGACCGGCGACATACGGGCCGACGTGGGGACGGCGCTGCGGCACTGAGCCGTCGGCCATGATGGAGGGGGCCGCGCGCGCGGCCCCGCTCGCCCGTCCGGACGCCAGAGCCGTCGCCCGGAGGGGCCGGCCGTCGTTGTCCACACCCAGGGAGCAACCGCACGGCAAGCACGCCCGCACCGGGCCGACCCTACGTATCGTAGGTTTTCAACCGCCTCCGGCCACAAGCCAGTTCATCGGGGAGACATGCACCAGACACGATCCGAGACCGAACCGGCGGGGACCGCCTCGACGCCGGTCGCCGATGTGCGCGACCTCACTCCCACGCTGACCCTGCTCTTCGTCAGCCTCGCCATCGCGGCCGTCGGGGTCTACGAACTGTGCGGCTTCGGCCTGCACAGCCTCGACCAGCGTCCGCACCTGTTCAGCGACGGGCTGACCACCGGCGGGGTGATCGTCGCCGTGGTCGCGGCCGGGGCGGCGGTCGGCAACCTGGCCTGGACCCTCTCGGCGGCCCGCAGAGGCCCCGAGGAAGAGCGCCGCTCCTAGGGCCTGTCTTCCGGATCTTGCCGCAGTCGCGGGGTCTGGCACGCACATCTGCGGCGTTGTCGTCACTCGCCGACGCTCCGCGTCGACTCCCTCCTCCGCCTTGCAGCTGCACGCGCCAGACCCCGCTCGGGTCGGCCAGAAGGCGCCGTAGGTCCGAGTCGGCCTGATCCGGAAGAAAGGCCCTAGTCCGAGTCCCCCACGACACCCCCGCCCACCGTGAACCCGATCACCGCGCCCCCGCCCTCCCGGCGGCTGGCGAAGGGCGCGCCGCCGTGGGACATGGCGATCTCGCGGACGATGGACAGCCCGAGCCCCGAGCCGGGCTGGGAGCGGGCGTCGGCGGCCCGGTAGAAGCGGTCGAAGATCCGCAGCAGGTCGCCCTCGGCGATACCCGGCCCCCGGTCCAGCACCTCCACCCGGACCGTCCCCGCCCGCGCCGCCCCCGAGACCCGGACCTCGATGGGCGCCGTACCCTCCCGGTCGAACTTGGCCGCGTTCTCCACCAGGTTCGACAGCGCCCGCTGCAGCAGCCCCGGACGGCCCTCGGCGTACGTGTCCCCGCTCACCGTCAGCACGATCTCCCGCCCGGTACGCCGCCCCGTGAGCCCCACCACGTCCTCCGCGATGTCCGCGAGGTCCACCCGCTGCGGCGGCTCGGAGTCGGACTGCCCGGCGGCCAGATCCACCAGCTCGTTGACCAGGTCGGTCAGCTCCCGCGCCTCCAGCGTGAGGTCCGCCACCAGGTCCTCCCGCGTCCCCGGCGGCAGTTCGTCGATCCGGCGCAGCAGCGAGATGTTCGTCCGCAACGAGGTCAGCGGGGTACGCAGCTCGTGCCCCGCGTCCTGCACCAGCCGCCGCTGATCCTCCTCGGACTGGGCGAGCCGGCCCAGCATCCGGTCGAACGCGCGGCCCAGGCGCCCCACCTCGTCCGGCCCGGTGACCGGCACCTGGATGCCCAGACGGCGGGTGCGGGCCACGTCCTCGGCGGCCGAGGTCAGCAGCACCAGGCGCCGGGTGATGCGGCGGGCCAGCCACCAGCCGAACAGCCCGGCCCCCACCACCACCGCCGCCATCAGGATCAGCGTGCGCCGCTGCAGGGCACGCAGCAGGTCCTCGGTGTCGCTGAACTCCTGCGCCACCTGCACCGCGCCCTCGCCCCGGCCCAGCGAGACGGTGGCCACCCGGAACAGGTCCTCACCCACCCGTACGTCCTTGTGCTGGGCCAGCTCCCCCGCGCTCCGCGCGCCGGCCACCTCACGGTCGCGGGCGGTGACGGGCAGACCGGGGGCGCCGTGGTCCACGACCTCCCCGCGCGCCCCGAGCACCTGCACATCGGTACGGGCGGGCCGCACCAGGTCATGGCCGGGCCGGGAGGAGGAGAAGTCGTCCGGGGTCATCGCGTGCTGCCGCACCTCGGCCCGGACGTCCCGCACGACCTGGGTGAACACCGACTGCTGGTCGACCCGGACCAGCCGCGCCGCCGAACCGTAGGACAGGATGCCGACCAGGATCGTGACGGCGGCGGTGACGGCCGCGAACGACACGGCGAACGTGGTGCGCAGCGAGCGCAGCCCGGTGCGGGACCGGCCCGGCAGCCGCCAGGTGGGACCCACTACTCCTCCCGCAGCACGTAGCCCACACCGCGCACGGTGTGGATGAGCTGCGGGGCGCCGGGCGCGTCCAGCTTGCGGCGCAGGTAGCCGACGTAGACGGCGAGGTTCTTGGAGCCGGGGCCGAAGTCGTAGCCCCAGATGCGGTCGTAGATGGTGGCGTGGTCGAGCACGATGCCCGCGTTGCGCACCAGCAGTTCCAGCAGCTCGAACTCGGTGCGGGTCAGCTCCAGTTCACGGCTGCCGCGCCAGGCCCGGCGGGCCTGGAGGTCCATGCGGATGCCCGCGCCCTCGATCTGCCGGTCGGAGTGCCGGCCCTCGCGGACCGGGCCGGGCTCGTCCGCCGGGGCCGGGGCGGTGCGGCGCAGCAGGGCGCGCAGCCGGGCGAAGACCTCCTCCACGTCGAAGGGCTTGACCACGTAGTCGTCCGCGCCCGCGTCCAGGCCCGCGATGCGGTCGGCGGTCTCCACCAGCGCGGTGAGCATCAGGACGGGGGTGCGGACGCCCTCGGCCCGCAGCACCCGGCAGACCTGGAGGCCGTCGATGCCCGGCATCATCACGTCCAGGAGCAGCACGTCCGGCGGGGTGCGGTGGGCCTGCGCGAGCGCCTCGACGCCGTCGGCGACCGCCGTCACCTCGTAGCCCTCCAGGGTCAGGGCCCGCTCCAGGGCGTGGCGGATGGCACGGTCGTCTTCGGCGAGGAGCACAGTGTGGGGCACGCCCCCAGTCTGCCAAGGGCGGCGGCGCTCCGGCCGGGGCCCAGGGGCGCGCGGGCGCCCTTTTTACCCGGCTCTCACCGGCGCCGCCCCCGCGCTCACGCCTCCCCCGTCGGCGTCCCGGCCCTCGCGCAGCCGGGCGATCCGCTCGCCGGTGAACCGGACGGTCCGCTCCATGTGCCCGATGATCACGGCCAGTTCGGTGTCGTCCAGCTCACCGAAGATGCGCGACCAGTCGCCGGACAGCTCCTCCCACGCGCGGCGGAACTCGGCGATCCGCTCCGGCACGGGGACGACCAGCACCCGGCGCCGGTCGCCCGCGTCCCGGCGCCGTACGACGTACCCGGCGCGTTCCAGCCGGTCCACCAGGCGGGTCGCGGAGCCGGTGGTGAGCCCGGTCAGCGCGGCGACATGGCCGGTGGTGACGGGCTCGGGCTCCAGCGTGAGCAGGTTCAGGCACTGCAGATCGGTGGGGTGCAGTCCGATGCGGTCGGCGACGGCCTGGTTGAACAGGGCGTAGGAGGCGATGTAGCGGCGCGACACGGCGTCCAGCTCCGCCAGCAGCCTGGGCCGCGCGCTGTCGTTCCCGGCCATGCCGTCCTCCTCGCGTCCGCGTGGCACCGCGCCCGTACGCGGGTCAGAACCAGTACTCGTCGCCGGTGGCCAGGACGAGCACCCGCAGCCGGTCGTTGGTGCGGTCGGGGTCGGCGACCCCGCCGTTCCAGGCGGTCTCCACCTCCAGGGTCACCTCCGAGGCGGGCGCGCGCAGCCGGACGGCGAGCCGGATCTGCCGGCCGGCCCCTCCCGCCGCGAGCGCGCCGGTGCCGCACACGACCGTCCGCTCGCCGGTGCGCGCGCACCCCTCGGGCAGCGTCTGCGCCCCGGCGGGCGGCACCGACCACCGCAGCCGCACGCTCGCCTCCGGCACGGCGGCGGGGCCGTGGTCCCGCGGGGTGAGGCGGACCTCCACCCGGTCGCCGTCCATGACCGCGTTGCCGTGGAAGGACAGGTCGGCGCGGGGCGCGGGAGCCGTCGCCTGGGCATCCGGACCCGGCCTCCCGGCCGCGGGGGCCGCCTGCGCCGGTCCTCCGACGCCCAGGAACGCGCCCGCGCAGCCGCCCAGCAGCAGCCATGCCCTCGTCCGCACGCCCATGCCGCACCACTCCGCCTTCGTCACCGATCCCGAGTGCCGGACCGCCTTGTCGATGTATGCCACGCCGGCCGGACGGCAGGCGCCCTCCAACAGGTGAACGGGGGCCGCGTGCCAGGCTTCCCCCATGCTCATCGCGCGTTCCGCCGCCCTCTTCGTCGTCGCCGCCCTCTTCGAGATCGGCGGCGCCTGGCTGGTCTGGCAGGGTGTGCGCGAGCACCGGGGCTGGCTGTGGGCGACCGGCGGGGTGCTGGCGCTGGGTGCGTACGGGTTCGTCGCCACCTTCCAGCCGGACGCCCACTTCGGCCGCATCCTCGCCGCGTACGGCGGCATCTTCGTGGCGGGCTCGATCCTGTGGGGCGTGGTCGCCGACGGCTACCGCCCCGACCGCTTCGACATCACCGGCGCCCTGATCTGCCTGGCCGGCATGGCCGTGATCATGTGGGCCCCGAGGAACGGCGGCTGAGGCCCGCCCGGGGCCTGCCCTAGGCTGGACGCGAGTCAGTGATCCCTCTTCCTGGAGCAGCCCATGGCCAGCGCCCCTTCCGCCGCGTCCCGTATCGCCGTCGTCACGGGAGCGAGCAGCGGTATCGGCGCGGCCACCGCGCGGCAGCTCGCGGCGGCCGGCTACCGGGTGGTGCTCACCGCGCGCCGCGCCGACCGCATCGAGGCGCTGGCGAAGGAACTGACCGAGGCGGGCCACTCGGCCACCGCCTACCCGCTGGACGTGACGGACCGGGCGGCCGTCGACGAGTTCGCCGGTGCCTTCCGCACCATCGGCGTGCTGGTCAACAACGCGGGCGGAGCGCTGGGCGCCGACCCGGTGGCCACCGCCGACCCGGACCACTGGCGCACGATGTTCGAGACGAACGTCCTCGGCACCCTCAACCTCACCCAGGCCCTGCTGCCCAAGCTGGAGGCGAGCGGCGACGGCACGGTGGTCGTCGTCTCCTCCACCGCCGGGCTCGCCACCTACGAGGGCGGCGCGGGCTACGTCGCCGCCAAGCACGCCGAGCACGTCCTCGCCGAGACCCTCCGCCTGGAGATCGTCGGCAAGCCGGTCCGGGTCCTGGAGATCGCCCCCGGCATGGTCAAGACCGAGGAGTTCGCCCTGACCCGCTTCGACGGCGACACCGAGAAGGCGGCCAAGGTCTACGCGGGCGTGGCCGAACCCCTCACGGCCGACGACGTGGCCGAGTCCATCACCTGGGCGGTGACCCGCCCCAGCCACGTCAACGTGGACCTCATGGTCCTGCGCCCCCGGGCCCAGGCGTCCAACACCAAGGTCCACCGGGAGCTGTGAGGCCGGGCAGGCGGCCGGCTCACCCCTTCACACAGACGAACTGCTTGAGCTTGGCCACCACTTCGACCAGGTCGCGCTGCTGCTCCATCACCTGGTCGATGTTCTTGTAGGCGCCGGGGATCTCGTCGACCACGCCGGAGTCCTTGCGGCACTCCACGCCCCGCGTCTGCTCCTCCAGGTCCCGGGTGCTGAACCGGCGCTTGGCCGCGCTGCGGCTCATGCGCCGGCCGGCGCCGTGCGAGGCGGAGTTGAAGGCGGCGGTGTTGCCGAGGCCCTTGACGATGTACGAACTCGTCCCCATGGAGCCGGGGATGATGCCGTACTCACCGGCGCCCGCGCGGATCGCGCCCTTGCGGGTCACCAACAGGTCCTTGCCGTCGTACCGTTCCTCCGCCACGTAGTTGTGGTGGCAGGAGATCTCCGGCTCGAAGGCGGGCTTCGCCTTCTTGAACTCCTTGCGGATCACGTCCTTCAGGAGCGCCATCATGATCGTGCGGTTGTACTTGGCGTACTCCTGCGCCCAGAACAGGTCGTTGCGGTAGGCCGCCATCTGCGGGGTGTCCGCGACGAAGACGGCGAGGTCGCGGTCGACCAGGCCCTGGTTGTGCGGGAGTTTCTGCGCGACGCCGATGTGGTGCTCGGCCAGTTCCTTGCCGATGTTCCGGGAACCGGAGTGCAGGGTGAGCCAGACCGCGCCCTCGGAATCGAGCAGAAGCTCGATGTAGTGGTTGCCGCCCCCCAGCGTCCCCATCTGCAACGCCGCCCGCTCCCTGCGGAAGCGGACCGGCTGGGCGACCGAGTCGAAGCGGGACCAGAAGGTGTCCCAGCCCGCGGTCGGCAGGGCGTGGAAGCGGCCGGGGTCGACGGCGTCGGTGTGCAGGCCGCGGCCCACCGGGATCGCCTGCTCGATGCGGGAGCGCAGGCGGGACAGGTCCCCCGGCAGGTCGTTCGCCGTCAGTGACGTCTTCACCGCCGACATCCCGCAGCCGATGTCGACACCCACCGCGGCCGGGCACACCGCGTCGCGCATGGCGATGACGGAGCCGACCGTGGCGCCCTTGCCGTAGTGCACGTCCGGCATCACGGCGAGGCCCTCGATCCAGGGCAGGGTGGCCACGTTCTGGAGCTGGCGCAGCGCGCCCTCCTCGACCGTGGCGGGGTCGGTCCACATCCGCACCGGGACGCGGGCGCCCGGTATCTCCACGTACGACATCTCTTACTCAATCCCCCATGAAGGACAGAACCGTTGATATGCCGGGAAAGGGTCGATGCTCACGGAAGTCACCCGGACCGGCAGAACGCAAAAGCGGCGCCAGGGCCGGTGAAATAGGACAGGGGACCGGCGTCCACGGCGGTGCGTGCGATACACATTGTGTCCAGCAGGCGCCCCGCCGCGGCAAGCGATTAACCAGCGGGGACACTGGAGCATCGACCGGGCACCGCCGTCGGGTCGCACACCGTCCTTAAGGAGCCCGACCGTGCAGCGGAAGGCGTACATCACCGGCACCGCCGCCCTCCTCGCGGCCTTGCTGGCAGGCTGCAGCTCAGGCTCGGGCGGCACCACCCCGACCGACGACGCCAACCCCGGCGACGCCGCCTCGGCCACCGCCGCCGCGCAGCCCGGCCGGTACCGCACGCTGCCCGAGCCCTGCGGCGCCGTCGGCAACGACACCCTCGGCGCGATGCTCCCCGGCATCCAGCAGCTCACCGACCCCGACCAGCGCGACAAGGCGTACCGGGGCGTGCCCGCGCTGACCTACGACACCGACCGCAAGGTGGGCTGCCGTTGGAAGGTCGAGTCCACCCTCGCCACCGACCGCCTCTCGGTCGACTTCGAGCGCGTGGTGTCGTACGACAACGCGGTCAGCGACGACACGCAGGCGCAGAAGCTGTTCCAGGGCATGGCCGAGGCCGCCGACCTCCCGGCCCCCTCCCTCTCCGCCCCCGCCTCGCCCAGCGGCAGCCCGAGCGGCAGCCCCTCCCCGTCCGCCGACCCCTCGGGCAGCCCCTCGGCCGACGCCTCCACCGCCCCCGCGGCCGGCGGTTCCGGCAGCGCCGCGCCCACCGACCTCCAGCCCCGCGTCCTGCCCGACCTCGGTGACGAGGCGTACCTGGACGACCGGCTCGCCTCCTCCGGTTCGACCGCCGAACCCCGGACGGTGACTGTGGTGTTCCGCACGTCCAACGTCGTCGTCACCATCGACTACGAGGAGCAGCCGATGGCCGTCGGCGCGGTCCCGGACAGCAAGGAAATGCAGGACAGGGCACGGGATCTGGCCTCTCAACTGGCCGACACCCTCGACGGCTGACGCCCACTCGCCCGCCCCGGACCCCCTTCCCCCGGGCGCTCGAACGGCGACCGCGTGCCGCGCGTACCGCGTACGGTGGCCCCGCAGGAACCCGCATGAACACCGAGCGTCACGAGTGAAGGAACCATGCAGCGAGCAGCCCAGCGAGACGACCGTGCCCAGCGTGGACCGCGAGCCACGCGTCTGAGCCGTGCCCTTGTGTGCGCGGCAGCCGTCCCCGCGGTACTGATCACCGCGGCCTGTTCCTCCGACTCCGGTGACGCTCCGGGCAAGTCCGGCGCCTCCGCCGCGCCGTCCACCGGCAGCGGCTCGGAGCAGCCCTCGGCGAGCGCCTCCCCGACCGTGCAGGCGTCCGTGTTCCGCAAGCTGCCCGAGCCGTGCGGGGTGCTCTCGAAGAAGACGCTGGGCGACCTGGTCCCGGAGGCGGGCAAGTCGGGCAAGAAGGGCTCCAGCGACAACACCGCGAGCCGTTCCTCCTGCTCCTGGACCAGCCTGGACAACAACGGCGTCAAGGGCTCGCAGTTCCGCTGGCTGAACGTCTCCCTGCTGCGCTTCGACTCCGACACCTCCCGCGGCAGCGGCAACGAGCAGGCGCACGCGTACTACACGCGTCAGGTCGAGGACGCCAAGGGCGCCTCGGGGGCGAAGAACACCAAGACGGAGGCGCTCGGCGGCACCGGCGACGAGGCCACCGCGGTGCGCTACGACCTGAAGAAGAAGGAAGGCGCCTTCAAGCAGCAGACGGTGGTCGCGCGCGTGGAGAACGTCGTCGTCACCCTCGACTACAACGGCGCCGGTCTCGCGGGCGAGAAGACCCCGGACGCCGGTGACCTCACGGCGGACGCGAAGAAGGCGGCGAAGGAAGTGGTCGCCGCAGTGGCCGGCGCCAACGGCCGCGAGAAGGAGGGCACTTCGCCCTCGGCCCCGTCCGCCGCCGCGTCCGGGAACTCCTCCGGCAACTCCTCCAAGTCGCCCTCCCCCAAGGGCTCGGCGTCGAGTTCCACCCCCAAGAAGGACTGACCGACACCACGTTCGGCGCACACCTGTGCCACTCTGTTGCGCGCAACAACACGCAAGGGAGGGGAGTACGAGTGGCCGCGCCAATGCAGTTGACTCGGATGCACCGCGTTCTGATCGGCGTGGTCGTCACCGGCGCGCTGATCATCGCCGGTATCGGCTTCGCCGGTTCGTACGCGGCCGTCCGGGAGCTGGCCATCCAGAAGGGCTTCGGGAATTTCTCGTACGTGTTCCCGATCGGCATCGACGCGGGCATCTGCGTACTGCTCGCGCTCGACCTGCTGCTGACCTGGATGCGCATCCCCTTCCCGATGCTGCGCCAGACGGCCTGGCTGCTCACGGCCGCGACGATCGCCTTCAACGGCGCCGCCGCCTGGCCGGACCCGCTGGGCACCGGCATGCACGCGGTGATCCCGATCCTGTTCGTCGTCTCCGTCGAGGCGGCCCGGCACGCGGTCGGCCGGATCGCGGACATCACCGCCGACAAGCACATGGAGGGCGTCCGGCTCACCCGCTGGATGCTCTCCCCGCTGCCCACGTTCCTGCTGTGGCGCCGCATGAAGCTGTGGGAGCTGCGCTCCTACGAGCAGGTCATCAAGCTGGAGCAGGAACGTCTCGTCTACCAGGCCCGCCTGCGCTCCCGCTTCGGCCGCGCCTGGCGCCGCAAGGCCCCGGTGGAGTCCCTGATGCCGCTGCGCCTGGCCCGCTACGGCGTCCCGCTCGCCGAGACCGCCCCGGCCGGCCTCGCGGCGGCGGGCATCGAGCCGGTACTGCTGCCCCCGGCACCCGAACCGGCACCAGGACTCCCCCAGCCGGCTCCCGCCGCGCTCCAGGCCGCGCCCGCGCCGGCTCCCGCCGAGGCGCCCCCGGCCCGGCGGACCCCCGGCGAACAGCCGCCCCCGCAGGCGCCGGAGACCGAGGACGAGAACAGCCCGTGGTTCCAGACGCCCCCGCGTGACGTCGACTACCACGGCGGCTACGACCCGGCCTTCGACCCCGGCCCCGACCCCCAGTACTTCCCCGAGGAGCAGTACGGGGACTGGTACGACGAGCAGCTCCCGGAGCAGTTCCAGCAGCCCTCCCCGGAGGAGACCGGCAGCTTCCCCATCCCCGTCGGCCCGGGCCGCACCCGCGAGCTGGGCGAGGGCGGCGGGCCCGCCGAGCCGGACGAGGAGGACCTCTACCAGGTCTTCCGGCAGTCGATAGACGGCAGTTACCCGACGCCCCTCGTCTTCACCGACGACGTCCGGGCGACGTACGGCATCACGCTGGACAAGGACTCCGCGAAGAAGCTCGTGGAGCACTTCCAGGAGCGCCACAACGCCGAGATGGAACACACCGCCTGACCCGCGGAAGACTGACCCACGGAAG
The DNA here is from genome assembly GCF_022846655.1 of Streptomyces seoulensis. NCBI lineage: Bacteria > Bacillati > Actinomycetota > Actinomycetes > Kitasatosporales > Streptomycetaceae > Streptomyces > Streptomyces seoulensis. The sequence continues at coordinate 6,207,893 of NZ_AP025667.1, forward strand.
AGGGGGCGCCCGGTATGACACCGGGCGCCCCCTCCTCGTATGCGCGGCCTACTCCCCGAGCAGGGCCCGCACCCGGTCCTGACCGACCGCCAGCAGCAGCGTGGGCAGACGCGGGCCGGTGTCCCGGCCGACGAGCAGGTGGTACAGCAGGGCGAAGAAGGTCCGCTGGGCCGTCTTGATCTCCGGCGGCAGCTCCTTGGCCGTGGCGTCGGCGGAGAAGCCCGCCCGCACCTTCGGCACGCCGTACACGAGGTGGGTCAGGCCGTCCAGCGACCAGTTGCCGGCGAGCCCGTCGACCAGCAGACGCAGCGACTCGCGGGCCTCGTCGTCCAGCGACTTCAGCAGCTCCGCGTCCGGCTCCTCGCGCACGATGGTGCGCTGGTCGGCGGGGACGTAGGTGTTGATCCACGCCTCGGCCTTGTCGTACCGGGGGCGCGCGTCGGCGAGGTCGGTGATCGGGTTCGCCGGGTCCAGCTCGGACAGGATGCGCAGCGCCTGGTCCTGGTGGCCGGCGGTGATGTCCGCGACCGACGCCAGCGTGCGGTACGGCAGCGGGTGCGCGGTCTTCGGCAGCTCACCGGCGGCGGTGCCGACGGCACGGGTGTACGCGGCGACGTCACCGGGAAGCGCCGAGCCGTCCTCGACCTTGCCGGCGAGCTTGTCCCACTCGTCGTAGAGCCGCTGGATCTCCTGGTCGAAGGCGATCTTGAAGGACTGGTTGGGGCGGCGGCGGGCGTACAGCCAGCGCAGGAGCTGCGGCTCCATGATCTTCAGCGCGTCGGCCGGGGTGGGCACGCCACCGCGCGAGGACGACATCTTGGCCATGCCGGAGATGCCGACGAAGGCGTACATCGGGCCGATGGGCTGCTCGCCCTCGAAGATGCCGACGATCTGGCCGCCCACCTGGAAGGAGGAGCCCGGCGAGGAGTGGTCGACGCCGGACGGCTCGAAGATCACGCCCTCGTAGGCCCAGCGCATCGGCCAGTCGACCTTCCAGACCAGCTTGCCGCGGTTGAACTCGCTGAGCCGGACCGTCTCGCCGAAGCCGCACGCGGTGCAGGTGTAGGCCAGCTCGGTGGAGTCGTCGTCGTAGGAGGTGACGGTGGTGAGGTCCTTGCCGCAGTCGCCGCAGTACGGCTTGTACGGGAAGTACCCGGCGGAGGAGCTGCCGTCGTCCTCGGCGGCCGCGCCGGAACCCTCCTCGGCCTCCAGCTCGGCCTCGTCCACCGCCTTCTGCTGCGGCTTCTTCCCCGGTGCCTTCTTGGTCCGGTACTGGGCGAGGATCGCGTCGATGTCACCGCGGTGCTTCATCGCGTGCAGGATCTGCTCGCGATACACGCCCGACGTGTACTGCGCGGTCTGGCTGATCCCGTCGAACTCCACACCGAGCTCGGCCAGCGCCTCGACCATGGCGGCCTTGAAGTGCTCGGCCCAGTTCGGGTACGAGGAGCCCTCCGGCGCCGGGACCGAGGTCAGCGGCTTGCCGATGTGCTCGGCCCAGGACTCGTCGACGCCCGCGATCCCGGCCGGGACCTTGCGGTAGCGGTCGTAGTCGTCCCAGGAGATCAGGTGCCGGACCTGGTGCCCGCGCCGCCGGATCTCGTCCGCGACCAGGTGCGGGGTCATGACCTCGCGCAGGTTGCCGAGGTGGATCGGGCCGGACGGGGAGAGCCCCGAGGCGACGACGACCGGTTTGCCCGGAGCCCGACGCTCCGACTCCTGGATGACGTCATCCGCGAAACGGGAGACCCAGTCGGCGGTGTCGGGGCTCTGAGCCACGATCGGTGCTCCTTCAGTTCGGGGTGCCGGTCCGGCGGTTGTCCTCCGTCGGCCTCCACCCATAATCCCAGACACTCCCGCGCGGGAAAAAACGGCTTTACCCCCCGTGGGATACTGGCCGGGACCATCCATTCCCACGAGGAGAACGGCACCCTTACCTATGGCCTCGGTCACGTCCCTCCGCGACTCCGTCCAGCAGCACCTCGCCTCCGCCCTCACGGCCGCCCTGCCCCAGGCCGCGGACGCGGACCCGCTGCTGCGACGAAGTGACCGGGCCGACTACCAGGCCAACGGCATCCTCGCGCTCGCCAAGAAGGCCAAGGCCAACCCGCGCGAGCTGGCCACGCAGGTCGTCTCCGGCATCGTCACCGGCGAGGTGATCGCGGACGTCGAGGTCTCCGGCCCCGGCTTCCTCAACATCACCGTCGCGGACAAGGCGATCACCGAGAACCTGGCCGCCCGGTACGCGGACGACACCGGCCGCCTCGGCGTGCCGTTCGCCGCGCACCCCGGCACCACGGTGATCGACTACGCGCAGCCGAACGTGGCCAAGGAGATGCACGTCGGCCACCTGCGCTCGGCGGTCATCGGCGACGCGATGGTGCGGCTGCTGGAGTTCACCGGCGAGAACGTGGTCCGCCGGCACCACATCGGCGACTGGGGCACCCAGTTCGGCATGCTCATCCAGTACCTGGACGAGCACCCGCACGAGCTGGACCACAAGGAGTCCGAGGTGTCCGGCGAGGAGGCGATGTCCAACCTGGACCGCCTCTACAAGACCGCGCGCAGGCTGTTCGACTCCGACGAGGAGTTCAAGACCCGCGCCCGGCGCCGGGTGGTCGACCTCCAGGCGGGCGACGAGAAGACCCTCGCCATCTGGCAGAAGTTCGTGGACGAGTCGAAGATCTACTTCTTCTCCGTCTTCGACAAGCTGGACATGGAGGTCCGCGACCCCGACATCGTCGGCGAGTCCGGCTACAACGACATGCTCGCGGAGACCTGCCGCCTCCTGGAGGAGTCCGGCGTCGCCGTGCGCTCCGAGGGCGCGCTGTGCGTGTTCTTCGACGACATCAAGGGCCCGGAGGGCAACCCGGTCCCGCTGATCGTCCAGAAGTCCGACGGCGGCTACGGCTACGCGGCCACCGACCTCTCCGCGATCCGCGACCGCGTCTTCAACCTCAAGGCGACCACCCTGCTGTACGTGGTGGACGCCCGGCAGGCCCTGCACTTCCGGATGGTCTTCGAGACCGCGCGCCGGGCGGGCTGGCTGAACGACGACGTGACCGCGATCCAGCTGGCCTTCGGCACGGTCCTCGGCAAGGACGGCAAGCCGTTCAAGACGCGTGAGGGCGAGACGGTCAAGCTGGAGAACCTGCTGGACGAGGCCGTCGAGCGGGCCACCGCCGTGGTCCGGGAGAAGGCCGAGAAGGTGGGCCTGACCGAGGACGAGATCGTCGAGAACGGCCGGTACGTCGGCGTCGGCGCCGTGAAGTACGCGGACCTCTCCACCTCGGCCGTGCGGGACTACAAGTTCGACCTGGACCAGATGGTCTCGCTCAACGGCGACACCTCGGTGTACCTCCAGTACGCGTACGCCCGTGTCCAGTCCATCCTCCGCAAGGCCGGCGAGGCCCGCCCCGCCGCCCACCCGGAGCTGGCGCTGGCCCCGGCCGAGCGCGCGCTGGGCCTGCACCTGGACCAGTTCGCGGAGACGGTCCTGGAGGTCGCGGCGGCCCGCGAGCCCCACAAGATGGCCGCCTACCTCTACCAGCTCGCCTCGCTCCTGACGACCTTCTACGACCAGTGCCCGGTGCTGAAGGCCGACTCCCCCGCGCAGGTGGAGAACCGCCTCTTCCTGGTCGACCTGACCGCGCGCACCCTGCACGAGGGCATGGCGCTGCTGGGCATCAGGACGCCCGGGAAGCTCTGACCCGTACGACGTGAGAACGGCCCGGCCCGCCATGTGCGGACCGGGCCGTTCCGCATCCCGGCGGCCCTTCAAAAGCCAGAGAAACCCTTGGTGTACGCCCGTCATCCGCGGGTCTATCGTCGGACCGGAGGACCAGAAACGACGGGAGGCAGCCGGGCGATGGCACAGGACGAAGCCGTGATCGGCTGCACGGGGGAACTGCTCATCGGCACGCGAGGCTCCGCCGGTCCCGGCGAGATCCTGGTGCGGGTCAGAGGCGGCTCCGAGACCTTCCTCGCCTGGTCGCAGGAGCCGCTGCCGCGCGGGGCGACCGTGCTCGTGATCGAGTCACGAGGGTTCCGTGAGGTCGATGTCATCGCGTGGGGCGATCCATTGGACACGCTGGGCGGGCTGTCCGCCGGCGTCGACTGAGGAGACGAGCAGTATGTTCGGTTACCGCGTTCCCGCCCCCGACGAGGCGATGCTGATCTCGGGAGGCCGGCGGGGACTGGGGGGCGCACCGTTCCGGGTGGTGACGGGGCACGGCAAGTTCGTACTCCCCGTCTTCCGCAAGGTCCGCTTCCTCACGCTGTCGATGTGCGAGGCCGAGGTCACCGAGACCTGTGTGACCAGGCAGGGCATCGCGCTGCACGTCCGCGCCGTGATCGCGTTCAAGGTCGGCAACGACCCCGAGAGCATCATCAACGCGGGCCAGCGCTTCCTCTCCGACCAGGAACAGATGTCGGTCCTGACCGGCCGGATCTTCGCGGGCCACCTGCGCGCGATCATCGGCTCCATGACGGTCGAGGAGATCGTCACCGAGCGGCAGAAGCTGGCGGCCGAGGTGCTGGACACGTCGAAGACGGAGATGGCGAAGATCGGCCTGACCGTGGACTCGCTCCAGATCCAGTCGATCGACGACGGCAACACCGGTTACATCGACGCGATGTCCGCCCCGCACAAGGCGGCCATCCGGCGGCAGGCCCAGATCGCCCAGGCCCAGGCCAACCAGGCCGCCGCCGAGGCGGAGCAGGTCGCGGCCCGCAAGCAGGCGGAGTACGCCCGGCAGACCGCGGTGGTCCAGGCGGAGTACTCGGCGCAGGTCGACCGCGCCCAGGCCGAGGCCGCGCAGGCCGGTCCGCTGGCGCAGGCGCACGCGCAGCAGGAGGTGCTGGCCGCGCAGACCGAACTCGCCCTGCGTCAGGCCAAGTTGCGCCAGCAGCAGTTGGTGGCGGAGATCGTGAAGCCCGCGGAGGCCGAGGCCGAGCGGGTCCGGGTCCTCGCCATCGCGGACGCCGAGCGGATGAAGATCCAGGCCGAGGCCGCGGCCTCGCACGACCGGGTCGCCCTGGACCGGATGCTGATCGACCAGCTCCCGCTGATCGTGAAGGAGGCCGCGGGCGGCCTCAAGGGGGCCAACGTCAATGTCCTGAACGGCGCGGACGGCCTCGGCGAGATAGCGGCCGGCCTGGTCGCCCAGGGACTGACGATCCTGGACTCGGTCCGCAACAACCTCGGCGGCCAGGGCGGCGCCCAGCCGGCCGACCACCCCGAGAAGAGCAACGGCCGGCTGGAGCTCCAGGGTCCGGCCGCACCGGAGCGGAAGACCGGCGAGGAGAAGTAGCCGCCTTTGGGCCCCGCACACGCACGGCACCGTCCGCGCCGGACAGCGGACGGCCGACGGAGTGACAGTGCGACGAGCCGCACCGGGCGGACACTGAGCGTAGCCCTACCGTGCGGTTATGAACACACTGCGTTACCACGGTGCTGCGGTGGGCGGGCGCGGCCCCGCAGCCCGCACACGACCGGGCAGGAACACGGCACTGGGCGTCCTGGCCCTGGCCGTGGCCCTGCTCACCCTGGCGGCGGCCGGAGCGTCGGCCGCCGCCCAGCGCGCCGGCACGCTGCTGACGGTGAGGTTCATCAACAACAGCGACCGCGACCTGACCCTGGGGCCCAACAGCTACAACGGATGCCCCGCAGCGCTGCCGGAGCGCATCAACGCGGGCGCCACCGCCACCTGGAACCTCGACGCCTGCGGCGACCCCCGCGGCAACTTCGGGACCGTCAGCTTCAACATCTACCGGGAGCCCAACCGGACCCAGATCAGCTGGGACGCACCCGTCGTCGGCGACGCCACCTACACGCAGACGGCCCCGGCCGGCTATGTGATCAGCCGCAGCGGCGGCCAGGGCGTCAACCCGACCGTCGACTTCACCTTCGACTGCAACTCCACGACCTGCGACGGCATCCCCGACAGCTGGAAGCGGAACGGCATCTACATCAACCCGGCCGACGGCAGCGCCCACACCGCGCCCGCGCCGGGTCTGCAGTTCGTCAACCTGCCCGCGATGGGGGCCACGGTCAACAAGCCGGACGTCTTCGTCCAGCTCGACTGGATGGCGAACGACAACCACAGCCACGCGCTCGCCCCCGCGGCCATCAAGCAGGTGGTCGACGCCTTCGCGAACTCGCCCTACTCACGGCACTCGCCGACCACCGGCATCAATCTGCACGTGGACGCCGGGCCGAACAGCATCATGAACTTCGCTACCAACGCGACGTGGGGCACCCTGAGCAAGGCCCGGCCGCTCACGGAGCAGACCAACCTGGGCACCGCGGTCAACGGCATGTACCAGTGGAACGCCTTCAACACGATCAAGAACGACACCGGCGGCTTCACCAGCACCGGCCGGGCGCCGATCTTCCACTACGCCATCTCGGCCCACAACCTCCAGGCCGGCACCCCCTCCAGCGGCATCGCCCCCACCCCGGGCAGTGACCTCATCGTCAGCCTGGGCAGCTTCACGGGCCAGGTGGGGACGGTCGCCGAGCAGGCCGGCACGTTCATGCACGAGCTGGGCCACAACCTCAACCTGGAGCACGGCGGCGACCAGAACGTCAACAACAAGCCGCAGTACTTCAGCGTGATGAACTACCTGTACCAGTTCGGTCTGACGACCGGGACCAGCACCGGGAACACGGACCTCTCCCGCCAGAACACCTCGCTGAACGAGAACAGCCTGAACGAGCGGTCGTACCCCGCCAGCAGCGGGAACTACGACATCCGGCACTGGTGCCCGGGCAGCAACGGCGGCTCCTTCGTCGACGTGGCCGCCTCACAGGGCCAGGTCGACTGGAACTGCAACGGCCTGATCGAGGAGACGCCGGTCACCTTCGACGTCAACAACGACGGACAGCGCACGACGCTCACCGGCTTCGACGACTGGGCCAACCTGCTGCTGCGCGTCGGCTCCGTCGGCCGCACCAGCGCCTCGGGCGATGTGCCGCCCCCGACCCGGGAGGACGAGCTGACCCCGAGCGACGCCGCGCTGAACCTCCCGCTGGACACCAAGCCGCCGGTCACCAAGGCCCATGTCGCCCCGCGCCCCGACAAGCACGGCGACCACCACTCGGACGTGTGCGTCACCCTGACCGCCAAGGACCGCGTGTCCGGCGTGGCCAGGACCGAGTACAAGCTCGACGGCGCCGGGTGGAAGAAGTACAGGTCGGAGATCACGGTGCACGGCAAGGGCAAGCACGTGCTGAAGTTCCGTTCGGTGGACTACGCCCAGAACCACGAGAAGACCAAGACCGTCGTCATCAACATCAAGCGCTGAGCCGAGGGCCCACGGAACGGGGCCGGTACCGCGGTGATCACCGCGGTACCGGCCCCGTCGTCATGCGGCGCCGACGCCCCTCAGCGCAGCTTCTGCGCCACCTCGGTCGCCCAGTACGTGAGGATGTTCCGCGCCCCGGCCCGCTTGATCCCCGTCAGGGACTCCAGGATGGCCCGGTCGCGGTCGATCCAGCCCTTCTCGGCGGCGGCCTCGATCATCGAGTACTCACCGGAGATCTGGTAGGCGGCCACGGGCACGTCCACCGCGTCGGAGACACGCGCCAGGATGTCCAGGTAGGGCCCGGCCGGCTTCACCATGACCATGTCCGCACCCTCGGCGAGGTCCAGCTCCAGTTCCCGCAGGGACTCGCGGAGGTTGGCCGGGTCCTGCTGGTACGTCTTGCGGTCACCCTGCAGCGAGGAGCCGACGGCCTCGCGGAAGGGGCCGTAGAAGGCGGAGGAGTACTTCACGGTGTACGCGAGGATCGCCACGTCCTCGCGGCCGATCTGGTCCAGCGCGTCCCGGACGACACCGATCTGGCCGTCCATCATGCCGCTCGGGCCCACCACATGGGCGCCCGCGTCGGCCTGGACCTGGGCCATCTCGGCGTACCGCTCCAGGGTGGCGTCGTTGTCGACGCGGCCCTCGGCGTCCAGCACACCGCAGTGCCCGTGGTCGGTGAACTCGTCCAGGCACAGGTCGGACATGATCAGCAGGTCGTCGCCGACCTCGGCGCGCACATCGCGCAGGGCGACCTGGAGGATGCCGTCCGGGTCGGTGCCCGGCGTGCCGAGCCCGTCCTTCTTCGACTCCTCCGGCACCCCGAACAGCATGATCCCCGAGACGCCCGCCTCGACGGCCTCCAGCGCGGCCTTCTTCAGGCTGTCGCGGGTGTGCTGCACGACACCGGGCATCGCGGCGACCGGCACCGGCTCGCTCACGCCCTCCCGGACGAACGCCGGAAGGATGAAGTCGGCCGGATGCAGCCGCGTCTCCGCGACCATCCGCCGCATGACGGGCGAGGTCCGCAACCGCCGCGGACGCGTACCGGGAAAGGAACCGTACTTCGACATGCCTTCTACGCTACGCCCGCTCATCCCGTGCCTTTACCGACGCGCAGTCGGCCCGCTGGGTCGGCGTCAGGCCGCGTACACCTGCGCGGGAGCGGACCGGCAGTCCCTGCACCGCCCCGGCTCGGCCGCCCGGAATCCCCGGTCGCAGCCGTCGCAGTTCCGCATGGGATGGGCGGCCCTGGCGGACGGGGCGGGCGGCGCGGTGGGCGCGGGCAGGGGTGGCGGGAGCTGGTTCCGCAGGCGGTAGGAGATCAGCGCCGCCGGGCTCTCCAGGACCGCGGGCAGGCCCGCCGTCAGCGTGTGGATCACGGTGGAGGCGCCCGCGCCGACGTCGAACCAGGCGGTGACGGCGGGCGCGAGCCGGTGCACGTCCCGGCGGGACAGCGTGAGCCGGGCGTCGGTGCGGCGCAGGCCCGCGAGCAGCGTGACGGCCCGGTCGTCGCGGGGGTGGGGTGCGGTGTCGTCGGCGGGTGGGTCGGGCTGGTCCGCCCGCGCCGGGGCGGCGGGTGCCTCGGACACCCGCGGTGCCGGGGGCGCCGGTTCAGCCCAGTTCTCGCCCCGGTCGTCCTCCTGCGGCGCGGCCTGGGCGTTGCGTGAGGGCCGGGGCACCGGCCTGCGGGCTCGCGGCGCCGCTCCGGTGCCGGGCACGGCGGGCACCCGGTGCGGGAGGTGGTGTGCGTAGGTACGGGTGACGATGCGCCCGGACTCCGTACGCTCCCGCACCCTGCGCAGATACCCGTGCGTCTCCAGCTCCCGCAGGGCGAAGGCGATCCGGTCCCGCCCCTCGGGGAACCGCTCGGCGAGGCTGCGGATGTCGACGGGGGCGCCCTCGGGCAGCGACAGGATGTGCGCGGCCAGCCCGATGGCGGTCAGCGACAGCACGGGGTGCTGGAGGAGGTGGTTGCCGACGACCGTGAACCGGTCCGGCTGCTGGGCCCGTACGTGAGTGACACCGGACGGGGTGTCCGTGCGGCGAACCTCGTGAATCCGGCGCGGGACGGGGTTAGGCTTCATCTCAGCCATGGGGAAGGGTCTTTCTTCCTCGTTGGTCAGGCCCTCGCACTGGGATTGCCGTCCCGGCGGGGGCCGATGCATGTGTGGGGTTGTCGAGGCGCGTCAACGCCTCGGTGTGAGAGTGCACCCCAACGGCTGCGCCGCGCCAGCCGGTTCACGCCTTTTCACCCGGCCGAGTGATCGACTCGGGGTTTGGCCGGTAGGCAGGTTCTTTCACCCGGTTCTTTGGTTCTTTTACGTCCCGCGGCCCCGGTCCTCATCCCACCGGAACACGTGATCCCGGACGCCGGTGAAGCCCCCGGGGACGAGAAGCGGGGTGCCCCCGGAAGGGACACCCCGCTCACACACACCTCGGCAGACCTCAGGTCGTCGTACGACGCCTGCGCGCCCCCGGCCGCCGCTCGCTCGGCCGGGTCACCGGGTCGCCCGCCTCCACCGCGGACGCGCGCCGCTTCATGCCGAACGCGGCCAGGGCCTCCGCCAGCTTGTGCACGGACGGCTCCGGAGCCATCACGTCCACGCGCAGCCCGTGCTCCTCGGCCGTCTTGGCCGTGGCGGGGCCGATGCAGGCGATGACCGTCACGTTGTGCGGCTTGCCCGCGATACCGACCAGGTTACGGACCGTGGAGGACGAGGTGAAGAGCACGGCGTCGAAGCCACCGCCCTTGATCGCCTCACGGGTGTCCGCCGGGGGCGGCGAGGCGCGGACCGTGCGGTACGCGGTGACGTCGTCCACCTCCCAGCCCAGCTCGATCAGGCCGGCCACCAGCGTCTCGGTGGCGATGTCGGCACGCGGCAGGAAGACACGGTCGATCGGGTCGAAGACCGGGTCGTAGGGCGGCCAGTCCTCCAGCAGACCCGCGGCCGACTGCTCACCGCTCGGCACCAGGTCCGGCTTCACACCGAAGGCGATCAGAGCGTTCGCGGTCTGCTCGCCCACCGCGGCCACCTTGATGCCCGCGAAGGCACGCGCGTCGAGCCCGTACTCCTCGAACTTCTCGCGCACCGCCTTGACCGCGTTGACCGAGGTGAAGGCGATCCACTCGTAGCGGCCGGTGACCAGGCCCTTGACCGCGCGCTCCATCTGCTGCGGGGTGCGCGGCGGCTCGACGGCGATCGTCGGGACCTCGTGCGGCACCGCGCCGTAGGAGCGGAGCTGGTCGGAGAGCGAGGCGGCCTGCTCCTTGGTGCGCGGCACGAGCACCTTCCAGCCGAACAGCGGCTTGGACTCGAACCACGAGAGCTGGTCGCGGCGGGCGGCGGCGGACCGCTCACCGACCACGGCTATGACCGGGCGGCCGCCGTCCGGGGACGGCAGCACCTTGGCCTGCTTCAGCGTCTGCGCGATCGTGCCCAGCGTCGCCGTCCAGGTGCGCTGGCGGGTCGTCGTACCGGCGATCGTCACCGTCAGCGGGGTGTCGGGCTTGCGGCCCGCGGACACCAGCTCGGCGGCGGCCGCCGCGACGGAGTCCAGCGAGGTGGAGACGACCACCGTGCCGTCCGAGGCGCCCACCTCCGTCCAGCAGCGGTCGGAGGCGGTACGCGCGTCCACGAAACGCACGTCCGCGCCCCGCGCGTCCCGGAGCGGCACACCGGCGTACGCGGGCACACCGGTCGCGGCCGCCACACCGGGGACGACCTCGAAGGGCACCCCGGCCGCGGCGCAGGCCAGCATCTCGTCGGCGGCGTCCGTGTCCAGTCCCGGATCACCGGCGACCGCACGGACCACCCGCCTGCCGCCCCGTGCGGCCTCCATGACAAGATGAGCCGCATCCTGGGCAGCGGCCGGGGCCACAGCGGGAGTTGACGCACCGTCAACGACCGTGAGCTGCGGTGCGCCCGGAAGCGCGTCCGGGGAGGAGACCGCCGCCGTCGGCACGACGGAGACGCCCTGCCGTGCGTGCGGCCGGATCACGTCGAGCACCTCGTGCTCGGCGACCAGGACGTCCGCGTGGGACAGCGCCTCCACGGCGCGCAGAGTCAGCAGTCCCGGATCTCCGGGTCCGGCACCCAGGAAGGTGACGTGCCCGTGTTCGGGACCGGCGGGAAAGGCGGTGGGGCTCAATGTGCTCGCTCCCCCATCAGACCGGCCGCGCCCTGGGCGAGCATCTCGGCGGCGAGTTCGCGCCCGAGTGCCATCGCCCCGTCGTGCGTCAGGGGCACGGAACCGGTGGTGGACTGCTGCACCGTGCGCGAGCCGTCGGTCGTGCCGACGACGCCACGCAGGCGCATTTCCTTGACAACAGGCCCGTCGACCAGAAGGTCGGCCAGCGCACCCACAGGGGCGCTGCAGCCGGCTTCCAGCGCGGCGAGCAGTGACCGCTCGGCGGTGACGGCGGCCCGCGTGTGCGGGTCGTCGAGTTCGCCGAGGGCGGCGACGAGGTCCGCGTCGAAGGCGGCGCACTCGATCGCCAGGGCCCCCTGGCCGGGGGCGGGCAGGACCGTGTCGACCGACAGGAAGTCGGTCACCTCGTCGATCCGGCCGATCCGGTTGAGTCCGGCGGCCGCGAGCACGACGGCGTCGAGCCGTCCCTCGTGGACGTACCCGATGCGGGTGTCCACGTTGCCGCGGATCGCCACCGTCTCGATGTCCAGCCCGTGGGTCCGCGCGTACGCGTTGAGCTGGGCCATGCGGCGCGGCGAACCGGTGCCGATGCGCGCGCCGCGCGGGAGGTCGGTGAACTTCAGGGCGTCGCGGGCGACGATCACGTCCCGCGGGTCCTCGCGCACCGGTACGGCGGCGAGCGCCAGTTCCTCGGGCTGCGTGGTCGGCAGGTCCTTGAGCGAATGAACCGCGAAGTCCACCTCGCCCCGCACCAGCGCGTCCCGCAGCGCCGTGACGAACACCCCGGTGCCGCCGATCTGCGCCAGCGCCTCGCGGGAGACGTCGCCGTACGTGGTGATCTCGACCAGCTCGACGGGCCGGCCGGTCACCCGGCTCACGGCGTCCGCCACCTGCCCGGACTGGGCCATGGCGAGCTTGCTCCGCCTGGTCCCCAGTCGCAGTGCCTTCTCAGTCATGCCGGTCGGTCCTTCTCGTCTGTGTTGTCCACGGCCCGCGAGACGGCGGCGACCGTCTCCGGGTCGAGGTCGAACAGGGTCCGCAGCGCGTCCGCGTACCCGGTGCCTCCGGGCTCGGCCGCGAGCTGCTTGACCCGTACGGTCGGCGCGTGCAGGAGCTTGTCCACGACACGGTGCACGGTCTGCCGGATCTCGCCGCGCTGGCGGTCGTCCAGGCCGGGCAGGCGCCCGTCGAGCCGCGCGATCTCGGCGGCGACGACATCGGCGGCCATGGTGCGCAGCGCGACCACGGTGGGCGTGATGTGCGCCGCGCGCAGTGCCGCGCCGAACGCCGCGACCTCGTCGGAGACGATACGCCGAACCTGGTCCACGTCGGACGCCATCGGGGCGTCGGCGGAGGCGTCGGCCAGCGACTCGATGTCCACCAGGCGCACCCCGGCCAGCCGGTGCACGGCCGCGTCGATGTCGCGGGGCATGGCGAGGTCGAGGAGGAAGACGGCCGGGGCCGGGCGCGGGATCTCGGCGACCGGTTCGGGCCTGCGGTACTCGGGGACGCGTCCGGCGGTGGCGACGGCCTGCGCGAGCGCGGCGATCAGCTCGGTGTCGGCCTCGGGGCCGGAGCGGCCCGCGTCGTGCTCGCGGCCCTGCTCCAGCAGGGAGGTGCCCTCACCGACCCAGGCGGCGTGCTGCTCCAGGGTCGCGGCGTCCATCCCGGCGACGGCGGCCTCGCCGTGCACGGAGAAGCCGGGCGTGCCCTGTACGGCGGCCAGGTCCAGCGGGCAGTTCTCGTCGGTTCCGACGCTGGTCGGGGGCAGCGCGGCCGGAGCCGCGGCACTGTCCGCCAGGTCGGCAGCCTTCTCGCCGGTACGGCCCGCGACGGCCTCGGCGACGGCGTCGGCCGTCAGCACGAGCCCGGTCGCACCGGTACAGGAGACGACGACGTCGGCACGTGTAAGTTCCGCCGCCACGGCGTCCATCCGGACCGCCCGGGCGGTGGTCGTGCCGCCCTCGGCCTCGGTGAGGATCTGCGCGAGCCGCTCGGCGCGCTCGAAGGTGCGGTTGGCGACGACGATCTCGGTGACCCCGGCCCGCGCCAGCGTGGCGGCGGCCAGCGAGGACATCGACCCGGCGCCGATCACCAGCGCGGTACGGCCCTTGGCCCAGCCCGGCACGTCCGCACCCGCGGCGAGCTGCTCCAGGCCGAAGGTGACCAGGGACTGCCCGGCACGGTCGATGCCGGTCTCGGAGTGGGCGCGCTTGCCGACCCTGAGGGCCTGCTGGAAGAGATCGTTCAGCAGCCGTCCGGCGGTGTGCAGCTCCTGGGCGCGGGCGAGGGCGTCCTTGATCTGGCCGAGGATCTGGCCCTCGCCGACGACCATGGAGTCCAGCCCGCAGGCCACCGAGAACAGGTGGTGGACGGCCCGGTCCTCGTAGTGGACGTAGAGGAACGGCGTCAGTTCCTCCAGGCCCACCCCGCTGTGCTGGGCGAGCAGCGTGGACAGCTCGGCGACACCGGCGTGGAACTTGTCGACGTCGGCGTACAGCTCGATGCGGTTGCAGGTGGCGAGCACCGCCGCCTCGGTGGCCGGGTCGGCGGCCACGGTGTCCTGGAGCAGCTTGACCTGGGCGTCCGCGCTCAGCGCGGCCCGCTCCAGCACGCTCACGGGGGCACTGCGGTGGCTCAGCCCTACGACGAGGAGGCTCATGCCGGCATCACGGCGGGCACGTCCCCGTCGGGTCCCTGGTCGGCGGCGCCCGTGCGGGCGGGGGCGGCCGCGGGTACGGCGCCGTCGCCGGAGGCGGTCTCCTCACCGGCCTTGCGCTGCTCGTGGAAGGCGAGGATCTGCAGCTCGATGGAGAGGTCGACCTTGCGCACGTCGACGCCGTCCGGGACGGACAGCACGGTCGGCGCGAAGTTCAGGATGGAGGTCACCCCGGCGGCCACGAGCCGGTCGCAGACCTGCTGGGCGGCACCGGCGGGGGTGGCGATGACGCCGATGGAGACCCCGTTGTCCTCGATGATCTTCTCGAGCTCGTCGGTGTGCCGCACCGGGATGCCCGCGACCGGCTTGCCGGCCATCGCGGGATCGGCGTCTATCAGCGCCGCGACCCGGAACCCGCGCGAGGCGAAGCCGCCGTAGTTGGCGAGGGCCGCGCCGAGGTTTCCGATACCGACGATGACGACGGGCCAGTCCTGGGTGAGGCCCAGCTCGCGGGAGATCTGGTAGACGAGGTACTCCACGTCGTACCCGACACCGCGGGTGCCGTAGGAGCCCAGGTAGGAGAAGTCCTTGCGCAGCTTGGCGGAGTTGACTCCCGCCGCCGCGGCCAGTTCCTCGGAGGAGACCGTGGGGACCGAGCGCTCCGACAGGGCCGTCAGGGCTCGGAGGTACAGCGGAAGCCGGGCGACGGTGGCCTCGGGAATCCCTCGGCTGCGGGTCGCCGGTCGGTGAGTTCGGCCAGTTGCCACGGTGCTCCTGCGGGTAGAGCGGGGCTGCGAGCGGTCATGCTTCCCCGGACCGCCCCGTCGACAAGAAGGCTATGTCTTTGTGAACGTGTGCACAAAGATGGTGTCCGATTTGCCCGGCCAACGTGACCGGGGTCACGCATGCCCGTTGCGGGGCCCTACCTGGGGGCAAAGCTACACACTCCCCGCGAATCCCGCCCCTGAGGCCCCTTTCGTACCCCTCATCCGCCGATGAGCGCGCGGCGCAGCCGCCCCTCGTCCACCCGCCAGAAGGTGTGCTGCTCGCCGTCGACCAGGACGACCGGGATCTGCTCCCAGTACCGGTCGTGGAGCTCGCGGTCCTCGGTGATGTCCTTGCCCTCCCACGGCACGCCGAGTTCGCCGCAGACCTTCTCGATCACCGCCTGCGCGTCGTCGCACAGATGGCAGCCGGGCTTGCGGATCAGGGTGACCTGCCGCTCCTGGGGGGCGGCCTTGCGCCGGAAGAGGGGACTCATGCGGGCCATTCTCCCGCCCCGCCACCACGCCTCTCCCCTTACCCGTGGCGACACGGCCGCCGAGAGTTCACATCCTCCGAACCTCTCGGCTCCGGAACCACCGAACGGACTGGCTATGCTCACGCCATGGCCGCTCTTGGATGGCTCACCCCCCGTAGGCGCTCCGCCACGGCGCGGAGCGTGTTGGCAGGCGAGGCTTCTGCGGAGGCCGCCCGCAAGTCCTCGCAGGAACACCCGGAACCCGAGGGCGCCGGGCGGGAACCGGAGTTCCCCGTGCTCGGCGACGACCGGGCCGCCGCCTTCTTCGATCTCGACAACACCGTGATGCAGGGCGCCGCACTGTTCCACTTCGGGCGCGGTCTGTACAAGCGGAAGTTCTTCGAGACCCGCGACCTCGCCAAGTTCGCCTGGCAGCAGGCGTGGTTCCGGCTGGCCGGGGTCGAGGACCCCGAGCACATGCAGGACGCCCGCGACTCGGCGCTCTCCATCGTCAAGGGCCACCGCGTGGCCGAGCTGGAGACGATCGGCGAGGAGATCTACGACGAGTACATGGCCGACCGCATCTGGCCCGGCACCCGCGCGCTCGCCCAGGCCCACCTGGACGCGGGCCAGAAGGTGTGGCTGGTGACGGCGGCCCCGGTGGAGATCGCCCAGGTCATCGCCCGCCGCCTCGGCCTCACCGGCGCGCTGGGCACGGTCGCGGAGTCGGTCGACGGCGTCTACACCGGCCGGCTGGTCGGCGAGCCGCTGCACGGCCCGGCCAAGGCGGAGGCGGTACGGGCACTGGCCGCCGCGGAGGGGCTGGACCTCTCCCGCTGCGCCGCGTACAGCGACAGCCACAACGACATCCCGATGCTCTCCCTGGTCGGCCACCCCTACGCGATCAACCCGGACGCCAAACTGCGCCGGCACGCCCGCGAGAAGGACTGGCGGCTGCGCGATTACCGCACCGGCCGCAAGGCCGCGAAGGTCGGCATCCCCGCGGCCGCCGGGGTCGGCGCGGTGGCCGGGGGTACGGCCGCGGCGATCGCTCTGAGTCGTCGCCGCCGCTGAGGTCACGGGCTCCCCGCAAGGTCACGGGCTCCCCGCACGGCTCCCGCGCGCCCGAATTATGCATCTCGACTTCGAACACGCCTCAGCTTTCACAGAAATCAGCCCAGTTTCGATCAACAACCGGTCACATTCGGCAAGTTGAACTGTCGTCAATCGCTAACACAGGCGACCTAATCGACGATTTGAGCAACTGGGTGTAGCAGGGTCTACACGAAGCGTTATTCTCCTCAGACGCAAACCGGTACCCCTCCGTCGCTACGACGGGTGAAAGGGCCCGTACTGCACGTGATGGAAGCTCTGCCTCTGGGAGTCCCGTGTACCCACACGTCGGGGTTGACGCCTCGGGCCTGGCTACGCTGCGCGCAACTGTCGCAACGGTCAAAGACACGCTGCGCGGCCTTGTCCCCACCGCGCACACCGTCCCCGCCTTCGCCGGCGCCGCGCCCCTCGGTCCGTGCTACGCACTGGCCGAACGCAGCGCCGCGGTCGGCAGACGAGCCCGTTCCACGGGCGCGCCCGCCGCCCGACGGCCGGCGGCGGACAGTGACAGCGCCCGCATGATGGACCTGGTCGAACGCGCCCAGGCAGGAGAGGCGGACGCCTTCGGACGCCTCTACGACCAGTACAGCGACACCGTGTACCGGTACATCTACTACCGGGTGGGCGGCAAGGCCACCGCCGAGGACCTGACGAGCGAGACCTTCCTGCGCGCCCTGCGCCGGATCGGCACCTTCACCTGGCAGGGCCGCGACTTCGGCGCCTGGCTGGTGACGATCGCCCGCAACCTCGTCGCCGACCACTTCAAGTCCAGCCGCTTCCGGCTGGAGGTCACCACCGGGGAGATGCTCGACGCCAACGAGGTCGCGCGCTCCCCCGAGGACTCCGTACTGGAGTCGCTCTCCAACGCCGCACTGCTCGACGCGGTGCGCCGGCTCAACCCCCAGCAGCAGGAGTGCGTGACGCTCCGCTTCCTCCAGGGACTGTCGGTCGCCGAGACCGCGCGGGTGATGGGCAAGAACGAGGGCGCCATCAAGACCCTCCAGTACCGGGCCGTGCGCACCCTCGCCCGGCTCCTGCCCGAGGACGCCCGCTGAGGGCCGCCGCCCCGCGACGCAGAGCGATGACCAACTCACGCTTGGTGAAAGTGAGTTGGTTTTGCGATCCGGCGGGCCGCCGTCCGTAACCCAAGTGCCGAGCCACTCGTTGTGCGGGATACAGGCTCCCTGTGGTCACGTCCTGGCCCATCTTGATCCCTCGATCGGGTGGATGTGGCCATGGGCGTGCAACCCTCAGGAGACCCCCTGGGGAGTCGACCGTCATGACGAGAGGAGGTGCCGCCAGTGATTGCGAACGTATCGGCGCACCGGCGGGCGAACGCCTTCGCCCAGGCCCTGGAGGAGCAGTCCGACCGGGACACGGCGGCCGAGCACGCGCACCCGGCGGGACCACCGCCCACCGAGGGCAGATCCGAGCAGGGTGAGCTGCTGGCCCTGGCCGACGGCCTCGCCGAGCTGCCCAAGCCGCAGCTCGACCCGGAGGTCAAGGTCGTCCAGCGGGCCCAACTGGTGGCCGCGATGGAGGCCATGCTCCAGGAGGGCACCCTGGGCGGCGCGGCCGCTGCATCGGTGCCCGAACAGCGCTCCCCCGGCCGGGGCGCGCACCGGGCGAGCCCGCTGAGCAAGCTGCGCCCGAGGTCCCGGCTGGCCAAGGGACTGACCGCGGGCGGGCTCAGCGTGGGCGTGGCCGCCAGTGCCTTCGGCGGAGTGGCCGCCGCCAGCTCCGAGGCCCTGCCCGGCGATTCGCTGTACGGACTCAAGCGCGGCATCGAGGACTTCCAGCTCAACTACCTCAGCGAGGGCGACGGCGAGCGCGGCCAGGCGTATCTGGACCACGCCTCCACCCGCCTCAACGAGGCCCGCAGGCTGATGGAGCGCGACCGGAGCGGCCAGTTGGACCACGAGTCCATCGGCGAGATCCGCCGCACCCTCTCCGGCATGCGCAACGACGTCACCGAGGGCCACCGCCTGCTCCACGCTGCCTACGAGGCGGACCCCGGCTCCCTCGGCCCGATCCAGGCCCTCTCCGCCTTCTCCCGCTCGCACCGCGAGGTGTGGAGCACACTGAGCGACCGCCTCCCGCTCCAGCTCGGCGATGTGAAGGACGAGGTCTCCTCGGTCTTCGACGCCATAGACGAAGAGGTCGCCCCGCTGGAGTCGCTGCTGCCGAAGCCGCCCGCCACCAAGGGCGACGACGGCCACAGCGGCGAGCGTCCCGGCGTGGCCCCGACCGGCTCCGCCCGCAGCCACCGGTCCGGCTCCCCGAGCACCGGTGGCACCCCGTCGGCCAAGAAGGACAGCAGCCCCGGCACCCCCAGCGGCTCGGCCACCGGTGACAGCGGTGACGGACTGCTCGGCGGCAGCACGGGCGGCCTGCTCGACCCGCCGAAGACCGGCTCCGAGGGCGGTTCACCCTCCGCGGGCAAGTCGTCCACCCCGCCGGGCAAGCCGGACGTCACCCTGCCGCCGCTCCTGCCGGGCCTGCTGCCCGGCCTGGGCATCGACAGCAAGGACGCCGAGTAGCCCGTACGACAAGAACGACGGGGCGCCCCTCTCCGAGCAGGGGCGCCCCGTCGTCGTACGCGCTGGCTCAGAAGAACACCGAACGCCGCTGCACCAGCAGCTTGTACAGCGTGTGCTGGATCTGTTCGCGGACCTGGTCGGTCAGGTTGAACATCAGCATCGGGTCCTCGGCCGCCTCCGGCGGATAGCCGTCCGTCGGGATCGGCTCGCCGAACTGGATGGTCCACTTCGTCGGCAGCGGGATCGCGCCGAGCGGGCCGAGCCAGGGGAAGGTCGGCGTCAGCGGGAAGTACGGGAAGCCCAGCAGCCGCGCGAGCGTCTTGGAGTTGCCGATCATCGGATAGATCTCCTCGGCGCCCACGATCGAGCACGGGATGATCGGCGCCCCCTGCCTGAGCGCGGTGGAGACGAACCCGCCCCGGCCGAACCGCTGGAGCTTGTACCGCTCCCCGAACGGCTTGCCGATCCCCTTGAACCCCTCCGGCATCACCCCGACCAGCTCGCCCTGGCCGAGCAGCCGTTCGGCGTCCTCGGTGCAGGCGAGGGTGTGACCCAGCTTGCGGGCCAGCTCGTTCACCACCGGCAGCACGAAGACGAGGTCGGCCGCGAGCAGCCGCAGATGCCGGCCGGCCGGATGCCGGTCGTGCACGGCGACCTGCATCATCAGCCCGTCCAGCGGCAGCGTCCCGGAGTGGTTGGCGACGATCAGCGCGCCGCCCTCCGCCGGGATGTTCTCGATGCCCTTCACCTCGACCCGGAAGTACTTCTCGTACACCGGGCGCAGCAGGGACATCAGGACCTGGTCGGTCAGCTCCTCGTCGTACCCGAAGTCGTCGACGTCGTAGTCCCCGGTGAGCCTGCGGCGCAGGAAGGCGAGGCCGCGGGCGACGCGCTGCTCCAGGGCGTCGCCCGCCGCGGGCTCCTCCCCGGTCACCGGCTCGTCGTCGCGGGCCCCGCCTCTGATGGGCAGCGGCTGGACCGCGCCGGGCCGGTCACCCGTGCTCCGGCGGCGCTGCGGCCGCTGCCCCGCGCTCCCGCGGGAGCGGTCGTCGTCGAACGGAATGACCTTGGCGTCCGCCATGGTTGCTGCGCTCCTCAATTGGCGCCGGGCTGCGGGATGTGGGCGCCGCCCCCAGCGGTCAGCGCGGCGACCCGGTCGACGGCCTCCGCGAGGGTCCCGGGCGGCAGCAGCCCCGGACCCTGGCCGCGCGCGAAGTCCGCGAACGTCTGAGCCGTCGTGTACGTGGGCACGAACCCGAGGGTCTCGCGCATCTGGCCGGTGTCGACCACCCGGCCATGGGTGAGCAGCCGGATCTGCTCGGGTGAGAAGTCCGTCATACCGAGGGTACGCACCAGCGACCCGGCCCAGGTGACCGCGGGCAGCAGCAGCGGCACGGTGGGCCGGCCGAGCCGGCGCGAGGCCTGCGAGAGCAGCAGCACACCGTCCCCGGCGATGTTGAAGGTGCCGCTGTTGAGCGTGCCCCGGCGCGGCTCGTGCGAGGCGATCCGCAGCACCTCGATCACATCGTCCTCGTGCACGAACTGCAGCCGGGGGTCGTAGCCGAACACGGTCGGCAGCACGGGCAGCGCGAAGTAGGAGGCGAGCGGGGTGTCCGCGGTGGGGCCGAGGATGTTGGCGAACCGCAGCACGCACACGGCGACGTCCGGGCGGCGCCGGGCGAACCCGCGCACGTACCCCTCGACCTCGACGGCGTCCTTGGCGAAGCCGCCGCTGGGCAGCGACTTGGCGGGGGTGGTCTCGGTGAAGACGGCCGGATCGCGCGGGGCGGAGCCGTAGACGTTGGTGCTGGACTTCACCACCAGCCGTTTGACCGTCGGCGACTTCTGGCACGCGCCGAGCAACTGCATGGTGCCGATGACGTTGGTCTCCTTGACCGTGGCCCGGCTGCCGCCGCCGAGGGCGGTGCCGGTCACGTCCATGTGGACGACCGTGTCGGCGCCGGTCTCGGCGAGCACACGGGCGACGGTCGGCTGGCGGATGTCGGCCTGGATGAACTCCGCGCCCCCCAGGTCGTGCGCGGGCGGTACGGCGTCCACGGCGATCACCCGGTCCACCTCCGGGTCCCGCTGGACGCGCCGCACGAACCGGCCGCCGAGCTGCCGGGCGACTCCGGTGACGAGCACGACCTTTCCCAAGACCAGCGCCTTCCTTCCGACCTCGCGCGAGCGCGCACCAGGACCGCGTCCTCGTCCGCGTTCCCCGTGTGCGGCCAACCTATCGGGTCGGGGTCACGGGGAGGTGTCCCGCCGAGGCCCGAAGTGGCGGAAACTGCCCGGTCGGAAGACACCGGCCGGCCCGGCCCGGGTCCGGACATGCCGATGGCCCCCCGCCCTGATCGGACGGGAGGCCACCGGTGACGCGTCTTCGCGCGGTGCCGCTTACTTCTTGTTGCGGCGCTGAACGCGCGTGCGCTTCAGCAGCTTGCGGTGCTTCTTCTTGGCCATCCGCTTGCGCCGCTTCTTGATAACAGAGCCCACGACTACCCTCGCTCACTTCTCATGACTCGGTTGCTGGGCGCCATGGGCCCATACGACCTACGAGGGGTCAGCCTACCCGCCCGAGCGCCGTGGTCGTAATCGAGGGGTTGTTCCGGGATCTTCCGGACCGCCGTCAGGCCGTTTCCACCCCCACGTAGCTCTCGCGCAGATACTCGTGGACCGCTTGCTCGGGGACGCGGAAGGACCGCCCCACCCGGATCGCGGGCAGATGACCGCTGTGCACCAGCCGGTACACGGTCATCTTCGAGACTCGCATCACCGAGGCGACTTCCGCCACGGTAAGGAACTGAACCTCGTTCAGAGGCCTTTCGCCAGCAGCCATGACACACCTGAACCTTCCGCACTCGACGGCCACCGGCTTCCCCTTCCGGTGACTCTTCGTCGTTGCGTGCTCACTCCCCAGACTAGGGGCGGGTGATGCGAATGGGGAAGAGGTGTCCCCATCGGCGTCCTACTGTGACAGACACGCTCGTTTGAGTACGTAGCGGGTGAGCGGGCGGTAGTGACCAGACCGCACGGCGTCATCAAGCGGAACGACGACGGACACCGTCCCCTCGGCCTGGCCGACGAAGGGCGCCGGGTCGTCGGAGTCGGCCAGACCGATCGCCTCGAACCCCAACTGACCTGCGCCGCAGACCCAGCCGTGATCCCCGACCACCAGCCCGGGCAAGGGCCCGCCGGACTCCGCGGCGGCAGCCAGCGCGAGCCGAACCGGGAGCGGGGAATGGCTGTGCGCACCCGGCTCACCACCCCGGCGCCCGCTCGCCGGTTCCCGCACCAGGGCAACCCCTCGTACGTAGTCGAGGTGGTGCGTGCGTAGACCGAACCGGGTCAATATGTCGACACAACGACCCTGCGCCGGGGTGAGAACCTCACATCCCGCCGCCGACACCGCGTCCGCGAGCGCGGCGTAGAAACCGAGGAGCTGCCGCGGATGCCCGGTACCGAACAGCACCGGCACCCCCCGCCGGGCCGCGCCGGCGATCACCCCCGCGAACGCGTCCAGCGCGGCGAGGGTCCGCTCCGGGTCGATCACGTCCCGGCCCGAAGTATGCGACGGATCGGCCGAGACACCGCACCGGTCCGCCATCAGATCGAGCAGTTCACGCTGTCCCCAGGACCGCTCGGGATCGATCCCGATCAGCGCGCGGGGGTCACGCGCGGCGAACAGCCGGTAGTTGCGGAGGCTGTCCTCCCGCGTGGTGGCGACCTCCCCGGCGAGACGGGCCGCCAGCAGGTGCGAGCGCAGGGCACCGGTGTCCGACACGGCTGCGATCGTGGCCCATCCCTCGCCCGCCCGGAAGCGGAACGGGCAAAGACCGCACGGTTGGCGTAGCGCTTACCGGCCGCCCGCTCAGGCCAGCAGGCCCCGCAGCGGGAACGCCGAGCGCCGGGTGGCCAGCACCGCCTGGTCCAGCCGGTCGGCCGGGTCGTACCCCGACTCCCAGGCCGCGTACCCCACCGGCCACCGCCCGTCCGTCATCCGCTGCGGCCCCAACTGCCTGGTCCGCGCGTACACTTCCTGCCGCCAGCCCTCGGGGATCACCGTCTCCGGCGCGATCTCCCGCCCGGCCGCGATCCCCACCAGATGCGTCCACGACCTCGGCACCACGTCCACCACCGCGTACCCGCCGCCGCCCAGCGCCAGCCACTTGCCGTCCGCGTAGGCGTGCGCGAACTCGTGGCAGGCCACCTGCACCGCCCGCTGCGCGTCCAGCGAGACCGCGAGATGCGCCAGCGGGTCCTCGAAGTGCGTGTCGGCACCGTGCTGCGACACCAGCACCTGCGGCCGGAACTCCGCCAGCAGCTCCGGCACCACCGCGTGGAACGCCCGCAGCCACCCCGCGTCCCCGGTACCGGCCGGCAGCGCCACGTTCACCGCCGCGCCCTCGCCCGCACCGGCGCCCGTCTCCTGCGGCCACCCGGTCGCCGGGAACAGCGTCCGGGGATGCTCGTGCAACGAGATCGTCAGCACCCGCGGGTCCTCCCAGAACGCCGCCTGCACCCCGTCCCCGTGATGCACGTCCACGTCCACGTAGGCGACCCGCTCCACGCCCAGCTCCAGCAGCCGCGCGATCGCCAGCGCGGCGTCGTTGTACACACAGAACCCGGCCGCCCCGCCCGGCATCGCGTGATGCAGGCCGCCCGCGAAGTTCACCGCGTGGTCGGCGTCCCCCCGCCACACCGCCTCGGCCGCCGCCACCGACTGCCCCGCGATCAGCGCCGACACCTCGTGCATCCCGGCGAACGCCGGATCATCGACCGTACCCAGCCCGTACGAGCCGTCCGCCGCGCGCGGATCGGCCGACGCGGCCCGCACCGCGTCGATGTAGTCCTCCCGGTGCACCAGCCGCAGCGTCGACTCCCCCGCCGCCTTGGCCGCGACGATCTCCAGCTCACGGTCGAGACCGAAAGCCGCCACCAGCTTCCGGGTCAGCTCCAGCCGCACCGGAGCCATCGGATGGTCCGGGCCGAAGTCATAGCCCGTTACTGCCTCGTCCCACATCAACTGTGCGCGGCCGCTCATGCCCGCCACCGTATCGGTCGGCCCCGGACGCGAACGACCGGGCGTACACCGTCGTCACCAGCACGAGTGCCATCGGCACGAGCATCGCGCCCCGATAGCTCCAGGCGTCCCCGAGCGCCCCCACGAGCGGCGAACCGACCAGGAAACCCACGTAGTTGAAGATGTTGAGCCGCGCCACGGCCGCATCGGAAGCCCCCGGGAACAACCGCCCCGCCGCCGCGAACGTCTGCGGCACCAGCACGCACAGCCCGATCCCCAGCAGCGTGAACCCGAGCATCCCCACCCAGGCCCCCGGCGCCACCGCCACCACCGCGAACCCGCAGGCCGCCACCAGCGCCCCCAGCCGCACCACCGCCACGGCCCCGAACCGCCGCACCCCGACGTCCCCCACGGCCCGGCCCACCAGCGTGGTCACCATGTACACGTTGTAGGGAACAGTCGCCAGTTGCTCCGACCCGCCCAGCACGTCCTTCACGTACTTCGCGCTCCAGTTGGAGACCGTCGAATCCCCGATGTACGCGAACGTCATCACCAGACACAGCGGCAACAGCAGCCGGAACGCGACCCCCTGGGCCTCGCCCGCCTCCTCCGGCTCACCTTCCCCGTCCACGTACCAGCGGCTCGCCACCAGCACGACCGGCAACAGCACGACCACGACCGGGAGATACGACACCCACAGCGCCAACTCCCCGTGCGCGCCCACCCAGGCGAGCGAGGCACCGAGGATTCCGCCGAGGCTGTAGGCCGCGTGGAAGCTGAGCATGATGCTGCGCCCGTACGCCCGCTGGAGGCTCACCCCGAGCATGTTCATCGAGGCGTCCAGCATCCCCACGGACAGCCCGAAGATCCCCAACGCCAGAGCCAACCCGGCCACTTGATCCCCGGCGCCGACTCCGAGCAGCGCCAGCAGCACCACGGGCTGGGACCAGCGCAGCAGCCGGCTGGGCCGTACCCGCCGCACCAGCCGCTCGGTGGCCACGCTCCCGACCCCGGCCAGGACCGGCACCGCGGCCAGGAAGACGGGTAGCAACGCGTCGGACACCCCGTACCGCTCCTGCACGGCCGGGATGCGCGTCACCAGCAGGGCGAAGGCGACACCCTGCGTGAAGAAACCGAACGCCAACGAGGCCCTGCCGCGCCGCAGCACTTCAGTCATGGCGGCGAGCGTAGGGCCCCGGCGGTGCGCTGAACAGATCCGGCCAAAGATGAGTTGGGCTCATCTTCGGCCGGGGGACGGGTCAGGCGGCGGCCGCGAGTTCCCGGCAACCGGCCCCGGTCCGCCCGCAGTCCTCGGCCGCGACCTCGGCGCTCAGCAGCCGTCCCATCGGCCCGGCCCCGAAGGCACCGCTCACGACGAAGGTCACCACCATCACCACGGCCATCAGCACCCCGCCCAGCCACACCATGGTGTCGACGGGAACGGTGTACGCCCCCACCACCCGAGCCACGCACTCGACGAGCAGCGCCACACCCCACACCAGGGAGAACACCCGCTCCCTGCCACGGAAGTCGGCCGACCCGGCCGCGGTCCCGTCGGACAGCCGCCGCCAGGCGGCCTCCTTGGCAGCGTCCCCCTTCACCAGGAAGGGCTTCATCCCCTCGGTCATCATCGGGCGCCCGAGCGCCACGGAGACCAGGATGCCGATGGCGACCGTGCTGCTGACCGCCCCGTCCTTGGCGAGCATCAGCCGCGGGTCCCCGGAGACGAAACTGAGCCCCAGCCCGGCCACGTTCACCGTCAGGATGAGCAGCGCGAGCCCGCCTGCCGACCGCTGCCGCACCAGACTCCACACGGTCCGCAGGGCGGGCGCGACGCTGCTCCAGGCGAGCGCCGCGAAGGTGCTCATCCCGAAGGCTTCCTTGAAGACGTAGTACGAGCCGAGCGGCAGCGCCACATCGATGAGCAGCGGCTTGAAGTTGTCCAGCGCGCCCGGCCGGCGCCGCTGGTCCTGGCCCTGGTTCCCCGTGTTCTTCGTCATGCCCTCAGCTTCGCGCTCGAGGGGGTCCCACCGACAGAAACGATCGTCCGGAGCTCGGCATGACATCCGTCAGGTCCGCCCGGTGGCGGCGGTCACACCAGCAGGTCAGCCAACTCGCCCATGGTGGAGAAGAGTTGCGTGGCACCGGCGAGCTTCTCCGGCGGGGTCATCGCGGTGAAGCCGTACACGTCCATCCCGGCCGCCACGGCCGCCCGCACGCCCAGCGGGGAGTCCTCCACGACGAGGCACCGCTCGGGGGCGACGCCCATCCGCTCGGCGGCGTACAGGAAGAGGTCGGGGTCGGGCTTGCCCCGGCCGACGTCCTGCGAGCTGAAGATGCGGTCGTCCCCGAACCACCGGTCGAGCCCGGTCGCCCGGTGTCCGACGCGAATCCGCTCATGACTCCCGGAGGAGGCCACGCAGTACGGCACCCCGTCGGCGGCCAGCTTCTCCAGCACCCCTTCGACGCCGGCCACGGGCCGCAGCTCCCGCTCGAAGGCCGCGAACACCCGCGCGTGGAAGACGTCGTCGAAGTCCGCGGGCAACCGCTCCCCCGTCCGCTCCAGCACCAGGTCGTGCACCCGGTGCATGGCGGCACCCATGTAGTCCCGGATGGAGTCGTCGTACGTCGTCGGGTGCCCCAGCTCGGTCAGATAGGCGGCGAGATGCCGATTGGAGATCGGCTCGCTGTCGACCAGGACGCCGTCGTTGTCGAAGAGGATGAGGTCATAGCGCATATCCCCGACCCTAAATGACCCTGAACGCAGAAAACCCCCGCACCAAATGGTGCGGGGGTTTCCCATAAAATTTGTTCGGCGGCGTCCTACTCTCCCACAGGGTCCCCCCTGCAGTACCATCGGCGCTGTGAGGCTTAGCTTCCGGGTTCGGAATGTAACCGGGCGTTTCCCTCACGCTATGACCACCGAAACACTATGAAACTGTTTCAGCCAAAACCCATGTGTGGCACATGGATGCTGTTCGTGGTTTCAGAACCAACACAGTGGACGCGAGCAACTGAGGACAAGCCCTCGGCCTATTAGTACCAGTCAACTTCACCCGTTACCAGGCTTCCATATCTGGCCTATCAACCCAGTCGTCTACTGGGAGCCTTACCCTCTCAAGGAGGTGGGAATACTCATCTCGAAGCAGGCTTCCCGCTTAGATGCTTTCAGCGGTTATCCCTCCCGAACGTAGCCAACCAGCCATGCCCTTGGCAGGACAACTGGCACACCAGAGGTTCGTCCGTCCCGGTCCTCTCGTACTAGGGACAGCCCTTCTCAATATTCCTACGCGCACAGCGGATAGGGACCGAACTGTCTCACGACGTTCTAAACCCAGCTCGCGTACCGCTTTAATGGGCGAACAGCCCAACCCTTGGGACCGACTCCAGCCCCAGGATGCGACGAGCCGACATCGAGGTGCCAAACCATCCCGTCGATATGGACTCTTGGGGAAGATCAGCCTGTTATCCCCGGGGTACCTTTTATCCGTTGAGCGACGGCGCTTCCACAAGCCACCGCCGGATCACTAGTCCCGACTTTCGTCCCTGCTCGACCCGTCGGTCTCACAGTCAAGCTCCCTTGTGCACTTACACTCAACACCTGATTGCCAACCAGGCTGAGGGAACCTTTGGGCGCCTCCGTTACTCTTTAGGAGGCAACCGCCCCAGTTAAACTACCCATCAGACACTGTCCCTGATCCGGATCACGGACCCAGGTTAGACATCCAGCACGACCAGACTGGTATTTCAACGACGACTCCCCCTGAACTGGCGTCCAGAGTTCACAGTCTCCCAGCTATCCTACACAAGCCGAACCGAACACCAATATCAAACTGTAGTAAAGGTCCCGGGGTCTTTCCGTCCTGCTGCGCGAAACGAGCATCTTTACTCGTAGTGCAATTTCACCGGGCCTATGGTTGAGACAGTCGAGAAGTCGTTACGCCATTCGTGCAGGTCGGAACTTACCCGACAAGGAATTTCGCTACCTTAGGATGGTTATAGTTACCACCGCCGTTTACTGGCGCTTAAGTTCTCAGCTTCGCCCTGTCGAAACAGAGCTAACCGGTCCCCTTAACGTTCCAGCACCGGGCAGGCGTCAGTCCGTATACATCGCCTTACGGCTTCGCACGGACCTGTGTTTTTAGTAAACAGTCGCTTCTCGCTGGTCTCTGCGGCCACCCCCAGCTCACCGAGTAAATCGGATCACCAGTGATGGCCCCCCTTCTCCCGAAGTTACGGGGGCATTTTGCCGAGTTCCTTAACCATAGTTCACCCGAACGCCTCGGTATTCTCTACCTGACCACCTGAGTCGGTTTAGGGTACGGGCCGCCATGAAACTCGCTAGAGGCTTTTCTCGACAGCATAGGATCATCCACTTCACCACAATCGGCTCGGCATCAGGTCTCACCCTTAATGAGTGGCGGATTTGCCTACCACTCGGGCTACACCCTTACCCCAGGACTACCATCGCCTGGGCTGGACTACCTTCCTGCGTCACCCCATCACTCACCTACTAACCGCTTGGGCCGGCGGCTCCACCACTTTCCTTTCCCCGAAGGGTCCGGAACGGCTTCACGGCCTTAGCATCACGATGCTCGATGTTTGACGCTTCACAGCGGGTACCGGAATATCAACCGGTTATCCATCGACTACGCCTGTCGGCCTCGCCTTAGGTCCCGACTTACCCTGGGCAGATCAGCTTGACCCAGGAACCCTTAGTCAATCGGCGCACACGTTTCTCACGTGTGTATCGCTACTCATGCCTGCATTCTCACTCGTGAACCGTCCACAACTCGCTTCCGCGGCTGCTTCACCCGGCACACGACGCTCCCCTACCCATCACAGCACCCGTTGGGGCTTATTGCTGCAATGACACGACTTCGGCGGTACGCTTGAGCCCCGCTACATTGTCGGCGCGGAATCACTAGACCAGTGAGCTATTACGCACTCTTTCAAGGGTGGCTGCTTCTAAGCCAACCTCCTGGTTGTCTCTGCGACTCCACATCCTTTCCCACTTAGCGTACGCTTAGGGGCCTTAGTCGATGCTCTGGGCTGTTTCCCTCTCGACCATGGAGCTTATCCCCCACAGTCTCACTGCCGTGCTCTCACTTACCGGCATTCGGAGTTTGGCTAAGGTCAGTAACCCGGTAGGGCCCATCGCCTATCCAGTGCTCTACCTCCGGCAAGAAACACACGACGCTGCACCTAAATGCATTTCGGGGAGAACCAGCTATCACGGAGTTTGATTGGCCTTTCACCCCTAACCACAGGTCATCCCCCAGGTTTTCAACCCTGGTGGGTTCGGTCCTCCACGAAGTCTTACCTCCGCTTCAACCTGCCCATGGCTAGATCACTCCGCTTCGGGTCTTGAGCGTGCTACTGAATCGCCCTATTCGGACTCGCTTTCGCTACGGCTTCCCCACACGGGTTAACCTCGCAACACACCGCAAACTCGCAGGCTCATTCTTCAAAAGGCACGCAGTCACGAGATATGTGCAAGCACATATCCGACGCTCCCACGGCTTGTAGGCACACGGTTTCAGGTACTATTTCACTCCGCTCCCGCGGTACTTTTCACCATTCCCTCACGGTACTATCCGCTATCGGTCACCAGGGAATATTTAGGCTTAGCGGGTGGTCCCGCCAGATTCACACGGGATTTCTCGGGCCCCGTGCTACTTGGGTGTCTCTCAAACGAGCCGCTGATGTTTCGACTACGGGGGTCTTACCCTCTACGCCGGACCTTTCGCATGTCCTTCGCCTACATCAACGGTTTCTGACTCGTCCTGTCGCCGGCAGACGACAGAAGAGAGATCCCACAACCCCGTACACGCAACCCCTGCCGGGTCTCACACGTATACGGTTTGGCCTCATCCGGTTTCGCTCGCCACTACTCCCGGAATCACGGTTGTTTTCTCTTCCTGAGGGTACTGAGATGTTTCACTTCCCCTCGTTCCCTCCACACTGCCTATGTGTTCAGCAGTGGGTGACAGCCCATGACGACTGCCGGGTTTCCCCATTCGGAAACCCCCGGATCAAAGCCTGGTTGACGGCTCCCCGGGGACTATCGTGGCCTCCCACGTCCTTCATCGGTTCCTGGTGCCAAGGCATCCACCGTGCGCCCTTAAAAACTTGGCCACAGATGCTCGCGTCCACTGTGCAGTTCTCAAACAACGACCAGCCACCCATCACCCCGAACCCTTACGGTTCGAGTGCACTGGGGCCGGCGACTGAGGAAATCCATTCCCTCAGACACCCAACAGCGTGCCCGGCACTCCCCCTGCCCTTTCCGTTCCACGCCGAAGCAGTACTAGGAGAAAGTCAGTGAAGTGTGCCGAATAATCAACGTTCCACCCATGAGCAACCAGCATCGAACATTCGCCGATGTACTGGCCTCTGACCAACCGTGGCTGGTAAGAAGTGCTCCTTAGAAAGGAGGTGATCCAGCCGCACCTTCCGGTACGGCTACCTTGTTACGACTTCGTCCCAATCGCCAGTCCCACCTTCGACAGCTCCCTCCCACAAGGGGTTGGGCCACCGGCTTCGGGTGTTACCGACTTTCGTGACGTGACGGGCGGTGTGTACAAGGCCCGGGAACGTATTCACCGCAGCAATGCTGATCTGCGATTACTAGCAACTCCGACTTCATGGGGTCGAGTTGCAGACCCCAATCCGAACTGAGACAGGCTTTTTGAGATTCGCTCTACCTCACGGTTTCGCAGCTCATTGTACCTGCCATTGTAGCACGTGTGCAGC
Source organism: Streptomyces seoulensis (assembly GCF_022846655.1). Lineage (NCBI taxonomy): Bacteria > Bacillati > Actinomycetota > Actinomycetes > Kitasatosporales > Streptomycetaceae > Streptomyces > Streptomyces seoulensis. Next base: position 6,238,687 of record NZ_AP025667.1, read on the forward strand.
CCAAGACATAAGGGGCATGATGACTTGACGTCGTCCCCACCTTCCTCCGAGTTGACCCCGGCAGTCTCCTGTGAGTCCCCATCACCCCGAAGGGCATGCTGGCAACACAGAACAAGGGTTGCGCTCGTTGCGGGACTTAACCCAACATCTCACGACACGAGCTGACGACAGCCATGCACCACCTGTACACCGACCACAAGGGGGGCACCATCTCTGATGCTTTCCGGTGTATGTCAAGCCTTGGTAAGGTTCTTCGCGTTGCGTCGAATTAAGCCACATGCTCCGCTGCTTGTGCGGGCCCCCGTCAATTCCTTTGAGTTTTAGCCTTGCGGCCGTACTCCCCAGGCGGGGAACTTAATGCGTTAGCTGCGGCACCGACGACGTGGAATGTCGCCAACACCTAGTTCCCACCGTTTACGGCGTGGACTACCAGGGTATCTAATCCTGTTCGCTCCCCACGCTTTCGCTCCTCAGCGTCAGTAATGGCCCAGAGATCCGCCTTCGCCACCGGTGTTCCTCCTGATATCTGCGCATTTCACCGCTACACCAGGAATTCCGATCTCCCCTACCACACTCTAGCTAGCCCGTATCGACTGCAGACCCGAGGTTAAGCCTCGGGCTTTCACAATCGACGTGACAAGCCGCCTACGAGCTCTTTACGCCCAATAATTCCGGACAACGCTTGCGCCCTACGTATTACCGCGGCTGCTGGCACGTAGTTAGCCGGCGCTTCTTCTGCAGGTACCGTCACTTTCGCTTCTTCCCTGCTGAAAGAGGTTTACAACCCGAAGGCCGTCATCCCTCACGCGGCGTCGCTGCATCAGGCTTTCGCCCATTGTGCAATATTCCCCACTGCTGCCTCCCGTAGGAGTCTGGGCCGTGTCTCAGTCCCAGTGTGGCCGGTCGCCCTCTCAGGCCGGCTACCCGTCGTCGCCTTGGTGAGCCATTACCTCACCAACAAGCTGATAGGCCGCGGGCTCATCCTTCACCGCCGGAGCTTTTAACCGCAGACCATGCGATCCGCAGTGTTATCCGGTATTAGACCCCGTTTCCAGGGCTTGTCCCAGAGTGAAGGGCAGATTGCCCACGTGTTACTCACCCGTTCGCCACTAATCCCCACCGAAGTGGTTCATCGTTCGACTTGCATGTGTTAAGCACGCCGCCAGCGTTCGTCCTGAGCCAGGATCAAACTCTCCGTGAATGTTTACCGGTAATCCGGTGCACACACACGAGAGCGGAACCATCGGAGGAATAGTCCGATGGTTCACAGCGTCCTCGCTGTGTTTATTTCAAAGGAACCTCGTCCCGGTCGTGATGACCGGAGACGGGGTATCAACATATCTGGCGTTGATTTTTGGCACGCTGTTGAGTTCTCAAGGAACGGTCGCTTCCTTTGTACTCACCCTCTCGGGCTTTCCTCCGGGCTTCCCTTCGGTGTTTCCGACTCTATCAGATCGTTTTCCGATCCGATTTCCTCGGTGCTTTCCAGGTTCTCGCTTTCGCGTTTCCCTTTCCGGCGGTTCCGACTCTATCAGATCCTTTCGGCGTCTGATTCCCAGTCAGAGGGGGGTTGTCTTCCCGGCCCGCTGGGCCGTTCCGACGAGTGAGACTTTAGCGGATTCCCGGCTCCCGAGCTAATCGGGGGCCGCGTCCTTTCGAACACGGATTCCTCATTTCGCAAATGCACACCAGAGCACGCGACAGCTAAGTGTCGATGAGTGGTTGGCCTTGCGAGATGGCTGTCCGGGGACCGACCGGAGTCGGCACTCACGTCGGACAGCTCGGAGTACATTACGCATCCGGGGAGGGGGTGTCAACCCCCCTCCGCACAGATCTTGGGCGAGGTCAGTCCTTCTTGCCGGAGGCCAACTCACGGCTGCGGTCGCGGGCCGCTTCCAGGGCCGCGATGAGGGCGGCCCGCACCCCGTGGTTCTCCAGCTCGCGGATGGCGTTGATGGTCGTACCGGCCGGCGACGTGACGTTCTCGCGGAGCTTGACCGGGTGCTCGCCGCTGTCGCGGAGCATGGTGGCCGCGCCGATCGCGGACTGGACGATCAGCTCGTGGGCCTTGTCGCGGGGCAGGCCGAGCAGGATGCCGGCGTCCGTCATGGCCTCGACCAGATAGAAGAAGTACGCCGGACCCGAACCCGAGAGCGCCGTGCACGCGTCCTGCTGACCCTCGGGGACACGGAGGGTCTGGCCGACGGCGCCGAAGATCTCCTCGGCGATGGCCAGGTGCTCCTCGGTGGCGTGGCTGCCCGGCGAGATGACGGACATCGCCTCGTCGACCAGGGCCGGGGTGTTCGTCATGACGCGGACGACCGGGGTCCCCTCGGCGAGGCGCTCCTCGAAGAAGGAGGTGGGGATGCCCGCGGCGCCGCTGATGATCAGACGGTCGGCGGGGACGTGCGGGGCGAGCTCGTCCAGGAGGGCGCCCATGTCCTGCGGCTTGACCGTGAGGATCAGGGTGTCGGCGGTCTTGGCGGCCTCGGTGTTGGTGACCGGGGTGACTCCGTGCCGGGCTCGGAGCTCCTCGGCGCGTTCCGGGCGGCGGGCGGTGACCAGGAGGTCGGCGGGCGCCCAGCCGCCCCGGATCATCCCGCTGAGCAGGGCTTCGCCGATCTTGCCGGTGCCGAGGACTGCGACTTTCTGGCTCATGCGCTTCATCCTCGCACCGGGGATACGGCGTGTGGGGTGAATGTCCGCTGGGCGGACGCGGCCTCAGTCGGTCCGGCGGCGCAGGGTGGCCGCGCCGAGGGCCAGGACCAGCAGCGCGCATCCGGCGACGATCACGACGTCCCGTACGAAGGCCGAGGTCAGGTCGGTGTGGTGGAGGACCTCGTTCATGCCGTCGACGGCGTAGGACATGGGCAGTACGTCCGAGACGGCCTCCAGGACGGGGTGCATGTCCGCGCGGGGCGTGAACAGGCCGCACAGGAGGAGCTGCGGGAAGATCACCGCCGGCATGAACTGGACCGCCTGGAACTCCGAGGCGGCGAAGGCGGAGACGAAGAGGCCGAGGGCCGTGCCGAGCAGGGCGTCCAGGAGGGCGACCAGCAGGAGCAGCCAGGGCGATCCGGTGACGTCCAGGCCGAGTGCCCATACGGCGAGTCCGGTGGCGAGCGCGGACTGGACGACGGCCACGGTGCCGAAGGCGAGCGCGTATCCGGCGATGAGGTCGGCCTTGCCCAGGGGCATGGCGAGAAGGCGCTCGAGGGTGCCCGAGGTGCGTTCGCGCAGGGTGGCGATGGAGGTCACCAGGAACATCGTGATCAGCGGGAAGATGCCGAGCAGTGAGGCGCCGATGCTGTCGAAGGTGCGCGGGCTGGCGTCGAAGACGTAGCGCAGCAGGACCAGCATCAGGCAGGGGACGAGGAGCATCAGGGCGATGGTCCTCGGGTCGTGGCGGAGCTGGCGCAGTACGCGGGCCGCGGTGGCGTTGGTGCGGGCGGGGCTGAAAGCGGCCGGGGTCGTGGTGCTCATCGGGTCGGCTCCTTGGTGCGGTCGGCGGCCTCGTCCACGAGCCGCAGGAAGGCGGCCTCCACGGTGTCGGTGGCGGTACGGGTGCGCAGGTTCTCAGGGGTGTCGTCGGCGAGGACGCGTCCCTCGCGCATGAGGAGGAGGCGGTGGCAGCGCTCGGCCTCGTCCATGACATGGGAGGAGACGAGGAGGGTGGTGCCGCGTCCGGCGAGCTCGTGGAAGAGGTTCCACAGGTCGCGGCGGAGCACGGGGTCGAGGCCGACGGTCGGTTCGTCGAGGACGAGCAGGTCGGGGGTGCCGAGGAGGGCGACGGCGAGGGAGACACGGCTGCGCTGGCCGCCGGAGAGGTTGCCGGCGAGGGCGTCCGCGTGGCTGGTGAGGTCGACGTCGGCGATGGCGCGGGCGACGTGCTCGCGGCGGCGGTCGGCCGCCGCCCGGCCCGGGTCGAGGATCGCGGCGAAGTAGTCGAGGTTCTGCTCGACGGTGAGGTCGTCGTAGACCGAGGGGGCCTGGGTGACGTAGCCGATGCGGCTGCGCAGGGTGGGGTGGCCGGCGGGGCTGCCGAGGACTTCGAGGGTGCCGGTGACCTTGGCCTGGGTGCCGGTGATGGAGCGGATCAGGGTGGACTTGCCGCAGCCGGAGGGGCCGAGCAGTCCGGTGATCCGGCCACGGGGGACGGTGAAGCCGAGGTCGTGGAGGACGGTGCGGGTACCGCGTACGACGGTGAGGCCGGCGGCGCGGACGGCGTCGGGTGCCGTCGGCTGGGGTGACTCGGGCACATTATTCATCACGTGATGAATAATGTGCCCGAGGCGGGGTGCCGTCAAGGGGCCGTGTCAGGGTCAGGGTGTTTCGTCCCAGGGGTTGATCAGGGTCGCCTCAGGGACTGGTCAGGGGTTCGGGGGTGGTGGCGACGAGCAGAACCACCTCGTACGTCTCCTCGACCAGGCCGTCGGGGAAGACCTTGATCAGGTGGGCGCGCTCGGCGTCGAAGAAGGCGGTGCGGGCGGCCTCGGGGGCGAGGAGGAAAGCGGAATGACTGCCGATGTTGGCCAGATGCGTTTCGAGCGGCACGCGGCGGCTCCAGCGGACCGAGCGGCGGGTGAAGCGGAGACGGCCGCTGGGATCGGCGGCGGTGACACGGTCGGCCGCCTTGCGCTGCTCGGTGTGCTCGGGCAGACCGAGGAAGCGGGCGGCGCGCGCGGCGGCCGCGGCGATCCACTCGACGTCCGTGGCCTCGGTGTTCCACCACAGGGCGAGCGCGCCGCCCGGCCGCAGCACGCGCAGCGCCTCCGGCACCGAGCGGGCCGGGTCGGTCCAGTGCCACGCCTGTGCGTAGGTGAGGAGGTCGGCGTGGGCGCCGGCCACGGGAAGGGCGTCGCCGCTGCCCCGGACCAGCGGGAGACGCGGGTGCCTGCGGCGGAACTCGGCGGCCATGCCCGCGCCCGGCTCGACGGCGAGCACCTCGGCGCCCCGCTCGTGCAGCAGCGCGGTGGCGATGCCGGTGCCTGCGCCCACGTCCACGGCCCGGGCCCCGGCGAGGGGGCGGCCGGTGAGTTCCTCGACGGTGTCGAGGAGGGCGGGCGGATAGGAAGGGCGGTTATCGGCGTACTGGGCGGCGGCCGCGTTGAAGGAGTGGGCGCGGGCTGTCGCGGTGGGGGCCTCGGGTGCGGTCATGCCGACCATGGTGCTCGGCCCGCGGCGCGTGGGCGCGGTGGTTCCGCACCGGCTCCCCGGGCATTTCCGCCGCGGTCGGTCTCAGCGCTTCTTGCGGGCCTTCGCCGGGTTGCCCGTGCGGCGGGAGTGGGTGCGTTCGTACTCCGCGCGTGCGGTGTCGTACTCGGTGCGGTGCAGTTTCTCGCCGGGTGCCTCCGTGAAGGAGCGGGCGGACCAGGCGAGGAGGGTGCCGACGAAGCCGATGGCGAGCAGGCCGCGCAGGCGGGCCTGGCGCTCGGGGTCCGGGCGGCGGCCGAAGTTGTCCCAGGTGTTGCGGAAGGCGACCGCGCTGCACACCGCGAACATGACGATGACCAGGACGGTCACGAAGGAGCCGGTGCCGGAGATCTGGAGGCCCTGATAGGCGAGGCGCAGGATCAGGCAGGAGACGGCGGCCGCGACGAGGGCGCCCGCGGCGACGCCCACGCGGCGGGCCGCGTAGCCGTCGGTGTGGTCCACCCAGGACGTGCCGAAGAAGCGGAGGGGTTCGGGGCGGGGTCCGCCGCCCGTGGAGCCCGCCGGGGTGGCCTTGGTGCCGGTCTCGTCGCTCACGCGTCGATTATGGCGCCGTCGGCCGGCGGGCTCCGGGGCGGGGCGTCAGCCGCAGCGGCCGGTCACGTAGCCGTCGCTGCCGGTGTGCACATAGGCGTCGGCCACGTACTCGCCGGTGCCGATGTTGTCCCAGATCTTCGAGGTGCCGTACGGGCCGGTCACGGTGGTGCCGGGCGTCTGGCAGTAGATGGTGACGCTGGACCCCGCGGGCAGCACACGGACGATGCCGTAGCCGGTGCCGGGGCCGCTGCGGACGTTCAGGGAGACGCCCGGCGCGGTCGGGAAGCGGAGCGCGGCGGCGGTGGCCACCGGCTCGGCCAGGGTCGTGAGCGCGTGGTCGTCGGACATGAGATACCTCCCCCGTGACACCCCGTGGCCGCCACGGGGTGGTGACACCGCTCGCCGGGCATCGCGTACGGGTGCCGGACGGGCGGGCGGGTCACGGCTGTGCGCGACTCGCAGGCGGAGGTTAGCAAGCCGCCTCTGTCTCGCACGGGCAATCGAATAGGCTCCCTGCGTCGCGCGCGCGGCCTAAGAGCACGGGGGTGGTCCATGGCGCCACGGCACAGCACCGGAGCCGGCGCGGAAGCGGAACTTCCGGAGTACGCCGGGCACTACCGGCTGGAGTCGAGGCTCGGTTCCGGCGGGATGGGTGTGGTGCATCTGGCCCGCGGCGCCTCCGGGATGCGGGTGGCGGTGAAGGTGGTGCACGCCGAGTTCGCGCGGGATCCCGAGTTCAGGGGGAGGTTCCGGCAGGAGGTGGCGGCCGCGCGGCGGGTGAGCGGTGCGTTCACGGCTCCGGTGGTCGACGCGGACCCGGAGGCGGATCGGCCGTGGATGGCGACGCTGTTCATTCCCGGTCCGACGTTGTCGCAGCAGGTGAAGCGGAACGGGCCGATGGAGCCCGCGCAGGTGCGGCGGCTGATGGCGGGGCTCGCCGAGGCGCTCAGGGACATCCACAGGGTCGGTGTGGTGCACCGGGATCTCAAGCCGGGGAACGTGCTGCTGGCCGAGGACGGCCCGAAGGTGATCGACTTCGGGATCTCCCGGCCGAAGGACAGCGAACTGCGCACGGAGACGGGCAAGTTGATCGGCACTCCGCCGTTCATGGCGCCGGAGCAGTTCCGGCGGCCTCGGGAGGTGGGACCGGCGGCGGACGTGTTCGCGCTCGGTTCGGTGATCGTCCACGCGGCGACCGGGCGGGGGCCGTTCGACTCGGACAGCCCGTATGTCGTGGCGTACCAGGTGGTGCACGACGAGCCCGAGCTGACCGGGGTGCCGGAGAGTCTGGCGCCGCTGGTGCGGCGGTGTCTGGCCAAGGAGCCGGAGGACCGGCCGACGCCGGACGAGTTGATGCTGGCGCTGCGTTCGGTCGCGGCCTCGTACGACACCCAGGCGTTCATACCGGCGCAGCGGGACGGGGCCGGGGCGGACGGGGACGGGTCCGCCGTACCGGAGGAGCAGGCGGAGCCGGTCGCGGCGAAACCGCTTCGGTGGCGTGGGCGGCGGGCGGTGCTGGCGGCGACGGCGTCGGTGCTGGCCGTGGGCGGGGTGGTGGCCTCGGTGCAGTGGGCCGGGTCCGGTCACGGCCCGGGGACGCGGCCGCAGGCGGCTCCGGCGGTGTCGGCGGCCGGGTTCGACGGGTGGCGGTCCGAGCAGGTGGCCGGGGTGCCCGGTGCGCCTCGGTGCGTGCTGGGCGCGGGCAGGCTGCTGTGCACCGCGAGCGGGGCGGTCTTCGCGCTGGACCCCGTGGAGGGTTCTGTGGTGTGGCGGCGGTCGTTCGCGGGGGCACTATGGAGCGATCCGCCCGTGCTGGCGGGCGGGTTGCTGCGGCTGCGGGATCAGAACGCTCACCTGCTGGCCCTCGATCCGGGCACGGGGCGTACCCGCGGGGAGCGAAAGCTGTCCGGGGACACCGGGACGCGGTACGTGGGGAACACGCTGCTGACGACCCGTGCGGACGGGGTGGTCATGGGTGCGGACAGCGGGTCGGGAAAGGAGAGATGGCGGCTGCCGCTGCCGGACGGGACCCGGCCGCGTATCGACGCCTTCGGCTCCGCGTCCGTCGCGTACGCGACGGTGACCTCGGCGGACAGGCGGAGTACGCGGGTCACGGCGTTCGATCCCGGCTCGGGTGCCGTCCGGTGGAGCGAGCGGATGTCCGGGATGCTCGAACCGGTGGGCGCCGAGGGCGGGTTCGTGTACTTCCTCGACGGGGATCCGGTGTACGGGGACACCAGGGCCGTGGTCCGGTACGCGGTGGAGTCCGGCGTGACGCGCCGGGTCCCGCTGCTGGGTCCGCGTGCGGATGCCCAGGCCACCGTGCGGGACGGCGTGGTCTACCTGCTCGCGGACGGCGGCGGCATGGACGCGGTGGATCCGGGCGCGGGCAAGCCGCTGTGGCATCTGGAGACGACCGTGACCCGGGGTTCGGCCCCGGTGGCGGACGGGCGGCGGGTGTACTTCTCGGCCGCCGACGGACGGCTGCTCGCGGTGGACGCCCGCCGGGGCACCCTCGCGGGCCAGACCCGCCCCCGGCTCGGCGCGCGGGCGGACCGGGTGACCGCGGGTCTGCCCGCGCCGGTGCCGGCGCCGGGCCATGTGTACGCGGGAGCGCCGGACGGTTCGGTGTTCGCGGTGGACACGGGTGATCCGGCGGCCTGGTGAGCGGTCAGCACACCGGCCGCCGGAAGCCCCGGCGGCAGAGCCGGCGGCGTCAGCCCAGGAGGGTCACGTCACGGACGGCGCCCTTGTCGGCGCTGGTGGCCATGGCCGCGTAGGCGCGCAGGGCGGTGGAGACCTTGCGGGTGCGGTCGGCGGGGGCGTAGACGCCGTTCAGCTCGCTGTCGCGGCGGGCGAGTTCGGCCTCGTCCACCAGGAGTTCGATGGTGCGGCCCGGGATGTCGATGCGGATGCGGTCGCCGTCCTCGACCAGGGCGATCGTGCCGCCGGAGGCCGCTTCCGGGGAGGCGTGGCCGATGGAGAGGCCGGAGGTGCCGCCGGAGAAGCGGCCGTCGGTGATCAGGGCGCAGGTCTTACCGAGGCCGCGGCCCTTGAGGTAGGAGGTCGGGTAGAGCATCTCCTGCATGCCGGGGCCGCCCTTGGGGCCCTCGTAGCGGATGACGACCACGTCGCCGTCCTTCACCTCCTGGGTCAGGATGCGCTGGACGGCCTCCTCCTGGGACTCGCAGACCACGGCCGGGCCCTCGAAGGTCCACACCGACTCGTCGACGCCCGCGGTCTTGACCACGCAGCCGTCGACGGCGAGGTTGCCCCTGAGGACGGCGAGGCCGCCGTCCTTGGAGTAGGCGTGCTCGGCGGAGCGGATGCAGCCGCCCTCGGCGTCGTCGTCCAGGGAGTCCCAGCGCTCGGACTGGGAGAAGGCCTCGGCGGAGCGGACGCAGCCGGGGGCCGCGTGCCACAGCTCGACCGCCTCGGCGGACGGGGAGCCGCCGCGCACGTCCCAGGTCTTGAGCCAGTCGGCCAGCGACGGGCTGTGGACGGAGTGCACCTCCTCGTTGAGGAGACCGGCGCGGTGCAGCTCGCCGAGGAGGGCGGGGATGCCGCCGGCGCGGTGCACGTCCTCCATGTAGTACGTGCGGTTCTTCGCCACGTTGGGCGCGACCTTGGCCAGGCAGGGGACGCGGCGGGAGACGGCGTCGATCTCCTCCAGGCCGAAGGGGACGCCCGCCTCCTGGGCGGCGGCCAGCAGGTGCAGGATCGTGTTGGTGGAGCCGCCCATGGCGATGTCCAGCGCCATCGCGTTCTCGAAGGCCGCGAAGGAGGCGATGGAGCGGGGCAGGACGGTGTCGTCGTCCTGCTCGTAGTAGCGGCGGGTGATGTCCATGACCGTGCGGGCCGCGTTCTCGTACAGGGCGCGGCGGGCGGTGTGGGTGGCGAGGACCGAGCCGTTGCCGGGCAGCGAGAGGCCGATGGCCTCGGTGAGGCAGTTCATCGAGTTGGCGGTGAACATGCCGGAACAGCTACCGCAGGTCGGGCAGGCGTTCTCCTCGATGCGGAGGATGTCCTCGTCGGAGATCTTGTCGTTCACCGCGTCGGAGATCGCGTCGACCAGGTCGAGGGTGCGCACGGTGCCGTCGACCAGGGTGGCGCGGCCGGACTCCATGGGCCCGCCGGAGACGAACACGGTCGGGATGTCCAGGCGCAGCGCGGCCATCAGCATGCCCGGCGTGATCTTGTCGCAGTTGGAGATGCAGACCAGGGCGTCGGCGCAGTGCGCCTCGACCATGTACTCCACCGAGTCAGCGATCAGGTCGCGGGAAGGCAGGGAGTAGAGCATGCCGCCGTGGCCCATGGCGATGCCGTCGTCCACGGCGATGGTGTTGAACTCGCGCGGGATGCCGCCCGCTTCCCGGATCGCCTCGCTGACGATGCGGCCCACCGGCTGCAGGTGGGTGTGGCCGGGGACGAACTCGGTGAAGGAGTTGGCGACCGCGATGACGGGCTTGCGGCCGATGTCCGCACCGGGTACACCCGAGGCACGCATAAGGGCGCGGGCGCCCGCCATGTTGCGTCCGTGGGTGACTGTGCGGGACCTCAGCTCGGGCATCGTCGCTCGCTCCTTCTGAGAAGACGGGTCAGACAGGGTTCTGACTGTTGCGAGCGTACGCCGGTCATCCACGGGGCGGGACGAAGTGTCCGGAATGCGGGACGGACGTCTTGCGGACGGGCCCGTCTCACTCTCCCGTGAGATGCCCCTGCACCACCGGTGCCAGCCTGGCCACGATCCGCTCCAGGTCGGCCGAGGCCAGCGGTTCCACCTTGATCACGTACCGCAGCATGGCCGTGCCGACCAGTTGCGCGGCGGCCAGTTCGGCGCGCAGCTCGGCGTCGGGCAGGTCCAGCCGCCCGGCGATGCGGCGCAGGAGCTGGGCGGCGACCAGGCGGCGGAAGACGGCGGCGGCGGTGTCGTTGTTGACGGCGGAGCGGACGATGGCCAGCAGCGGGGTGCGGGTGGCGGGGTTCTCCCAGACGCCGAGCACGAAGCGGGTCAGCCGCTCCCCCACGGTGTCCAGCGGGCCCTCGGCGATGGCGTCCGGCGCTGCGAGGGCGGGCGCGAAGGCGACCGAGACGGCGGCCTCGAAGACCTGTTCCTTGGTGCCGAAGTAGTGGTGGACGAGCGCGGAGTCGACGCCGGCGGCCTTGGCGATGCCGCGTACGGAGGTCTTCTCGTAGCCGCGTTCGGAGAACTCCTCACGGGCCGCGGTGAGGATGCGGTCGCGGGTGTCGCCGGACTCGGTGCGCGGGGGCCGTCCGCGGCGCCGGGCGGTGGGCTCGGTCACGGCCGGGGCACCCGCGCGCCCGCGGCGAGGTGGTGGCGGGTGAAGGCGAGGGCCTCGGCGAGGTCGGCCTCGCGTTCGGCGCTGGACATGGCCCGCCGGGTGTTGACCTCGATGACGACATGGCCGTCGAAACCGGTGCGGGTGAGGCGGTCCAGCAGTTCGGCGCAGGGCTGGGTGCCGCGGCCGGGCACCAGGTGCTCGTCCTTGGCGGAGCCGCGGCCGTCGGCGAGGTGGACGTGGCCGAGCCGGTCGCCCATGCGGTCGATCATGCCGAGGGCGTCGGTGCGGGCGGTCGCGGTGTGGCTGAGGTCGATCGTGAAGTGCCGGTAGTCGTCCTTGGTGACGTCCCACTCGGGGGCGTAGGCGAGCAGTTCGCGGTCGCGGTAGCGCCAGGGGTACATGTTCTCCACGGCGAACCGCACGTCGGTCTCGTCGGCCATGCGCCAGATGCCGTCGACGAACTCGCGGGCGTACTGCCGCTGCCAGCGGAAGGGCGGATGGACGACCACGGTGGAGGCGCCCAGCTTCTCGGCGGCCGCCCGGGCGCGGCGCAGCTTGGTCCAGGGGTCGGTGGACCAGACCCGCTGGGTGATCAGCAGGCAGGGCGCGTGCACGGCGAGGATCGGCACGCCGTGCTGGTCGGAGAGGCGGCGCAGGGCCTCGATGTCCTGGCTGACGGGGTCGGTCCACACCATGACCTCGACGCCGTCGTAGCCGAGGCGCGCGGCGATCTCGAAGGCCGTCGCCGTCGACTCCGGGTAGACCGAGGCCGTCGACAGGGCGACCTTTACGTCCCTTGGTTCAGCCACGCGGACACCTTACGGGTTCGGGTACGGGGGAAGAGGGGTGGCCCCGGGTGGTGTGAGCTTCGCCATCGACGGCACCTCACACCGGTCCCATGTGGTCCAGGCGCCGCAGGATGACGCCCTCGCGCAGCGCCCACGGGCAGATCTCCAGGCTCTCCACGCCGAACAGGTCCATCGCGCCCTCGGCCACCAGGGCCCCGGCGAGGATCTGTCCGGCCCGGCCCTCGGAGACGCCGGGGAGCTCGGCGCGCTGCTGGGCGGACATCGCGGCGAGCCGGGGCACCCAGGCTTCCAGCGATTCGCGTTTGAGCTCGCGCTGCACGTAAAGGCCGTCGGCGTCCCGCGCGGCGCCCGCGATCCGGGCGAGCTGCTTGAAGGTCTTGGAGGTGGCGACGACATGGTCGGGGGCGCCGAAACGGCTGAACTCCCCGACGGTACGGGCGATCTCCGCGCGTGCGTGGCGGCGCAGCGCGCGCACCTCCTCGGCGTCCGGCGGGTCCTCGCGCAGCCATCCGGCGGTGAGGCGGCCCGCGCCGAGCGGCAGGGAGGCGGCCGCGTCCGGCTCCTCGTCGATGCCGTAGGCGATCTCCAGCGAGCCGCCGCCGATGTCCAGGACGAGCAGCTTCCCGGCGGACCAGCCGAACCAGCGGCGCACGGCGAGGAAGGTGAGCCGGGCCTCCTCGGCGCCGCTGAGCACCTGGAGGCGGACACCGGTCTCGTCGGCGACGCGCGCGAGGACGTCGTCGGCGTTGCGGGCATCGCGCACGGCGGAGGTGGCGAACGGCAGCAGGTCCTCGACGCCCTTGTCCTCGGCGGCCTGGAGCGCGTCCCGTACGACGGCGACGAGGCTCTCGATGCCCTCCTCGCCGATCGCGCCGCTGTCGTCGAGGAGTTGGGCGAGCCGCAGGTCGGCCTTGTGGGAGTGGGCGGGCAGCGGGCGGGCGCCGGGGTGGGCGTCCACCACCAGCAGATGCACCGTGTTCGAGCCCACGTCCAGGACACCGAGTCTCATGGACGAAACGCTACTGCCAGAACCCCCGTCCGCGGTGCCCGTACGGGGGTCGGGCGACTTACCCTGGACGGGTGCCAAAGACGAAAAAGGCGAAGGTCAACAAGCCGGGCAAAGCCGACAAGGCTGCCAAGAACGCCGCCGACAACGACGAGAAGGGGCTCGATTTCGCGCGGGCGTGGGTGGAATTCCCCGACCCCGCCGACGACGAGCAGATCTTCCGCTGCGACCTGACCTGGCTGACCTCACGCTGGACCTGCATCTTCGGCCAGGGCTGCCAGGGCATCCAGGCGGGCCGCGCGGCCGACGGCTGCTGCACGCTGGGCGCGCACTTCTCCGACGAGGACGACGAGAAGCGGGTCGCCGAGCACGTGGCCCGGCTCACCCCGGACATCTGGCAGCACCACGGCGAGGGCCTGCGCGACGGCTGGGTGGCGGAGGACGAGGAGGGCTCGCGGCAGACGCGCCCCTTCGAGGGCTCCTGCATCTTCCAGAACCGGCCCGGTTTCGCGGGCGGCGCGGGCTGCTCGCTGCACATCCTGGCGCTCAAGGAGGGCCGGGAGCCGCTGGAGACCAAGCCGGACGTGTGCTGGCAGCTCCCGATCCGGCGCACCTACGACTGGATCGACCGCCCCGACGACACGCGCGTCCTGCAGGTGTCCATCGGGGAGTACGACCGCCGCGGCTGGGGTCCCGGCGGGCACGACCTGCACTGGTGGTGCACCTCGGCGACCTCGGCGCACGGCGCGGGCGACCCGGTGTACGTCTCCTACCGGGCGGAGCTGACCGAGCTGATGGGCAAGGCGGGCTACGACCGCCTGGTCGAGCTGTGCGAGCAGCGGCTGGCGTCCCAGTTGCCGCTGGTGGCCCCGCACCCGGCGGACCCGAGCTGACCGCGCCCTAGCTGTCGGTGGGACTCGGGGTGTCCTCGTCGCTCGGCGGCGGGGACGACTCCGGTGTCCCGGTCGGGGACGGCTCGGTCGGGTCGGGGTCCGGGCTCGGGGAGGAGCTGGACGGCGGCGGGGACTGGCTGGGCGGCGGGGACGAGGGCGGCGCGGTCGGCGTCGTCGGGTCCGGGCTCGGGGAGGAGCTGGACGGCGGCGGGGACGAGGGGACCGGACCGTACCCGTCGATGGTGACGACGGCACCGGCCGGGGCGACGGCCACGCGGGCCCGCCAGTGGCCCGAGGGCTCGCGCAGATGGTCGACGTACACCTTGACCGTGACCGAGTCGCCGGGGTCGAGGGTGCCGGCGGACCGGCTCAGGTAGAGCCAGGGCGCCGAGGTGGTCGCGGACCAGCGCACCGGGGTGTCACCGGCGGCCTTGAGGGTGATCAGCGTGGTGTCGCCGTGGTGGGCGGCGGTGACCGCGAGCCGGCCGGCGCCCTTCTCCCCGGCGCCGTTGACGCTGACGACCTCCACGGAGACGTCCGACCTGCCGTCCTGGGTCGGCCGGGCCCCCGGCTTCGCGCTGGCGTTGCCCGCGTTCTCGTAGCCGCCCGCCGGATCGCCGCCGAGTACGCCGGGGCCGTCCGCCTCGCGGGCGGTGGAGGGGCTGTCGTCCCCGTCGAGCGTGGGCGCGCCCCGGTAGGCGGCCCACAGGGCGAACACGGGCGCGGCGACGACGGTGGCGACGACGGTCGTGGTGACGGCACGCGCGCGGAGCTTGTCGCGGCGGGCCGCGCGGTCCTTGGGGTCCATCGGGAAACCGCGCCGGTTGAAGCGCGGTACGGCGGCGGACCGGGCGCGCGGCTGGTGCGCGAGGGCGGTGTGCAGGGCGGCGCGGGGCGCCGGGAGGACGGGCAGCTCGGCGGGGGTGACCGCGGCTCCGGGCCAGCGGCCGGGGACGGCGCGCTCGGCGGTGCGGCGGCAGCGCGGGCAGTCGTCGACGTGCCGGACCAGCTCACGGCGCAGGGCCGCGCTGAGCATCAGTTGGCTGTCGCCGGTGAGGTGGGCCACGCTCGGGCAGCCCCCGGTCTCGACCACGGCCAGCGCGGCGCGGGTGCGTTCGACCTCACAGGCGGCGGCCGCCAGCAGTTCGCGGGCGGCGGCGGGCTCCAGGCCGAGCACGGCGGCGACCTCGGGGGCGGCCAGCTTGTGCCGGACGGCAAGCTCCAGCGCCTCGCGCTGCTCGGGCGTGGTCCCGGCCGCCTCCGGCCAGGCCAGCAGGGCCAGTTCGCGGCGCCGCAGCTCGCGCGTCTCCGGGGACAGCGCCGGGTCGGGCGCCGGGGTGCCGTGGGCGGGGCGGCCGGCGTGGGCGGCCTGTCCCTTCCGGCGGGCGCGGGCGAGGCCGCGCAGACAGGCCCAGCGGGCCAGGGCGTACAGCCAGGCCCGGCGGTCGCCGGGGGTCTGCGGGTCGCGCCGGCCGCGCCGTTCGGCGAGGACGAGGACCTCGCCGAGGGCGGCGGTCGCCGCGTCGTGGTCGCACAGCACCGACAGGCAGTAGGTGAACAGGCCGTCCAGATAAGCCTCGTGGCGCGACGACGCCCGCTGGGCGACGTTCCGCGCCGCGGATCGGTCGCGCGCCTCCCGGTGCGCCCGTTGCGCCCGGTGTGCGCCGGTGGTGCGGGTCGTGGTCTCCGGAGTGCTGCTCATCACCCGTGCGACCGTAGGCGTCGGCGGAGTGCCCCTTCTTGCACCTTGAGCACTTTTAATCCGTACGGGTGAAACGATCCCTCATAAGGGGACACCGGCCTCCGGGTCGGAAGCGTGAACCCGGTACACGCCATCCGGAACCGAACCCTCCGCGTGCGCCCCGGTACCCCGGCGTGCGCCCCCGAGCGCGCGCCTCCCAGGGCGTACGGCGGGCGTTGTCAGTGCCGGGGGCTACGGTTTCCGCATGGCCACCCGTACCAAGACCGCCAAGGACCGTCCGTCCTACCGCTGCACCGAGTGCGGCTGGCAGACGGCCAAGTGGCTCGGCCGCTGCCCCGAGTGCCAGGCGTGGGGCACGGTCGAGGAGTACGGCGCGCCCGCGGTCCGTACGACGGCTCCCGGCCGCGTCACCAGCTCCGCCCTGCCCATCGGCCAGGTCGACGGCCGCCAGGCCACCGCCCGCACCACCGGCGTCCCGGAGCTGGACCGGGTGCTCGGCGGCGGACTCGTACCCGGCGCGGTGGTGCTGCTCGCGGGCGAGCCGGGCGTCGGCAAGTCCACGCTGCTGCTCGACGTGGCGGCGAAGTCGGCGAGCGAGGAGCACAGGACCCTCTATGTGACCGGCGAGGAGTCCGCGAGCCAGGTCCGCATGCGCGCCGACCGCATCGGCGCCCTGGACGACCACCTCTATCTGGCCGCCGAGACCGATCTGTCCGCCGTCCTCGGCCACTTGGACGCGGTCAAGCCCTCCCTGCTGATCCTGGACTCGGTGCAGACGGTCGCCTCCCCCGAGATCGACGGCGCCCCCGGCGGCATGGCCCAGGTCCGCGAGGTGGCCGGCGCCCTGATCCGCGCCTCCAAGGACCGCGGCATGTCGACGCTCCTTGTCGGCCACGTCACCAAGGACGGCGCGATCGCGGGCCCCCGCCTCCTGGAGCACCTGGTCGACGTCGTCCTGAGCTTCGAGGGCGACCGGCACGCCCGGCTGCGCCTGGTGCGCGGCGTGAAGAACCGGTACGGGGCGACGGACGAGGTCGGCTGCTTCGAGCTGCACGACGAGGGCATCACCGGCCTCGCCGACCCCAGCGGCCTGTTCCTGACCCGGCGTGCCGAACCGGTGCCCGGCACCTGTCTGACGGTGACGCTGGAGGGGCGCCGCCCACTGGTGGCCGAGGTACAGGCGCTGACCGTGGACTCCCAGATCCCCTCCCCCCGCCGCACCACCTCGGGTCTGGAGACCTCCCGTGTCTCGATGATGCTGGCGGTGCTGGAGCAGCGCGGCCGGATCAGCGCGCTCGGCAAGCGGGACATCTACTCCGCGACCGTGGGCGGGGTGAAGCTGTCCGAGCCCGCGGCCGACCTGGCCATCGCGCTGGCGCTCGCCTCGGCGGCCAGCGACACCCCGCTGCCGAAGAATCTGGTCGCCATCGGTGAGGTGGGTCTCGCCGGCGAGGTCAGACGCGTCACAGGCGTGCAGCGCAGGCTCTCGGAAGCGGCCCGGCTGGGCTTCACGCACGCGCTCGTACCGGGCGATCCGGGCAAGGTCCCGGCCGGGATGAAGGTCGTGGAGGTCGCCGACGTGGGCGACGCGCTGCGGGTGCTGCCCCGCTCCCGTCGCCGAGAGGCCCCGCGGGAGACGGAGGACCGCCGGTAGACTTTGCGCAGGTCTCGCCCGTCCGTGCGAAACGCGTGCCGTGACGGAAGCGCGTCAGAACCTGCGACCGGAGGAGTGCAGTGGCAGCCAACGACCGGGCAGCAGCTCCCGGAAAGTCCGGTGGGAGTGCCGGTGCCGATGGCCTGATGCGCGCCTCTCTGAGTGCCGTGGCTCCGGGCACCCCCCTGCGCGACGGTCTGGAGCGGGTCCTGCGCGGCAACACCGGCGGCCTGATCCTGCTCGGCTGGGACAAGACGGTCGAGGCGATGTGCACCGGCGGTTTCGTGCTGGACGTGGAGTTCACCGCGACCCGGCTGCGCGAGCTGTGCAAGCTCGACGGCGGCATCGTGCTCTCCTCGGACCTGTCGAAGATCCTGCGCGCCGGGGTCCAGCTCGTCCCCGACCCGACCATCCCCACCGAGGAGACCGGCACCCGGCACCGCACGGCGGACCGCGTCTCCAAGCAGGTCGGCTTCCCCGTGGTCTCGGTGTCCCAGTCGATGCGGCTGATCGCGCTGTACGTCGACGGTCAGCGCCGCGTGCTGGAGGACTCGGCGGCGATCCTGTCCCGCGCGAACCAGGCGCTGGCCACGCTGGAGCGGTACAAGCTCCGCCTGGACGAGGTCGCGGGCACGCTGTCGGCGCTGGAGATCGAGGACCTGGTGACGGTCCGGGACGTCTCGGCGGTCGCGCAGCGCCTGGAGATGGTCCGGCGCATCGCCACCGAGATCGCGGAGTACGTGGTCGAGCTGGGTACGGACGGCCGCCTGCTGGCGCTCCAGTTGGAGGAGCTGATCGCGGGCGTCGAGCCCGACCGCGAGCTGGTCGTCCGGGACTATGTGCCCGAGCCGACCGCGAAGCGCTCGCGCACGGTGGAGGAGGCGCTGTTCGAGCTGGACGCGCTGAGCCATGCGGAGCTGCTCGAACTGGGCACCGTGGCGCGGGGGATGGGGTACACCGCGTCTCCCGAGTCGCTGGACTCGGCGGTGTCGCCGCGCGGGTTCCGGCTGCTGGCGAAGGTTCCCCGGCTGCCCGGTGCGATCATCGACCGGCTGGTGGAGCACTTCGGCGGCTTGCAGAAGTTGCTCGCCGCGAGCGTGGATGACCTTCAGGCCGTGGACGGGGTCGGGGAGGCTCGGGCCCGTAGCGTGCGGGAAGGGCTCTCGCGGCTGGCGGAGTCTTCCATCCTGGAGCGGTACGTCTAGTTCCCCGGCGGCTGGTTCTCCGGCGGCTGGTTCTCCGGCGGTCGGTTCTCCGGCGGTTCGTTTTCGGGTGCGGGTCCGCTGTGGCTGGTCGCGCAGTTCCCCGCGCCCCTAGAAGCGGGACCGCTCACCCGGTGGAAGCACCCCCGCGTGCCCTGCCGGGCACCACCGCTCACCCGGAGCCCCCGCCACCTCAGTCCGCCGACAGTACGAACGACGTCTGCGTCTTGCCGAAGCCCGGCGCCTTCGCCTCCAGCAGGTAGGTGCCGGGCTTGGCCTTGCCCGCGGGCGGGGTGGCGCACTCGGGGGCGCTCGGCCGGCGGTCCCACTTGACGGTGTAGGTGATGCTCTCGCCGGCCGGAACCCGGAAGGCCAGGCTCTTGGCGCCCTTGGCGCAGTCGTCCGAGGCCCAGAAGGTGTCGTCGCCGTCGGCCGGGGTGACCGCCAGGACCGCGTGCTCGGGGCCGAGGTCCACCTTGCAGTCGCCGGACGAGGTGTTGCGCACGACGAGTTCGAAGGTGGGGGTCTCGTCGGGCGAGTAGGAGTTGCGCTTGCTGCGCAGGCTCACCGTGACCTTGCCGGGGGCGCAGACGGGGAGCGGGGAGGACGCGGCCAGCGCGTCGCCCGAGCCGACGTTCCCGCCGCCGGTACCCGAGGCGGAACCCGGACCGCCCGAACCACCCGAACCGCCCGACCCCGAGCCGGAGTCACCGCCGGAACCGTCACCGGAGCCGCCGGAACCGTCCCCGGACCCGTCGCCCGAACCGCCGTCACCGCCGCCGCCCGAGCCCGACTCGTCACGTCCGCCGGGGTGTTGGCTGATCGCGGGACCGGACGAGGAGGGGCCCGGCGTGATCGTGGACGCGGGATTCTTGCCGTCGGGACCTTCGGCGCCGTTCTTGCCTCCCCCGCCACCCGACACGACGATGCAGGCGACCACGAGCGCCAAGAGGGCGACCACGGACACCATGACGACCCTCCGTCGCCAGTAGATGGAGGAGGGAAGCGGCCCGACCGGATTGCGCAGAGATCCCACGCGGAAACTCTACGAGAGATCATGCCCCCGACTCGCGTCCCCCGCCGCCCTCGCACCAACTTTTCCGGATCATCATCCCGGTAACTTGCCGCGCACACCGGCATCTTGCGCCGAGCGCGACGCTCCGGGCACGGGCGGTGACCCACCCGGTCCGCCGAAGGCGTGGCAGGATCGGAAGGCCATGACTGAGAAGCTTCACGCCCCAGTGATCGACTGGTTCGACAGCCACGCCCGCGACCTCCCCTGGCGCCGCCCGGAGGCGGGGCCGTGGGGTGTGATGGTCAGTGAGTTCATGCTCCAGCAGACCCCGGTCAGCCGGGTGCTGCCCGTCTACGAGCAGTGGGTCGCCCGCTGGCCCCGCCCGGCCGACCTGGCGAAGGAGCCGCCGGGCGAGGCGGTGCGCGCCTGGGGCCGGCTCGGCTACCCGCGCCGCGCGCTGCGGCTGCACGGCGCCGCCGTCGCCATAACGGAGCGGCACGGCGGGGACGTGCCCACCGACCACGCCCAGTTGCTGGCGCTGCCCGGCATCGGCGAGTACACCGCGGCCGCCGTGGCCTCCTTCGCCTACGGGCAGCGGCACCCGGTGCTGGACACCAACGTGCGCCGGGTCCTCGCGCGGGCGGTGACCGGGGTGCGCTACCCGCCGAACGCCACCACGGCCGCCGAGCGCAGGCTGGCCCGCGAGCTGCTGCCCGACGAGGACGGCACGGCGGCGCGCTGGGCGGCGGCGTCCATGGAACTGGGCGCGCTGGTGTGCACGGCGAAGAACGAGGAGTGCCACCGCTGCCCGATCGCCGCGCAGTGCGCCTGGCGGCTCGCGGGCAAGCCGGAGCACGAGGGCCCGCCCCGGCGCGGGCAGACGTACGCGGGCACCGACCGCCAGGTGCGCGGGAAGCTGCTCGCGGTGCTGCGGGACGCGCACGTGCCGGTGCCGCAGACGATGCTGGACCGGGTGTGGCACGAGCCGGTGCAGCGGGCCCGCGCGCTCGACGGGCTCGTCACCGACGGTCTGGTGGAGCCGCTGCCCGGCGGGATGTACCGGCTGCCGCTGAGCTGACGCACAGCGAGGTCACAGCGCACGGGTCCGTTGTCACGGGCCGGCGCGGCCAACAAATCCCTCCATAACGGGGCATGGTGGGCGACCTCCTTACCCCGGACCTACTTCCGTTACACAACCGACGGACAGCCGAGTGCCGGCCGCTGGCTGCTTCGGACAACCCCGTGACAACCGCTCCGTAACTTCATTGCGTGCCCGGCGGACCACCGGGCCGGTGGAAGAGGGGCCCTTGGCGTCAGGCCGGGGCGACGGGGAGACGGAAGGCGGTCGGTCATGGCGCAGGGCGAGGTGCTCGAGTTCGAGGAGTACGTACGGACCCGGCAGGACGCGCTGCTGCGCAGTGCCCGCCGGCTGGTGCCCGACCCGGTGGACGCGCAGGACCTGCTGCAGACCGCGCTGGCCCGGACGTACGGGCGCTGGGAGGGCATCGCCGACAAGCGGCTCGCCGACGCCTACCTGCGCCGCGTCATGATCAACACCCGGACGGAGTGGTGGCGGGCGCGCAAGCTGGAGGAGGTGCCGACCGAGCAGCTCCCCGAGGCGCCGGTCGCGGACTCCACCGAGCAGTACGCCGACCGCGCCCTGCTCATGGACATCCTCAAGGTGCTGGCTCCCAAGCAGCGCAGTGTCGTGGTGCTGCGACACTGGGAGCAGATGTCCACGGAAGAGACGGCCGCGGCCCTCGGCATGTCCGCGGGCACGGTCAAGAGCACGCTGCACCGGGCGCTCGCCCGGCTCCGCGAGGAGCTGGAGGCCCGCGATCTGGATGCGCGCGCGCTGGAGCGTGAGGAGCGGGAGCGTTGCGCGGCCTGAACGGCGGGCCAAGACGTGCCCGAGGCAGAGGCGCGGTGATCACGGCGGTGGCCGGGATCGCCGCCGTCGGCCTTTCCGCCACCGCCTGCGGGGCCGGTGGCACCGGGGCGCGGGACGAGGGCCCGGCGCACGCCTCCGCCGTGGCGGGCGCGGCGACCGCCTCCCCCTCCCCCAGCCCGGCGGCCGGCTACCACCGCGTCGACGCGGTGAGCCTGCTGAAGCGGGACCCGACGGTCTCGGCCACCGTCAAGCACGAGCTGAAGCCGTGTGGCAGCGGCGGCGACTACCCGGTGGACGTCTCCTACGGCGACCTCACGGACGGGGACCGCACCGATGTCGTGATCAACGTGCTGACCTGCGCCGACGCGGTGGGGATCGGCGCGTATGTGTACCGGGACACCGGCGGCTCGTACCGGAACGTCTTCAAGACCGAGGAATCCCCGGTCTACGCGGAGATCGACCAGGGCGTGCTGACCGTGACCAAGCAGGTGTACAGCAAGGGGGACCCCATCTCCAGCCCGTCGGGCGAGGACGTCATCCCGTACAAGTGGAGGACGGGCCGGTTCACGCCGGGCAAGCCCGTGCACACCGACTACAGCGGAGCGGTGGGGCACGAGCCGTCCCCCGTGCCGGGCGACTGACACGGCGCCACGACCACGAGGACTGAGAGCACCCGGATGCAAGAGCACACCCACGTCCTGTTCGTCGAGGACGACGACGTCATCCGTGAGGCCACCCAGCTCGCCCTGGAGCGGGACGGCTTCGCGGTCACCGCCATGCCCGACGGGCTGTCGGGGCTGGAGGCGTTCCGCGCGGACCGGCCCGACATCGCGCTGCTGGACGTGATGGTGCCGGGCCTGGACGGGGTGAGCCTGTGCCGCCGCATCCGGGACGAGTCGACGGTGCCGGTGATCATGCTGTCGGCCCGCGCGGACTCCATCGACGTGGTGCTGGGCCTGGAGGCGGGCGCCGACGACTACGTGACCAAGCCGTTCGACGGCGCGGTGCTGGTCGCCCGCATCCGGGCGGTGCTGCGCCGCTTCGGCCACGCCGGGCACCCCGAGCGGGGCGGGGCCGACGGCTCGGCGGACACGGACGGGGTGCTGGTCTTCGGGGAGCTGGAGGTGGACACCGAGGGCATGGAGGTGCGGCGGGCCGGGCAGCCGGTGGCGCTCACCCCGACCGAGATGCGGCTGCTGCTGGAGTTCTCCGGCGCGCCGGGCACCGTGCTCTCCCGCGACAAGCTGCTGGAGCGGGTCTGGGACTACGGCTGGGGCGGGGACACCCGGGTGGTCGACGTGCATGTGCAGCGGCTGCGGCAGAAGATCGGCCAGGACCGGATCGAGACGGTCCGGGGCTTCGGCTACAAGCTGCGGGGCTGAGCGCGGTCATGCGGAGACTCTTCGGGCGCCCGGTGCGGCGGGTGGCGGGCGTGGGCCTGCGCACCGGTCTGCGGTGGAAGCTGAGCGCGGCCATCGCGCTGGTCGCGGGTCTGGTGGCGATCGCGCTGAGCCTGGTCGTGCACAACGCGGCCCGTGTCTCGATGCTGGACAACGCCCGTGACCTGGCCAACCAGCGGGTCCAGCTCGCCCAACGCAACTACGAGCTGGCCGGGCGGCCCAACTTCCCCAGCATCAAGATCGACGATCCCGCGCTCCCGGCCGAGCTGCGGGACAAGGTGGAGGAGGGGCGCCGGGCCAGCTACGTCAGCGACACCGGCAGCGGCGAGCCGGACATCTGGGCCGCGGTGCCGGTCAAGAACGGCCATGTGCTCTCGCTGCACGGCGCCTTCCCGGACAAGTCCGCCGACGTGCTGGCCGACCTCGACCAGGCGCTGCTCATCGGCTCCATCGCGGTGGTGCTCGGCGGCAGCGCGCTCGGTGTGGTGATCGGCGGCCAGTTGTCCCGGCGGCTGCGCAAGGCGGCGGTGGCCGCGAACCGGCTGGCGACCGGCGAGACAGACGTACGGGTGCGGGAGGCCATCGGCGGGGTGGTCCGGGACGAGGCCGACGATCTGGCGCGCGCGGTGGACGCGATGGCGGACGCGCTGCGGCAGCGGCTGGAGGCGGAGCGGCGGGTCACCGCGGACATCGCTCACGAGCTGCGCACCCCGGTGACCGGGCTGCTCACGGCCGCCGAGCTGCTGCCGCCCGGCCGCCCGACGGAACTGGTCCTGGACCGGGCCAAGGCCATGCGCACGCTGGTGGAGGACGTCCTGGAGGTGGCCCGGCTGGACGGCGCCTCCGAGCGGGCCGAGCTGCAGGACATCATGCTGGGCGAGTTCGTGGCCCGGCGGGTGACGGCGAAGGACCCGGACATCGCGGTACGGGTGGTGCACGAGTCGGAGGTCACGACCGACCCGCGCCGGCTGGAGCGGGTGCTGCTCAACCTCCTGACCAACGCCGCCCGGCACGGCCGGCCGCCCATCGAGGTGACCGTCGAGGGCCGGGTGATCCGGATCCGCGACCACGGCCCCGGCTTCCCCGAGGAACTCCTCGCGGAGGGGCCGCTGCGCTTCCGTACCGGCAGCGAGGACCGCGCCGGCCAGGGCCACGGCCTCGGCCTGACCATCGCGGCCGGCCAGGCCCGCGTCCTGGGCGCCCGCCTCACCTTCCGCAACATCCGCCCCCACGGCGAGGGCGCGGTGGCGGTGCTCTGGCTCCCGGAACACGCCCCGACGGCGACGGGCAGCTACACGGTGCCGCCGACCCTGCGGGGCTGAACGCGGAGAAGGCCCCCCGACCGGTGGTCGGGGGGCCTTCTCAGTGGTCGGTCAGACCGCTTCCGTCACCGGAGCCGGGACCGCGTCCGTGGGCTCGGCCGACGGCTTCTGGGGGCCGCCGCGCAGCGGGACCTCCTTGACGAAGACGGCCGCGACGAGGACCACGACGGCGATGGCGGAGCCGAGGAGGAACGCGGAGTGCGTGCCGGCGGACACCGCGTGCTGGTACGCCTCCCGCGCGGCGACCGGCAGCTTGGCGAGGCTGGCCGCGTCGAGCTGGGCGGACTTCTCGGTGATGCCCTTGCCCAGCGCACCGGCGCGCTCGGTCATGACGTCCTGCACCCGGTTGTTGAACAGGGCGCCCATGACGGCCACACCGAACGAGGAGCCGAGGGTACGGAACAGGGTGGCGGAGGAGGACGCGACGCCCATGTCCTTCATCTCCACGCTGTTCTGCGCGACCAGCATGGTCACCTGCATCAGGCAGCCCATGCCCGCGCCGACCACGGCCATGTAGATACCCGAGGTCAGCCGGGTGGTCTCGGTGTCCATCGTGGACATCAGGTACAGTCCGACGATCATCAGCGCGCCGCCGGCGACGGGGAAGACCTTGTAGCGCCCACTGCCGGTGGTGACCCGGCCCGCGACCATCGAGGTCACCAGCATCGCGCCGAGCATCGGCAGGAGCAGCAGTCCGGAGTTGGTCGCGGACGCGCCCTGCACGGCCTGCTGGTACAGCGGCAGGAAGAGCGTCGCGCCGAACATCACGAAGCCGGTGATGAAGCCGATGAGCGACATCAGGGTGAAGTTGCGGCTCTTGAAGATGTGCAGCGGCACGACCGGCTCGGCGGCCTTGGTCTGCCAGAAAACGAACCCGACCAGCGACACGACACCGAGGGCGGTCAGCTCCATGATGCGCGCGGAGGTCCAGGCGTACTCCGTGCCGCCCCACGTCGTGACCAGCACGATCGCGGTGATGCCGACGGTGAGCAGGGTGACACCGAGGTAGTCGATGCCCGCCTTGGCCCGCTTCTTCGGCAGGTGCAGCACGGCGGAGACCAGCGCCAGCGCGACCGCGCCGAGCGGCAGGTTGATGTAGAAGGACCAGCGCCAGCCCCAGTTGTCGGTGATGGTGCCACCGACCAGCGGGCCGCCGATCATCGCCAGCGCCATGACGCCGGCCATCATGCCCTGGTACTTGCCGCGCTCACGCGGCGGGATCAGGTCGCCGATGATCGCCATGACGCCGACCATCAGACCACCGGCGCCCAGGCCCTGGACGGCCCGGAACGCGATCAGCTCGCCCATGCCCTGGGCCATACCGCTGAGCGCGGAGCCGATCAGGAAGATCACGATCGAGCCGAGGAAGGCGCCCTTGCGCCCGTACATGTCACCGATCTTGCCCCAGACCGGGGTCGAGGCCGCGGTGGCGAGGGTGTACCCCGTCACGACCCAGGACAGGTGCTCGAGCCCGCCCAGATCGCCCACGATGGTGGGCATCGCGGTGCCCACGATCATGTTGTCCAGCATCGCCAGCATCATGGCGATCATGAGCGCGAGCAGGACCACCCGTACGCTCTTCGGCTGCTTCTCGGCCTTCTCGGGCTCCGCCTGGCCCGCTGTGGCCGTCTGCGTGTCCGCCATTTCTCCCACTCCCCCTGGCGGCCACTACTTACTTGCCGCCCGGCTAGTTCACTACACTGGAAGGTAGTCCGTTTACTAGCCGGGCGTCAAGTAAGTTTCCGCGTGAGCGGGAGGAGTACGAGGATGGGCGACACCATGGACGGCACCAAGCAGCAGCGCCGCGGGAACACCCGCCAGCGCATCCAGGACGTCGCGCTCGAGCTCTTCGCGGAACAGGGCTACGAAAAGACCTCGCTGCGCGAGATCGCCGAGCACCTCGATGTCACCAAGGCAGCTCTCTACTACCACTTCAAGACCAAGGAAGAGATCATCGTCAGCCTCTTCCAGGATCTGACGCAGCCCATCGAGGACCTGATCGAGTGGGGCCGGAGCCAGCCGCACACCCTGGAGACCAAGCAGGAGATCGTACGGCGCTACAGCGCGGCGCTGGCCGGGGCGCAGCCGCTCTTCCGGTTCATGCAGGAGAACCAGGCGACGGTGCGGGAACTGCGCATCGGGGACACGTTCAAGGAACGGATGAAGGGCCTCAGGGAGATCATCATCGACCCCGATGCCGAGATGGTGGACCAGGTCCGCTCGATCAGCGCGCTCTTCACACTGCACGCCGGGATGTTCGTGATGGCGGACCTGGAAGGCGACCCCGAGAAGAAGCGCGAAGCGGTTCTCGAAGTCGCCGTGGATCTGGTGACGCAGGCGCACGAGGGCGCCCGCGGCAGGAAGTAGTCCGGACATCCGTGGCCCGGACTACCGTCGACGGCCCGCTAGGGCCGGGGGGGGCGGTCGCCCAGGGCTCAGACGTGGACGCCGTGGGCCTTCAGGAAGACGACCGGGTTGACGGCCGAGCCGTAGTTCGGCGTCTTGCGGATCTCGAAGTGCAGGTGCGGGCCGGTGGAGTTACCGGTGCTGCCCGACTTCGCTATGTGCTGGCCGGTCTTGACGACCTGGCCGATCTTGACGTCGACACGGGACAGGTGGGCGTACTGCGAGTACAGACCGTTGCCGTGCTTGATGACGATGGCGTTGCCGTACGCGGGGCCGTCACCGGCGCCGTTCGGGCCGGCCTTGACGACGGTGCCGCCGTGGGCCGCGAGGACCTCGGTGCCGGTGGGCACCGCGAAGTCCTGACCGCTGTGCTTGTGCGCCCAGTGGCTGCCGCCCTGGTCGAAGCTGGCGGAGAGGGTGTACTTCTTCACCGGGTCGACCCAGGAGGTCGCGGAGGCGGAGGCGGCGCTGGCAACCCCGCCACCCAGCACGGCCGCGGCGCCGACACCGGCGGCCATGACAGCCACGCGAGTGCGGAGCGCGGACGTACGGACAGACGTGGAACGCTTGAACATCGATACCTCGTGAAGTCGGAGACAGAGAGCCACCCGGCGTACGGATGTTTCACCGTGTGCCGGGCGGGACTCCACATTGGTAACCCGCCACCCCATCCGGGTTCAATGGGCCCCTCTACGGCATGAGGTAGTAGAAGTATCCAAAATCGGTCATCTATTGACAGACCGGGCACCCCGGCGACACCAGGCGGTACGACGTGCCGGTATCACTCTGGGTTCCGACGCGTACGTCTGCGTTTGTCCCGTTTTGGTATGCCACTATCCCGGTTAGTACCGGACATTTCGCCTGTGCGGCATGTCACCGGCGGGCCGGATCCCGGACCCCATAAATGTGACGCGCACCTCTAGCAACCTACCGTCCGGTAACCCTACGGTTCCCGCATGACCAGACGCTTATGGGCGCGCCGGACCGCCGCCGTCGCCGTCTCCACCGCCGCACTCACCGCGCTCGCCGCACCCGCCGAGGCCGCCCCCACGGCCGCCCCCACGGCTGCCGCCGTCGACTACGCCACCTGGCAGCGGGACTGCGGGCGGGTGATGGACGAGGCGCTCCCCTACATCCAGAGCCGTATCGCCTCGGGCGGGAAGCAGGCGATCGTCCTGGACGTCGACAACACCACCCTGGAGACCGACTTCGGCTTCCGGTACCCCCAGCCCGCCAACCGCCCCGTCCTGAAGGTGGCCCAGTACGCCCAGAGTCACGGCGTGGCCCTGTTCTTCGTGACGGCCCGCCCGGGCATCCTCCACTGGCCCACGTCCTACAACCTCGAACACGACGGCTACCAGGTCACCGACCTCCGCGTACGCGGCCTCTTCGACCTCTTCAAGGACGTGGCCGACTACAAGACCGCGCAACGCGCCGACATCGAGAACCACGGCTACGAAATCATCGCCAACATCGGCAACAGCACCTCCGACCTGACGGGCGGCCACGCGGAAAAGACCTTCAAACTCCCGGACTACGACGGGCAGTTGTCCTGACCTGAACCGAAATCCGTGGCTAGGCTCCATCCACGACCACGGGGGTGACGGATGGAGCCGACAGCCATCGGCGGCAAGCTGGCCTCCGGGCTGCTCGCCTCCCTGCTGAAGAAGGCGTTCCCGGCCGACGGCCCCGGCGCGGGGCTGGTCCCGAAGCCCGTGCGGCTGAGCGACCGGCTCTCTCCGGGCGGGGAGCAGCGACACCTGGGCGAGAAGGAGATACGCCGACTCGCCACGCATCTGGTCGAGGAGGCCCTGGCCACACCGGGAGAACCACCCTTCGCCGACGCCGAGCGGACGGCCGCCACCGAAGCCCTGACCCGCAGGCTCCTCGCCCTCGGCGACATCGACATGGACGTGGTGCAGGCAGCTCAGCTCGACGGGCGCGGGCTTGCCGGGCAACTGGGTCGAGCGGCTCCGCGCCCCGACGGACTCTCCGCCGACGCCGGCCTGTTCCTGGAGCGGGCCACCGAGTGGGCCTGCGGCCAGATCCTGGAGTTCTTCAGCCGCCGCTCCACCTTCGTGGCCCGGACGGTCATCGAACAGAGCCGCGCGCAGGCCAGGACGGCCGCCGCGGTGGACGAGCTGCTGACCCGCACCCGCAGACCGGACACCCAGGACCGCGACTTCGAGACCCGGTACCTGACCTACCTGGCGAAGAAGCACGGCAAGCTCACGATCTACGGCATCGACCTCAGCAATTCACCGGGCCGCTGGCCGCTGGACGCCGCCTATCTGAGCCTGGAGGCGGTCCGGCACGACAGCGAACCGCTCGCCTCGGCGTTCGGCACGGCACCCGCCAAGCCGGTCCGCGTCCCCGCCGACGAGGCGCTGGCCGGGCACGACCGTGTGCTGCTGCGGGGTGTGGCGGGCTCGGGCAAGACCACGCTGGTCCAGTGGCTCGCGGTGTCGGCCGCGACCGAGCCGACCGGCCGCATGGCGCATCTCGCGGGCCGCGTCCCGTTCGTCCTCCCCTTGCGCACCCTCACCCGGCACGGCGAGCAACTGCCGTCTCCCGCCTGGTTCCTGACTGCCGTGGGCTGCCCGCTCGACGGGGCCCAGCCGGACGGCTGGGAGTACCGGGTGCTGACCGCCGGGCGCGGCCTCGTCCTGATCGACGGACTCGACGAGGTACCGGAACCCGAGCGGCGACGGGCCCGCGCCTGGCTGCGCGACCTCGCGGAGACGTTCCCCGGCAACCGCTGGCTCATCACCTCCCGCCCCTCGGCCGTGGACGACGAGTGGCTCTCCGACGACGGCTTCACCGAGCTGGTCCTCTCCGCGATGAGCCCCTCGGACGTCGCCTCCTTCATCCGCCGCTGGCACGCGGCCGCCGAGACGGGGGTGCCGGAGGAGAACGAGCTACTGGCCGCGTACCAGGCCCAGTTGCTCGACGCGGTCCGCACGAAGCCGGACCTGGGCCGCCTCGCCACCAACCCCCTGATGTGCGGCCTGATCTGCGCGCTGCACCGGGATCGACGGGGCTATCTCCCGCACGGCCGCAAGGAGTTGTACGAGTCGGCACTCTCCATGCTGCTGACGCGCCGCGACCGGGAACGGGACATGGCCGTCCCGGAGCTCAGCGAGGAGCCCCAACTCCAGTTGCTGCAAAGGCTCGCCTACTGGCTGATCCGCAACGGCCGCACGGAACTGGACCGGGACCGCGCGGAAAGCATCATCGCGGAGGGGCTTCCGGCGGTACCGGCGGCGTCGGCACTCGGCGACGCGGCGGCCGTACTTCGCCACTTCCTCGTCCGCACGGGCCTGTTGCTCACCCCGGCCCCCGACACCGTCCACTTCGTCCACCGCACCTTCCAGGACTACCTGGGCGCGCGGGCAGCCGTGGAGGCAGGCGACTTCGGCTTGTTGGCCGAGCACGCCTGCGACGACCAGTGGTCCGACGTGATCCGCATGGCAGTGGCCCAGGCCCGGCCGAGGGAACGGGCGGAGCTGCTGGGTCTGCTGGCGGCGGACCGCGACGAACGCGCTCAGCTATTGGCCTTGGCCTGCCTGGAGCACGCAACGGAGCTGGATCCTTCGGTACGGCGGAAGGTTCAGGGCCTCGGACGCAAGCTGCTGCCACCTCGGACGGCGGAGGAGGCCAGACAACTGGCCCTGGTCGGCCCACTCGTACTCGAGTTGCTGCCAGGTCCCGAGGGGCTGTCGGACGAGGAGGCGGAAGCGGTGACCGCTACGGCGGCGCTGGTGGGCACCGACGCGGCAGTTCCGCTGCTCGCGCGGTACGCCAAGCATTCTTCGAGCCGGGTGCGAAGCAACCTCGTGCGGGCCTGGGATCGCTTCGACCCCTCCACATACGCCGACGAGCTGCTGGCACGTGTGGACTCCCGTGACTTCTTCGTCGGTGTCTCTTCACCCGAGATCCTGTGCGCCGTACCCCGTCTCGGCCCACGGGCGCGGCTGGCGTTCAACGGGGCACTCCGCCTGACGGACATCATGCGGGTGATCCCGGAGGGCGTACGAAGCATTGCCATCGCGGAGAATCCTTTGATCCAGGACCTGGGACCGCTCACCTCCCTCCGGTCGCTCAAGCGCGTGATCCTGATCGACTGTCCGAGGGTGACGGACGTGTCTCCCCTGGCGGACCTGAACCTCAGCGATCTGGCCCTGCACGACGTAGGCGCGCTCTCCGCGCTGGACCGCTTCACCACCTTGCGCGACCTGACGGTGATGAGCGAGCTGCCCGCAGGTCTGCGAGATCTGCCTGAAGGCGCTCCGCTGAACGGGCTCTACCTGGGCGCCGGAGCACTGGCCGGCGGCTTGCGCGGGCTGAGCAACTGGCCGAGACTCAGGCGGCTGGACCTGTGCAGCGGGGTGGACCTGCTGGGCCCCTCGGATTGGTCCGAGTTGGCATCCCACCCCACCATCAGCGAGCTGTCCGTATCCGCGCACGCCGTACGTCATTGCGCCGATGCTTCTGTACTGCCCCGCGTCGAGAGCCTGCGGGTGCTCGACGTCCTGGGCTATGAGGACTTGAGCGCGCTCGGAAGGCTCTGTCCGAATGTGCGCACCGTGCGTCTCGGTGCGCACCACGGCATCACCCTGGACGCGAGCGCGTACGAGGCGGACTTCCCCGGGGTCGAAGTGGTGAGCCGACGGGCCCGCGCCTACGCCTTCTGAAAACGCCGAAGGGGGCCGGCGCCCATAGGCACCGGCCCCCTTCGGGGCTACGCGAACCCCCGGAGGGCTACGCGTCCTTGCTCAGGTTCGGGCCCGCTCCGCCGGCCGCCTGCTCGATCGGCGGGGCGTCCGGGAGGGCGGCCTTCTCTTCGCCACGGAAGGTGAAGGTCTGGTTCTCGCCCTCGCCCTCCGTGTCGACGACCACGATGTGGCCGGGGCGCAGCTCGCCGAAGAGGATCTTCTCCGAGAGGGTGTCCTCGACCTCGCGCTGGATCGTGCGACGCAGCGGACGCGCGCCCAGCACCGGGTCGTAGCCCTTCTTGGAGAGGAGCTCCTTGGCGGACTGGGAGAGCTCGATGCCCATGTCCCGGTCCTTGAGGCGCTCGTCCACCTTGCCCACCATGAGGTCGACGATCCGGAGGATGTCGGCCTGGGTGAGCTGCGGGAAGACGACCACGTCGTCGACGCGGTTGAGGAACTCGGGGCGGAAGTGCTGCTTCAGCTCGTCCGACACCTTGTTCTTCATGCGCTCGTAGTTGGTCTTCGTGTCGCCGGAGGCGGCGAAGCCCAGGTTGAAGCCCTTGGAGATGTCCCGCGTGCCGAGGTTGGTCGTCATGATGATGACCGTGTTCTTGAAGTCCACGACCCGGCCCTGGGAGTCGGTCAGGCGACCGTCCTCCAGGATCTGCAGCAGCGAGTTGAAGATGTCCGGGTGGGCCTTCTCGACCTCGTCGAAGAGGACGACGGAGAACGGCTTGCGGCGCACCTTCTCGGTGAGCTGGCCGCCCTCCTCGTAGCCCACGTAACCGGGGGGCGAACCGAAGAGACGCGAGACCGTGTGCTTCTCGCTGAACTCCGACATGTCGAGGGAGATCAGCGCGTCCTCGTCGCCGAAGAGGAACTCGGCGAGCGCCTTGGACAGCTCGGTCTTACCGACACCGGACGGACCGGCGAAGATGAACGAGCCACCGGGGCGCTTCGGGTCCTTCAGACCGGCACGCGTACGGCGGATCGCCTTGGACAGCGCCTTGACGGCGTCGACCTGGCCGATGACCCGCTTGTGCAGCTCCTCCTCCATGCGGAGCAGGCGGCTGGACTCCTCCTCGGTCAGCTTGAAGACCGGGATGCCCGTGGCCGTGGCGAGGACCTCGGCGATCAGCTCGCCGTCGACCTCGGCGACGACGTCCATGTCGCCGGCCTTCCACTCCTTCTCCCGCTTGGCCTTGGCGGCCAGGAGCTGCTTCTCCTTGTCGCGCAGGGAGGCGGCCTTCTCGAAGTCCTGCGAGTCGATCGCGGACTCCTTGTCCCGGCGGACACCGGCGATCTTCTCGTCGAACTCGCGGAGGTCCGGCGGCGCGGTCATCCGGCGGATGCGCATCCGGGAACCGGCCTCGTCGATCAGGTCGATCGCCTTGTCCGGCAGGAAGCGGTCCGAGATGTACCGGTCGGCCAGGGTGGCGGCCTGGACCAGCGCCTCGTCCGTGATGGAGACGCGGTGGTGCGCCTCGTACCGGTCGCGCAGACCCTTGAGGATCTCGATCGTGTGCGGCAGCGACGGCTCCGCGACCTGGATCGGCTGGAAGCGGCGCTCGAGGGCCGCGTCCTTCTCCAGGTGCTTGCGGTACTCGTCCAGCGTGGTGGCACCGATGGTCTGGAGCTCACCGCGGGCCAGCATCGGCTTGAGGATGGAGGCGGCGTCGATCGCGCCCTCGGCGGCACCCGCGCCGACGAGCGTGTGCAGCTCGTCGATGAACAGGATGATGTCGCCGCGGGTGCGGATCTCCTTGAGCACCTTCTTCAGGCGCTCCTCGAAGTCACCGCGGTAGCGGGAGCCGGCCACCAGGGCACCGAGGTCCAGGGTGTAGAGGTGCTTGTCCTTGAGGGTCTCGGGCACCTCGCCCTTGACGATGGCCTGGGCGAGGCCCTCGACGACGGCGGTCTTGCCGACGCCGGGCTCACCGATCAGCACCGGGTTGTTCTTCGTACGGCGGGACAGCACCTGCATGACCCGCTCGATCTCCTTCTCGCGCCCGATGACCGGGTCGAGCTTGGTTTCACGAGCGGCCTGGGTGAGGTTCCGGCCGAACTGGTCCAGGACGAGAGAGGTCGAGGGCGTGCCCTCGGCCGGGCCGCCGGCGGCGGCGGTCTCCTTGCCCTGGTAACCGGAGAGCAGCTGGATGACCTGCTGCCGCACCCGGTTGAGGTCCGCACCCAGCTTGACCAGGACCTGGGCGGCGACGCCCTCGCCCTCACGGATCAGGCCGAGCAGGATGTGCTCAGTGCCGATGTAGTTGTGGCCGAGCTGAAGGGCCTCGCGGAGCGAGAGCTCCAGGACCTTCTTGGCACGGGGGGTGAAGGGGATGTGACCGGACGGGGCCTGCTGGCCCTGACCGATGATCTCCTCCACCTGCTGACGGACCGCCTCAAGCGAAATGCCGAGGCTCTCCAGGGCCTTAGCGGCGACACCTTCACCCTCGTGGATGAGACCCAGGAGGATGTGCTCGGTGCCGATGTAGTTGTGGTTGAGCATCCGGGCTTCTTCCTGAGCCAGGACGACAACCCGCCGCGCGCGGTCGGTGAACCTCTCGAACATCGTTAATCGCTCCTCAGAGCGGTCAGGCAGTGGGGGGAACTTCCCCTCCCTGTCCTTCCGCAGCTTAGTCCCGCAAGCGGGGACCGCTCATTCCAACTGCCGACACCGTCGATGGCCTCCTGACCCCGAACGCCGACATCTGCTCCAACTCGATGGTGCGAGACGATGTTCCCGCAGGCCAGGCAGTTACCCCACTCGCCGTTCCGCCGATGGCGAACGTGAGACCGCCTTTTCTGCGTGTCGCCCCCTCCCACTAGGCATGTCTTACCCGCGGGGACCGGCGGTCCATGCCGCGCGCACCGGTTCCCTCCGCTATGGGCGAACAACCTCACGACTCCGCACGCGCCCATGCGCTCCCCCTCGCCGCACACAGCGCGACCGTCCGGACGCTCAGCGTAACTCTCGGGCGGCTTCGGCGGTTGCACCTGGCATGGCTGGCTCAATTCCCCCGGCGTCATCGGCGCTCCCCTTCCCGCGCCCGAGGCGTCCGCTCGGCCCGGCCCCGAAGGACGCGGCCCGGCACTGGTACGAACGTGTGCTGGGCTGGGCGACCGAGCCCGGAGCGCCGTTGCGGCTGGTGACGGGGGTGCGCTTCGACGTGCTGGACGTCCCGGCCGAGGCCGGCGCGGTGGCGCTGCGGCATCTGGCGCCCGCCTCACCGGTGGCCCTGGGAGGCGGCCGGATGCGGCTGCTGGTGGCCGCGGGCAGCGCGGAGGAGCTGCCGGGGCTGCTCGACTGGCTGGAGTGGGGGCCGCTGGCGCTGGATCTGCGGGCACTGGGCACCGGGGATCTGCTGGAGGCGCCGGCACCGCCCGTGCGGGCCGTGGGCGCGGCGGTGCCGCGTCCCGGCTCCGGGCCGGCGGCCGGGGCCGTACAGGGGGCCGCCGTATGGCTGCGACCCCCCGAGCCGGGGTGCGATGTGGAGGCGGTGCTGCCCGCGCTGCCGTCCTTCGAGGGCGTCACGGGCGCCCCCGATCTCGTGCGGCTGGTGGACACCGTGGCAGCGCAGTGCCACCGGGTCCGGCTGCGGCGACTGTGCGCCGAGCCGCCCGTGCGGGGGCGTGATCAGCCGTTGGCCTTCTCGTAGGCCTCGCGGATGGACGCGGGAACACGGCCGCGGTCGTTCACGTCGTAACCGTTCTCCTTGGCCCAGGCGCGGATGGCCGCGGTGTCCTGGTTGCCACCGGAAGCGGCGCGGGTCTTGCCGCGTCCGCCCGAGGAACGGCCTCCGGTACGACGGCCACCCTTCACATATGCGTCGAGAAGGCCACGCAGCTTGTCCGCATTGGCGGTCGTGAGATCGATCTCGTACGTCTTGCCGTCCAACGCGAACGTCACGGTCTCGTCAGCCTCGCCGCCGTCGAGGTCGTCGACAAGAAGGACCTGAACCTTCTGCGCCACCGGATTTCCTTTCATCGAAAACGTGAGGGTGGGGAGGTCTGCGGCGTACGCCGTTTAGCCGCCCCTGTTATATGCAGTGCTGCAGTACGCCGGAAAGCAAACCGCTTTTGCCGGAAAAACACAAACCCTCAGGGAGAGACCCGGCACCCTCTCCCGTCCGGAAACGTGCGCGTTTCGGACATAGGGAACCGGGGCATTGGCGATCACAGATGCAGAAGCATCCGGCTGTTGCCCAAGGTGTTGGGTTTCACTCGTTCGAGACCGAGGAACTCGGCGACGCCCTCGTCATAGGAGCGCAAGAGCTCCGCGTACACATCGGCGTCGACCGGTGTCTCACCGATCTCCACGAAGCCGTGCTTGGTGAAGAAGTCGACTTCGAAGGTCAGACAGAAAACGCGTCGAACGCCGAGCCGGCGAGCGGTCTCCAGCAACTTCCCCAGCAGCCGGTGTCCCGTTCCGGAGCCCTTGAGGGCGGGGTTCACCGCGAGAGTGCGGACTTCCGCGAGGTCTTCCC
This sequence comes from Streptomyces seoulensis, assembly GCF_022846655.1. Classification (NCBI taxonomy): domain Bacteria; kingdom Bacillati; phylum Actinomycetota; class Actinomycetes; order Kitasatosporales; family Streptomycetaceae; genus Streptomyces; species Streptomyces seoulensis. Next base: position 6,274,240 of record NZ_AP025667.1, read on the forward strand.
ACATGACGTGCAAGGCGCCGCAGCCGACGACCTCGGCGTTGTCGTCGCGTTCCGCGACCCAGAACTCCTGGATGTCCTCGTAAAGCGTGACCGTCGCTTTGTCGAGCAGGATGCGGTCACGGGTGTAGGCGTCGAGGAGTCGGCGTACAGCGGGAACATCGCTGGTCCGGGCCCGCCGGACGGTGATGGCATTCGCGGAGACTTCGGGGCTCTTCGCTGACATGAGCGGACGCTATCGCCCGCCGGTCTCCTCCGCCGAGCCGGGGTTCTCCTCTCGCGGGACTTGCGCGGCTTGTGGCGCTTCCCGCGTTTGTGGCCCTTGCACGATACGGATGGCATCGCTGAGGGCCTGGCGCTGTTCCTCGCTCATCATCCCGAAGAAGGCGACGAGAGCGGCGGCCGGGTTGTCGCTCTGCGACCAGGCGTCGTTCATGAGCGCGGCCGCGTAGGCGGCTCTGGTGGAGACGGCCTCATATCGATAGGCACGCCCTTCCGCCTCGCGGCGGACCCAGCCCTTCTGATGGAGATTGTCCAAAACCGTCATGACGGTGGTGTAGGCGATGGAGCGTTCCTGCTGGAGGTCTTCCAGGACTTCCCGGACGGTCACCGGGCGGTTCCACTTCCACACCCGTGACATGACGGCGTCTTCGAGATCTCCCAAGGGGCGAGGCACGACGCAAATAATAGGAGGAGATCCCGACAAAACGGCGCCGACTTGCGCGTTCGCCGCCAAAGGGAGCAAAAAGGGCGCACGGCGTGGAAGCCGTGCGCCCGGAGGTGCCGTCGGAAGGGGGTGCGCTCAGGCGTCGCCGTGGGCGGTCCGGACGCCCTCCGCGCGCGCGAGGGCGGCGTCGACGGCCGCGTCCTCCTTGCCCTTGGCCGCCCCGCCCTGGGTCTTCACGATCACCCTGACCACGCCGATGAAGAAGGCGGCCATGACGAACGGGGGCACGAGCGCGGAGACGTATTCCATGGCTCCAGAGTAGCCAGGCGGGGTGGCCGGGCGGGGGCGGGGTGGACCGTGCGGCCCCGGCGTGTCATCGGGCCAGGTCAGCCCGCGGCGAGGTGGCGGGAGCGGTCCTGGCCGGAGGGCGGTGACTGCGGTTTGCGGCGCGGGAAGACCTCGCCGGGCGTGGGGACGGGGCGCTTGGGTGCCGCCGGTGCGGCGGGGCGCTCGCCGGGGCGCGGGGCCGGGGGCCGTGCGGGCTCCTCGGCGGGCTTCTGGGCGGCTTCGCCGGACCCGTCGGCCCCGGTGGGCCAGGACTCCCCCGCGCCGCCCGGAAGGGCCAGCAGGCGGGCTCGGGAGGGTGGTGCGGCGGGCGCGGGGACGGTGGGCGTCCCCGCCGCGAAGCGGGCCCGGACACTCCGCTCGACCAGGCTCTGACAGTGGGCCAGCAGCGCGGCGGCCACCGGGTTGCCGCGCAGTGCGCGCAGCGCGGCGAGGTCGTCCGGGACGGGCCGGTGCCCGGCGCCGAGCGCCTCCTGGAGGAGGGCGAGGTAACCGGCCGCGGTGCCGGGCAGGGCGGCGCGGTAGCGGCCCAGGTCGGCCAGCAGGAAGGCGCGCAGGCGAGCCGCTTCGTCCAGTGCCTCGTCGACCGAGTCGGCGAGGCGGAAGCAGTCCTGCACGTCCTCGGCGGAGGCCGTGCCGGGGTGGAGGGCGAGGGCGAGGGCGCGACGGAGCACACGCAGCTCCTCCGCACCGAACGCCATGCCGCCGCGAGTTCCGTATGGCGTGGGCATGCGGCGACGCTACCGCTAATCGGACAAAAGTTACGGAATGGGGCGCTCTGTAACGCGTGTCGGACCCAGGGTTCCCCCGCCCGGCCCTGGGCCCGACCCGTGCCGCCCGGCTACCTGCGCGGCACGTTGCGCTCGTAGACCAGGCGCAGGCCGATCAGGGTCAGCCAGGGCTGGTGCTCGTCGATCACCGAGGACTCGCCCAGCACCATCGGTGCCAGCCCGCCGGTGGCGATCACCGTGACGTCGTCGGGGTCGTCGGCCAGCTCACGCGCCATCCGGCCGACCACGCCGTCCACCTGGCCGGCGAAGCCGTAGACGATGCCGGACTGCATGGCCTCGACGGTGCTCTTGCCGATCACGTTGCGCGGGCGGGCCACCTCGATCTTGCGGAGCTGCGCGGCCTTGACGCCGAGCGCCTCCACCGAGATCTCGATGCCGGGCGCGATGACCCCGCCTACGTACTCCCCGCGCGCGGAGACCGCGTCGAAGGTGGTCGCCGTGCCGAAGTCGACGACGATCGCCGGGCCTCCGTACAGCTCGTTGGCGGCGACCGCGTTGATGATGCGGTCGGCGCCGACCTCCTTGGGGTTGTCGAACTGGACCGGCACGCCGGTCTTGACGCCGGGCTCGACCAGCACCGCGGGCACGTCGCCGTAGTAGCGGCGGGTGACCTCGCGCAGCTCGTGCAGCACTGCCGGCACCGTGGCACAGATTGCGATGCCGTGGATGCCGTCGCCCAGTTCCTCGCCGAGCAGCGGGTGCGTGCCCATCAGGCCCTGGAGCAGCACCGCCAGCTCGTCGGCCGTGCGGCGCGGGTCGGTGGACACGCGCCAGTGCTCGACGATGTCCTCGCCGTCGAACAGGCCGAGGACGGTGTGGGTGTTGCCGACGTCGATCGTGAGCAGCATCCGCTTCACTCCGCCGGGCGCAGGTCCAGGCCGATGTCGAGCACCGGCGAGGAGTGGGTGAGGGCGCCGACGGCCAGGAAGTCCACGCCGGTGTCGGCGTAGGCGCGGGCGTTCTCCAGGGTGAGCCGGCCGGACGCCTCCAGCTCGGCGCGGCCGGCCGTGATGGTCACGGCCTCGGCGCACTCGCCGGGGGTGAAGTTGTCCAGCAGGATCAGGTCCGCGCCCGCCTCCACGGCCTCGCGGAGCTGGTGCAGGGTGTCGACCTCGACCTCGACGGGCAGGTCCGGGAAGGTCTCCCGCACGGCCTTGAACGCCTGGGCCACACCGCCGGCGGCGAGCACGTGGTTGTCCTTGACCAGGGCGGCGTCGGACAGCGACATGCGGTGGTTGACCCCGCCGCCGCAGCGCACCGCGTACTTCTCCAGCGAGCGCAGGCCGGGGGTGGTCTTGCGGGTGTCGCGCACGCGCGTGCGGCTGCCCTCCAGCGCGTCGGCCCACGCGCGCGTGGCGGACGCGATGCCGGACATGCGGCCCAGGATGTTCAGGGCGCTGCGCTCGGCGGTGAGCAGGTCGCGGGTGCGGGTGGTGACCGACAGCAGGAGCTGCCCGGCCTCGACCGCATCGCCGTCCTCGACGTGCCGCTCGACCTCGAACTCGTCCTCGCAGACCACGGAGAGCACGGCCTCGGCGATCCTGAGGCCCGCCACCACGCCGGCCTCGCGGGCGACGAAGTCGGCGGTGGCCACCGCGTCCTCGGGGATGGTCGCCACGGTGGTCACGTCGACACCGCCGGCCAGGTCCTCCTGGACGGTGATGTTGGCGATGTCCTCGATCTCGACGGGGTCGAGCCCGGCCTCGGCCAGCAGGGCGGCGAGGGCGGGGTCGAGCCCGCACTCCATCTGCTCTTCGCCCTCCTCGTCCGCGCCGCAGGCGCAGCCGTCACCGCAGCCGCCGGTCGGGGCGAGGGGAAGGTCGTCGGTGCTCACGTTCGTCACTGCTCCTGGGGACGCGGTTTCACCCGGTGGACAGAGGTGTCACCGGGTAGGGGGGAAGTCTGCGCTCTCGGTGGTGCGTACGGCCAGCGAACGGTCCGCCCGCAGGGTCACCACCAGGTGGCGGCGCCAGTGGAGATCGTCGCGGTCGGCGTGGTCCTCGCGCCAGTGACAGCCCCGGGTCTCCTCGCGCAGCGTCGCCGCGGCGACCAGGACGCGGGCCACGTCCAGGAGGTTGGTGGCCTCCCAGGTGTCGACGCCGGGCTCGGCGGTCTTGCCCTCGCCGTCCAGGGTGTCGCTGGCGCGGGTGTGCAGCTCCTCCAGCCGACGTGCCGCGTGTTCGAGGGAGCCGGCCGAGCGGAGCACGCCCGCGCCCTCGGTCATGATCCGCTGCACGGCGAGCCGGTCCTCGGGCGCAAGCAGCGGGTGCGTGGGCGTGCCGGAGTGGGGGACGGGGGCGGGCACGCGCGCGTGCAGGCCGTTCCCGGCGTGCTCGGCCGTGATGTCGGCGGCGATGCGCTCGGCGTAGACGAGCCCTTCGAGCAGGGAGTTGGAGGCGAGCCGGTTGGCGCCGTGCACGCCGGTGCAGGCGACCTCGCCGCACGCGTACAGGCCGGGGACCGTGGTGCGGCCCCGCTCGTCGGTGCGGACGCCGCCGGAGGCGTAGTGGGCGGCCGGTGCCACCGGGACGGGCTCGGTGACCGGGTCGATGCCGTGGGCCCGACAGGCGGCCAGGATGGTCGGGAAGCGGTTCTCCCACATGTCGGCGCCGAAGTGCCGGGCGTCGAGGTACATGTGCTCGGCACCCCGCTCCAGCATCCGCCGCGTGATGCCCTTGGCGACGATGTCGCGCGGCGCCAGCTCGGCCAGCTCGTGCTGCCCCACCATGAAGCGCACGCCGTCGGCGTCGACCAGGTGGGCGCCCTCGCCGCGCACCGCCTCGGAGACCAGCGGCTGCTGGCCCTCCGCGTCCGGGCCGAGGAACAGCACCGTCGGGTGGAACTGCACGAACTCCAGGTCGCTGACCTCGGCGCCCGCGCGCAGCGCCAGCGCCACGCCGTCGCCGGTGGACACCGAGGGGTTGGTGGTCGCGGAGAACACCTGGCCCATGCCGCCGGTGGCGAGCACCACGGCGGGCGCGTGCACGGCGCCCACACCGTCGTGCTGGCCCTCGCCCATGACGTGCAGGGTCACTCCGGCGGTGCGGCCCTCGGCATCGGTGAGCAGGTCCAGTACGAGGGCGTTCTCGATGGTGCGCAGCCCGCGCGTGCGGACGGCGTCGACCAGCGCGCGGGAGATCTCCGCGCCGGTCGCGTCGCCGCCCGCGTGGGCGATGCGGCGGCGGTGGTGGCCGCCCTCGCGGGCGAGCTGGATGGCGCCCGCGTCGTCCGTGTCGAACCGGGCGCCGGTGGCGATCAGCCGCCGTACGGCGTCGGGGCCCTCGGTGACCAGGAGGCGTACGGCGTCCTCGTCGCACAGGCCCGCGCCCGCGACCAGGGTGTCGTCCCGGTGCTGCTCGGGGGTGTCGCCGTCGCCCAGGGCGGCCGCGATGCCGCCCTGCGCCCAGCGGGTGGAGCCGTCGTCCAGGCGGGCCTTGGTGACGACGACCGTCGTCAGGCCGGCCGCCTCGCAGCGCAGCGCGGCGGTCAGCCCGGCCACGCCGGAGCCGACGACCACGACGTCGGCCGGGATGGACCAGCCGGGGGCTGGCGCGTGCAGTCGTATGCCGGTGCTGGTCACGAGGCTGCTCCAGGGCTGCCGAAGGTGAGCGGGATGTTGTCGATCAGGCGGGTCGAGCCGACCCGCGCGGCGACGGCGAGCACGGCCTCGCCGGTGAAGTCGTCGGCGATCTCGGTGAAGTCGGCCGGGTCGACCAGGGCGAGGTAGTCCAGGGCGAGCGGCGGGTCGAAGCGGGCGGCCTCGTCCAGGGCCTGGCGGGCGGCCGCGCGGACGGCCGCCGGGCCGCCGGGCGCGGCGGTGGCCACGGCGTGCGCGTCGGCGGCCGCACGCGACTCGCCTATGGCGCTCAGCGCCTCCGCACGCGCGTGCGTGGACGGCACTTCCAGGGCCCTCGCGCGAAGGGCCTCCTGCGCCGCGTGCCGGTCACGGCCCGCGAACAGGGCGCGGGACAGGGTGAGGGCGGTGGCGCGCTCCTCGGGGGCGAGGTAGCGGTTGCGGCTGGACAGGGCGAGCCCGTCCTCCTCGCGGACGGTGGGCACGCCGACGATGTCCATGCCGAAGTTGAGGTCGCGGACCATGCGCCGGATCAGCGCGAGCTGCTGGGCGTCCTTCTGCCCGAACAGGGCCACGTCGGGCCGGGTGAGGTGCAGCAGCTTGGCGACAACGGTGAGCATGCCGTCGAAGTGGCCGGGGCGGGTGGCGCCCTCGAGGCGGCCGCCCATGGGGCCCGCCGTGATCCGCACCTGGGGCTCGCCGCCGGGGTAGACCTCGTCCACGGCCGGGGCGAACACCGCGTCGGCGCCCGCGCGCCCTGCGAGGGCGATGTCGGCGTCCAGGGTGCGCGGGTAGCGGTCGAGGTCCTCGCCCGCGCCGAACTGGAGCGGGTTGACGAAGACGGTGACGACGACCTCGCCGTCCGCCCCGGCGATCTCGCGGGCGGCGCGGATCAGCGTGGCGTGGCCCTCGTGCAGGGCGCCCATGGTCATCACGACGGCACGGCGGCCGTGGCGCACGCGTGCGTGCAGCTCGTCGGCGGTGCTCAGCAGGGCGGTGGTCATCGGTCGTTCCCCTCGGGGCCGTTCTCTTCGTCGTCTCCGTCGGCGTCCGTGCCGGGGCCGGGGCCGGTGTCCTGGTCGGCGAGCACGCCGAGCAGGTCCTCGGCCAGTTCGGCCTTGAGCAGGCCGTGCGCGAGGGCGCGGTCGGCGGTCGCGCGGGCCATCGCCACATAGCCGGCGACGGTCTGCGGGGAGTGCTCGCGCAGCTCGGCGATGTGCGCGGCGACGGTGCCCGCGTCTCCGCGCGCGACGGGGCCGGTGAGGGCGGCGTCGCCGGAGCGCAGGGCGTTGTCCAGTGCGGCGCCGAGCAGCGGGCCGAGCATCCGGTCGGGGGCGCCGACCCCGGCCGTGCGCAGCAGCTCCATGGACTGGGCGACCAGGGTGATCAGGTGGTTGGAGCCGAGGGCGAGGGCCGCGTGGTAGAGCGGGCGGCTCTCCTCGCGGATCCACTCCGGCTCGCCGCCCATCTCGATGACCAGGGCCTCGGCCGCGAGCCGCAGCTCCTCGGGCGCGGTGACGCCGAAGGAGCAGCCCGCCAGGCGCTGTACGTCCACGGGTGTGCCGGTGAAGGTCATCGCCGGGTGCAGCGCGAGCGGCAGCGCGCCCGCGCGCAGGGCCGGTTCGAGCACGGAGACGCCGTACCGGCCCGAGGTGTGCACGAGCAGTTGGCCGGGCCGGACGGCGCCGGTCTCGGCGAGGCCGGTGACCAGGCCCGGCAGGGCGTCGTCGGGGACGGTGAGCAGCACCAGGTCGGCGCGCCGGAGCACCTCGGCCGGCGGCACCAGCGGCACACCGGGCAGCAGCTTCTCGGCGCGCCTGCGGGAGGCGTCGGAGACGCCGGAGGCGGCCACCGGGCGGTGCCCGGCCAACTGGAGGGACGCTGCCAGGGCGGGTCCCACGCGACCGGCGCCGACGACGCCGACGGTGAGCCGCGCGGGGCGGTCCTGGGTGTCTGAGGGGTGTGTACTCACGCGACCGTGGCCTTCCCGTTCCAGTCCGCATCTGGGTACCGGACGATTTCTCGTCATGTTAACGCTATCCGGTGAACGGCCCCCGGTCGTCCACAGGCTGTGGGCCGCCGCACCGGCCCGCCCGGAAACCGGATGCCCGCGCGCGCCCCGGCGCGGCATGATCCCCCGCATGAGCGACACGAGCGAGGACGGACAGGAGCAGCGGCCGTCGATACGGGAGCGGCGCAGGGCCGCGATACGCAGCGCGCCGCGCGTGCTGTCGCGCGGGGGCTGGCGCGGCACGCTCCGCGAGCGCCTGACGCGGCTGACGGAGGCGGCGCCCGAGGTGTACGACCTGGACGAACCCACCGACTTCTACGGCGACGGGGTGGTGGCCGCGCTGGAACGCCGGGTCGCCGGCCTGCTCGGCACCGAGGCCGCGGTGTTCTTCCCGACCGGCACGATGGCCCAGCAGGTGGCCCTGCGCTGCTGGGCCGCCCGGACCGGGAACCCCGCGGTCGCGCTGCATGCCCTGTCCCACCCCGAGGTGCATGAACGGCATGCGTTCAGCCAGGTCAGCGGGTTGCGACCGGTGACCGTGAGCCATGGGTCCCGCCCGGTGACGGCAGCCGACGTACGCGACCTGGACGAGCCCTTCGGCGCGCTCATGGTGGAACTCCCGCTGCGCGACGCCGGGTTCATGCTGCCGTCCTGGGAGGAGCTGACCGAGGTCGTCGAGGCCGCGCGGGACCGGGAGGCGGTGGTGCACTTCGACGGCGCCCGCCTGTGGGAGGCCACCGAACACCTCGGCCGCCCGCTGGACGAGATCGCGGCGCTGGCCGACAGCGTCTACGTGTCGTTCTACAAGTCCCTCGGCGGCCTGGGCGGCGCCGCGATCGCCTGCCCCGCGAGCCTCGCCGAGGAGGCGCGGGCCTGGCGGCACCGGTACGGGGGCATGGTCTTCCAGCAGTTCCCGACCGCGCTGTCGGCGCTCGTCGGGCTGGAACGGGAGCTGCCGAGGCTGCCCGAGTACGTGCGGCACGCGCGCGTGGTCGCCGCCGCACTGCGCGAGGGGTTCGCCGCGGCGGGGCTGCCGTGGGCGCGGGTGCACCCCGAGGTGCCGCACACCCACGACTTCCAGGTCTGGCTGCCGTTCGAGGCCGAGGTACTGGCGGAGGCGGCGGTACGGCAGGCCGAGGAGACCGGCACCCTGCTGTTCGCCGACGCCTGGGACTCCCGCGGCCCCGGCCTCGCCGTCACCGAGACCGGCGTACGCGCGGCGGGCCTGGACTGGACGGCACGGGACGTGCGGGACGCGGCCGTGGACTTCGCCGGGCGGCTGGGCTGAGGCGGCTACGGCGTCCGGCGGGCGAGCAGGCCCCCGGAGCCCGCAGCTCACCGGGCGCCCCGCTCCCGGCCCGCCCCGTCCCGTGGATTGACGGCAGCCGTCAATCCAGGGGGCGTTGTCGGTGGTGGGGGGCACCATGGGCGCATGAGCGTGAGCATCGACATCAAGGGGCTCCCGGCGGAGCGCATCTCCGTGGTGCCCTCGCCGCTGGCCGAGCTGGGGATGGCCCTGCACGCGCTCAGCGAGCCCGGTCACCACCCGGACCTCCAGGGCTGGGTGACCGCCGTCTCCAGCCGGCTCGACCCGTGCCTCGCCGACCGGCTGTGCGAGGCGGACTTCCTGTGGCGCACCACGTTCTCCGACGTCTTCGCCCCCTTCGCCGGGCTCCCCGGCCGGCGCGGGCTGCCGGGCGGGACACTCGCCGAGGAACTCGACCTGCTCGACAAGCTGACGGACGAGCAGTTCGTCGACGCGGCACTGGAGTTCACCTGCCACTCGCAGTACTCCCGGCAGAGCCTCGGCCCGCTGGGCGACCCTGAGCTGCGCCGCCGCGCCCTGGACCTGGCCGCCGCGCGCGGTGCCGTCCAGGAACGCTTCGCGCGGCGGCTGCTCCAGGACCCGCCTGCGGTCCGCTCCTGGTTCCGGCAGTTGGTGCTCGACTGCGACGAGGCGTTCTTCGCCGACACCTGGGCGCGACTCCAGCCCCAACTGGCCGCGGACGCCCGGCACAAGACCGAGCTGCTGCGCCGCAAGGGCCCCGCCGAAGCCCTCTCCTCGCTCTCCGGCGCGGTGTCGCTGGACGAGGAGGCCGCGCTCATCACGGTCGACAAGCTCGTGGTGGGCCGGGGCGCCACCGGCGACGGCGGCCTGGTCCTGGTGCCCACCAGCCTCGGCTGGCCGCACGTGATCGTGCTGCACCGCTACGGCTGGCAGCCCGTGATCACCTACCCCGCCAAAGCGACCCGCCCCAAGGCGCCCACCGTCGAGCAGCTCACCCTCCGCATGGAGGCGCTCGCCCACCCCACGCGGCTGCGCCTGTGCCGCCACCTGGCCCGCAGCCCGCACAGCACGAGCGAACTGGCCGACGCGCACGGCATGTCGGCGCCGGAGATATCCCGGCACCTGGCGGTGCTGAAGAAGGCGGGCCTGATCACCAGTTGCCGACGCGGCCGGTACGTCCAGCACCAGTTGGACCTGGCCGCCGTGTCCCGCCTGGGCAGCGACTTCATCGAGGGCGTACTGCGCTGAGCCCGGCCGGACCAGGCCGGTCTCGTAGGCCAGTACGACCGGCCGGGGCTAGGGGCGGCCGCCCGCCCGGACCAGGCCGGTCTCGTAGGCCAGCACGACCACCTGGACGCGGTCGCGCAGGCCCAGCTTGGTGAGGATGCGGCCCACATGGGTCTTCACCGTGGCCTCGGACAGGACCAGGCGGGCGGCGATCTCGCCGTTGGAGAGACCCTGCGCGACCAGGATCATGACCTCGCGCTCGCGCCCGGTGAGCCGGGACAGCTCCGCGTGCCGGGGTTCCTGCGCGGCCGAGGGCAGCATCGGGGCGAACCGGTCCAGCAGCCGGCGCGTGGTGGAGGGGGCCACGACCGCGTCCCCGCTGTGCACCGCGCGGATCGCGCTGAGCAGCTCGCCCGGCGGCACGTCCTTGAGCATGAAGCCGGAGGCGCCCGCCTTCAGCCCGGAGAACGCGTACTCGTCCAGGTCGAACGTGGTCAGGATGAGCACCTTCGGCGGCTCGGGCTCCGAGCAGACGCGCCGGGTGGTCTCCACCCCGTCCAGCTTGGGCATGCGCACGTCCATCAGAACCACGTCCACGGGGGTGGTGCGCAGCACCTGGAGCGCCTCCACGCCGTCGCCCGCCTCCGCGACGACCTCCATGTCCGGCTGGGCGGCGAGCACCATCCGGAATCCGGTGCGCAGCAGCACCTGGTCGTCGACGAGCATCACGCGGATCGCCATCGGGGTCCTCTTCCGTGTCCTTCTGCTGGTGTGTGGTGCGGGGGTGGGCGTGTACGTGACAGGTGTCAGTGCGCCGGTTTCAGCGGGAGCAGCGCGCTGATGCGGAAGCCCCCGCCCGGTCGCGGCCCGGCGTCCAGGGTGCCGCCGACCATGCCGACCCGCTCGCGCATGCCGATCAGGCCGTGTCCCTGGCCGTCCGCGCCGCCCTCCTCGTACAGCTCGTGCGGGGCGCCCTTGCCGTCGTCCTCGACCAGCAGGCCGAGCCCGTCGTCGAAGTACACCAGCCGCACGCTCGCGACCGCCTCGGGCCCGCCGTGCTTGCGCGTGTTGGTGAGCGCCTCCTGCACGATCCGGTACGCGGTCAGCTCGACCCCGCTGGGCAGCGGGCGCGGGGTGCCCTCGACCTTGAAGTCGACGGGCAGCCCGGCGTCGCGGCACTGCTCGATCAGGTCGTCGATCTGCTCCACGTCGGGCTGCGGGACGTACTCCCCGCTCTCCTGGTGCTCGCCGGTGCGCAGCACGCCCAGCAGGCGGCGCATCTCGGCCAGCGCCTGGCGGCCGGTGGAGGAGATCGTCTCCAGGGCCTGGCGGGCCTGGTCGGGGGCGGCGTCGAGGACGTAGGCGGCGCCGTCGGCCTGCACCACCATCACCGAGACGTTGTGCGCGACCACGTCGTGCAGCTCACGTGCGATCCGGGCGCGCTCGGCGGCGACGGCGACCTTGGCCTGCGCCTCGCGCTCCCGCTCCAGCCGGGCGGCGCGCTCCTCCAGCTGGGCGAAGTAGGCGCGCCGGGTGCGCATGGAGTCGCCGAGCACCCAGGCGAGCGCGAACGGCACGGTCTGGAACACGGCGAGCGCGATCTGCCCGAGCCCGCTGACCTGCTCGTTCGGCCAACGCAGTTGTGCCAGCGACGCCGCGACCAGGCTGGTGAGCAGCGACAGCCGGGACGCCCAGCGGGCGCCGGTCGCGGCGACCGTGTAGATGATCACCAGCATCGCGAAGTCGGCGACGATCGGCTCGACGTCCAGGATGAGCTGCGCCAGTCCGGTGGCCAGCACCGCCACCAGCATCAGGTCCGGCAGCCGACGGCGCAGGGCCAGGATCACGCACAGGGCCGCGGAGACGGCCCACGCCGCGGCGTAGGAGCCGTGGTGGTGCGGGGTGCCGTCCACGTTCACGACGCTCACGCCGGAGAGCCCGAGCAGGACGACGGCCCAGAAGCAGTCGACCCACGTCGGGTGGCGGCGGAGGAAGTCATAGAGACGCTGCACGTAATCAGCGTAGGGAAACCCGATGTGTGCCCGGGTCAGCCGAAGGGGCGATCCATGCCCGGCACACGTACGCCGCAAGGTGGATGCCCCGGTCCTCTGTACGCCTAGTCTGACCCGGTGCGGGAGACATCTGGGACGGCGGACGTACGGGGTTGGCGGGACGCGGCCGAGCGGGCGCTGTACGGGCCGGGCGGGTTCTACCGGCGCCCCGAGGGGCCTGCCGGGCACTTCCGCACCTCCGTGCACGCATCCCCGCTGTTCGCCGCCGCCGTGGCCGCGCTGCTGTGCCGGGTCGACGCTGCGCTTGGGCGGCCGGCGGTGCTGGACTTCGTGGATGTCGGAGCGGGGCGCGGGGAGTTGACCCGGGGGGTGCTGGCCGCGCTGCCCGCCGACGTGGCGGGCCGTACGCGCGCGTGCGCCGTGGAGATCGCGGACCGTCCCGAGGGCCTGGACGCCCGGATCGAGTGGCGGGCGGAGCCGCCCGAGGCCGTCGACGGGCTGCTGTTCGCCAACGAGTGGCTGGACAACGTGCCCGTGGACGTGGCCGAGGTGGACCGCGCGGGCGTGCCCCGGCTGGTGCTGGTCGCGCCGGACGGCACCGAGCGGCTCGGGGAGCCGGTCACGGGCGCGGAGGCGGACTGGCTGGCCAGGTGGTGGCCGCTGGCCGCCGAGGAGGGGCTGCGGGCGGAGATCGGGCTGCCGAGGGACCGGGCCTGGGCTGCGGCCGTGAGCCGGGTCCAGCGGGGGCTCGCGGTGGCCGTGGACTACGCGCACACCCTCGGCACGCGCCCGCCCTTCGGGACGCTCACCGGGTTCCGGGCGGGCCGGGAGACGGCCCCGGTGCCCGACGGGACGTGCGACATCACCGCCCATGTCGCGCTGGACGCCTGCGCGGCGGCCGGGAGCGGCCACGGCACCCCGCGCCTGCTCACCCAGCGCGAGGCCCTGCGCGCGCTCGACATCACCGGCGCGCGCCCCCCGCTCGCCCTCGCCACCACGGACCCCGCCGCCTACGTCCGCGCCCTCGCGGGCGCCGGAGCCGCCGCCGAACTCACCGCACCGGGCGGCCTCGGCGACTTCGGCTGGCTCCTCCAGCCGGCCGGCCTCCCCGAGCCACCGCTGTGACCTACTTGTCGATGTCTCCCACCACGAAGAACAGCGACCCCAGGATCGCCACCATGTCGGAGACCAGCGTCCCCGGCAGCAGTTCGTTCAGCACCTGGATGTTGTTGTACGACGCCGAGCGCAGCTTCAGCCGGTACGGGGTCTTCTCACCCTTGCTGACCAGGTAGTAGCCGTTGATGCCGAGCGGGTTCTCGGTCCAGGCGTAGGTGTGCCCCTCGGGCGCCTTCAGCACCTTGGGCAGGCGCTGGTTGACCGGGCCGGGCGGCAGCTCGGCGAGCCGGTCCAGGCAGGCGTCGGCGAGGTCGAGGGCGTTGTGGGTCTGCTCCAGCAGCACCTCGAAGCGCGCCAGGCAGTCGCCCTCGGTCCGCGTGACGACCTTCAGGGTGTCCTGGAGCTCCCCGTAGGCGAGGTACGGCTCGTCGCGGCGCAGGTCGAAGTCGACACCCGAGGCACGCGCGATGGGCCCGCTCACGCCGTACGCGTGCACGGCCTCGGGGGTGAGCGCCCCCACGCCCCGCGTGCGCCCGCGGAAGATCTCGTTGCCGAGCACCAGGTCGTCGAAGACGTCCATGCGGGAGCGGACGGCGGCGACGGCTTCCCGCGCGCGCGTGGTCCAGCCGTCGGTCAGGTCCTCCTTGAGGCCGCCGACCCGGTTGAACATGTAGTGCATGCGCCCGCCGGAGACCTCCTCCATCACGTTCTGGAGCACCTCGCGCTCCCGGAACGCGTAGAAGACCGGCGTGATCCCGCCCAGCTCCAGCGGGTAGGACCCGAGGAACATCAGGTGGTTGAGCACCCGGTTCAGCTCGGCGAGCAGGGTGCGGGTCCACACCGCGCGCTCGGGAACCTCCATGCCGAGCATCCGCTCGACCGCGATGACCACGCCCAGCTCGTTGGAGAACGCCGACAGCCAGTCGTGGCGGTTGGCGAGCATGATGATCTGCCGGTAGTCGCGGGCCTCGAAGAGCTTCTCCGCTCCCCGGTGCATGTAGCCGATCACCGGCTCGGCGCTCTGGACGCGCTCGCCGTCCAGCACCAGCCGCAGCCGGAGCACGCCGTGCGTGGACGGGTGCTGGGGGCCGATGTTGAGCACCATGTCGGTGCTCTCGGCGGCACCGCCGATCCCGACCGTGGTCTCCGTGGCAGTCATGCGTCCCAGTCTCCCCTACGCGCGCGTGGGCGGCGGAAACGGGCAAGCCCGGCGCTCCTTCGTGCGGGAGGGCCGGGCTCGCGGGGTGCGGCGCGGTCAGGAGACCGCGCTGCGCAGCCCCTCCACGTCGATGTGCTCGGTCTCGTCGTGCGCGGTGAGGTCGATGACCTGGCCCACGCCGTGCGCCCCGGCGGGCTTGTAGCCGGACCCGCCGTCCGCCTTGTGCAGCGCGAGGGCCTCCTGGCCGACCACGTCGGCCAGATCCTCGTTGCGCACGTCCATCGCCTCGGAGGTGTCCTTCTGCGTGCCGAAGAAGTCGAACCCGCCCTCGACCAGCGGACGCCGCGAGGGAGCGGCCGGTACGACGGCGACGGCGGTCGGCACGGTGAAGTGCCCGGCGGGACGCTGCCCGGTGGGCTGGGCGGGCACCACGGCCGTACCGGTGGTGGTGTGCGCCTGCGCCACCTCCGCGTCCTCCTCGGGGGCCGTCTCGTCCGGGCTCGTGTGGGCCTCGGTCACTTCCCCTTCGGCGTCCACGGGTCCCAGACCCTCGGCGGCCGCTTCGTCCCGCTCGGCGAGGTCGGCGGAGTCGGCGGGGTCGGCGGGGTCGGCAAGGTCGGTGCCTGCCTCGGTGCCCTCACTGTCCGGGGCTCCTTTGGCGACGGCCTCCGCCTCGCTCTCCGCCGGCTCGTCCTTCACGTCCTCGTCGGGCACCGGCTCCAGGCGCGCCAGCGCCGTCGCCGCCTTCAGGTACAGCTCCGCGCTCATGGCCGACAGGCCCGCCGCGGGCTCGGCCACCGGGTCCTCGGCGGCCGTCTCCGCGCTCGGCGCGGGCGGCAGCGCGAGCGTGCCGGATTCCGGGGCCGCCTCGATCTCCAGCAGCCGCCGCCCCTCCAGGGCCGTGGCGCGCTCGGTCTCGGCCGTGGCGTACCGGCGCAGCAGGGAGGCGTGTTCGCCGCGCAGCCCGGCCAGTTCGGCGCGCTTGGCCCGCAGGCGCCGCTCCAGCTTGGCGCGCAGCTCGCGCGACTCCTCCAGATCGGTCTCCAGTTCGGCGACCCGTTCGTCGTACCGCCATTCGTCGCTGACCCGCGCACGCGTCAGCTCGGCGACCTGCTTGCCCGCCTGGGCGTCCCACTGGCGCATCACGACCGCGCCGCCGACCGCCGTGAGCGCGGCCAGGGCGGCCAGCGCGCGCAGCACGCCGAGGCCGGAGAGCACCCAGGGAGCCAGCGCGCAGACGGCGGCGACACCGGCGATCGCCGAGGGAGGCAACAGCCGGTGCAGAGGCGGGGAATGGCGGTGGCGTCCACGTGGCATGGCCAGAAACTTACCGCGCGTAGGCGCCTCATGGGCCCTCGCGGCGCAAAAACCCGGCCACGCCAAGGGCTTCACCGGGTTCGGGCCCCGCGCGCTCAGCGGTCGCTCAGACGCCCGCTCAGCCACTGCAGGGCGGTCGGGATCTCGCGTCGCCAGGTGTTGAAGTTGTGGCCACCGCTGTCGAGGATGATGGAGGAGATCCTGGTCCGGCCGGTGGCGCGCACCTCCTGAAGGAACTTCAGGGTGTCCCGGTAGTTGTGTTCGCCGACCTTGCTGCTGGTGACGAGCAGGGAGGTGTCGGGTGCGGGTTCGTGCGCCAGGAGCCAGTGGAGATCGGCGTGATCACGCAGGTTCCGGTCGCCGTGGAAGAGGTCGCCCGTGGTGGGGTCGACGGGCGCCTTGTAGTACGCCGACAGGCCGGCGCCGGCCGCGTACACGCCGGGGTGGCGCATGGCGATCTTCAGCGCGCAGTAGCCGCCGGTGGAGTCGCCGATGATGCCCCAACTGCCCGGACGCGTGCCGGCCCGGTAGTGCGCGAGGACCGCCTCGGGCAGGTCCTGGGCGAAGAAGGTCTCCGTCTGCGGGCCCTGGGGAATGTCCACGCACTCGGTGTCGCGCGGGGGTGCCACGGTGGGCCGCATCATCACCAGGATCATCGGCTGCATCCGCCCGTCCTTGGCCAGGTCCCGCGCGGTGGCCGGGTACTTCAGCTTGGTGACGAGGGCCTGCGCGGTGCCGGGGTAACCGGTCAGCACCACCGAGACCGGGAACGTACGGGTGCGGAACCGGGGCTGGAAGTACTCCGGCGGCAGATAGACGTAGGCCGGGGTGGCGATGCGGGAGACCCGGCCGACGATGTCGACCTTCTGGACCTGACCGACCGTCGAGGCGCGCGAACCGGAACCGCCCGGAGCCGACTTGGTGCTCACCACCTGGAGCGGGCCACCCGTGCTCGTGGTGGCCGAGTGGTCGACGAGCACCCCCTGGTCGGTCTCCCGGCCCAGCAGGTCGTCCCAGCCCGCGTAGAAACCGAAGGTCTGGTTGGCGGCCACCCCCAGGGAGCAGATCAGCGCCAACTGGGTGGCGAGCAGCAGGCCCACCCGGCCGCCGAACGCACGCCAGCTCCGCCGGGCCAGGCGCGGCCACAGCCACAGCGTGATCCCGAACAGCACCACGGCGACCGCCACCGCCAGCACCAGAAGTGAGTTGCTCGTGAGACCCATGGCTGTTCCTGCCTGCGCTTTCCGCCCCGGGCACCCGTACCGCAGCACGGATTTGCCCTTGGCTTTCCTCGACCTTTGACCCGACTTTCCGGAGAGGGAGGAACCTGTCTCCCCAAGACACCGTCCTAGAGGGCGCAATGTCACCGGATGCCCGATCGGCACCGGGTATCAAGGTCTCTCGCAGAACTACGGGATGCGATGTCTGTCAGGATAGATGGGGAATTGTCGGGTGGGGTTCCGCGGGGTTCGAACCGGGCGCGGCGCATACTGCGCGGCCCGCGTCCCGAGGCCGTCCCCACCCTGATCGGCAGGGCGTGCGCCCTCGTCGGCCTGCTCGACATCGCGGCGGGAGTGTTCCCGCGCTTCCGTCACAGCCGTATGCACGCCATCGCCGAGGCGCTGCCCGGCTCCTTCGGCCCGTTCGCGGCGGCCCTCTCGCTCAGCGCGGGCGTGCTGCTGCTTCTGCTCGCACACGGCCTCAAACGCCGCAAGCGCCGCGCCTGGCGAGCCGCCGTCGCACTGCTGCCGGCCGGCGCCGTCGCCGAGTTCGTGTACCGGCACTCCCTGCTCGGCGTGCTCATCTCGGTCGCGCTCCTGGTGCCGCTGCTGCGCCACCGCACCGAGTTCGGCGCGCTGCCCGACCCGCGCAGCCGCTGGCGGGCGCTGGCCAACCTCATCCTCATGAGCGCCGGTTCCCTCGTCCTCGGACTGGTCATCGTCAGCGTCCACCCCGAGCGGACCGTCGGCGACCCGAGCCTCGCCGATCGGCTG
The DNA here is from genome assembly GCF_022846655.1 of Streptomyces seoulensis. Taxonomy (NCBI): domain Bacteria; kingdom Bacillati; phylum Actinomycetota; class Actinomycetes; order Kitasatosporales; family Streptomycetaceae; genus Streptomyces; species Streptomyces seoulensis. The sequence continues at coordinate 6,291,738 of NZ_AP025667.1, forward strand.
ACCCACGTCGTCTACGGCCTGTTCGGCTTCGAGGGCCCCGTCGACTACCAGGGCAGCACCTCCTGGACCGTCGCCTTCTCCCTCGGCGCCCTCGGCTGGCTCACCGCCGCCACCACCAGCTACTTCGCCTTCCGCCCCGAACACCCCGCCGCCCGCCTCACCGAGGACGACGAGACGAGGCTGCGCGCCCTGCTGGACCGGCACGGCTGCCGCGACTCCCTCGGCCACTTCGCGCTGCGCCGCGACAAGGCCGTCGTCTTCTCCCCCAGCGGCAAGGCCGCCGTCACCTACCGCGTCGTCTCCGGCGTGATGCTCGCCAGCGGCGACCCCATCGGCGACGTGGAGGCGTGGCCCGGCGCCATCGAGCGCTTCATGGACGAGGCCAAGGCCCACTCCTGGACCCCGGCCGTCATGGGCTGCTCGGAGACGGGTGGCGAGGTGTGGACCCGTGAGACCGGCCTCGACGCCCTGGAACTGGGCGACGAGGCGGTGGTCGACGTGGCGGATTTCTCGCTGGCCGGACGCGCGATGCGCAATGTGCGCCAGATGGTCAAGCGCATCGAGCGGGCCGGCTACGAGACCCGCGTACGGCGCGTGCGTGACCTCACCGGCGCCGAGCTGGAGCGCGTCCAGCGGGCCGCCGAGGACTGGCGCGGCACCGACAACGAACGCGGCTTCTCCATGGCGCTCGGCCGCATCGGCGACCCCACCGACGGCGACTGCCTGATCGCCACCGCCCACAAGCAGGACGAGACCCCCGGCCCCTACGGCGACCTGAAGGCGGTCCTGCACTTCGTGCCCTGGGGCCCCGACGGCGCCTCCCTCGACCTCATGCGCCGCGACCGGCTGGCCGACCCCGGCATGAACGAACTCCTCATCGTCGCCGCCCTCCAGGCCGCGCCCAAGTTCGGCATCACCCGGATCTCGCTCAACTTCGCCATGTTCCGCTCCGCCCTCGCGCGCGGCGAGAAGATCGGCGCGGGGCCGGTGCTGCGGGCCTGGCGAGGACTGCTGGTGTTCCTCTCCCGCTGGTTCCAGATCGAGTCGCTGTACAAGTTCAACGCCAAGTTCCAGCCCCGCTGGGAACCACGCTTCGTCGTCTACCGCGCCTCCGCCGACCTCCCCCGCATCGGCTTCGCCGCCATGCAGGCGGAGGGCTTCGTCGACCTCGCGCTGCCCCTGCCGCGCTTCCTCCGGCGCCGCCGCGGCACCGCCGCCCGGCCCTGCGCGCACACCTCCCCCGAGCGCGGCGTACGGGCGGCCTGACCCGGCCGGACCAATCCCGCGCACCTCGCGCCGACCGGCCCCCAGGCCCCGGACCGCCTTGCCGAGGCGGTCCGGAAGGGGCCCTTCCGTCCGGACCCGCGCACATTCGGCATGCCCCTCGGGGCCTACGCTGAACGTATGAAGAACCTCAGCGGGCGCGGCGAAGTGGCGGGTCTTCCGACGTGGGACCGCTGCGCGGTCATGGGCGTCGTCAACGTCACCCCCGACTCCTTCTCCGACGGCGGACGCTGGTTCGACACCACGGCGGCCGTCAAACACGGGCTCGACCTCGCCGCCGAGGGCGCCGATCTGGTCGATGTCGGCGGCGAGTCCACCCGGCCCGGCGCCACCCGCGTCGACGAGGCCGAGGAACTGCGCCGCGTGGTCCCCGTCGTCCGCGGACTCGCCGCCGAGGGCGTGACCGTCTCCGTGGACACCATGCGCGCCCGCGTCGCCGAGCAGGCCCTCGCGGCGGGCGCCGCCCTCGTCAACGACGTCAGCGGCGGCCTCGCCGACCCCGCGATGCTGCCCGTGGTCGCCGAGACCGGCGCCCCCTTCGTCGTCATGCACTGGCGCGGCCTCCTGGAGGGCGGCAACGTACAGGGCGTCTACGAGGACGTCGTCACCGAGGTCTGCGACGAGCTGCACGCGCGCGTGGAGGCCGTCCTCGCGGCGGGCGTCGCCCCGGACCGCGTCGTCATCGACCCCGGCCTCGGCTTCTCCAAGGAGGCCGGGCACGACCTCGCCCTCCTCGCCCACCTCGACCGGCTGCGCGCCCTGGGCCACCCCCTTCTGGTCGCCGCCTCCCGCAAACGCTTCCTCGGCCACGTCCTCGCGGGCCCCGGGGGCACCACCCCGCCCGCCCGCGAGCGCGACGCCGCCACCGCCGCCGTCTCCGCCCTCGCCGCCGAGGCCGGCGCCTGGGCCGTACGCGTCCACGAGGTCCGCGCCACGGCGGACGCGGTACGCGTGGCCCGCGCGATAGAACGCGCCCGCACCGACACCCCCGCGGCCGACGGCACCACGGGGGACGCCCGGTGAGCGCCGCGGACGTCGACGTCGAAGAGGTGTCGGCCGCCAACACCTCCTACTACGAGGCGATGGAGCGCGGTGACTTCGAGGAGGTGGCCGGGCTCTGGCTGGCCCCCGCCGACCTAGGCGTCGACGAGGAGTACCACGACCCCGCCGACACCGGTGTCGTCTCCTGCGTGCACCCCGGCTGGCCGGTGCTCACGGGGCGCGGCGAGGTCCTCAGGTCGTACGCGCTGATCATGGCGAACACCGACTACATCCAGTTCTTCCTCACCGACGTGCACGTCTCCGTCACCGGGAACACCGCGCTGGTGAGCTGCACCGAGAACATCCTCAGCGGCGGGCCCGCGCCCGAGGAGGGCGAGGAGCTGGGGCCGCTGGTCGGACAGCTCGTCGTCGCCACCAACGTGTTCCGGCGCACCCCCGAGGGCTGGAAGCTCTGGTCACACCACGCCTCCCCGGTCCTCGCCACGGCCGACGAGGACGAGGAGAACGACGAGGACGGCGACCAGGGCGTCGGCCCCGACGACGGCACGCTCGCCTGATCCGGGCCCTCCGCGAGGGGGCGCGCGGGCGGGCGCCGCACCACCGGGACGTGGTTGGAATCACCTTCGCCGGGGTAAGTGCGGCTACCAGTCGACGGACACGACCGGTTCCCCCAGGGCAAACACCAAGTGAACCCTCCCGGTACCGGCGCCGGGCCACACCCCCGTGGCCCGGCCGTGTCCGTGCGCGCAGGTAGATTCGTCCAGGGCCGGTGTGCCGCCCGTGTGCGGCAGCGACCGGCCGTTCCCGACGATTGCAGGAGTGATTCGCGTGGATCGTGTCGCGCTGCGGGGCCTGAAGGCCCGCGGGCACCACGGGGTGTTCCCCAAGGAACGCGAGGAGGGCCAGACCTTCATCGTGGACCTCGTGCTGGGTCTGGACACCCGCCCGGCCGCGGCCGACGACGACCTCACCAAGACCGTGCACTACGGCATCGTGGCCGAGGAGGTCGTGGCCGTGGTCGAGGGCGAGCCGGTCAACCTCATCGAGACCCTCGCCGAGCGGATCGCCCAGACCTGCCTGAAGCACGAGGGGGTCCAGGAGATCGAGGTCTGCGTCCACAAGCCGGACGCCCCGATCACCGTCCCCTTCGACGACGTGACCGTCACCATCCTCCGGAGCCGAGCATGACCCGCCCCTTCACCAAGGGTCACAGCGACCCGACCGTCCAGCCGGTGCCCGCGTCCGTCGTCCAGAAGGTCGACGACGCCGACTCCACCCTGCACAACCCCCAGCGGGCCGTGCTCTCCCTCGGCTCCAACCTCGGCAACCGCCTGGAGACCCTCCAGGGCGCCGTCGACGCGCTGGAGGACACTCCGGGCGTCCGCGTCAAGGCCGTCTCCCCGGTGTACGAGACCGAGCCCTGGGGCGTCGAGCCCGGCAGCCAGCCCTCGTACCTGAACGCGGTCGTGGTCCTGAAGACCACCCTGCCGCCGTCCTCCCTGCTGGAGCGGGCGCAGGCCGTCGAGGAGGCGTTCCACCGGGTCCGCGACGAGCAGTGGGGGCCGCGCACGCTGGACGTCGACATCGTCTCCTACGCCGACGTCACCTCCGAGGACCCCGGACTCACCCTCCCCCACCCGCGCGCCCACCAGCGGGCCTTCGTCCTCGCCCCCTGGCACGACGTGGACCCCGCCGCCGAGCTGCCCGGCCAGGGCGCGGTGGCCGGGCTGCTGTCGGCCGTCACCCGCGAGGGAGTCGAACCCCGCGCGGATCTGGAACTCCGACTGCCCGAGTAGTCGTTAAGGTCGACACGACCACGGCCCGACACGGGTCCGGGGGGAGCGAGAGGGACACCGTGAAACAGTTGCGCATCAGGGTGCTGGCAGGCGTGTTCGTCGTCGCCGGAGTCCTGTCCTGGGCGGGCGCCCGCCTGTGGAACTCGCTCGGTACCCTGCCCAGCGTTCCGGTGGCCGCACCGATCGTGCTCGCCCTGATCGCCGTGGTCCTGTTCGCCACGGCGCTCTCCCTGCGGGCCCGCTTCAAGGCCCAGCGCGAGCGCCGCCCCGACGCCAAGGGCGTCGACCCGATGATGGCCGCCCGCGCGGTCGTCTTCGGCCACGCCAGCGCCCTGGTCGCCGCCCTGGTCAGCGGCGTCTACGGCGGCACGGGCGTCCTCCTGCTGGAACTCCTCGACATCCCCGCCCGCCGCGACCAGGCCATCTACGCCGGCTTCGCGGTCCTGGCCGGCTTCGCCGTCATAGCGGCCGCCATCCTCCTGGAACGCATCTGCCGCCTCCCCGAGGACGACGACACTCCCCCGACGGGCACGGAACCGGCGGCCTGAGGGCCACCGGTCCCGGAAGAGTGGAAAGCGGGCGTCGTCAGCGCGCCATGATGAGGCTCATCGCCTCGTTGCGGGTCGTCGCGTCCCGTAGCTGACCGCGCACCGCGGAGGTGATCGTCTTCGCGCCCGGCTTGCGGATGCCGCGCATGGACATGCACATGTGCTCGCACTCGATGACGACGATCACGCCGCGCGGTTCGAGTATGTCCATCAGCGAGTCCGCGATCTGCGTGGTGAGACGCTCCTGCACCTGCGGGCGGCGCGCGTACACGTCCACCAGCCGGGCGAGCTTCGACAGACCCGTGATCTTCCCCGTGACCGAGGGGATGTAGCCCACGTGCGCCACGCCCCGGAAGGGGACCAGATGGTGCTCACAGGTGCTATATACCTCGATGTCCTTCACCAGGACCATCTCGTCGTGTCCGAGGTCGAACGTCGTCGTGAGCACGTCCTCCGGCCGCTGCCGCAGCCCGGAGAAGATCTCCCGGTAAGCCCGCGCCACCCGTGCCGGGGTCTCCAGGAGGCCCTCGCGGTCGGGGTCCTCGCCTACGGCTATGAGGAGCTCGCGGACGGCGTTCTCGGCGCGTTTCTCGTCGAACTCGCCGATGTTGCCGTCTCCGGCCAGCGTCACGGGGTCGGTCATGTGGTGCCTCGTTCCTGTGCGGACAGCGCGCGGGCATGGTGAAATGCCGCGCCCCCCAGGCTAGAACCCGGGGGGCGCGGCATACATTCCGGCCAGGTGGCCGAGGGAGCGTCAGCTCTCGGGACGGTCCTCGGGGGTCTGCTCCGGGACCGGGCCGTGCTCGGTCGTCGTGGACTTGACCGTGCTGATCGCGGGCGTGGCGCCGTTCGCACCGTTGGTCAGTGCCAGCTCCCGGGGGGAGAGCACCGGCGGGCGGGTGGAGGGCGTACGGCGCGAGGAGCCGGTCCAGGCCGGACGCGGCGGGCGCTTGTGGATCGAGGCGAAGACCTCGGCGATCTCCTCCTTGCCCAGGGTCTCCTTCTCGAGGAGGGCCAGGACCAGGTTGTCGAGGACGTCGCGGTTCTCGACCAGGATCTCCCACGCCTCGTTGTGCGCGGTCTCGATGAGCTTCTTGACCTCTTCGTCGACCAGCCCCGCGACCTCTTCCGAGTAGTCGCGCTGGTGGGCCATCTCACGGCCGAGGAAGGGCTCGCTGTTGTCGCCACCGAACTTGATGGCGCCGAGCCGCTCGGTCATGCCGTACTGGGTGACCATCGCGCGGGCCACGTTGGTGGCCTTCTCGATGTCGTTGGCGGCGCCGGTGGTCGGGTCGTGGAAGACCAGTTCCTCGGCGGCGCGTCCACCCAGCATGTAGGCGAGCTGGTCGAGCATCTCGTTGCGCGTGGTCGAGTACTTGTCCTCGTCCGGGAGCACCATCGTGTAGCCCAGGGCACGGCCCCGCGACAGGATGGTGATCTTGTGGACGGGGTCCGAGTTCGGCGAGGCCGCCGCGACCAGGGCGTGACCGCCCTCGTGGTACGCGGTGATCTTCTTTTCCTTGTCCGACATGATCCGGGTCCGCTTCTGCGGGCCCGCGACCACACGGTCGATCGCCTCGTCCAGCGCGTGGTTGTCGATCAGCTTCTGATCGCCGCGAGCGGTGAGCAGCGCCGCCTCGTTGAGCACGTTGGCCAGGTCGGCGCCGGTCATGCCGGGGGTCCGGCGGGCGACGGCGGCCAGGTCGACGTCGGGCGCGACCGGCTTGCCCTTCTGGTGGACCTTGAGGATCTCCAGGCGGCCCTGGAGGTCCGGCGGGTCGACCGCGATCTGCCGGTCGAAGCGACCGGGGCGCAGCAGGGCCGGGTCGAGGATGTCGGGCCGGTTCGTGGCGGCGATCAGGATGACGCCGCCCTTCACGTCGAAGCCGTCCATCTCGACCAGGAGCTGGTTCAGGGTCTGCTCGCGCTCGTCGTGACCGCCGCCGAGCCCGGCACCACGGTGCCGGCCGACCGCGTCGATCTCGTCGACGAAGACGATCGCCGGGGCGTTCGCCTTGGCCTGCTCGAACAGGTCACGGACCCGGGAGGCACCGACACCGACGAACATCTCGACGAAGTCGGAACCGGAGATCGAGTAGAAGGGGACCCCGGCCTCACCGGCGACGGCGCGTGCCAGCAGGGTCTTGCCCGTACCCGGGCGGCCGTACAGCAGCACGCCCTTGGGGATCTTGGCGCCGACGGCCTGGAACTTGGCCGGCTCCTGGAGGAACTCCTTGATCTCGTGGAGCTCCTCGACGGCCTCGTCACAGCCGGCGACGTCGGAGAAGGTGGTCTTCGGCGTGTCCTTGGTGATGAGCTTCGCCTTGGACTTGCCGAAGTTCATGACCCTGGAACCACCGCCCTGCATCTGGTTCATCAGGAACAGGAACACGACCACGATCAGGACGAAGGGCAGCAGCGTGAGCAGAACGCCGACGAACGGGCTCTGCTTCGAGGGAGAGACGGTGTATCCCTCTTGGATCTGCTTGTCCTGGTACTTGTTCTGCAGCGTCTGGGCGAGTGCCACGCCCTGGTCGCCGATGTAGCTCGCCTGGATCTTCGAGCTGTCCTTGACCTTGACGCCGTCCTTGAGCGTGACCTTGATGGTCTGCTCGTCACCGGTGGTCAGCTTGGCCGACTTGATCTTGTTGTCGTTGATCGCCTGCACGACCTGGCCGGTGTCCACCGTCTTGTAGCCGCCGGAATTGCCGACGACCTGCATCAACACGACCACGGCAAGGACGGCCAGCACGATCCACATGACCGGCCCACGGAAGTATCGCTTCACGTCCATCCACACGGAGCGGTGACGCCCCGTCCCTCCTGCCATAGTGAGTTTGATAAGACAGTTCTTCTGACGGTACCCCAGCCCCGACGTCCGCAGCCGCACTCGGCGGTCCGGACGGACCAAGGCCCGTCTTCCAATGCTCCAACGTCACGGAGCCCGCCGGGGTTCCCGATCTTCCCCGGCGGTGTGGCCCGGTCGGGTCAGCCGCCGTAGACGTGGGGCGCGAGCGTACCGACGAACGGGAGGTTCCGGTACTTCTCGGCGTAGTCGAGGCCGTAGCCGACGACGAACTCGTTCGGGATGTCGAAGCCGACCCACTCCACGTCGATGGAGACCTTGGCGGCGTCCGGCTTGCGCAGCAGCGTGCACACCTTCAGGGAGGCGGGTTCACGCGAGCCGAGGTTGTTGATCAGCCAGGACAGGGTCAGCCCGGAGTCGATGATGTCCTCGACGATCAGGACGTGACGGCCCTTGATGTCGGTGTCCAGGTCCTTGAGGATCCGGACGACACCGGAGGACTGGGTGCCCGCGCCGTAGGAGGACACGGCCATCCAGTCCATGGTGACGGGGGTGGACAGCGCCCGCGCCAGGTCCGCCATGACCATGACGGCGCCCTTGAGGACACCGACGATCAGCAGGTCCTTGCCCGCGTACTCCGCGTCGATCTTCGCGGCCAGCTCGGCCAGCTTCGCGTCGATCTCTTCCTTGGTGATGAGCACCCGCTGGAGGTCGGCACCCATGTCTTTCGCGTCCACCCGCATCACTTTCGGTCGTCCCGCACTTATGGCCGCGCCGGCGGCCACCGGCAGACCCGGCCCGTCGGAGGGTCGCTCCGGGGGTCGGGATTTCAGCCTTGCCGAATCACCAGTCTGCCACCCTGCCGCTGGGCGACGACCTTGCCCGGCAGATTGATGGCTCCCTGGCCGCGCCAGCCGGTGATCAGGCGGTCCATCTCCTCGACGTGGCGGGCGAAGAGGGAACCGGCCGGCGCCCCGGCCTCGATGGCGGCCCGGCGCAGCACGCGGCGGCGGACGGCGGGGGGCAGAGCGTAGAGCTTGGCGCACTCCAGCACGCCCTCCGCGTCGCGTACGGAGGACTCGGCCTGCCCGGCCCAGGCGTCCAGGGCGTCGGCGTCGTCCCGGGAGAGCTGGGCGGTGCGGGCGAGTGCCTCGACGACGCCCTTGCCGAGCGCCTTCTCCAGGGCGGGCAGGCCCTCGTGGCGCAGCCGGGAGCGGGTGTAGGCCGGGTCGGTGTTGTGCGGGTCGTCCCAGACGGGCAGCGACTGGACCAGGCATGCCTTGCGGGCGGTCTGCCGGTCCAGTTGGAGGAACGGGCGCCGGTAGCGGCCGTCGGCCCCCGAGACCGCGGCCATGCCGGACAGGGAGCGGATGCCGGAGCCGCGGGCGAGGCCGAGCAGGACGGTCTCGGCCTGGTCGTCGCGGGTGTGGCCGAGCAGGACGGCCGCGGCGCCGTGGCGTTCGGCGGCGGCGTCCAGGGCGGCGTACCTGGCGTCGCGGGCGGCCGCTTCGGGGCCGCCTTCGCGGCCCACGGTGACGGCGACGGACTCGACGGGGGCGAGGCCGAGTTCGCGCAGTCTGAGGGCCACCTCCTCGGCGCGCAGGGCGGAGCCGGGCTGGAGGCCGTGGTCGACGGTGACACCGCCGGCGCGCAGGCCGAGGCGGGGGGCCTCGAAGGCGAGGGCGGAGGCGAGCGCCATGGAGTCGGCGCCGCCGGAGCAGGCGACGAGCACGAGCGGGGCGGTGGCGGGGGCCGGGCCCCGGTGGCGCTGCGTGGTGCTCGGGCCGGTGGTGCGGCGGGCTACGGCCACGGAGCCGTGTCCGGTGGTGCCGTGCTCGGCGGCCTGGCCGGTGGCGATGTCGTGGAGGACGCGGCGGACCGCCAGGCGTATCGCCGCGACCGCGGGATGGGGACCCATGTCCGGTTCCCTTCATGAAGTTTCGGGGGACGAGCCCGAAGTCCGGTCACTCAGAGTGCGTCGATGGTGACAGAAGCGGGCCCTTCCCCGAGCATTGCACGCCTACGCATGGCTGACGGTCCCTCGGACGGGTGATTGGAGGGGCGTTCGTCTGCCGTGGGCCGGATGTGTGGCACGGTGTTCGGCCCTGGGGTCAGGATTCGGTCCTGCGGTGCACCCGCGCGACCCAGCCGGCCGGGTCGGAGATCTCGGCCTTGGTGGGCAGGGTGTTGGGCGAGGTCCACACGCGGTTGAAGCCGTCCATGCCGACCTCCTCGACGACCGCGCGGACGAAGCGCTCGCCGTCGCGGTACTGGCGCAGCTTGGCGTCGAGGCCGAGGAGCTTGCGCAGCGCGAGGTCGAGGCGGGAGGCGCCCTTGGCGCGGCGCTGCTGGAACTTCTCGCGGATCTCGGCGACGCTCGGCACGACCTCGGGGCCCACCCCGTCCATGACGAAGTCGGCGTGGCCCTCCAGCAGGGACATGACGGCGGTGAGGCGGCCGAGGATCTCCCGCTGGGCGGGGGTCTGCACGAGCTCCACCAGGGAGCGCCCGCCGTCCTCCTCCTCGCCCTCGGGGCGGCCCCCGGCGAGGGACTGGGCGGCGTCCCGGATGCGCTCCAGGAACGTCATCGGGTCGACCTCGGTCTCCGCGAGGAACGCCTGGATCTCGCCCTCCAGGTGGTCGCGCAGCCAGGGCACGGCGCTGAACTGGGTGCGGTGCGTCTCCTCGTGCAGGCAGACCCAGAGCCTGAAGTCATGAGGGTCCACGTCGAGTTCGCGCTCCACGTGGACGATGTTGGGCGCGACGAGCAGCAGGCGGCCGCCGCCGGGGGCGGTGCCCGCGGGGAGGTCGGGGGTGGCGGGGGCGAAGGTCTCGTACTGGCCGAGGACGCGGGACGACAGGAACGACAGCAGCATGCCGAGCTCGACGCCGGTCACCTTGCCGCCGACCGCGCCGAGGACGGCGTTGCCCGCGCCGGGGCCGCGCCGCTCCTGCATCTTGCCGAGCAGGGGGCTGAGCAGTTCGCGGAACCCGGCGACGTTGGCCCGTACCCAGCCGGGCCGGTCGACGACCAGCACGGGGGTGTCGTGGATGTCCTCGGTCCCCATACGGGTGAAGCTCCGGACATGTTCCTCGGAGACCTTGGCGTGCCGGCGCAGCTCCGCGACGACGGCCCTGGCCTCTTCCCGGGTGATCTCCGGTCCCGGCCGCACGAGCCGCGTCGCGGTCGCCACCGCGAGGTTCCAGTCGACCATCCCCTGAGAAGCGGTGCCACCGAAGCTCGTCATGCGTCAACGGTACGTGAGCCCCGCCCGTCGGGGCAGTCCGTGCGCGGTGCTCCGCGGGACGGGCGGGACACCGGTGGCGGCCGGTGCGGCGAGGGTCCGAACTGCGTGTGCGCCGGGCCCTGCCCGGCTGCCCGCCGGACCGCCGGGGGGTCAGCCGCAGCCGCAGGCGGCCAGGGTGGTGGCCGTGTGGTCCAGGGCGGACTGGGCCGACTGGGGGTCGGTGGTGCCCGAGGCGAGGAAGGCGAAGGTCAGCAGGCGGCCGTCCTTGGTGACGACCGTGCCGGCGAGGGAGTTGACGCCGGTCAGGGTGCCGGTCTTGGCGCGGATGAGGCCGGCCGCGCCGCCGTCGGCGTAGCGCTCGGCGAGGGTGCCGGTGAAGCCGCCGACGGGCAGGCCGGTGAGGACGGGGCGCAGGCCCGGCCGGGACGGGTCGGCGGCGGTGGCGAGCAGGGAGGTCAGGAGGCCGGCGGTGAGCCGGTCGTCGCGGTTCAGGCCGCTGCCGTCGTGGAAGGAGGTGCCGCGCATCGGCAGCCCGAGCTTGGTGAGCCGGGCGCCGATGGCCTTCGCGCCGCCCGCGAAGCTGCCGGGCTGCCCGGAGGCGAGGGCGGTCTGGCGGGCCAGCGCCTCGGCGATGTCGTTGTCGCTGTTGGTGAGCATTCGCTCGACCACGTCGGACATCGGGGGCGAGGAGACGGTGGCGAGGGTCGCGGCGCGGGCGGTGGCCTTGGAGGGGCCGGGCGGTGTGGTGGTGACGCCCGCCTCCTTCAGGAAGCCCGCGAAGCTGCGGGCGGCCTCGGCGGCCGGGTCGGCCACGCGGGCCACGGGTCCGCTGCTGGAGCCGTCGGTGCGGCCCTCGTCGGCGGTGAGGGCGCTGACGACGGAGAGGTTGTCGTTGACGCCGATGGGGTGCAGGGCGGGGCCGGAGTAGAGCGTGGTGTCGTAGGAGAGCTTGGTCTTCTTCACGCCGCGCTTCTTCAGCGCGGCGGCGGTGTCGGCGGCCAGGGTGCGCAGGCTCGCCCAGCCGCCGCTCGCCTTGTGCGCGGTGAGGGTGGGGTCGCCGCCGCCGACCAGGACCAGTTCACCGGTGTCGGGTTCGAACGCGGTGCGGGTGGTCAGGCGGTGGTCGGGGCCGAGGGCGGACAGCGCGGCCACGGCGGTGGCGATCTTGGTGGTGGAGGCGGGGGTGAACGCCTGCCCGGCGTGGGCGCCGTAGAGGCGGGTGCCGGTGGCCACGTCCACGACGGCCGCGGCCTGGCCGGAGCCGAGGGCGGGATCGGCCAGCAGGGGGTCCAGGACGCCCGCGATGCCGCTCGGCGGGACCTTCCCGGAGTTCACGGGCTCGGCGGCGCCGCCGAGGCCGCGCAGCACGGGCGGGGCGCTCGGAACGGCGTCCGGACCGTCCGCCACGGCGCCGGCGCCGTCGTGATCTGCGCCACGTGCGAGCGTGAGGGCGACCGCGCGGTCCCGCTCGGCCGTACGCTGACCCGCGCCGTCGAAGGGGCCGGCCACGGCCGCCGCGCCGACGGCCAGCGCCAGCCCGGCGGTGGCCGCCGAGGCGGTGAAGTACCAGGTCCCAAGGGGCCTGGGACCGGATCGGCCGGGTCCCGGACGCCCGGTGTCCGTCAACCGCGCGAGACGCGGTTTCACGACGGCCGCCGCGTGCGCCAGACTCGGTCGTAGGGCGTCCCTGAGCCGCTTCACACGCGGTCCCATGGACCGCAAAGGTCCCAGCTCCGGCACTACCACCAGCCCCTTTCGCATCCACACACCTGCGTGAGGGACACTTAACCACCAGAACTATGCGCTGATCATGGAGGAGCCACCGGTGGAGTTCGACGTCACGATCGAGATCCCGAAGGGTTCGCGGAACAAGTACGAGGTGGACCACGAGACCGGTCGGATCCGCCTGGACCGTCGCCTCTTCACCTCGACCGCCTACCCGACCGACTACGGATTCGTCGAGAACACGCTCGGCGAGGACGGCGACCCGCTGGACGCGCTCGTCATCCTGGACGAGCCCACGTTCCCGGGCTGCCTCATCCGCTGCCGCGCTATCGGCATGTTCCGGATGACGGACGAGGCCGGCGGCGACGACAAGCTGCTGTGCGTCCCGTCGACGGACCCGCGGGTGGAGCACCTGCGCGACATCCACCACGTGTCGGAGTTCGACCGCCTGGAGATCCAGCACTTCTTCGAGGTCTACAAGGACCTGGAGCCGGGCAAGTCGGTCGAGGGCGCCAACTGGGTGGGCCGCCAGGAGGCCGAGGCGGAGATCGAGCGCTCTTACAAGCGCCTGGAGGAGCAGGGCGGTCACTGACCTGCCCTTCCTCGCTGAGCGGGCCGTGCCATCCCGGTGGGGGTGGTGCGGCCCGCTCGCGCTTTCACGCGCATACTGAGGCGTAATCGGAAGGTGTCGTTCAGGGAGCGGTGCGAGGTGTCGGAGGCGGAGGACCGCAAGCCCCGGTCGGACGAGGCGCGGGCCACGTACGACCCGGAGATCACGTCCGAGTTCGCCATTCCGGAGGGGCTCGCGGTCGCCAGGGGAAGCGTCGAGTCGGAGACGACGTCCGAGTTCAGCGTGCCCAAGGGGCTGGAGACGCAGGCGGAGGCCGAACCGGAGGGCTCGGCGTTCAACACGCCGCGCACGTACAGCGTCAAGGACGCGCCGTCCGCGTTCACCCCCGCGACGGGCGTCCCGATGATCACGCTGATCACGGACGCGCCCTGGCAGGACCGGATGCGCACCATGCTGCGCATGCCGGTGGCCGAGCGGCCGGCGCTGGAGCCGGTGGTGCGCTCGGAGGACGAGGGCCCCGCGGTCCCGCGCGTGCTCGACCTGACCCTGCGTATCGGGGAGTTGCTGCTCGCGGGCGGTGAGGGTGCCGAGGACGTGGAGGCCGCGATGTTCGCGGTGTGCCGGTCCTACGGGCTGGACCGCTGCGAGCCGACGGTGACCTTCACCCTGCTGTCGATCACCTATCAGCCCTCCCTGGTGGAGGACCCGGTGACGGCGTCCCGGACGGTCCGCAGGCGCGGCACCGACTACACCCGGCTGGCGGCCGTCTTCCGTCTGGTGGACGACCTCACGGACGCCGAGGCGCACCTCTCTCTGGAGGAGGCGTACGGCCGCCTTGCGGAGATGCGGCGCAACCGGCACCCCTACCCCGGCTGGGCGCTGACCATGGCCAGCGGCGGGCTGGCCGGCGCGGCCTCGGTGCTGGTCGGCGGTGACGCGATCGTGTTCGTCGCGGCCGCGCTGGGCGCGATGCTCGGCGACCGGCTGGCCTGGCTGCTCGCCGGGCGCGGGCTGCCGGAGTTCTACCAGTTCACGGTGGCCGCCATGCCGCCCGCCGCGATCGGCGTGGCGTTCGCTCTGGCGGACGTGGACGTGAAGGCGTCCGCAGTGGTCACCGGTGGACTCTTCGCGCTGCTGCCCGGGCGTGCGCTGGTGGCCGGCGTGCAGGACGGGCTGACGGGCTTCTACATCACGGCGTCGGCGCGGCTGCTGGAGGTCATGTATTTCTTCGTCGCCATCGTGATCGGTGTGCTGACGGTGCTGTACTTCGGCGTGCAGGTGGGCGGCGAGCTGAATCCGGACGCGGCGCTGAACATCCAGTCCCGGCCGGTGCTGCAGATCCTGGCGTCCATGGTGCTGTCGCTGACCTTCGCGGTGCTGCTCCAGCAGGAGCGCTCCACCGTGCTGTGGGTGACGCTCAACGGCGGTGTCGCCTGGTCGGTGTACGGCGCGCTGCACACGGCGAACTTCTCGCCGGTGGCGTCCACGGCGGTGGCGGCCGGTCTGGTGGGCCTCTTCGGGCAGTTGCTGGCGCGCTATCAGTTCGCGTCCGCGCTGCCGTTCACCACGGCGGCGATCGGCCCGCTGCTGCCCGGTTCGGCCACGTACTTCGGTCTGCTGTCCATCGCGCAGAGCCATGTGGACAAGGGACTGGTGTCGCTGGCCAAGGCCGTGTCACTGGCCATGGCCATCGCCATCGGGGTGAACCTGGGCGCGGAGATCTCCCGGCTCACCCTGCGGATCGGCTCCCCCGGCAAGCGCCGGGCGGCCAAGCGGACCAGGGGCTTCTAGCCCCCGGCCCCCGGTCGCTCACTGGGAGCGGTGGCCGCCCTGGTCGTAGCCGTACGGGTACTGCTGCTGGGGCTGCTGGGGGCGGCCGTAGCCGTCGTACTGCGGCTGCTGCGGCTGCTGCTGGCCGTAGTACGGGTCCTGGGACTGGCCGTAGCCCTGGTTCTGGTCGCCGTAGCCCTGGCCCTGCTGGGGCTGGTCGCCGTAGCCCTGCTGCCAGTGCTGCTGGGGGTGGGGCTGCTGGGACTGCTGCTGCTGGGGCTGCTGCTGCGGGGCGGGCCGCTGACCGTACTGCTGCTGGCCGTAGGGCTGGTCGGGCTCGATGCGGCGCAACTGGGTCGTGGCGTCGTCCATCACCGGGGCCTGCTGGTGCCCGTACGCGGGCTGCTGGGGGCTCTCCGGCTGCTCGGCGCGCTTGTTCTTGCCGCGGGCCCGCAGGAACTCGATGGCGATCGGGACCACCGAGATGAGGACGATGAGGATGAGCATCGCCTCGATGTTGTTCTTGACGATGCCGATGTTGCCGAGCCAGGAGCCGAGGAGCGTGACCCCGGCGCCCCACAGCACGCCGCCGATGACGTTGAAGGTCAGGAACGAGCGGTACCGCATCCCGCTGACGCCCGCGATGATCGGCGTGAAGGTGCGCACGATGGGCACGAAGCGGGCCAGGACCAGCGACTTGGGACCGTACTTCTCGAAGAACTCGTGCGCCTTGGTGACGTTCTCCTGCTTGAACAGGCGCGAATCGGGCCGGTTGAAGAGGGACGGGCCGACCTTCTTGCCGAACATGTAGCCCGCCTGGTCGCCCAGAATCGCGGCGAGGCAGATCAGCGCGATGGCACCCCACAGCGGGAAGTCCAGCCTGCCGGAGGTGATCAGCAGACCGGCCGTGAACAGCAGCGAGTCCCCCGGCAGGAAGAAGCCGATGAGCAGGCCGGACTCGGCGAAGACGATGAGCAGCAGACCCCAGATGCTGTAGGTCTCCAGCAGATAGTTGGGATCGAGCCAGCTCGGGCCGAGGGCGAGTGTCATCACGGGTCCGGGCTCCTGAGGGGGGAAGAGGGCGGCTACGGCGTCCATGTGCGGCCGCCCAAACTATCAACGCGTCGCGACCGGCCCAGGTTCCACCGGCCGTCCCAGAATGCACTGTGGGGCGAGCGGGGCAAAGCTGTGAGCCATGGGACTAGACGACTACGGCGGCGGCCAGGGGCCCGAGCCGGACGTACTGGTGGTGACGGCGAACGACGTGCCCGGACGCCGGGTGGAGCGGGTGCTCGGCGAGGTCTTCGGCCTCACCGTGCGGTCGCGGCACCTGGGCAGCCAGATCGGCGCCGGGCTGAAATCGATGATCGGCGGCGAGCTGAAGGGGCTCACCAAGACCCTGGTGCAGACCCGCAACCAGGCCATGGAGCGCCTGGTGGAGCAGGCACGCGCGCGTGGCGCCAACGCGGTGGTGGCCTTCCGCTTCGACGTCACCGAGGCGGCCGACCTGGGCACCGAGGTGTGCGCCTACGGGACGGCGGTGGTCCTGGCCCGCGAGTGAGCCAGGACCGGTGTGCCTACGCCTCGTGCCGGTCGGCGTTGGCGGCGATGGCCGCGTTCAGATGGGCGGCGACTCCGGGGCCGAAGGCTTCGTAGTACGCCGTGAAGCGGGCGTCGGCGACGTACATCTCACCCAGACAGCGGTGCATCGGGTACGGGCAGTCGTAGAACCAGTGGCCGATGTGGCGGCGGTGTTCCTCGGCGAGGTCCATCGCCGCCTCGTCGGCCGACGCGACACCGTCGGCCACCAGGGCGGCGTAGCGGGTGTTCCAGCCGTCGGACTCGGCGCGCATCCGCTGCCAGTCGGCCTTGGTGTAGCCGGCGGTGCGGCGCCGGGACTCGGCGTACGCCTCGGTGCCGCCCCAGCGGCGCTCGGTCTCCTCGGCGTAAGCCTCGGGGTCGTGGTCCCCGAAGACCTCGAAGCGCTCCTCGGGGGTGAGGTCGATGCCCATCGTGCGTGCCTCCATGGCGTGTTCCACGGCCGCCGCCATCCGGCTCAGCGTCTCGATCCGGGCGGTCAGCAGCTCGTGCTGCCGGCGCAGGTGGGTGCGCGGGTCCGCGTCCGGGTCGTCGAGCAGGGCGGCGACCTCGTCGAGCGGGAAGCCGAGCTCGCGGTAGAACAGGATCCTCTGGAGCCGGTCGAGGTCGGCGTCGGCGTAACGCCGGTGTCCGGCGTGCGTGCGCTCGCTGGGCACGAGCAGCCCGATCTCGTCGTAGTGGTGCAGGGTGCGCACCGTGATCCCGGCGAACCCCGCGACCTGTCCCACGGAGTAGCTCAACTTTCCTCGCTCCTTGTCGTCCGGGGCGCCGGGTGCGCCGCCGGTACGGGGTCCACGCTGCGTCCTCACGCCGGGTGAGGTGCAAGGGGGATTCTGTTCGGGATGTTGTGTCGGTTCTGTCCACTTATGGTGAGCCCGTGGCCCAGGACACCGCGCGGCAACCGCCTCCGACCGCTCCCACGGCCCCGGCACGCGCGCTGCTGCCGCTGATCCTGCCCTCCGTGGCGGTGGGGATCGCCGCCAGCCTCGTCTTCGTCGGGGTGAGCACGGCGGCCGAGAAGCTCCAGCACGTGCTGTGGGGGCCGCTGCCGGACGCGCTCGGGGTGGGCCGGTACTCGGTGCTGTGGATGTTCGTGATGCTCTTCGCCACCGGTGTGGCGGTCGGCCTGGTGGTCTGGAAGGTCCCCGGTCACGCCGGTCCCGATCCGGCCACCCTCGGGCTGGACGCACCGGTGCTGCCGCCGGTGGTGCTGCCGGGACTGGTGCTCGCGGTCGGACTGATGCTGGCGGGCGGACCGAGCCTCGGCCCGGAGAACCCGATCATCGCGGTCAACGTGGGTCTCGCCATGTGGCTCGGGCAGAAGCTGGTGCCGAGGGCGCCGGACTCGCTGTGGCCGGTGCTGGCGGAGGCGGCCACGATCGGGGCGCTGTTCGGCACGCCGGTCGCGGCGGCGCTGGTGATCTCCGAGGCGCTGGCCGGGCGCCCGCTGCGCGGACGGCTGTGGGACAACCTCTTCGCCCCGCTGACCGCCGCCGCGTGCGGCGCCATCACCACCACGCTGGTGGCCCGCCCCACCTTCGACCTGGGGCTGCCGCCCTTCGGCCACGCCCGGTGGGGCGACGTCGTGGCGGCGCTGGTGATCGCCCCGGCGTCCGCCCTGCTCGGGATGTGCGCCGTCTACGTCTTCCCCTACGTCCACAAGGCGTTCCGCCGGCTGCGGCACCCGATGCTGATGCTCCCGGCGGGCGGGCTCGTGCTGGGCGCGCTGGCGGCGGCGGGCGGCCATCTGACGCTGTTCAAGGGGCTCACCGAGGTCGCTGAGCTGGCACGGGACCCCGACGGGTGGTCGGCGGGGCAGTTCGCGGTGATGGCCGTGGTGAAGCTGGCGGCGCTGGTGGTGGCGGCCTCGTGCGGTTTCCGGGGCGGCCGGATCTTCCCCGCCGTGTTCATCGGGGCCGCGCTGGGCCTGTGCGCGCACGCCCTGGTCCCGGCCGTGCATCCCTCGGTCGGGGTGGCCACCGGGGTGCTGGGGATGCTGCTGGCAATCACCCGGCAGGGCTGGGTGAGCCTGTTCACGGCCGCCGCGCTGGTCGCCTCACCCGCCGTGCTCGCCCTGCTGTGCATCGCCTCGCTGCCCGCGTGGCTGCTGGTGACCGGGCGGCCGCAGATGCAGTTGCGCGCGGACGGTACCCCGCTCCGCTGAACTCCCCCTGATGGAGGCATGGTCCATGGCACTGCACAGAGGTTCCAGGAAGCACGGGGAACGCCACATATCCGTCAACCCGTTCTTCGGGGACGCCGACCCCGTCGGCGGGATGACCGAGGCCCCGCCCACCCACCGGATGCCGGAAACGCCGCTGGCCCCGGCCACCGCCTACCAGGTGGTGCACGACGAGCTGATGCTCGACGGCAACGCCCGGCTGAACCTCGCCACCTTCGTCACCACCTGGATGGAACCGCAGGCCGCGGTGCTCATGGCGGAGTGCCTGGACAAGAACATGATCGACAAGGACGAGTACCCGCGCACCGCCGAACTGGAGCGGCGCTGCGTGGCGATCCTCGCCGACCTGTGGAACGCCCCGGACCCCTCGGCCGTCGTGGGCTGCTCCACCACCGGCTCCAGCGAGGCGTGCATGCTCGCCGGGATGGCGCTCAAGCGCCGCTGGACGAAGCGCAACGCCGACCGGTACCCGGGGGCCCGCCCGAACCTGGTGATGGGCGTCAACGTCCAGGTCTGCTGGGAGAAGTTCTGCGATTTCTGGGAGGTGGAGCCCCGGCTCGTCAACATGGAGGGCGACCGCTTCCACCTCGACCCCCGCGCGGCGGCCGAGCTGTGCGACGAGAACACCATCGGGGTCGTCGGCGTCCTCGGCTCCACCTTCGACGGCTCCTACGAGCCCGTCGCCGAGCTGTGCGCCGAGCTGGACGCCCTGCAGGAGCGCACCGGCCTCGACATCCCCGTGCACGTGGACGGCGCCTCGGGCGCGATGATCGCCCCGTTCCTGGACGAGGACCTCGTCTGGGACTTCCGCCTCCCGCGCGTGGCCTCGATCAACACCTCGGGCCACAAGTACGGGCTGGTCTACCCCGGCGTCGGCTGGGCCCTGTGGCGGGACTCCGAGGCGCTGCCCGAGGAACTGGTGTTCCGGGTCAACTACCTGGGCGGCGACATGCCCACCTTCGCGCTGAACTTCTCCCGCCCTGGCGCCCAGGTCGCGGCCCAGTACTACACGTTCCTGCGCCTGGGCCGCGAGGGCTACCGCGCGGTGCAGCGCTCCACCCGGGACGTGGCGACCTACCTGGCCGGGAAGATCGAGGCGCTGGGCGACTTCCGCCTGCTGACCCGGGGCGACCAGTTGCCGGTGTTCGCCTTCACCACCGCCGACCACGTCACCGCGTACGACGTGTTCGACGTCTCCCGGCGCCTGCGGGAGGCCGGCTGGCTCGTCCCCGCGTACACCTTCCCGCCCGACCGGGAGGACCTCTCCGTGCTGCGGGTGGTGTGCCGCAACGGCTTCTCCCACGACCTGGCCGACCTCTTCCTCGCCGACCTCACCCGCGCCCTGCCCGGCCTGCGCCGCCAGCAGGAACCGACCGGTGAGAAGGAGGCGGCCACGGGGTTCCACCACTGAGAGTTCAGGAGGCGGACTGCTGCTCCTCCAGCGCGACCAGCTCGAACGCCGTCTTGCCGTCCAGGGACTCCCGGATGATGTCGGCGTGTCCGGCGTGCCGGGCCGTCTCGCGGATCAGGTGCAGACAGAGCCAGCGCAGCGAGACCGCGCCGTCCGGCGGGAACCAGGGGGCCGAGGGCAGCGGGAAGGTGTCGTCCAGGCTGGGCGCGGACCGGATCAGCTTCTCCGTCTCCGCGGCCAGCTCCTCCCAGTACGCGAGCTGCCCCGCGACCGTCTCCTCGTCGGTGAGCTGGAAGCACTCCTGCCAGTTCGACGCGTCCCGGTGCACGGCCGGCGGCTCCTGCCGGGCGCGGGCCTGCCACGCCTGCTCGACCTCGGCGACATGCTTCAGCAGCCCGCCCAGCGACAGTTCGCTCGCGCTGGGCCGGGTGCGGGCCTGCTCCTCCGTCACGCCCAGCAGGGCCCGGCGGATGCCGCCGCGCTGCTCCTCCAGGAACGCCAGCAGCGCCCCGCGCTCGTCCCCCGGCGCCTCGGCTCCCACATGAGTGACCATGATCGTCCACCTCTCCTGAAGATTCCGTCGGGCCCGTTCGCCCCGGCACCGACGAAGCTACGGGCCATTGAGGTCAGATCCTGTCCTCAATGACCCGTGACGGCGGAAGTCGTCCGGAGAATCTCCGGCGCGGCTCAGAAGGGGAAGCCGCTGCGGCCGTGCTGCACCGAGATCCACTTGGTGGTGGTGAAGGCTTCGAGGGTCGTCTCGCCGTTCAGCCGGCCGATGCCGGAGTGCTTCTCCCCGCCGAAGGGGACGATCGGCTCGTCGTGCACGGTCCCGTCGTTCACGTGGAACATGCCGGTGTCGATCCGCCGGGCGAAGGCCACCCCGCGCTCGACGTCGCCGGTGTGGACGGCACCGCTGAGGCCGTAGGGGGTGTCGTTGACGATGCGGACCGCCTCCTCCTCGCCGTCGAAGGGGACGAGGAAGACGACCGGCCCGAACACCTCCTGCCGCAGCAGCTCCGACCCCTCGGGCACGTCGGTGAGCACGCTGGGCGCGACCAGGTTGCCCTCGACCGGGCCGCGCACCAGGGCGGTGGCCCCCTCGGCGAGCGCCTGCTCGACCACCCCGGAAAGGGCGTTCGCCTGCGTGGAGTTGATGACCGGGCCGATGACGGTACGGGGATCGCGCGGGTCGCCGACCGGCAGCGAGCGCACCTTGGCGACGAACTTCTCGGTGAACTCCTCCGCGACCGAGCGGTCCACCAGCACCCGGTTGGCGGCCATGCAGACCTGTCCCTGGTGCACGAACCGGCTGAACACCGCCGCGTCCACCGCGTAGTCGAGGTCCGCGTCGTCCAGGACCACCAGGGCGCTGTTGCCGCCGAGTTCGAGCACCGCCCGCTTGAAGTGCGCGGCGCACACGGTGGCGACATGGCGGCCGGTGCCGTCGGAGCCGGTGAAGGAGATGACCCGGGGCACCGGGTGCTCGATGAAGGCGTCCCCGATCTCGGCGATGTCGGTGACGACCACGTTGAGCAGCCCGCCGGGCAGGCCGGCGTCCTCGAAGAGCTTGCCGATGAGGGTGCCGCCCACGATCGGGGTGTTCTGGTGCGGCTTGAGGACCACGCCGTTGCCGAGCGCGAGCGCCGGGGCGACCGACTTGAGCGACAGCAGGAAGGGGAAGTTGAAGGGGCTGATCACGCCCACCACGCCGACCGGCACCCGGTAGACGCGGTTCTCCTTGCCGTCCACCGGGGAGGGCAGGATGCGGCCTTCGGGGCTCAGCGCCAGGTGGACCGACTCGCGCAGGAACTCCTTGGCGAGGTGCAGTTCGAAGCCCGCCTTCACCCGGGTGCCGCCCAGCTCCGCGACGATCAGCTCGGCGATCTCCTCCTCGCGCTCCTCGAGCAGAGCGAGGGCCCGCTCGAAGACCGCGCGACGCGCGTAGGGGCTGGTGCGTGCCCATTCCTTCTGGACGCGTTCGGCGGCCCGGTACGCCTGGTCGATCTCGTCGACCGAGGCCACGGTGATCGAGGCCAGCTTCTCGTCGTCGTAGGGGTTGAAGTCGATGACGTCCCAGGAGCCGGTGCCCGGCCGCCATTCGCCGTCGATGTACTGCTGGGCGAGGTCGCTGAAAAAGGCCGCCATGTGATCCCTCAATCGTGAGCGTACGGCTGAGTCACGCCAGGTGCTGATCACAGGCCATCGTACTGATGCGCTACGGCAGCCGAGGAGACTCCGCCCCCTCAACTCCCTTGCGAATCAGACTTGTTGCGCGAGCCTCTCGATGAGGGCGCGGCTCTCCTCGGGACCGGGGCTGTCCTGCTGGAGCTCCTTGAGGGCGTGCTCGTACTGGGCGACGTCCTCGCGCTTGTCCAGGTAGAGCGCGCTGGTGAGCTGCTCCAGGTAGACCACGTCGGACAGGTCCGACTCGGGGAAGCTGAGCAGGGTGAAGGCACCGCTCTCCCCGGAGTGCCCGCCGAAGCCGAACGGCATGACCTGGAGCCGTACGTTGGGCCGCTCGGAGACCTCGATCAGGTGCCGGAGCTGCCCGCGCATGACCTCGCGGTCGCCGTAAGGGCGGTGCAGGGCGGCCTCGTCGAGCACGATGTGGAACTCGGGCGCGTGGTCGCCGAGCAGATGCTTCTGCCGCTCCAGGCGCAGCGCGACCCGGCGCTCGACGTCCTCCGCGCTCGCGCCGCGCATTCCGCGCCGGACGACCGCGCGGGCGTAGCCCTCGGTCTGGAGGAGGCCGTGCACGAACTGCACCTCGTAGACCCGGATCAGGTGCGCGGCACCCTCCAGGCCCACATAGGTGGGGAACCAACTGGGCAGCACGTCCGAGTAACTGTGCCACCAGCCCGCCACGTTGGCCTCCCGGGCGAGGGAGAGCAGCGATTCGCGCTCCGCCTCGTCGTCGACGCCGTAGAGCGTCAACAGGTCTTCGACATCCCTGGTCTTGAAGCTCACCCGGCCCAGTTCCATCCGGCTGATCTTCGATTCGGAGGCGCGGATCGAGTAGCCCGCCGCCTCGCGTGTGATCCCCCGAGCCTCACGCAGCCGCCTGAGTTGCGAGCCGAGCAGCATCCGCCGCACCACCGATCCGGGCTCTCCCGCGCTCACGTTCGTCAGCCTCCCCAACCGTCCTCAAGTGCCTGAGTCTGCCACTAAAACACTTCAAGCAGTACTCGTACGGTTACGGAAACGGAAAGAGCTGAACCGTTTCTGCCCGCCATAGGTCACGACCACTGGCGGCGACTGGTGCCCCGATGGCGGAAAAAATGGCCAAGAAGCGGTACGCGCAGGGCGATTTCGGCCGCGTGCACGTGCATCTGCCCTTGCATCTGCTGTGCGCATCCGAAACCATGGTGCCGCGCCACCGCTGCCTCGCAACGACCGCGAATTCCGGGAGTGCCTCGCATGGGGACGAATGGATCGACCATGCTCAAGCCGTTACGGCAGGGCCTTCCGCCGCTGGACCCCTCGGCCGTGTCCGAAGCCACCTCCTGCGCCCTGCCCGCCCGCTACGACGCGGTCCGCGAGGCCCGGCGCTTCACCCGGTCCACCCTCGAACACTGGGACGTCGGCGACCGCTTCGACGACATCGCCCTGGTCGTCTCCGAACTCGTCACCAACGCCCTGCGCCACGCGCTGCCCGCCGAACCGCAGGCCGGCTCCGCGCAGGCGCCGCCGGTCCGGCTGCATCTGCTGCGCTGGACCGGGCGGCTGGTGTGCGCGGTGCGCGACCCGAGCGACGAGACGCCGGTGCCGCGCGAGACGGAGGACGACTTCTCCGCCGAGTCGGGGCGGGGGCTGCTGCTGGTGGAGTCCTTCGCGGACGGCTGGGGCTGGCACCCGGTCGCGGGCGGGGTCAGCGGCAAGCTGGTGTGGGCGCTGTTCCGGCTGAAGAGCGCGGACTGAGCCGAAGAGCACGGTCCGGGAGGCCGGAGCCACCCCTCCGGCAGCACCCGTTGACATCGTTGCCAGAGCGGCTGCCGCCAAGGCCCGCCGGTGGCGGGGTCAGCCGGCGATGAGGTGGTCGAACTCGCCGTCCTTGATGCCGAGGAGCATCGCCTCGATCTCCGCGCGGGTGTAGACCAGCGCGGGGCCGTCCGGGAAGCGCGAGTTGCGTACGGCGACCTCGCCGCCGGGCAGCCGCGCGAACTCCACGCAGGAACCCTGGGAGTTGCTGTGGCGGCTCTTCTGCCAGGCCACGCCGTCCAACTGCGTGGCAGCCATGCCGTTGTACACGTCGTACCCCCCGTACACGCCGTCAACGTAGCGGTCCACAGGTCGCTCCCCGCTGTGCACTGTCCGATGTGGCCATGGATGCTCTGGTCGATGTCGCATTGATCGATGCCGTACTGGATGCCGTACTGGTCGATCGACCCGGATCATAACCTTGTTCATGTGCAGATGAATGAGCAGATGCACGTGCACGGCGGGTGTTCCCGCGGTTACAGCTTTGACGTCCGCTTTACCCGAGCCTCAAGGCACACGGTGTTGACGCGTCTGCCCCGAAGCGGCTGCGGGCATGCGTGAGCGGGCGCCGCGCCCGCGCTTCCGCGCCAGGTGGTCCGGATCGGAACATCCTTCTGGGGCGGAGACGCGCGCCGGGTCGTTCCTGTTCCCTCGTGTCCCGGATTCCCTCGGGTAACGGCTGGTAACTTGCTGCGGACCTCCGGCTCAGGGGGGCCTCGCGCACGGCCGGCGGGGCGACCGGCTACTGGTTGGGAGCTTGACGTGACGACGGCGACGGCAAGGGTGCGGACCGCTGCTGCGGCGGGACTGGTGAGCGCGCTGGCGCTGACCGCGACGGCGTGCGGCGGCGACGGTTCGCCGGACGACTCCCCCGCCACGAGCACCACGGCTCCGGCCACCTCGGGCCCGGACGGCTCCGGCGGCGCGGGGGCCTCCGACCGGCTCCAGGGGAGCTGGATCACCACCGGCAGCGGGAAGATCGTCGCGCTGGTGATCACCGGCAAGCAGGCCGGACTCTTCGTGACCGGCGGCACCGTGTGCAGCGGTACGGCGGGCGAGCAGGCCGGCAAGGGCCTGATCAGGCTGACCTGCCAGGGCGGCGACGACAGCCGGGCCGAGGGCACGGTGGACTCGGTGAGCGGCAAGGCGCTGAAGGTGACCTGGAAGGGCGGCGCGGGGTCGGAGTCGTACACCAGGGCGGAGGGCGGCAAGCTGCCCTCCGGGCTGCCGACGAGTCTCCAGCCGTCGTAGCTCCGTCACCCCCGCGGTTTCTCCGCCCGCCCTCCGTCCGTCCTCCGCCTGCTCTCCGCCCGTTCTCCGCCCGTTCTCCGCCTGAAGTGGTGAATCGGCGGGGGTGCGTGCCCGGTCCCCGCGCCGAGGCGCCATGATGCGGGGAGACGTCACGAACTCGATGGGACCAGTACATGCGCCGCGCCATTCCGCTCACCCTCACCGCTCTCGTTGCCGCACTCGCCCTGACCGCCTGCGACGACGGCGGCAGTGGCGGCGCGGACGGCGCCAAGAGCAAGACCGGTTCGGGCTGCGCGACCGGCGCGGTCGCCCTGGAGGTCGGTTCGGCGAGCGTCGCGCCCGCCGCCGGGGACGCGGGCGAGGTGCCCGTCAGCATCACCAACCAGAGCGCCCCCTGCACCCTGGACCACTTCCCCGGCGTCACCCTGCACCAGGGCGACCGGTCGGTGAAGCTGCCGGTGAGCGAGGGCGCGCAGGCGCAGACGCTGAAGCTGGCCAAGGGCGCCTCGGCGACCTTCACCGTCTCCTACGTGCGCGGCGCGGACGGGGACGCCAAGGCCCTGAAGGCGAGCACCATGGAGGTCACCCTGCCGGGCGGCGGGGACGCGAAGAGCTTCCCGTGGAAGTTCGGCCCGGTCGCGGGCAAGGGCGCGGACGGCCTGGACGCGTCGGTGAGCGCCTTCCAGCAGGTCGGCGACTAGCGCTCCGCCCGGGGGCGGATGACATCGGCGTGCCGTCGTCCGTGGAGCGCCGGGCCGTGTGCGCCGGGTGTGACCGGCCCCTGCGGGACTGCGCCGTGGGTGCCGGGTATGGCCGGCCCCGGCGGGACGGCGCCGTGCCTCACGGCAGCCTCCGGCGGGACCTGACCTGGGCCTCGTCCGCCGCCCGTGCTCCCTCCGTCCAGCCGGCCTCGTCGCTCACGCCGCGCAGCCGGGTGGTGGTCGTCTGCGGGAACATGCTGTCCACGCGGTCGGTGACGGCTGTCTCGCGAGTGACCAGCACCGGCAGCAGGTCCTGGCTGACCTGGCTCTCGGCGGCGGCCGCGAGCCGGTCGCCGACTCGGTGGGCGTAGGCCGCGAGGAACGACTGCCGGAAGGTCTTGGTCCGCTTGCGGCCCCCGGCCCGCTGCGCCGCCTCGGCCTTGGCCATGGCGTGCGTGGCCTGCACCAGCAGCGAGGTGTGCAGCAGCTCGACCGCCTCCAGGTCGGCCTCGAAGCCGACGACCGTGGAGAAGCCGAACGGTTCGTTCCACACCGCGCGGCAGTGGTTGGCGCGCGCGACCGCGTCCAGCAGGACGGCCTTGGCCTGCTCGTACGGCGGCTCGACGCCTATCCGGCAGGCTCCGGGCGCGTCCGGCGCCGGGGCGGAGGCGGCGAGCAGCGCCTCGTCGACACTGTGCCGGGCCATCAGCTCCTGCGCCTTGGCGGTGAGCGCCTCGGCCTCCTCCGGATACCCGGTGCCCTCGGCCTTGGCGAGCAGGGCGCGGATACGGCCGAGGGTGCGGGAGGTGCCGGGTCCGGCGGGGCGGCGGGGCTCCTCCAGCGGCTCCAGCGTGGGCAGCCGCAGCAACAGCCGGTACAGCTCCAGGGTGGTGGTGGCGTTCGAGAAGCGGTCGGTGGCGCGCGCGTCCGGCTGGTCGGCGAGGGCGTCGAGCTGGGCGGACCAGCGGGGTCCGCGTGGCCGGTCCCGGCCGGCCTGGGCGCGGATCAGCGCGGCGGCGAGGCCGAGGTGGGCGTCTTCCAGGTCCCTTCGCACCAGCCGGACCACGTCGGCGGGCTGCCAGCCACGCTGCCAGGCCGACGCGACGAACTCCTCACCGCGCCGGGTCAGTTCGGCGTCGGACGCGGGGTCGGCGGCGAGCAGGGACGCGCCGGTGTCGAGGCCTGAGTCGGTGTCGTCGTAGAGAGCGGCCGCGAAGGCGCGCTCGACGGTGCTGGCAGTGCTGGTCACGTGGTCGATCGTGCCATGCCGTGCCGACAGTCCGCCGAAGTTGTCCACAGGGTGTGGACAACGGCTGCTCTGTCCGAGTGGAGGCCCCGAAAAAGACTGTCAACCATCAGTTGACAGCGTCAGGGTGTCAACCTACGGTTGTCACATGGCGAGCAACCCGAACATCACTGCATCCGTACGCCTCGACGACCTCATCGAGGCCATCAAGACCGCCCACGCAGAGCCCCTCGAACAGCTCCAGGACGCGGTGATCGCCGCGGATCACCTCGGTGACGTGGCCGACCATCTGATCGGGCACTTCGTGGACCAGGCCCGCCGCTCGGGCGCGTCCTGGACCGACATCGGCAAGAGCATGGGCGTGACCCGGCAGGCGGCGCAGAAGCGGTTCGTCTCCAAGGAGTCGGCCGACCTCGACCCCAACCAGGGCTTCAGCCGCTACACCCCCCGCGCCCGCAACGTCGTCATGGCGGCGCACAACGCGGCGGTGACCGCGCGCAACGCGGAGGGCCGCCCCGAGCACCTGGTCCTCGGCCTGCTGGCCGAGCCCGAGGGCCTCGCGGTGAAGGCGATGGCCGCGCAGGGCGTCGAAGCCGACGCCGTACGGCAGGCCGCGACCGCCGCGCTCCCCCCGGCCACCGAGACCACCCCCGACCTGGTCCCCTACGGCCCCGAGGCCAAGAAGGCCCTGGAACTCACCTTCCGCGAGGCGCTCCGGCTCGGCCACAACTACATCGGCACCGAGCACATCCTGCTGGCCCTCCTGGAGCAGGAGAACGGCCAGGGCGTCCTCGCCGGCCTCGGCGTCACCAAGGAGGGCACCGAGGAGTACGTGAACCGGGTGCTGGCGCTGCTCCTCGAACAGAAGAAGGCGGCCACCTCGGCCCAGCAGGCGGCCACCCACCCGGACGACGAGCAGGAGAGCTGACCGGCGCGGCGAAGGCGCAGGTCAGGACCGTTGTCAGACCCCCCTGCGAGACTCATACGCATGACCGACCGGTGGGCACTCGCACCGGCCGAGGACGGTGGCGTGGACGTCGCACCCCTCGGCCGGGACGGGATGCCCGCCGGTCCGGTCCGGCGCGAGAGCGATCCCGCCCAGGCGGTGCGGAGCCGCCCGGAGACCGGACGCTGGGTGTGGAGGTCGACCGCCGAGGTCTACCCGCGACTGCTCGCCACGGGGGTGCGAGTGGAGCGGTGCTACGACGTCGAGGACGCCGAGACCCTGCTCCTGGGCCACGAGGGACGGTACGGCGAACCACGCTCGGCCGCCGCCGCCCTGGCCCGCCTCCGGGGCGGCCCCGTACCGCCCGACCCGCCGCTGCGCGCGGCCGAACCAGGCGCCCAGTCCTCGCTGTTCGAACCGTCCGGCACCCGGATGCCGCTGACCGACCTCCTCGCGGTCTACGCCGAACAGCAGCGAAGACACGACCGGACCGCCCACCCCGACCGGATGCGCCTGCTGACCGGTGCGGAGTCGGCGGGCATGCTGGTGGCCGCCGAGATGAACCGCGCGGGCCTGCCCTGGCGCGCGGACGTGCACCGCGCCCTGCTCACCGACCTCCTGGGCGAGCGGTACGCGGGCGGCGGCGAACCGCGCCGCCTGGCCGAACTGGCCGACGAGGTGTCCACGGCCTTCGGCCACCGGGTGCGCCCCGACCTCCCGGCCGACGTGGTCAGGGCCTTCGCGCGGGCCGGGATCAAGGTCGGCTCCACCCGCCGCTGGGAGATCCAGTCCCTCGACCACCCGGCCGTGGCCCCGCTGCTGGAGTACAAGCGGCTGTACCGGATCTGGGTGGCGCACGGCTGGTCCTGGCTGCGGGACTGGGTGCGCGAGGGCCGGTTCCGTCCCGAGTTCCTCGCGGGCGGCACGGTCACCGGGCGCTGGGTCACCAATGGCGGGGGCGCGCTGCAGATACCCAAGGTGATCCGGCGCGCGGTGGTGGCCGACCCCGGCTGGCGGCTGGTGGTGGCCGACGCCGACCAGATGGAGCCCAGGGTGCTGGCGGCCATCTCCCGCGACCCCGGTCTGATGGAGGTGGCGGGGCGGGAGAGCGACCTCTACCAGGCCGTCTCCGACCGCGCCTTCTCCGGCGACCGCGACCAGGCCAAGCTGGCCGTGCTCGGCGCGATCTACGGCCAGACCTCGGGCGACGGTCTGAAGAACCTGGCCGCGCTGCGCCGCCGCTACCCGAAGGCCGTGGCCTACGTCGACGAGGCGGCCCGCGCGGGCGAGGAGGGCCGTCTGGTGCGTACCTGGCTCGGCCGCACCTGCCCGCCGGTGGCCGGTGCGGGCGCGGACGCGGCGGAGGAGGCGGGCATCCCGCTCGGCGAGGAGGACGGGCGGGGCGCGGGCGGCGGGGGAACGGCCACCGACCGGGGCCGGGGCCGCTTCGCCCGTAACTTCGTCGTGCAGGGCAGCGCGGCCGACTGGACCCTGCTGCTCCTGGCGGCCCTGCGCCGCGCGTGCGCGGACCTCGCCGCCGAGCTGGTGTTCTTCCAGCACGACGAGGTCATCGTCCACTGCCCCGCCGAGGAGGCGGAGCGGGTCGCCCTGGCGATCAAGGAGGCGTCCGCCCTCGCGGCCCGCCTCACCTTCGGCGACACCCCGGTCCGCTTCCCCTTCAGCACGGCCGTCGTGGAGTGCTACGCGGACGCCAAGTGAGCGCGCACCACCTGTGCGACCATGGCTGACAGAGCTTCGATCGGCTCCTGGACGAGGTGCGCCGTACCCAGCACACGACAAGACGGCGCGTGGGAGTTCTCCATGGGATGGATCGCGCTCGTACTGTCCGGAATGCTGGAAGCGGTGTGGGCCACGGCCCTCGGCAAGTCGGAAGGCTTCAGCCGCCCGCTCCCGTCCGTGATCTTCGTACTCGGCCTGCTGCTCAGCATGTCGGGCCTGGCCTTCGCCCTCCGCACGGTCCCGGTCAGCACCGGCTACGCGGTCTGGGTCGGCATCGGAGCGGCCCTCACGGCGGCCTACGCGATGCTCTTCGACGGGGAGCCGGCCAGTACCGTCAAGATCCTGCTGCTGCTCGGGCTGATCGCATGCGTGGCGGGCCTGAAGCTGACGCACTGAGCCGGTTCTCCGGACGGCCGGGTGTGCCCCCGATGCTGCCCTTCGGGTTCTTCCGCGGCGCCCACCGGCGCGCACATACTGCGCGGGAACGTGTCATCCCCCTGCCGAAGGAGCAGCGTGCGCAAGCACGAGGAGCCCGACACCGCACCGGCCCGGCCTCGCCGGACGACCGCCCGCCCTGCCGTCCCGGTACAGGTCCCGCCCGCGGGGTCGGCTCCGAAATCCCTGCGCGCGCTGCAGCGCAGCGTGGGGAACGCGGCGGTGACCCGCATGCTCACGCCCCGCGACGAGGTGGCCGACAGCCCCTCCGTGCAGCGGCGCTCCGGCGTCCACGACGTGCTGCGCTCCACCGGCCGGCCGCTGGAACCCGGGGTCCGCGCCGAGATGGAGAGCCGCTTCGGCGGCGCCGACTTCGGTGACGTCCGCGTCCACAAGGACACCGCGGCACAGCGCTCCGCGGCGGAGATCGGCGCCCGCGCGTACACCTCCGGGCGGCACATCGTCATCGGCGAGAACGGCTCGGACAAGCACACGCTGGCGCACGAACTCACGCATGTCGTCCCGCAGCGCTCCGGCCCCGTCGCCGGGACGGACACCGGCGGGGGCCTGCGCCTCAGCGACCCCTCCGACCGGTTCGAGCGGGAGGCCGAGGCCAACGCCCACCGCGTCATGGCAGGCGGCGCCCACTCCGCGCACCACGGACACACGGCGGACGCGGGCACGGCACCCGGGGACGGGCGGGCGCCCGTCCAGCGCTACGTCGAGATCGCACCCGGTGAGGAGAACTACCCCTCCAAGCACCGCCGTTCGTCCATCGGCTCCAACAAGAGCGCCGAGAGCGACGACCACTTCTTCCCCAGCCAGCAGGAGGCGGGCGGCAGTTACTTCTCCGACGCGCAGACGCGCACGGCCAACATCACCTTCAACGGCAGCGCTCCCCTGCGCCTCTCGGACAGCTTCGACCTGGCGATCGAGCAGGGGCCCGGCGAGTCGAAGGTCTTCTTCGCCACCGAAGCCCACATCCGCGCCGCCAACGAGGCGCTCGCCGGCCGCGTACGGCTGCGTCAGGGCTCCCGCTACCTGCGCGTGCGGGGCGAGTCCGGGGAACTGCGGCTCTACCAGGTCAAGCCCGTGGTGGAGACGAAGCGGACCGGCGCGGCCGGAGCGCTGGGCATGACGAAGAAGGCGACCGGCCTGTCGGTCCTCACCCCGCAGCGCTGCAACGAGATGGCGGAATTCGTCACCGGCAAGAAGGGCCTCTCGTCGCAGGGGATCGGCTCCTGGGAGAACTTCCTGGCCAGGGTCCTCGACCTCGTCGACGGCGGCGGCAGCACGCATCTGGACGGGGTCAAGGAGGCGTTCGAGAAGGGCGTCGCCGGGGACAAGGACGCGTATCTGGCCTACTCCCAGACGATGAGCCGTACCTTCCAGGATCTGAAGACGGCCAACTCCCCCGAACTCGACGCGGCCCTGCGCGAGCTGGGCCTCAACGAGTTCCTGCCGCCCCCGCCGCCCGGCTCCGCCCTGGTGACGGTGGGCTACGGCGACGCCGGTCAGGAGGCGTCGCGCGACCGGGACAACACCTTCGAATACCACTTCGGCGCCACCGTGGCGACGAGCGGCAACGACTACGTCACCATGGAGAACTACGCCCGCCGCGATCCCGGCGTCGGCAACGCCACCGCCTCCAGCGGCGACCCGCTCTTCTACTTCAAGATGTACGGCACCCGGCCCGAATCCGGCGACACCTGGCACGGCACCCAGGTGGCCACCGGGGGCTTCATCGGAGCGATCCTCTCCATCACCCTGGAGGGCTGACCGACCCGGCACCCGCCCCGGACAACAGAAAACCCCAGGCCATCGACCTGGGGTTTCTCACCGGAGCCGCTTTCGGGATTCGAACCCGAGACCTACGCATTACGAGTGCGTTGCTCTGGCCATCTGAGCTAAAGCGGCGTGTTGGACGCACCGGGGTGCGATCGGCAACGTCGGTAAGTCTACACAGGTTCGAGGTGTGGTTCGTACCGGCCCCGGTCACCGGGGCCGGTACCGCGGGGGTGGTCAGGTGCAGCGTTTGCCCTCGGCGGGCGGGGTGCCGTGGAGGAGGTAGGTGTCGATCGCGGAGTCGACGCAGGTGCTGCCGCGGCCGTAGGCGGTGTGACCGTCGCCCTCGTAGGTGAGGAGGCGGCCCGAGGAGAGCTGGCGGCTCAGGGACCGGGCCCAGCGGTAGGGGGTCGCCGGGTCGCGGGTGGTGCCGACCACCACGATGGGCGCCGCCCCCTTCGCCTCGATGCGGTGCGGCTCGCCCGTGGCCTTCACCGGCCAGTACGTGCAGTTCAGGGAGGACCAGGCCAGGCTGGGGCCGAACACCGGGGACGCCTTCTCGAAGTCCGGCAGCGCCTTCTGCACCTGCTCGGGACTGTCGAAGGCGGGCGGCAGGTCGAGGCAGTTCACGGCCGTGTTGGCCATCATCAGGTTGCTGTAGTGGCCGCGGGCGTCGCGTTCGTAGTAGCTGTCGGACAGGGACAGCAGGCCGGCGCCGTCCTTCTCGTCCATCGCCGAGTTCAGCGCCTCGCGGAGCTGTTCCCAACTGCTCTGGTCGTACATCGCCGCGATCACCCCGATGGTCGCCAGCGACTCGGTCAGGCGGCGGCCGTCCGCGTCTCCGGCCGGGATCGGGTGGGCGTCGAGCTCGCGGAAGAACCTCTCCAGGCGGTCGCCGACCTGCGCAGGCGTCGCGTCCTTGCCGTCCAGGGGGCAGTCGGCCTGCTTGACGCAGTCCTCGGCGAACGCCTGGAAGGCCGTCTCGAAGCCCGCCGTCTGGTCCAGGTTGATCTGCCGGGCGTCCAACGAGGGGTCCATGGCGCCGTCCAGCACCAGGCGGCCGGTGCGGTGCGGGAACAGCCCGGCGTAGGTCGCGCCGAGGAACGTGCCGTACGACGCGCCCACGTAGTTCAGCTTCTCGTCGCCGAGCAGTTCGCGCAGGACGTCCATGTCGCGGGCCGCCTCGACGGTGGAGACGTGCCTCAGCAGCCGCGCGGAGTGCTTCCCGCAGCCCTCGGCGAACTTCCGGTCCGCGTCGGTCAGCGCGTCCCGCTCCCTGGCGTCGTCCGGGGTCGTGTCCGTCAGGGTGAACGCGTCCATCTGGCGGCCGTCGAGGCACTCCACGGGCTCGCTGCGGGCCACCCCGCGCGGGTCCACGGCGACCATGTCGTAGCGGGCCCGCACCTCGGCGGGGTAGCCGATCGCCGCGTAACTCTGGAGGTAGCCGATCGCCGAGCCGCCCGGACCACCCGGGTTCACCAGCAGCGAGCCGAGCGGCTTGCCCTTGCCGGTGGCCTTCTTGCGGGAGACGGCCAGCTTGATGTCGCCCGAGCCGGGCTTGTCGTAGTCGAGCGGCACCTTCATCGTCGCGCACTGGAAGCCGGGGGCGCCGCACTCCCGCCAGCTCAGCTTCTGCGTGTAGTACGGCGACAGCGCCGAAGGGGTCGACGCCGGCAGCGCGGCCAGCGCCGCCGTCACCGTGCCGTCCGCCGCCGTGCCCTGGCCGGCGGCGCAGCCGGACACGAGCAGCGCGGACGCCGCGAGCAGGGCCGCCGCCGCGCGGGCCGTGGCCCGGGACGGACGGCGCGCCGGGGTCCGGGACGCCCCGGAGGGCGGCCGGGCGGGCGAGGGCGACGGGGAGTGCCTGGTGTCCATCGGGCGAGCGTAACCCTGCGCGACCGTACGGATGCCGTGCGTCCCGATCGTGGCGCCGTACGGGGGAGACCGGACGTCAACCGACGTACGCCCCGCTCACCCCGCGCGCAGGGACATCGTCATCGCCTCCACCGCCAGCAGCGGGGCCACATTGCGGTCGAGGGCGTCGCGGCAGGCGGCGATGGCCTCGATGCGGCGCAGGGTGGACTCCGGGGAGCCCGCCTGGGCGATGCGCTGAAGGGAGTCCTCGGCGTCCTCGTTGGCGATGGCCACGCGGGAGCCGAGCTGGAGGGCGAGGACGTCGCGGTAGAAGCCGGTGAGGTCGGCCAGGGCGACGTCCAGGCTGTCGCGCTGGGTGCGGGTGCGGCGCCGCTTCTGCATGTCCTCCAGGTCCTTCATCACACCCGCCGTGCCGCGCGGCAGCCGTCCGCCCTGCACGGCTCCGAGCGCCGCCTTCAGCTCGTCGCTCTCCTTGCCGTCCATCTCCTCGGCGAGCTGCTTGGCGTCCTCGGCGGCGGCGTCGACCAGTTCCTGGGCGGCCTTGAGGCAGCCGCCCACCTCGTCCAGCCGCAGCGGCAGCTTCAGCACCGAGGCACGGCGGCGGCGGGCCTCCGGGTCGGTGGCCAGCCGCCGGGCCCGGTCGACGTGCCCCTGGGTGGCGCGGGCGGCGGCCGCGGCCACGTCGGGCTCGACGCCGTCACGGCGCACCAGCATGTCGGCGACGGCCGCGACGGGCGGCGTACGCAGGTTCAGGTGGCGGCAGCGGGAGCGGATCGTCGGCAGCACGTCCTCGATGGAGGGCGCGCACAGCATCCACACCGTGCGCGGGGCCGGCTCCTCGACGGCCTTGAGGACGGCGTTGGCCGACTTCTCGTTCAGCCGCTCGGCGTCCTCGACCAGGATGATCTGCCAGCGGCCGTTCGCCGGGCTGGTGAACGACTTGCGGACCGTGTCCCGCATGTCCTTCACCAGGATCTCCGCGCCCACGGCCGCGACCGAGGAGACGTCCGCGTGGGTGCCGAGCAGCGCGGTGTGGCAGCCGTCGCAGAAGCCGCAGCCGGGCGTGCCGCCGAGGGCGCGGTCGGGGCTGATGCACTGCAGGGCGGCGGCGAAGGCCCGCGCCGCCTGGTTGCGGCCCGCGCCGGGCGGGCCGGTGAACAGCCAGGCGTGGGTCATCTTCGAGGCCTCGGGCGGCGGCTGGTCGGCCGTGGCGGCCGTGACGAGCGCGTCGGCGTCCCGCGCGGCCGCTTCGAGCGCCGCGCTCACCTTCTCCTGCCCGACGAGGTCGTCCCAGACGCTCATGGGTCACGCCGCCCTTTCCGTCACTTCGTGTTCCGTCGTCCATTGTGCGGGCGGGCACCGACAGCGCCCGCCACGCACGGCGAAGGGCGGCACCCTCCGCAGCGCCGAAGCGCTCCGGTGGACACCGCCCCCGCGTTCTCGCCGCTTCAGCTACGCCGGTCGCGGCCGCCGCGGCCCCGGTCGTCGCGGTCGGCGTGGTCCTGCTCGTCGTAGGACCCGAGGAGTTCGTCCGCGAGCGACGGGAGGTCGTCCAGCGGGGTCTCCTCGGCCCAGTCGGGGCGCGGGCGGCGGGGCTTGCCGTCGGCACCGAGCTGCGGGATCTCGCGGGTGCGGTCCTCCGCGTCGTGCGCCTCGGCGGGCTCGTCGCGGAAGTAGCCGGGCGGAGTCCGGTCGGCGGGCGCGTCGTCGCGCACGGGCGGCAGGACGGCCGTCTCCTCGGCGGGGCTCACCGGGGGCAGCACGGCGGTCTCGTCGGCGGCCCGGTCGGAGAACTTCGGCAGCAGGGCCGTCTCGTCCGCCGCGCCCTGCGGGGCGGGCGGCTGCGGCAGCTCGGCGGTCACCTCGGACTCGGAGCCGCGGTCGCTCACCTTGCGCAGGACGGCCGTGTCGTCGGCCGCGCGGGACGCCGGGGCGTCCGGGACGGCGCGCTCGCGCTCGGACGGCTTGCGGGCCGCGGTGTCGGCGGCCGCCGCGGCCTCGGCCGCGCGCCTGCGGGCCTCCTCGGCGCGCAGCAGGGCGTCCTCGGCCTTGCGCTGCTTCTCCAGGCGCAGGGCCTCGGCCTCGGCACGCTGCCGGGCCTCCTCCTCGGCCTGCTTGCGGCGCCGCTCCTCCTCGGCCCGGCGACGGGCCTCCTCCTCGGCGCGGGCCTTCTCCTCGGCGAGGAGACGCTGACGCTCCTCCTCGGCACGGCGGTGCGCCTCCTCGGCGCGCAGGCGGGCCTCTTCCTCCTGCCGCTCGGCCTCGCGGCGCTGCGCCTCCTCCAGCTCGCGGCGCTTGCGCTCCTCCTCCTCGGCACGGAGGCGGGCCAACTGCTCCTCGCGCTCGCGCGCCACGCGCTCTTCCTCGGCCTTGCGGGCGGCCTCCAGCTCCGCCTTGCGGCGGGCCTCCTCCTCGGCCTTCTTCCGGGCCTCCTCCTGGGCCTTGATCTCGGCCTCGGAGAGCGGCAGCACGGTGTCGAGCCGGTGCCGGATCACGGTGGTGACGCCCCCGGGCTCCTGGCCCGCGTCCACGACCAGGTAGCGGCCGGGGTCGGCGGCGGCGAGGGTGAGGAAACCGGCCCGCACGCGCGCGTGGAACTCGGCCGGTTCCGACTCCAGCCGGTCCGGCGCCTCGGTGAAGCGCTCCCGCGCGACCTCCGGCGGCACGTCCAGCAGGACGGTCAGATGCGGGACGAGACCGCCGGTGGCCCAGCGGTTGATGCGGGCGATCTCGGTCGGCGACAGGTCCCGGCCGGCGCCCTGGTAGGCGACGGAGGAGTCGATGTACCGGTCCGAGATGACGACCGCGCCCCGCTCCAGCGCGGGACGTACGACGGTGTCGACGTGCTCCGCGCGGTCGGCGGCGTACAGCAGCGCCTCCGCGCGGTGCGACAGCCCGGCCTCGGACACGTCCAGCAGGATCGAGCGCAGCCGCTTGCCCACCGGGGTGGCACCCGGCTCGCGGGTGAGGACGACCTCGTGGCCCTTGTCGCGGATCCACTCGGCGAGTGCCTCGGCCTGGGTGGACTTGCCCGCGCCGTCGCCGCCCTCCAGGGCGATGAAGAAACCGTTCCCCGCAGGGGCGGTGACCGGGTCGTCGCCGCCGAGCAGGGCGTCCTTGATGTCCTGGCGCAGCGGGATGCCGGAGCGGTCGTCGACCTTGGCGAGGACGAGCACGGCCACCGGCAGCAGCAGCGCGCCGACCAGCATCAGGGTGAAGGAGGCGCCGCCGTGCGCGAAGACGAAGCGGCCGTTCTCCAGGCGGTGGCGGCCGATGAGCCCGGCGACGACGGGGGCGATCAGGGCGCCGAGCGCCATGAAGACCCGGACGACGGCGTGCAGGTGCTCGGTGACCCGGCTCCGGCGGGAGTCCTCGGTCTCCTGGTCGAGCAGGGCGTGCCCGGTGTTGGCGGAGGTGCCCGCGCCGACACCGGCCAGGGTGAGGATCAGCAGGACGGTGGTGACGTCCGGGACGAGACCGGCGGCCAGCAGGGCGATGCCGGTGAGCGCGATGGCCAGGGCGAGCAGCCTGCGCCGGGACAGCGAGGGCAGCAGGGCGGGCGCGGTACGGATGCCGACGCCCACACCACCGGTGAGGCCCAGCACCAGCAGGCCGTAGAGCACCGGGCCGCCGCCCAGGTCGGAGGCGTGCAGCACGCACACCGCGACGGCGGCGGAGATGGCTCCGGCCACGGCGGCACAGGCGACCACCAGCAGCAGCACGGCGCCCGTACGGCCCTTGTCCACACCGGTGCCGGTGCGCGGGCGGCGCAGGCCTTCCAGCGGGGACCGCGGGCGCGGGGTGCGCGTGCCGGGCAGCTTCAGGGCGGTCAGCACCGAGACGGACGCGGCGAACAGGCCGGCCGCGACGTACGCCGCGAGGGCGGCGTGGTGCTGGTCGAACCAGGCGATGCCGGTGCCCAGCAGGTTGTTGAACAGGGAGGCGGTGACCAGCGCGGCGGCGGCCAGCGGGAGCGCCACGAAGCCGGTGCGCAGCGACAGGCGGCGCAGCGCGTCCAGGTGGTCCGGCAGCGGCCGCACCGACGCGCCCTCGGGGGGCGGGGTGGGCAGCAGCGCGGGGGCCGCGCTCTCCCGGCACACCGTCCACAGCCGCTCGGCCACGCCGGTGACGAAGGCGGTGGCCAGCAGGACGGTCAGGGCGTCGTCCGGCGTCCAGTCGATCCACAGGGGCGCCACGATCAGCAGCGCGGCGCGCAGGCCGTCGGCGCCGACCATGGTCCAGCGCCGGTCGAGCGGGCCGTCCTGGGAGGTGAGGGTGGTCAGCGGGCCGAGCAGGACGGCACCGAAGAGCACGGTGGCCAGCACACGGGCGCCGAAGACCGTCGCCACTGCGAACGCCGCGCCCCGGTAGCCGCCGCCGAAGGAGCCTTCGGCGATGGCGGCCTGGAGGACGAGGACCACCAGCACGAGCAGCGCGAGGGCGTCACCGACACCGCTCACGAGCTGCGCGCTCCAGAGGCGGCGCAGGTCGGGGCGGCGCAGCAGTGAACGGACGGCGCGTTCGCGGGAATCCGCGACAAGTGCGTCGTCCGGTGCTGGTTGGGGGGCCGTTGGCTGCTCGGCTCGCGTCATGCGTTCAGCCTATCCGCAGCCACCGGCCCCTATGCCCCCCTTGCCCCCACCCCTTCCCTGAGCCTCGGGCCCTGCTCCCCTAAGGGGCGCACGCCGGCGCGCGGAACACCCCGGTACCGAGGCCGGTACCGGGGTGTTCGCTAACGCGGAGCGCGAGGCCCTCGAAGAAGCGCGAGGCCCTCGAAAAAGGGGGTGTCAGTCCTCCGAGCCGGAGCCCGCCGCCTTCGCCGCCGTGGTCTTCTTGGCGGTCGTCTTCTTCGCCGTGGTCTTCTTGGCGGCCGCGGTCGTCTTCTTGGCCGCCGTCTTCTTGGCGGCGGTCTTCTTCGCCGGGGCCGTCTTCTTCGCGGTGGCCTTCTTCGCCGTCTTCTTGGCGGGCGCCTTCGCCCGCTTCTCGGCGAGCAGCTCGAAGCCGCGCTCGGGGGTGATCTCCTCCACACTGTCGCCGGAGCGCAGGGTGGCGTTGGTCTCCCCGTCGGTGACGTACGGGCCGAAGCGGCCGTCCTTGACCACGACCGGCTTGCCGGAGACCGGGTCCTCGCCCAGTTCCTTCAGCGGCGGCTTGGCGGCGGCCCGGCCACGCTGCTTGGGCTGGGCGTAGATCGCCAGCGCCTCCTCCAGCGTGATCGTGAAGAGCTGGTCCTCGGCCGTGAGCGAGCGCGAGTCCGTGCCCTTCTTCAGGTACGGGCCGTAGCGGCCGTTCTGCGCGGTGATCTCCACGCCCTCGGCGTCGGTGCCGACCACGCGGGGCAGCGACATCAGCTTCAGGGCGTCCTCGAGGGTGACCGTGTCGAGCGACATGGACTTGAAGAGGGAGGCCGTGCGCGGCTTGACCGCGTTCTTGCCGGTCTTCGGGGTGCCCTCGGGGAGCACCTCGGTGACATAGGGGCCGTAGCGGCCGTCCTTGGCGACGATCTGGTGGCCGGTGACCGGGTCGGGGCCCAGCTCGAAGTCGCCGCTGGGCTTGGCCAGCAGTTCCTCGGCCAGCTCGACGGTCAGCTCGTCCGGCGCCAGATCCTCGGGGACGTCGGCGCGCTGGTGCTGCTCGGTGTCCTTCTCGCCCCGCTCGATGTACGGGCCGTAGCGGCCGACGCGCAGCACGATGCCGTCGCCGACCGGGAAGGAGGAGACCTCACGCGCGTCGATCGCGCCCAGGTCGGTGACCAGTTCCTTCAGGCCGCCGAGGTGGTCGCCGTCGCCGTTGCCCGCGTCCGCGGCGGCACCGGTGTGCAGGCCCTCGCCGAAGTAGAAGCGCTTGAGCCACGGCACGGACTGGGCCTCGCCGCGCGCGATGCGGTCGAGGTCGTCCTCCATGCGGGCGGTGAAGTCGTAGTCGACGAGCCGGCCGAAGTGCTTCTCCAGCAGGTTGACCACGGCGAAGGACAGGAAGGACGGCACCAGGGCCGTGCCCTTCTTGAAGACGTAGCCGCGGTCCAGGATCGTGCCGATGATCGACGCGTACGTCGACGGGCGGCCGATCTCGCGCTCTTCCAGCTCCTTGACCAGGGACGCCTCGGTGTAGCGGGCCGGGGCCTTGGTGGCGTGACCGTCGACCGTGATCTCGTCGGCGGCCAGCGGGTCGCCCTCGGAGACCTGGGGCAGCCGGCGCTCGCGGTCGTCCAGCTCGGCGTTCGGGTCGTCGGCGCCCTCGACGTACGCCTTCAGGAAGCCGTGGAAGGTGATCGTCTTGCCGGAGGCGCTGAACTCGACGTCCCGGCCGTCGGCGGAGGTGCCGCCGATCTTGACGGTCACGCTGTTGCCGGTCGCGTCCTTCATCTGGGAGGCGACGGTCCGCTTCCAGATCAGCTCGTACAGCCTGAACTGGTCGCCGGTCAGGCCGGTCTCGGCGGGCGTGCGGAAGCGGTCGCCGGAGGGGCGGATCGCCTCGTGCGCCTCCTGCGCGTTCTTGACCTTGCCGGCGTAGGAGCGCGGCTGCGGCGGGAGGTAGTCGCCGCCGTAGAGCTGCGTGACCTGGGCGCGGGCGGCGCCGATGGCCGTCTCGCTCAGGGTCGTGGAGTCCGTACGCATGTACGTGATGTAGCCGTTCTCGTACAGCTTCTGGGCGACCTGCATGGTCGCCTTCGCGCCGAAGCCGAGCTTGCGGCTGGCCTCCTGCTGGAGGGTCGTCGTACGGAACGGGGCGTACGGCGAGCGGCGGTACGGCTTGGACTCGACCGAGCGCACGGAGAATCGGGTGGTCTCCAGGGCGGCGGCGAGCGCGCGGGCGTTCTCCTCGTCGAGGTGGAGGGTGCCCGCGCTCTTGATCTGCCCCAGCGAGTCGAAGTCACGGCCCTGGGCGACACGCCGGCCGTCCACGGTCTGGAGGCGGGCCACCAGCGCGGAGGGGTCGGAGGAGTCACCGGCGCGGCCGGTGGCGAAGGTGCCGGTCAGGTCCCAGTACTCGGCGGAGCGGAAGGCGATCCGCTCACGCTCGCGCTCGACGATGAGCCGGGTCGCGACGGACTGGACACGGCCCGCCGACAGCTTCGGCATGACCTTCTTCCACAGGACCGGCGAGACCTCGTAGCCGTAGAGGCGGTCGAGGATTCGGCGGGTCTCCTGGGCGTCGACCAGCTTCTTGTTGAGCTCGCGCGGGTTGGCGACGGCCTCGCGGATCGCGTCCTTGGTGATCTCGTGGAAGACCATCCGCTTGACGGGGATCTTCGGCTTGAGGACCTCCTGGAGGTGCCAGGCGATCGCCTCGCCCTCGCGGTCCTCATCGGTGGCAAGGAAGAGCTCGTCGGAGTCCTTCAGCAGATCCCGGAGCTTCTTTACCTGGGCCTTCTTGTCCGCGTTGATGACATAGATCGGCGCGAAGTCGTGTTCGACGTCCACGCCGAGACGGCGGACCTCGCCGGTGTACTTCTCCGGCACCTCCGCGGCGCCACTGGGAAGGTCACGGATGTGCCCGACGCTCGCCTCGACTACGTAGCCGGGGCCGAGGTAGCCCTTGATCGTCTTCGCCTTGGCAGGCGACTCGACGATGACGAGTCGGCGGCCGCCCTGTGCGGTCTCGCTGGTCGGGGACAACTTCGCTCTTCTCTCCGGTCGGCGCTCGGGGTTCGTCCCCAGGCGCTCGTCCCTGGGGTCGCGGCGTGCTGTGGCTGGTGTGACGCTGCGGAGTGTGACGGTACATCCCGCCCCCGTGTCAAACGGGAAAAGCCCACAACGGCCACTCGAACGGTAACCCGACTACCGCCATTCCTGCCGCCCGGAGTACCCGCCGGGCGCGGAGCCCATGCCCGGAGCCCTCCGCTCCGCCCGCCGCCGCGCCGACCCGGCCGGCGCGGTCAGGGACGTGTGAGGCAGTACGCGGCCAGCCCCAGCGAGACGATGACGGCGACCCCGGCGAGCACCGTCGATGCGACCCGGTTCACACCTACGGCGACCGGTTCGGCGCGGCGCACGCGCGCCCCGGTCCACACCATCAGAGCCCCTCCGAACAGCGCGAACACCGCTCCCGCGAACACCGCCGGCACACTTTCCATGATCCGTCCGCCCCTCCCGCGCGCTCGGCGCGGTCCGCCCTGATCCAGCGCGGGGAGGCTGCCACGCCAGGAGAACGGAGGGGCGACTTCGGGGTGAACGGCGGGGGCCGGCCGGAGCCCGCTCTGTCGCCGCCGGAGCGGCACACGTCGTTTTCCGGCCTTTTTGCCGTTCCGGCCCGTGCCCCCGGCATACGACGATGATCCGTCCGCCCGTCCACCGGCTCGGGTACACCGGGTACGACAGTCGGATCAGCCGCCGTACCCCGCGCCCCGCGGCTCAGCCCACCGGTTCCAGGAAGCCCTGCTCCACCAGCAGCCGGATCTGCGCGGGCGTACGGTCGCGCAGCACCACCGGGTCCTCGCCGACGAGCTGGGCGATGGCGTCCAGGATGACGCCCGCGCTCAGCGAGCCGTCGCACACGCCGGCGAAGCCCGCGCCGATGGTGTCCACCTTCGTCGCCCGCCGCATGCCCCGGTGCTGACGGAGCACCACATGCTCGGGGTCCTCGGCGCCGGGCAGCCCGACCTGCTCCTGGACGACCTCGGCGGCGAGCCTGAAGTGGCTTTCCAGCAGGGCCGCGTCGTCGTGGGCGCGCAGGTGGTCGACGCGGGCGAAGTGGTCCCGGATCGTGTCGCCGAGGGGCTGCTCGACCGGGTGCGGCCACTCCTCCACGGTGACGGAGGGCTCGGCCGCGCCGGTGCGGCGCAGGGTGATCCAGCCGAAGCCGACCCCCTTCACCTTGCGCGCCTCGAACTCGTCCAGCCACGCGTCGTACCGCGACTGGTACTCCGCGCGGTCCTCGCGGTGGTCCCCGGCGTCCCTGAGCCACAGCTCGGCGTACTGCGTGACGTCCTGCACCTCGCGCTGCACGATCCAGGCGTCGCACCCGCGCGGCAC
This sequence comes from Streptomyces seoulensis, assembly GCF_022846655.1. Classification (NCBI taxonomy): domain Bacteria; kingdom Bacillati; phylum Actinomycetota; class Actinomycetes; order Kitasatosporales; family Streptomycetaceae; genus Streptomyces; species Streptomyces seoulensis. The sequence continues at coordinate 6,334,615 of NZ_AP025667.1, forward strand.
CCAGGAGCGCACCCGGTCCTGCCAGTCCTCCCCTTCCACGTGCTGCCAGTTGGCGAGGAACTGCGCGAACCCGCCCTCGTTCAGCCTCTCCCCCGCCTGCTGGACGAGCGTGCGGCACAGATCGTCCCCGCTCATCCCGCCGTCGCGGTAGGTGAGCCGGGCGCCGGGCGAGATCACGAAGGGCGGGTTGGACACGATCAGGTCGAACGTCTCGTCGCCGGGGACCGGTTCGAACAGGGAGCCCTCGCGCAGCGCGGCGGCGGGGGCGCCGGAGAGGGCGAGGGTGAGCGCGGTGATGTGCAGGGCGCGCGGGTTGAGGTCGGTGGCGGTGACCCGGGTCGCGTGCTGGGCGGCGTGCAGCGCCTGGATGCCGGAGCCGGTACCCAGGTCGAGCGCGGCGGCGGCGGGGACGCGCACGGTGATGCCCGCGAGGGTGGTGGAGGCGCCGCCGACGCCGAGGACCACGCTCTCGTCCCGGCTGCCGATGCCGCCCGCCCCGCCGACCGCGCAGCCGAGGTCGGACACGATGAACCAGTCCTCGCCGTCGGGCCCGCCGTAGGGGCGCACGTCGACGGTGGCGGCCAGCTCGTCGCCGCCCACGGGCGCGAGCCAGCCCGCGGCCACGGCGTCCTCGACCGGCAGCACGTCCGCCAGGCGGGCGCGGGGCACCGGTTGCTGGAGCAGGAACAGCCGCACCAGCGCCTCCAGCGGCGTGTCGCCGCGGGTCGCGCGCAGGGCGGGCACGGTCTCGCTGCGGGCCAGCGCCGCGTACGCGGGCGCGCCGAGCAGGTCGAGCAGGCCGTCCGCGGTGAAGGAGGCCGACAGCAGGGCGTCGCGCAGGCGGGCGGCCGCTTCGGGCCGGTCGGTGGCGGGCAGGGGGGCGGAGCCGGAGTCAGTCACGACCCCATTGTGGCCCGCCGCACCGCTCCGGGTCCGCCTCCGTCAGCTCTTCGCGGCGGGTGCCGACGCGGAAACCTTGCAGCTCTGCTGCTCGGCGATCGCCTCCTTGACGTCACCCTGCTCCAGCCGCTTCAGCGCCTCGGTGCCGCTGTTGGACTGGCGGCCGATCTCCTTGGTCTGGTCGGCGACCTCGTGCAGGCCCTTGGCGAACTTGCCCTGGTCCTTGGTGTCGAGCCCGTCGACCTTCTTCTTCAGGTCGGCGTAGGAGGTGGCCAGGCTGTTGAGGTTCTTCACCGCGTCCTGCTGCCGCTTGGCACCGCCCTCGACCCCGGGGGGAGCGCCGGCGCCGTTGATGGCGGTGGCGATGGCCTTGTAGCCGTCGGACATGTCCTGGAACGCCTGCGCGTACGTCTCCTTGGCCGTCTTGGGCGGGAGGTCGCTGTCGCTGGCGATCTTGGCTATCCCGGCGTTGGCCGCCTTGATCTTCGTGTACTGAGCGGGCACCGCGTCGCACACCGACTTCGCCCAGACACCCAGCTTGGGGTCGGGGCCGCCGCCGTCGCTGCCGCATCCCGTCAGCGCTGTCATCAGTACCGCGCCGCCGGACAGGGCGGCCGCGAGTTTCTTGTTCACCGGATCGGTCCCTTCCATGGCACTCGGCCCCCGGAATCTACACGGCGGACCGAGACCCTCCACACGACCGGAGCCCTATAAGCAGACTTTTGTGATGCTTCGCACCATGCGAGAGAAGGCTCACGGCCGAGAGCGTCCCCACACACGCGAACGGGCGGCGACGCGTCAGTACGCGCCGTCCGCCCGCCCGTTGACCGGGCCGCCCGGCAGCCCCTACGGAACCACCGCCGGAGGCGTGGAGTTGGAGACCTCGCCGGAATCCTCGTCCCCCACGGCGATCCCGCGCCGCTTGGACACGTACACCGCGACGACGATCACCAGCAGCGCGAACGCCGCGATCAGCACGCGGACGAGCATGCTGCCGTGGTCCCCGTAGGAGAACTTGATCACGGCGGGCGCGATGAGCAGGGCCACCAGGTTCATCACCTTGAGCAGGGGGTTGATCGCCGGCCCCGCGGTGTCCTTGAAGGGGTCGCCGACCGTGTCGCCGATCACCGTGGCCGCGTGGGCGTCGCTGCCCTTGCCTCCGTGGTGGCCGTCCTCCACCAGTTTCTTGGCGTTGTCCCAGGCGCCGCCGGAGTTGGCCAGGAAGACCGCCATCAGCGTGCCCGCGCCGATGGCGCCGGCGAGGAAGGCACCGAGGGGACCGACGCCCAGCGTGAACCCGATGAAGATCGGCGCCATCACGGCGAGCAGTCCGGGCGTGGCGAGCTCGCGCAGGGCGTCCCTGGTGCAGATGTCGACGACCCGGCCGTACTCGGGCTTCTCCGTGTAGTTCATGATCCCCGGCCGCTCGCGGAACTGCCGCCGCACCTCGAACACGACCGAACCGGCCGAGCGCGACACGGCGTTGATGGCCAGCCCGGAGAAGAGGAAGACGACCGCGGCGCCCGCGATGAGACCGACGAGGTTGTTGGGCTGGGAGATGTCCATCGACAGGGTCAGCGGCGAGCCCGGCCCGGTCAGGCCGTCCCCCACGTCCCGCACCCCGGTGGTGATCGCGTCCCGGTACGAGCCGAAGAGCGCCGCTGCCGCGAGGACGGCGGTGGCGATGGCGATGCCCTTGGTGATGGCCTTGGTGGTGTTGCCGACCGCGTCCAGGTCGGTGAGCACCTGGGCGCCGGCCCCCTCGACGTCGGCGGACATCTCGGCGATGCCCTGCGCGTTGTCGGAGACGGGCCCGAAGGTGTCCATGGCCACGATCACCCCGACCGTGGTGAGCAGCCCGGTCCCGGCGAGGGCCACCGCGAACAGCGCCAGCATGATCGAGGTGCCGCCGAGTAGGAACGCGCCGTACACGCTGAGGCCGATCAGCAGCGCGGTGTAGACGGCGGACTCCAGGCCGAGCGAGATGCCGGAGAGGACGACGGTCGCGGGGCCGGTGAGGGAGGTACGGCCGACGTCGCGGACCGGGCGCCGGCTGGTCTCGGTGAAGTAGCCGGTCAACTGCTGGATGACGGCGGCGAGCAGGATGCCGATGGCCACCGCGACCAGCGCCAGCACCCGGGGGTCGCCGTCCTTGCCGCTGATCGCCGCGTCGGTCACGCCGTCCAGCTCGGAGTAGCGGCCGGGCAGATAGACGTAGACGGCGATCGCGACCAGCACGAGGGAGATCACGGCGGAGACGAAGAAGCCCCGGTTGATGGCGCTCATGCCGCTGCGGTCGGCGCGGCGCGGGGCGACCGCGAAGATGCCGATCATCGCGGTGACCACACCGATGGCCGGGACCAGCAGCGGGAAGGCGAGCCCGGCGTCGCCGAAGGCGGTCTTGCCGAGGATCAGCGCGGCCACCAGGGTGACGGCGTAGGACTCGAAGAGGTCGGCCGCCATCCCTGCGCAGTCGCCGACGTTGTCGCCCACGTTGTCCGCGATGGTCGCGGCGTTGCGCGGGTCGTCCTCGGGGATGCCCTGCTCGACCTTGCCGACCAGGTCGGCGCCCACGTCGGCGGCCTTGGTGAAGATGCCGCCGCCCACGCGCATGAACATGGCGATCAGGGCCGCGCCCAGACCGAATCCCTCCAGCACCTTGGGCGCGTCGGCCGCGTAGACCAGCACCACGCAGGAGGCGCCGAGCAGGCCGAGGCCCACGGTGAACATGCCGACGACACCGCCCGTGCGAAAGGCGATCTTCATCGCTTTGTGCGAGACGACGGTGAGATCCTTTTCGGGTTCACCCATACGCGGAGTCGCCTCGCGCGCGGCGGCGGCGACCCGCACATTGCTGCGCACGGCGAGCCACATGCCGATATAGCCGGTGGCCGCCGAGAACACCGCGCCGATCAGGAAGAACACCGACCGTCCGGCCCGCTGATTCCAGTCGTCGGCGGGAAGCAGCAGAAGCAGGAAGAACACGACGACGGCGAATACGCCGAGCGTGCGCAACTGCCGGGCCAGATACGCCTTCGCGCCTTCCTGGACCGCCTCCGCGATCTCCCGCATGCGTTCGGTGCCCTCGCCCGCCGACAGCACCTGGCGCACCAGGACGCCCGCGACCACCAGTGCGGCCAGGGCGACGGCCGCGATCACGGCGACCAGGACGCGGTTGCCGTCGGTCAGGACCACGGCAGCGAGGGATGCGGGGTGACCCGCCTGACTGGGTATGGAAAGCCCCGCCATTCGTCCTCCTTGACGCTTGGGCTTAGCTCAAGATCTGGACGCACTCGTAGATGTCCGAGCGTGATCCCGACTGGGCACGGTAAACAGAATTGCCCGCCCCCTACCCTTTAGCAAACGATGGGATGGAGGACCAGAGCACGGAACCCGGACGGAGTAATAGCCCTGAGGCATTTACGGTTGCGGATTCGGCCAGGGCGATCTACGAGCTTTCCGGTCGTGAATTCCTTCACGTATTCCGACGGCGGACGGTTCGGCCGGAAGTGGCCGGAACAGCGCGAAGGGCCCCGCATGACGCGGGGCCCTTCGTCGGTCACTCGGTGCGCGGATGCGCGGGTGCTACGGGTCAGATCAGCACGGTGGGCGGCGGGACGGTCGGCCAGGACATGCGGATCAGTCCGCCGTTCTCGCCGGTGGTGACCTCGACGTCGTCCACGAGGCCGCTGATGACCGCGAGGCCCATCTCGTCCTCCTCGGCCTCCACGTCGGCGTCGGCGGCCGCGCCACCGGCCACCCGCTCGGCGGGTACGGCGTGCGGGGCCTCGTCACCGACCTCGATGGAGAACTGCTTCTCCTCCTCGATCAGCGCCACCTTCACCGGCGCGGTGATGCCGACGCTCTGGTGGAGCCCGACCGCGCGGGAGCACGCCTCACCGACGGCGAGGCGGACCTCGTCGAGTACCGCCTCGTCCACTCCGGCCCTGCGCGCCACCGCGGCCGCCACCAGACGGGCGGTGCGGACGTGCTCGGGCAGCGCACTGAAGCGGAGTTCGACGGTGGCCATGCATCCCCCTCGCGTACTACGGGCGTGCGGTGCGGGGCCGGGGCCGCCGAAAGCCTGCACCCCCATGTGATGAAACTTCTGCGCCCCGGACCCCTGGGGGACCGAGGCGGGGCCGGCCGGTGTCCGGACCGCACATGCGGCCCGGACCCGGCGAACGACCCTGGATCAGTCGGTGGCCGCCACCGCTTCCTCGACCGAGGTGTGGATCGGGAACACCTTGGTGAGGCCGGTGATACGGAAGATCTTCAGAATGCGCTCCTGGTTGCAGACCAGACGGAGCGAGCCCTCGTGGGCACGCACCCGCTTCAGGCCGCCGACCAGCACGCCGAGCCCGGTGGAGTCGAGGAAGTCCACGCCCTCCATGTCGACGACAAGGTGGAAATTGCCGTCGTTCACCAGCTCGACCAACTGCTCGCGCAGTTTGGGCGCGGTGTATACATCGATTTCGCCACCGACCTCGACGACCGTACGATCGCCGACGGTACGGGTCGACAGGGACAGGTCCACGAATCCTCCAGCACCTTGCTATCGAGCGGTCGCCCCTCGGGACATCCCGGCTTACGGCCCTTGGAACACAACGTCAGCCGCCATGGCATTCAATCACTTACCGGCACGTGTGCACGACGCCTTGGCTCCATTGTCCGTCAAGCCGGTGACAGACTCGGTGCCGATGGCCAAGAATCACCGACCCGATCACCCCCAGCCGGACCCGGCGTCCCGCCCGTCTCCGGAGGCGGTTCTGCACCGGCTCGCCTCCGGACCGAGCAGGTCCGCGCGCATCACTCATACGGAGCACTTGCCCCCGCGTGCGGGCCGCCATGCCGTCTGGCCGGACCGGATTCGTTCCGAGGTGATCGCGGCGGTCCAGGCGCGGGGCATCGAGCATCCCTGGGCCCACCAGGCGCTCGCCGCCGAGCACGCCCTGGACGGCGACTCGGTGGTCGTCGCCACCGGCACCGCCTCCGGCAAGTCGCTCGCCTATCTGATGCCGGTGCTGTCCGCCCTGCTGGACGGCTCCGAGGCGCCGAACGGCCGGGGCGCCACCGCCCTGTACCTCTCCCCCACCAAAGCCCTCGCCGCCGACCAGTGCCGGGCGGTACGGGAACTCGCCGAGCCCCTGGGCAACGCGGTCCGTCCCGCGGTCTACGACGGCGACACCCCGTTCGAGGAACGCGAGTGGGTACGGCAGTACGCCAACTACGTGCTCACCAACCCGGACATGCTGCACCGGGGCATCCTGCCCTCCCACCCCCGCTGGGCCTCCTTCCTGAAGTCGCTGAAGTACGTCGTCATCGACGAGTGCCACACCTACCGGGGCGTGTTCGGCTCGCACGTCGCCCAGGTGCTGCGCCGGCTGCGCAGACTGTGCGCCCGCTACGGCGCGTCGCCCGTCTTCCTGCTGGCTTCCGCCACGGCCGCCGAGCCCTCCGTGGCCGCCCGCCGGCTGACCGGGCTGCCGGTGGTCGAGGTCGCCGACGACGCCTCCCCGCGCGGGGAACTCGTCTTCGCCCTCTGGGAGCCCCCGCTCACCGAGCTGCACGGCGAGAAGGGCGCCCCGGTGCGCCGCACCGCCACCGCCGAGACCGCCGACCTGCTGACCGACCTCACCGTGCAGGGCGTGCGCTCGGTCGCCTTCGTCCGCTCCCGGCGAGGCGCCGAGCTGATCTCGGTCATCGCGCAGGAACGGCTCGCCGAGGTGGACCGCTCCCTGGTCCGGCGTGTCGCCGCCTACCGCGGCGGCTACCTCCCCGAGGAACGCCGCGCCCTGGAACGCGCCCTGCACTCCGGCGAGCTCCTCGGTCTCGCCGCCACGACCGCCCTGGAGCTGGGCGTGGACGTCTCCGGCCTGGACGCGGTGGTGATCGCCGGGTATCCGGGCACCCGTGCCTCCCTGTGGCAGCAGGCGGGCCGCGCCGGACGCTCCGGGCAGGGCGCCCTGGCCGTCCTGGTGGCCCGCGACGACCCGCTGGACACCTATCTCGTCCACCACCCAAAGGCCCTGTTCGACCGCCCGGTGGAGTCCACGGTCCTCGACCCGGACAACCCATACGTCCTCGCCCCGCACCTGTGCGCCGCCGCCGCCGAGATCCCGCTGACCGAGGCCGACCTCGAGCTCTTCGGCCCGGTCAGCGCCGATGTGCTGACCCAGTTGGAGGCCGCGAAGCTGCTGCGCCGCCGCACCCGGGCCTGGCACTGGACGCGCCGGGAGCGTGCCGCCGACCTGACCGACATCCGGGGCTCCGGCGGACCTCCGGTGCAGATCGTGGAGGAGGGCACCGGGCGCCTGCTCGGCACGGTCGACGCGGAGGCCGCGCACTCCGCGGTCCACGAGGGCGCGGTCCATCTCCACCAGGGCCGCACCTACCTGGTGCGCTCGCTCGACCTGAAGGACTCCGTCGCCCTGGTCGAGCAGGCCGACCCGCCGTATTCGACCGCCGCCCGCGACACCACGTCCATCTCCGTGCTGGAGACGGAGACCGAGATCCCGTGGGGCTCCGGCCGCCTCTGCCTCGGCTCCGTCGAGGTCACCAACCAAGTGGTCTCCTTCCTGCGCAGACGCCTGATCACCGGTGAGGTGATGGGCGAGACGAAACTCGATCTCCCTCCGCGTACGCTCCGCACCCGCGCGGTGTGGTGGACGGTCACCGAGGACCAGCTCGACGAGGCCCGGATCAACCCGGAGATCCTCGGCGGCGCGCTGCACGCCGCCGAACACGCCTCGATCGGCATGCTGCCCCTCTTCGCCACCTGCGACCGCTGGGACATCGGCGGGGTCTCCGTACCGCTCCACCCCGACACGCTGCTCCCCACGGTCTTCGTCTACGACGGCCACCCCGGCGGGGCGGGCTTCGCCGAGCGCGCCTTCCACACCGCCCGCGCCTGGCTGACGGCCACCCGCGAGGCCATCGCCTCCTGCGAGTGCGAGGCCGGCTGCCCCTCCTGCGTCCAGTCCCCCAAGTGCGGCAACGGCAACGAGCCGCTGCACAAGCGGGGGGCCGTACGGCTCCTCACGACGCTGTTGCGGGGGGCGCCGGAGGAGGCGGGGACAGGGACCGACGGGACGGGGGCGGAGGCGTCCGGGGAGCCGGGCTAGGGACTCGGGCCCTGCGGGGCGGGGTCGGGTGGTCCCGCTCTGGCCCGTACCTCCGCCGCGAACGGGCCGTGTCCCGAGCCCGCGCTCACGTCCGAGGTCTCGCCGACGATCGCGCACCGCACCAGCCTCGCGCCCTGGGCCGACGCCACCCGGCGCCCCGCGGCGCAGGCCGCCTCCGGGCCCTCGGCCCAGTGGTCCGCCGCCGCGAGCGCCGCGAGATCGGCCGCGCCCGCCGCCCGGTGCCGGACGACGACGGCGTGCCCCATGCCCAGCACGGCACCGAACACCACGCACAGCAGGGCGATGACCCCGAGGCTCCAGACGGTGGCGGAACCCCGATCCTGCGGGCCGGTGCCGCTCGGGCTTCTCATGGCTTCTCCTCCCCGGCCCCCGCCGCCTCCTCGGCGGCGGCCACGGCCTCCTCCCGCACCTCGAACGGCAGACCCTCCAGCACCGGAGGTCTCGCCACCACCGTCACGCGCACCCGCTCGCCCTCCCGCGCCACGCCGACCGTCGCCCCGCGGGGTGCGGTCTCGCGGGCCAGCCTCACCACCGCGTCGGGCGGGTCCTGGCGGGCGGCGGCCCGTGCTCCGGCGCGGGCGGCGTCCACGCACTGGATCTGGGCGGCCACGGCGAGCAGCCCCCAGACCAGCGCCATGGTGAACGCCACCAGCACCGGCAGCACCACGGCCGCCTCAGCCGTCACGAACCCCCGGTCCGCGCCCCGTTCACATCCGCGCACTGAGCGCTCGTTTCACGATGCTCTGGAGCTCCGCCTTGACCTGGCCGCTGGTGACGACCTCGTAGAGCAGCAACGCGAACCCGACCGCCGCGATGATCCCCATCGCGTACTCGGAGGTCACCATTCCGGCGTCCTTGCGGCACCGCTTCCGCAGCAGCGCCCATGCCCTGCCGGCCTTCTCACGCATCTGAACTTCCTTTCGTTCCGACTTGGTTCTCCTGATGTCGTTCGTCCCGGTCGCGCTCGGTCAGGGCCCACCTCCTCCCAGCGCGCCGCCCGCGAGGCCGATCACCACGGGCAGGACGCCGACCGCGATGAAGGCGGGGAGGAAGCACAGTCCGACGGGCGCCGAGATGAGCACGGCCGCCCTGCGGGCCCGGACCGTGGCCGCCCGTATCGACTCCGCCCGCGCGTCCGAGGCGAGTCGGGCCACGGGTTCGGCGGCCGGGAGCCCGGACCGGTCGGCCCGCTCCAGCAGCCGGGCCAGTGCTCCGGCGCCGGGCAGTGCGGTCAACCGGCTCCAGGCGTCGGCCGGTTCACCACCGAGCCGGGCTTCCGCCGCGCCCCGCGCCAGCGCGTCGCCGACCGGGCCGCCGAGCGCCTCCCCCACCGCCTGGGACGCGACGACCGGCCCCGCCCCGGCCTCGATGCAAGCGGCCAGCAGCTCGGCGGCGAGCGGGAGTTGGCGAGACGCGGCAGCCGTGTCCACCTCCACCGCCGGACGTGCCGCCGCCCGGCGCTCCTGCCACCGCCACAGCGCCACGGCGGCCCCGACCCCCACCAGCACCCCGAAGACCCCGCCGACCACCGCCCACGCCCCGCAGCCGACCCCCACCACCGGCAGCCACTTCCTGACCGCGTCCGCGACCACGACGGAGTGATCGGCCTCCGGCGTCGCCACAGCCAGCAGTCCGGCCATCCGCCGCCGTGTCAGGCGTTGTTGCCGGGCCGACTCCAGCCGGCGGGCCACCCGGCCGAGGACCAAGGCCACCGCCACGGTCACCCCCAGGCTGTGGACGACCTCGCCGCTCATGCCACCTCAGCTCCCCGCACGATCCGGGCCGCCCACCACACCCCGGCGCCCTCGAACACCGCTCCCGCCGCCAGACAGCCCAGCCCGGCCCCGGTGTGCAGCAGAACCCGCAGGGGGTCCGCGCCCATGGCCGCGCCGAGGAGCAGCCCGAACAGGGGCAGCACCGCCAGCAGCAGAGCCGTGGCCCGAGCGCCGGACAACTGGGCTCTCAGGTCGGCGCGTTGGTCCCGCTCCGCGCGCAGGGCGCCGTCCAGCCGGTCGAGTCCGGCGGCCAGCCCCGCGCCCTGGTCCACCGCCACCCGCCAGCAGGCGGCCAGCCCCAGCAGCCCCTCGGCGCCCGGTCGCCGGGCCGCAACGGCCAGCGCCCCCGGCACATCACCGCCGAACCGGGCCGCCGCGATCACGGCCGCCTGCGGTTCGCCCAGCCCGCCGGAGTCCCGCTCAGCCCGCAGCAGCGCCTCCCCGGGCTGCTGGCCGGCGCGGACCTCACCGGCGAACACCCCGCACAGGGCGATCACCGCATCCGCGCGCCGCTCCTTCTCCAGCCGGGCCCGCCGCGCCTTCCCCACCCGGCGCAGCACCGGCACCCCGGCGGCCCCCGCGACCACCGGGATGACCGAGGCCCCCACCAGCGCCAGCACCAGCCCCGCCACGAGCGACCACCACTCGGCGCCCACCCGGCCGTGCAGGCGCCGCAGTTCACCGAGCAGCCGCTCCCCGGGTGCCGGCCCGGTGTCCACCGCACCTCCGCCCGAGAACAGCAGCCTCGCCCGCCGCACCTCCTGGTGCCGTGCGTTCAGCGCCCAGGCCACTCCCCCGGCACAGGCCAGCACCGCGCCCACCGCCGTCTCCCCCATGCCGACGTCACCCATCTCCGCCACCGCCCCTCCCGCTCCCGTCCAGCAGCTCCCGCAGCCGCTCCCAGCCGCGCTGCGGCACGAAGGCCCGCTCGCCCCACCGCAGTGCCGGTACCGTCCGCACCAGTCCGGAGGCGTCCCGCTCCAGCACGTGCACCTCCGCGATCCGGCGCCGCCCGGACCGGTCCCGGGCCAGGTGGATCACCACCGACAGCGCCGCCGCCAACTGGCTGTGCAGCGCGGCCCGGTCGAGCCCGGCGGCCGTGCCCAGCGCCTCCAGCCGGGCAGGTACGTCGGCGGCCGCGTTGGCGTGCACGGTGCCGCAGCCGCCCTCGTGGCCGGTGTTGAGCGCGGCCAGCAGATGCACCACCTCGGGCCCGCGCACCTCCCCGACGACCAGCCGGTCGGGCCGCATCCGCAGGGCCTGCCGGACCAGGTCCTCCAGCGTGACCAGACCGGCGCCCTCCTGGTTGGCGGGCCGCGTCTCGAGCCGGACGACATGCGGGTGGTCCGGCCGCAGCTCGGCCGAGTCCTCGGCCAGCACGATCCGTTCACCGGGCCCGACCAGCCCGAGCAACGCGCTCAGCAGCGTCGTCTTGCCGCTGCCGGTGCCGCCGCTGATCAGGAAGGACAGCCGGGCCCCCACCAGCGCCCGCAGCAGCCCCTCCCCGCCTGGCGGGAGCGTGCCCGCGCGGGCCAGCTCGCCGAGGGTGAACGCGCGGGGGCGCACCACCCGCAGGGACAGGCAGGTGCAGCCGACCGCCACCGGGGGCAGTACCGCGTGCAGCCGGGTCCCGTCGGGAAGGCGGGCGTCCGCCCAGGGCCGCGCGTCGTCCAGGCGCCGTCCCGCGACGGCGGCCAGCCGCTGGGCGAGCCGTCGTACCGCCGGGGCGTCCGGGAAGGTGACCGGGGTCAGTTCCAGGCCGCCGCCCCGGTCCACCCACACCCGGTCCGGTGCGGTGACCAGCACGTCGGTGACGCTCGGGTCGGCCAGCAGCGGTTCCAGCGGTCCGGAGCCGACGAGTTCGGAGCGCAGATGCTCCGCCGCGCCGAGGACTTCTGCGTCGCCCAGCACCCGGCCCTGTTCGCGCAGGGCCTGCGCGACGCGCGCGGGGGTGGGTTCGGCGCCGCTCTCGGCGAGCCTGCGCCGGACACCGTCGAGGAGGGCCGCGCCGTCGGCCCGGTCGAGTCCGGGAAGCGTCATCGGGGGCCTCCCGCCTCGGCCAGCGCCTGCTCCCAGAAGGCGGTGCAGAACCGGGACAGCGGGCCGCGGCCGGTCGCGCCGGGCGGCCTGGCGGTGCCCCGGGGACGCAGCAGCGCGGGCTCGACGGGCACGGTGCCGATCAGCGGCAGTCCGAGCAGCCGGGCCACCTCGTCCTCGTCCAGTCCCGGCGAGCAGGGCCCTCTGACCGCGACCCGCAGGTCCCGCACGACCAGGCCCATGGCGGACGCGACCCGGCCGGCCGCCGCCAGCGCACGCAGCTCCGCCGGGACGACGAGCACCGCCATGTCGAGCTGGGCGAGGGCCTCCGCGACACCGTCGTCCAGGCGGCGCGGAAGGTCGACCACGACGGTGCCGCCGCGCCGCCGGGCGGCGGCGAGCACCGCGCGGACGGCCTGGGGCGGCACGGCCACGCAGTCGCCCCGGTCCCAACTGAGCACGCGCAGTGCGTGCAGTTCTGGCAGTGACTCCTCCAGGGCGCCGCCCCCGACCCTGCCGCGCGAGGCGGCGAAGGCGGGCCAGCGCAGCCCTTCCGCGCTCTCACCGCCGAGGAGCACGTCGAGTCCGCCGCCGAGCGGATCGGCGTCCACCAGCAGCGTGCGCAGGCCCTGGTGGGCGGAGGTGACGGCGAGGGCGCAGGCCAGGGTGGACGCGCCTGCGCCGCCCCGGCCGCCGATGACGCCGACCGTGAGGGCGGGGCGGCCGACACCCTCGGCCACGTCGGCGATGCGGTCGATCAGCCACTGCTCGCCGTCGGGCAGCATCAGCACATGGTCGGCGCCGATCCCGACCGCGCGTTTCCACACGTCCGGGTCGTCCTGGTCACGGCCGACCAGGACCACCCCACGCCGCCGTGCGGCACCGCGCACCCGGCGGGCGGCGTCGTCACCGACCAGGACGAGAGGCGCGCCGTCCCATCCCCCGCCGTGGTCCGGGACGCCGTGGTGGACCTCCGGGGTGGCTCCGGCCGCCGCGCACAGGCGCAGCAGGTCGTCGAGGAGCGCCGCGTCCTCGGTGACGATGAGCGGCCGTCCGCCTCGTCCGGCCGCGGCCGGTGGCGGATCGTGTGTGACGGTTCCGGTCATGGGTGTTCCCCCTTCACTCGCGTCTTCCGCGCCGCTCTGCCGGCCGCGCGATTCCCGAAGATGTGGAGAACCCGTAACGGCCTCCATATGAACGGCCGATAGGAACCGGCCATAGGCGCCCGGCAATGCGATCCGGCCATGAACGGGCCCGGATCCGGTGCGCTGGAATCACGATGCGGCGATCCGCGAAATCGTGTGGATCTTGGTCAAAAACTGTGGAAGACGGAGCGCCTGTGAATAACTTCGTCACTCAAACCGGTGACGCACACACGGGCTGTGTACGAGTTTCCGAGCGCACCCTGATGATTACCCTACGTAATCAAACATGGGCATGACGAAAGGGCGGCCGCAGCCGCCCAGCACCGGTCTCGTACCGGCCGAAGGAGGAGGAAAACGCGTCCGGACATGCGACGACCCCCGCCGGGGGGGAGAGCGGGGGTCGTCCCCACGGTCCGACTCGGGGGGGGAGGAGTCGGACCGGGGTTAGCACGGTCGCGAACGATCCGTGACTTCCATGGTGTACCCGAGAGGCTTCTCAGGCAAACCCACACGCCCCACCTTACGCCGAATGGTGGGCGCCTATGCTCAGGGACGTGGAAAACCACTCCTTGCCTCGCGCAGCGGCCTTCTTCGACCTGGACAAGACGGTCATTGCGAAGTCCAGCACCCTCACCTTCAGCAAGTCGTTCTACCAAGGCGGACTGATCAACCGCAGGGCGGCCTTGCGCACCGCATATGCCCAGTTCGTCTTCCTGGTCGGCGGTATGGACCATGACCAGATGGAGCGCATGCGGGAGTACCTCTCCGCACTGTGCCGGGGCTGGAACGTGCAACAGGTCAGAGAGATCGTGGCCGAGACCCTGCACGACCTGATCGACCCGATCATCTACGACGAGGCCGCTTCGCTGATCGAGGAGCACCACACGGCGGGCCGCGACGTCGTGATCGTGTCCACGTCCGGCGCCGAGGTCGTGGAGCCGATCGGCGAGCTACTCGGCGCCGACCGGGTGGTGGCCACCCGGCTGGTGGTCGGCGAGGACGGCTGCTTCACCGGCGAGGTGGAGTACTACGCGTACGGCCCCACCAAGGCCGAGGCGATCCGGGAGCTGGCCGCTTCCGAGGGGTACGACCTCGACCGGAGCTTCGCCTACAGCGACTCGGTCACCGATCTGCCGATGCTCCAGGCCGTCGGCCACCCGCACGCCGTGAACCCCGACCGCGCGCTGCGCCGGGAGGCCGTCTCGCGCGGCTGGCCGGTGCTGGAGTTCCGCAAGCCGGTCCGCCTCAAGCAGCGCCTGCCCGCACTCTCCGCACCCCGCCCGGTGGTCGTCGCGGCGGCGGCTCTGGGCGCGGCGGCCGCGACCGCCGGCCTCGTCTGGTACGCGAGCAAGCGGCGGGCCACGAGCGTCTGACCGATTCACCCCTGTTTGAAGGTAAAAGTAAAGAAGTGCGGGCAGGGGTTCCGCTTGCCCCGTGGTTGCAGTACAAATGAATCAACGGCCTGCGGGACCAAGGACATCCGAGAGGATTCCCTACCTTTACGCATCTGGCCCCACGGACCTCGCATCGACACAGGGCACCCACGCGACGTCGGACCGTCGATTACGGGCCTGCTTCACCAGGGCCGGGCAAAGACCCCGACCTGATGAGCAACATCACGAGGACGCTTGGTAACCCGGTGAACGTGCCAGCGGCGGTACGAGAACTCGTACCGCCGCAACCCTGCTCGGGCCCCCTTCCCAGGGGGCCTTTCGCATGGGCAGGTCAGGCCGCGCCGCGCTGCAGCGCCTCGCACACCGCCGTCGACTCGCGCGCACCCAGCTCGACCGCCCGGCCGCAGTGGGCGATCCAGGCCGCCATGCCGTCGGGGGTGCCGGAGACGTAGCCGTCGAGCGCGGCGAGGTAGGAGGCCCGGCCCAGTTCCGCGTGGCCGACCTCGGCCGGGCACACCGACTTCGGGTCCAGACCGCTGCCGATCAGGACGATCCGCTCGGCCGTGCGCGCCACCAGCCCGTTGTGGGAGGAGAAGGGGCGCAGCGCGAGGAGCTCGCCGTGCACCACGGCGGCCGTCACCAGCGCGGGCGCGGAGGACCCGGCGATGACCAGCTCCGCGAGGCCGTCCAGCCGTCCGGAGACCTCCGGGGCGTCCGGCAGCGGAAGCTCGATGAGCGGCTCGTCGGCGAGTTCGCCCGCGCGACGCGGGCGGCCGACCTCGTCACCGTCGCTCGCGGCGGCCACCATGTGCAGCCGGGCCAGCACCCGCAGCGGGGACTGCCGCCAGATGGACAGCAACTGCCCGGCCTCGGCGGTGAGCCGCAGTGCCGCGCCCATGACCTGCGCCTCACCGCCGGTACTGAAGTCGGTGCGGCGCCGCACCTCCTCCAGGGCCCAGTCGGCTCCGGACAGCGCGGCCGAGCCGCGGGCGCCGCGCAGGGCCGCCTCGGAGGTGACGGCGTTGCTGCGGCGGCGCATGATCCGGTGTCCGTAGACCCGGTCCACGGCCTTGCGCACGGATTCCACGGAGTCGGCCACGCCGGGCAGTGAGCCCAGGGCCGCGAGCGGATCTGCGGTCGCTCCTGTCGTACTCATGAGGTCGACCCTACGCGGCCGCCCCGACGGCCGACCGGCACCCCTTCTTCAGCCGCCACACCCCTCGAAGGAGTGACCTTCTCCCCCTTCCCGGCACATACAGCTACGTCACCACTACGCTTGGTGAACATGAAAATTGCTTTCGTCGGGAAGGGCGGCAGCGGCAAGACCACGCTCTCCTCCCTCTTCATCCGCCATCTCGCGGCCGCCGGAGCCCCGGTCGTCGCCATCGACGCGGACATCAACCAGCACCTCGGGCCCGCCCTCGGCCTCGACGAGTCCGAAGCGGCGGCGCTGCCCGCGATGGGCGACCGGCTGCCGCTGATCAAGGACCATCTGCGCGGCTCCAACCCGCGCATCGCCTCGGCCGAGACGATGATCAAGACCACCCCGCCGGGTGGCGGTTCGCGGCTGGTCAGCATCGGCGGGCCCGACGCGATCTACGACGCCTGCGCCCGCCCGGTGGAACTCGACGGCGGCGCCGTCCGCCTGATGGTCACCGGCCCCTTCACCGAAGCCGACCTCGGGGTCGCCTGCTACCACTCCAAGACGGGTGCGGTGGAGCTGTTCCTGAACCACCTCGTCGACGGCGCGGACGAGTACGTGGTGGTCGACATGACCGCGGGTTCGGACTCCTTCGCATCCGGCATGTTCACCCGCTTCGACATGACGTTCCTCGTCGCCGAGCCGACCCGGAAGGGAGTCTCCGTCTACCGCCAGTACAGGGAGTACGCCCGCGACTTCGGCGTCACGCTGAAGGTGGTCGG
Organism: Streptomyces seoulensis; assembly: GCF_022846655.1. NCBI lineage: Bacteria > Bacillati > Actinomycetota > Actinomycetes > Kitasatosporales > Streptomycetaceae > Streptomyces > Streptomyces seoulensis. The sequence continues at coordinate 6,350,934 of NZ_AP025667.1, forward strand.
CAACAAGGTCCAGGGACCGGACGACGTCGACTTCCTGCGCGACGAGGTCGGGGACGACCTCCTGGTGACGGTCGGGCACTCGGACTGGGTGCGCGCCATGGAGAAGGGGCGTCCGCCCCGCTTCGCCCTCCTGGAGGACGGCAACGTCCGCGCGCTCGAAGAACTGCGCGCCGCCGCCGACGCGACGTACGGGCTGCGTGACTGGGAGCGCTACACCCGCCAGATGGTCCACTTCCATCTGCGCAACGCCCGGTCCTGGGGCAACGAGCGCACCGGGGCCGACCTGGCGGCGCAGGTCGACCCCGGTTTCGTGCTCGGCGAGAGCGTGGCGACCCCCGCCTGACGCCTACTGCCTGGCGGCCGGCGCTCCGGGGACGCCCTTCGGCGCCGGTGCCGGGCGGCCGGAGAGCAGGGAGGCCCAGCCCTTCTTGGGCGTCTCACCCACCTCCAGGGTGCGCAGCTTGGCCAGCGTCTGCGGGTCCTGGGCGTCCAGCCAGTCGGCGAGCTGGTGGAAGGAGACGCAGCGGACCTCGGACCTGGTGCACACCTCCTTGACCACGTCCTCGATGGCACGCATGTAGGTGCCGCCGTTCCAGGACTCGAAGTGGTTGCCGATGATCAGGGGTGCGCGGTTGCCGTCGTAGGCGCGGTAGAAGCCCTTGAGCAGGCCGTCGCGCATCTCGTCGCCCCAGGTGGCGAACTTGTCGGGGTCGCCCTGGGTCTGGGTGCCGGACTGGTTGACCATGAAGTTGTAGTCCATGGTCAACTGCTCGAAGGTGTGGCCGGGGAAGGGGACCAACTGCATGGACAGGTCCCACAGGCCCTGCCTCTTCTTCGGCCACACCTGGTCGTTGACGCCGCTGGAGTCGTAGCGGAAGCCCATCTGGCTCGCCGCCTTGACGAAGTTCTTCTGCCCTTCCAGGCAGGGGGTGCGGGCGCCGATGAGTTCCTTGTCGTAGTCGAAGGGCAGCGGCGACGACTTCTTCAGGCCCGAGTTGGTCTTCCAGGTCTTCACGAACTCCTTGGCCTGGCTGATCTCGCTCTTCCACTCGGCCACGGACCACTGGCCGGCCCCACCCTCGGGACCGCAGAAGTGACCGTTGAAGTGGGTGCCGATCTCGTTGCCCTCCAGCCAGGCCAGGCGCGCCTGCTTGGCGGTGTCGGCGATGCCCTGCTCGTCGTTGAAGCCGATGTCGGAGCGCCCCGGCGAGTGCTGCGGCGGCTTGTACAGGTCCCGCTTCTCCTCCGGCAGCATGTACACCCCGCTGAGGAAGAACGTCATGTTCGCGCGGTTGTCCTTGGCGACCTTGCGGAAGTGCGAGAACAGCTTCTGGCTGTCCTCACCCGCGCCGTCCCAGGAGAACACCACGAACTGCGGCGGCTTCTGACCGGGCTTCAGCTTCTCGGGCCGGGGCAGGTGCGGCTGCGCGCCGGTGTACGCGGTGGAGCCGTCGCCGATCAGCCGGACGACGCTCTTGGGAGCCGGGGCGCCCTTCTGCGGGCCGGGCGCACCTTCCTTCGTCCCGTCGGAGCCGGCGCAGCCGGCGAGGGACGCGGCACCGGCAGCGGCGACCACGGCACAGACGGCGATCCTCTGGGTGGCGGCCATGTTCCGCCCACCTTCTTCCTTCTCTCGGGCGAACTCTCAGGCGAACGCCGGTGAGGGCGTTTTCTGGCGATCCGCCGGATTCCTCCCGGCGGGGCCGTCAAGGTCGCACGGGGTCGAGAAGGAATTAATACGACAAGCCGATTAAATGCCCGCTTCACTCGGCAGAGTGCACATATGTGCCATTTGCTTCGAAAAGATATGCCGAGCCTTTACTCTGGATTACGATCCGTTTACCGAGCGTTGAACCATCCCGCCGCTGCACGCCGTGACCCACGGCCGCGACCGAACCCCCCGCCCCTGGCGGGAACCCCCCAGTCCGCGACCGCGCTGCCCCGGAGGAGACGGGAACATGCCAGCCTGCGCACCCCCTCGAACCCAGCACTCCCCGCCCCACACCAGCCCACCGCCCCGACGCCGCCGCTTCCGCGTCGAGAGCGCCGACATCTCCGCGTCCGTCGCGGTCTTCCTCATCGCCCTGCCGCTCTCGCTGGGCATCGCCCTGGCGACCGGCGCCCCGCTCCAGGCGGGTCTGGTCGCCGCGGCGGTCGGCGGAATCGTCGCCGGACGGATCGGCGGCTGCCCGTTGCAGGTCAGCGGGCCCGCGGCCGGACTGACCGTGGTCACCGCCGACCTCATCCACCAGTACGGCTGGCGGGCGACCTGCGGCATCACCGTCCTCGCCGGGATCGCCCAGCTCGGCCTCGGCTGTCTGCGGGTGGCGCGCGGCGCGCTCGCCGTCAGCCCGGCGGTCGTGCACGGCATGCTCGCGGGCATCGGTGTCACCATCGCCGTGGCTCAACTGCACATCGTGCTCGGCGGCAGCCCGGACAGCTCCGTCCTCGCCAACCTGCGCGCGCTCCCCGCCCAGTTGGCCCACCTCGATCCGGCCGCCGTGGCGATGAGCGCGCTGACCCTGACCCTCCTACTGGCCTGGCCCCGCATCCCCGGCCGAGCGGGCACCCTGCTGCGCAAGGTCCCGGCCGCTCTGGTCGCCGTCATCGGGGCCACCGTGACGGCGGCGCTGACCGGACTGACCCTGCCCCGCGTCGATCTGCCGTCCTGGCGCAGCCACGCCCTGGCCGGGCTCCCCGAGGGGCCGACGCTCGGCATCGTCGCCGCGGTGCTCACCACCACCCTGGTGTGCAGCGTGCAGTCGCTGCTCGGCGCGGTGGCCGTGGACAAGCTGGCCTCCGCCCGGACCGGTCCCGCCCGCGTCGGGCGCTCCGACCTCGACCGCGAGCTGCTCGGCCAAGGCGCGGCCAACATCGTCTCCGGCGCACTCGGCGGACTGCCGGTCGCCGGGGTGGCCGTGCGGAGTACGGCGAACGTGAACTCCGGTGCCGTGAGCCGGAACTCCACCATGCTGCACGGCGTCCTGGTCGTGATCGCCGCCCTGCTGATGGTGCCGCTCCTGGAGCAGATCCCGCTCGCCTCGCTCGCCGCACTGGTGATGGCGGTCGGCATCCAGATGGTGTCCCTGAACCACATCCGCACGGTGACCCGGCACCGTGAGGTACCGGTGTACGCCGTCACCACCCTCGGCGTGATCTGCCTCGGTGTCCTGGAGGGCGTGCTCCTCGGTATCGCCGTGGCCGTCGCCCTCGCCCTGCACCGCCTCACCCACACCCGCATCACGCACAGCGAGAAGGAGGGCGTCCATCACGTCCATGTACGCGGCCAGTTGACCTTCCTCGCCGTGCCCCGGCTCAGCAGAGCCCTGCACCGCGTGCCCCACGGTGCCCGTGCCGTGGTGGAGCTGGACGGTTCGTTCATGGACCACGCGGCGTACGAGTCGCTCCAGGACTGGAAGACTTCCCACACCGCGCGGGGCGGCTCCGCCGAGCTGAAGGACCGCCGTACCGGAGTGCGGAGCGCGGGCACCCCCTCCTCCACCGTCTGCCGGTGCCGCCCCTGGACACCGTGGCGCAATCACCGGTGCGACGTGCCGTTGCCGGCGGCTGGGGAGCGGGCACCCGGCGTGCCGGAGGACTCCGCCGCGCCCTTTGGCGCGGACGCCCTGCGCGAGACGGCCGGCTCCAGGACGACCCGCCCCCGCACCGACACCCATGAACTCGCCCGGGGCATCAGCTCGTTCCAGCGGAACACCGCGCCGCTGGTGCGGGAGGAGCTGGCCCGGCTGGCCAAGGAGGGGCAGCGGCCCTCACAACTGTTCCTCACCTGCGCCGACTCCCGGCTCGTCACCTCGATGATCACCGCCAGTGGTCCCGGCGACCTGTTCGTGGTGCGCAACGTCGGCAACCTGGTGCCGCCGCCCGCCCAGGAGCACTCCGACGACTCGGTGGCGGCCGCCATCGAGTACGCGGTGGACGTGCTCGGGGTCAGGTCGATCACCGTGTGCGGGCACTCCGGATGCGGGGCGATGCAGGCCCTGCTGACCGCGGAACCCGGTGCCGCGACGACCCCGCTGCGCCGGTGGCTGCGGCACGGGGAGCCGAGCCTGGACCGGATGGCCGGCGGGCGCCCGGAGCGGCCCAGGCTGGCCGCGCGACCGGTGGCCGACTCCGTGGAGGAGCTGTGCCTGACCAATGTGGTGCAGCAACTGGCGCACCTGCGGGCGCACGAGCCGGTCGCGCGCGCCCTGGCGGCCGGTGCGCTGGAGCTGCACGGCATGTACTTCCACGTCGGCGAGGCGCGGGCGTACCTGCTCGGGGACGAGGGGGACGGAGAGGTGTTCCACGACGTGAGAGAGGACGTGCGAGAGGGGTCGGAGGTGGGCAGCTTGGTCTGAGTGGCCACCCCGCCCGGTGACCGCAGAAAGGTCTAAACCAATTCTGCGGTCCACCCTTGTCATCAGCCCCGACGTCTGATGAGGTGTGGCCTGGGACACAACGGACACCCTGGGAAAGGGAGATGTCGTGAGCAACGAGAGCCTGGCCAACCTTCTTCGGGAGGAGCGACGCTTCGCGCCGCCGGCCGATCTGGCCGCGAACGCCAACGTCACGGCCGAGGCGTACGAAAAGGCCGACGCCGACCGGCTCGGCTTCTGGGCCGAGCAGGCCCGCAGGCTGAGCTGGGCCAAGGAGCCGACGAAGACGCTGGACTGGTCGAACCCGCCGTTCGCCAAGTGGTTCGAGGACGGCGAGCTGAACGTCGCCTACAACTGCGTGGACCGGCATGTGGAGGCCGGCAACGGCGACCGCGTCGCCATCCACTTCGAGGGCGAGCCGGGCGACAGCCGCTCCCTCACCTACGCCGAGCTGAAGGACGAGGTCTCCAAGGCGGCCAACGCGCTGCTGGAGCTGGGTGTCCGCAAGGGCGACCGGGTCGCCATCTACATGCCGATGATCCCCGAGACCGCGATCGCCATGCTGGCCTCGGCCCGCATCGGCGCCGCGCACTCGGTGGTCTTCGGCGGCTTCTCCGCGGACGCGCTGGCCACCCGCATCAAGGACGCGGACGCCAAGGTCGTCATCACCGCCGACGGCGGATACCGCCGCGGCCAGCCGTCCGCGCTCAAGCCCGCCGTGGACGACGCGGTCGCCAAGGCCGGCACCGTCGAGCACGTGCTGGTGGTCCGCCGTACCGGGCAGGACGTGGCGTTCGACGCCGAGCGGGACGTGTGGTGGGACGAGCTGGTCGGGCGCCAGTCGGCCGAGCACACCCCGGAGGCGTTCGACGCGGAGCACCCGCTGTTCATCCTCTACACCTCCGGCACCACGGGTAAGCCCAAGGGCATCCTGCACACCTCGGGCGGCTACCTCACCCAGGCCGCATACACCCACTGGGCCGTGTTCGACCTCAAGCCGGAGACGGACGTCTACTGGTGCACGGCCGACGTCGGCTGGGTCACCGGCCACTCGTACATCGTGTACGGCCCGCTGGCCAACGGCGCGACGCAGGTGATGTACGAGGGCACCCCGGACACCCCGCACCAGGGCCGCTTCTGGGAGATCGTCGAGAAGTACCGGGTCTCGATCCTGTACACCGCGCCGACCGCGATCCGGACGTTCATGAAGTGGGGCGACGACATCCCCGCACAGTTCGACCTGACCTCGCTCAGGGTGCTGGGTTCGGTGGGCGAGCCGATCAACCCCGAGGCGTGGGTCTGGTACCGCAAGAACATCGGCGCCGACCGCACCCCGGTCGTGGACACCTGGTGGCAGACCGAGACCGGCGCGATGATGATCTCGCCGCTGCCGGGCGTGACCGAGACCAAGCCCGGTTCCGCGCAGCGCCCGCTGCCCGGCATCAGCGCCACCGTCGTCGACGACGAGGCCAACGAGGTGCCGAACGGGGGCGGCGGCTACCTGGTCCTCACCGAGCCGTGGCCGTCGATGCTCCGCACCATCTGGGGCGACGACCAGCGGTTCCTGGACACGTACTGGTCGCGTTTCCAGGGCAAGTACTTCGCCGGGGACGGCGCGAAGAAGGACGACGACGGGGACATCTGGCTCCTCGGCCGCGTGGACGACGTGATGCTGGTGTCGGGCCACAACATCTCCACCACGGAGGTGGAGTCGGCGCTGGTGTCGCACCCCGCCGTCGCCGAGGCGGCCGTCGTCGGCGCGGCCGACGAGACGACCGGACAGGCCATCGTCGCGTTCGTCATCCTGCGCGGCTCGGCCGCCGAGGACGAGAAGCTGGTCGCCGAGCTGCGCGACCACGTCGGCGCCACCCTCGGCCCGATCGCCAAGCCCAAGCGGGTACTGCCGGTCGCTGAGCTGCCAAAGACCCGCTCCGGGAAGATCATGCGCCGGCTGCTGCGGGACGTGGCGGAGAACCGTCAGCTCGGAGACGTCACCACGCTGACGGACTCCACGGTCATGACGCTCATCCAGTCCAAGCTGCCGTCCTCGGCGAGCGAGGACTGAGCGAGGGCTGAGCGAGGCCCAGCAGGAACAGCAGGACGAGGGGTGTCCCGGTGACCGCGCCGGGGCGCCCCTCACCCCGAGGCCGTACGGGTGCGCCCGGATGCGGCCTTGGGTAAAGTCGAGAAAGTTCGGCACATGTCAGTGCCTCAAGGTGCGCCGGGAAGTCTGGTCGGCAAGCGATCCGTCATGCCCACCACCCGGAGGTCCCCACCGTGGCCGCGCCCCGCACCCCCAATGCCGCCCGCAAGGCACTCGACCGCCTGTCGCTGCCCGAGCGGACCGCTGTCGCGGATGCGCTGCGCACCGAGACCGTGGGCGGTGTCCTCCTGCTCGCCGCCGCCGTCGCGGCGCTGATCTGGGCCAACATCCCGGCGCTGAGCCACGCCTACGAAGCCGTCAGCCACTTCCACCTCGGCCCCTCCGCCCTCGGCCTGAATCTCTCGGTCGCCCACTGGGCCGCCGACGGCCTGCTGGCGATCTTCTTCTTCGTCGCCGGGGTCGAGCTGAAGCGGGAACTGGTCGCCGGGGACCTGCGCGACCCCAAGGCGGCCGTACTGCCCGTGGTGGCCGCGCTGTGCGGGATGGCCGTACCCGCGCTGGTGTACACGCTCACCAGCCTCACCGGAGGCGGCTCGGCGGCCGGCTGGGCGGTGCCGACCGCCACCGACATCGCCTTCGCGCTGGCCGTCCTCGCGGTGATCGGCACCTCGCTGCCCAGCGCGCTGCGCGCCTTCCTGCTGACCCTCGCCGTGGTGGACGACCTCTTCGCCATCCTGATCATCGCGGTCTTCTTCACCAGCCGGATCGACTTCGCCGCGCTCGGCGGGGCCGTCGCCGCCCTGGCCCTGTTCTGGCTGTTGCTGCGCAAGGGGGTGCGCGGCTGGTACGTGTACGTGCCGCTGGCGCTGGTGATCTGGGCGCTGATGTACAACAGCGGCGTGCACGCGACCATCGCCGGTGTGGCGATGGGCCTGATGCTCCGTTGCGTCACCCGTGAGGGTGAGGAGCGGTCACCGGGTGAACGGCTGGAGCACCTGGTGCGGCCACTGTCGGCCGGGCTCGCGGTGCCGCTGTTCGCGCTGTTCAGCGCGGGGGTACCGGTGTCCGGCGGAGCGCTCGCGCGGGTGTTCACTCAGCCGGAGACGCTCGGCGTGGTGCTCGGGCTGGTCGTGGGCAAGACGATCGGTGTCTTCGGCGGGACCTGGCTGACCGTGCGCTTCACCCGCGCCTCGCTGAGCGACGGGCTGGCCTGGGCGGACGTGTTCGCGGTCGCCACGCTCGCCGGGATCGGCTTCACCGTCTCCCTGCTCATCGGCGAGCTGGCCTTCACCGGCGACGCCGCCATGACCGCCGAGGTGAAGGCGTCCGTCCTCGTCGGATCGCTGATCGCGGCCATCTGTGCGACCGTGCTGCTGAAGATACGTAACGCCAGGTACCGGCGGCTGTGCGAGGACGAGGAGCGCGACGAGGACCTGGACGGCATCCCCGACGTCTATGAGCAGGACGACCCGGCGTACCACCTGCGCATGGCCGAGATCCACGAGGGAAAGGCCGCCGAGCACCGGCGCACGGCCGCCGAGCTGGCCGCCGCCGCGCGCCACGCGCGTGCCGAAGTGCCGGGCGGGGCAGGCGATGAGAACGGTCGTCCGGCATGATCTGACGAGACGGTACAAAACAAGACGGCACCACAGAGCAGAGGGAGAGAACGCGATGAGCGCACCCGACGGCAGCCCGGTCGGCGCCGAACACAGCATCGGCCAACTGGTCGCCTCGGCGACGACCGAGATGTCGGCGCTGGTGCACGACGAGATCGCGCTGGCGAAGGCGCAGCTCAAGCGGGACGTGAAGCGCGGCGCGGCGAGCGGCGGGGCCTTCTCGGTCGCGGGCGCGGTGCTGGTGTTCTCGCTGCCGATGCTCAACTTCGCGCTGGCGTACGGCATCCGGACCTGGAGCCACTGGAACCTCGCGGTGTGCTTCCTGCTGTCCTTCGCGGCCAACGTGCTGCTGGCCGGCCTGCTCGCCCTGATCGGCGTGACGTTCGCCAAGAAGGCCAAGAAGAGCAAGGGCCCGCAGAAGGTCGCCGCGTCCATGAAGCAGTCGGCGGGCGTGCTCCAGAAGGCCAAGCCGCACCCGCGCGAGCTGCCTGCGGCGGACCGCACCCGCAAGGCTGTGGCACGCTCGTCCTCATGACGGAACCCGCCGCCGCACCAGCCGTACGCCTCGACCTGCCCTCCGGGGAGCAGGTGACGCACCGGGACGTCGCCGCCAACGGCGCGCGTTTCCACATCGCCGAACTGGGCGACGGCCCCCTGGTGCTGCTGCTGCACGGCTTCCCGCAGTTCTGGTGGACCTGGCGGTACCAGTTGTCCGCGCTGGCGGGCGCGGGCTACCGGGCCGTCGCCATGGATCTGCGGGGCGTCGGCGGCAGCGACCGCACCCCGCGCGGGTACGACCCGGCCAACCTCGCGCTGGACGTCACCGGGGTGATCCGCTCGCTCGGCGAGCCGGACGCCGCGCTGGTCGGCCACGACCTGGGCGGTTACCTGGCGTGGACGGCGGCGGCGATGCGGCCGAAGCTGGTGCGGCGGCTCGCCGTGGTGTCCATGCCGCACCCCCGGCGCTGGCGCGCGGCGATGCTGCGGGACGCCCGGCAGACGGCGGCCAGCTCCTACATCTGGGGTTTCCAGCGGCCGTGGATCCCGGAGCGCCAGCTCACCGCCGACGACGGCGCGCTGGTGGGAGAACTGATCCGGAACTGGTCCGGCCCCCGGCTGCCGGAGGACGCGGACGTGGAGGCGTACCAGCGGGCGATGTGCGTCCCGTCGACGGCGCACTGCTCGATCGAGCCGTACCGCTGGCTGGTGCGTTCGCTGGCGCGGCCGGACGGCATCCAGTTCAACCGGCGGATGAAGCGCCCGGTCCGGGTGCCGACGCTGCATCTGCACGGCTCGCTGGACCCGGTCACCCGGACGCGCAGCGCGGCCGGTTCGGGCGAGTACGTGGAGGCGCCGTACCGCTGGCGGCTGTTCGACGGGCTCGGGCACTTCCCGCACGAGGAGGACCCGGTGGCGTTCTCCACCGAGCTGATCAGTTGGCTGAAGGACCCCGAACCCGATCGGTGACCGTTCGGGTGCGCTGAGTGTCCGTTTTCCCGACCGTTTCGGACAACTTGTCCACCGAACTGCCACATGCCTGACGCATAGGCCGATCGGGGGGCCCGGAGGTGGTTATGGACCTTGGGCCGGGGGCACACGTCGGGGTATGGGCTGGACGCACGACTACGGTGACGCACCCCGCGAACGACGCTCGGTCTCCGGGCCGACATCGCCACAACGAGGAACGCCGCAACTCGCGGAGGCGGACCCGAGGGTGGGGATTCCGCGTATCCTGCGCCGCCGGGCCCGCTGGGTGTCCGTGCGCCTGCGTCACACCACGCGCGCCTGAGCCTCCGCCGCACCGCTGACCCGCCCCGGCCCCATGTGGGCCGTCACAGGGCGCAGTTGTCGGTACCCACCTGACTGTTCGCCGTGCGCCCCCGGGCGATGTCCTGGCGGATCTCGTCGGCGGTGAGGGCGTATCCGGTCTCGGCGTCGTCCAGCGACTTGGCGAACACCACGCCGTACACCCTCCCCTGAGGGGTCAGCAGCGGGCCGCCGGAGTTGCCCTGGCGGACGGTGGTGTAGAGCGAGTACACATCACGGCCGACCGTGCCCCGGTGGTAGATGTCCGGGCCGTTGGCCGTGATGCGCCCGCGCACGCGCGCCGCGCGCACGTCGTACGCGCCGTTCTCCGGGAAGCCGGCCACGATCGCGCCGTCCCCGCTCTCGGCGTCCCCGGCGGCGAACCGCAGCACGGGCGCCTGGAGGTCGGGCACGTCCAGCACGGCGATGTCGCGCCGCCAGTCGTAGAGCACCACCGTGGCGTCGTACTTGCGGCCCTCGCCGCCTATCTGGACGGTGGGTTCGTCGACGCCGCCGACGACGTGGGCGTTGGTCATCACGCGCCGCCGGTCGAAGACGAAGCCGGAGCCCTCCAGCACCTTGCCGCAACTGCGGGCGGTGCCGGTGACCTTGACGATGGAGCGCTGGGCCCTGGTGGCCACGGTGCTGCCCGCGAGGGCCGGGTCGGGCGGCTGGACCTCGCGGATCTGCTCGTCGGAGAACGGGCTGAAGACCTGCGGGAAGCCGTTCTGCGCGAGGACCGAGGTGAAGTCCTTGAACCAGGTGTTGGACTGCGCGGGCAGCACCTGGTCCATCCCGACCAGCACCTTGGAGCCGCGGACCTCCCGGCCGAGCGTCGGCAGCGTGGTCTGGGCGAGGGCGGAGCCGATCAGCCACGCGACCAGCAGCATGGCGACCACGTTGACCAGGGCGCCGCCGGTGGCGTCCAGCGCGCGGGCCGGGGACCACGTGATGTGGCGGCGCAGCTTGTTGCCCAGGTGGGTGGTGAGGGCCTGCCCGACGGAGGCGACGACGATGACGACGATGACCGCGACGACGGCGGCCGCGGTGCTGACCTCCGCGTCATGGGTCACGGCGTCCCAGACCGGGGGCAGCGCGTAGACGGTGAGCAGGCCGCCGCCGAGGAAGCCGATCACCGACAGGATGCCGACGACGAAGCCCTGGCGGTAGCCCACGACCGCGAACCACGCGGCGGCCAGCAACAACAGGATGTCCAGCACGTTCAACGCTTCAGGCCCCGCCCATCGACTTTCTCCGCCCAAGGATCACGCACGACACCCTGTCACGACCACCGGTCGAGCGGGACCTGCCGGGTTCTGTCCCAGGGGCGCTCCCAGCCCGCGTAGTGCAGCAGGCGGTCGATGACACCGGCCGTGAAGCCCCACACCAGGGCCGATTCGACCAGGAATGCGGGGCCCCGATGGCCGCTGGGGTGCACGGTGATGGCGCGGTTGGCCGGGTCCGTGAGATCCGCCACGGGGGCGGTGAAGACGCGGGCGGTCTCGTTGGGGTCGACGACACCGACCGGGCTGGGCTCGCGCCACCAGCCGAGGACGGGGGTGACGACGAACTCGCTGACCGGGATGTAGAGGGCGGGCAGCACGCCGAAGAGCTGGACGCCGGCCGGGTCGAGCCCGGTCTCCTCCTCCGCCTCGCGCAGCGCCGCCCGCAGCGGGCCGTCGGTCTTGGGGTCGCCGTCCACCGCGTCGAGGGCGCCGCCGGGGAAGGAGGGCTGTCCCGCGTGGGAGCGCAGCGAGCCGGAGCGCTCCATCAGCAGCAGTTCGGGGCCGCGCTCGCCCTCGCCGAACAGGATCAGCACCGCCGACTGGCGGCCGCCGCCGTCCTCCGGCGGCAGGAAGCGGCTGAGCTGGAGCGGCTGGACCGTCTCGGCGGCCCGCGCCACCGGCTCCAGCCAGTCCGGCAGACCCTCCCTGCGCAGCGCCACCGGACCCTCGTGCGTGTCACGCGTGTACGTCATGACCGCCCCCTCCTGCCGTGTCCAACGCTCGCGTGCCCCGAGATCGTTCCGTCATCCGGCCCCCAGCGGCGGGGCCGGGATGCCGCCGGCGTCCAGATAGGACTGCGGCGGGTCGAGCCGCTGGCCGGGGAAGCCGCCCTTCTCGTACTTCAGGAGCTTGCGGGCTTTCTCCGGGTCGGTCTCGCCCTCGCCGTAGGACGGGCAGAGCGGGGCGATGGGGCAGGCGCCGCAGGCGGGCTTGCGGGCATGGCAGATGCGGCGGCCGTGCCAGATGACGTGGTGGGACAGGTCGGTCCAGTCCTTCTTGGGGAAGAGCGCGCCGACCGCGGCCTCGATCTTGTCGGGCTCGGTCTCCTCGGTCCACTTCCAGCGCCGCACCAGCCGCTGGAAGTGGGTGTCCACGGTGATGCCGGGCCTGCCGAAGGCATTGCCGAGGACCACGAACGCCGTCTTGCGGCCGACACCGGGCAGCTTGACCAGGTCCTCCAGCCTGCCGGGCACCTCGCCGCCGAAGTCCTCCACCAACGCCTTGGACAGCCCTATGACCGAGCGCGTCTTGGCGCGGAAGAAGCCGCAGGGCCGCAGGATCTCCTCCACCTCGGCGGGGTCGGCCGCCGCGAGGTCCTCCGGGGTGGGGTACTTGGCGAACAGCGCCGGGGTCGTCTGGTTGACGCGCAGGTCGGTGGTCTGGGCCGACAGGACCGTGGCGACCACGAGCTGGAAGGGGTTCCGGAAGTCCAGCTCGGGGTGGGCGTACGGATAGACCTCGGCGAGTTCGCGGTTGATGCGGCGGGCGCGGCGGACCAGGGCCGTGTGGGATTCACCGGACGGGGTCGCGCCCGAGCCGGACCGTTTCGCGGGCGCCTTCTTCGCCGGGGCATTTTTTATGGATTTCACCTTTTTGCCACTTCCATCGGAATCCTGTTCGCCCACGGCGGAATCACGTCGTGCAACCACCTGCCCAGCCCCCTCGGCCTGCGCTCTCACCGGCGATTTGGACACCCGGCCAGCCTAGAGCCCGGCACCGACATCCGCTCCGGACCTCGAAGATCGGCCCCCGATTGGACCCCTGCCGCTTACCTCGGGACACCTGTGCGGCATCCTTGTGACAGATCACACTGTTTGGACCGTCCGGCAAAACGGGGAACACGGTCCCCTGGCACGCTGGGGAGGAACATCCCCTGAGCAGGTCGACAAGGAGAGAACTCGTGGACGACGTTCTGCGGCGCAACCCGCTCTTCGCGGCTCTTGACGACGAGCAGGCCGCGGAGCTGCGCGCCTCCATGAGTGAGGTGACCCTCGCTCGCGGCGACTCCCTTTTCCACGAGGGCGACCCCGGAGACCGGCTGTACGTCGTCACCGAGGGCAAGGTCAAGCTGCACCGCACCTCCCCCGACGGGCGCGAGAACATGCTCGCCGTCGTCGGCCCCAGCGAGCTGATCGGTGAGCTCTCGCTGTTCGACCCCGGCCCGCGTACGGCCACCGCGACCGCGCTGACCGAGGTCAAGCTGCTCGGCCTCGGCCACGGCGACCTCCAGCCCTGGCTGAACGCACGCCCCGAGGTCGCCGGCGCCCTGCTGCGCGCCGTCGCGCGCCGCCTGCGCAAGACCAACGACGCCATGTCCGACCTGGTCTTCTCCGACGTGCCCGGCCGCGTCGCCCGCGCCCTGCTGGACCTGTCGCGCCGCTTCGGCGTGCAGTCCGAGGAGGGCATCCACGTGGTGCACGACCTCACCCAGGAGGAGCTGGCCCAACTGGTCGGCGCCTCCCGCGAGACGGTCAACAAGGCGCTCGCCGACTTCGCCCAGCGCGGGTGGCTGCGCCTGGAGGCCCGCGCGGTGATCCTGCTGGACGTGGAGCGGCTGGCCAAGCGGTCCCGCTGACGCCTGTCCCGACCGGGCGACTGCCCGGTCGGCCCCGAGGGGCCTCGTCCGCGATCGCCGGACGGGCTCCGTCGGTGCCGGCCGACGCCGGGTGAGGCCCCGTCCCCGGTAATTCACCTGCACCGCCACCTCCGGCGGTGCACAGTGGCCGCATGTCCGGACCACCAGTGCCCCACGGCCTCGACGCCGAGGGGTTCATCGCCCGTGAAGGGTCCCTCGCGCGCGTGCAGGACGCGTTCCGTCCCGTCGTGGCCGCAGCGCGGGCCGGGCTGACGGAGGCTTTCGGGGCGCGGCTGCACAGCGGCTACCTCTACGGGTCCGTCCCGCGCGGCACCGCGCGCGTGGGACGCAGCGACCTGGACCTGCTGGTCGCGCTGCGCACCGAGCCGGCCGACGCCGACCGGACCGCCGCGGCGGACCTCGGCAGGGACCTGGACCGGCGGTTCCCGCAGATCGACGGCGTGGGCACCCTGCTGTACAGCCGGGCCCGGCTGGTCAGCGAGGCGGAGCGGTACGACCTGGGCTGGTTCCTGGCCTGCCTGTGCACCCCGCTGCTCGGGGACGACATCGCCGGTGGACTGCCCCGCTACCGGCCCGGCTCCCTGCTCGCCCGCGAGACCAACGGCGACCTGGCCCGGCTGCTCCCGCGCTGGCGCGAGCGGATCGCGGGTGCCGCCGACACCGAGGAGGCCCGGCGTCCGCTGGTCCGCTTCATGTCCCGGCACCTGGTGCGTACCGGCTTCACGCTGGTGATGCCCCGCTGGAACGGCTGGACGAGCGAGCTGGACGAGATGGCGGAGGTGTGCGGCGCGTACCACCCGCGCCGGGCCGCCCCGATGCGCGTGGCGGCCCGCTACGGCCGCGAACCCGTCGGCGACGCCGCCATCCTGCGCGGCTACGTGGACGACCTGGGCCCCTGGCTGGCCGCGGAGTACGCGCGCGTGCACGGCGAGAAGAGCGGCAGCCCGGCCTCCTAGCTGATGCCGACGTCGCCGGGATCAGATCCCGGACCAGCCCGTGGTGGTCACGCGGTAGTGGGTGCCTGCAGCGGGGCGAACCCGCTGCGTATGCCCGGCCGGGGCAGGTTGGCCCATCCCGGACGGCCGCCCAGCTCCTCGAACACGGCGTTCCAGTCGGCGTCCCGCGCCAGGTCCGCGAAGTGGTCCCGCTCCTGGAGGTACATCCCGCCGAACTGCCCGCGGTCGGTGAGGCCGTCCCATTCCATCGTGATCACGCGGCCACGCTGACGGGCCAAGGCTCAGATCAGCCCGTGTTCGCCGAGGTAGTCCAACTGCGCCCGGACCGACAGTTCCGCCGCCGGCCACAGGGAGCGGTCGACGTCGGCGTACACGTGGGCCACCACGGCCTCGGCCGTGCGGTGGCCGTTCTCCACGGCCGTCTCTACCTGGGCCAGGCGGTTGGCGCGGTGGGCGAGGTAGAACTCGACGGCGCCCTGGGCGTCCTCCAGGACCGGGCCGTGGCCCGGCAGGACGGTGTGCACGCCGTCGTCCACGGTCAGCGAGCGCAGCCGACGCAGCGAGGCCAGGTACTCACCGAGGCGGCCGTCCGGATGGGCGACGAGGGTCGTGCCGCGCCCGAGGATGGTGTCGCCGGTGAGCACCGCGCGGTCGGCCGGGAGATGGAAGCTCAGGGAGTCCGCGGTGTGGCCGGGGGTGGGCACGACCCGCAGCTCCAGGCCGCCGACCGTGACCACGTCACCGGCGCCCAGCCCCTCGTCCCCGAGCCGCAGCGCCGGATCCAGCGCACGCACGCGCGTGCCGGTGATCTCGGCGAACCTGGACGCGCCCTCGGCGTGGTCGGCGTGGCCGTGGGTGAGCAGGGTGAGCGCTATCCGCTTGCCCGCCTTCTCGGCCGCGTCGACGACCTCGCGGAGGTGGCCGTCGTCCAGCGGGCCGGGGTCTATGACCACGGCGAGGTCGGAGTCCGGCTCGGCGACGATCCAGGTGTTGGTGCCGTCCAGGGTCATGGGTGAGGCGTTGGGCGCGAGCACGTTGACGGCGCGTTCGGTCGCCGGGCCGGAGCGGACCGCGTCACGGGGCTGGCCGGGCAGGGCGGCGGCGTCGGTCATGCCACGCCTCCCCGCGGGCCCGGAGCGGCCGGTACGTGCTTGGTGAACTCCTCGTGCCCCGGCCAGCTCAGTTCCACCCGCCCGTCGAGCAGCCGGGCCCGCGCGAGCACCGGGGTGAGATCGCGGTCCGGCGCGGCGGCGAGGGCCTCGGCGGCCGTGCCGTAGGGCAGCAGTTGGCGCAGGGTGGCGATGGTGGGCGGCATCATCAGCAGCTCGCCCCGGTCGTACCCGGCGGCGGCCTCGGCGGGCCGTGTCCACACGGTGCGGTCGGCCTCGGTGGACAGGTCGCGGGTGCGCTGGCCCTCGGGCAGGGAGGCGACGAAGAACCAGGTGTCGTAGCGCCGGGACTCGAACTCGGGGGTGATCCAGCGGGTCCACGCGCCCAGCAGGTCGGAGCGCAGCACCAGCCCCCTGCGGTCCAGGAACTCGGCGAAGGACAGCTCGTGCGCGACCAGGGCGGCGCGGTCCGCCTCCCAGTCGTCGCCGCTGGTGTCGCCGACGACGGAGTCCGGGCCGGTCCCGGCGAGCAGGACGCCCGCCTCCTCGAACGTCTCGCGCACGGCGGCGCAGACGATCGCCTGGGCACCCGCCTCGTCGCCCGCGTCCATGCCCAGCCGGTCCGCCCACCACGCGCGCGTGGGGCCCGCCCAGCGGACGTGGTGGTCGTCGTCGCGGGGGTCGACACCGCCGCCCGGATACGCGTACGCGCCTCCGGCGAAGGCCATGGAGGCGCGTCTGCGCAGCATGTGGACGGCCGGTCCGGCCGGGGTGTCCTTGAGCAGCAGCACGGTCGCCGCCCGCCTGGGGACGACGGGAGTGAGCGTGCCGTCCGCGAGGGCGCGGATGCGGTCGGGCCACTCCGGGGGGTACCACTGACCGTTCGCCATGGGCGGAGGCTATCCCGAACAGGGCAGATGTTCGAGAGGTGCCGGATCGCCCGCGAGGTCGGCTACGGGACCAGCTCGACCAGGATCTCGACCTCGACCGGCGCGTCCAGCGGGAGCACCGCGACGCCCACCGCGCTGCGGGCGTGCACGCCCTTGTCGCCGAGGACCTCGCCGAGCAGCTCGCTGGCGCCGTTGAGGACGCCGGGCTGGCCGGTGAAGTCGGCGGCGGAGGCGACGAAGCCGGTGACCTTCACCACGCGGGCGATCAGGTCCAGGTCGCCGGTGACCGACTTGACGGCGGCCAGCGCGTTCAGCGCGCAGGTCCGGGCCAGGTCCTTGGCCTCCTCGGCCGTGACCTCGGCGCCGACCTTGCCGGTGACCGGAAGCTGCCCGTCCACCATGGGGAGCTGGCCCGCGGTGTAGACGTAGTCACCGGACCGCACGGCGGGCTGGTAGGCGGCCAGCGGCGGCACGACCTCCGGCAGCGTCAGGCCGAGGTCGGCGAGCCGGGCCTCGACCGCGCTCACGCCTGCTTCTCGCGCTTCAGGTAGGCGACGAGCTGCTCCGGGTTGGGCCCCGGCACGACCTGGACGAGCTCCCAGCCGTCCTCGCCCCAGTTGTCCAGGATCTGCTTCGTGGCGTGGACGAGCAGCGGCACCGTTGAGTATTCCCACTTGGTCATAGGCCGACTGTAGTCGCTGTTATCCACAGCCTCCCGCGTGAGTGTCGCCCGGACTGGTTAGGCTCGAAGACGTGAGCAGGCTCCAGGTCGTCAGCGGCAAGGGCGGGACCGGAAAGACGACGGTCGCCGCCGCCCTAGCGCTGGCCCTCGCCACCGAGGGGAAGCGGACGCTTCTCGTCGAGGTCGAGGGCCGGCAGGGCATCGCACAGCTCTTCGAGACCGAGGCGTTGCCCTACGAGGAGCGGAAGATCGCCACCGCTCCCGGAGGAGGAGAGGTCCATGCACTCGCCATCGATCCCGAACAGGCCCTTCTGGACTATCTCCAGATGTTCTACAAACTCGGCGGCGCCGGCCGCGCGCTGAGAAAACTCGGCGCCATAGACTTCGCCACCACCGTCGCGCCCGGACTGCGGGACGTCCTGCTGACCGGCAAGGCGTGCGAAGCGGTGCGCCGCAAGGACAAGAAGGGCGACTTCATCTACGACCACGTCGTGATGGACGCGCCCCCCACCGGCCGCATCACCCGCTTCCTCAACGTCAACGACGAGATGGCGGGCCTCGCCAAGATCGGCCCGATACACAATCAGGCGCAGGCCGTGATGCGGGTGCTGAAGTCCCCGGAGACCGCCGTGCACCTCGTCACGCTGCTGGAGGAGATGCCGGTCCAGGAGACCGCCGACGGCATCGCCGAACTGCGCGCGGCGGACCTCCCGGTGGGCCGCGTCATCGTGAACATGGTCCGCCCCGAGCTGCTGGACGCGGCCGAGCTGGAGCTGGCCCGCACCGTGCCGCACAACGCCGTCGCCCGCGCGCTGTCCTCGGCGGGCCTCGGCGGAGCGCGGCGCGGCGGGCACGCCGAGCGGCTGGTCGACCCGCTGCTGACGCAGGCCGCCGAGTACGCCGAACGGCACACGCTGGAGCAGGAGCAGCGCGCGGTCCTCGACGAGCTGGGCCTGCCGGTGGACGAGCTGCCGTTGCTCGCCGAGGACATGGACCTGGCGGGCCTGTACGAACTGGCCACCGAGTTGCGGAAGCAGGGGTTGTCATGAGTCCGGACCCGCAGACCGCCGCCGACCCGGACGCGCGCTCCGGCCTGTCCCCGGCACGGACGCTGCACGTGGACGCGCTGCTGGACGACCCCGAGACCCGGATCGTGGTGTGCTGCGGCTCCGGCGGCGTCGGCAAGACGACCACGGCCGCCGCGCTCGCGCTCCGGGCCGCCGAGCGGGGCCGCAAGGTGGTCGTCCTGACCATCGACCCGGCCAAGCGGCTGGCCCAGTCGATGGGCATCGACTCCCTCGACAACGTGCCGCGCCGGGTCAAGGGCGTCGAGGACCGCCGCGGGGAGGCGCCCGGCGAGAGCGCCGAGGCCGGCGAACTGCACGCCATGATGCTCGACATGAAGCGCACGTTCGACGAGGTCGTGGAGTCGCACGCGGACCCCGAGCGGGCGGCCCAGATCCTGGCGAACCCCTTCTACCAGACGGTCTCCGGCGGCTTCGCGGGCACGCAGGAGTACATGGCGATGGAGAAGCTCGGCCAACTGCGGGCCAAGGACGAGTGGGACCTGATCGTCGTCGACACCCCGCCCTCCCGCAACGCGCTGGACTTCCTCGACGCGCCGAAGCGGCTCGGCTCGTTCCTGGACGGCAAGCTGATCCGGCTGCTGACCGCGCCGGCCAAGCTGGGCGGGCGCGCGGGGATGGCGTTCCTGAACGTCGGGATGTCGATGATGACCGGCACCCTGGGCAAGATCCTGGGCGGTCAGCTCCTCAAGGACGCACAGACGTTCGTCTCCGCGATGGACACCACCTTCGGCGGCTTCCGCACCCGCGCGGACGCCACCTTCAAGCTGCTGCAGGCGCCCGGTACGGCGTTCCTGGTGGTGGCGGCGCCGGAGCGGGACGCGCTGCGCGAGGCGGCGTACTTCGTGCAGCGGCTGGCCGCGGAGAAGATGCCGCTGGTCGGTCTGGTACTCAACCGCGTCCACGGCAGCGGCGCCACCCGGCTGACGGCCGAGCGGGCGCTCACCGCCGCGGAAAATCTTGCCGCCCCCGGCATTGTGGATCAGGAGGACGGGAAGGCTGAGGTTCGTAACTCCCCTGAAACGGACGGAAGTTCAGATTCCGCCTCGGCTTCTTCCACCTCTCCGGCTCCCGACGAAGGCTCCCCCGCCCCGGACCCGGAGCGGTCCGTGGACGAACTGACCGCGGGTCTGCTGCGCCTGCACGCCGAGCGCATGCGGCTGCTCGCGCGCGAACAGCGCACGAGGGACCGTTTCATCAGCGACCACCCCGAGGTGGCCATCGTCGAAGTACCCGCACTCCCCGGCGATGTGCACGACCTCACGGGCCTGCGCGACATCGGCGACCGCCTGGCGGCGGGGCACACGGAGCTGTCGTAGCCGAGGCAGCCGCGCCGCGAGGGCGTCCGGGCATGCCGCACACCGGCACCCGCGCGCTCCTGTGTACGGCGGCACGGGCGGGCGCGGGCGCGCACAGCGCCCAGCTCCCCGCACGACATCGCCGTACCGAGGCCGTACCGGCCCCCGCCGGTCCTCGGCTCCCTGATGCTCCCGGCCTATGCCGGAGGCGAAGCCCTCAGCTCACGGCCGCGTAGTTCTCGTACACCTCGTCGTCGTCGAGGGGCACGATTCCGGCGCCGCGCTCGTACTCCGAGCGGGCCGTCTCCAGCAGCCTGCGCCACGAGCTCACGGTGGGCCGCCGGCGCAGCAGCGCACGGCGCTCGCGCTCCGTCATGCCTCCCCACACGCCGAACTCGACGCGATTGTCCAGCGCATCCGCCAGGCACTCGGTGCGTACCGGGCAACCGGTGCACACCGCCTTGGCCCTGTTCTGCGCTGCTCCCTGAACAAACAGTTCATCCGGATCGGTAGTGCGGCAGGCGGCCTGCGCACTCCAGTCGGTAACCCAGCCCATACCGGCGCCGTCCTCTCCCGAATCGAGGCTCCCCCACGGCGGCAGCGGCATATTCACCGCCGCCAGTTGAGGACGTTACGGAAGGCGCGGACAGCGCAACACCCCCTTCGGGCCCAATCTTGAATGGCCCGAACGGACTATGGGTAAGCGGCAGATCACCCGGAGGAGTGAGCTGGCGACATGCGTGATCATCCCGGCAAAGCGGGATGGTTGTGGTGCGGCACATGGGGCGCCGGGTGACACACGAGGCGGTTTCGGACACGTCCCCACCGAGAAGTCGGGGTTACTCCGGAACGATTCGGGGTCGCCGGACGTATTGCTACATGGCCGTGCCGCTGTGACAGTTGAGAGCAGCTTAGGCCAATGCCTGTGCGTGTGTCCGGCGAATGACAACCTCGGCCCCGCTTTGCCGTGCCGTGACGCGCCCGGTGCCCCGGCGGCCTGCTCCGGCGTGCCCGCCGGACCCCGCGCGGCCCTGGTCGGGGGCGTCCACCACCCGACCGGACGTCACGATCCTGCACCCGAACCGCCCGAGGGCCCGTCGCTCCCCCGGAACGCTTATCACCACGGATTAGGCTGCCCCCATGCCAAAGAAGCGCTCGGGCGGTGGTCTGTCGGCGACGCAGTCGGCCGCCAAGTTCCTCGGTGTCAGTGTGCTCGCGGGGGCGGTGATGGCGGGCATCGCGCTGCCTGCCGCAGGGGCGCTGGGCCTCGCCGCGAAGGGCTCGGTGCAGGGCTTCGACGAGATCCCGGCCAACCTCAAGAGCCCCCAGCTCAGCCAGCGCACGACCATACTGGACAGCCGGGGCAACCAGATCGCCAGCGTTTACTCCCGTGACCGCACGGTGGTGGAGCTGAAGGACATCTCGCCCTACATGCAGAAGTCCATCGTCGCCATCGAGGACTCGCGCTTCTACCAGCACGGCGCCATCGACCTCAAGGGCGTGCTGCGCGCGCTGAACAAGAACGCGCAGAGCGGGGGCGTCGCCCAGGGCGCGTCCACCCTCACCCAGCAGCTCGTGAAGAACTACTTCATCGAGGAGGCCGGCGACGACCCGACCAAGGTCGCCCAGGCCACCCAGCAGACCCTCGGCCGCAAGGTCCGCGAGCTGAAGTACGCGATCCAGATCGAGGAGAAGCTCGGCAAGAAGAAGATCCTGGAGAACTACCTCAACATCACCTTCTTCGGCGAGCAGGCGTACGGCATCGAGGCCGCGGCCCAGCGCTACTTCTCCAAGCACGCGAAGGATCTCAACCTCCAGGAGTCCGCCCTCCTGGCGGGCATCGTGCAGTCCCCGAGCCGCTACGACCCCGTCAACGACGAGGCCGAGGCCACCAAGCGGCGCAACACCGTGCTCCAGCGCATGGCCGAGCTGGGCGACATCTCCCAGGCCGAGGCCGACCGCGCCGGCCAGGAGCCGCTGGGCCTGCGTGTCAGCCACCCCAAGAACGGCTGCATCACCGCGACCCGCGACTCCGCTTTCTTCTGCAAGTACGTCGAGAACGTCTTCCTCACCGACCCGGTCTTCGGCAAGTCCCGCGAGGAGCGCGCCAAGGTCTGGAACAAGGGCGGCCTGACGATCCGTACGACGCTGGACCCGCAGGCGCAGAAGTCGGTGCAGGACTCGCTGAAGGAGCACGTCTACAAGTCCGACTCGGTCGCGGCGGCCACGACCCTGGTGCAGCCGGGCACCGGCAAGGTGCTGGCGATGGGCCAGTCGAAGCCGTTCGGCTACGCCAAGGACGAGACCGAGTACAACTTCTCGGTCGACCGGGACCTGGGCGGCTCCAACTTCGGATTCCCGACGGGTTCGACGTTCAAGCCGTTCGTCGCGGCGGCCGCGATCGAGGGCGGCAAGCCGCCGACCCAGGCGTACTCGGCGCCGTACAAGATGGCGTACCCGAGCCCGGTGCAGCGGTGCGGCGCGACGCCGTACCGGAACACCGAGAACGAGATGGCGGAGAACGAGAACGAGTCCGAGAAGGGCCCGTACCGCATGAAGGAGGCGATGGCCAAGTCGGTCAACACCTACTTCGTGCAGCTCATCTCCGACATCGGGCTGTGCCCGGTGGCCAAGATGGCCGACAAGCTGCACGTGGTGCAGGGCGACGGCTCGAAGCTGCCGCAGACGCCGGCCATCGCGCTCGGCGCCATCGGCCTGTCCCCGCTGACCATGGCCAACGCCTACGCCACCTTCGCCGCGCGTGGCATGTACTGCACGCCGGTCGCCATCGAGTCGATCACCGAGAGGTCCGGTGACGAGGAGAAGTCGCTGCCGGTGCCGAAGTCCACGTGCTCGCGCGCGATGAGCCAGAAGACCGCGGACACGGTCAACACCCTGCTCCGGGACGTGATCGACTCCGGTACCGGCCAGGAGGCGGGGCTGAACGACCGGGACAGCGCGGGCAAGACGGGTACGACGGACGAGCGGAAGAACGCCTGGTTCGTCGGCTACACCCCGAACATGTCCGGCGCGGTCTGGGTCGGCAGCGCCCGGCAGGACGTGCAGATGAACAACATCACCATCGGCGGAACGTTCCACCCCCTCGTCTTCGGTGGCGGTGTGCCGGGCCCGATCTGGCGGGACGCGATGTCCGGCGCCCTGGTGGGCAAGGACGCGCCCGACTTCAGCACCGTCGACATCCCGGACGACGAGGAGAAGGGCGACGGCCGGGGTGACAAGGGCGACGGCGGCGACGACGGCCGCCAGGGCACGCCGGGCGGCGGCCTGATCGGCGGCCTCTTCGGCGGCCTGACCGGCGGAAACGGCGGGAACGGCGGCCGTCCCGGTGCCGTGAAGCCGAAGCCGAAGGTGCCCGGGAACCTGGTGCAGGGGAACGCGAACGGCGGACGCCGGAACTGATCTTCCGCTCCACGACAGTGGGGGGCCGCACCTCGAAGGTGCGGCCCCCCACTGCTATGTACTACCGGCTCAGCCCTGGAGCTGCTGCTTCACGATCGCGGCGACCCGGCCGCCGTCGGCCTGCCCGGCCACCTTGGGGTTCACGATCTTCATGACGGCACCCATGGCCCGCGGCCCCTCGGCCCCGCCCGCCTTGGCCTCCTCGACGGCCTGGGAGACGATCGCGGTCAGCTCGTCGTCGGAGAGCTGCTTGGGCAGGTAGGTGGCGAGCAGCTCACCCTCCGCCTTCTCCCGCTCGGCCTGCGCGGGACGGCCACCCAGGGCGAAGGCGTCCGCGGCCTCACGGCGCTTCTTGGCCTCCTTGGTGATCACCTTGAGGACCTCGTCGTCGGACAGCTCGCGCTTCTCCTTGCCCGCGACCTCCTCCTTGGTGATCGCGGCGAGGGTCAGCCGGAGCGTCGCGGAGCGCAGCTCGTCGCGCTCGCGGATCGCGGCGTTGAGGTCGTCGTGGAGCTTCGACTTGAGGGTGGTGGTCATGGACCGATTGTCGCAGGTGCGTACGGCCGAACGCCCCCTGATTAAAGGGGCTTGATCAAGGGGGCGCCCGCTCTTGAGGCTCCGGCGGGGTCTGACACGATGGGCTCATGCGCGCGCGATACGGAGTACCCCTGGGAATCATGGCGGCCGGGGCCGCCGGAGTGGCGTACGCGGCGGGCTTCGAGGTCCGCTCCTTCCGCCTTCGACGAGTGACCGTGCCGGTCCTCCCGCCGGGCATGCGCCCGCTGCGGATGCTTCAGGTCTCCGACATCCACATGGTGAGCGGGCAGCGCAAGAAGCAGCGCTGGCTCCAGTCGCTGGCCGGGCTGCGCCCCGACTTCGTGATCAACACCGGGGACAACCTCTCGGACCCCGAGGGCGTCCCGGAGACGCTGGACGCGCTGGGCCCGCTGATGGAGTTCCCCGGCGCGTACGTCTTCGGGTCCAACGACTACTACGGCCCCAAACTGCGCAACCCCGCGCGGTACTTGCTGGAGAAGGCGAACGGCAAGCACGGCCTGAACGGCAACGCGCCCGCGGTCGGCGTGGTCCACAACCCCTGGGAGGACCTCAGGGACGGATTCGACACCGCGGGCTGGCTGAACCTGACCAACCAGCGGGGCGTGCTGAAGGTCGAGGGCATGTCGATCGAGCTGACCGGCCTGGACGACCCCCACATCAAGCGCGACCGCTACGCCCGCGTGGCCGGCGGCCCCTCCGGGGGTCACGACTTCTCGATGGGTGTCGTGCACGCGCCCTACCTGCGCACCCTGGACGCCTTCACGGCGGACGGCTATCCGCTGGTCCTGGCGGGCCACACGCACGGGGGCCAGCTCTGCATCCCCTTCTACGGCGCGCTGGTCACCAACTGCGACCTGGACACGGACCGGGTGAAGGGCCTGTCCACGCACACGGCGGACGGCAACACCTCCTACCTGCACGTCTCGGCGGGCTGCGGCACGAACCGCTACACCCCGATCCGCTTCGCGTGCCCGCCGGAGGCGACGCTGCTCACGCTGGTGGAGCGGCCGTAACCCGTCCGGAGTGCCCCGGATCGCCCCATTTCTCCCTCATGCCTAGCGTGAGGGCATGACCGCACCGATACCGCCCATCCCCAGGGAGATCCCGGATCTGCCCGCGATCCCCTGGGAAAGCACCCCCGTGCTGCAGCCGTCGTACGTGCCGGTGTCGGCGGTGGTGGCCCCGGTCCGGCGCCCGCTGGTCGCGGCGTTCCGCCTGCTGACCGCGCTGGTGGCGGCGGCCGGGGTGGCCCTGGAGATCCTCCTGGCCGGCCCGGCCCGCGCACTGAGCTACTTCAGCGTGCAGAGCGCGGTCCTGCTGGCGGTGGTGATGCTCGTGTCGGCGTCGAGATCCTGGCGCCCGCGCCGCGCGCTCCCGGCGTCGATCACGGGCGCGGTGCTGCTCTACGCGGTGATCAGCGCGCTGGTGTACCACCTGCTGCTGGCCCACACGAACCCGCCGTTCACCATGACGGACGCGACGGTGCCGCCGGTGCGGTGGCACGCCCAGTGGGCGGCGCTCCAGGTCCTGCACACGCTGGTCCCGCTGGCGGCCGTACTGGACTGGCTCCTGCTGACCCCGGCCTCGCGGATGCACCTGCGCCAGGCGGCGGGGTGGCTGCTGTTCCCGCTGGCGTACCTGATCTTCACCCTGAGCCGGGCGATGTTCGTCCCCACGACCTCCCCGAGCCGCTACCTCTACCCCTTCCTGGACGTCACGGCCCACGGCTACCGCCACTCCCTGGCCAACGCACTCCTGCTCGGCCTGGCGATCTACGCCCTCGGCCTCCTCCTCGTGGCCCTCGACCACGCCCGCCCCACCCCGACCCGTCGCCGCGTCTGAATCGGATTTCGCCTCCGGCCCCCGGTGGGCTAAAGTAAACGACGTCGCCGCGACAGCAGCGACATCGGGGTGTAGCGCAGCTTGGCAGCGCGCTTCGTTCGGGACGAAGAGGTCGTGGGTTCAAATCCCGCCACCCCGACAGCTGTAACAGCAGGTCAAAGGTCTGATCCGTATCGCGGATCAGACCTTTCCTGCGTCTCCAGTGATCGTTTGGGAGAAACCTGGGAGAAGATCTTGGTCGGCTTCTCCCAGGGAGTAACCGGTGAGGCCGTCCGAAGTGCGGCGGCTGAACACACTCGGACCTGCGCGTTCGCGAAGGCGGCCCCGCAGTCGGCCAGGCCGATCAATTGGATCCATAGAGGCGTGTGCGCATGGCACGGCCACCATGACTGCATCAAGGACCTCAGCCGCCATTCCTACACCCGCTCCACCTTGACGCTGGTTGTCGCCGTCGCACCCGCATAGTGCCGCGCTCAGTTGCAACGCGCCCGACGCTCCCACTGCGAGCACGGTACCGATCTCCTTGCACGGTCCCTCCCGGCATGACGGGATGCGGTGGCATCATGCTGTCGGTGACGTGCAAGATTCGCCTGTCCGCAGCTGGTGTTCACCTGTTCGACCGTGCCTCGGGGATGAACGTGCTGCTCGACGAGGTGCCTGTTTCCGCTGAGCAGTTCTCCCGTGCTCCGCGGTACCTGTCCGTCGCGCTGACCAACGCCTGCGAACTCCGCTGCGCCTACTGCTATGCGCCCAAGCACGCCGCCGCGCTCGGCAGGGAGCGTGTAGTCGCGTGGGCGGTCGAACTCGATGCTGCCGGGTGCCTCGGGGTCGGCTTCGGGGGAGGGGAACCGACCGCGTACCGAGGGTTCGCCCAGCTGTGTTCGGACATAGCCCGGTCCACGTCTATGGCGGTGACCTTCACGACGCATGGGCACCGGCTCACGCCCGAACTCGTCGATTCCCTGCGTGGGGTCGTGCACTTCGTCCGCCTGTCAGTCGACGGGGTCGGAGCCACCTACGAGCGGCTCCGCGGCCGACCGTTCGCGGCTGTCGTCCAGGCAGCCGGGTTGCTCGGCTCCCTCGCTCCATTCGGCATCAACGCCGTCATTAATGCCGACACGGTCGGCGAACTAGATGACCTCGCTGAGTTCGCCGACAAGGTCGGCGCGTCCGAACTTCTGCTTCTGCCGGAGCAGCCAACTGCGGCAACTCCCGGCATATGCGAAGCCGACGCTCAGCGCCTCGCGGAATGGGCCGCGACCGCCAGGGCCGGGGTTCGGCTCGCGATCTCCCGTACTGGCCTCGAAGCTGCGCTGCCCACCGCGGAGGCCGTCCCAGGCGAGCGCCCCCTCGACGCGCACATGCACGTCGACGCGACCGGCATACTGCGCCCCCACGCCTACGCGCCCACGGGATTGTCAGTCGGAAGTTCCATCATGGAGGCCGTGCAGGCGTTGAGGGAGGCACGATGAGGATCTGGAACGGCTACGGCTCGGAGCACTCGATGGACCTGGTCTTGATCGGCCGATTTCAGACGGTCACCGGTGCCAAGGCAGCGGAGGAGCGTATGGAGGCTCTGAAGGCTCTTGCCGAGGACGCGTGGTCCGATGACGACTGGCAGAGCCCTGGCGAGCGCATGCCTCGCGAACTCGGCGAAGCACTCGCCGAAATGAAGTTGTACGACATGGGGAGGTACGACGTCGACGTCTTCGCCCTTGACCACAACGTCACCCGCACCGGAGAGACGGTCCGGATCTGGACCGACGAGTCCGACGTCCAGGGATTCCTGAAGGCACTTCTCCACCACGGCGCGAAAGTCGAGATCTTCTCCCGTCACGAATGGGACGAGGACACGATCACTCGGTCGGATGCAAGCACTCGGAGCGGCAGTGGATCTGACTGATCTGGAACGTCTGCCCGGCGCCGCCGACCAGAACTTCGAAGCGCTCACACGGGCCATCGTCTCCCGCCGCTACGGTGCGCTGGGCACGATGCGGGAACGCCGCAACCAGCCCGGCGTCGAGTTCTACCTGCACGTCGACCACGCCGGTGCTCTCGGCGACCCAGGCCGCGTCTGGGGTTGGTCGTGCAAGTGGTTCATCCTCAACAGCAGGAACGAGCTCAGCGCAGGCCAGCGCGCACAGATCGAGGACTCGCTCTCCAAAGCTATCGAGCACGTCGTAGGGCTAACCGACTTTGTGCTCTGCCTTCCAGAGCGGCCCGCCAAAGGGGACGAGGAGTGGATCAACGGACTCGGTCAGCAGGGGATCAGCGTCAAACTCTGGTCCACCGAGAACTACGACGACCAACTCGCGGGACACGACGAGCTCCGTTCCACCTTCTTCGGTGAACTCGCCCTAACCGCAGAGGTACTGGCGCAAGCCCACAAGCGATCTGTTGCACCCATCGAGGCGCGGTGGACGCCACGGCTGCACACTTCCCACCACGTGGAACATCGCATCGAACGGGCCTTGCTGCGCCCGGCGTCGTTCGAGTGGCTGCAGCAGCGCACCGACGACATCGCTGCTCGGATCCAGGCACTGCGCGCAGCCATCGACGTCCTCGAAAACACCTTCCACCAAGACACCGTAGAGATTGCCGACGACCTGGACCGATTCGTCGACGACCTGCGGGAGGTCCTTGACGCCGGAACGAGCCTCCGGCCCTGGGAAGTCCGCGAGCGCCTCGCCAAACAGCGGCCACCCGCAACCTCTCCCCGAACACTGCGACGCCTGGTGCTCAAACTGAGGCAGCGTCGCCTGCCCGAGGCACTGCTGGTTACCGGTCTCGGCGCGGAGATCCGCGACATCATCCAGTGGCTGCACGACACACGGGCGGACACCGAAGCCCCCCTGCTCGCCGTCATCGCCGCCGCAGGGCAGGGCAAGACGCACCTTGCCGCGCAGATGACCTCACCGAACGACCGATCCACGGCAGGAGTCTTCATCCAGGGCGGAAACCTGCGCGCCGGCGGGACCATCGACGACCTCGCGCGAAAGATCCCCGGACTTAAGGTCGACTACTTCGAGGACCTGCTGGAAGCTCTCAACTCAGCCGGTAACCGCGCAGGCTGCCGGATTCCGTTGATCATCGACGGCCTGAACGAGGCCGAACGGCCCTCGGAGTGGAGGGCACTGCTCGCCGCATTGGCACCTGCCCTGGGCGCCTACCCTCACGTGGCGGTGATCGTCACCCTCCGCGAGGCGCTCGCCGACCAGGCCCTCCCGAAGGACACGGTGCACCTGGAACTGGAGTGGCAGCGCGCGGAAGTTAACGACATCCTCCGCGTCTACTTCCGTCACTACCTGATCAACCCGGCCGACGCCTGGCTACCGATGGGAGAGTTCCACAACCCGCTCTTCGTCCGCATGTACTGCGAGGCCGCAAACCACGACCGCCGAGTGCCGGTGGGCGTGGAGGCGCTGCCTCAGTCTCTCATCGGCGTCTTCGAGTTGTACCGCAAGGGCGTGGTCGAGCGGCTGGCCCAGGATCCGGCTCGCATCCCGGTGCCGGCCGATCAGATCCAGCGCCGCCTCACAGCTCTGGCGAGACACCTGTGGACGCACAACGTTCGTCGACTTCCGTTCGACGAAGCGCGAAGAATCCTCGACGCTGACCAGCCGAACTGGGACGAGAGCCTGCTCAGGCGCCTGGTAGAGGAGGGAGTGATCTTCCGCGAGGAGATCAAGGGTTCCGACGACACTGAGTGCGGCTTCGTTTTTGACCGCCTCGCTGGATACTTGATCGCTGACTCGATTCTGGTGCGCATTCCCCCCGCGGACGTCAACGAGCAGCTCGCGGAGGCGACTCTCTGGCAATCCCTCCTGGGCGACCAAGCGCACCCACTCGGCGAAGACATCCTCGTCGGTCTCATCTCACTGCTGCCACGCCGCTTTACGCGGCACCACCTGTGGCGCGCCGCGCCGGATGAGCACCGTTCGTTGGTGCTCGCCCAGGAACTCACCACCGAGTCTGAATTCCTCGACGACGAGACCGTCGATGCGCTCGCAACCGCGCTCGTTACCGCGCATCCCAGCAAGAGAAAGGGACGACCAGCGATCGGCCGTCTGTGGGAGATCCGCAGGTCCGCCGCGCACCGCCTGAATGCCGTATTCCTCGACCGCGTCCTGCGCCAGCTGCCCCTTCCGGAACGTGACCTGCGCTGGACCGAATGGGCTCGTGGCCAGGCTCCAGGCCGACTGACGACAGACCTGGAACGAGCGATCGACAGGTGGTCCGGAAGCAGCAATCGCGCCGACAGCGACGATCTGGACGCGCTGGCCATCGCCTGGCTACTGACTTCCACGGACACGAACTTGCGGGACCTGGCGACGAAAGCCCTGCAGCGCTACGGCCGACCAGAACCGAAGCGGCTGTTCGACCTAGCCACCCGGCTGCTCGATATCGATGACCCCTACGTCATCGAACGGGTGGTCGCCGCAGCGTTCGGCGCCATCAGCGCCCACCAGATGCCCGATCCCGACGGACCGCTCGAAGGCGCACTGCGGGACTGGCTAGTGCGACTGCGCGACCGCTTCCTCGACGGCGGGACCACACCCACCTCACACGAGCAACTGCGCGGCCACATACGGGCCTTCTATGAATTCGCCGGTTCCCTCCACCCTGCCGCCGTTCCGGAGGGGGTCGACGCCTTCGCGCCAAGGTTCGCTGCCGTGGCGCCCGCCGAGCTGATGGAGGACGACGACCCCAACGCCGAGGAGTGCGCCCGCACCTTCGGCATGGACTTCGAGAACTACATCATCGGGGCCGCCATCAACGGCAGGGACAACTACGACTTCACCCACTCTGACTACCGCAGGGCCCGCGCCGAGGTTATGGCCCGCGTCTGGGCACTGGGCTGGCGCGAGAAGGAATTCGGCAGCGTTGACCAGTCCATTGCCGCGAACGCCGAGCGGCCTTACAGCGCCAAACGGAGGGTGGAGCGGTACGGCAAGAAGTACGGCTGGGTCGCCTACCACGAGATGGTTGGCCGGCTCGTGGATGTCGGCCGCGCACCGGCCCCCTTCGGGGACGCAGAACGCTTGATGCCCGACATCGACCCGACCTTCCCCGACAGGCCCCCGGTAGCGCCCATGTCCCTTCCGCTGTGGGCGCCTATGGAGCCCACCGACGACCAGACCTGGCTCCCCTCGGGGACAGTGGCTGTCTCAGACCATCTGTGGTCACCTGAGGAGATCCACGGAGTGTCCGGCGGCTGGCTTCTGGTCGAGGGATACCTGGACCACCGCCGCGACGGGCGGACGGTGTTCGGGTTCTTTCGCACCCTTCTACTGAATCCGGAGGATGTGGAACCCGCTCGGCAGCTCGCCAGCGAGCGCCAGTATCCGGGAAACCATTTCTTCCCTCCGCTGCCGATGGTCCGCGACGTACTGGCCGCTGAGATGCCTTGGAGCCCCCGATTCGAGCTGACGTTCGACGAAGATGCCCAGGGTGCTTTCCCGCACCGGGCGCTGCGTGACGACTGGCAGGACGACGGCATCGGGTTCGGCCAGGTCGCCGTGGACTTCTCCCCCGATAGCACTTCGGAGATCGGGCTCGGCGGAGGCTACGACGTGCCGTCGTTCGAGTTCGCTGCCAAGTTCGGCCTGCGCCAACTGCCCGGCACAGTCGACCTCGTGGGCCTGGATGGCCAGCGCGCCTCCGCAGTCTTCCGCGCGGACAAGCCCTGGCGCGGCCACCTGCTCTTCCTGCGCCGTGATCTTGTCGAGGGCTTCGCCGGTGATCGCCGAATCATGCAGGTGGCCTGGGGTGAGCGGGAGGTGGCCGCCGACTGGCACTCTGTTCCTTCCTGGATGCGCGCGGTGCACCGCAGCTACGCGCATGTGTGGCGCCACATCCGAATGCCGGGGGTGGGTCAGCGCAATGCGGAAAACTAACAGGTAGTACGCCACCGTGCGCCGTGCTGGCTCGGCGGCTGCTGCCGTCGACGCGCCAGTGAACGCCTCTGATGCGCGGGCGTCCCCGCGCTCGCGCTCGTCGGACAGATGTCGTAGGTTTCCGACGATAAAGGCGGTGCCCCGCGACAGTGTGGCGGGGCGCCGTTTGGAGCTATCGGAGGACGGCTGCGCATGCGCGCAGAAGGTCGTTGAGCACGCGCACTGGCGAGGCAGGCGACATGGCCAGCCGAGCATCGAGTGCCGCCTCCCACTGTTGGGTCAAGCCGAGCATGAGGCGTCGGCGCATGCCGGGCGTGACATGGGCGTAACGCGCGGAGACCGAGCCGTCGATGTGGCCCATGCGTTCGTCCATGAGGACCTTCTCCGTGCCGAGGTCCTCCATCATCGTGCGGTGGGTGTGGCGCAGGCCGTGGGGTGTGAGGCCCTTGGCAATCGGGAGCCAGCAGGTGTCCGCCCGAGCAGCAGCGCCCCGACCTCGGGCCGGGACGCCGGGCCACGGTTCACCCAGAATCGGCACCGGGCGAGCCTCCTGCGGAGCCTTCTTGGGGTACCAGCCTGAGGCTGCCGGGGTGAACAGCCATGTGGCAAAGCCGTTTCGGCGCCAGTGAGCTGCGTGCTCCGAACTCGCGCCACCGCGTACGAACCCGAGCTCTGCGATGGTGAGTTCGACGCGTACGCGCGTGTCTTCGCGTACGCGGTCGGGGTGGTTGAGGACGTTCGAGACCGTGCCCGTGGAGACTTCGGCACGGCGGGCGACGTCGACGAGCTTGGCGCCCTGGTGGCCTCCTGTGCGCGCCGCGCCTTGGCCTCGGAAGAGGTACGTCCTTCCGTGGCAGGGGCAGGGCGTCGGCTTCGTACGGGCGATGTGGTTGAAGACCAGGGCGGACAGCCAGTCCGTCGAGTCGATGTAGCGGTAGCTGTCGTCCTTGGGCGGGCAGCGGACCAGCTCTCCGGTGTCCAGCTCGTAGAGCTGCCACTCGACGCGGAACGCGCCAGGCCGGATGAACTCCGTTTCCAGGCCGACGATTTCGCCCCAGCGCATGCCGGTGTAGCCCTTGAGGACCGTGGCGACGAACTCGTCGTCGCGGCCGGAGAGCAGGGCCGCCCGCTCGGCAGTGAGCAGGATGCCGAGCGCGTCGGTGACGACCTTCTCCGGGCCGCGGTCGCGAGAGCGACCGGCGCGCTTGCCTCGTCCGCGCCGCCGGGCGGCCGGGTTGGACGTGAGCAGGCCCTCGTCGATCGCGTCCTCGAAGATCAGGTGGAGCGTGGAGCGCCAGGTCTTGACGCTCGATGCCGCGTAGGCCGCGCGCTCCTTCTTCTCCCACAGCTCGACGTCCGTGCGCAGGATGCTGGCGAGCGCCTTGTCCTCGAAGTCAGGGAGCAGGTGCTCCTCGATGTGGCGCTTGTAGTTCTGCATGGTCGAGGCAGCCAGGTCCTGGGAGGCGTACCAGCGGCTCGCGTACTCGCCGAAGGTTTCCTGGCCGAGGCCCGGATCGCGCCACTGGCCACGACGAACGGCCACCTCTTCGGCGTCTGCGGCCTGCTTGGCCTCGCGCTTGGTGGCGAACTTGACCACGGCGCCCGTGGAATCGGCGACGGTGCCGTACTTGCCGTCCTCGATCTTGTAACGGCCACGCCAGTAGCCACTGCGCTTCTCTGCGTACCCCACAGATCTCCCTCCCTTCTGTCGTATGGGGTGCGTTAAGCAGCTGCTTCGTACTGGGACTTGGTCATCCGTCGCGGTGGCCGGGCCTGGAGCCGGACGGTGGGTACAGCCACATCGGGCCGGTGCCGAGCGGGAGGCTTGCGCGTCGGCGCAGGAGCGCCGCCGGTGCGCTGCGCATTCACGGCCGGGCGCTCTTCGTGCATGCGGATGATCTCCGCGAGGTGCTCGTCCGAGAAGCGGTAAGCACGGCCGACGCGGGTGAACGGGATGAGCCGGCGGCGGGCACGGTCCTTGACCCACCAGGCGGAGCAGCCGAGGACGGCTGCGACTTCCTCGGGGACGTAGAGACGCGTCAGGCCGGCCTCGGCGGGCGAAGTCGGTGCCGAGGCAGGGGTTATCGCGGGTTGGCGCAAGGGGTGGGTCCTCTTCTGGCGGACATGGGGCGCGGCAACGCCGACCCGCCGGTCGATCGCTAGGGATGTGGGTGAGCTGCCCGGCCTGGGGGTTTGCGGCTCCAGGCCGGGAGGGGGTGCCGGAGGCTATGCCTCGCCGGTGGAGTGACCGTCACGGCCACCGGGCGGAGGGCCATGCATCTTCAGCATGGTCTTGCTGGCCTCCTCCGCGATGGCGCTCTGGACCATGAGGTCGGCTTCCTCGCGGATATCGGGGTGCTCGGTCAAATAGGCGTCGAGCGCGTCGCGCGCCTCGGTGAAGGCCATGTTGGCTCTCTGGGTGGCGCGGAACGCGTCCACGACCTCGTCGATGAGTTCCATGGCGCGGGCCTTGGCAGCCAGCTGCGGTGGCCCGACGAGGTTGCGCAGGTCGATGCCGAAGACTTCGGCGAAGCCGATGGCGTCGTCGAGGTTGATGCGGCGCTTGCCGTTTTCGATCCGCCAGACTGCGGACGGGTTCATCTCAAAGCCAGCCTCGTTGAGCCGGTCCGACAGGGCGTTGGTGCTCCAGCCGCGCGCCTCACGCTCCACCCTGATGCGAGTGGCAACGTTCGCCTCGCCGCTGAGCAGGACCCCCTCGGGCGGTTCTTCCTCCGCCACCGGCACCCCCTTCCGTTCGTAGCGATGCACTGCGGTTTGCAGCACAGCCTAAACAGTAGCATCGCTACTGCGAGACGCAAAGCACTTATGCGATCTGCAATTCGTGTGGCATAGTGATGGCATCCCACCTCACTGCCCTCAGGAGTCCGCACGCCCGCAAGTCACATGAAAGAAGCCCCCGGCGATGCCGGGGGCTCAAGCGCAAACCTCTTAACCGCCATCCCTAGCGATCAACCTGCGGAGTCCGGGATTGCCGTCCCATATGGCCCGCAAGCAGAGGAGCTGATGCTCAGTATGACCGATGCCCAGCCGAATACGCCATCCCTTCCCGACGGCTCCGGTACGCCGTGGCCCCCAGTCGCCGTCCCTGGCCAGCCGTCCGGCGCTGGCGCGCCTCTAACAGAAGAGGACCCCGACGACACCGCCTTGCCTACGCCGCTGTCTCAGGGGGCGCAGATCCTGGACGACCTTCGGGCACAGCTGAAGCGGTACGTGGCGATGCCGAGCGAGGAGGCCGTCACAGCGGTGGCCTTGTGGGTCGCGGCGACGCATCTGCAGCGTGCGTGGCAGCACGCGCCGCGCCTGGCGATCGTCGCGCCGGAGAAGCGGTGCGGTAAGTCCCGCCTGCTGGACGTAGTGACCGAGACAGTGCACAACCGGCTGATCACGGTCAACGCCAGCGCGGCGGCGATCTTCCGGTCGATCGACGGGGAGGACCCGCCGACACTGCTGGTCGACGAGGCCGACACCATGTTCAGCTCCACCAAGGCCGCAGAGAAGAACGAGGAGGTCCGCGGACTCATCAACGCCGGACACCAGCGTGGCCGGCCGACGCTGCGAGTGTCCGGGCCGGAGCACCAGGTGCAGGAGTTCCCCACCTTCGCCATGGCAGCACTGGCTGGGATCGGCGACCTGCCGGACACGATCATGGACCGTGCGGTGGTCATCCGAATGCGCCGCCGAGCAGCGGGCGAGAAGGTGGCGTCCTTCCGCACTGGCCGGGACACACCCGCCCTGAACGCGATCCGCGATCGCCTCCGCGCGTGGCTCCAGCCCCTCTATGAGCTGGCCATGGAGATGGAGCCACCGATGCCGGTCGAGGACCGCGCGGCGGACACCTGGGAGCCGCTGATCATCGTCGCCGATCTCGCCGGTGGCGACTGGCCCGCGCTCGCTCGTACCGCTTGCCGCACCATGACCGACTACGAGGCCGGCCAGGACGAGGAGGGCGGCCTGCGCACCCGCCTCCTGACCGGCATCCGCCGCGCCTTCGCCGCCGTCGGCGACCCTGCCGTGCTGAGCACGAAGCACCTGCTGGAATCCCTGAACGCAGACAGGGAAGCACCGTGGGCGGAGTACGGCGCAAACGGCCTGACCCCGCGCGGCCTGCAACTGCTGCTCAAGCCGTACGGCATCGGCTCGGCCAACCGCCGCTTTCCCGACGGCACTCAGGCCAAGGGCTTCGCGCGCAACCAATTCCTCGACACCTGGGCGCGCTACTGCCCCGAGCCGAAGGCGACAGACGCGCCCGCCTCTTCAGCCGACGGACCGGCGCCCGGCACCGCAGCCTGACTCGACTCCACTCGCATCACTCGTCCCCGCGCAGGTCAGTGCGGGGACGAGTGAAGTACCCGCAACGAGTCGTCTCGACATCGCCACGCCACTCGTACCTGTGCTGACCAGGCACGCGACGAGTGGTACGAGTCCCCGCACCTCACGGCGGCCACGCCCTGCCCGCCTCTGCGCCGAGACCGCCACCCCAAGCCCACCTGGAGCACCCCCGCTTGCTTGCACGCATCACCGCCCTGCTCAGCCGAACTGATTCGCATCAGCATCGCCCCGCTGCCGATCCTGGAAGTGGCCGCCGGGCGGGCGCACGCGCCACCCTCGTTCTCGGCCTGATTGCCGTCGTCCTCATGGCCTTCCGGGTCTCGTGGAACGCGCTGTCCGACGTAGCCCGCGCCATCGGCGCCGATCCCACCGCCGCCCTGCTCTACCCGATCGTGGTCGACGGGCTCATGGCCCTCGCACTCATCGCCACGCTTGTGCTGACCGGCTCCGACCGGGAGTTCGCGCTACGGGTACTGGCGACCTACACGATCGCCAGCCTCCTGCTGAACTACGTCCACGGGCTCATACCGACCCTGCGCACCGAGTCGACCCGGCTGGGTCGACTCACCAGCTGGGAGCCTGCGAACTGGGCCCTCGTACTGCTGGCCACGTCACTCCCAGTCGGGTCGATCTACTTCGGCTCGGACCTCGTGGCAAAGGTGCTGCACCACAAGCACGAGGCGGCCGACTCGGCCCAGTCGGTCAGCCGGCAACGAGAAGAATCCGCTGGCCAGCGCGCCAGGGAGCAGGCCGCACCGTCGGTGACCGACCGAGCCGAATCGGTTCCCGAGGAGCCGTCCGAGTCGATTTCCACGAAGGTCGACGAGGCACACATGACGGGATCGACCGGAGCCGACGAGTCGGCCCTCACTGCCCGACCGCCCCGGTCGACCACCATGGCGAAGTCGACCAAAGCCGCCCCGCACGAGACGACCGGTCCGCGTCTCACCAACGCCGAGTCGACCACCGACCGCCACCGCACCGACGCCGAAGTGCTCGCTGAAGGCCGCCGCCTGACCGCCGACTGGAGCGACGACCTGTTGACCGCCAAGCGACTGCGCAGCGAACTGCGGATCGCCCAGACGCGCGCCCGCACCGTGCGCGACCAACTGAGGGCCGAGCGCGCCAGTCGGCCCGAGCCGGGCACGGACGACGGGTTCAAGGGCAAGCCTCTCGACATCCACGACGACGCCACCATTCAGCAGCAGAGGGAACCCGCTGCAGTCCTCTCCAGCACCGCCTGACCCAACACTCGCACCGGTCGCCGCCTCCGTGCCGACCAGCACGAGGGGGCACCGTGTCCGCACACAGCGAACACTCGCCCAAGGACCCGACGGAGAACCAGCCCATGCACGACCTGCAACACGAACTCACCACCCCCCAGAAGGAGATGACCACCGGCCTGAACAGCGGAGCAAGGTATCCCGCTGGACCGTCCAAGGGCCGGTCCTACGGGGAAGCCTCCGCCCTAGGGGTGGCGGAGGCAGGCGGGCACCAGGGGGTGCCCGAGGAGGAACAGACCGCCATCGCCGAGACCGTCGCTGCTGTGCCGTTTCCGCGTGCCGCCGAAGAAGCCGCCCTGCACCGCGTCGCCCGCCGTCGCAAGCCTGACCCGAACGGCCAGCGCAAGAACCGTGTCGATGCCCGCTATAGCGCCGAGGAGAAGGCCGCCATCCTCGCCAAGGCCAGGTC
Organism: Streptomyces seoulensis; assembly: GCF_022846655.1. Lineage (NCBI taxonomy): Bacteria > Bacillati > Actinomycetota > Actinomycetes > Kitasatosporales > Streptomycetaceae > Streptomyces > Streptomyces seoulensis. The sequence continues at coordinate 6,388,497 of NZ_AP025667.1, forward strand.
GCTGAACATCAGCGGCGCCCACTACGTCGCCGTCGTCACCCTCGCTCACGTCCACGGAGACCTCACGGTGCCCGGCCAGCGCACCCAACTCGACGACTACATAGACGAGATCAACGCCCTGCGCCGCGAGGCAGGCCAGGCCGGCAACAACATCAACCAGATCGCCAAGAAGCTCAACAGCGGCGGCCATCCACAACCCGTGGACACCGCCCTGCTCACTCAGGCCACACAGACCTGGACCGCCATCGGCACTGCCGTCGAGCAGATCGCGCAGGCTGCCAACCAGGCTGTGCGCCACAAGGCGGCCTGATGATCGCGAAGATCAAGAACGGCCAGAGTACGGCCGGCCTCATCCACTACCTCTTCGACACCCGCAAGAAGGGCCACACCGACCCGCACCTGGTCGCCGCCTGGGATAGCTTCGCCCCCGACCCCGGCCGCGCCACCGACGCGGACGCCACGAGGCGGCGCCTGGTCGCGGACCTCGACCTGCACGTCAAGCAGGCCGACAGGCTCGGCCGCGCCCCCGAGAAGCACGTGTGGCACTGCTCGGTCCGCGCCGCCGGGACCGACCGCATCCTCAGCGACGAGGAGTGGGCCAACATCGCGCGCCGTGTCGTCGCCGCCACCGGCATCGCCCCAGACGGTGATCCGGACGGCTGCCGCTGGGTCGCCGTCCGCCACGCGCCGGACCATATCCACATCGCCGCCACCAAGGTACGGGCCGACCTGCGCACCGCACGCCACTGGAACGACTACCTCACCGTCGACCGCGAACTCGCCACCATCGAGAAGGAATACGACCTCTTCCAGGTCGTGCGCGGCGACCGCACCGCAGCCAAACGGCCCACCCGCGCCGAGCAGGAGAAGGCCAAGCGCGCCGGCCAGGCCCGCACCGCCCGCGAACGCCTGCGCACCACGGTGCGTACCGCCGTGGCCGCCGCAACCAGCACCGAGGAGTTCATCGGCCTGCTCCAGCACACCGACCACATCATGGTCGACGTCAAGCAGTTCCCGTCCGGCGACGTACGCGGCTACACCGTCGCCCTCAAAGGCGACACCAACGCCCAGCAGGAACCGATCTGGTACTCCGGCTCCGCCCTAGCCCCGGACCTGTCCCTCCCCAAGATCCGAAAGCGCCTCGACGCCACCGAACCACAGCAGAGCCCCCGCACAACCAACCCGTGGCACCAGGCCACTGCCGCCGCGGAACGCATCCCCCACCGCCTCGAACACGCTGAGGACGCGGCAGCCCAGGCCCACCTGGCCGCCTTCGGCGAAGCCCTTGATGCCTTGCCCCTCCGCGCACCACAGACCATTCGCCCCCAGCTGAGGCAGGCAGCCGAGGCGTTCGAACGCGCCACCCGCTCTCGCGTCCAAGCCGAGCACCAGCGCGCCCGCGCCCTACGCGGCGCCGTGCGCGCCATGATCCGCGAACCCGCCCCCAAGGACGGCGCCCTGTTGGCGATGTTCCTCGACGCCGCGATCCTCGCCGTCATCGCCGCCGCCCGCTGGCACCAGCTCCGCCACCACGACCAGCAGGTGGCGGCAGCCCACCAGACCCTCATCCACCTGCAAGCCGCCTACGAGCACACAGCCGTTGCACCACTGACCGCACTCGCCCAGCGCCGGCCACTCCAGCATGTGGTGCAGCGCCACACCCTCCTCATCCACCAGATCATGCCGGACCATGCCAAGCAGGTGGCCGAAGACCCGTCCTTCGACGCACTCACGGCCGTGCTCGCGGCCGCCGAGAAGGCCGGACACGATCCGAAGCAACTGCTCCAACAGACCGCCGACGAACGGGCGCTCGACGACGCCCGAAGCCCCGCACGGGTGCTGACCTGGCGCATCGAGCGACTCAGCGCCAGGCCGGTTCCGAGTGAGCGTGCGCGTGTGGCACGAATACGGAGTGCGACGCGGTGGTCGGTCGCGCCGGTCCGACCGACAACGGTTGCGCCGGTCTCCCAGCCGCAGCCCCCACAGGCACGCCGACGTTGATTCCACCCGCTTCGTGTTGGTCACACCCGCCTCCGTACCCGAAGCGGGTGTCAGGCCGCGCACCCCAGCGCATCGTGGGCGAACGCGAGAGCCCGGAACCGAGCTCCCACAGCGTCGGGCCCGCGGGAGGCCAGCGCCCGTAGAGCACTGACCTGTCGCCCCGAGGCCCACAGCCCAGTGGCCGGGGAGAGAAACGGGACGACGGCTACGCCCAGCTCGGTGAAGGGGGCATGGTCCAGGTAGGTCATGCCGCCGGTGCCGCACAGGTACGCGCGTGCGCCGGTGGCGTCGGCCAGCCGCTCGGACCGGCCCGTGCGTGTCGGCAAGGTGCTGCTGGTGAAGATCTGTCCCCGCCAGCCGAGCAGTTCGAGCAGGGCGCGAGTCGAGGCCGTGGCGACCGTCGCGACCCTTCCTGTGTCGAACGCGTTCCAGACCGGCTGAAGGGCTCGCTCAACGGCGGGCCAGTGAGGACTGGTCCCGTACTGCTGGCGCAGGATCGATGAGGCTCTGCGTCGGGCCGCGGCAGGGTCGGCGATCAGGGTGTCTCTGATGAGGGTGGCGCGCCCGGAGGGGCGGTGAGTGGGGATGGTCAGCCACCGGTTCGGGCCAAGGCCGTCGAGTGTGGCGATGCGGGCGCGGTGCTGGTAGTCGCGGCGGACGAACTGCACGTCGTCCAGGACGATCCAGTGGTCCGCCGCGAACAGCTTGGCCAGCGTGGTCAGCCGGGGCATGAAGTTGGGCTGGTGGATGGCGCACAGGCTGCCCGGGAAGGTGAGTTCAGGAAGCGATGAGGCGGCTGGTGAAGCCGGCGTGGATGAGGGATTCGTACGCGGCATGCACGTCCTCCGGGACCTCCTGCTCGATGGCGAACCCGAGCTTCGGATACTCGATCACCCGCTGGAGGTCGCCGACGAGCATGTCCACCACGAGCTTCTCGTCGCCGATGGACTTGAGGTAGTCGTCGAACTCCAGGGTTTCCGAGGCGCACACCATCTCGGCCTCGGGCCACAGCTTGCGGGCGGTGGCGTACGACCGCCGTTCCATGTAGGGCTTGGAGACCAGCAGCACCTTCTCCGGGGTGATGCCGGCGTCGGCCAGGACCTCGCGGGCGAGGGTGATGTTCTGCCCGGTGTTCGCGGCGTGGGGCTCCAGCAGGATCGCTGAGGCTGGGACGTCGAGGTCGATGGCGTGCTCGCGGAAGTGGACCGCTTCGCCGCGAGGGAAGACCTTGGCGGTGGTCGGGCTGTTGCCACCGGTGAAGACCAGCGTGGGGAAGAGACCCGCGTGGTACAGCTCGGCGGCGCGCGTGGCCACTCCCAGGTCGTGGCTGCCCAGGCCGATCGCCACGTCCACGGGGCGGGCCTGGTGGTGCATCTGGTGAAAGTCCCAGATCGCCTTGGCCTGGTGCCACTGGTCTTCGGCGATGCCCTGCTGGTTGTCACTCACGCGTTCGTCTCCCTGATCACCGTCGGCGAGGCCCCGGGCGGCCCCTCACTGCTGGCCTTGACGCTCTCGATACTGCGCAGTTGGTGCACGAGGCCGTACTGCGCGGCCGTCCGAGCGGCCTGGCCGAGAACGCGTAGCCCATCATCGCGGGTCGCCGTGTCGGAGAGCAGGATGTGGCCGTGAGCGGTGTCCAGTCGTACGCGTTGCATCGGTGAGTCGGTGCTCCCGCTGCTTCGGGCGATGTCGATGAAGTGCATGGCCTGGGTGAGGTCTCCGACGCCCCGGCGGGCCAGGGCTAGCTTCTGATGGGCCACCGACCAGTCGTCGGGTTCGGTGAGGTCTTCGAACTCACGGGTCGCGGCCTGCATCACGCGGGTCGCGTAGTCGTGGTTGCCGTCCTTGCTGAGTGCCGTGCCCACCCACAGGCGGGCTCTGGCCCGGTCACGGCGAGAGAGCCGGTCGTCGACAGCGAGCGTCTCGTACGTACGGGCCGACGCCTCCAGGTCACCGGACATCTCCGAGACGACCGCGAGGGACAGATCGAGCTGGGCGACGCGGCGGGGGATGTCGAGCTGGGTGAAGATCGAGCGCGCGCCCGCGTAGGAGTGGCGGGCGGACAGCGGTCCGAGCACGGCGCCCCGATCACGCTTGAGGTCTCCGAGTAACGCGGTGGAACGGGCGTAGAGGTACAGGCCCTTGTCGTCGAGTTCGGCGGCCGTGAAACGGTTGAGCCATCGGCCCAGCAGGCTGTCCGCGAAGGTGAAGTTCTGTCGGGACAAGGCGACAACGGCACGATCCAGGTCGTCGGTCCACGACTCGTACTCCCAGGCTCTGGGCCCGGCAGCCGTCACCCGGCGTCCGGCTGCCACCTGCCCGGGGCCGGCCATCTCCGACAGGAGCGTTTCGAAGCGCAGGTGCACGGAGGCATCGGCGCGGCCGAGCGCGGTGTCGAGAATGGCCTGCGTGTCAGGGCGGGGCTCGGTCGCGGACCGGAGCTTTTCCCACTTGGAGATGGTCGCGACGGCGAGACCGAGTCGCTCGGCGAAAGCCCGCACACTCAGGCGGAGGGCGAGCCGTAAGGCTCTGGCCTCCAGGCCGGTCCAATGGTGCACGGTCGCCACACGTCGCTCCCTTCCACCAGCCATGGAAGCAGAAGCGTGCGGCCGGTGGGGCGGAAGTAGAGCGCAAGTGGAACAGCGGGCGATTCCCTGCGCGTTGGGGTACGGCGACGCTCAAGGGGTCACTCTTTCGCCGAGTCCCTGGACGGTCACCAGCATGGAACTCCTTACCGAGCACCGTCCGGTCAACGGGCCCGTCGTCTACGGCTTCCTGCGGCTGGTCGGCGTCTCCGTAGCCCGTCAAACGGCGTTACAGGCGTCACTGACGGAGTACTGCCGGATCCATGAGCTGCAGCTCTCCGGCGTCTTCAAGGACAGGCGCGCGACGACCGATCCGACCTCCACCGCCTTCACCGGTCTGCTGGACGCGCTGGCCCTTCCCGATGTCTACGGCGTCATCGTCCCCGCCCTGTCCCACCTGGGACCGAAGCACCTCGCCACCGAACGCACGCGCCGTATCGAGGCCACCGGCGCCCGCCTGCTGCTGGCCCGCCGTCCCCGCATCGGACCCGTCCACGTACCTCGCCACCCGATCGCCCACCGCCGCTTCCCCGCACCACTTCGCCCCCTGAGCACGGAGTCATGAGGCACCCCATGCCCGAGTCGCTTCAGCAGTTCTTCGACGCTCGACACCAGTCCGTCCGCAGGGCAAGGGAGTTCGCCACCCGGGCGCTGGACGGCTGGGGCCTGACGAGCCGCACCGAGGACATCCGCCTGTGCGTCTCCGAACTCGCCACGAACGCCGTCGTCCACGGCACCGCCCGCGGGCACGGCTTCCTCGTCCGGCTCGACATCGACGACAACTGCGTACGCCTGGAAGTGCACGACAGCCGTCGCCAGCAGCCCGTCGTACGCGAGCCGGCCGTCACAGACATCTCCGGGAGGGGCCTGATGTTGGTGGCCGCGCTCTCCGACGAGTGGGGAGTGAAGGACCGTACCCCGCTCGGAAAGGTCATCTGGTCCTGCTTCAAGACCGCGGGTGACGACGCAAACCCGATCAGCCCTCCCGGCTCAGACCGCGACGACCGCCCTTTGGAGGTCCGATGACCGCAACCGGCACACCGGATCGGGCTGCGCCTGCCGCATCAAGCACGCGTCTCGTGGCCAGCCCGTTCCTCGCCCAGCACCTCCTTCTTCAGCCAGGCCATGCGGTCGGTGTGCGCATTCCTGGGATCCGCTACGAGGAGCTGCGCGCCGCGAGCCACGAGGGAGACCCCCTGCCGGCCTGGCTTGCCGATGCCGCACGGCAGGCGTGGGGCATCGAACTGCCCGACGGGCCGGTCGGCGATTTCGTCCTCGTCCGTGAGCGTTCGCCGTACGGGTACGCGAAGGCATCCTGGGAGATCAACCTCGGCTGTGACTACGACTGCGAGTTCTGCTACCTCGGCGAGAAGCGCTTCGAGGGCCTGGACTGGGCGGGCAAGCAGCAGCTCCTGCGGACGATGCGCGACGCGGGCGTGCTCTGGCTGCAGATCACGGGTGGCGAGGCACTGATCGACCGCGAGTTCGGCGCGGCCTACGAGTACGCCCACCAGCTCGGGATGATGGTGCAGGTCTCTTCGAACGGCTCGTCCCTGCGCAAGCCGCCGATCCGCGGGCTGTTCGCACGCCGTCGCCCCTACCGGCTTACCCTCAGCGTCTACGGCGCGACCGCGGGTACGTACGACAAGGTCACCCGCAACCGCGGCGCGTTCGAACGGTTCATCCAGGGCCTGGACGCCGCCCACCAGGACCGGCTGCCTGTCCGGCTGAACGTGATCGTGTCGGACGACAACGCTCACGAACTCGACGCGATGGTGGCTCTGTGCGCGCGCTACGCCTTCCCGCACCAGGTCTTCACGAACATGTCGCCGACGATCGACGGCGAGGCGAACCCGCTGGCGACGCAGGCCGAGGGCCACATCAAGGCCCGGAGCGTCTTCACCGGCTGCAACGCGGGCCGGACCTTCTTCCACGTGAACCCGCACGGGATCGCGTCCGTCTGCAAGGTCGGCCGCGACCCGAGCGTGAACCTCGTGACCGAGGGCGTCGCCGCCCTCCCCCGGCTCGGCGCCATCGCCGAGTCCCTACAGCTCCGCACCGGTGGATGCTCCGGCTGCACGAAGGTCGGCACCTGCCGTACCTGCCGGCCGCTGGCCAAGCTCTACCAGGAGGCGGGGGACCGTCGAGAGCTCTACTGCCAACACGGAGGCTACGGATCATGACCCCACCCACCACAACCCTCACCCCGCCACGCGAACCGGTGCTGCTCACCATCGGACGGCGCCCCACCGATGGTGCAACCGGCGCCCTGGCCGTGCCACTTCCGGCCGCAGCCATCCGTGACGACGAGGTCCAGATCATCGCCGACCTGGACGAGGCCGCCGAAGGCGCCGAGTGCAGCTGCTCGGCCGGCGACGACCAGCCGTACTAGACACACCGCAGGCGGGCGCCGCACCGCTCGCGTACGCGCCCCATGAGTGCCGCCCCGGTCATACCCTGTCTGGGGCGGCACTCCCTTGTCTCCGAGCCCCATGAGGAACCGCGCGTGTCCATGTCTCGCATTCCCTTCGAGCAGCTCCCCGCCGACGTCCGCCAAGCTGTCACCGACAAGACCGGCCCCGTGCATCAGGCGGTGACCATGACCGGCGGCATGAACTCCGGCGTCGCCTCCGTCCTGGAGACCGAGAGCGGCAGCGTTTTCGTGAAGGGCATCGCGAGTGATCATCCGCAGGTCGCAGCACAGCGGCGCGAGGCGGAGATCGCCCCCCACCTGCCAACGTCCTGTCCCCGCCTTTACTGGCACCTGGAAGTCGGTGGATGGAGTCTCCTCGGATACGAGGTCCTCAGCGGTCGCCATGCCGACTACAGCCCCGGCTCGGCCGACTTGGTGCTCGTAGAAGCCGCGCTCACCGACCTGCAACGGATCACAGCTCCGGCCGACATCGAGATCAAGGACGCGGTGGACCGCTGGGCGGATTACGCTCCGCCCGGAACGCTCCAGCACTTCAGCGGCAACACCCTGCTGCACACCGACTTCGCACCACACAACGTCCTGATCGCCGACGGGCGTGCTCGCCTCATCGACTGGGCGTGGCCAACGCGCGGTGCGGCGTGGATCGATCCAGGCGCCTTGGCGCTGAGGCTCATGGACGCCGGCCACCCGGCGGAGGACGCGATCATGTTCGCAGGCCGCTTCCCGTCGTGGCGGAACACCGATCCGGAGGCACTCACGGCATTCGGTTCCGCATCTGCGGCGCTGTGGCGGGAGATCGCCCAGGAGGATCCAACGCCCTGGAAGCAGCGGATGGCCAAGCGAGCCGCTGCGTTCAGGCTCGTACTCCTCTAAGAGTCCATGCCCGCCATCGGATCTACCTCGTCATGAACTCGATCTTTCCGGTACTCATACGGAAGTTCCCACTCGAGTACAGCGTGGGTCGGGCCTCAACGTGGTTGCCGCTGTACTTCTCCACATGCCGGATCTCCACCCCGCCTGGAACATCGAAGTCGATCAAGGCAAGAGCGACGCAGTAGGACAGGTCTCGCCCGCCTCATCCGTCGCGAGATCGACCACCTCGATGGGGTGCTCTACACGGCCCGCATGAAGACCGGGGTCTTCCCGATCCCCGTCGAGGAGTACCGCCAGACCGGTCAGGCGTGGAACTACGAGCGATCCTGAGGTCCTACAACGACGCGGGCTTCTACCAGTTCAGCAGAGGCGGAACATGCGAACCGTGGCGCTGAGAGAACGCCGGGCGCAGGAGCGTCCAGCGCTACTGCGCGGGGTCGACAGGGACGGATGTTGCCAGGGCCATTTCGATGGCCGCTACGGCGTCAGTAAGCCTGCGGTACATGGGCGTCGAACGCCCCATGCGCCTCAGGCCGTGCTGCAACGGATCGCGCATGTGCTTCTCGCAGACGACAAAGTCCGCGTATCCGGCCGCGCAGGAAAGGTAGATCATGTCAGTCAGGTCATTAGGGCGCCGCCTCGTGCCCTTGTTGAGATGCCGACTCTGAAGCATCTCCCGGAAGAGGTCGACAGCAGGAGACTCGCCAATGGCCCGCACCCAGCCTTTGAAGCCCCAGCGCCGGAACAGTTCCTTCGAAACGTCTGCCGCAGCTGCCTCCTCGGCCAGTTCCCGCTGCAGATCCGTCACGAGATGGATGTCAATGGCCCTGCGCTTCTGTTGTGAGTCCTGGTCAAGCTCGTCCAGCCAGTCACTGAACCGCTGGCTTGCCGCGGTCCACCCGGTGTCCGGCCCCTCCCCAACCCTCTGGGTGTCGAGCATGGCATCGATGGAGCCGGAGGCAGCGACTAGCGCCTCGGGCTGGAAAACAAAGTGGTTCTGGAACGTAGACGGCATCTCAGCACCAGCCTCGGCCCGGCGGGTAGGGGAGTGAAGAGCATCCGGGTCGAGAGTGAAAACCGGGGCATTACGCACGTTGCCGGGTTGATCTAGTCGGTGGCAAAAGGCATCGTAAATCTCGTTTCGTCGGACCTGCAGCGGATCGCGCATCTGCCAGCCTCGGCTGTACTGAAGGATCGTCAACCCGAGGTCGTAGCGCTTATCCGTGCTGAACCGTTTGCCGGTCTCGTAGTAATGGCCGGCAGAAACAGGCAAGACGATCCGGCGTTGGTCCACCCATTCTTTGAGTCTCAGGGCAGCGGCTCGATCTGCCTCGCTGCTCGTCGGCGCACCGTGGGATGCGTTGCTCAGCAAGCTCCACTGGTTCTGGTCGAGGTACACGACGAGCCGTCCTGCCAACTGATCAGGGGCCCCCGCCAGTGGCATTTCGAAGAGGACCTGATCACCGCTCAGGGTGGTAGCGAGGAGGGCTGCCAAGGCTGGACTGAAGTCCAGTCTGGCTATGACGCTCGTGTCCTCGAACGGGGAGGGGTCCAGGGGGAACCGGGCCTCCTTCCCATCCGAGCGGGTGAAGATGGTGCACGATGCCGCGCGATCCATCGTGACGAGCTTGATGGAGAGGGTGCTTTCGTCTTCCACAGCACCTATCTTGCGGTGCTTCTCCCGAGAACGTGAAGGGGCTTAATTCCGCATACGCGGACCCCTGCGTTGTTTCCAGGGGCACTTTGGGCGCCAAGTGCGGAACACAGCTCCCCATAAGCTTCGAGCAGGCCCCCCCCCCCCGGGGGTTCAGCTCAGCAGCCCATTCACGGCATGCGCGAGAGCCTCTCCGCTCTGCTGGACAACCGTCCCGAGAACGAGTGCCGGCAGCGCCTGCGCGACCCCCCTCAACGTGGTCGCGCTCTCGGCCGGGGCCGTGAGCGAGCCGTCTACCGTGCCCGCCATGGCCCTCAGCGCCTCTACGTGCTGTAGACCAGCCGCGTTGCGGTCCAGATCCTCGCGGAACGTGATGAGGATATCCCGAACGGCCTCGACGTCGGTGGTCCCGTCTGCCGATGCAGCTTGGTACACGCGTGAGATGTTCTGCCCGACGACATTCTGGAGTGGGGCGATGTTGTTGCCGCCGATACTGATGCCCGACCCGTGTCCCGGTTCGGATGTGGGGTCCGGTCGGCGTCGTCCGATGGCCATTTCTTTCCTCCCTATTTAGCGGGGCCTTGTCCAACGTTGCTGTTGCCGTTGCCGACGACGTTCTGGATGGGCGCGTTGTTGTCGCCATAGATCTGGATGTTGTTGGTCACGGCGGCTACCTGCTGGTCGTATGCGGTGGTGTCGATGCCCCGGTCGCGCAGGTAGGAGGCAACCGTGCGGAAGACGCAGGTCTCTATGAGGACGACGTGGCGCTTGGCATCGTCGCTCTGGTGCATATCAGTGACTTCCTCGGTCGAGTAACGGTCTCTGATGCTTACCGGGCCCTCTTCCTCGACGTGACTCTCGATGCTCTCGCCGAGACCGATACGGGCCACCCTTCGCCACAGAGTGAGTGGACCGACAACTGCATCCAGGAGAGCCTGGACCGTTACCCATCTCCACAGCCGTATGCCGTGCTGCCCGGCAGAGGCAGCCGTCACTTTCAGCTCGTTGTAGAGCGGGGTCATCACGTGCGGTCGCACGGTCAGCCTCAACTCACCCGCTTCCAAAGCAGCGTGCACGAAAACGCTGACCACGACCTGGCCGTTCCAGGTGATGCACTGCGCGCGCAGGTATAGGCGTTCCGGCTCACTGGAAGGCGACTTACGGCCCCTGCCCGCCAGGTCTGGGGCTTCCCCGTTTCCCTCCCGAGTCCGCTGTAGCCAGAGGTGGGACGGTAGCCCGAGCACCCGCTCCATGGAAAACCCTGGCAGCGGGTCCGTGATCTCCCTTACGCCACGGCCCAATTCGTCAAGTGCGGCACCTACACGCCGCAGTAGTTCGGCTTCACCGAAGGACTTGACCGGCTCCTCGGGGTCTTTAGGCTTTAGAGGGATGTTGATGTGGGCGGCTCCCCAATGATCACGGCCGGCACCGATGAAGTGCTGCGAAGCGTCGTAGGGCAGGAGACGCCCCTCCTGCTCCTCTCCGAGCACGGATACCCTCCGAGAGGCCCTCGGCGTCGCCCACGGCAATGCATCGCGGGAGACCTTCTCGCGGCTCAACACGGACAGCGCGGATCTCGCAAGGAGCCGGTCCCCGGCATACACCACCACCATCCCGGCGAGAAAGCCGAACGGCACTACGGCTAGGCCAAGACGAGTCGCCGACACCACGTCCCCACCCGAGTGGTAGGGCACCAGCGCAAGCAGCCATGGGATGACGAGAGGTAGGTATGCCAGACGTGGGCGACGGGCCAATCGACTGTTGCGCCTCTGTTTGCGCTGGGCTCGAAACGCTGCCCACCTCATGGTGAGGGCGATCGTGATTGCCCCCAGCCAGATCGCTGTCGCCCAAGGAGTGACGTACCCGACTCCTGCCAGAAGCAGCAGGAAGCACAGACGCCGTAGGCGTTTACCTCGGTGCGCACGCACACTGTGCCTCACCACAGGGACAAGATCGAACCCATAGGACGGCACGGGAGCCGGCGGGCCATTCAGTACGTGGTCGACAACCCACTGAGCCGTCGGTTCACCCAGCGGAGGGCAGTCGTCGCTGCCCTCCAGGTAGATGGGCCGACGCGTGCTACGACGCGGCCTCTTCGCGGGGGCGTTTTTGCCCCGGAACATGCGCCACCATGCCTTGATTTGCTTCGCTCGGTCCGGCCGCGCGTACACCGCTTGACACAGAAGCCTCGTCACCTCGGTGGCCGTCGGTTCCACCTCAGCAGGCCGAGGGGTATCAGCTAGGTGCGGTGCCCGCTGCGTGGGGACACCCGGCCATTGGCCGGGTCCCGACTCCCCGTGCCTCTTCCTCCCCCGGGCCTTGGTGCCCCAGGCAGCTCCCATACATTCCCCCGTTCTCACTTACGGCGGGCATTTTCACGGCGAATGACGGAGACCGCCAGACCACAAAAGCGACATTGTGCACAACAGGCCGCAGCGCGCGTAGGAATGGCCGAAATATGTTCAGCTTCGGCAGACCGAAGTCCTACGAAGATCCACCAGTGAAGGAGGGGGAATGGAAGCGCAGCTCAGCCCACCGAACGGATCTCGCGGAAGGTCTGCATCCACTTACCCAGGAGATTGGGCTCTGCCAACAGATCGATTTCGAGGCACGACCTGAAGGTTTCCCCTGTCTAGCTGAACCGCTGGCGTCCGTCGCCGACCACCAGCGCGCAGCTGGCCACGGAGCAGACCGCGCTCACGAACTGGGGCTCGCCTTGGGGCGCGCTCGTGAGCTGGGCTTCAGCTCCGCGATTGGATGACGCGTTGTCGGCCGCGCCGACCGCACATCCGGCTCGCAATGGAACATCTCATCGATACGTTCGAGATCATTTTCGGTAAAGTACACAAACTTGCCGATCTTCCCATGCGGCAGCTCCATGATGTGGGCCCGCAGCCAGTTCTCACTGACGCGCAATTCTCGGGCCGCCTCGGGGTATGTCATCCGCCCTTTGCGCTTAGGGTCGCAAGGCATCTTTTTTGAACGGCCGCCGATCAGGCAGCGACTGTAGGCCACCTTGGGTCCCTCAGAACTCATGCTTGCACCGCGCAATCTCAGAGCAGGCGGAGCCAATGCCGACGGGCTCAGCTCTCACCCGCCCAGTGTGACACCAGTTAGGCCGTCGCTAGGCAGCACCGTTCCGTCGAACCATCAACCTCGTCAGACAGGCAGAAGCTCGATGATGCGCGCAACGCGACCCCAGCCCGCTACCAGAGTCGCAGCGAGGACACTCGCTCCCAGAGTTAGCCACGGGCGCAGATCGTCGCCCACACCGATGACCGGCAGTACGCGTGCCGTGAGCACCGCCGCAACCATGGCTGCGACGATTGCCAGCGCGATATGAGCGGACTCGAGCCAGGTGTTGCGCAAGCGGGACACAGGCCGTACCTCCTGTAGCCGCTCGCTAGACAGAAGGGCTGCCTGCTGACCACACAAGTGATTCTCAGCGATGGCCAACTGCAGACGCGCAAGCTCGGTGAGCGCACGCGCCGGAGCCACATCCACTTGATGCAGCGCGACCCGTTGCGCACCGGCGACGAGCGCGGCATGCCGCTTGATCGGTCGAAGTCTGGAAGAACGCCGCGGGACCGAACGCGCGATGGTGTGCACCTGAAAGAGGCGCTGCTCGACAAGTCTGCAGCTTCGGTCTACATTCCGGAGCGCTTTGGCCTTCGCCCTTCCCCGAGGCGCTGCGCTTGCCTCGGCGCCGGCGATGACAGCATCGATCACCGCTCGAACCAATCGATATTGCGCAGTCGAACTCCACCGCATCGCATGCAATACAGGCACGAAAATCACCCCGAACATGATCACCAGAATGACCATCCAGTCACCAAAGCCCATGGCCACTTGGTTCTCCGGTTTACCCATCCACCGGTAGTGCTCCACTGCCTTGATGCCCCATGCCCAGTGCAGCCACGCAACTCCAGATTCCACTAGCGCGAGTGAGACTCGGACGGCTGCCCATACGGCGAACCAACCGCATATGACGGCCAGCGCACAAGCTCCATAACGAGGGCGCCAGGATCCGAGAACGCCGTGTACTCCCGGTGCCTCAGCAACCGGAATGCCCAACGACTCCATGGCCGCATCCAGCTCGCTCCTCCGAGTCCCGGCCCAGCCCCATCTCTGGCTGGATCTCCTCTGCCAGAGCCTGTGGCGAGCCCAGAGCCGGATGGCCCAATGCTCCAGTCGTAAGTCCCACGCCGCCATAGAAGTCCCCCAGCCCAGTCCGCTTTACATGGTGTGGAGCCGCATTAGACGTCGTTTCGTTTGGCGCAGTGGCTCTTTGTCCAGGACATGGAGAGCCTTGTTGAGCGGATGAGATAGCGGATGGGAAGGTGCCTAAGGTTGTGGGAGCTGTTCCGGCGGGTGGCCGGAGAGCGTGGTGATACGTCCGCAAGGGGGCGGGCGTCGCGGGCCGGGGACCGTAATGAGAGGTCCGATTGCCCCTGTCATGCAGCCGCCTGCGTCCCCTGGCCAGCCTCGTCCACCAACTCGTCCAGGGCCGCACGCGCGAGAGGAACGAAGCGCCGCCGCATGTCCTCCACGGCAAGGCCCGTTTCCGTGGCTGAGGAGCGATAGCGGTCTTTCTGCTCATCAGCCAGCGGCCCCCTACTCAGTTCCATCAGGTACTGAATGGGCGGGTGGATGTGCCGATCTATGGCTTCGGCGTATTCGGCACCAGCTTGCGCCACACCAGCGGGTCCTTCGAGCTCAACAGTGTTCGCCGCCTGCCGAGTCACACGTACAGCATCGATGGCTGCACCACGCCGTATGTCATAGCGATGCTGGTCGTAGGGCTCCAGCGTCAGCCGTGCCAGTTGCCAGATAGCCCCCTGCGCTTCATGAGCTGCATCCATCAAGGTTTGGTAGGCAGCTTGTCGACGATCCCGGCGCCACCTCCGGTGCTCGACCCGTAGTTCACGAAGCGCAGCCCGATCTTGTGCGGCCTCTTGGCGTATCTGCTGCCGTTCCAGAGCCTCATTCTTTCGCCGCTCGATCCGAGCGGTCACAAGCGCCGTCAGTCCGCTGCCCAGGAGCGTGCCGACGATTGCGATGGCGGTGGTCATCAGGGTGCTCGTCACAGGGAGCCATTGTGAAGCACGGTCGCGCGCCCATCCAGGTGATCAGCGCAAAGCCGCCTCCGCCCGTGCAGCCTTCACTTGGCGAGTCGGCGATAGTTGATCAGGCTGGTGGCTATGGCAGTGAAGGCGAGAAAGTGCTCGGGCTTGCGCTCGTAACGTCGGTGCAGCCGGCGGCAGCCGCTCAACCAGGACATGGTGCGCTCGACGACCCAGCGGTGTCTGCCCAATCGCTGGGAGGACTCGGTCCCGCGACGCGCGATTCGAGGCGTGATCCCTCGTGCGCGCAGCCATCGGCGGTGGTGGTCGTAGTCGTAGCCCTTGTCGCCGTGCAACTTCCCCGGGCGCCTTCGGCGCCGCCCGCGGCGGCTCCGGACGGGTGGAATGGACTGGATCAGAGGTTGTAGCGCCAGGCTGTCGTGCGTGTTCGCCGCAGAGATGGCGACCACAAGCGGAAGGCCGTTACGGTCGACGATCAGATGGATCTTCGATCCGCTCTTGCCGCGATCGGTCGGATTCGGTCCGGTCAACAGCCCCCTTTGAGAGCGCGGACGCTCACGGAGTCGATCGCGCACCGGGACCAGTCCAACTTCCCGGTGGCTCCGAGTTCATCGAGGATGACGCGGTGCAGGCGTGCCCAGATCCGGGCCTTGGACCACTGTGCGAAGCGCCGGTAGACCGTTGGCCAGGCCGGCCCGAACACCGGCGGCAACTGCCGCCACGAGCAGCCCGAGGTGGCGACGAAGATGATCGCCGCCAGGCACTCACGGTCCCCGGCCCGCCGACGCCCGCCCCCTTGCGGACGTATCACCACGCTCTCCGGCACCACTCGCCGGAACAGCTCCCACAACTCCTCAGGCACCGTACGCTCAACAAGGCTCGACATGTTCTGGACAACGAGCCACTACGCCAAACGAAACGACGTCTTATGGGGCATCCGATGCCCCCGCCACTGCGAGTTTCTACAGCACGGTCGAGCGCGCGCTTGGTTGCATCTCGGGTTGCGTTCACCGACGTACGACGCCGTTCGCGGACCACACCAGTCACGGTCGTACCGCAGGTCAGGACGCTCCCGCACACCCCAGAACCCCTAAACGGACATTTTGGAAAGCACGCTGGGCCCCCACGAGGAGCCAGTGCATGCCGGACGTAACGTGCGCGAGATCAGGGCGGTGGGGCGCGAGTTCCGGTGGAACGGGACGACGACGCACTCCCGGCGCGCCCGCCGCAAGAGGCTCACCCGACACGCAAACTTGCTGCTGCAACCACAACGGTCCGCGCCGATCCTGCAGGTGACCGCTCCCCATTGGGAGAAATCCGGGAGATGATCTTCCAGCCGAGGCCCACCGAGCCCACGCGAGGCCACTCCGCACCATGCGTCTGACCAGCACAGATACCTATCACTACCGGTCGTGATCCTGCCCGAACCTCATTCGGGACGAAGAGGTCGTGGGTTCAAATCCCGCCACCCCGACAGCCGAAGTACCAGGTCAGGGGCCTGATCCGCTTAGCGGGTCGGGTCCCTGGGTGGTTTCTGGGACACTCTTGGGAGCCAAGTACGGGAGGCGGCTCCCAAAGCTGCTCACAAGATCACGTATTCGGTGAATGCTCGCTCTCACCGGTCGGCAGATGCTCACCCCCCGCCCTCGGGATCCTGAGCGAGCGGTGGCACAGCAAGGAATCGCGGCTACTACCAGCCCAGCGTTTCCTGACTCGCCGCAGCCAGTGACGCAGGTGCCATCCCAAGGCCCACGACAGGGATCACGGGGGCGCGGATGCAGGGTCGGTGATAGTTGCGCGCAGTCATGCCGGCACCGATGGGTGATCCGCACCGTGTAGTGCCTGCTGGCGGCCGGGGCCATATAGACGAGCTCGCCGCCACGCGCGGTCCCCCGCACCTCGGGAAGAACAACCTTGATCAAGGCGAGCTGCCGACCAAGGTGAACCGCGCAGAATGGAAGCTGGTCGTAGAAGGTGTGCGCCTGCTTGCCGGGGGGGGCGGTTGAGGAGAGCAGCCCTGTAGCGCCTATCCGGCCGTCGGTGGCTGCACCCATGCGTGCGGATAGCGTTCGCGGGAGCGGCGGACCAGCGTGGGGGCGAAGGACTCCTGGCGCTGATGGTGGTGGCCACTGCCCTGACGTGACAGGAGTGGCGCTGTTCAAGCTGACTTCGCGCCCGCGCTGCCGCCAGCCACGCACATTGACCCCGGAGGAGGTAGCCCCAACCCCCTTCTCAACTCCCTTATCAACTCGGTAAGGTATTGAGTTATGGACTTCACAATTATCAAGCACGCAGTCGAGGTTGACCACGGCATCAAGCGCTTGTCCATGCACTTCATCAAGAAGCACGCCGCGCCGGGACGAGCTCGACTCAGCTCCGAGCTGTGCACACAAATCAGCGAAGAGTTCGAAAGGATCGGACTCACCACCTTGCCGCGCACGTTGCCGTCATCCGAGAACGAGTTCGTTTGGGTCATCCAACGCGACAGTGTCCTAGGTGAGGTTGCCGCCGTCGGCGCCGCCCTGGCGCACCTGGACAAGCTAGGAATGAACCCTCTCCCACAGGTGTTCGATAACTATCCGCAAGCCAAGGACAACTTGAGCTGAGGCGACGCGGAAACGGAACATCCGTCTCCTGCATGTCGCGTACATCAACAGACGTATCCCTGCGCCAGGATGGCGCAGGATCTAAAAAGTGACTGCACGAGCTACAGCTCGTCCGTACGGTGGTAACAACGAACGGCGCCAACCACTCTGGTGGCGACGCATCACCCTCGCCACCTATGCACCCCCGACACCGTCACTGTCAGGAGTTACGGATGAGCAACGCTGAAGAGATACCCATCCCATGCGAGGATCCCGTCTTCATCGTCGGCACCTCCGGGCATCTGCCGCTTCGCACCATATGTGTGCTTGAACTAGCAGCTGCAGAGATCACGAAGTATCAGCATAAGTGGAACTCCCTTCTCGGTGACCGGCTACGAATCCCTACATCACGGCCATTACCGCACCCGAGCAGACTCGTCAAGGGGGAATTTGACGTCCGCTCGCAGGCCGTCAACCCCAAGGCTGCGCGTGCGCTGGGTCATCAGTACGCCAGACAATTCACCGAGGCTCTGGCCGATTTCCCCAAGCTACTCATCGCCCACATATCCAAACGGCATTCCCGGCAGGCAGAGCAGGACGTGCTCGACTGGTTGTGCACTCGGCTCGCAGGACGATCCTCGGGATTCGCCCTTATCCATACCAGCCGCGGGATTACCTGGTACCGCATCACTGCGGACGGTCCGGATCTTGAGCCCCTGCCCCCGGAATCACCGACCTTGAGGGCTCTCCCCTGCCGTGTGACCGAGATCGAGCTGTTCCTGACACCCACAAAGCTCGGGGCTTACGCCGCTTATCAACATCGGTGTTACCCGAACATGAGCTGCAGGCCGACCTGGCTTCCGCCAGAGTTGCCCTGGGCAGACGAGGACATCTCGGTAGAAATCTTCAAATAACGATAAGGGTGGCGAGTTCATGGGACTCGCCACCCTTCGTGATGACCACCGCAGGCCACTTCAGACCACATTGGAGATCTGTACCCATGACCACCAGCAAACCCGCTGCTCTTTCCATCGACGTCTCCTGGGGGACGGACACGATCCGGGTAACCAACATCTCGTCCCATCTCCCTGCCGACTCGACGGACAGCCATGTCGCAGCGGTGATCGCGGCGGGCCAGGCCAATCCGAACACCTGGCTGCCGGACGCCTCGTGGGACGCCATAGCGCGTGCAACAACTCGTCCCGATGCAGTGACAGTTCAGCTTCGTCCGACGCCGGATGAGCCCTCTGGCCTCCTGATGGTCGAAAACGTCGAGGGGGCAACGCTGCGGTCGGTCGTCACCCGTGTCCTGCTGAGCGAACTGTTCCCCGGTCCCCAGCCTCGTACCGGCATGGAAGTCTCGGAGGTACCCGACCCGCAGGTGCACGGGATTACCCGTGAAGGGCGTCCCAGTGCGATCGTGCAGTACCGCTACGAGAACCTCGTCCACCTGCGGAACCACGTATGGCAGACCATCCATGCGACGCTGTCGCTCAACAGCTACGCGACCTCCATCCTCACGCGCTCCGTCACCCGCAACCTGATCACCCACCCTGTCGAGATCACCTTCGAGGACGGCACGGAGCCGATCCACGTTCTCGTCGTCCGTGACGGGATCACCCGGCTCGCCAGCGCTTGGGCGGTACTAGCCGAGCACGATGCCGACACCGCCGCGGTGGCCACCTTGGCCACTGACGCACTGCTCGGGAGCGCATCCACGGCAGGGGCGGCGGCAGGGCCCGGTCTCGGGCAGCGGTTGACGGCCAGCCGGGCGCAGTGGCGCCAGGTACGGCGGCAGCAGTTCGACGGCGAGATGAAGGCGGCGACGCCCGGGCTCCGGGCCGCTCAGATCGCCCAGTCCTTCGTCGTTCCAGCACAGATCGCTGTCGGAATCGAGGGCCACGACGGCCGGGTGCTGTCGCCGGAGGACATCTTCGACGACGCCATCCGCTCCGTACTGGCCTCGGTGCATGTCGAGTTCAAGCAGTGGGACGCAGCGGCCCAGAACGTCGAGGTCATCACCCGGGCCCTGAAGCGGATCATCCAGCAGGGAGACCCACGCTGGAACACAGCCGACCTCCAGGCGGTGTACGGCCTTGCCGTCGGCCGCATCCCCGTGACCGAGCTTCCGCAGGTCTTCGGAGGCGAACCGGCCCCTCCCGGGACCGCCCTGTGGCGTGCCGTCTACCTGGTCAGCGCCCTGACCCAGCCGGACCTCCTCGAACTACTCAAGGACCAGGCCAAGGCCATCAAGGGCGGCCAGCGTATGAGTATGAAGGGATTCGGTGAGCTACTCGGACCGATCATCGACCTACCCTGGCGCGCGAAGAAGAAGCTGGTCACTAAGCAGGCGCGCAACGCATGGAACAACGGCGGTGTGCTATCAGCCGACGTCACCCAGGGCTGGACTCCGGTCCCCACCGAGGACTTCACCACGCTCATTGAACTGGCAATGAACGGCAACGACGACGCCCGCCGCACCCTAGCGGTGGCCGGCGGCGTCGCGTTGATCGCTGACAAGCTCCTGACCAGGAACGTCGGCTCATCGCTGGGGGCTAGGAAGGAGAAGGGTGGAGTCCCCTTCCGTTCGGATGTGAACAAGGTCATCGAGGGACTCTCCAAGCCGACGAACGAACTCGGCCTGTGGACCCTCGCGCTGGCCGCCAATACCTTCCGCAGCAACGACCTGCCGCAGAACTCCGTGCCCAAGCAGAGCCTCACAGGTAAGGAGTCGGTCGAATCCGACGAGCCGCCGTACATCTACTTCAAGGTCGACCTCGACGCGGAGGACCGTATCGCCGTCGACGCCGACGGCGTGCCGGTGCCGCTGTACGAGTGGGACGTCGTCGCCGCCTCGGACCCGGATCGCATGGCGAAGGTTGCGCCGCCGATGGTTGTCATCCCGCCTACGGCTCCGCCCGCGCCAAACGAGGAGACTACGCCGACCAATGAGGCGGAGTCAGCACAGAGCGGGCCCCTCGTCGACGAATCCGGCGAGACGTCCGATGTGGCGGACTCCGGGACGCCACTGTTCCAGTACGGAACCATCGACGCAGGGGTCGGGACCGTGGTCGGAGCGTCGTTCCCCGGGCCCCGAGACGAGGACGTTCCGGTTCCGCCCAGCCAGCGCGCCGCCGCACACCGCAAGACCCTCCACCTCGGAGTGCAGGGCGCCCGAGACGCCCTCGACCACCTGCATGCACTGGAGCCGGAAGTCGGGGACCACACTCCGATCGTCCCGGTTGACCAACTCGACCATCTACACAAACTGCTGGTCGGCATCCTGACCGACGTGGAGAACCTGCGGCGCAGGACCGTGGGAGACCATGCACTGGAGGAGGACAATTCGGAATCCGAGGATTCCCCGGAGACGCTCCTTGACTGACCAGTGAGAGAGTTGAGAGCTCGAATCCCGCTGCCCCAACCATGAGGCACTAGGTCAGGACCAGTGATGAGAGAGCAGAACTGGTCCTGACTTGCTGTAGACCCCGTTTTAGGTGCCACAAGTGGAATGCTGTGCCTACTACAAATCGGCTGGAATACGTGATATCTCGCGTGCCAGCAGGAGATCACTCAGTACGCGCACTGGTGACGTGGCACCCATGGCCAAACGTGCGTCGAGTTCGACGGCGCTCCCGCCCTTGAGGTCCACCTCGGCATCTACGTGACCGGCTCATCGGGCGTCCTGCACGAGTGCAACGTGCTGGTGCTGCCAGCCGAGGAAGCCGCCCTGAGCCGGGCTCAGGGCATCGCACCACGAGGCAGTCAGAACGTCCTCATCGTCGAGTGCATACTACGTCTCCAACTTCGGCATCGCCCTCGCGTGGAACTTCGAGGGACTGCGCTCCGGCATCCGCACCCAGGACGAACTCTTCGTCGCCAACACCAGATCATCGATGCATCGTGCGGTACCTCGATGCCCGTAAGAGAGGCTTCGAGCCGGACGTGGTGCCCAACTCGCCGCAGGCAGGCTATCTACAAGCAGAGATCAGGGTCGTCGAGGGACATCCGGACGGGCACATCGACTGGTTCGTCCACTCCGGCTCGTTCGAGGTGCTGCCGCTGCGGCCCGTGCCCGGTCCGGACGACAGCCGGGTTAAGGCGTACCGCAAGCAGGCACGGGACGGGACGCTCCCGCCCGTCCTGTTGTGGTGGGTCAGTGGCCTGGACTGCCATCTGATCCTCGACGGTCACGCGCGGCTCGCCGCGGCGATCGCCGAGTCCGTCGAGCCTCCGCTGCTGCAGTTGCACCGCACGGTGCCCCGCGACGACCGTGCCGCGCGCATCGATGACGTCGTGGACTCCTACGAGCGTGAACTGGCCCGCTTCGCCGAACTCCGTACCCTCCACGGCCCCACCGTCCCGGACGGCGCCGCCACCGCCGGTCCCCAGCTCGTCCGGCGACTCCACGACCTGGACACCGCGACCCGGCTCACCTGGGCGTGGCCGTTGCCCGGCGGGGAGGAAGGGTGGCGTCGTATCGCGGAGGACGTGACCTCAGGACGGGACGTTTCTCGCGGCCGCTGGGCCCGCTACTGAAGTCGGGGTGGTCGTGTGCGCTCGATGCGGTCGAGGTCGCCGGTGAGCAGGTCGCGGTGGGTGATGGTGAAGTCTCCGTTGGGGAGGGTCTGACCTTCGCCGTAGTGCCTGCCTACGACGGTGTCGGGGAGGAAGGCGCGCAGGCGGTGGCGCATGTCCTCCGGGTGGTCGATCGCGGTGCCCCAGTCGGTGGGGGCCTCGTCGGTGGAGAACAGGACCCAGTGGTCCACGGGTACGACGGCGTCGAGGTCCGGCGCCTTGCCCGTGTGGGCGTCCAGGGCCGGCGCGGTCAGCCGGTCGGGGTCGAGGGGCGGGTACCAGAGCAGCAGCGGCTTGGCCCGTTGCGCGTCGGCGTTGTCGAAGCAGCACACGGCGATGGTGTGGTCGGGGAAGTGGTCGGCGTAGAAGCGCAGGAGCTCCGGGTCGAGATCGGGGCGCCTTTGCGGTGGCACCTGACCGAGCGCGGCGGGGATGGCGGTGGGGTCGTGCGCCAGGAGGACCGTGTAGACGTCGTGGTCGAAGACCTGGACGGGCTCCGGTTCCGCGCTCATCCACTCCATGCCGTCGGCCGAGTCGGCCGCGGTCTCAACGGCGGCGACCATGTTGCGCAGGACATCCCCGCTGCGCCCTGCGGAGAGGAAGTGGCGGGGCGTGAGCTGCCGCGTGGGTACGTGCAACAGCATGGCGTTCGGGCCCTCCGCCAGGTTCACGGCGGTGTTCTCGTAGCCCAGCACGTGGACGAGGCCGTGCACCGGGTGGTGCTGCCGTCCGCAGTACACGATCGTGCCGGAGAACTCGGCCGCGCTGGTTGAGATGCACATGGCGGCAAGGTATCGCGGCCGTTCGGGCGGGCCGCAGGGAATCGCCCCCGGGAAGTCGATCTCAGTGGGCCGGGCGCAGTGGTGCGCTCGCCACCCCTGCCTGCCGGCCGCTGAGCGCGGCGTCCAGGGTCTGCTGGGCCGTGCGCATCGCCTCGGCGTACTTCGGCTCGGACATTCGCTGCCAGGCCAGGTCCGGTGCGATGTCCTCGACCCGGCTCATCACCCACCAGATGTTGCCGAACGGGTCCCGCACCCGGCCGCCGCGATCCCCCCACGCACTGTCGGCGGACTCGGTGATCACTGTCGCCCCGTGCGCGACAGCAGCGGCCATGGCGGCGTCCGCGTCCGGGACGTAGACCCGCAACAGGGTGGGCATCACCGGCCAGTCGGGCCGTCGGTCGAAGGCCAGCACGACCGTGTCGCCGACGCGGATCTCGCCGTGGCCGATGCTGCCGTCCTCCACCGGCACGCGTGCGAGTTCTTCGCCGTCGAACGCGGCGGTGATGAAGTCGAGCAGTGCGCCGGTGTCGTCGGTCACCACCCACGGTGCGACGGTGGTGTGGCCCTCGGGTGCAGTACGACTCATGGCGTCGTCCCCTCCTGTGGTTCTTCGTGGGATGACGACACTAGGGATCGACTAGGACAGTTCCGTTCCTAGATGGCCTCCGAAGTCGGCACGAGCCTCCGGTACGCCTCGGTCACCGCTGCGTGGAGCGCTGCGGCCGGGAGGTCGATGGGCTCGGCGAGTCGGGGGTCCACCTCGTAGTCCTCGAGGAGCATGAACACCCGGTCGAAGAGGTCCGCCAGGGGGCCTCGGAGCCGTTCGCCGGTAGCCGTTCGCTCGGGAAGTTCGACGGGTCTGCCACCAGGCGCGGGCGAAGTCCGCCGCTGACACTGTGCCGTTGGTGAAGTCCCGCAGTAGCCGCAGTTGGTGGGCTGCTGCGGTGTTCGGGGCGACATCTGCGGGGTGGGACCACGCAGTGTGGGCGGGGGCGTATTTGGCTGCCACTGCGCGGAGTTCGTGGTGGTGGGCCGCCTGCGTCGCGTCCAGTTGCTCACCGACGGGGAGCGGGGTCACCGACTTCCCCTTCAGCCAGGAAGGGGCCAGGTTTCCGTCGGGGGTGAGTAGTGCTGCGAGAGCCCGCGCTTCCCGTTCCGTGGCCACAGGCTCAGGTGTCGAGCCAGGCCAGCGGGTCTTCCGGATCCTCACCGGATTCCGTGACCGTCGTGAACGTGACGGGGAGTCCCAGGTCGGCGAGACCGGCGAGAACCGTGGGCGAGACGAGCAGTGCGGTTCGTGGTTCGGCGACGCCTGACACATCGACCTTCACCGAATTCCCGGCCTGCTTCAGCGCGTCGAGCGCCGCCTCGCGGGAGCTGAGGAGTTCGAGGAGTTCCGCGACCTGTTCGTCGGCGCTTTTCGCATGGCGGTCGTGAACGGTGAGTGTGGCCCAGCCGGGGCCGGAATAGATTCCCACACCCTCGGACGACAAGGCGTCTTCACTGTCACCGATGTGCAACTCGGCGAGGAGGAAAGCGGAATCCACACCCGGGCCTGTGACGACCAAGGACGTGCTCAGGTTACCCCAGGGGTTAATTTTCATCACCGCTCTCTCAGCGTTCGTTCATGCTGGCGGCCACCCTGAGCGGGAATCCCAGCAGTGCGATTCTCTTGATCTCTTCGAACTCAAGAGAAAGAGTGGCATCATTTCCGGCGAATCCGAACAGGTTGATGGTGACCTCATACCCCCGGTCGACCAACTGCCTGAGTTCGACCCGCTTTTGTTCCGCGACGGAAAGGACCGTGTCCAACTGCTCGCGAAAGTCCCGGCTGGTGCGCTCGTCGCAGCCGATCCTCCACCGACCGTCGACATCGCCCGGATCGTCCCACTGACCAGGACCCGGATCGCGGAATGCGGTGGGCTCCAACTCAAGGAACGGCGTGACCTCTTCGGGGCGCAGATCTCTTCCCTTGACGACGAGCGACACGTCCGTCAACACCCAGTGACGCTTTCCCGTCTCACCCATGCGCGACTCCTCGTACATCAAGTCATCCTAGCTTCTCACGACAGGCCGCCCAGTGGACGTTCCCCATGCCGGGCTTCAACAGCTCTCCCAGCTTCGTCCTTTCGGCGACGGTCGTGGAGTTCTCGAACACACTGAAAGTGCCACCACCCGACGCGGCGGGAGGGGCCAGCGTGTAGTTGGGGATCGTGGCGCCTTCGTGAAGGGTGTGGGAATACCCTTCCGGATACACGCCGCGTTCGACGGTCAGGCCGTTGAGGCCAGGAATTCGTTCGCCGTGTTCCACGTAGAAAGTGATCGAAGTGCCTTTGGGGACCACGATCTCACCGGCCCCCGATTCGATGAAACCGTGACCCGCGAGGACCGTCTCCCCATCCGGGCGGCCACCGGCGAGCACACGGTCCGCGTAATAACGACCGTCGGTGCTCGGCCATTTCTCGTTGATTATCTGCGGCTTGGTCTCGCGTAGCGCGTTCATGACGTCCGCGTGTTCCGGCATGGGGTCGCCGAGTCCTCTGGCGGCCTCACGCTCGATGCCCTGCCGCACGCCGCGTTGCGCCGCTCCCTCAAGACCTTCCCGTGCCGCCATGCGTAGCCCGCCTCGCGCCAGCCCCGCCCCCTTGGTGCCGATCAGTTCCGGGATCAGTCGTCCCACGAACTCCGACGGGTCCTTCTTCAGGCCGTCGATGGCCGCCTGGACCGTGCGCTCGGGGTGGGTCCCCGCGGAGACCAGACCGGATAGCGTCATGCTGACGTTCTGGAGGTAGGCCGCCGGGTGGGTCAGGTTGTACGGGTCGGTCGGGTTCAGGCCGCGGGCGAAGTTGACCAGGCCGGCCGTGCCCTTCAGGGCGCCGCCGACGACGTGGGTCAGCTCGGTGTTGGCGGCCTGGAAGCCGTCGGTGAAGTCGTTGCCGAGGCGTTCCAGCGGCGGGGGTTCGGCCGGGGCGTGCGCGAGGGCCGCCTTGACCTTGCCCTGGGCCTCCGCGGCGGCGGTGTTGCGCTGCTTGCGGGCCTCGGCCAGCTTGGCCACCGCCGCCTTGATGTCGGACTTGCCCGCCCCTGTGTCCTGCACCGGCTTCACACCGGGGTCGTCGCCCGCGCGGGCCTTGGCGTTGTAGGCGTCGGCCTTCTTCTGGTAGTCGTCGGCCGCGTCCTCGAACGCCTTCGTGCCCTTCTTGTACAGCTCGACGGCCTCCGCCGCCTGCTTCTGCGCCCAGGTGACCGTGTCGGCGTACCGCTCCAGCGCGCCCGCCGCCGAACCGCACGCCTCCGCCGCGTGGGCCCACTTGGTGGGGTGGACGCCGAACTTCTCCCGGAAGGCGTCGCCGCCCTCGCCCTTCCAGCCCGCCGAGTCGATCTTCTTCAGGCCCGAGCCGACCTTGTCGAACGCCCCGTGGAAGTCCTTCAGATGCTTCGCGCTCTCCCGGATCTTCTCCGGCTTGCCGTGCACGAGTTCATCCGCCTGCTCGGTGTCGCCGAGCTGCTGCTCCCCCGGGGTCGCGCCCAGGTCGGAAGCGACGTCGTCGCCCCAGTCCTCCACACCGTCGGCCCAGTCGTGCAGGCCGACGCGGTCCATCGCGCCGCCCAGCTTGTCCGTGCCGGAGTCGACCAGCTCGCCGACCTTCTTCTTACCCTTGTCGAACAGGTCCTCCGCGCCGCCCAGCAGCGAGTTGGTGACGTCCCCCAGCCCCATCAGCCCTCACCGCCCTGCTGCTCGGCGGCCTTCGCGCGGGCCTCCGGGGACGGGCCGAAGGTGTCGTCCAGGAACTGGTCGTACTCCTTGTCCGACACGCCCAGCGCACCGTGCATGTTCTCCGGCGTGACAGGGATCGTGCCGATCAGGGGTGCCGTCATCGCGTCCCGGCCCGCGTCCTTCCAGCCCTGCTTGCTGTTCTCCCACGCCTGCTCGAAGGACTCCTGCGAATAGTCCACCGTCCGGCCGGACTCGGCGATGTCCCCCCAGCCCATCTTCTCGACGTCCTCCTCGGAGGCGTACGGGTTGCCCACCGCCGAGTTGGCCACGATCTTCACGCTGCCCTTGAGGTACTGCTCGGTCTCGTAGTACGTCCCCGCCGACAGGTTCGTCTTCTGCGCGAAGGCGTTGCCCTCCGCGACCAGGGCGCGCACGCCCCACTCCCAGCGCTCGCAGAACGTCTTCAGCTCACCCGTCAGACCCTCATGACCCAACTCCAGCCCCGACAGGGCGATGCCGGAGAAACCACGGCCCGCGCCGGCCTGGCCGGCCATGCCCAGCTCGCCCAGTTCACCCAGCGCCTCCGTCAGGCCCTTGGCGATCTCCTCCAGACCCTGCGCCTGGAGATCCATCCCGCCCTCACCACTCACAGCGCACCCCCGTGCCGCGTCTCGTCGCCCAGGTCCACCGCCGCGCCGTCCGGCACGATCCCCACGACCGGCGGGAACACCACCCCGTCCGAACCGTCCGCACAGTCCAGCGCCACCCCGCACGGCACCCCGGCCGCAGGCACCGCCACGTCCAGCAGACGCGCACCCAGGATCCGCTGATACGCCCACTCACGCGCCGACTCCCCCCGCGCGGTCGCGTACCGGGCGAGAGCCTGCTCGTCGGAGAAGGCCAGGATGAAGCGGATGCCGTTGAAGTCGGCTGTCAGCAGCGCTCGTTCGCTGCCCTGATCGGTACCCAGCGGTACGAGAACGGGGGTACGGCGGAACTCACCGAGCAGCTCATCGAACTCTCTTTTGCGAGCGCGCACTTCCGCCCGGGCGAGCGCACCGCCCGCTGCACCGTTGTCTGCCGTGCCGTCCCCGTACTCAGACATGCGCCCATCATCACTACTGCGATCTGGGGGAACAAGTTCGTATCCGTCACACCCTTGTCACGGGGATTCCCCGTCGGTGTAGGCCGACAGGGCTGCGAGATAGGCGATTTCGGCGGTCGCCGCAACGGTGATGCCGGGGGCGGCCAGGTGGACGGTGACTCCGGTGCCCGCTGCCTCCAGGACCAGGTCCGCGGTGATCTCGGTGCCGAAGCCGTGGAGGGTGAGGGTACGGAGACCGCTGAAGGACAGTGTGATCTGGACGGTGTTGAAGCCCTTGGCCGCCCACTTGAGGGGAGGGTCGGCCGGGAAGGTCGAGAGGTCCAGGCGAAGGGTGAGGGCGGGGCCCTCCTCGTGCAGGGTGAGCTGCCTGAGGCGTACGGCGGTGAGGGGTGGGAGCCGCTCGCCGTAAACCGCTTTCAGGCCCTGGGGGTTGAGGATGAGCGCGGTCCAGGCCTCCGGGGCGGTCATGTTGTCACTCGTCATCCCCACACCGCCTCCGCGAGCGCCGTCCCCATGAAGGCCGCGCCCAGGCCCGCCGCGACGCTCGCCGCCACGTTGGCCGCGGCAAGGTAACGGGTGCCGGTCTCGGTCAGGCGGAGGGTCTCGTAGGAGAAGGTGGAGTACGTGGTGAGGGCGCCGCACAGGCCCGTGCCGATGAGGAGTTGGACGTGGGAGGAGGCGGCGCCCGCGGTGACGGCGCCGGTCAGCAGGCCCAGGATGAGGCAGCCGAGGACGTTCACGGTGAGGGTGCCCCAGGGGAAGGCGGCGTCGTGGCGTTTCTGCACGGCGCGGTCGGTGAGGTAGCGCAGCGGGGCTCCGGCCATGCCGCCGACGATCACCAGCAGCCAGTTCACGCCTTCTCCTCCTCGCCGGCGGCGCCCGTCGGCCTCGCCGTGGTCATCGCTGCCTCCAGGCCAGGACGCGGCGCGTGAGGACGGCCGCGAGTCCGACGGCGCCGAGGGCCGCGATCAGGGTCGTGGCCAGGTAGGCGAGGGCGGTGCGGGCCTCCCCGGCGTCCACCAGCCGTTCGATCTCGACGGCGTACGTGGAGAACGTGGTGAAGCCGCCCAGCACGCCGGTGCCGAAGAACGGCCGGACCAGCCGGTGCGCCGTCCACACCTCGCTGATCAGCACCATGAAGACGCCGATGACCGCGCAGCCGGTCACATTGACCAGCAGGGTGGTCCACGGGAAGCCGGGGCTGGGGACCGGCCACAGCAGCGAGGCCGCGTAGCGGAGGGTCGCGCCGATGCCGCCGCCGAGCGCGACCACGGCCACGACCGGGCCCTGCCCCCGCCACGCTTCCTGCCGCTGGGCGGAGGAGCGCAGGTCGATGTCGGGGTCGACGGGTTCGTTCGTGGTGGGCCGTGGGGGTGTCATGGGCGTACGTCTCCTACTCGCCGGGGCCCGCGCAGGCGGGCGTGCTCCATCGCAAGTAGGGACTGTCGGCGGCCTCGGTGCCGCGGTTCGGGTACGGCGAGCCCCACCGCCGTGCCGCACGGGTCAGGCGCGGCCGGTCATCAGGGTATCGCGGGGTCCTGGCGGGTCGCGGTGCGGCTACGACGGGGTCAGTGGGAGGTCGTCCGTGAAGGCGTTGACCGGCTGGGCGATGGGACGGGTCTCGTGGACGTCGAGCGCGGCCTCGGCGCTCCTGGTGCCGAGGCGGCCCGCCGGGTGCCAGGTACCGGTGACGGCGAGCCAGGTGTCGGCGGGCGGGGCGTCGGTTCCGTACACGCGGACCTTGACCGTCTGGGAGTCGGCGGCGCAGCAGGTGAAGATGATCCGGGTCAGGTACCAGCCGCCGCCGGGCCCGGCCGGGGTGACGAACCCGGTGAGCCGGACCTGCCTGCCCCTGATCGCCTGCGTGGGGTCCTGCTGGACGCGCTTGGTGAAGCCGGTGAGGGTCAGGGGGAGCGGGGAGGTCGCGGGGAGCCTGTCGAATCGTTGCCGCGCGGTGGTCGTCACCGGTTTCCCGCCCGAGTGCGCGGCCGTGTAGGCGCCGAGCGCGGGCGGGGCGAACGCCAGCAGGCTCACGGCGGGGAGGGCGAGGAGCCAGGCGACCCGGGGCGCGGCGGAGTGGTCGTGGCCGTGCTCGTGGGCGCGCGCGTGCCCGTGTTCGTGTCCCTGTCCGTGCCCGTGTCCGGGGGGCTCCGGTCGGCGCAGGTCGAGGTACGCGTTCACCGCGCCGAGCAGCAGGAGGACGGCGCCGGAGGCGATCAGGACGGGGCGCAGACCCTCCTTGACGTAGCGCAGGTAGAGGTCGGTGAAGAGGGCCGTGTGCAGCAGGCCGGCGCCGATGAGGGCGAGCAGTGCGGTCTGGGCGAGGCGTCTCACAGCAGCGCGCCTCCGATCAGGGCGCTGGCGGCGACGGCGACGACCGTGGTCGCGGCGGAGAAGCGTACGGCGAAGGCGCGGCCGAAGGTGCCTGCCTGAAGGGCGATCAGCTTCAGGTCCACCATGGGGCCGACCACCATGAAAGCGAGCCGGGCCGTGGGTGAGAAGCCTGTGAGCGAGGCCGCCACGAAGGCGTCGGCCTCCGAGCAGACGGCCAGCAGGACAGCGAGTCCGGCGAGGAACAGCACGGAGAGCCAGGGCGAGCCGGAGAAGGTGTCGAGCACCGAGCGCGGTACGGCGACGTTGAAGGTGGCCGCCGCCATCGCGCCGAGCACCAGGAAGCCCCCGGCGTGCAGGAAGTCGTGCTGGAAGCCCTGGCGGAACTCGGTCCAGCGGCTGTGCCCGTGCTGGTGGCCGGTGTGCCGTACGGCCGGGCGCAGCCACTTCTCCTTGCCGAGGCAGAGCCACAGCCAGCCCATCACGGCGGCGGTGGCCAGCGAGGCGACCAGCCGGGCGACGACCATGGCGGGGTTGCCGGGGAAGGCGACCGCCGTGGCGGTGAGCACGATCGGGTTGATCGCGGGCGCGGACAGCAGGAAGGCGAAGGCCGCGGCCGGGGTGACGCCCCGCCGGATCAGGCTGTTGGCGACCGGCACGGACGCGCACTCGCACCCCGGCAGGACCGCGCCCGCGAGCCCCGCCACCGGCACGGCGAGCGCGGCCCGCCTGGGCAGCACGCGGGTGAACAGGTCGGCCGGGACGAAGGCGTTGATCGCGCCGGACAGCACGGTGCCGAGGATCAGGAACGGCAGCGCCTGCACGGTGATCGCCAGACAGACGGTGCGCCACGCCTGGACGGCGGGCCGGTCGAGCACCCCGGCGCGGGCGAGCAGCAGCACCGTGATCCCTACGGCCGCCCCGGCGGTGAGGGCGAGCAGGAGACGTACGGGGCTGGGGCGGGCCGGTGGGGCGGTGGGGGTGGCTACCGTCGCCGTCCCGTCGACCACTCCCACCAGCTCATCCGTTTTTCCCATTTTCACTCCGGATGTCGGTGTTCGGCCGACGATAAGCGAGGGGCGTGCGCGCGGCGGGGCGCACACGCCGTCTCGCCTCCGGATCACCCGGCGAAGGGGCCGGGCCGGCGGCTCAGGCGAACTGGCCGACCTGGTAGTCGCCGGCGGGCATGCGGAGCATGACGTTCATGCGGTTGTAGGCGTTGATGAGGCCGATGAGGAAGACCAGGGCGGCGAGCTGGTCCTCGTCGTAGTGCTTGGCGGCGTTCGCCCACGCCTCGTCGGTGACGGCGCCCGGCACGTCGGCCATGCGGGTGCCCTGCTCGGCCAGTTCGAGGGCGGCGCGCTCGGCGTCGGTGAACACGGTGGCCTCGCGCCAGGCGGCGACCAGGTTCAGCCGCTGCTGGGTCTCGCCCGCGTGCGCCGCCTCCTTGGTGTGCATGTCGAGGCAGAAGCCGCAGCCGTTGATCTGGCTGGCGCGGATCTTCACGAGCTCCTGGGTGGCGGCGGGGAGGGTGGAGTCCGAGACCACCTTTCCGGCCGAGTTGATGTGCTTGATGACCTTGGCGGCCGCCGGGACGGCGAAGGGGTTCAGACGAGCGTCCATTGCTGCACTCCTGTGATCCGGTGATCCGGTTGCGGGGGATTCACGGTTACGACGGCCGGGGCGGCTCGGGTGTGACATGTGTGGGGGTGACCTGCGTCATGGGGCCACATAGGGTCCGGGCACCTGGAATCCCCTGGGAATGTGTGCACGAGAGACACATGGGGCGCACACAGTCTTCCGAAAGCCCCGTTACGGTGGCGGCGCCTCACCCGCGCCCGTCGACCCAGGAAGACCGCGAATGGACTACTGCTCCGCCTGCCGTCGGCATCTGAACGGCGCCCTGGTCTGCCCCGGCTGCGGCGACTGCGCCTCCCCGGACCTGGCTCCGATGCCGGTCCGGCCGAGCACGTACGCCGTCCGGCGGCCCGGCGAGGAGGACGCGGCCCCGTCGCGCAACGGCAGGTCGGCGCCCCCGCCGATCGCTCCGCGTCCGCAGCCCCCGGCCGAGGTGGCCACGGGCAGCGGCCGTGCGGCGCGGCGCCGTGAGCAGACCCGCTGGAGGAAGACCCGCCGCCGGGCCGTACTGGCGGCCGCCGTCACCCTGGTCGGCGGCGGCCTCACCTTCGCCGCGCTGAACCACCAGCCGACCGACCGCACCCGGCCCACGGCGGCACAGGCCGAGCGCCCGATGGGTGGTACGGGCCCCGAGGCCACGGCGGGCCTGCCGGTACCCACGCGCTCCCCGGCCCACGGCTCGGCCGCCCCGAGCAGCCCCCCGCGCACGGGCGACGGCAAGTCCACGGCACCCTCGGCGCCCCGCGGCACGACCCCCGCCGCGCCGCGCACCGCCTCCCCGGAGCCGTCCGAGCCGTCCCGCTCCGCGTCGCACTCCGCCCTGCCGCACTCCCGGTCGCTGCTCCCCCTCCCCCACAGCGCCGCGCCGGACTCCGCCACACCGTCCTCGCCGTCGGCCCCGACGGAGCAGTCCCCCACCCCGGCCGGGAGCACCCCCGCGCCCACCCCGGACACCACGACGGATTCCCCCAGCGCGCCCCCGTCGACGACCCCGGCGTCCCAGCCCCCGTCCTCGGCCCCGGCGTCCCCCTCTCAGTCGGCCTCACGGTCGGCGTCACCGTCGGCCGCACCCTCGGCGTCCCCCTCCCGCCTCTGCCTCCTGGTCGTCTGCCTGGGCTGACGCCCCGCGAAATCGGACACCGTCAGCCCCCGCCCCGGCCCGAGGCAGGGGCTGACGCTCTCGAGGAGGCCGGAGCCCCCTCAAGAGCCGGGCGCCGCAGCCAAGCCGGCCCCGCGTCGCCTCACTTGTTCCACGTCTCGTCATAAGGGTCGGCCGGAGCGGGCACCGGGCGGGCCGACGTGACCCGGAGATACGGGATCGGCCCGTTGTTGACCGGGTCGCGCGTCACGCGGGACGCGTACTCCCCCGTCACCTCCATCCACGCGTCCGGCCGCAGCACCGGCGGGAGTTGGCCCGTCAGGCCGATCTTGACCGGCTGGGCGTCGGCCGCGCAGCAGTTGAGGGCCATGCGGACCAGGTACGGGGTGCCGTGCGCGTCCAGGGCGAGGAAGCCGGTGACGCGGACGGTGCGGCCGCGCAGGGTGTGGCCGTAGGCGGCGCGGGAGGCGTAGTCGACGACGCTCAGCCGGACGGGGTCCTTGGCGGGCAACGGGTCCAGACCGTACGGGGGTTGGAGTGCCGTACCCGTGCGCACCGCGCTGTAGGAGCCGAGGGCGGGCGGGGCGATGAGGATGAGGGCGAGCACGGGCAGCACCAGGAGCCAGGCCACGCGCGGCTCGGGGTGACCCCCATGAGCCCCATGAGCCCCATGAGCCCGCTTCCGCTCGTACCAGACCGTCGTCAGCGCGGCCGCGACCAGGACCACCCCCGCCGCCAACAGCAGCGGCTGCAACCCGGACTTGACGTACCGGAGATACAGATCGGTCGTCCCCGCGTGCAGCAGCGCTCCGCCGAGCAGGAACATCACGGCGGCCTGCGCCTGGCGGTTCACAGCAGCACCGCCCCGGTCAGCAGCGCGCCCGCGACGGCCAGCGTGAAGGTCGCCGGGGCGAAACGCAGCGCGAAGCCGCGGCCGAAGGTGCCCGCCTGCATGGCGAACAGCTTGAGGTCGATCATCGGGCCCACCACCAGGAACACCAGCTTGGCCGTCGGGGAGAAGTCGGTCAGCGAGGCCGCGACGAACGCGTCCGCCTCCGAGCAGATGGACAGCACCACGGCGAGGACGGCGAGCGCGAGGACGGCGAGGAAGGGGTTGCCCGCGGCCGTACGCAGCCACTCCGCCGGAGCCACCGCCTTCAGCGTGGCCGCGGCCATCGCGCCCACCACCAGGAAGCCGCCCGCGTGCATGATGTCGTGGCGCACGGAGTTCCAGAACGTCTCCGCCTTCGTGGCGCCCTCGTGCGCGCCGTGCGCGGGCGGGCGCAGCCAGTCGGCGCGGCCGAGCCGCTGCCAGAGCCAGCCCATCGCGCAGGCCACGAGCAGGCTCGCGGCGAACCGGGCGAGGACCATCTCCGGGGCGTTCGGGAAGGCGACGGCCGTGGCGGTGAGCACGATCGGGTTGATCGCGGGCGCGGACAGCAGGAACGCCAGCGCGGCCGCCGGGGTCACCCCCCGCCGCACCAGCGCGCCCGCCACCGGCACCGACGCGCACTCGCACCCCGGCAGCACCGCGCCCGCCAGCCCGGCGACGGGGACGGCGAGAGCGGGACGGCTCGGCAGGGCGCGGGCGAAGAAGGCGGGCGGTACGAAGACGGCGATGGCGGCGGAGAGCAGGACCCCGAGCACCAGGAAGGGCAGCGCCTGCACGGTCACGGCGACGAACACCGTGGTCCAGCTCTGCATCACCGGGGTGCCGAGCGCGCCCCGGATCGGCGCCTGGGCGAGTACGGCGAGCAGGAGCACCAGGGTCAGTACGAGCGGGGAGCTGAGCCTGCCGCCGCCGGGCCGTCCGCCGGGCGATGCGGTCCCCGACTCCGCGCCGGGCGGGGCGTCTTCGGTGATGGCCACGGCTGGGATACCTCCGGCTGGGTGCGGCTGCTCTGCGGTACGCGGCCGCCGGTGGGCCCGTTCAGGCGTTGGCTGGAACCGTCCGCCTTCTTGGGGCAGTCTTTCCCCTCGTGGCGAGCAGCGTTCCGTATCAGGGCGGTCCCGGTGGCGCGTCGGCGCCCATGGTGGTGTGCGGGGACGACGGTCTCGCGCACCGGTTGTCCGCCGAGTTGCGCGGAGTCTACGGCGAGCAGGTCGTCCTCGTCGTACCACCGAACGCGCGCACCGCGCGGCGGCCGGTGGTCGGACGGCCCCGGTCCGCTCCGGCGGCGCTCTTCGACCGGGTGGTCGGGGTGGCGGTCGGCCGGGGCGGGGGCACCTCTCCCGCCGGGAGCGACGCCGGTGCGGGAGGCCGACACCAGGGCGGCGAAAGGGTGCTGGAGACCGAGTTCCTGACCGAGCAGGTGCTCGCCGAGGCCGGGGTGGAGCGGGCGGCCGCGCTCGCGCTGGTCTACGAGGACGACGAGACCAACATCCGCGCCGCCCTCACCGCACGGCGCCTCAACCCCCGCGTGCGCCTCGTACTGCGGCTCTACAACCGCCGGTTGGGCCAGCACATCGAGGAACTCCTCGATCAGGCAGCCGTGTTGGTGGGCGAGAACGACGAGGCGGTGCGGGACGCGGCCACCTCCGTGCTCTCCGACGCCGACACCGCCGCGCCCGCGCTCGCCGCGACCGCCGTCGCCGGAACCGGCAAGGTGATCCAGGCGGAGGGGCTGCTGCTGCGCGCGGTGGAGCGGGTCCCGCCCCAGGCCGGCGCGCCCGCGCCGCGCGGAGTGTGCACGCTGGCGCTGCTGTCGGCCGACGGCGACGACGGCGGGCCGGTGCTGCTGCCCGACGACGCGGAGGTACGGCGGGCCGGGGGCCGGTCCACGGTGACGCTGGAGCGGTTCTCCGCGGCGGAGGGCCCGGCGGCGGGCAACGGGCTCGGGGTGGGCGGTGTCCCGCCCCTCTCCTCCCTGTTCTCCAAGCAGTTGAGGTGGTCGCTGGCCGTGCTCGCCGGGTGCGTGATCGCGCTCGCGGTCGCCCTGTCGATCGTGACCGGCATCCACCCCCTGGGCGCCTTCTACCTGACCCTGCTGGACCTGTTCGCGATCGACGAGCCCGCGCTGGGACAGTCGACGGGACGGCAGATCCTCCAACTCCTCTCAGGACTGGTCGGGTTGCTCCTGCTGCCCGTGCTGCTGGCGGCGGTCCTGGAGGGGCTGGGCACCTTCCGCACGCAGTCCGCGCTGCGGAAGCCGCCGCGCGGGCTCGGCGGGCACGTCGTCCTGCTGGGCCTGGGCAAGATCGGTACGCGGGTGCTGATCCGGCTGCGGGAGCTGAACATCCCGGTGGTGTGCGTGGAGGGCAACCCGGAGGCGCGCGGGCTCGCCGTGGCGCGGCGGCTGCGGGTGCCGGTGGTGATCGGGGACGTCACGCAGGAGGGCGTACTGGAGGCGGCCAAGATCCGCCGGGCGCACGCCCTGCTCGCGGTGACCAGCGCGGACACGACCAACCTGGAGGCCGTGCTGTACGCCCGCGGGGTCCGGCCCGACCTGCGCGCGGTACTGCGCCTGTACGACGACGACTTCGCCACCGCCGTCTACCGCACCCTGCGCGTGGCCCACCCGCTGGCCACGACCCGCAGCCGCAGCGTCTCCTACCTCTCGGCCCCCGCCTTCGCCGGGGCGATGCTGGGCCGCCGCGTCCTGGGCGCGGTCCCGGTGGAGCGCCGCGTCCTCCTCTTCGCCTCGGTGGACGTCGCCGGCCGCCCCCAACTGGAGGGCCGTACCCTGGCGGACGCCTTCGCCCCGGGCATCTGGCGCGCCGTGGCCGTGGAAGGCGAACCCGACACACCACCCGACCGCCTCCTCACGAAGGACGACCGGGTGGTGATCGCGGCGACCCGCCGGGGTCTGGCGGAACTCGGCTGAGCCGTCCTACTTCTCCGAGCCCCCGAGGTGCCGCCGGGCGAAGTCCATCTCCAGCCGGACCTGCTTGATGCGTTCGTCCACCACCAGCGAGCCGTGGCCCGCGTCGTAGCGGTAGACCTCGTGGGGCGCGCCCCGGTCGCGGAGGCGGTCCACGTAGTTGTCGATCTGGCGGATCGGGCAGCGGGGGTCGTTGACGCCGGCCGAGATGTAGACGGGGGCCTTGACCTGGTCCACGTAGGTCAGCGGCGAGGACGCGGCGAAGCGCTCCGGGACCTCCTCGGGGGTGCCGCCGAGGAGGGTGCGGTCCATGGCCTTCAGCGCCTCCATCTCGTCGTGGTACGCGGTGACGTAGTCCGCCACCGGCACCACCGCGATGCCCACCGTCCACGCCTCCGGCTGGGTGCCGATGCCGAGGAGGGTGAGGTAGCCGCCCCAGGAGCCGCCGGTGAGGACGAGGCGCTCGGGGTCGGCGAGGCCGGAGGAGACGGCCCACTCGCGCACCGCGGCCACGTCCTCCAGCTCGATCAGGCCGACCCGGTGCTTCAGCGCGTCCGTCCAGGCGCGCCCGTACCCGGTGGAGCCCCGGTAGTTGACGCGGACGACGGCGTACCCCTCGTCCACCCAGGCCGCCGGGCCCGCGGCGAAGGAGTCGCTGTCGTGCCAGGTCGGGCCGCCGTGCAGGTCGAACACGGTGGGGAGGGGGCCGGTGGCCCCGGCGGGCTTCTGGACGAGGGCGTGGATGCGGCCGCCGGGGCCGTCCACCCACACGTCCTCCACCGCCACCGACGGCGGGGACTTCATGCCGGGCGGGTCCAGCACGACCCGGCCGCTGGTGGAGCGGACCACCGGCGGCTCGGCGGCCGAGGACCACAGGAACTCCACGCTGCCGTCCGGGCGGGCGGTCGCCCCGGAGACGGTGCCGGGCGGGGTGGGGATGCGGTCCAGCTCGCGGGTGGCGAGGTCGTAGCGGAACAGCTCGCTGCGGGCCTCGAAACCGTGCGCGATCAGCAGGGCGGTGCCGTCCGGGTACCACTCGGCGGCCACGTCGCCGGGCAGGTCCAGCGGGAGGTCCGTCTCCGCGCCGCTCGCCACGTCCCACACCAGCGGCTCCCAGCGGCCCCGGCGCTGGTGGCCGATGAGGAGGCGGGTGTCGCCGTCGACGGGGGCGAAGCCCAGCACCTCCAGGCCCAGCTCCTCGGTGCCGCCCCGGGTGTCGTCGAGGTCGGCGACGGCCGTGCCGTCCGGGCGCAGCACGCGCAGGGCGCTGTGCATGGCGTCGCCGTGCTCGGTGTGCTCGACGGCGATCAGCGAGCCGTCGTGCGAGAGGTCGCCGACGCCGGCGGACTCGCGGTGCCGGTAGATCTCCACCGGCGCCTCGCCCGCCCGCGCGAGGTGGATCGTCGTACCGTCCTCGTCCGTCGACCGGCCGACGACCGCCGTCCGCCCGTCCCGGCCCAGCGCCAGCCCGGCCGGGTAGGAGGCGTCGAGACCCGGTACGGCCGTCTCGTCGGGGCCGCCCCCGAAGGGCTGGCGGCGCCAGACCCCGAACTCGTCCCCGTCCTTGTCGTCGAACCACCAGATCCACGCGCCGTCCGGCGAGAGCACGCCGTCCGTCGTGCCGTTCGGCCGGTCCGTCGCCTGGCGCTGCGCACCGCTCGCGCGGTCCCAGGCGTACAGCTCGTAGGTGCCGGTCGCGTTCGACACGAACAGCGAGCGGTCGGGCGCGTCCTCGGCCCAGTCGGGCAGCGAGACCCGCGGCGCGCGGAACCGCTTCTCCCAGTCGGGCATCTCCACAGCTTCGTCAGCGTTGTCCATGCCCCCTAGGATCTCCCGCCCGCTCCCCTTGCGGCACACCTCTGAGCTGGGCGATGTGTTTCGGCCCGGCCGGAGCGCCGGGGGTCGCGTGGGGGCGGCGGCGGGGGAGCCGTACCGTTGGGGTGTGTACCGGTTTCTGCTGACACCCCGCTGGTGGGGCATCAACGTCTTCGTGCTGCTCGCCATCCCGTTCTGCGTGTTCATGGGGTCGTGGCAGCTCAGCCGGTTCGAGGGGCGGGTGCAGGACCATCGCACCGCCACCGAACAGGCGGCGGCCTCCCGGCACGAGGAGGCGGTACCGCTCGCGCGGATGCTGCCCGTCGACAAGGCCACGTCGGGGCGGCGGGTCGAGGTGAGCGGCGAGTACGGCAGGCAGTTGCTGGTGCCCGCCCGTGAGCTGGACGGGAAGTCCGGCTTCTACGTCCTGACCCTGCTGCGCACGTCCACCGGCGAGTCCCTCCCCGTGGTCCGGGGCTGGCTGCCAGGTACGGCCGACGCGGCGAAGGCTCCCGCGCCCCCGGCCGGGAAGGTCACCGTCACCGGGGCGCTCCAGGCCCCCGAGGCACCGGGCAGCAACGGCGTCCCCGCGACCGGCGGCCTGCCCGCCGGGCAGACCAACGCCATCAGCCCGGCCTCCCTGGTGAACCTGGTGCCGGACAAGCTGTACGAAGCCTGGGTCACGCTCGACCGGGGCGACGCCGGGATGAAGGCGGTGCCCGCGACCGCGCCCGCCGGGACCGGTCTCGACCTGAAGGCGTTCCAGAACCTCGGCTACACCGGCGAGTGGTTCGTCTTCGCCGGCTTCGTGGTCTTCATGTGGTTCCGGCTGCTGCGCCGCGAGGCCGAGGCGGCGAGCGACGCCGAGCTGGGCCTCGTGACGGACGGTGCCGGCGCCCCGGAGGACGCCGGCACCCCGAGCACCGTCTGAGGAACTATCCGGCGGACTGCATCCCGGAGTAGTACACCGTCCCCGCGCAGGCGTTCGACACGACCGCCGAAGACCCGGCGCCGGACGCCGTGCTGTACGTGACCTGCACACTGCCGTCCGCCGGACCGTCGACCGTGAGCAACTGCGGGGCGGCGCCGACCGTGCCGCCGGTGTCCGTGGTGCCGGTCGTGCCCGGGTCCTGGCTGGGCGTGGGGTCGGGCGAGGGGGCGCCGCCGGTGGCCGAACCGCCGCCGGTGGTGGTGGTACCGCCGCCCGTCACCGGGCAGGTCTCGGAGGGCACGAAGGCGAACTGCTCCGCGTACGCCGCGCCCGGCTGGAGCACCAGCGAGGACACCGTCAGCGACGGGTCGGGCAGCCCGCTCGCACCGTCGCCGGACACGTGCGCGGTGACGCCCAGCTTGGCCTGGTCGGCCGCGCCGAGGGCCATGGCGCCGATCTGCCCGGTACCGGAGACCGTGCAGGGGGTGCCGGAGACGTTGGAGACGCGGAAGGTGCCGTAGACCACGCCCCCCGAGTCGGGACCGTTCGCGCTGCCCGTGACGCCCAACTGGGCCGGGCTGCACACGGGCGACCCCGCGGCGAGGCTCGCCGAGGGGTCGGCGGCACCGGCGGACCCCGCCTTGTCGCCGCCCTTCTTACCGGGCTTGTCCTTCTTGTCGCTGTCCTTGCCCTCGCCCTGCTTGTCGCCCGTGGAGCCGCGGGTGTCGCCGGTGGCACCGTCGGAGGTCCTGCCCCGGCCCTCGGTGCCCTGCGTCAGCTCGGACTGGCCCGCCATGGCGGTGTTGGGGTCGGTGCCGCCCGAGTCGGAGACGTGCACGAGGGCGGGGATCGCCGTGCCGAGCAGCAGGGCGGCCGCCGCCATCCCGACCGCCGCGTGCCGCTTACGGGCCCGCCGCGCGGGAACGGCCCGCCGCAGATGCTCCAGCGAGCCGGTACGGGGCTCCACGTCCTCCACGGCGGAGTGCAGCAGCCGCCGCAGCGCCTGCTCGTCCGACCCGAGCCCGTCGTCCAGCCCGTCGGTCTCGATCCCGCGCCGTCCGCCCGCCGGTCCGCTCGCCGGTCCGGTGGCCAGCCCGAGCATCCGCTCGAACCCGTCGAGATCGAGTTCGCGCGTCCGGTCCGGGCCGGAACTCCCGCGAGGCTCCTCGGGAGCCTCGGGCTCCGTCTCCGGAGCGGCCGGGGCCGCCGGGGCCTCGCCGGACGCGTCCTGAGCTCTCCGCTCACCGTCGAGAGGGGCGGATTCCTCCCCGTGGGGGCCGTCGTTCACAGTTTCGTTCCCAGCGTGCGTCGGCTTGTCGTGTCGGTCGGCCCCCGTGGCGGACTCGGCGTGCTCGGCGGACTCGGCGGGCTCGGCGTGCTCGCTCATGTCTTGGCTCCCATGGACACGCGCAGCGCGGCGATGCCCCGTGAGCCGTACGCCTTCACCGAGCCGAGCGATATGCCGAGCGTCTCGGCGACCTGGGCCTCCGTCATGTCCGCGAAGTAGCGCAGCACCAGCACCTCGCGCTGGCGGCGCTGGAGCCCCTTCATCGCCTTGATGAGGGAGTCCCGCTCCAGTTGGTCGTACGCCCCCTCCTCCGCGCTCGCCATGTCCGGCATCGGCTTGGAGAGCAGCTTCAGGCCCAGGATGCGGCGGCGCAGCGCGGACCGGGAGAGGTTGACGACCGTCTGGCGCAGATAAGCCAGGGTCTTCTCCGGCTCCCGGACGCGCTTGCGCGCCGAGTGAACGCGGATGAACGCCTCCTGCACGACATCCTCGCAGGAAGCGGTGTCGTCCAGGAGCAGGGCGGCGAGACCGAGCAGGGAGCGGTAGTGCGCCCGGTAGGTCTCGGTGAGATGGTCGACGGTCGTGCCGGCGGCCGCGTCACCCGCGGTGTCGTCGGCGCCGTCGCGCTGGCCGGGTATGCGGGTGGGACGCGCTGCGGGCATCGGCGCGATCACCGGCATGCCGCCGGGCACACGCGGACGGAGTGCCGCACGGGGCGACCGGAGCGCCGCCGCGCCGCGGGCTGCTGGGGATATGCCCGGCTCGAAGAGAGCCGGTGCGAATTCGAGTACCTCTGCCACGCCAGTTGGACACACGTACCCCCCGCAGGGTTGTACGTGCCGGGCGTCACAATCACGACGACCGACAGTTCCTCAAATGCCGCCATGCGCCCCGCTCTTCCCCTACGCCTAGTTGAAAGGGTGTCACCACGCCCCGCCGCGACGCCCCGCGCCCGGAATCCACGTCCCGCCGCACCAGGGTGAGGGCAAAGACGCTCCCCGCACTCACGCGGTTGCGGAGAGCGGGGAGGGAAATCCTCTGTCGTGAGGAAGGCCGGGGACAAGTGGCACCGACCATGGCTCCGGCCACATCTGCGACAAGAATCCCATGAACATCACAGGATTCTCACATCATTTCGATGGCCACCAGTTCGGCGATCTGCGCGGTGTTGAGCGCGGCGCCCTTGCGCAGGTTGTCGCCGCAGACGAAGAGTTCGAGCGCGGTCGGGTCGTCCAGCGCCCGCCGCACCCGGCCCACCCAGGTGGGATCGGTGCCCACGACATCGGCAGGGGTGGGGTACTCCCCGGCGGCCGGGTCGTCGCAGAGGACGACGCCGGGGGCGGTGGCGAGGATCTCGCGGGCGCCGTCCACGGTGACCTCGCCCTGGAAGCGGGCGTGGACCGTCAGCGAGTGGGTGGTGACGACCGGGACCCGTACGCAGGTCACGGCGACCGGCAGGGCGGGCAGCCCGAGGATCTTGCGGGTCTCGTCGCGGACCTTCATCTCCTCCGAGGACCAGCCGTCCTCGCGCAGCGACCCGGCCCAGGGCACGACGTTGAGCGCGACCGGCTCGGGGAAGGGCCCGGTCAGCTCGCCGACCGCGCGGCGTACGTCGCCGGGCGCGCTGCCCAGATCGGTGCCCGCGACGAGGGACAACTGGGCGCGCAGCGTCTCGATCCCGGCCCGCCCGGCCCCGCTGACCGCCTGGTACGAGGAGACGACCAGCTCGCGCAGCCCGAACTCGGCGTGCAGCGCGCCGAGCGCGACGATCATCGACAGGGTCGTGCAGTTGGGGTTGGAGACGATCCCGCGCGGCCGCATCCTGGCCATGTGCGGGTTGACCTCCGGGACGACGAGCGGCACCTCGGAGTCCATCCGGAAGGCGCCGGAGTTGTCGACCACGACCGCGCCGCGCGCGGCGGCCACGGGCGCCCACTGGGCGGCGACCTCGTCGGGCACGTCGAACATGGCGACGTCGACGCCGTCGAAGACGTCCTCGGTGAGGGCGACGACCTCGACCTCCTCGCCGCGCACGGCCAGCTTGCGGCCGGCCGAGCGCGGGGAGGCGATGAGACGGATCTCGCCCCAGACGTCCGCCCGTTGGGACAGGATCTGGAGCATCACCGCTCCTACGGCTCCGGTCGCCCCCACGACCGCCAGTGTCGGGCGACCGGTGCGTGACATCAGCGGCCCGTGCCCCCGTAGACGACGGCCTCGTCGGTGTCGGAGTCGAGCCCGAAGGCGGTGTGCACGGCGCGGACGGCCTCGGGGACCTCGTCGGCGCGGGTGACGACCGAGATGCGGATCTCGGAGGTCGAGATCAGCTCGATGTTCACGCCCGCGTCGCTGAGCGCCTCGAAGAAGGCGGCCGTGACGCCGGGGTTGGTCTTCATCCCGGCGCCGACCAGGGAGATCTTGCCGATCTGGTCGTCGTAGCGCAGGGAGTCGAAGCCGATGCCGGGGCGGTTGCGCTCCAGGGCGTCGATGGCCTTGCGGCCCTCGGTCTTCGGCAGGGTGAAGGAGATGTCGGTCAGGCCCGTGGAGGCGGCCGACACGTTCTGCACGACCATGTCGAGGTTGATCTCGGCGTCGGCGATGGTCCGGAAGATGGCCGCGGCCTCGCCCGGCTTGTCCGGCACGCCGACGACGGTGATCTTGGCCTCGGAGGTGTCGTGTGCGACACCGGAGATGATGGCCTGCTCCACCTGCTGTTCCCCTTGCTCGATCGGCTCGCTGCTGACCCACGTGCCGCGCAGCCCGCTGAAGGAGGAGCGGACGTGGATCGGGATGTTGTACCGGCGGGCGTACTCCACGCAGCGGTGGAGCAGCACCTTGGAGCCGGACGCGGCCAGCTCCAGCATGTCCTCGAAGGAGATCCAGTCGATCTTCCGGGCCTTCTTCACCACGCGCGGGTCGGCGGTGAACACGCCGTCCACGTCGGTGTAGATCTCGCAGACCTCGGCGTCGAGCGCGGCGGCGAGCGCCACGGCCGTGGTGTCGGAGCCGCCGCGGCCCAGCGTGGTGATGTCCTTCTTGTCCTGGCTCACACCCTGGAAACCGGCGACGATGGCGATGTTGCCCTCGTCCAGCGCGGTGCGGATGCGGCCGGGCGTGACGTCGATGATGCGGGCTTTGTTGTGGACCGAGTCGGTGATGACACCTGCCTGGCTGCCCGTGAACGACTGGGCCTCGTGACCCAGCTTTTTGATCGCCATCGCCAGCAGGGCCATGGAGATACGCTCTCCGGCGGTCAGCAGCATGTCGAATTCACGTCCGGCAGGCATCGGAGACACCTGCTCGGCGAGATCGATCAGCTCGTCCGTCGTGTCGCCCATCGCGGAGACCACGACAACCACCTGGTTGCCGTTCTTCTTGGCTTCCACGATCCGCTTGGCGACGCGCTTGATGCCCTCGGCATCGGCTACGGAGGAGCCTCCGTACTTCTGCACGACAAGGCCCACGTGCGCTCCTCGCTCGGTTCGTTTGTGTCGGCTCAGTCTATCGAGCGTCCGAAATCCACCATCGCGCTCCCGCATGGTGAGACGTCGTACGCCCGGTCCCGAACCTGCCCAGCGGTACGCGGACCACGCGGAAAGTGCCCCGCGTCACAGGCCCTGGTGCACCTGGCGGATACCGAGGGGCGTGCCGATCTCCTCGGCCATGACGCGTCCGGCCTCCACCTCCAGCGCCTCGTCGCCCAGGTCCTGGTCGGTGTCGAGGCCGTCCAGCTCCTCCAGGGGCTGGTTCAGGCGGACGTGGATCAGGACGGACTGCAGGGCGCGCAGCACGGCGGAGGCGGTGGGGCCCCAGTTGGAGAAGTAGGAGAACTGCCACCACCACATGGCCTCGGCGGTGCGGCCCGCGCGGTAGTGGACCATGCCGTGGCGCAGGTCGGTGATGACGTCCGCGAGGTCGTCGGAGATCCGGGCCGCCACGGGGGCGGTGCGGGGCGCGTACGGGTCGAAGACCTCGGAGTAGACGTCGACCGG
Source organism: Streptomyces seoulensis (assembly GCF_022846655.1). Lineage (NCBI taxonomy): Bacteria > Bacillati > Actinomycetota > Actinomycetes > Kitasatosporales > Streptomycetaceae > Streptomyces > Streptomyces seoulensis. The sequence continues at coordinate 6,432,808 of NZ_AP025667.1, forward strand.
GTCCAGCAGGCGGGCCAGGTTCTCGCGCAGGCCGTCCGCGTCCGGCTCGGGGCCGGGGTCGGGCTCGTAGCGCTCGTCGGGGACGAAGTCCTCGTGCGCGCCCAGGCGGCCGCCGGCCAGCAGCAACTGGGAGACCTCCAGCAGCAGGAAGGGCACGGTGGAACCGGGCTCGTCCCCCTTGGCGACCTCGGTGACGGCGACCAGGAAGCTCTCGACCTGGTCGGCGATCTGGACCGCGAAGTCGTCCGGGTTCTGCGCGGTGGCGTGCAGCGTGGCGTCAGACATCTAGGAGTCGTCTCCCCTCGAAGGCGCGGCCGAGGGTGACCTCGTCCGCGTATTCCAGGTCCCCGCCGACCGGGAGGCCGCTGGCCAGGCGGGTGACCTTCAGACCCATGGGCTTGATCATGCGGGCGAGGTACGTCGCCGTGGCCTCGCCTTCGAGATTGGGGTCGGTGGCGAGGATCAGCTCCGTGACGGTGCCGTCGGCGAGGCGGGCCAGGAGTTCCCTGATCCGCAGGTCGTCCGGGCCGACGCCCTCGATGGGGCTGATGGCGCCGCCCAGGACGTGGTAGCGGCCCCGGAACTCACGGGTGCGCTCGATGGCCACGACGTCCTTGGGCTCCTCGACCACGCAGATGACCGAGAGGTCGCGGCGCGGGTCGCGGCAGATGTTGCACAGCTCCTCCTGCGCGACGTTGCCGCAGGCCGCGCAGAAGCGGACCTTGGCCTTGACCTCCAGCAGGGCCTGGGCGAGCCGCTTGACGTCCGTCGGCTCGGCCTGGAGGACGTGGAAGGCGATCCGCTGCGCGCTCTTGGGACCGACGCCGGGGAGCCGCCCCAGCTCGTCGATGAGGTCCTGGACCACGCCTTCGTACAACGGACTGCCTTTCCTTCAAGACCTTGCGATACGTACGGTAGTTGCCCCGGCCTCAGAAAGGCAGACCGGGGATGCCGCCGCCGCCGAGTCCCTCGGCCAGCGGGCCGAGCTTCTGCTGCTGGAGTGCCTGCGCGTTCTCGTTGGCCGCCTGGACGGCCGCGACGACGAGGTCCGCGAGGGTCTCGGTGTCCTCCGGGTCCACCGCCTTCGGGTCGATCTTCAGCGCGCGCAGGTCGCCGGAGCCGGTCACGGTCGCCCGCACCAGGCCGCCGCCCGCCTGGCCGTCGACCTCGGTGTTCGCCAGCTCCTCCTGGGCCCGCTGGAGGTCCTGCTGCATCTTCTGGGCCTGCTGGAGCAACTGCTGCATGTCGGGCTGGCCGCCACCGGGAATCACGGGGGTCTCCTGTCTCTCGCGCGCCGCTTCTGTACTGGTTCTCTGCTCGGCACGAGCCTACGTGGTCCGGGCGGCCCTCGCCCTACCACTCTTTCGGGTGAGATCGGCCCCGGCCCCCTACCTGATCACGCCCCCCTTACGGGCGTCATGCCCCCCGAACCCGGCTCCCCGCCACCCGTCTAGCGGTAGGAAGGATGCTTCGCACCGCCACGGGCTCAGGCTCCCGTACGCGGTCGGTGTTCACGTTCAGTAGGGAGTGCCGGGTGGGTCAGCCGAAGAAGCAGCCCGCCCCTCCGGGCGAGCCGGGGGCGGAACGGGCCGGGGCGGACGGGGCTCGGCGGGGCGGATCGGATGCGGATGGGGCCGGGGCGGGCGATCGGGGTGCGGGCAGGGCGCGGCCGGGCGGCTGGGATGCGGGCGATACGAGTGCGGGCGGGTCTGGGCCGGGCGGCCGGGATGTGGGCAGGTCTGGGCCGCGCGGCCGGGGTACGGACGAGACTGAGCCTGGCGGTCCGGGTACGAACGGCTCACGACAGGCCGGCTGGAGTACGGACGAGGCTCGGCCGGGCTGTCCCAGCGGGGGTGGCCCTTGGCAGGGCGGTTCCTGTGCGGAGGGCTCCCGGCAGGGGGACCGGAGCACCGGCGAGGCGCGGCCGGGCGGCTCAGGTGGGGGCGGGGTGTGGCCGGGCGGGCTCGGTACGGACGGGGTGCCATCGGGGAACCGGGGTGCGGACGAAAGCCGGACGAGCGGCTCGGACGGCTCCCGGCACGACGACCTGGGCCGGGACGGACCACGGCGGGACGGCCTGGATGTGGGCGGACCCCAGCAGGACGACCCCGGCCGAGCAGGACCACAGCGAGGCGACCTGGATGTGGGCGAACCCCAGCAGGACGACCCCGGCCGAGCAGGACCACGGCGAGGCAACCTGGATGTGGGCGGGCCCCAGCGGGACGGCCCCGGCCGAGGTGGACCACGGCGGGACGGCCCCGGGCGGGGCGGAGTGCGGGGGGATGACTTGGGCAAGGACGGACCAGGGCGGGACGACCGGGACATGGATGGACCACGGCTGGACGACGACCGGGACTGGGACGGTCCAGAGCCGGACGACCGGGACGGGCAGCAGGACGATCAGGTGGTGAGCAGACCCCGGCGCGGCGAGCGGGACGTGGGCGGGCCGCTCGCGGGGGATCTGGTGGGGCGGGCCCTGCCGCTCGGGGACTGGGGGGAGCCCGCGGAGCGGCTGGACGAGTTGTACCGGTGGGTGGAGCGAGGGGCGCTGCGTACGGCCGACTGGTACCTCGCGGACCGGGTGTGGCGTCGCCGGGCGGCACGGGCCCTGCGGGGCGGTACGGCGGCGGGGGTGGTCGTAGGGGCGTCGTTGCCCCTGCTGGACGCGACCGGCGCGGTGTCGGGCTGCGCGCCGTGGGGTTACCTGGCGCTGCTGCTGGGAGCGGCGTGCGCCGGTGCGGACCGCTGCTTCGGGCTGACCTCGGGGTGGATGCGGGACATGGGTACGGCCCAGGCCGTCCAACGGCGCCTGCAGGCGCTGCAGTTCGACTGGGCGTCGGAGAGCGCGCGTGAGGTGCTGGGTCCCGCCGAGGGAACCGCGGGGGAGGCGGCGGAGCGGTGCCTGGGCATTCTGCGCCGCTTCTCGGAGGACATGACGGAGCTGGTCCGTACGGAGACGGCGGACTGGATGCAGGAGTTCCGCAAGGGCCGACCCCCGGTGTCCTCGCCCCCGCCCGCCCGGCCCGCCCGCCCGGAGCCCGCCACCCCCGTGTCCCGGTACCTGTCCCCACCCCCGGGCACCCGCCCCAACATGCCCCGCCAAAGACCCCCGGACCCCCGGTAGCGGCCGGGCCTCCTCTAGCCGGGGCGCCGGGTGTAGGTCAGGGATTCCGACCCGGCGGACTCGGCTCGCTCCAGGCGGCCGTCCGGGAGGAGGGTGAGGACCGTGGGGGCGCCCGGAGCGCAGGAGGAGAGGGGAGCGCCGGAGGTGACCGTGGCGGCGGTAAGCCTTAACGTCCCGTCCGCGCCCGGCTTTCGGGCCAGGTCAGCGGCGAAGGCGCAGTGGTAGTCGGCCCCGTCCGCGACCAGGGCGAGCACGCGCTCCCCGACCCGCCCCTGCGTCAGGGTGAGCCGCCGCGTCCCGGACCCGTCCGCGCGGTCGGTACGGGCTTCCCAGTCACCGAGGTACCCCGCCGGGACGTCCCCCGCGCCGTCGCCCGACGAGGGCACGACGGTCGCCGTGTCCGACACCCCGCCACCCCGCATCAGCGTGTGGACGGTCCCCCCGGCCCCCAGGACGACCACCAGCGCGACCAGGACGAGCAACCACGTCGACCTCCGGTCCCGCACATCCCCCTCCGGGGACACCCGCGCATACGGCTGCGGATGCCCGAAGGGCCCGCCCTCGGCGGAAACCGCAGGCCAGAGCCCGCCATCCCCCACGGCCGCATGCTCCCCACACCCCGCTGGCGCCGCACCCGGCCCGTATTCGGCCGACGTCCCGTCCCCCGCACCCGGCCCGTATTCGGCCGACGGCCCGTCCCCCGCCCTCGATCCCGCACCCGCCGACGGCGAGCCCGCCCCACCGGGGCCACCCGCACCCGACGACGAAACCCGCACGGGCGGTGCGGGTGGGCACCCGGACCCGGCCGGAGGCCGGGTGCCCGCCCCCGATCCCGCACCCGCCGACGGCGAATCCACCCCACCGGGGCCACCCGCACCCGACGACGAAACCCGCACGGGCGGTGCGGGTGGGAACCCGGACCCGGCCGGAGGCCGGGTGCCCGCCCCCGATCCCGCACCCGCCGACGGCGAATCCACCCCACCGGGGCCACCCGCACCCGACGACGAATGCCGCACGGGCGGTGCGGGTGGGAACTCAGACCCGGCCGGAGGCCGGGTGCCCGCCCCCGCGCCAGGCGCCCCCCGCACACCCACCGCATGCCGCCCGAGCTGGGCCACCAGCCCCCCGGGCAGCCACGGCTCGGCACCCCCGTACCGGGAGACCCGTTCCAGCAGCGCGTCCACGGACGGCCGGGCGGACGGCGCCTTGCGCAGGCAGGCCCGGACCACCGGCCCCACCCCCTCCGGCACCCCCGTGAGATCCGGGGCCTCCTGCGCGATGCGGAACATCAGCGCGTGCGCCCCCCGCTCCGCACCCCCGAACGGCAGCCGCCCGCTCGCCGCGTACGCCAGCACGGCCCCCAGGCAGAACACGTCGCCCGCCGGCGTGACCGCCTCCCTGCGCACCTGCTCCGGCGCCATGAACTCCGGCGAGCTCCCAGGCGCCCCCGTACGCGCGATCCCGAAGTCGATGACCCGGGGCCCGTCGATGGTGATGAGCACGTTGGACGGCTTGAGGTCCCGGTGGACGATCCCCGCCGCGTGGATGTCCCGCAGCGCACGCACCAGCCCACCCGCCAGCACCCACACCGACCGCTCGGGCAGCGCCCCGTACCGCGAGACCACGTCCGCGAGGCTCGGCCCGGCGACGTACCCGGTGGCCAGCCACGGCAGCTCCGCCTCGGTGTCGGCGTCCAGCACGGGCGCCGTCCACACCCCGCCGACCCGCCGGGCCGCGGCGACCTCGCGGCGCAACCGCGCCCGGAACTCCCGCTGCTCGGCGAGACGCGGCCGTACGACCCTCAGGGCGACGGCACGTCCCCGGTCCGACCGCGCCAGGTAGACGTGCCCCATGTCCCCCGAGCCGAGCCGCCCGAGCAGCCGGTACTCCCCGATCCGCCGGGGGTCCCCCGGCTCCAACTCCCGCATGCCGCAACCGCCTTCCCCCGAAGCGCGCTCCCCCGGACCGAGGATAGTGCGGGCATACGGGGCAAGCCCCCACCTCCTCGCCCACAGTTCCGTAACACCTCGCACCCCGCCGCGGGCTCCCCCACTCACGACAACCTGTCGCGCATCGCGCCCCCGCCCGCAACAGACCGCCGATGTCGCGGGCCCGCCCCCACCCCCTACCCTCACCGGCATGACGCCTCAGCCGAACCCGGAGCAGACCCCCACCCCCGACCCCGAGACCGGCGCCGCCGTGAAGGCCGCCGACCGGGCGCACGTGTTCCACTCCTGGTCCGCGCAGGACCTGATCGACCCGCTGGCCGTCGCGGGCGCGGAGGGCTCGTACTTCTGGGACTACGACGGCAAGCGGTACCTGGACTTCACCAGCGGGCTGGTGTTCACGAACATCGGCTACCAGCACCCCGAGGTCGTCGCCGCGATCCAGGAGCAGGCGGGGCGGATGACGACGTTCGCGCCGGCGTTCGCGGTGGAGGCGCGGTCGGAGGCCGCGCGGCTGATCGCGGAGCGCACGCCGGGCGACCTGGACAAGATCTTCTTCACCAACGCGGGCGCGGACGCGGTGGAGCACGCGACCCGGATGGCCCGGCTGCACACCGGCCGCCCCAAGGTGCTGTCGGCGTACCGCTCGTACCACGGCGGCACCCAGCAGGCGATCAACCTCACCGGCGACCCGCGCCGTTGGCCCTCCGACAACGGCAGCGCGGGCGTGGTGCACTTCTGGGCGCCGTTCCTGTACCGCTCCCGCTTCTACGCGGAGACGGAGGAGCAGGAGTGCGAGCGGGCGCTGGAGCACCTGGAGACGACGATCCGCTTCGAGGGGCCCGGCACGATCGCGGCGGTCGTCCTGGAGACGATCCCCGGCACGGCCGGGATCATGGTGCCGCCGCCGGGTTACCTCGCCGGGGTCCGCGAGATCTGCGACCGCCACGGCATCGTGTTCGTCCTGGACGAGGTGATGGCCGGGTTCGGCCGGACCGGCGAGTGGTTCGCGGCGGACCTGTCGGGGGTGGTCCCGGACCTGATGACCTTCGCCAAGGGCGTGAACTCGGGTTACGTCCCCCTCGGCGGCGTGGCCATCTCCGGGGCGATCGCGGAGACGTTCGCCAAGCGCCCCTACCCCGGCGGCCTGACGTACTCCGGGCACCCGCTGGCCTGCGCGGCCGCCGTCGCCACGATCGGCGTCATGGCCCGCGAGGGCATCGTGGAGAACGCCAAGCGCCTGGGCGAGACCGTGCTCGGCCCCTCGCTCGCCGCGCTGGCCGAGCGCCACCCGAGCGTGGGCGAGGTGCGCGGTACGGGCATGTTCTGGGCGCTGGAACTCGTCAAGGACCGCGAGACCCGTGAGCCCCTGGTCCCCTACAACGCCGCCGGGGAGGCCAACGCCCCCATGGCGGCCTTCGCCGCGGCGGCGAAGAAGCACGGCCTGTGGCCCTTCGTGAACATGAACCGCACCCACGTGGTCCCGCCCTGCAACATCACCGAGCCCGAGCTGAAGGAGGGCCTGGCCGCGCTGGACGCCGCGCTGACCGTGGCGGACGAGCACACGACGTCGGCCTGAGGCAGGTCAGCGCCCTTCCCCGGCCCACCGGCCGAGGGACGCTTCCAGGCCGGCGGGGTCGGTGGTGTCGGAGGCCCACGCCACCACCCCGTCCGGCCGGACCAGCAGCCCCGTGACCCCGGTGCCGTCGTCCCTGACCACGCGCACCCGGCCGGCCGCCCGCGCGGCGAACGCCCCCTCGGGGGTGCGGTCCAGCAGCAGGAACCCGCCGTCGTGCGCGTGGTCCGCCAGGCGGGAGCCGTCGCTCAGACGCAGGTCAGGGACGTACCGCCCGGTCAGCGGGTGGTCTCCGGGCAGGTCCACCCGCTGGGTCACCCCGGAGACCGCCTTCACCGCGTACGTCGTCCCGTCCCGCGTCCCCAGCAGGCCCGCCATCACCTCCCGTAGCGCCGCCGACTTCGGGTCGCCGCGCAGGAGGCCCGTCTGGGCGCGGGTCCAGTCGAGGACCCACGCGCCCGCCGGGCGTCGCTCCGTCTCGTAGGTGTCGAGCAGGGCCTCCGGCGCACGGCCGCGCACCACCGCCGCCAGCTTCCAGCCCAGGTTCATCGCGTCGCCGACGCCCAGGTTGAGCCCTTGGCCGCCGAAGGGCGGGTGGACGTGGGCGGCGTCGCCCGCGAGGAAGACCCGGCCGGCGCGGTAGGCCGCGGCCTGGCGGGTGTTGTCGGTCCAGCGGGTCGGGGCGGCACGCAGGGCGGTCAGCGTGACGTCCGTGCCGGAGACGCGGCGCAGGCTCGCCTGGACGTCGTCGAGGGTGACCGGCGCCGAGCGGTCGGCGGGGCCGCCGTCGAACTCGACGGTGGCGACGCGGCCGGGCTGGGGGCCGTACCGGTAGGCGCCTCGGGGCGACCACGACCAGCCGTCGGCCAGCTTCTCCGGGTCAGTGATGTCCACGACCGCCTGGTAGCCGGTGATCTCCGGGGCGGTGCCGGGGAAGGCGATGCCCGCGAGACGGCGTACGGCGCTGTGGCCGCCGTCGCAGCCGACCAGCCGGCCGGTGCGCAGCGGGCCGGCCGTGGTGCCGACGAGGACACCGTCGCCGGTGTCCTCCAGCGCGGTCACCTCCACCCCGCGCCGCACGGTGACCCCGAGCCGGACCGCGTGCTCGGCGAGCAGCGCCTCCAACCGCTGCTGGGGCAGCATCCGCGCCCCCTCCACCGCGGTGTGCGCGGCCAGGTCGGGGTCGGACCAGTCGACCAGGCCGGGGTCGAGGGGCATGCCCGCGAAGTGCCCGGTGAAGCGGAGGACGCCGTCGGCGGACGGGCCGCCGAAGGGGCCCACCCGGCGCAGCGTCTCGCGCTGGATCGCCTCGGCCGCGGGAAGCAGCCCGCGCCGGTCCAGCGCCTCGGCCGTCGGCACGTTGACCGACTGCGCCTTCATCGCCGGGTCGGGCGCGTCCCGCCGCTCCAGCACCCGCACCGACACCCCGGCGAGCGCCAGCTCGGCGGCGAGCACCAGGCCCACCGGCCCGGCGCCGACCACGGTCACTTCCACATCCGGATCCCTGTCCACGAACAGCGTTCTATGTACGAACAGCGTTCGTGTCAAGTTATAGTGTCCCTGTGAACGCGAGAGAGCGCCGCGCGGCACGCCACCAGCCGCCGCCCACCGAAGCCGGGGCCAGGCCCCGGCGCCGCAAGGACCCGATCACCGTGGAGCAGGTGGTCGACACCGCGCTCGGCATCATCGCCACGGAGGGCTACGAAGCCCTGACCATGCGGCGGCTGTCCGCCGCGCTCGACACCGGCCCCGCCTCGCTCTACGCCCACGTGGTCAACAAGGCCGACCTGGACGAGCTGCTCATCGGCCGCCTGTGCGCGAGGCTCGCCCTCCCCGAGCCCGACCCGGCGGCCTGGCGGGAGCAGATCCGGGCCGTGTGCGAGCAGTTGCGCGACCAGTACCTGAAGTACCCCGGCATCTCCGGCGCCGCGCTCGCCATGGCGCCGACCGACCTGGAGACCGTGCGGGTCGGCGAGGGCATGCTCGCGGTCCTCCTGGCGGGCGGCATCGCCCCGCAGCGGGCCGCCTGGGCCATCGACGCGCTGCTGCTCTACGTGGCCGCCTACTGTCTCGAACTCTCCGTCGCGCACCGCAGGTCCGAGCAGGGCGACGCGGTCTGGCCGGCCGACCGGGACGAACTGGTACGCCGCTTCACCGCGCTGCCCGCCGAGACCTTCCCGCACACCATCCGGCACGCGGCCGAGCTGACCGCGGGCGCGGGCCACGACCGCTTCGACTTCACCGTGGGCCTGATGATCGACGGCCTCACACAGGACCTCCGCACATAAAGGGCACCGGGGCTGATGCCCGGCAGGGGTGAACGCGTAAGGTGACGTGCTCGTAAGGGGTAGTGGAAATAGGCACGTGCGTACGAGACCGGCCCCATTCGTGTGAGGAGACTCCGGGACGATGCCCGGCTACGGCGCTGTGACGCGCAGTACCTTGCGGCAGCAGATCGCCGACGCGCTGCGTGACGAGGTGCTGGCCGGGCGACTGCTGCCGGGGCGGGCGTTCACCGTCAAGGAGATAGCCGACCAGTACGGGGTGTCCGCGACGCCCGTGCGGGAGGCCCTGGTCGACCTGTCCGCGCAGGCCCTGCTGGAGGCCGACCACCACCGGGGATTCCGGGTCCCGGAGTACTCCCTGGACGACTACCGGGGCATGATCGAGGCCCGTTCACTGGTCACCGAGGGCATGTTCCGCGTCCTCAGCCAGGGGCACTCCGCCTTCGCCACCCCGGACGACCCGGACACCGCAGCCGCGCTGGCGACCGTACGGCGCCGGGGCGAGGAGGCGCAGCGGGCGAACGCGGCCGGGGACCTCACCGTCCTCATCGGCTACGACCTCCGTTTCTGGCGCGAGCTGAGCGTGCTGTTCGGCAACCCCTACCTCGCCGAGTTCCTGCACCGCCTCCGCGTCCGCTCCTGGGTCTGCGCGGTCCAGCACCTCCGCCGCCTCCCCGAGGCCCGCGGCCGCCTGTGGGCCGGCCACATAGACCTGGTCGACGCCCTGTCCCGCCACGACCCCGAGGGCGCCCGCGCGATCGTCGCCGCGGCCAACGCCCACGCCCTGGAAATGGTCGAGGAACTGGCCGGAGAGTAGCCCCCGCGCACCCCGGCGCTCCCCGAAGGGCGACCCCGTGCGCCGCACGGACTACGCTTCCTTGTCCACCCGCTGTGCGAGGGGACCGCTCGCGCGCGACGATGCGAGGAGTTTTCCTTGGCCTGTGACCTGTGGCTGGTGCCGCTCGTGGACGTGCTGTGCCACACGCCGGACAACCCGTTCGCCGAGGAACTCGCGGTGTACAACAACGCGTTGTCCGCCGCCGGGCTCCCCCCGGTCCCGGTCTACCAGTACATGCCGGGACTCAACGGCGAGGTCGCCCCCGTGGCGGGATTCGACTACGACGCCCTGCACTTCCTGCGCCGCGCGCACCTCCTCCAGCTCTGCGGCCTCCCCGTGACGCCCGTCGGCGAACTCGGCGGGGACTACGAGCAGTTGCTGGAGATGTTCGAGTCCACCGCCCAGCAGTCCCACCTGGTCTGGCACTACGACCACGCCGGCGCCTACGTCCCCCTCGACTTCCCCGCGCCCCTCTCCAACGACGAACTCCTCGCCGGAGGGGGCCCTTTGGGCTCCTCGCACGCCCTGCTGCGCGAGCTGGAGCAGGTCGCCCCGGCCATCGGCATCGATCCGGCCAACCCGCCCGCCGCCCCGACGCCCCCCTCGGCACCCACCGAGCTGGAGGAGCCCGCGGTGCCCGCGCCGTACGACCCGAGCCCCTTCGCCCGTGAACGGCACGTCTGGCTGGGCCTGCACGCCGCCGCCACCCGCTCCCTCGCCCAGGGCTCGATGATCGTCTTCAGTTGATCCTCGGCACGGCCGTGCGAGCGCCTCTCACGGACGTCCGACGAGGCTGATCACCGGCGGCCACAGGACGCCCGTCCCCACCAGCAGGGACGGGCCGAGATGCAGCGGGCACACCAGCAGCGGCGGCCGGTTGTACCGACCGACCTCGAACACCACGGGGTCCCCGCACCCGGACCCCTCGCCGTAGGGCCCTCCGCAGGTGTTCCGGTCGCCGCTCATGGAAGAGATTGCACCGCGCCGGACAGCGGAACGCCCGCCGAGCGCGCCCATAGGGCGGACCGGCGGGCGTACCCGTGCGGAGCGTGCGGCCTACAGGAACGAGTTGATCTCGATCGTCTCGTCCCGGCCCGGACCCACGCCGATCGCGGAGATCGGGGCGCCGGACATCTCCTCCAGCGCCTTCACGTAGTTCTGCGCGTTCTTCGGCAGGTCGGAGAAGGACTTCGCCTTGGTGATGTCCTCGGACCAGCCGGGCAGGGTCTCGTAGATCGGCTTCGCGTGGTGGAAGTCGGTCTGCGAGTACGGGAGTTCCTCGACGCGCTTGCCGTCGATCTCGTACGCGACGCACACCGGGATCTCCTCCCAGCCGGTCAGCACGTCCAGCTTGGTGAGGAAGAAGTCGGTGAGGCCGTTGACGCGGGTCGCGTAGCGGGCGATCACCGCGTCGAACCAGCCACAGCGGCGGTCCCGGCCGGTGGTGACACCGCGCTCGCCACCGATGCGGCGCAGCGCCTCGCCGTCCTCGTCGAACAGCTCGGTCGGGAACGGACCGGCGCCGACACGGGTGGTGTACGCCTTGAGGATGCCGATGACGCGGCTGATCTTCGTCGGGCCGACACCCGCGCCGGTGCAGGCACCGCCGGCGGTCGGGTTGGAGGAGGTGACGAAGGGGTACGTGCCGTGGTCGATGTCGAGCAGGGTGCCCTGACCGCCCTCGAACAGCACGACCTTGTCGTCCTCGAGCGCCTGGTTCAGGACCAGGACGGTGTCGGCGACGTACGGCCTCAGCTTCTCCGCGTAGCCCAGCAGCTCCTCGACCACCTGGTCGGCGGCGATGGCGCGGCGGTTGTACAGCTTGGTGAGGACCTGGTTCTTGACGTCGAGCGCGGCCTCCACCTTCTGCTCGAGGATCGACTCGTCGTAGAGGTCCTGGACCCGGATGCCGACGCGGTTGATCTTGTCCGCGTAGGTCGGGCCGATGCCCCGGCCGGTCGTGCCGATCTTGCGCTTGCCGAGGAAACGCTCCGCCACCTTGTCCATGCTGACGTGGTACGGCGTGATGATGTGCGCGTTTCCGCTGAGCAGGAGCTTCGACGTGTCGACGCCGCGCTCGTTCAGACCGCTCAGCTCGGAGAGCAGGACCGACGGGTCGACGACGACACCGTTGCCGATGACCGGCGTACAGCTTGGGGAGAGGATTCCGGAAGGGAGGAGGTGGAGCGCGTACTTCTGGTCGCCCACGACGACCGTGTGGCCGGCGTTGTTGCCGCCCTGATAGCGCACTACATAGTCCACCGAGCCACCGAGCAGGTCGGTAGCCTTCCCCTTGCCTTCGTCACCCCACTGAGCACCGAGCAGCACAAGTGCGGGCACGCGCGTACACCCCTTCCGGGCGGGGCATGTCCATGGTCGGGGTGTGGGCGTACGCCGCTTACCACCGCGACCGCCTTTGGCCGCACGACCGTCGGACCGGATGCCCCGGAATAGACGAAGCCCCTGGCGCAATAGCGCAAGGGGCTCTTGCACAAAGATGCTACCCGAGGAAGCGAGGCAGGACCGAGGTGGCGACTTCCGCGACGTCCGATCAGCTCCTTGTGATCATCGATCCGGCGGCCAGGCACACGGACGGGGAGTCCGTGCGGATAGCGAAAGACGTGCTCAGCGCGGGTGCGGCGGCCAAGGTGTGCCTGCCGGACGGGCCGGAGGAATTCGCCCGCGCGCTCGGGCGGCGGGGGTCCCGGCGGCCGGTGGTGATCGGCGACGACCGAGCACTCGTGCGAGCGGTCGGGCTGCTGCACCGCAACCGCGAGCTGGCCGGATGCGCGCTGTCGGTGGTGCCGGTCGGCTCCGCCGGCCTGGCCCGCTCGCTGGGGGTGCCCGGCGGACCGGTCGCCTCCGCGCGGGCGGTGCTGGACGGGGTGTCCCGGCGGCTGGACCTGCTGGTGGACGACAGCGACGGCGTCGTGCTCGGCTCGCTGGGCATACCTCCCGCGTCCGTCCCCGCCGAGCCGGTGGGCGTGGGCGCCCGCCCCTGGCTGCGCACCCTGGTCCGCACCCTCGCCGTCCGGCCCGCCCGGCTCCGGGTCGAGGTCGACGGCGTCACGGTGATCGACCTGGACCGCCCGGTGGAGTCGGTGTCGGTGACACCGGGGACGCGGGGCGTCGCGGAGGTGGAGATCCGCCCGGTGTCCCTGGGCGCCGAAGCCTCCACCCTCCGCTCCTGCGGCCGCACGGTCACGGTGACGGGGGAGGACTTCCACTACCGGGCCGACGCGGAGACCTCCGGCCCGGTACGGCGGAGGACCTGGCGGGTGGCGGAGGGGGCCTGGGGGTTGGTGGTGCCGGCGTAGGGGGTCAGGCGCCGCCGGCAAACCCGAGCGTGGGCGTGAGCGGGGACGAGTTCGCGGGGCTGGGTATGGGACGGCACCGCAGCACGCAGGCACGGCTCGGCTGTCCGGTTCGCGTCGTTCCTGCGCCGGGATCAAGCCGTTCCACCTCGGCGACGGCCGGCACCTGCTACCTGTGGGAAGCCGGTGCGCGGTGCCGGTGGAGCCGAGGGGGAAACATGCACGCCAAGCCGACCCGTACCTTGCCCGGACGCCGTCTGCTCATGGCCTTGGGGGCCGCGGTCCTGGTGGGGGGCGCGCTCGGGGGGTGTGCCGTGCAGGACAAGTCGTCGACCTCGCAGTACGGGGTCGACGCGAAGGTCAGCGCGCTGAGCGTCACGACGAAGGGCGGCGACATCGACGTGCTCGCCGGAGACGGGCCCGGCGCGCGGGTCACGGAGAAGATCCGTTACGCCCACGACAAGCCCCGCACCGAGCACTCCGTGAGCGACGGCCGCCTCACCCTGACCGCCCCGAGCTGCGACGACTGCGGCGTGAGCTACACGGTGTCCGTGCCTCCCGGCGCGACCCTGACCCTGGACACGGAGGGCGGCAACATCACCGTCCGGAACGTGGACGGGGACATGAAGGCGCGCACGGGCGGGGGCAACGTACACGTCACCGACGCGGCCCCGAAGAACCTCTCCGCCCGCACGGACGGCGGCAACATCGAAGCGGCCCTGACCAGGCCCCCGTCGGCCCTGGACGCCGAGACGGGCGGCGGGAACGTGACGGTGAGCCTCCCCCGCACCCCCTACACGGTGAAGGCCACGACGGACGGCGGCCGGAGCGACATCTCGGTCCCCACCGACCCCTCCTCCCCGCACCACGTGACCATCCGCACCGGGGGCGGGAACATCAAGGTCGGTGTGGCGTAGGCCGCGGAGCGACCTGGGGAAGCACGCCGGGTGCCGTCTCGTACCCGGCCAGGCAGAGCCGCAGCCGGGTCACGTCCTCGGCCTCCACGAACACCCGCTGCCCCCAGTACTCCCCGAGCCGCCCGGCCACCTCGACCAGCCGGCGCCGCTCCTGCGGGGTGTGAGCCGGATACCGCACCCAGCCCCGCTCGGAGATCTCGTTGCCGAGCTCCCTGAACAGGAGCTCCCGGTAACGCCGTTCCTCGTCGTCGGTGAGCGGGAGGGGTGCGTCCTCGGCGTCCGGCAGCCGGACCTCGTAAAGCTCCCTGACCATCGTCCGCCTCACCACTCGCTTCCGGGAATCCGCTTACCGGGAGCGTAACTTGAGGCCGCCGCCGTCAGGCGACGGTCACCTTCAGCTCCTCAAGACCCCGCATCACGAACCCCGGCTTGCGCAGCGGCTCCGCCGCCAGGGTCAGGGTGGGGGCCCGCCGCAGCAGCGCCTTCATGGAGGCTCCCAGCTCCAGGCGGGCCAGCGGGGCGCCGATGCAGTAGTGGATGCCCGCGCTGAAGGAGATGTGCGGGTTGTCCCCGCGCGACAGGTCGAGGCTCGTCGGGTCGTCGAAGACCGTCTCGTCGTGGTTGGCCGAGCCGAAGAGGAGGGCCAGTTCGGCGCCCCGGGGAATCGTGGTGCCCGCCAGTTCGATGTCGTCCAGGACCCAGCGCTCGAAGAGCTGGAGAGGCGTGTCGTAGCGGAGCAGCTCCTCGACCGCCGTGGGGACCAGGGTGTGGTCGGCGCGCAGGGCGGCCAGTTGGGCGGGGTGCTCGAAGAGGGCGTGCCAGCCGTTCACCGTGGCGTTGACCGTCGCCTCGTGACCGGCGTTGAGGAGGAGCACCGCCGTGGAGATCATCTCCTGCCCGGTGAGGCGGTCGCCCTCGTCGTGGGCGGCGATCAGCGCCGAGATCAGGTCGTCGGCGGGTTCGGCGCGGCGCGCGGCGATCAGGGTCCGCAGGTACTCCGAGAACTCCACCGACGCCCGTACCGCCCGCCGCGCCGTCTCCGGGGACGGGTTCAGCTCGTACATCCCGCAGATGTCCGCCGACCAGGGCCGCAGCGGCGCCCGGTCCGCCTCGGGGATGCCCAGCAGTTCCGCGATCACCGCGACGGGCAGCGGTTCCGCCACGTCCGCCAGCAGGTCGCCGCCGCCCGCCGCGACCAGGTCGCCCACCAACTCGTCGGCCAGGCCGTGCACATACCCCCGCAGCCGCTCCACCGTGCGCGGGGTGAACGCCTTGGAGACCAGGCGCCGGATGCGGGTGTGGTCCGGGGGCTCCAGGTCGAGCATGCCGTGGTCGTTGAGCGTGTGGAACGGCTCGTGCTCCGGCGGCGGCGCGGTCCGGCCGAACTCCTCGTGCGTGAACCGGTGCTGGTACGTACGCCCCAGCCTGCGGTCCCGCAGCAGCGCCGAGACGTCGGCGTGGTGCGGCACCAGCCACTGGTCCGTCGGCTCGTACCGGATCACCCGGCCGCGCGCCCGCAGCTCCGCGTAGGCCGGGTAGGGGTCGGCGAGGAACTCCGGTGACCAGGGGTCGAAGGTGGTGCCCATGGGGGGACGCTAGTACGTGCCGGCACCACCGGGGTAGATGACATGTGTCATCCCCAGGAGGTGCCCCTCGGCACTGCCCGCGCGCCCCCTCGCCTTCCTAGACTCGACCCATGTTCAAATCGCGCAAACCCGGACAGGACGACGCCTGGGAAGGCGTCGTCACCGACAAGTCACGCGGCATGCTCGACGGCTCGAACATGTACCACTTCGTCGAACTCCGCCTGAGCGACGGCGACTCCAAGAAGGTACGCATCGGCCGCCGGCTATGGAAGGACGTGGCCGTGGGCGACCGCCTCGTCAAGCGCCCCGGCGACGACCCGGTCAAGGCATAGCCTCAGAAAGCCAGTTGGGCGATCTCCTCCGCCACGACGGCCGCCGCGTCCGCCGCCGGATCGATCAGCGGGAAGTGGCCGACGTCCTCCAGCAGCGTGACCCCCACGACCTCGCCCGATCTCGCCGCGGCGTCGGCGTACGACTCCGCCACCTCGTGGGGGACATCCAGGTCGGCGCGCCCCTGGACCAGGGTCGTGGCGATGCCGGTGGGCAGGAGCAGCGCGGGGTCCGCGTAGGGAAGACGCTCCGCGAACGAGTGCTGTCCGCCCAGGAGTTGCACCGCCGCTCCGTCGCAGACCTCCAGCTTCGCCGCCATCCCCAGATCCGCGATCGGCGCCAGCGCGACGACCCCGCGCAGCGGTGCCGGACGATCGGTGCGCCAGGGCGAGTCGGCGGGCAGGACATGCCGGGCCGCCGCCCACAGCGCGAGGTGCCCGCCCGCCGAGTGCCCGGTGAGGACGACGCGCCGGGCGTCCGCACTCGGCAGCGCCTCACGGGCCAGCTCAGGCAGTGCGTCCAGCGCGGCGGCGACGTCGTCGAAGGTCTCCGGCCAGCGGCCCGCCGGGGGTACGGAGGACGCGGGTTCCGCGCCCGTGTTCTGCGCCGGGATGCCGGGCCCGCCACGCCGGTACTCCACGTTCGCCACGGCGAATCCGCGCCGCGCCAGGAAGTCCGCGAACGGCGTGATGTGCCGCCGGTCGTACCGCGCCCGCCACGCCCCGCCGTGCAGCACCACGACGAGCGGCGCGGCCGCCGTCCCGGTGCGCGGGGCGTAGAAGTCGATCACCTGGTCGGGGTGGTCCCCGTAGGGGGCGCTCGCGTCGGGGTCGACGGGCGGATGGGAGAACGCCGACTCCTCCTCGGCGGCGGCACGGGCTGCGCTAGCGTCCTCCGGCATGCTCCAACCTTCCAGCTACGTAGGGGGTTTGGCGGACCGGGCCAGGGTGGGGATTCGGCCGTTGGCCGGGACGGTATCAGGCCCGTGACGTGCGCGGACACGGGGATGTCACCCAGGGTGAGGCAAAAGGGGGCTGTGCGGAGTTCGTCCCTCCGCACAGCCCCCCGGCGCACCGTTACCGCGCCTACGCCAGCACTTCTCCGAGCACCCGCGCCGCCCGCTCCGCGTCCGCGAAACCGACGTACAGCGGGGTGAAGCCGAAGCGGAGCACGTCCGGGTGGCGGAAGTCGCCCACCACGCCCCGGTCGATCAGCCGCTTCATCACCTCACCGGCGTCCGCGCAGCGCAGCGCGACCTGGCTGCCCCGCTCCTCGTGCCGCAGCGGGGTCACGCACTCCACCCGGCCGGGCTCGGTGTACGCGCGCACGCAGTCCAGGAAGAAGTCCGTCAGGGCCAGCGACTTCGCCCGCACGGCGTCCACCGAGACCCCGTCCCACACCTCTAGCGCCGCTTCGAGCGCCAGCATGGACAGGATGTCCGGCGTGCCGACCCGGCCGCGCCGCGCGCCCGGCACCGGGGTGTACTCGGGGTTCATCCCGAAGGGTTCGGCGTGCGAGTTCCACCCCGGCAGGGGGGAGTCGAAACGGTCCTGGAGATCGCCGCGGACGTACAGGTACGCGGGCGAACCGGGGCCGCCGTTCAGGTACTTGTAGGTGCAGCCGACGGCCAGGTCCACCCCGTGCTCGTCCAGCCCGACCGGGAGCGCGCCCGCACTGTGGCACAGGTCCCAGACGACCGGCGCACCGGCGTCATGGACGGCCGCCGTCAGCGCGGGCAGGTCGTGCAGGCGGCCGGTGCGGTAGTCGACATGGTTGAGCAGGACCGCCGCCGTGCGCGGGCCGAGGGCGGCCGGGATCTCGGCGGGGGTCAGCGGGCGCAGCTCGCAGCCCGTCATCCGCGCGGCCGACTCGGCGATGTACCCGTCCGTCGGGAACGTCGTCGCGTCGACCAGGATCTCGTCCCGGCCCTCCCCCGCCATGCGGACGGCGGCCACCAGTGCCTTGTAGACGTTGACACTCGTCGAGTCGCCCACGACGACCTGTCCCGGCCCCGCGCCGATCAGGGGTGCGATCCGGTCCCCGATCCGCTCCGGCGCGGTCCACCAGCCGGACTCGTCCCAGGAGCGGATGCGCAACTCGCCCCACTGGCGCTCCAGTACGTCCCGCATCCGGTCGGGGACGTGCGCGGGGAGCGCGCCGAGCGAGTTGCCGTCCAGGTACACGCCCTCGTCGAGGACGAACCGGTCACGCAGCCCGGCCAGCTCGTCGGCCGCGTCCAACTCCTCGGCGCGCAGCGCCGCTTCCGTACGGTCAGACATGGGACCTCGCCGTCCACAGCTCGGGGAACACGTTCTTGCGGGCCCGCTTCTCCAGCCAGGCCACTCCGGCCGAGCCACCGGTGCCGGCCTTGGCGCCCATCGCGCGGCGGGTCGCCACCAGATGGTCGTTGCGCCATCGCCACACCAGCTCGGCGACGTTCGTCAGCGCCTCGCCGAGCCGGGCGAGGTCGGCGTCGGGGTCACCGGAGTAGACGGCCGTCCAGGCCGCCTCGACCGCGTCGGCGGGCTCGTACCGCTGGGACACGTCCCGCTGCAGCACCTCGTCCGGGATGGCGTGGCCCCGGCGGGCGAGGAGGCGTACCGCCTCGTCGTACAGACTCGGCTCGCACAGCGCCTTCTCCAGCTCGGCGTACGTGCGCGGGGTACCCCGGTGCGGGACGAGCATCGACGCGGACTTCTCGCCGAGCAGGAACTCCATGCGGCGGTACATCGCCGACTGGAACCCCGAGCCCTCCCCGAGGGCGGAGCGGTACGAGTTGAACTGCGCCGGGGTGAGCTGGGCCAGCGGGCGCCAGGAGGCGTTGAGCGCGTCCAGCTCCCGTACGGAACGTTTCAGCGCGGCCACGGCGGTGGGCACGTCGTCCGAGCGGAGCGCCTTCGCGGCCGTCTCCCACTCGTGCGTGATCACCGTGAACCACAGCTCCATCACCTGGGTCGTGACCAGGAAGACCATCTCTCCGGGGTCGTCGGAGAGGGTGTGCTGGAGGTGGGTGAGCACGTCGGCCCGGACGTAGTCCTCGTACGGCGTCGTACCGGCGAAGTCGAGATGCGGGGTCTCGGGCTCAGCGGCCTCTTCGGCGGCCTGGGAAGGGGGGTGAGCCTGGTGGGACATCGCTGTCTCCTGTAGCAACTCCGGGTAGCGGTCCGCCCCTGCCGATGCCGGCACGGGGGCCCCGGTCCCCAACGGGAATCCTCCGCAATCGCATGGGATACGGCAAGGCGGGACGCTGCGCCGGCCTTGGCGGGGGGCCCGCAGACCGTGGCGGGGCGGGCCTGCTGGGCTTGGCGGGGCGGCTTGCCCGGCGTGGCGGGGCGGGCCTGCAGGCCGTGGCGGGGCGGCTTGTTGACCGTAAGAGACCGTTCTCTTCCTGAATGAGATCACCTAGGGTCGCGGGCGGGGGCGTGAGTGCCGGTCGGTGTCATGGGGGCACGGGGGAGTGCGGGCTCGCGCGTATCGGGGGAGGGGTGCGGGCTGTGCTGTGCGCTTTTGCGGGGGCGGGGTCGTGACCTCGCTGGAGGTCCGCACGAGACTTACGGGGGTTCCCGTACGGAACGCCGGGCACGGGGGCCTGTGGGTGCTCCCGGCGCTGTGGACCATGGGCCTCGGGCTGTGGGGGCTGTCGCGGGAGCACAGCGTGTGGCGGGACGAGGCGGCGACCTGGCAGGTGGCCCGGCGCTCCACCGCCGACATCTGGCACCTGCTCGGCCAGGTCGACGCCGTGCACGGCCTGTACTACCTGCTGATGCACGCCGTCTTCACCTGCTTCGGCCCCGGCACCACGGCACTCCGGCTGCCCTCCGTGCTGGCCATGGCGGTGGCGGCGGCCTGCGTGACGGCCATCGGGCAGCGGCTGGCCGGGAACCGGGCCGGGCTGGGCGCGGGACTGGCCCTCGGGCTGCTGCCCGCCGTGCAGTTCCACCTCCAGGAGGGGCGGCCGTACGCGCTGGTCATGGCGGGTGCGGCGGTGTCGACGCTGCTGCTGGTGGGGCTGCTGGAGCGGCCCGCTCCCTGGCGCTGGGCGGCGTACGGCGTGACGGTCCTGCTGTGCGGGCTGCTGAACTGGCTCTCCCTGCTGGTACTGGCCGCGCACGCGGTGACGCTGTGCCGGGTGCGGGCCCGACCGGGCACGTGGGCTCGCTGGGCGGCGGTTTCGGCGGTCGCCGTGGCGGGGACGGCACCGCTGATCCTCTTCAGCCTGCGCCAGTCCGAACAGATCTCCTGGATACCGCCCCTGACCTGGCACATGCTGATCGGCCCGGCGATCCTGCTGGCGATCGGCACCCTGGGGGCCCTGCTGGACCGCCCCCGGCCGGGCGCCCCCTCGGTGACGGCGGTGGCGCTGCCCCTGCTGGCCGTCCCGCTCGTCGTCCTGGCAGCGGTATCCCTGTTCAAGCCCCTGTTCCTCGACCGTTACATCCTCTTCGGCCACCTCGGCCTCGCCCTACTCATCGGCACCGCACTGGCCACGGCGGTCCACGCGGCCCGCCCCCGCTTCCTGCGCGCGGCGACGCTGATCCTTCCGCTGGCCCTGCTGGCGGCGACGGCGGCGCTCCTCCCCTACTCCCTGGCCAGACGCTCCCCCGAGAGCCGCGTGGACGACGTACTGGCGGCGGCCGACCGTGTCCACCACCTGAAGCGCCCCGGCGACGCCGTCCTCTTCATCCCGGCCGCCCGCCGCGACACCGCTCTGGTCTCCCCCGGTGCCTTCACCGGCCTGCGGGACATAGCCCTGGCCGAGTCCCCGGTGGCCTCCGGGACCCTGAAGGGCGTGGAGGCGACCCCCGGGCGCATCGCCACCGCGATCCCGCACTGCGCCCGGATCGTGCTGGTCACGGACGCGCCGGACGTGGCGAAGCCGGCCTCGGCCCGCCGGGACAAGGCCAAGAAGGCCGCGCTGCGCGCGTACTTCACACCGGTCGCGGACGAGACCGTACGCGGCCGCAGGGTGACCGTCTACGAACGCCTCCCGGAGCCCGGTCGGGGTCCGTCCCGTAGTGGCAGACTTCAGCCATGACTACGCACAAGAACCTGTTCGGCGGCCCGGACCCGACCCGCCTGCCCGAGAACGAAGAGGCGTACCGCCTGCTGGGCGAGGACTCCCGGTCCCCGGCCGAGGTCGTGGCGAAGTACCCCACGTTCTCCCTCGCCTGGGCCATGCTCGCCGACGACGCCTTCGAGGCCGGCCGCGTGGTCGAGTCGTACGCCTACGCCCGCACCGGCTACCACCGCGGCCTCGACGCCCTGCGCCGCGCCGGCTGGAAGGGCCACGGCCCCATCCCCTGGGACCACCGCGCCAACCGCGGCTTCCTCCGCTGCCTCGCGGCCCTCGCCCGCGCGGCCGACGCGATCGACGAGAAGGAAGAGGGCGACCGCTGCTGGCAGTTCCTGCAGGACAGCAGCGAGGAAGCCTACGAGGAGCTGAAGCGCTGACTCGTGTCCGGTCGGCCGGGAGTCACGCCTCCCGGCCGACCGTCCCCTGCTCCAGCGGCGGAGCCGTCAGGCTGCAGTGCGTCCTGCACTCCGGGTGGGGGCAGTCCGGGGTGGGGCGATGGCGGATCAGGGTGAAGGCGAGGACCGAGCCGGCCACCAGGACCGCCGCGCAGATCGGCATCGCCTTGTCGAAGGACGCGTCGAAGGCCGGCGGGGAGCGGTAGGCGTCCGGGCCCATGCCGGTCAGCAGGGGGAGGGCGGCCACCGCCACCAGGCCCGCCACCCGTGCCGCCGCGTTGTTGATGCCGCTCGCCAGGCCCGCGCGGGCGGTGTCCACCGAGGCCAGGACCGTCGCCGTCAGGGGCGCCACCAGGGTGACCATGCCCGCGCCCATGACCAGGAGCGCCGGCAGCACGTCCGCCAGGTAGTTCGCGTCCGGGCCCACTCGCAGCATCAGCAGCATCGCGGCCGCGCAGAGCAGCGGGCCCACGGTCAGCGGCAGGCGGGGGCCCGTGCGGTCCGCCAGGGCACCCGAGCGGGACGAGAACAGCAGCATCAGGATCGTGGGCGGCAGCAGGGCCGTACCGGCGCCCAGCGGTGAGTAGCCCGCCACCACCTGGAGCTGCAGCGCGGTGAGGAAGAAGAAGCCGCCGAACGCGGCGTACACGCACAGCGTGACCAGGTTGACCGCCGTGAACTGCCGTGAGGCGAAGATGGCCGGCGGCAGCATCGGATCCGGCCGGTGCCGCTCGACGTACACGAAGGCAACCGCCGCCGCCACGCCCGCCACCGCCGTCACGATCACCGCGACGGACCCCGACCGCGCCTCGATCAGCGCGTACGTCAGCAGCGCCAGCGACACCGCGCCGAGCGCCGCGCCGAGGACGTCGAACCGCCCGTGCGCCGGCCCCGCGTCCGACTCCGGTACGTGCCGCAGCGCCACCGGTACGCAGATCAGCGCCACCGGCACGTTCAGCAGGAACACCCACCGCCAGCCCGGCCCCTCCACCAGCCAGCCGCCGAGGAACGGCCCGATGGCGGCGCCGACCCCGCCGAACCCGGACCACAGCCCCACCGCCCGGCTGCGGTCGTCGGGATGGAAGGACGCCTGGATCAGCGCGAGCGAGCCCGGCGTGAGCAGCGCCCCGCCCACCCCCTGCAGGGCCCGCGCGAGGATCAGCACGTTCGGGTCCGGCGCGAGACCGCACACCAGGGAGGCCGCCGCGAACCACACCACCCCGATGACGAACACCCTCCGGCGCCCGTACCGGTCCCCCAGCGAACCGCCCAGCAGGATCAGCCCGGCCAGCGTCAGCATGTACGCGTTGACCGTCCACTGCAGCGCCGCCAGGCTCGCGTCGAGGTCGCGGCCGATGCGCGGCAGCGCCACGTTCACGACCGTCGAGTCCAGCAGGGCCATGCTGGAGCCGAGCACGGTGGTCAGCAGGATCCACCGGCCCTTGGTGGAGGCCAGCCGGACATCGGGCATGCCCTCAGGTATACCCCGGATACGCGTAGGGGGCCCGGCCCCTGCGAACAGGGTGCCGGGCCCCCTATGGGGACCACGGGAGGGTCACTTCATCTTGTTGCCCGCCGACCGCAGGTTGTTCGCGGCGACGACGACGCGCCCCGCCATGCCCGCCTCGGCCAGCTTGCCCCAGGTGCGCGGGTCGTACTGCTTCTTGTCACCGACCTCGCCGTCGACCTTCAGCACACCGTCGTAGTGACGGAACATGTGGTCGGCGACCGGACGGGTGAAGGCGTACTGGGTGTCCGTGTCGATGTTCATCTTCACGACGCCGTTCTCCAGCGCGGTGCGGATCTCCTCCTCCGAGGAGCCGGAGCCGCCGTGGAAGACGAAGTCGAACGGCGACTGCTTGCCGAACTTGGCGGCCACGCCGTCGTTCAGCTCCTTCAGCAGCTCCGGGCGGAGCACCACGTTGCCCGGCTTGTACACGCCGTGCACGTTGCCGAAGGACGCGGCCAGCAGGTAGCGGCCCTTCTCGCCCAGGCCCAGCGCCTCGACGGTACGGATCGCGTCGTCGACCGTGGTGTAGAGGGAGTCGTTGATCTCGTGCGTGACGCCGTCCTCCTCACCGCCGGTCGGGGTGATCTCGACCTCCAGCACGATGTTCGCGCGGCGGGCCTGCTCCAGCAGCTCCTGGGCGATCGAGAGGTTGTCCGCGAGAGTCTCGGCGGAGCCGTCCCACATGTGCGACTGGAAGAGCGGGTTGCGCCCGGCCTTCACGCGCTCCTCGGACAGCGAGAGCAGCGGACGCACGTAGCCGTCCAGCTTGTCCTTGGGGCAGTGGTCGGTGTGCAGCGCGATGTTGACCGGGTACTTCTCGGCGAGGATGTGCGCGTACTCCGCGAGCGCGACCGCGCCGGTCACCATGTCCTTGCTGTACTGGCCGCCGAGGAACTCGGCACCACCGGTCGAGATCTGGACGATGCCGTCGCTCTCCGCCTCGGCGAAGCCGCGCAGCGCCGCGTTCAGGGTCTGGCTCGACGTGACGTTGATGGCCGGGTAGGCGAACTTGCCTGCCTTCGCCCGGTCGAGCATCTCGTTGTAGACCTCGGGAGTTGCGATGGGCATCTGTCCGCTCCTCGTGTTGCGGGTTGGCGTTCTGCGATATGCGGCCCTGACCTGGACCCTGGGGGCGACGTCAGCGTCGGCCCCATCTTTCCAGACCGGCCCTGCCGGACGGCCTGGCGGCCGGGGAGAAGTCCAGCCCCAAGCGGGCCGTCAGTCCAGCCCCAGTTCATCCTTCGAGAAGGCGAACCGGTACGGAACGCCCGCCCCGGCCTCGATCTTCTCCGCCGCGCCGGTCGCCCGGTCCACGATCGTGGCGACGCCGACGACCTCGGCACCGGCCTCGCGCACCGCCTCGACCGCCGTCAGCGGCGAACCACCGGTGGTGGACGTGTCCTCGACGACCAGCACCCGGCGGCCCGCGATGTCCGGCCCCTCGACGCGGCGCTGAAGGCCGTGCGCCTTCGCCGCCTTGCGCACCACGAAAGCGTCCAGCCTCTGCCCGCGCGCGGCCGCCGCGTGCAGCATGGCGGCGGCCACCGGGTCGGCGCCCATGGTCAGACCGCCCACCGCGTCGAAGTCCAGGTCGGCGGTGAGGTCCAGCAGCACCTGGCCGACCAGCGGGGCGGCCTCGCCGTCCAGGGTGATGCGGCGCAGGTCGACGTAGTAGTCGGCCTCCAGCCCCGAGGAGAGGGTCACCTTGCCGTACACCACGGCCTTGTCCTTGATCTGCTGGAGCAGTTCGCCACGCGCGTCCGTCGTCATACCGCCCAGCTTAGAGGCGGCGCCAGGTCCAGGTGGTGGACGCCTCCAGCGGCTCCAGCGGGGTGACCAGGCGCTGCGCGGTGTTCAGCCCGTTGGGCGGGCCGGTCTGCGGCTCGACGCACACGGCGGCGTCCTGCTCGTCGTAGACGACGGCCCACTGCTCGCGGCTGGTCACCTTCAGTTCGATCTGCCCGGGCCAGGTCAGGCGCACGTCGACGCCGTCGGGCATGCCGAAGCAGTCGTCCCAGGGGCCGGGCTTCGGCTCGACGCGGTTGCCGGTGGGCAGGTGGTCCTCGCCGCGCTCCTCCTGCCAGGCCGGGGTGAAGTCGAGCCGCACGTCCTCACCGCCCAGGTTCCGGTTGAACCAGGGGTGCCAGCCGATCTGCGCCGGGAACGAATCCTCGTACGTCTCCACGGACATGGTCAGCGTCAGGCTGTCCTCGCCGAGGCTGACGATCTGGGTGATGCGGCCGGTGTGCGGCCAGGGGTCGGTCAGTTCGTACGTGAGGACGGCCTCGTCGGCCGACTTGCGCGCGGTGCGCCAGGCACCGTCGCGGGCGGTGCCGTGGATGGCGTGCGGCGGGGAGTTGAGCGGCATCTGCCGTACGACTCCGCCGTCCAGGAACTGTCCGTCCCTGATCCGCCCGCACCAGGGGACCATCGGGAAGCACCCGAACCGCTCCCCCTGCCGCAGCAGCTCCGTGCCACCGACGAGCAGCCCGCCGATCCGTCCCCCGTTACCGGGCAGGACCCGTACCTCCGCGTCACCCGCGGCCAGCGTGATCTCTCCGTTACTCACGGGACGACCCTACTGGTCCCCGCGGGGCGCGGGAGGGGCGGTGGGGGGTGCTCAGTGGCGCTTGCGCAGGGCCCGTGCCACCACGATCGCCGAGGCGACGGCCACCGCCGCAGCCGGGGCGGCCCAGCGCAGGGCCGGGTTGCCGGTGACCGTCTGGGGAGCGGGGACGGGGGCGTAGCGGCCGCGCGGCGGGGCGTGGTCGACCTCCTCCGCGCTGCGGCCGATCATCGTCCGGCGCGCGTGGGCGGCCTCGGCCGGAGGCTCGGAGCGGACCTCGAAGCCGTCCGGGATCGCGTCGGGGACGACGGTGTCGGGGATCGCCTCGGCCTCGTCGGGCTCCAGGGCGGGCGGGGGGACTTCGGTGTCGAAGACTCTGGGGTGCGGGCCGTCGTCGGTGCCGGTCCGCTGGTCGTCGGCCCGCGCCGCCCGCTCCTGCCCGGTGCTCTCGGCGGAACCCGCCGCCAGGGTTTCCAGGGTGCGGGTGAGGAGGCGGTTGGCAGCCTGGGTCACCGCTTCGCCGGGGAGTTCGGCGAGGCGGCCGTCCGCCTTGGCGGTGCCGCCCACGGTGACCGTCGTACCGCCTTCGGCGGCGGCGAGGCTCAGGGTGAGGGCGAGCGTGACCGTGCCGGTGCCCCGGGACTCGGTGCCGTCACCGCGCACCGCGAACGTGCCGTCGGCGCGCCCGCTGACCGCGAGGGTGCCGCGGTAGGTGACCGAGTGCCCGCCGACCCGCAGCTTCAGCCGGCCGGCGACGGGTTCCGCCCCGGCGTCCTGCTGAAGTCCCGGCACCGCGCGGGCCACCCTCACGGCATCCGTGAGGGCCTCCCTGAGCCGGCCGGCCGGAACCGGAACGAAGACCTGGAGCTCCATGTTGGCCGAGCCTACCCAGTGCGGCCCGGAATTCACCTGCCCTCGGCGGCGAACGGGGACCGCCAGGGCCGTCGAGGAGCCTCAGTACCGGGGATGGAGCATCAGTACCGGGGATGTGCCAGCGTCGACGGGGGCAGGCCGGGGAGCCGGGTGATCCTGGCGGCCGCCACGTCCGTCCTCAGGTCCCGTTCCGTCAGGGTGCGGGGCCGGGAGCCGGAGGACGCCAGCCGGGGACGGGGGGCTCGGGGGCCCGGTGACGCGAGGAGGAAGCCCCAGTCCGGAGGGCTTCCTGAGGGGCCCGCCGAGCGGTCCGGGCCGGTGGCGAAGCCCGAGTCCTGGCCCGGGACGCGGTAGGGGGTGGCGGAGAAGCCCGCCGCGCGCAGGGTCGCCGCGACCGTCCAGAACACGCGGGGGCGGGCGGTGACCGGGCCGGCGTGCACGGCCAGGCGCCCGCCGGGGGTCAGGACGCGGCGGGTCAGGCCGTAGAACTCCTGGGAGTACAGCTTCGTGCTCGCCGTGATGCCGGGGTCGGGCAGGTCCGCGAGGACCACGTCGTACCGCCCGGCCGGCGCCCGCCGCAGCCAGCTCAGCGCGTCCGCCGTGGTGACGCGCACGCGCGGGTCGTCGTACGCGTGGGCGTTGAGGGCGGAGAGACCGGGGTCGCGGCGGGCCAGGCGGACCAGTCCGGCGTCGAGTTCGACCACGTCCACCCGCGCCACCCCCGGCTGCCGCAGCACCTCCCGCGCGGCCAGGCCGTCCCCGCCGCCGAGGATCAGCACCCGCCGGTGCGGGCCGGAGAGCGCGGGGTGGACCAGCGCCTCGTGGTAGCGCCGCTCGTCCCGGCCGCCGACGCGCAGCCTCCCGTCCAGGAAGAGGTCGAGCGGCCTGCCGCCCGTGCCCCCGGCGAGGACCACCTCCTGGACGTCCGTCTGCGCGGCCACCCGGACGTCCGGCCCGTACACCGCGCGCTGGGCGGCCCGTTCGAAGTCACCGGCGAGCGCGGCGGCCGAGGCGAGCACCCCGAGCACCGCGAGCCCGGCGGCGAGCAGCGTCCAGCGGGCGCGCCGGGTCAGGTCCCGGCGGAACAGCCCGAGCACCAGCGCGCTCCCGGCGACCACGTTCACCGACCCGGTGAGCAGCGCGCCGGTCAACTGGCCCAGGAACGGCAGCAGTACGAAGGGGAAGGCGAGTCCGCCGACCAGCGCGCCCACATAGTCCGCGGCGAACAGGTCGGCCACCGCGCCGCCCGCGTCCTGGCGCCGGATGCGCTGGATCAGCTCCATCAGCAACGGCACCTCGGCACCGACCAACAGGCCGATGGCCAGGGAGAATCCGACCAGCAGACAGCGCGGCCCGTCCGCCCAGATCCCGCCCCAGCCGCCGGTCCACGCGAACACCGCGTACAGCGACATCGCGCTGCACCCGCCGACCAGCGCGAGCAGGGTCTCGATCGCGCCGAAGCCCACGGCCGCGTGCCAGCGCAGCCGTTTCGCGGCGAGCGAGCCGATACCCATGGCGAACACCATCACCGACAGCACCACGGACGCCTGGGTGACCGAGTCACCGATCAAATACGAGGCGAAGGCGACGAGTTCGAGTTCGTACACCAGCCCGCAGGCCGCGCAGACGAAGACGCACGCGAGCACCAGGAACCGCCCGGTACCGGGCTCCACGGGCAGCCGCGCGGGCTCGGTCCAGGGCGGGGCACCCGGGGACACGGGGGCGTGCGGATCGATCACGCTGCGACGTTACGTCACCGCCGCAGGACGCTTCGTCACCCACACGTGTGGAAACTCCCCGTCAGGCAGACCGGTTGGTTTACCCGGCCCCCTGCCCCGCCGGGACCCGTACCCCGACACGGGTGCGGGTCGCCACCAACTGCCCGTCCTGCGGGTACGCGTGCCAGGTGCGCCAGCTCACCTGACCCTCGTGCCACTGGGCCAGCATCGCGGTGAAGGCGTGCGGGCTGCCGGGGAACACCCCGGCCAGGCCGTGCGGATGGTCGGAGACCAGGGCCAGCAACTCCTGGGCGCGGCCCGCGAACGAGCCCGGCGTGAGCATCTCCACGCGCGCCGCGAACTCGTACTCCCAGTCGCCGACCCGCTTGGCGACGCCGAGCGGGAGCGGGGTGGAGGAGCCGGGGATGCACGCGACCGTCTCCGAGCAACTGCCCCGGTCCTCCTCCAGGAGGACCTGGTGGGAGGCGCCGAGCAGTCTCAACTGCATCTTCGCCCGGCCCAGTTCCAGATCGAGGGTGGCCAGGGCCGGGAGCGGTTCGCGGCCGAGGGCCCAGGCCAGGTCGGCAGCGCGCGTGTCGGTGTAGGACGTGTTCAGGGTCGTGAGCATGGATCGGCTCCGCTAACACACGAGGAGGGGTGGTCCGGCGCACCTCGGTGACACCGGGCGATTCGGCCAGGTCGGCCCGGCTGGAGAAGCGGTGTCCATGGGACGTCCGAGGGCTTGAGGTGGTGTTTTAGAGGGAATCACGAACACTGGCCGTGCCACAGCGTTTTTACCCAAGTTCGGAGGGTTTCCATCCCTCAGAGGGCTCCACAGCTCAACTGTTCAACTACGGCGTACGCCGAGCGCGGAGCACGCGGCTCCGCCGGTTCCCACGCCCGGGGCGCCGCCCCGCTACGCGTTTCGGCCACATGGAGACCGCCGAGGGCAGCCGGATCACGCCGGTGGCCGCACCGCCGCCGCCGGGGCGCGACCGGAGCCCCCGCCCCGGCCGCGCCCCACGGCTCAGCTACCGCCCCCGCAGCCCCCGCCACCCCCGCAGGACGACCCGCCTCCGCAGGACGAGTGGCCGCCCCCGCAGGACGAGTGGCCCCCGTGATGGCCCCCGTGGTGCCCCCCACCGGAAGAGGACCCGGAGTCGCCGCCCCAGACCCACCAGCTCGACCCGCTGTCGTGCGCCGAGGCCGCCCCGGCGGACGCGGCCGACGAGCCCGAACCGCCACGCAGCGAACGCGCCGTACCCGGCGAGACCCGCTGCCGCCCCCACCTGCGCCGCCGCGCCCGCAGCGCGGACGTACCGACCAGGACCACCACCACGACGAGGATGATGCCGATGACCATGGCGTCCCCCCTCCTTCCGTTCCCCCGAAGCGGCCCCCCGTGGGCGCCTCGTCCGTACCCGCGCACCGCGCGGTGACCGGGGGATGCCCGCCCACGAAGAACGCCAAAGCCGAGTTGAGGAAGTCCAGAGCTTGGGCGCAGGATGGCCGGCATGACCTCCACCGCACGTCCGTACCTCAACCGCCGGCTCGCCGAGTTCGGGACGACGATCTTCGCCGAGATGTCCGCCCTGGCCTCGGCCACCGGCGCGATCAACCTCGGCCAGGGCTTCCCCGACACGGACGGCCCCGAGGAGATCAGGGAAGCGGCCGTACGGGCGCTGCGCGACGGCCGCGGCAACCAGTACCCGCCGGGTCCCGGCGTGCCGGAGCTGCGCCAGGCGATCGCCGCGCACCAGCAGCACCGGTACGGGCTGGCGTACGACCCCGACACCGAGGTGCTGGTCACGGCGGGCGCCACGGAGGCCATCGCCGCGACCCTGCTGGCCCTGCTGGAGCCGGGCGACGAGGTGGTCGCGCTGGAGCCGTACTACGACTCGTACGCGGCGAGCATCGCCATGGCGGGCGGGCGGCGCGTGCCGGTGACGCTGCGCCCGTCGGAGGGCCGCTTCCGGCTGGACCTGGACGAGCTGCGCGCGGCCGTGACCGACCGCACCCGCCTGCTGCTGATCAACACCCCGCACAACCCGACCGGCACGGTGCTGACCCGCGAGGAGCTGGCCGCCATCGCCGAGCTGGCGGTGGAGCGCGACCTGCTGGTGGTGACGGACGAGGTCTACGAACACCTGGTCTTCGACGACGCCGAACACCTGCCGCTGGCCGGCTTCCCCGGCATGCGCGGGCGCACGGTGACGATCGGCTCGGCCGGCAAGACGTTCTCGTTCACCGGCTGGAAGGTCGGCTGGATCACGGCCGCCCCCGCCCTGGTCAGCGCGGTCCGCTCGGCGAAGCAGTTCCTCACCTACGTCTCGGCGGGCCCGTTCCAGTACGCGGTCGCCGAGGCCTTGGCGCTGCCCGACTCCTACTTCGACGGCTTCCGGCGCGACATGCTCGCCCGCCGCGACATCCTCGCCACGGGCCTGGCGGAAGCGGGCTTCGAGGTCTTCCGCCCCGCGGGCACCTACTTCATCACCACGGACATCCGCCCCCTCGGCGAGAAGGACGGCTTCGCCTTCTGCCGCGCCCTCCCGGAGCGCGCGGGCGTCGTCGCCGTCCCCAACGCCGTCTTCTACGACGACCGCGAGGCGGGCGCCCCGTTCGTCCGCTTCGCGTTCTGCAAGAAGCCGGAAGTCCTCCGGGAGGCCACCGACCGCCTCCGCCGGCTGGTCTGACACGGCCGAGGGCCGGGGCGGCAGAACGCGCGCCCCGGCCCTCGGCCTCTGCGGAATCCGGTGTGGACTACTCCACGTCCCCGCCGGAGTCCTCCGCGTCGTCGATCTCCTGCTCGAGGCCGAGCTGCTCGGCGAGCCACTTGTCGAACTCGATGGCCGCGCGGACCCAGCTCACCGTGGAGGAGACGAAGTGGTTCAGGTCGACGCCCGTGCCGATCAGCATCTGGGCCTCACCGATGAGGCGGACCGTGCCGTCGTCGTGGGTGTGGGTGTAGACCTTGGGCCACAGGGTGCGCCGGTTCCAGTCGTCGATGGACTCGAGCAGGCGCAGCTTCTCCTCGATCTGGTGCGGGCGGTCGTAGAAGGTCCGCACGGAGAAGACGGCCTGCTCGGCCTCCCCACGGAACATGAAGTAGGTGCGGAACTGCTCCCAGGGCGCCGCGAGGTCGCCCTCCTCGTCCACGACGTACTTCAGCTCCATCTGGTCCAGGAGCTGCTTCACGAGGTCCTGATCCGGGAGGACGGGGCCCGCCGGTCCCTGCGGCTGCTGCTCGGGCTGGCCCCCGAAGTTCGGAATCGAGGACGGGTCGATGCTCACCGTGGTTTTCCCTTCGTACGGAATTCCGCCATCCTCCCCCAGAAGGGGAGGTCCGTGGCAAGCCCCGGCGCGGCCTGTCAGCCACGGGCGGACACGCGGTCCGCGCTCGGGTGCCGCGCGTCTCCTCGACGAGTGACACCCGAGCCCTCCCGGCAAACGCGCGGGGCCCCTACTACAGGGTCTTTCCGGTGGCCGGAGCCACCTTCAGGCCCTCCTCGGACCGGTCCACCCGGACCGTGTCGCCGTCCTTGATCTCGCCGGAGAGGATCTCCTTGGCGAGCCGGTCGCCGATGGCCGTCTGGACCAGGCGGCGCAGGGGGCGGGCGCCGTACGCCGGGTCGTTGCCCTCCTCCGCGAGCCATGCCAGGGCCTCGGGGGTGACGTCCAGGGTGAGGCGCCGCTCCGCCAGGCGCCGGCCGAGCCGGTCGATCTGGAGGCGGGCGATCCGGGCCAGCTCCGCCTCGTCGAGCGCGGAGAACACCACCAGGTCGTCCAGCCGGTTCAGGAACTCCGGCTTGAACGAGGCCCGCACCGTGTCCAGCACCCGCTGCCGCTTCTCCGCCTCGTCCAGCCCCGGGTCGACCAGGTACTGGCTGCCCAGGTTGGAGGTGAGCACCAGGATGGTGTTGCGGAAGTCGACGGTGCGGCCCTGGCCGTCCGTCAGGCGGCCGTCGTCCAGCACCTGGAGCAGGATGTCGAAGACCTCGGGGTGCGCCTTCTCCACCTCGTCCAGCAGCACCACGCTGTACGGGCGCCGCCGCACGGCCTCGGTGAGCTGGCCGCCCTCCTCGTACCCGACGTAGCCGGGAGGCGCGCCGACCAGGCGGGCGACACTGTGCTTCTCGCCGTACTCCGACATGTCGATGCGGATCATGGCCCGCTCGTCGTCGAAGAGGAAGTCCGCGAGCGCCTTGGCGAGTTCGGTCTTGCCGACGCCGGTCGGGCCGAGGAAGAGGAAGGAGCCGGTGGGCCGGTCCGGGTCCGCGACCCCGGCGCGCGCACGCCGGACCGCGTCCGAGACGGCCTGTACGGCCTCGCCCTGGCCGATGAGCCGCTTGCCCAGCTCGTCCTCCATGCGCAGCAGCTTCTGCGTCTCGCCCTCCAGCAGGCGGCCGGCCGGGATGCCGGTCCAGGCGGCGACGACGTCCGCGATGTCGTCGGAGCCGACCTCCTCCTTGACCATGGTGTCCTTGGCGGCCTCCTCCTCGGCGGCCGAGGCGGCCTCCAACTCCTTCTCCAGCTCCGGGATCTGCCCGTACAGCAGCTTGGAGGCGGTGTCGAAGTCGCCGTCGCGCTGGGCGCGTTCGGCCTGGCCGCGCAGGTCGTCCAGGCGCTCCTTCAGCTCACCGACGCGGTTGAGGGACTGCTTCTCCTTCTCCCAGCGGGCGGTGAGCCCGCGCAGCTCCTCCTCCTTGTCGGCGAGGTCGCGGCGCAGCCGCTCCAAGCGCTCGCGGGAGGCCGGGTCGGTCTCCTTGCCGATCGCCAGCTCCTCCATCCGCAACCGGTCGACACCGCGTTGGAGTTCGTCGATCTCGACGGGTGAGGAGTCGATCTCCATGCGCAGCCGGGACGCGGCCTCGTCCACGAGGTCGATCGCCTTGTCGGGCAGGAAGCGCGAGGTGATGTACCGGTCGGACAGGGTCGCGGCGGCCACCAGCGCGCTGTCCGCGATCTGCACCTTGTGGTGCGCCTCGTACCGCCCCTTGAGACCGCGCAGGATCGCGATGCTGTCCTCGACGCTCGGCTCGGCGACCAACACCTGCTGGAAGCGCCGCTCCAGCGCGGGGTCCTTCTCGATCCGCTCGCGGTACTCGTCCAGCGTGGTCGCGCCGACCATGCGCAGCTCGCCGCGGGCCAGCATCGGCTTGAGCATGTTGCCCGCGTCCATCGCGGAGTCGCCCCCGGCGCCCGCGCCGACGACGGTGTGCAGCTCGTCGATGAAGGTGATGACCTGCCCGTCGGAGTCCTTGATCTCCGAGAGCACGGCCTTGAGCCGCTCCTCGAACTCACCGCGGTACTTCGCGCCCGCGACCATCGCGCCGAGGTCCAGCGAGACCAGCCGCTTGTCCTTCAGGGACTCCGGCACGTCGCCCTTGACGATGCGCTGGGCCAGCCCCTCGACCACGGCGGTCTTGCCGACGCCCGGCTCACCGATGAGGACGGGGTTGTTCTTGGTGCGGCGGCTCAGCACCTGCACGACCCGGCGGATCTCCTGGTCCCGGCCGATGACCGGGTCGAGGCGGCCCTCACGGGCGGCGGCGGTGAAGTCGGTGCCGAACTTCTCCAGGGCCTTGTACTGACCCTCGGGGTCGGCGGTGGTCACGCGGCGTCCTCCTCTGGCCTTCTGAAAGGCGTCTTGCAGCTTCTTGGCGGTGGCTCCCTGCTCTCGGAGCACTTCCCCGGCGGCGCCGCCCTTCGCGGCGAGACCGGTCAGCAGGTGTTCGGTGGAGAGGTAGTCGTCCCCGAGGTCCCCGGCGCGCTCGTCCGCGTCCGCGAGGACGGCGAGCAGCTCCCGGCTGGGCTGCGGGGGCGCGACGGTGGAGCCGGTCACGCTGGGCAGCGAGGCGAGGGCGCGCTCGGCGCCGGTGCGCACGGCGGCCGGGTCGGCGCCGACGGCGGCGAGCAGGTCGGTGATGTTCTCGTTGTCCTGGCCCGCGAGCAGAGCGAGCAGCAGGTGAGCGGGCGTCAGGTCGGGGTGCCCCTCCGTCACGGCCCGCTGGCTCGCGGCGTTGATCGCGTCCCGGCTCCTGTTGGTCAGCTCGGCGTCCACGTGCGTGTTCTCCCCTTCCGCCACTACTCCACTGATGACTTAACCAGTGTACACAAACTTGAGTCGGGTGCGCTCAATTAAGCGGCGGGAACTTCAGGTTGGCTAGGTTTCGGCCATGGCCACATATTCCGTAGACCTGGACGCGCCGGACGAGTCGTACGTCGGCTTCTGGCGGGAGCGGCACCTGAGCACACTCACCACCCCGCGCCGGGACGGCAGCCCGCACGTGGTGCCGGTGTGCGTGACCTGGGACCCGGAGGCGGGGATCGCCCGCGTCATCACCAGCGGCACCAGCGCGAAGGCCGCGCACGTACGCGCGGCCGGACCCGAGGGCGCGCGGGTGGCGGTGTGCCAGGTGGACGGCCGGCGCTGGGCCACCCTGGAGGGGCGGGCGCGGGTGCGCGAGGACCGGGAGGCGGTCGCGGAGGCGGAGCGGCGGTTCACCGAGCGGTACGGCCGGGAGCCCCGGGAGAACCCCCTGCGGGTCGCCATCGAGATCGAGGTGGAACGCGCGCTCGGCAACGGCTGAGCAGTTTCGGCCACTTGGCCGGAGGGCGCATGCCCCGAAATATGCGCAGAAACTGCAGCGGCGTCACCGTGTTCAGGTCACGGTGACGCCGCTGCGGGGGGAAGCACCTGAGGCGATCTTTTACGACGGGGGAATCGCGTCAGGCACTGCGGGGGGTGGCAGTTGTGGTCCTGAGGTCGGCGACCTCGGGCTCCGCGAGACGGTGGTCCCGCTGGTCGAGATTCACGAAGATCATTCCGTACCGGACGGCACACCGTACCGGCTGCGGCGCGCCGCGGGGCTTGCGCAGGCAGCGGTACGCCCGTACGTCCTCGTCCTCGTCACGGGTGACCACGACCGGCTCGCCGAACACCGTCACCATCAACGAGTCACCACTGTGGGGGATGGCGGTGACCAGGTCGATGAAGTGCCAGCCGGAGCGGTAGGCCGTGGCCATCTCGCGACGGAAGGAGCGGTCGTCGGGTGGCGTGGTCATGGTGATCAGTCCCACCGGGTGTCGAGCGGTGCGACGTCCCACCTCGTGTCCGCCGGCGCGGTGTCCCACCGGGTGTCCAGCGGGGCGGTGTCCCAGCGGGTGTCCTGAACGCCCGCCGCTGTGACGGACCCCCCGGCGCCCGGCTCGTGCGCGCTCGTCGCACCGGAGAGGCCGGCCAGGGTTCCGACGGCCACAACGGTGGAGAAGGCGGCAACAAGCACCGAGCGAAGCATTCTGTTACGCATGGTCGGCTTCGTCCTCACTTGAAATTCCCCTCTTCCCCCGTCGAGTTAGACGATGGCTCATTCAGGCACATCATCGCCACACGATCGGTGCATCATGTTCCTGCATGTTCAGGACCCTGGGGGGTGGAGATTTGGTGATAAACGAGACAGAGGCGACACATCCCCACGCGGTGACCGAGATGTGCGCGGAAGGAAGCCGCCTCTACGCGAGTGCGCTGCGCACCGGCCGTATCCCGCGCGCGGACGCCGAGTCGGCTCCCTGCCTGATGGAGTTCGCGCTGCTCCACCCCGACCCGGACGACCCCGGCTGGCTGCGGCCCGTCGCGCCGGCCGTGGCGCTGGCCCAGCGGCTCACCCCCATCGAGCGGGAGATCGCCGAGCGGCGGCGCCGGTCCATCGTGCTGTCCGAGATCTTCGAACCCTTCATGACGCTGAGCGCCCGCGAGGACGCCCCCACCCACGCCATCACCGTCCTGGAGGGCCTGGACCGCATCAACGCGGCCCTGGACCTGGCCACCGGCCAGTGCCGCACCGAGGTGCTCACCGTGCAGCCCGGCGGCCGCCGCAGCCCCGAGAACCGCCTCCTGGAGGCGCTGGACCGCGACCGGCCGCTGATCGAGCGCGGGGTGCGCATCCGCACCCTGTACCAGCACACGGCCCGCTACAGCGCCGACCGCCTCGCCTACGTGGACCGCTTCACCGACGGCAAGGCGGAGTACCGCACCATCGACGAACTGGTCGAGCGGCTCATCATCTGCGACGAGACGGTGGCCTTCATCCCGGTCCAGGAGGACCGCCAGGTCGCCCTCGAACTGCGCCACCCCGGCCTGGTGCGCTACCTCGTCAAGGTCTTCGAGTTCATGTGGAGCCGCGCGGTCCCGCTGAGCGCCGGCACCCCCTACGAGACCGCCCCGGACGGCATCACCGACATCCAGCACTCCATCGCCAAGCTCCTGGTGGAGGGGCACGTCGACGAGGCCATCGCGCGCCGACTCGGCATGAACGTCCGCACCTGCCGGGCCCACATCGCCAAGCTGGCCACCGCGCTCGGCAGCGGCAGCCGGGCCCAGCTCGGCTACCTGATCGCCCGCTCCGGCATGCTCAACGAGAACGGCTAGAGCGGGAGTTCAGGGTGCGTGCACGCCGCCCGCAGGCGCCGGCGCCGGGCCGTGCGACGGCCCGTCCAGTCCCACCTGCGCGATACGGACGCCGAGTTGGGTACGGCTGGTCGCGCCCAGGGTCTCCGAGAGCCTGGCTATGTGCGCACGGCAGGTGCGCACGCTGATGCCGAGCCGCTCGGCGATCACCGCGTCCTGGTGGCCCTCGGCGAGCAGCGCGGCGATGGAGCGCTCCCGGTGCGAGATGCCCTCGATGCCGGTGTCGGGCAGCGGGGCGGTGAGCGGGATCGCCAGCCGCCACAGCCGCTCGAACACGGTCACCAGGTACTCCACCAGCGCCGGGTGGCGCAGCTCCAGGGCCATGGTGCGGTCGGTGTTGGCGGGGATGAAGGCGACCGTGCGGTCGAAGAGGATGAGCCGGTCGATGACCTCGTCCAGGCTGCGGGCCTCCACCGCGTCGCCCATCAGCTCCAGGTAGTTGAGCAACCCCTGCCCGTGCCGCGCGACATGCGTGTACAGGTCCCGCATCCGCACCCCGCGGCCGCGCAGTTCCAGCGCCCGGTGCAGTCCCTCGGTCAGCTCGGCCTCGCGCCGGATGCCGCCGGGCTGCACGGTGAGCACCTCGGTCGCGCACCGCTCGGTCGCCTCGTCCATGGCGGCCTGGATGCGGGTGAGCCCGTCCAGCACCCGGATCGCGGCACCTTCACCCTGCGGGACGAGGGTGGGGAGTTGACGGCCGAGCCCGGCGTACCAGTCGAACGCGGCGACCGCCGAGCCCATCCGGCGCTGGCTCTGGGTGACCTCGTCGTAGACCCCGCGCAGCAGCCGGGTCATCACCTCCTGCGGGGAGGTGGGGACCAGCCAGTCCATGTCGTCGGGGTCGGGGTGCAGCAGGGCCAGCTCCAGCAGGCAGGGCACCGGCTGCGCTTCCGCCCGCGGCACCCGGCCCCGGCGTACGGCGCGGGAGTACACGCGGTCGCCCGGCCCGCACAGCCGGTCGGCACCGTGGGGATGCTCCTGCGTCGCGTGCCCGGCCATCGCCCATTCCACCCCCGGTCGCCGCCACTTCGCAGCGCAACTATGCGCGGCCCCGCCCGCCTCCGCAACACGGCTCCCCGCGCCCGGCGGGCCGCGGAACACCGGTATGCCCGGATCGTCGGGGGTCGCCGGGGACGCGAAAAAGGAGGTGGCCCCGCCGTCACCGGGGCCACCTCCCTCATCTGCCTCGGGGGCGTGCCCCGACCGCGCCGTGCGGCGTCAGCGCAGGCCGATGGCCGCACAGGCCGACTTGTAGGAGGCGGTGCAGATCTCGTCGACCGTGTAGATGCCGTCCGCGACGACCGTGTCCTTGATCTTGCTCTTGGTCAGCGCGCTCACCTGCACCAGCTTGGCCGGGATCTGCTTGTCGGTGGGGCTGTCGATGCGGTCCTGGGTGAGGGCGTCGAACTGGATGTCCTTGCCCTGCACCTTGGCGACGGCCATCTGGGCGGCGGCCTCGGCCTCGTCCGGGTAGGACTTGTAGACGCTCATGTACTGCTCGCCCGCCAGGATGCGCTGCACGGCGTCGAGTTCGGCGTCCTGGCCGGTGATCGGGGGCAGGGCGGTGACACCGGCGTTCTTCAGGGCCTTGATGACCCCGGCCGCCATGCCGTCGTTGGCGGAGTAGACGGCCGCGATGTTGGCCTTGCCCAGCTTGCCGATCGCCTCGGTCATGTTGGCCTCGGCGTTCTCCGGCTTCCAGTCCTTGGTGTCGAAGCTGTCCGCGATCGTCACCTTGCCGTTCAGCTCGGAGAGCGCACCCTCCTTGAACTGCTTGGCGTTGGGGTCGGTGGGCGAGCCGTTCATCATGACGATCTTGTCGGACAGACCGGCGCCCGCACCCAGGCGCTCCAGCAGGGAGCGGCCCTGCACCTCGCCGACCAGCTCGTTGTCGAAGGAGATGTACGCGTCGATCGGGCCCTCGGCCAGGCGGTCGTAGGCGATGACGGGTATGCCGGCGTCCTTGGCCTTCTTCACCGCGGGCGCGATCGCGTGCGAGTCGACGGCGTCCAGGAGGATGACGTTGACCTTCTGGTCGATCATCCGCTGCAGTTGCGCGGCCTGCTGGGAGGCGTTCGCGTCGGCGTTGGCGTACTCGACCCTCCCCTTCTTGTGGGTCAGTTCGGACACCTTGCTCTTGATGATGGGGTAGTCGAACTTGTCGTAGCGGGTGTTCGCCTTCTCCGGCAGCAGCAGGCCGACGGTGACCTGGTCGCCCATGGTCGGGCTCGCGCTCGCGTCGTCTCCCGCCGCGTCGAGGACGCCGCAGCCGGCGAGCGGGAGGACCATCGTGGAGACGGCCACGGACATGGCGATACGACGCATTCGAGGGCTCACTTCAGGTGCGTTCCGACGGGGTGCAGCGTGCGACCCAGGTGTCTGAAAAGACAACGCGGAGGCGCCCCATGGCGTCAAGCAAAACAACTTAACGAGATGGCAACACCACGCTCCGTTTAGCTGGTGAAGACCTGGCGGAGCCTTGCGCAACCCTCTGTAAACACGCTTCACACCCTCCTCGCCCGAACCACGCGTTACGTACACACTTCCGAATGAAGTCAGCCAGGCTGTGAACGGCCCTGTGAACGTCTCCGCGAACGCCGAAGGGGCCGGGAGGCGTTGTGCCTCCCGGCCCCTTCGTGAAGAGTGCTCGCCGGACCCGGATCAGTCGGCGGACTGCTGCCGCTTGGGCCGCCACACCACCAACGCGCTGGTCTGCTGGACCTCCTGGTACGGGACCAGGTCTCGCCGGTAGGAGGCGTGCACCGCGGCCTCGCGCTGACGCATCGTCGCCGCCGCGCCGTCCAGGGCCGACTCCAGCTCCGCGACACGGGACTGGAGGGCCGCGACGTGGTTCTCCAGCTCGATGATGCGCTTGATGCCGGCCAGGTTGATGCCCTCGTCCTGCGACAACTGCTGCACCTGACGGAGCAGTTCGATGTCACGGGCCGAATAGCGCCGCCCACGTCCCGCCGTGCGGTCCGGGGAGACCAGACCGAGGCGGTCGTACTGCCTCAGCGTCTGCGGATGGAGTCCGGAGAGCTGTGCGGCCACCGAGATGACGTAGACCGGGGTCTCCTCGGTCAGCTCGTACGGGTTGCGCCGACGACCTGGTGTGTCCATCGGGCTCATTCTCCCTTCGCGGCCTCGAACAGCTCCGCCCGCGGGTCTTCGTCCGCGGTCGCCTCTCGGTACGCCTCGAGCGCGTCACGAGCCTTCCCCGACAGGTCCTTCGGGACACTCACCTCCACGGTGATCAGCAGATCGCCGTGGCTGCCGTCCTTGCGCGCCGCGCCCTTGCCCCGCGCCCGCATGGTGCGGCCGTTGGGCGTGCCGGGCGGGAGCTTCAGGGTGACCGGGGACCCGCCGAGGGTGGGCACCCGCACATCCCCGCCGAGCGCCGCCTCGGCGAACGTCACCGGGACGGTGACGGTGAGGTTGTCGCCCTTGCGGCCGAACACCTTGTGCTCGCCGACGTGGACGGTGACGTACAGGTCGCCCGCCGGACCGCCCCGCTCACCGGGAGCGCCCTTGCCGCGCAGCCGGATGCGCTGCCCGTCGGTGACACCCGCCGGGATGCGGACCTGCATGGTGCGCGAGGACTTGGCCCGGCCGCTGCCGCTGCACTCCATGCAGGGGTGCTCGGCGATCAGGCCGCGGCCCTTGCAGTCGGGGCACGGGTCGGTGAGCGAGAAGCCGCCGCCCGAGCCCCGCGCGACCTGTCCGGTGCCGACGCAGGTCGGGCACACGCGCGGCGTGCCGTTCTTGTCGCCGGTGCCCGAACACGCCTTGCAGGGTGCCTGCGAGGTCATCCGGAGCGGTACGGTCGCGCCCTCGATCGCCTCGGTGAAGCTGAGCGTCACCTCGGTGTCGACGTCCTGCCCCCGGCGCGGCTGGGTCCGCGTGGGACCCGCGCCGCCCCGGTTGAACAGGCCGCCGAAGACATCGCCGAGCCCGCCGCCGAAGCTGCCGCTCTGCGCGCCACCGGGACCGCCGGCCCCACCGAAGAGGTCGCCGAGGTCGAAGTTGAACTGCCCGCCGCCCGCGCCCGGCCCCGGCCGGAAACCGCCGTTGCCGAACAGGGCGCGCGCCTCGTCGTACTCCTTGCGCTTCTTGGGGTCGCCGAGGACGTCGTTCGCCTCGGAGATCTCCTTGAAGCGCTCCTCGGCGCGGGTGTTGCCCTTGTTGGCGTCCGGGTGGAACTCGCGGGCGAGCTTCCGGTACGCCTTCTTGATCTCCGCCTCGGTGGCGTCCTTGGGGACGCCGAGGACCTTGTAGAAGTCCTTCTCGATGAAGTCCTTGGTGCTCATCCCCGACGTCCCTCCTTCCGGCCCTGCATGATCTCCGTGATTACGTCAGCCCTCCTCCGGGCCACCGTTCTCCTTGTCGTCGGCCGCGCTCTCCTCGGCCTCCTCCGCCTGGACGGTCTGTGCGCCGGGCTGCGGCTCGGCGACGGCCACCCGCGCGGGGCGGATGGTGCGCTCACCGATGCGGTAACCGGGCTGGAGGATGGCCACGCACGTCGTCTCGGTGACGTCGGGCGCGTAGGAGTGCATCAGGGCTTCGTGGATCGTCGGGTCGAAGGGCTCGCCCTCCTTGCCGAACTGCATGAGGCCCATCTTGGCCGCCACGGTCTCCATCGACTCGGCCACCGACTTGAAGCCGCCGACCAGTTCGCCGTGTTCCCGCGCGCGGCCGATGTCGTCCAGCACGGGCAGCAGCTCGGTCAGGAGGCTCGCGACGGCGACCTCCTTGACCGCGATGCGGTCGCGCTCGACGCGGCGGCGGTAGTTCTGGAACTCGGCCTGGAGCCGCTGCAGGTCCGCCGTGCGCTCACCGAGCGCCGTACGAGCCTGGTCGAGCTGGGCCACCAGGGCCACGTCCGCTG
The DNA here is from genome assembly GCF_022846655.1 of Streptomyces seoulensis. Taxonomy (NCBI): domain Bacteria; kingdom Bacillati; phylum Actinomycetota; class Actinomycetes; order Kitasatosporales; family Streptomycetaceae; genus Streptomyces; species Streptomyces seoulensis. Next base: position 6,474,212 of record NZ_AP025667.1, read on the forward strand.
CACTTGCGTCCCCAGCCGGGGCCGCCCCCTCCTCGGAGGCGGCCTGCGGCTCGGCGTCGTCGGGGTCCGCGCCGGAGGGGACGTCGGGCTTCTCCTCGAAGCCCGGAGTCTCCTCCGTCACGCGGCACCGTCCTTGCGCTCGTCGTCGACGATCTCGGCGTCCACGACGTCGTCGTCCTTGGCGTCACCGGCGTCGGCGGACGGACCGCCGGCGGCCTGGGCGCCCTGGGCATCGGCGTACATGGCCTGGCCGAGCTTCTGCGAGACGGCCGCGACCTTCTCGGTGGCCGTACGGATCTCGGCGCTGTCCTCGCCCTTGAGCTTCTCCTTCAGCTCGGCGACAGCCTCCTCGACCTCGGTCTTGATCTCGCCCGGGACCTTGTCCTCGTTGTCCTTGAGGAACTTCTCCGTCTGGTAGACGAGCTGCTCGCCCTGGTTGCGGGACTCGGCGGCCTCGCGGCGGGCGTGGTCCTCCTCCGCGTACTTCTCCGCCTCCTGGCGCATGCGGTCGACCTCGTCCTTCGGCAGCGAGGAGCCGCCGGTGACGGTCATCTTCTGCTCCTTGCCCGTGCCCAGGTCCTTCGCGGTCACGTGCATGATGCCGTTGGCGTCGATGTCGAAGGCGACCTCGATCTGCGGGACGCCACGCGGGGCCGGCGGCAGACCGGTCAGCTCGAACATCCCGAGCTTCTTGTTGTACGCCGCGATCTCGCGCTCGCCCTGGTAGACCTGGATCTGCACGGAGGGCTGGTTGTCCTCGGCGGTGGTGAAGATCTCGGACCGCTTGGTCGGGATCGTCGTGTTCCGCTCGATGAGCTTCGTCATGATGCCGCCCTTGGTCTCGATACCCAGGGACAGCGGGGTGACGTCGAGGAGCAGGACGTCCTTGACCTCGCCCTTGAGGACACCGGCCTGGAGCGCGGCGCCGATGGCGACGACCTCGTCCGGGTTGACGCCCTTGTTGGCCTCGTTGCCGCCGGTCAGCTCCTTGACGAGCTCGGCGACGGCCGGCATACGGGTCGAACCGCCGACGAGGACCACGTGGTCGATCTCGCCGAGCTGGATGCCCGCGTCCTTGATGACGTTGTGGAACGGCGTCTTGCAGCGCTCCAGAAGGTCGGCGGTGAGCTGCTGGAACTGGGCGCGGGTGAGCTTCTCGTCCAGGTGCAGCGGGCCCTCGGCGGACGCCGTGATGTAGGGCAGGTTGATCGAGGTCTCCGTGGAGGAGGACAGCTCGATCTTGGCCTTCTCGGCGGCCTCACGGAGGCGCTGGAGGGCCATCTTGTCCTTGGCGAGGTCCACACCGTGGCCGGCCTTGAACTGCTGCACCAGGTAGTCGACGACGCGCTGGTCCCAGTCGTCGCCACCGAGGTGGTTGTCACCGTTGGTGGCCTTCACCTCGACGACGCCGTCACCGATCTCCAGCAGCGAGACGTCGAAGGTGCCGCCACCGAGGTCGAAGACCAGGATGGTCTGGTCGTCCTTGTCGAGGCCGTACGCGAGAGCGGCGGCGGTCGGCTCGTTGACGATGCGCAGGACGTTGAGGCCCGCGATCTCACCGGCCTCCTTGGTCGCCTGGCGCTCGGAGTCGTTGAAGTACGCCGGGACGGTGATGACCGCGTCGGCCACCTTCTCGCCCAGGTACGCCTCGGCGTCACGCTTCAGCTTCTGCAGGATGAAGGCGCTCATCTGCTGCGGGTTGAAGCTCTTGCCGTCGAGCTCGATCTTCCAGTCCGTGCCCATGTGGCGCTTCACGGAACGGATGGTCCGGTCAACGTTCGTGACCGCCTGGCGCTTGGCGACCTCGCCGACCAGCACCTCACCGTTCTTCGCGAAGGCGACGACGGACGGCGTGGTCCGGGCACCCTCGGCGTTGGTGATGACGGTGGGCTCGCCGCCCTCCAGAACGCTGACGACGGAGTTAGTCGTGCCCAGGTCGATGCCGACCGCACGTGCCATGGTTGTTCCTCCAGAGAACTTGAGTGGGACTGGCTCAAGTGTGCCACTCCGATCGCACTGGGTCAACAGACATGAGCGAACCCGGCTCAACTCTTATATGGCTCTTATATGCAAGGCGGCGCCGACGGCCGCCGAACGGGGTGCGGACACCGTTCCGCCGTCCCGGCGAAGGTAACCCTCAGCGACTCACATCACCCCGCGCCCGGCTGCATCCCGCAGGAAGATGGGGGTAGTCTCAGACGGACTGGATAAGTTACCGCTTAGTAATTTCGAGGCCGCTTCAGGAGCCCCTCATGCAACTCGCCGCGATCATCGTGTCGCTGGTCCTGACCGTGGTCGGCGTCGCGCTGCTCGCCCGGGCCATCGGACAGTTCGTCCGGTACTTCAAGCTGGGCCAGCCCGTCCCCGCCGGTACCCGGACCGACAACCCGTACCAGCGCAGTGTGACCCTGGTGCGGGAGTTCCTCGGCCACACCAGGATGAACCGGTGGGGCATCGTCGGCGTGGCCCACTGGTTCGTGGCCGTCGGCTTCCTGACGCTGCCGCCGACCCTGGCCCAGGCGTTCGGCCAGCTCTTCCAGGCCGACTGGACCCTGCCGTTCATCGGCGACTTCCTGCCCTTCGAGCTGTACATCGAGTTCATCGGTGTGATGACGATCCTCGGCATCGCCGTGCTGATGGTCATCCGACTGCTGAGCCTGCCCAGCCGCCCGGGCCGCAAGTCCCGCTTCGCCGGTTCCAAGTCCGGCCAGGCGTACTTCGTCGAGTACGTCATCCTCACCATCGGCCTCGCCATCTACACCCTGCGCGGCCTCGAGGGCGCCCTGCACCACGTGGACCACTACGAGGCGGCGTACTTCGCCTCCTACCCGCTGGTCCTCGCCTTCAAGGCGCTCAGCGTCACCACGCTGCAGAACCTGGTCTACCTGGTCGCCATGATCAAGATCGGGACCTCGTTCATCTGGATGATCGTGGTCTCGCTCAACACCAACATGGGTGTGGCCTGGCACCGCTTCCTGGCGTTCCCGAACATCTGGTTCAAGCGGGACGCGGACGGCGGTGTCGCCCTCGGCGCGCTCCAGCCGATGACCTCCGGCGGCAAGCCGATCGACTTCACCGACCCCGGTGACGACGACGTCTTCGGTGTCTCCCAGGTCGAGCAGTTCTCCTGGAAGGGCCTGCTGGACTTCTCCACCTGCACCGAGTGCGGCCGCTGCCAGTCGCAGTGCCCCGCGTGGAACACCGGCAAGCCGCTCTCCCCGAAGCTGATGATCATGTCGCTGCGGGACCACGCCCACGCCAAGGCGCCGTACCTGCTCGCGGGTGGCGGCAAGACCATGGAGGGCGACGAGAAGGCGTCCGAGGAGCAGCTCGCGGGCGTCCCCGCCGCCGCCCTCGCCGAGGCCGAGCGCCCGCTCATCGGCACCGCCGAGGAGAACGGCGTCATCGACCCCGACGTCCTGTGGTCCTGCACCACCTGCGGCGCCTGCGTCGAGCAGTGCCCGGTCGACATCGAGCACGTCGACCACATCGTCGACATGCGCCGCTACCAGGTGATGATCGAGTCCGCGTTCCCGTCCGAGGCGGGCACGATGCTCAAGAACCTGGAGAAGAAGGGCAACCCCTGGGGCCTGGCCAAGAAGCAGCGGCTGGAGTGGACCAAGGAGGTCGACTTCGAGGTCCCGGTCGTCGGCAAGGACATCGAGGACCTGTCCGAGGTCGAGTACCTCTACTGGGTCGGCTGCGCCGGCGCCCTGGAGGACCGGGCCAAGAAGACCACCAAGGCCTTCGCCGAGCTGCTGCACATCGCGGGCGTCAAGTTCGCGATCATGGGCGGCGACGAGAAGTGCACCGGTGACTCCGCCCGCCGCCTCGGCAACGAGCCCCTGTTCCAGGAGCTCGGCATGGAGAACGTCATGTCCCTCAACGCCGCCTTCGGCGAGGAGATGGACGACGACGGCAAGGTGGTCCCCGAGTCGGCGAAGCCGAAGTCGGCCAAGAAGATCGTCGCCACCTGCCCGCACTGCCTCAACACGCTCGGCAACGAGTACCCGCAGCTCGGCGGCGACTACGAGGTCATCCACCACACCCAGTTGCTCCAGCACCTGGTGGACGAGGGCAAGCTGATCCCCGTGACCCCGGTCGAGGGCATCATCACGTACCACGACCCCTGCTACCTGGGCCGGCACAACAAGATCTACACGCCTCCGCGCGAGATCATCGGCAAGGTCCCGGGGCTCCGGAACGAGGAGATGCACCGCCACAAGGAGCGCGGCTTCTGCTGTGGCGCCGGTGGCGCGCGGATGTGGATGGAGGAGCGGATCGGCAAGCGCATCAACAACGAGCGCGTCGACGAGGCCCTCTCCCTCAACCCGGACATCGTCTCCACCGCCTGCCCGTTCTGCCTGGTCATGCTGACCGACTCGGTCAACGGCAAGAAGAACGACGGCAAGGCCAAGGAGTCCATCCAGGTCGTGGACGTCGCCCAGCTCCTGCTGGACTCCGTCCGGACCCCGGCGGACCCGGCCGACGAGGACGAGCCCGCCACCGAGCCGGAGCCCGAGCCGGTCAAGTAGCGCACCGCTTCGCGCACGACGACGCCCCCCGGCCCACGAGGCCGGGGGGCGCCGTCGTACCCCTGGGGGCGCTTACTTCGGGGACGCCTGCTGCACGACCTCGAACGACCACAGGGTGGAGCCGGCCGCGGCGGGCCCCTGCTTCTCGCCGCCCTCACCGCCGCCCGCGCCCTGGTGGGCGGCCTTCATGGGGCCCTCCATCCACGCCTGGAAGGCCGCGTCGTCGCGCCAGCGGGTGTAGACGAGGTACTGGTCGGTGCCCTCGACCGGGCGCAGCAGCTCGAACCACTCGAACCCGTCCGAGCTCTCCACCGTGTGGGCCCGCGAGGCGAACCGCTTCTCCAGTACCTCCCGCTGCTCGGCGGGAACGGTCAGCACATTGATCTTCACTACGCTCATGCCCCCATCCTGCCCCCGACGGCCCGGCCACGCCCGTCCCGGAATTTTTTCCTCCACGGCGCACAACCGTTCCCGCCCGGCATCGGTCTGATGATCGCCAACCGCTCCGCGGCCCCCTGGGCGACCAGGGCCCACGCGGACTGTCGGCCCCCACCGACTGCGGATGCCCGTCCCGGCATCCCCCGTACGCCGCAGGAGAACCCCATGCGCGCGCACCACAGACTCGTCATGGCGACGGCCACCGCGGCCGCGCTCACCGGCGGCCTGCTCACCCTCACCGCCGCCCCGGCCACGGCCGCCGACTCCACCACCGTGGCCAAGGCCGACTTCAACGGCGACGGCATCGGCGACCTCGCCACCTCGGCCTCCTCCGCCTACGTGGGCGGCAAGAAGGGCGCCGGCCAGGTCGTCGTCCTGTACGGCACCAAGACCGGCGTCACCGGCTCCAAGCGCACCACCCTCAGCCAGGACACCCCCGGCGTCCCCGGCGGCGCCGAGGCGGGCGACGCCTTCGGCGGCACGCTGGCCTACGGCGACTTCAACGGCGACGGCTACGACGACCTCGCGGTCGGCATCCCGCACGAGAAGGTCGGCAACGACGTCAACGGCGGCGCGGTCGCCCTGCTCTGGGGCTCGAAGAGCGGCCTGACCGGCAAGGGCGCCGACCTGCCCGACCCGGCCGTCGGCTCGCACGACATCTGGGGCCACAACCTGGCGGCGGGTGACTTCGACGGCGACGGCCGCACCGACCTCGTCGTGGGCGCCTCCGGCTCCACCCTGTACCTCTACAAGGGCGGCTTCAGCTCCGCCGGCACCGCCGCGAGCCGCACCACCGTCAAGCCGCCGATCCAGGCGGGCACCAGCGAGGACCCCCTCGCCCCGCTCAACCTGACCGCGGGGGACGTCAACGGCGACGGCCGCACCGACCTGGTCGTGGACGGCTACGAGACCAAGACCCCGTACGGGTGGAACACCAACTACTGGCTGCCCGGCACCGCGAACGGTCTCACCGCGGCCCCCAAGAAACTCAGGTCCGGCATCATCACCGGCATCGGTGACATCAACGGCGACGGCTACGGCGACATCGTCAGCGGTGCCTTCTGGGACGGCGGCAAGGCGGACGACGGCACCCCGGTCCCGGACGCCTCCACCGGCGGCCGCGTCAACATCACCTACGGGTCCGTCTCCGGGCCGGACCGCAACGCCGCGATCGACCAGAACACCGGTAACGTCCCCGGCGCCTCCGAGAAGGGCGACGGCTTCGGCGGCGAGCTGGACCTCGGCGACATCAACGGTGACGGCTACCAGGACCTGGTGATCAGCAGCATCTTCGAGGACCTCGGCAAGGCGTCCGACGCGGGCCTGGTCACCGTGCTGTACGGCTCCGCGAGCGGCGTGAACACCGCCACCAAGGCCCAGTCCATCGCCCAGAGCACCGCGGGCGTCCCCGGCAACGACGAGAAGGACGACCACTTCGGCATGGACGTCAAGCTCGACGACGTCACCGGCGACGGCCGGGCCGACCTGCTGGTCGGCTCCGACGAGGACGGCGGCGACGGCGCCCTCGTCTACCTGCCGTCCGACGGCACGAAGATCACCGCGACCGGCTCCCGCTTCGTCGGCGTCAAGAACGTGGGCGTCTCCGCGACCGGCACGCCCTGGTTCGGCAGCATCATCGCCAACTGAGCCCCCGGGCAGATGCCGGCCGACCCCCGAGCGTCCCCCTGACGGTCCCTTAGGGGATGTCACAGGATGGCCGCAATGCCGGGCCCGACCCCCCGGGCCCGGCACGCGGACGGCCGGGAGCAGGTACGTTCGACGGGTGGCTGGATTCAGGATCGGACGCGGGGACCGGGACAACCGCACCGCGCAAGGACAGCAGGCGCAAGCGCCCCAGGGACCGTCGTACGGCGGCCAGGCGCCCCACCAGGGGCACCGGCAGCCCTCCTACGGCTACCCGCAAGGGAACCCGCAGGGGCACCGGTACGGGTATCCGGGGCCGGTGGACGACGGGCCGGAGTACTTCGGCGACCCCGGCCACGGGGCCCACGGCGGCGGGCACGACCCGTACGCGGCGAACCAGCCGGGCCACACCCAGGCGTTCTCCGTCGACGAGGCGTCCGCGTACAACCAGGGCGAGACCTACCACGCGGGCCCGGTCGCCCCGCCCGGCCCCTCCGGCCCTCCGCTGCACTGGAAGGAGCTGCTGAAGGGGATCTTCCTCTCCCCCGACGCGACCTTCCTGCGCATGCGGGACTACACGATGTGGGGCCCGGCCCTGATCGTGACGTTCCTCTACGGCCTGCTCGCCGTCTTCGGCTTCGACGGCGCCCGCGCGGACGCGATCGGCGCGACGCTCACCAACGCGATCCCGATCGTGCTGATCACGGCCGTGGCGTTGGTGCTGAGCGCGTTCGTCCTGGGCGTGGTCACCCACACCCTGGCCCGCCAGCTCGGCGGCGACGGCGCCTGGCAGCCCACGGTCGGCCTGTCCATGCTGATCATGTCGCTGACGGACGCCCCGCGCCTGGTCTTCGCCATGTTCTTCGGCGGCGACGCGAGCTTCGTCCAGGTCATCGGCTGGATCACCTGGCTCGCCGCGGGCGCCCTGCTCACCCTGATGGTCTCCCGCTCCCACGACCTCCCCTGGCCGAAGGCCCTGGGCGCGTCCGCGATCCAACTGGTCGCGCTGCTGTCGATCGTGAAGCTGGGGACGTTCTGACCGTCCTCCGATGCGAGAAAGGGCCCCTGGAGCTTGCCGCTCCGGGGGCCCTGCTCTTTCGGGGAACCCGCCCTCAGGCGTCCAGCACCTGCCCGGACCTGCGCACGACGGGCTGCTCGACGCTCCACGGGAAGTTGATCCAGTCCTCGGTGCGCTTCCAGACGTACTCGCACTTCACGAGGGAGTGGGACTTCTCGTAGATGACGGCGGAGCGCACCTCGGCGACGGTGTCGAGGCAGAAGTCGCGCACCAGCTTGAGCGTCTTGCCGGTGTCGGCGACGTCGTCGGTGATGAGCACCTTCTTGTCGGAGAAGTCGATGCGGTCCGGCACGGGCGCCAGCATCACCGGCATGTCGAGCGTGGTGCCGACGCCGGTGTAGAACTCCACGTTCACCAGGTGGATGTTCTTGCAGTCCAGGGCGTAGGCCAGGCCGCCGGCCACGAAGACACCGCCGCGCGCGATGCTCAGCACGATGTCGGGCTCGTAGCCGTCGTCCGCGATGGTCTGCGCCAGCTCGCGGACGGCCACGCCGAAGCGCTCGTAGGTCAGGTTCTCCCGCACGTCACTCATATCTTCGTCGCCCTCATACCTGGGTCCGGTGGAAGTTCAGGAAGGACCGCGAGGCCGTCGGGCCGCGCTGCCCCTGGTAACGGGAGCCGTAGCGCTCGCTGCCGTAGGGGTGCTCGGCGGGCGAGGACAGCCGGAACATGCAGAGCTGGCCGATCTTCATACCGGGCCAGAGCTTGATCGGCAGGGTGGCGAGGTTGGACAGTTCCAGGGTCACGTGGCCGCTGAAGCCGGGGTCGATGAACCCGGCGGTGGAGTGGGTGACCAGGCCGAGCCGGCCGAGCGAGCTCTTGCCCTCCAGGCGGGAGGCGAGGTCGTCGGGGAGCGTGATGACCTCGTACGTGCTCGCCAGCACGAACTCACCCGGGTGCAGGATGAACGGCTCGTCGCCCTCGGGCTCCACGAGCCGGGTGAGGTCGGCCTGCTCCACCGAGGGGTCGATGTGCGGGTACCGGTGGTTCTCGAACACCCGGAAGTAGCGGTCAAGGCGCACGTCGATGCTCGACGGCTGCACCATGGATTCTTCGTAGGGATCGATCCGGACCCGCCCGGCGTCGATCTCGGCCCGGATGTCCTTGTCTGAGAGAAGCACGTCCCGAGGATACGCAAGGGGCGCGGACCGCCGACAATCGTGACGAGTCCGCGCCCCTGTTCCGGTGGCGCCTACCTCTTCCGCGCCACCTCTTCCGCGCTACCTCTTCTGCAGGGTGACCGGCACCACGCTGCGCAGCCGTGCGCAGCGGGGACACCGGACGAGCCGACCAGGGCCGAGACGCTCGGCCTGCTGCATCGGGAACGAAGTGGCGCTGAAGACGTGCCCGTCCGCGCAGCGGACGACGGTGCTTTCCATCAAGTCCCTCAAGTCCCTTCCCCAGGAGCCGCGTCGGGCGTACTCCCCCGACGCCGAACGGCACATTACGGGATCAAAGAGACGACCTACCAGGCGGCACTCCGGGGCACCTGAAGCCCCCACCGTACGCCCCGGCCGACCCCTCTCCGACGCGACCATGGGGTACAGTGAGCGGGCGTTCGGACATCGACTGCACCCAGGTCGATATGTCCGTATTGCGCGGGTGTAGTTTAATGGTAGAACATCAGCTTCCCAAGCTGAGAGCGCGAGTTCGATTCTCGTCACCCGCTCCATGAAGAAGGCCCAGGTCATCGACCGGGGCCTTTTCTGTTGTGCCGCTGTGGGCGGTGGGCCGCCGCTTGGGCAGGCTCAGACCTTCTCGGCAATCAGGCGCGGATGCTCGGCGGTGAGCAGCCCGATGTCTTCCACGTCCGAAGTCAGAATCGTCACCCGGCCGGGATGCTGCAAGGCGGTCGCGCACAGCATGGCGTCGATGGCGTACTTGTGGCCGTGCAGCCCCGCTTCGGATGGATCGCCTCGACCAACACGGCCGCCGAGGTGATCACGGGCAAGTCCGCGTCGCGAGCCGCCGTCAGCCTCTCGCGGATCTCCCGATCCCGCTGTACGGCCTTTGCCGGGCCCTCGCTTTCCAGAACCAGGACACCGCTCACACGGCAATCTCCGCGTTCGTGGCGTCTCCAGTCAGCCGGGCGCGCTTGGCCGCCACGGCCTCGGGGTCGGCCGGACCGTGCACCCTGTCGAAGTCCGCGATCAGCTCGTCCAGACTGTCGCACGCGATCTGCCGCTGGGCCGCCCCCTGCAGGGTTCCGGCAGTCGAGGTGACGGAGATACCGCTGGTGGGGCCGTCGCTGGGCGGGAAGTCAACGTCGTCGTCAGTCACATTCCGAGCATGCCATTCAAAAGGGCACAGCGGGCGACGAATACACCGCGGCACCGACAGAACGCGGGGTCAGGTTCATGCTGGTCAGGGCCATGGAGCTGGTACGAGCACTGTCGCTTCCCAAGCCGAGAGCGCGAGTTCGATGCTCGTCACCCGCTCCGCGAAACCCCCAGGCCAGAGGCTTGGGGCTCCTTGTCGTCCGGACCGGTGGACGGGCTGCGCATAGGCCATCATGCACTTGGTGGGACCGATTCCGTCCGCTGAGAGTCCCACGGCGCATATCCCGCCGCCGAGTTCGGAGTTCCGAGAGTGCTTTTCGACGTCACCCGCAGCGAACTCGTCGGCGTCTTCGGCGAGGAGCGCCTCGCGTCCCTGCCCGCCAGCGTCTTCCCGCTCGCCGTCGCGGACACCCAGGGTGCCCGCCTGCTGCGGACCGTCGGCGTTCCCACCGGGACGCTCCGGCTGCGTGAGCCCGATGTGGAGTCCGGCCGGCTGCCCCTCGCGCGGGAGGTCGTCGACGTCGAGGACTTCGAGAACGTCCCGGAGGGCGCGGGCGATTGGCCCGTCATCGGCTGGCTGCTCAACGCGCACCTCGCCTTCGACCCCGGTTCCGGCAGGGTGCACGCCTTCGACGCCGACGAGGAGACCGCGCGGGAGCTTCACACGGACGTCTCCTCCCTCATCCACGTCACCCTCCGGTTCCAGCGCCTGCTGGACGAGTTCACCTTCAGCGGTGACGACGGTGACGAGGAAGCCGGCTTCGAGCGCCTGGAGCGCGAGGTCGAGGAAGTCCGGCAGCGGACGAGCAGCATCGACCCGCTCCCCTTCCAGGACGACGACACCGTCTGGTCGGTGGTCGGCGAGGAGATCGCCATGGGCCAGCGCTTCAAGGGCGACAGCCCTGGAGCCCGCTCGCTCTACGGGTGACCGGCGGCCGACGCCGCCCACGTACCGCCGTCAGAGCGGGAGGTCGTCGGGGAGCACCCGGAACGCCTTGTGGCGACCCGACGGGACGGTGTGCTGCGGAGGACGTCCGGAGGGAAGGACCCCCGATGACTTCAGGATGCGGCGCGTGCGTCACCATGGCGCGATGTTGACAGAGGAGGACGCGCGTCGACTGGTGCTTGCCGAGATCGACGACGCGCGGGGCCGCGCGGGGTTCGACCTTCAGATCCTGCGGGTTGAGACCTTGCCGTTCGGGTGGATCTTCTACTGGGGCGCGGTCCAGGATGGTCACAGTGGACGGCGCCCCCGGCTGGGAGGCAACGGTCCGTTCCTGGTGGATCGTGAGAACGAGCGGTTGATCCGTGCACGCACCGGCATCCCCGTGGCTCGTCAGATCGCCGACTACGAACGCCGCCTACGACGCGAAGCTCACGCCAGGAATCTGGCAGCGAAACGACACGTGCAAGAGCGCGCTACCCCAACCCCAGCGACTGTCCCCCGCCCCTCGGAGCGACCGGAATGACCGTCGTCGACACCCACGCTCACCCGTGGATGCTCGGCAGTGAGCAGATCACGGTGCCCACACGACGGGGGCCGTGCCCCGCAGAGAGAAGAGGGAAGTAACCGGTGCACTGGTATTCGGCGGCGCAACTGTCGTCGCCTGGGACGTACTTCCGGACCGCGGCCTTCTGCCTGGTCGTGGCAGTGGCGCTCATCGCGGTCGGACGTCATCAGCGCCGGACAGGGCGCGGCGTCCTCAGCCCGGCCGCCCCCGTCCGTGTGGGCGACGTGTTGCTCCCCGAGGCGCCGCCCGGCAAGGGCAAGCGGGTGGCGGGCCGGGGCTACCTCTTCGTGGGTTGGTTCCTGGTGCTGGGCGTGGTCATCAACCTGATCAACGGCATCAGGGCAGCACGCGGCTAGCCCGTAGGGGATCGCTGACCGGGCCGGGGTGGCCCGCTGGTCACCCCCCGGCGTTGCGATACCAGTGCGTGCCACCAAGGAGGTACTCGTAGACCGGCCGCCCCCGGCTGCCGGTCGTACGGAACGGGGTGCCGTGGTCGCTGATGCGGATGGTGCCCTGGCGGCCGCCGCTGTTCCATTCGAGGTCCACGTACCACTTCACGTCGTGGGTGTCGGCGTGGGCGGTGATGTAGAGGACCTCGGGGTCGGAGCGGCTGACCTTGTACGGGAAGCCGCGTTGGCCGGCCTTCGGCTTGATGACGGGGTTGCCGGCGTCGAGGTCCGTGTCGAAGGACCGCGTCTCCACTCCGCCGCCGCAGCCCGACGACCCGAGGTACGCGTTCCAGGCCGGCGGCGCGCTCGCGTCGACCACCCCTACGTGCATGGACTCGATGACGACGGTCTCGTCCCCGGTGCCCTGGACGGTCAGCGCCACCCGCTGTTCGTCGGCGGCGACGGCGCGGTGCGCCTTGACCCAGCCCGGCACGTACTGCCCCATCACCGGCGGCGCGACGTCGGCGGGAGGCCGGTCGATCAGGTACTTCCCCTCGCACTGCGGGTCGTCCCAGCCGTAGGTGCGGGTGCTCACCGTGAGCGGGACCCCGGCGCCGTCCTGGGCCAGGGCCGTGGCGGTACCGGGGGCCGACCGGTCGGCGTCCCGGCCTTCCCGGTCGACCGTGAGCGCGGTGGCCACCGCGACGACGACGGCGACGGCGGCCGCGACCAGGACCCACCGTCTGCGGGCGGTCCGGCGGCCGGGGGCGGGAGCGGGCTGCTCCTCGGGCAGGACGGGAGGAGCCGCGGGCGTGCTCGGCCGCGCGGAGGGCGGCTCCGGGGCGGCGCCGGACGTTCCGGCCGCTTCCGCGGGCTCCCCCGCCGGGTCCGCCGCGACCCGCCGCGCCCGTTCCCGTGCCGCGTCCGCCAAGACCCAGCGGCGGTGCAGCTCGACCAGCTCGTCCGGTGTCGCCCCGCACAGGCGGGCGAAGCGGGAGACGACGGCGTAGTCGGCCGGTACCCCGTCCCCCCGGCAGTAGCGGTGCAGCGTCGAAGTGCTCATGTGCGCACGCTTCGCCAGACCCTCGTAGCTCAGCCCGGACCGCTGCTTCAACTCGCGTAACAGCGCCGCGAACCCGGCGATCTCCTCGGCCGACCCCACCGGTCCCCCATTCCGTTCGGCATCCCAGGGAGGTCACATCTCCCCAGGTCAGAGCCGGTGCGGGCATCCCAGCGTCCCGAAAATCCGAATGGAATGGCGGAGGGGACGCCGCGTGGCACAGGCTCTGGTCATCCAAGCACGGCGGCCCACCGGACACGGTGACGGCCCCTGCTCGGCCCGGCTTCCACGACTGCGCCTCCAGGCGCGGTCCACTGACGGAAGGCCGGCTTCCGCACTCACAGACAGGGCAAGTCCACTCATGCGTATCGGCACCCGTTCCGCTTCCCGCGCCACCGCCTCCTCCATGATCGCCGTCGCCGCACTCGCACTCCTCGGCGTCCAGGCCGGCGCGGCGACCGCCTCCGCCGCCACCACGGCGACCCCGGTCACCTGCACCGCGGCGAACACCAAGCTGACCGTCACCGAGGTGTCCCGCCCGATCAACCACCTGCTGCTCAAGGCCACCAACACCGGCACCAAGTCCTGCTACGCCTTCAGCGCGCCCTTCCTGCGGGCCGGGGCCGACGCCCAGGCGCCGCTGGCCTGGGTCGAGGAGAGCATCCCGCAGTCCGTGGTGACGCTCGAGCCCGGCCAGTCCGCGTACGCGGGCATCTCGACGTACTCCCCCGACGGCGAGGGCGGCAGCACCGTGAAGACCCTGGGCGTGCTCTTCACCGACCGCAGCGGAAGCTCGACGGACAAGGAGAAGACCCTGACCCTGCCGAACGGCGGGACCTTCTTCAACAGCGCGGCCGCCGTCACCTACTGGCAGGACAACGCGGCGGACGCCCTCACCTGGTAGGGACGTTGTCCGGGGAATCCCCCGGAATCGTCCGTGATCGGTAACACCCGCATCCCCCGGCCGCCGCACCCCGTCCTGACAAGTGGTCGCGACGCGGCCGGGTCAGGGCGGGACGGCAGCGGAAAAGCGGGGGACGGGCATGGCACGGCACAGCGGGACGCGGGGCTGGTACGGCAAGGTGGCCGGGGCGGCGCTCGGGGTGACGATGCTCGCCGCCGGGGCCTCGATATGGACGGCGCAGGCCGGCACCGTGAGCGGGTCCGCGCCGAAGGCGGCACCGAGCAGCGCGGTCAAGACGGTCGCCGTGACCATCGCGCACGCCTCCGACAAGGGCGCGCGCGGCGTCAACATCACCATCGACGACGGCCCGGACCCCACCTGGACCCCCCAAGTCCTGGACGTGCTGCGGGAGTACGGGGTGAAGGCCACGTTCTGCATGGTGGGTACGCAGGCGCAGGCCCACCCCGGCCTCGTGAAGCAGGTGGTCGCCGCCGGGCACCGGCTCTGCGACCACACGGTGTCGCACGACACCGCCATGGACAAGAAGTCCCCGGCCTACCGCTCCCAGCAGATACTCGACGCCGAACGCATGATCACCGAGGCGTCCGGGGGCGTACGGCCGATGTACTACCGCGCCCCCGGCGGCGCCTTCACCCCCGACAGCCGCAAGCTCGCCGCCTCCCGGGGCATGCGCCCGCTGGGCTGGAACGTGGACACCAAGGACTTCGAGCAGCCGGGCGCGGACGCCATCGTGGCCACGGTCGAGCGTGAACTCCCCAACGGCCCCACGCTGTTGTTCCACGACGCGGGCGGCGACCGCTCCCAGACCGTCGAGGCCCTGCGCCGTGTGCTGCCCCGGCTGAAGGAGCAGGGCTACTCGTTCGGCTTCCCCGTGCGCTGAGACACCGGTCCCGCACTCGACACAGGGCGGCGAAGACCTCCCGAACACCCCATCCTCGAAAGGAACCTCCCCGTGATGAACCGCCACCTGCGCAAGGCCGTCGTCGTCTCCGCCGCGATCGCCGCCGGACTTCTGATGACCGCGTGCCAGAGCGGTACCGGCACGGAAGTGGACGGCAAGAGCCCCACGTCCGTCACGGAGCACGCCTCGGCAGCCGGGAAGTCCGAGGGCACGGCCCCGGCGACCGAGCCGAGCACCGCCCAGCGGAACGCCGGCACCGGCAGTGGCACCGGCAGTGGCAGTGGCACCGGCAGTGGCAGTGGCACCGGCAGTGGCAGTGGCACCGGCACCGGCACACGCCCCGCCGCCCCCGCCCCGTCGCCCACCCGCGACACCGCCCTGGAGGGCATCGACAAGGGCGAGGGCGTCGACGGAACCTGGTTCGGCAACGTCTCCTACCTGGCTCCGGGCAAGTACACCGTCTCCGACATGAAGGGCGTCGAGCAGCAGTTCCTCCTCGCCGAGGACACCGAGATCCGCGGCTACGACGACATCTGCGGCGACCCGGGCGCGGCCGACGGCACCCGGTGCACCGAGGCCGACCTGGAGGCGGCCGCCAAGAAGGGCTTCAGCGCCGAGGTCGTCATCAGCAACGGCATCGCCACCAGCATCCGCGACGACCACTGAGCACCGGGGCGGCGACGCCTCACGCCGGTTCGAGCCGCGGCTCCGCTCGCGGCGCCGGCGGCACCGACTCCGGTTCCCACCGGCTGGTGGTCCGTACGTAGCCGTGGATCATCATGGCCAGTGCCAGGAGGAGGAGGGGACCGGCCACCAAGGGGTGCCCCGCCATCTCCACCGGTATGTAGCGGACCGAGAGGAGGAGCGCGGTGAAGACCCCCGCCCCGTAGGCGATCAGCCGGACGGCCGGACGATCCCAGCCGTGGTCGTACGCGCGAAGGACCGTCTCGATCGTGAGCGTGAACACCACGCCGGCGATGAGGTCGATGCCGTAGTGGTAGCCGAATCCCAGCGTCGCGGCGAGGGTGGCGACGAGCCAGAACGTCCCCGCGACGCGCATGAAGCGCGGGGCCCTGCGGGAGTGGATGAAGATCGCGGTGGCCCACGCCGTGTGCAGGCTGGGCATGCAGTTGCGGGGCGTGATCATGTCGTACGTCACCGGGTGCGGGGAGCCGACCGGCGGCGGGGTGTGCGGCCACAGCTCGGCGACCGCCCAGTGCGCGCTTCCCGTACCGAACGCGCCGGTGCCGTAGGCGAAGACGGGCCCGACCACGGGGAAGAGCATGTAGACGGCCGGCCCGAGCAGGCCGATCACCAGGAACGTACGCACCAGATGGTGGGCCGGGAAGCGGCGCTCGACCGCCACGTTGCGTAGCTGGTACAGCGCCACGACGACCGCGGCCACGGCGAGCTGACCGTAGACCGCGTGGAGGACATGGGCGCCGACCGTGCCCGTGGCCTCGACGATGCGGCCCGCCACCCACGACGGGTTGCCCAGCGCGTGATCGGCGGCGGCCACGTACGGGTCGAGCACCTCCGGGCGGGACTTCGCCGTGATCAGCAGCCAGGTGTCACCCGTCTTGCGGCCGGCCACCAGCAACAGGCCCAGCCCGACGCCCTTCAGCAGCAGGACGCGTTCCTGGCCGGTGCGGCGGGTGACGGCGACGACCCCGCAGCCCAGCATCACCCACAGCGCGCCGTTGCCGAAGGGGTAGCCCTCGGTCCCCCCGACACCGAACGCCCACCGTCCCAGCGCGAGGACGACGTCGATACCGATCGCCGCTCCCAGGGCGACGAAGCGTTGCCGCCAGGTGAGCACCACCATCGTCAACGCCATTCCGGCGTACAGCAGGGCGGCCGACTTGGGGCGGCGTACCACCTCCGCGACCTGGTTGGTGAGCGGTCCGGGCAGGCCGTAGCGACGCGTGGTCATCTCCAGCAGGACGAGGAACCCGAGAGCCGTCACACCCACCACGGCCCAGAGGACCTGCCGTGGCCGGCCCCGCACCGAGGACGCGGCTCTGCCGGATATTCGCGAAGACCCCCGTGACAACATGCGCCTCGTTCTCTGTTCGGTTTGCCGGATTCCGGTCGGTAAAGGTGAAATTGGCCGCGTGAGCGGTGAAGTCGCGCTCAACCTAGCGACCCCGCGCCGGAGTCGGTATGTCGGGCATGACGGCACCACACCACCCCGAAGCCAATCAAAGGTGGCATGAAAAAGCGCCCCTGGGGACAGAAATCGATCACCCAGGGGCGCCCGAAACGCGGGCTAACGTCACGAAGGACGCGCCGTGGAGCTAGGACCGCAGCGCGGTGCGGGGGCGGTCGTCGGCGGGCGGGGCGGGATGCGTCGGCGTGCCGTCGTCGGGCGGGGCAGGATGCGTCCGCGTGCCGTCGTCGGTCGCGCCGGGCTCGCCAGGCCGGTGCCCCGCCGTGGAGCCGTGGCGTCCGCGGCGGCGCCTGCGGCCGATGCCCGGCAGGGCGTCGCTGTAGCGGAAGTCCGCTATGCGGGCGTCGTGCTGGGTGTTGAGGCTGCGGATCAGGAAGACGCCGACGACGATCAGGATGAGCAGCACGGCCAGGCCGATGAGTGTCATGGCCCTCACCGCCCCGGTACCTGGGACCGCGACGACGGAGCGGCTCCGCCTTCGGTCTCCCACGTCGCTTCGCGGCTCCTGGTCTCCCGGTCCCGCGGGTCCGGCACGGCCTGAGCCGCGTCCGGCTCGTCCGTCCGGCGCGTGGCCGGACCCGATGCCGTCATGGAATAGCGGTAAGGCGGGGAATGGGCACGCCTTCCCGATGTCGTCCGGCCGATGGTCACGTTCATGACGCGAACCTGTCTCCGGGGCCGTCCGTCCGGGACGGCCCGGCATTGCCGATCACCGGGAACTGCACCTGCGGGACGCCGATGTACGAGTGGCTCCCGATGCCTCCAGCCTACTCCGGCACGTGACGCACCCATGGGCATTCGTTCCCCTCCCGCCGAGCGGGTGGGGAGTAGCGTGAGGGCGAGGGTCACGCCCTCGCCGACAGCCGCTCCAGCACCGACCGGCGGCCGGCGGCCGGCCGGACCCGACAGGCAGGTGAGTCGCATGGCCGTCCTCCATTCGCCGGGCCCCTCTCGCCGCCCGGCCCGGACCGTGACGCACAGGACGGATCACCGAAGCGGATGAGCGCCGACGCAGGACATGAGGGGCGGCTGTCGGCGGTGGCGCCGGGGCTGTGGCGGCAGGTCGTCGAGCAACTGCGCACGGCCGTGACCGTGGTGGACCGGGACGGACGGATCGTCGCCGCCAACCCGGCGGCCGAGCGGCTGCTGGGCCGCGCCGCGGCCGCGCTGTACGGGCAGGACATCCACGACCTGTGCCATCGGGACCCCGAGGGCGTGCGCGTCCCACGGGACGAGTGCCCGCTGCTGCGGGGCCTGGCCCGGGGGCGTTCGGCGCACGCCGGGGACGACGACCGGTGCCTGCGCGGCGACGGCCGGCTGGTCCCGGTCTCCTGGTCGGCGTCGCCCCTGACGGACGGCGGCGCCGTGACCGGCATGGCCGTGCTGATCACCGCGACCACGACGGACCCCGACACGCGGCGCAACGACGCCGAACAGGCCGAGCAGGCGGCTCACACGAGCGCGCTGCAGAGCCTCGCCGAACGGCTCACGCTCGTCGCGGAGATCACCGACGTGCTCGGTCAGACCCTGGAGGTGGACGAGGCGCTCGCCCGGCTGAGCCGCCTGCTGGTGCCCCGCCTGGCCGACTGGGCGGCGGTGGACCTGCGCATCGGTTCCCGCCAGGTGCACCGGGTGGCGGTGACCGGTCCGGCGGGCCGGGACGCCGGGCAGGAGGACTGGCGCGGCCGACTTCCGCCCGCCGGGGAGACGGCACGCTCACCGGTGGTCCAGGTCCTGCGCGGCGGGGACCCCGTCCTGCACGACAGGCCGGACACGACGGCACCGCCCGAATCCCCGCTGGCCGCCGTGCACACGGGCTTCCTCCGGGCGGCGGGCGCGACTTCCGTGATCACGGTGCCGCTGGGGACCAAGCGCCAGATCACCGGCGCGCTGACGCTGGTGCGCACCGACCCGGAACGCCCCTTCGACGCGGCCGACCTGGAGGTGGTGAGCGACATCGGACGCCGGGTCGGCCTCGTCATCGACAACGCCCGCCGGTTCGGCCGCCAGCGCGCTGTCGCCGAGGCCATGCAGCGCAACCTCCTCCCGCCGCTGCCCCGGCACGGCCGGCTCCAACTGGCCGCCCACTACCAGCCCGCCCCGGCCGGCTCCCAGGTCGGCGGCGACTGGTACGACGCGTTCGAGACGAAGGACGGCGCCCTCGCGCTGGTCATCGGCGACGTCGTGGGCCACGATCTGACCGCAGCGGCCGGCATGGCGCAGTTGCACGGCATCCTGCGCTCCCTCGCCTGGGACCAGAGCGGACCGACCGGTCCCGTCGTGGACCGTCTCGACGACGCCATGCCCGCCATCACCACCGTGCCGATGGCCACGCTCGTCCTCGCCCGGGTGGAAGGCCCGGACACCGGACCGTGGACGCTGCACTGGACCAGCGCCGGTCATCCGCCGCCCCTGCTGCTGACCCCGGACGGGAACGCGCGCTACCTCGAAGCAGGGCAGGGGCTCCTCCTCGGCGCCCGACTGGGGAGCGCGGCCCGACGGCCGAGCGCCGCGCACGTCCTGCCGCCGGGCTCCACCCTCCTCCTCTACACCGACGGGCTGATCGAGATCCCCGGCAGCGACCTCGACACCGGGCTCCGCCGGCTGCGCCGCCACGCCCTGGCGCTCGCGCAGGAGCCGCTGGACACGCTGTGCGACCGGCTGTCGGCCCGCATGTCGCCGGGCAGCACCGACGACATCGCCCTCCTGGCCCTGCGTACGCCCACGTCGTGACGAGCGGCTTTATCCCGCGGCCGACAGGTGCCGTCTTCCGGTTTCCGCGGGCGATCCGGGTGAATATTCCGACCGCGACAAGCGGAGCGTAATTTTTTTTCGGACAGGCCGTCCCCCGCCGTGCTAGTGTCGATCCAAGTTGCGGTTGTGGTTACCAAAAGGTCTTATTCCTACGGGCTGATCATCGCGGCGACACGTAGTCGGCACAAGGCCGACCGCGAGCACCGTTTTCCGAAGGAGAAAAGACATGGCCACGGGTACCGTGAAGTGGTTCAACGCCGAAAAGGGCTTCGGCTTCATCGCGCAGGACGGCGGCGGCGCCGACGTCTTCGCCCACTACTCGAACATCGCCACCCAGGGCTTCCGTGAGCTCCAGGAGGGCCAGAAGGTGTCGTTCGACGTCGCGCAGGGCCAGAAGGGCCCCACGGCCGAGAACATCGTTCCCGCCTGACACACGGGATTGACGCATATTTCGTAGCTGGGGCCCGCACCTGAGGGTGCGGGCCCCAGCTCGCTGCATTTTTCAGGGAAATTCATCCCTGCCGCCTCAGGCTCGTTCTGGCGATTCTCCGCGCCGTGCATTCATTGCGGAATTTCCTTGGTACGCGCCCGCATCGAGGAAGGTTCCACATGAACCGCACGCGTACCGAAGGCCGCTTCACCGGCCCGTCCGCCAAGCGCTCCGGCCCCCCGCACCGTTTCCGGGGCGGCGGGCGCAGGCAGAGCGCGCCGCAGGGCGAGTTCGCACCACCGAAGACGATCACACCGGCGTTGCCCGCCGTCGAGTCGTTCGCCGATCTCGACATGCCCGCCCCGCTGCTCGCCGCCCTCGGGCACCAGGGCGTGGCCGTGCCGTTCCCCATCCAGGCGGCGACCCTGCCCAACTCCCTGGCCGGGCGGGACGTGCTCGGCCGCGGCCGTACCGGGTCGGGCAAGACCCTCGCCTTCGGGCTGGCGGTGCTGGCACGCACGGCGGGCCGGCGCGCGGAGCCCCGGCGGCCGCTGGCCCTCGTCCTCGTACCCACCCGTGAGCTCGCGCAGCAGGTCACCGACGCGCTCACCCCGTACGCCCGTGCCGTGCGGCTGCGGCTGACCACCGTGGTCGGCGGGATGCCGATCGGGCGGCAGGCGAACGCGCTGCGCAGTGGGGCGGAGGTCGTCGTGGCGACGCCGGGGCGGCTCAAGGACCTCATGGACCGGGGCGACTGCCGGCTCGACGACGTCGCCGTCACCGTCCTGGACGAGGCGGACCAGATGACCGACATGGGCTTCATGCCGCAGGTCACCGCGCTGCTCGACCAGGTGCGGCCGGGAGGCCAGCGGATGCTGTTCTCGGCCACCCTGGACCGGAACGTCGACCTGCTGGTCCGCCGCTTCCTGACCGACCCGGTGGTCCACTCCGTCGACCCCTCCGCGGGCGCCGTCACCACGATGGAACACCACGTGCTGCACGTGCTGGACGCGGACAAGAACCGCACGACCACCGAGATCGCGGCGCGGGACGGCCGGGTGATCATGTTCCTGGACACCAAGCACGCGGTGGACCGGCTGACCACGCACCTCCTCGGCAGCGGTGTCCGCGCGGCCGCCCTGCACGGCGGCAGGTCCCAGCCGCAGCGCAACCGGACCCTCGCGCAGTTCAAGAGCGGGCAGGTGACGGTGCTGGTGGCGACGAATGTCGCGGCCCGCGGCATCCACATCGACAACCTCGACCTGGTCGTCAACGTCGATCCGCCGGCCGACCACAAGGACTATTTGCACCGGGGCGGCCGTACCGCTCGCGCGGGTGAGTCGGGCAGTGTCGTCACCCTGGTGACGCCGGGCCAACGGCGTTCGATGAGCCGGCTGATGGCCGCGGCGGGCATCAACCCGCAGATCACCGCGGTGCGTTCGGGCGAGCCGGAGCTGAACCGGATCACGGGGGCGCAGGCGCCGTCCGGTGTCCCGGTGGTCATCGCGGCGCCCGCCGCGGAGCGTCCGCGCCGTGCGGCGTCGTCCGGCTCGGGGCGGGGGCGGCGCGGCCGTCCCGCCCAGGCGCGGTCGGCGGGGGCGCGGCGCGCGGCGTGAGGTGGCTCGCAACATCGCGGCCAGGCTGTGCCATCCATCGCCCAGGAGGTAGCTTTGACAGTGGTTCAGACGCCCGGACGATCCCCTTCCCTCCCCGCTCCCAGGACCGCGCTTCGGGTCCGGGACGACATGACCGTCGAGGTGGCTCTGGCCGTCATGACGGGCGCACGGGTGGAGTACTTGCTCCTGTGCGATGGTGATGACGAGTGCACGGGTTCGGTGACCCGTTCCGAACTGGCCCTCCACCGCGACGGCCCCCGCTACACCGACCGCGTCCGCCTGCGGGACATCCTCGTCCCCGGCCAGTCCAGCCCTTCGTGGGCCGAACCTCTTTCCTTCCGTCTGTGAGGCATCATGCGCTGTGTCATCGCCCGGTATCCGTTCGACCTGACCAAGGACGGGGTGATCGCCTCCATGGCGGGCATCGCGCCCGAACTCATCACCGGTGACTCCGTGACCATCGGGCGCCGCCGCTACCCCGTCAAGCAGGTCGGCGAGGTCATCACCCGCCAGGACCGCCGCGACTTCTCCGCCTTCGAGGTCAGCCGCGCCATGGCCCGCCTCGGCTTCACCTGCCACACCGCGGCCGACGCCGAGCAGGCCGCGCGTCCGGCCGCCACCAGCCCGCTCCAGGCCGCCTCGGACCTGCTCGGGGGTCCCGGCGCCTGAGGACGCCTTCGGCGGAGATGACGCGAGCAGGCCCGGACGGGGAAACCGTCCGGGCCTGCTCGATGTCGTACGCGGTGTCGTACGGGGGTGTCGTACGGGTGGCTACCGCCTCGGTCCTCGTCAGACCGCGACGTTCCCGCCCTCGTCGCGACGACGGCGCACGACGAACACCGCGCCGACGCCGAGCGCGACCGCCGCGCCGCCCGCGAGGGCGATGACCGGGAGGGCCGAGCCGGCACCGGTCTCGGCGAGGTGGCCCTCGGGGACGATCTCGGTGTTGCCGGCGGGCTTGGTGGTGGGCAGCGGCTTGCTGCCGCCCTGCGGCTTGGGGGTGGAGTCGTCGACCGGGCCGGCGGAGGTGCCCGCGGCGAGGATGTCGAACTCGTAGAAGTCGTCGTCCGAGGCATAGACGCAGTTGCCCTCGTCGTCCGCGTACGAGCCGATGCTGATGGCGAACCCGAAGCCGGCCGGGGCCTTCTTGTCGACGGCCAGGCGCAGGTCGATGGAGAACGACTCCTTGGCCTTCACGTCGGTGTAGCCGAGGTAACCGGCGGCGTCGTCGTCCATGGCGACCGAGATGTCGTTCCAGTCGCCGGTGGACGGGTCCTGGTACTGGAGGGTGAGGTGGTCGGTGGCGTCGTCGAGCTCCTCGTCACCCACCGCCGCGGCGAAGACACCGAGGTCGACGCGCTTGTAGGAGTGGCTGCCGGAGTTCTTCACGTTCAGCTTGAAGCCGTGGAAGCCACTGCCTGCGACGATCTTCGACGGCAGCCCGGAGAGGCTGGTGTGGAGGTCGTCGTCGATCTTCATGTCGTCGCCGTCCTCGCAGTCCTCCGGGCCCACCGGGGCGGACGCGGACGCCGAGGCGCTGGGCGACGCGGAGGTGGAGGCCGAGGAAGACGCGGCGTCCTTGACGGGCGCGGCCGAGGTGGAGCTGTCGGCGGGCGGGGTCGAGGTGTCCGCCGCGGCCGGGGTGGTGGTCTCGGCGGCGGCCGGGGTGGTGGTGACCTCGCCCTCGGGCTCCGTCTCGCCGCCCGTCGTGACCGATTCGGTGGCGGAAGGCGACGCTGAGCCTTCCTCCGCCTGCGCGACCGAGGCCGTCATGAGGACGACCGGGGACAGGACAGCCGTCGCGGCAGCGAGGGCCAGGGAACGACGCAGCTTCATACGAACCTCTGGGCAGGAAGGATCAACGTTTTCGCATAGCTGACCCACATGCGAGGAAAAGGGTTGCCCAGAAAATTTCGAAATCTCTACGAGAACTGACCGAGTTTGCCGAATATAAAGGGCTTTGCTCATCATTTCCGGGTGAGACGGGCGGGACTCAAGAGGCGGACGCGGGAATCGGCACGGCCCTTCCCGTGACCCTCACGGGGGTCTCGTGCGGGTCCACCTCGATGGTGAGGTCGCTCGGGCGGCCCATGTCCTCGCCCTGACGGAGAGTGATCGTGCTCGGGGTGGTGCCCAGGCCGAGGGTGCGCAGATAGCCGCCGAACGCCGCCGCCGCCGCGCCGGTGGCCGGGTCCTCGACGACGCCGCCCACGGGGAAGGGGTCACGTGCGTGGTAACTGCCGTCGTTCTCACGCCAGACGAGGTGCACGGTCGTCCAGCCGTGGGTGCGCATGACGGTGGCGAGGGCGTCGAAGTCGTAGGCGAGGTCGGCCAGTCGGGTGCGGGAGGCGGCGGCGAGGATCAGATGGTCGTTGCCCGCGAAGGAGACGTGGGGCGGCAGCGCCGGGTCCAGGTCGGCGGCGTCCCAGCGCAGGGCGGCGAGCGCGGCGTCCAGCTCGTCGGTGCGGGCCGGGCGGGAGCGGGTGGGGACGCTGGTGAGGGTCGCCCGTACGGTGCCGTCCCGGCCGGCCACCGTGTCGACCCTGATCTCGCCCGCGGGGGTGTCGAAGAGGAGTTCACCGGGGCCGATGCGCTCGGCGAGCGCCACCGCGGTGGCGACCGTGGCGTGGCCGCAGAAGGCGACCTCGGCGAGGGGGCTGAAGTAGCGGACGGTGAAGCGGCGCCGGGCCTCGTCCCGCTCGGTGAGGAAGGCCGTCTCGGAGTAGCCGGTCTCGGCGGCGAGTTCGAGCATCCGCCGCCCGTCGAGGCCGGTCGCGTCGAGGACGACCCCTGCGGGGTTTCCCCCGGCGGGGTCGGGGGTGAACGCCGCGTAGCGCAGGACTTCGGTTGCCGTGGTGGGAGCCATGCCTTCATGCTGGCGCCCCCGCGTCATCAATACCAACGATTGTTTTTCATACGAGCCATCGGGATATTCGATGGCTGGCTAGGCTGCGGCCATGGAAACCCGGCTGCTCCAGACCTTCACCACGCTGGCCAGGACGGGCAGCTTCACCTCCGCCGCGAACGAGCTGCGGCTCGCCCAGTCCACGGTGACCGTGCAGATCAAGGCCCTGGAGAAGGCGCTGGGTACGCGGCTCTTCGACCGGGTGGCCAGAGGGGCGCTGCTCACCGAGGACGGGCGGCGGCTGGTCGGCCCGGCCGAAGAGGTGCTGGAGGCGGAGTCCCGGCTGTTCGCGGCCGCCGCCGAGGAGGGGCCGGTCAGCGGGACCGTGGTCGTGGGGGCGGGCGAGACCCTGTGCTCGGCCCATCTGCCGGGCGTGATCGCCGCGTTGCGTGAACTCCACCCCGAGGTGGAGGTGCGGTTGGAGCCCCGCGGCACGTCCGCCGCGCTGGCCGGGCTGCGGTCCGGCCAACTGGACCTCGCCCTGCTGCTGGAGGAGCGCGTGGACCACGCGGACATCAGCGCCGAGCGCATCGCGGCCCAGCCGCTGGACCTGCTGTGCGCGCCGGGCCACCGCCTGGCGGGGCGCACACGGCCCGCGACCTGGCAGGAGCTGGCTCAGGAGGACTTCTTCCTGCACGAACAGGGCTGCTCCTACAGCGACCGGCTCGCCGAACAGCTCCAGGCCGTCCCCGGCGCCCACCCCCGCATGACCCGCTTCGGCAGCATCGAGGCCGCCCGCTCCTGCGTCACCGCGGGCCTCGGCCTGACGGTCCTCCCCCACGCCAACGTCGCGGCGGCCCTCCAGGACGGCCACCTCACCCTCGTCGCGGGCCCCACCCTCCCCGACGTCCCCATCCACCTGGCCCGCCACACCCGCCGCCACCCGACACGGGCGGCACGGGCGGTGGTGGGGGAGGTCGTGCGGCATTTCGGGGCGGGGCCGGAAGAAAGGCCCTAGCCCGCCGCTGCCTCCGTCTCCAGGTGCGCCACCACGGTCCGGTGGAAGCGGTGCACCGCCTCGTCCACGCTGCGGATGAAGCTGGATTCGGCGTTGCCTCGGGTGCTGCCCATGGTCTTGAGCAGGGAGAGGCGGAAGCCGACCGGGGTGCCGGACTTCGGGAGCATGTCGCCGGGTTCGGGGCGGAGGCGTTCCAGGGTGCCGCGGGGGCCGCCCGTACCGCCCTCGACGAGGGTCTCCACGTGAAGATCGGCCGGGGCCTCGGCGAGGCGGCGGATGAGGCGTTTCGCCCAGGTCAGGGGGTAGCCCTGGGTGGGCGCGGGGATCTCGATCGAGGTGCGCAGGCGGCCGGTGCGCAGGTCGGCGGTGAGGGACAGCACGCCGGGGGTGCCCTCGATGCGCAACTCGGCGCCGAGGCGGCCGTCGTGGCAGAGCTGGTCGGCGAGGAGGGCGCGGCGGGCGGCCGGGTCGGTGCCGCGCCGGGAGCGCTGGACGGGCAGCACCTTGTGGCCGAGTTCGCCGCCGAGGCGCAGGCAGACCTGGCGGACGAGACGTTCCCAGCTCTCCACCACCTCCAGGGCGCGCGAGTCTCCCTGGCAGAGCGTCTCGTCGTCGATGCCGTTGCGCACGGGGACCCAGGCGGCGCCCATGTTCTGGAAGCCGTGGCAGCCGGAGTTCTCGTGCTGGAGGTAGTGCAGCAGTTCCCGGAGCAGCCAGGCGTGCGCGGCGTCGTTCACGCCCTCGTGCTGGATCAGCATCTGCGCCTGGTGCGCGACCTCGGCCCAGGACAGGTGCCGGAGCGCCACCTTGTGCTTGCGCCGCCCGTCGATCTTGACGTCGACCAGCGGGCGGCCCTCCAGCTCGACGTCGTTCGACAGCGTGATGACGGCCTCGTAGCCCCGGCGCGCGGCGATGTCCATGTACGCCTGGACCTGCTCGTCCTTGAGGGCGTTGCCGTTGGTCTTCGTCTCGACCAGAGCCGTCCACAGCTTGCCCGCCCGCTCGACCCGGATCACCCCGTCGGGACGGCGCGGGGAGTCGCCGTGCGGCAGCGTGACCTCGGTGAACGTCTCCATCCGCCCCGCCGGCGCACCGAACGCCGCGGTAAGGCGACGGCCGAACTCCGGGATCTGCGCCATCACCGACAGCAGCACCGAGGTCGCCCGCACCTCCCGGTCGCGGTCGCTCTTGAGGGCGGACACGGGGAACAGCCGGGCCTCGCGCCAGGAGTCGTTCTCCGCCAGGGTCCGCTTGGCCACCTTCGGCAGGGTGACCTTCTTCTTGGCGGTACGGGGGCGCGCGGGGGCCTTCTTCGGTACGGCGGGTTCGGCGGCGCGGGGTGCGGGGATCCGTACGGCCTCGTCGCTGCGGGTGCCTCCCGGTGCCTGCTCCACCGCCGTGGCCGCCGCGTCCCGCGGTGCCTCTTCCGCGCCCGCGTCGTCGTCGATGTCCACGCCGAAGTCGGTGGCCAGGCCCGCGAGACCGGAGCCGTATCCCTGGCCCACCGCGCGGAACTTCCACGCGCCGTCCCGCCGGTACAGCTCGCCGAAGATGAACGCGCTCATCGGGCCCGCGTCGGCGATGGTGAAGCCGACCAGGTCCGTGCCCGAGCCGTCGGTCAGCGTCAGGCGGAGGTTCTCCAACTCACCGAAGTGGGCGCCCTCGTACCGGCTCGCCGCCACCACGATCCGCGCGACCTCGTCCGGGATCGCGGTCAGGTCGAAGCCGATCCGGTCCTGACTGCCCTCCCCCGTGGGCGTCTTGCCCAGCAACTGCACGCTGCCGTCCGGTGCGACGGGGTTGTTGTAGAAGTAGAAATCGGCGTCGCTGCGCACTTTGCCGTCGGCGTCCAGCAGCAGCACGGAGACGTCCGCGTCGCCCTCACCAGTCGGGCTCGTCCAGTCCAGGCCGACGACCACGGAATCGACGCTCTCACTCAGCGCCGCCAGCGTCGCATTGGCTCCCTTGGCCAACTCCTGCATGACCTCACCCCCCAATAGCGCCTGCGGGCCCGCCTCCCAGGGCATCGACCGTGTCGATGACACCAGGCGACGCGCCGCGCACTCATTGCACTAAAACGGTAATACGCCCCAGCCTTCCCCGTGCCTGTCCAGCCGAAAGAAGTCCTGCTGGCGGGGGAGTTGGGGGCACGCCTCCCGGTTCACAACCCCATCCCGCCCAGCCGGGCCGCCGCCTCCCCGGTGAGGGTCCTCAGGGACTCGGTGCCGTCGGTCCCGGCCCAGTGGAGGACGGTCTCCGTGGTGAGGGCGGTCAGGGCGGCTGCCGTGGCGCGGAGGGTGTGGGGGTCGGTGCGGTGGGTGCGGAGGGCCAGGTCGGTGGCCGTGGGGGAGATCAGGGGTTCCTGACGGTGCCACAGGCGGGATCTCAGGGAGGGGGTGCGGGCGACGAGGGTCAGGCGGGGCAGGGCGGCTGCGGGGGCGTCCCCGGTGTGGTGGGCGACGAGGGCGGTCAGGGTCTCCCGGATCGCCTGCTCGGGGGGGCTGGGGGAGTCCGGCGTACGGCGGGAAGGGGGGCGTGCCGTCGGGCAGCACCGCGTCCTCCTTGACCGGGAAGTAGCGGAAGAAGGTGCTCGGCGAGACGTCCGCCGCCGCGCAGATCTGCTCCACGGTGGTGCGGTCGCAGCCCTGTTCGGTGAAGAGGCGCAGGGCTTCCTGGCGCAGGAGGCCGCGGGTCCGGGCCTTCTTCCTCTCCCGCAGGCCGGGACGAGGCGTCATGGGGGGCCTTCCTGGGCAGGGGCGCGTACGCGGAAGCGGGGGGAACCTGAGGGGCTCGTTATTGTTTCAAGGCTTCGGGGGCGTCGGCTCCGTGCGCGGCCCTCAGGGCCAGGGTCCGACATCAACCGGTTGTCGAAGGGGAGCGCGTTCCGCATGCCTACGCTCAGCGTCCTGACGCCCGTCCACGACGGCGGGCACGCCTACCTGCGCGAGCTGTACGACTCGCTGCGGGCGCAGCGGCTGCCCGCCGGGTGGCGGCTCCAGTGGGTGGTGCAGGAGGACGGGGTCACGGGCCGGCCCGCGGCCGTACTGCCCGACGAGCCCTGGATCTCCACCGGCACCGGCCGCCACGGCGGAGCCGCCCGCGCCCGCACCCTGGGTCTGGCCCGCGTCACCGGCACCCTGCTGCGCTGCGTCGACGCGGACGATCTGCTCCCGGACACCGGGGCCCTCGCCCGTGACATCGAGGTGCTGTCCGCCCACCCCTCCTACGCCTGGACCGTCGCCCCCTGCCTCGACCTGCACCCCGACGGCCGCCTGGAGCCCGGTCCCTACGACCCCGACCCCGGCCCCCTGCCCGCCCGGACCCTGCTGGACGGCGCCGCGCGCGGTGCCATGCCGGTGGTGGGCACCACCCAGACCGTCCACACCGAACTGGTCCGCCTCCTGGGCGGCTGGCCCGCCCTCCCCGCCTTCGAGGACGGAGCCCTGCTGCTGAGCTGCGAGGCGGTCAGCCCCGGCTGGATGCAGTCCGAACCCGGCACCCTCTACCGCAAGCACCCCACCCAGCACACCGCGACCGAAGCCTTCCGCGACCGGTCGGAGGCCCGCCTCCGCGTCCAGATCGCCGTCCAGCGCGCCGAAGCCCTGCACACGGCGGGATGGCGCTGGCGACCGACCGTCAGTAAGGGCTGACCCGCTCGCCCTCGTGTTTCACGTGAAACCTCCGATCGGCCATCCGGGCCCGCCGACACCGGTGGCCGGCTCAGCACCCCTCAACTCCGGCTGGACGTCCGGCTGGGCGCCGACGTGTCCGTGCGGGGCGCCGGGACGGACGGGCGGGACGCGGGGGCCGGAGGGGGTGACTCGATCTCGGTGAGAAGCCGGTGGAGGGAAGCGCGTACGGCCGGGAGGCCGGGGGGATCGGGGGTGCCCGGCAGGGACACGCGGGTTTCCAGGGTGGCCAGGGTGCGGTGGGCCCGGTGCCAGGCCCTGGCGGTGCGGCCCTGGCGGTGGTCGGTGTAGGCGCGGGCGTAACGGGCGAGGGCCATCGCCCAGGCGTCGTCGCGCACGCCCGGATACGCCAGCGCGCGTCGGGCGCTGCGCCCCGCCGCACCGGGGGACGTGCCGGCCTGGGCCACGGCCAGCGCCGCCAGACTCACGGCCGGCGCCGGGCCGCCGGGGGCGTACGCCGGGACGGTGTCGGCGGCCTGCCGGAAGCAGTCGGCGGCGGTACGGGCGTCCCCGCGCTCCCACGCCAGTACGCCCTGCACATGCGCGACCCGGCCGATCAGCGCGTCGTCCCCGGCGAGCACCGCCGCGGGCCAGACCTGGCCGAGCAGGGCGCGGGCGGTGGCCGGGTCGCCCGGGGCGTGCAGCCAGGCGGCGAGCCAGCGGGCGCGGGCGACGAGATGGCCGTCGGCGCCCGCGCGGGGCAGCAGACGCGCCAGGTGCGCGCGGCCCTCCTCGCCGTGCTCGTGCACCGTCCACCAGAACCACACGTCGACCACCGTGGCCAGCGCCGCCGTCACCTGCGCGGCCGGGGCGCCGGGGCGGGTGGCGTACTCCACCAGCGCCGTCAGATCGGCCGCGTTGTCCCGCACCAGCCGGGCCGCCTGACGCTGGTCCCCGGCGCTCCACAGGTGCTCGGCGACCTCCGCCAGACGCCGGTGGTGCAGTACGTGGCGTTCCACCGCCACCTCGAACTCCCCCGCCGCGCGCAGCCGTTCGGTACCGAAATCACGGGCGGCACGGGTCATGCGGTAGCGGGGCGGGCGCAGGCCCCCCGGCTCGTCCAGCGTGTCCAGCACCCCGGCCGAGGCCAGCCGGGCCAGGCAGGCGGAGACCTGGTGCGGGGCGACCCCCGCGCCCGCGCACAGGAACGCCGCCGTCGGCTCGGTGAACGCCCCCTGGAAGACGCTGCTCCGGCTCCACACCGCGCGCTCGGGCCGCTCGCACAGCAGATACGCCGACCCGACCGCCGAGCGCAGCGAACGGTGCCGGTGCAGTGCCGGTCCGGGTGCCGCCAGCCAGCACTGGCCCTGCTCCAGCCGGTCGGCCAGCGCCCACGCGGACGGCTCCCCGTCCAGTTGTCCGGCCGCCAGCTCCACGGCGAGCGGTACGCCCTCCAGCACCCGGCAGATCCGGGCCACGGCCGCCGCCTGGGCACCCTCCGCCCGGAAGCCGGGGGCGGTGGCCCGGGCCCGGGCGAGGAACAGCTCCACCGCCGAGTCCGCCGCCAGCGGGGCCACGCGCAGCACCCGCTCCTCACCGAGTCCGAGTGCCTGGCGGCAGGTCACCAGTACGCGCACACCGGGTACGTCCATCAACAGCCGCTGCACCAGCCAGGCGCACTCGGTGCGCACCGCGTCGGCGTCGTCGAGGAGCAGGAGCACGGGGCCGGGGTCCAGGGCACCCAGGGCCGAGACCAGGTCGGTGAAGGCGGGGCGGGCCTTCGTACGGGCGCCCGCGCCCTCTCCGCGCGGCGCCTTCCGCGCGTCCGGTACGGCCCCCGCGCCGACCGTCCGCCGCCCGGCCGGGGCATCCCGCGGGCCCCTCACCGCTTCCGTCACCCGGGCCGCGAGCGCACCCGACGCCACGGGTCCCCCGCCTCCCGGACACCGGACATAGACCACCCGGGCCCAGGGGCTCCCGCCCGCCGGACCGGAGTCCTCCCCCGCGGCCGGCCCACCGTCCACCGCACCGGCACCGACACCGGCACGGGCACCGGCACCAGCACCGGCCGGGCAGCCGCACCCCCGCCCGCGCCTGTCCGCCCCGCCGCCCGCCGGACACCCGCACCCCGGCCCCCCACCACTCCCCGCCCCGCGCTCCGCACCCGCCGGACCACCGCCCAGGACGCCCGCCGCTCCCCCCACAGCGGCGGCGGCGAGCGCGCTCTTGCCCACGCCCGCCGCCCCCGTCACCGTGACCAGCCGGTTCCGGGACAGCCCCTCCCGGAGGGCCACCGTCTCCTCGTCCCGCCCGATCAGACCGTCCGGCCCACAACGCCCCGCTGCGGACGCCCATTCGGCGTCCTCGGCGTATGCCCACACTGTTCTGCGCTCCAGAGCTCGCGGCGGTGCGGCACCCCGTGGCCGCACGCTCAGAGAGGCGGTGCGACGCGCAGGCAAATCGTTCCTGCACGGCGTCGCCTTCACGCCCGGTCCAACGGCGGCCCGCGGCCTCGGGTGCGGACACGGACCAGGGATCACACGCCGCACTGAACCCTCGTACACAGGTGCACATACCGGTGGGCGGCCCGGAACCCGGACCGCCCACGGAGTCGAACGGCCGGGGGACTAGTAGTCGTCCTCGTCCGGCTTCTTCGCCCGGCCGTCGCCACGGCCGGCCTCGTCGTCGCGGTCCACCGTCCGGACCGGGCGGGTGCGGCCCGCCTCGGGGAGCTCGCCCATGTCGTGACGGAGGTAGAGCACGTCACCGACGAAGAGGTCGTAGAGCATGATGCCGACGATGCCGCCGATCAGCGGGCCGACGATGGGGATCCACCAGTAGTCGCTGAACTGGCCCGCCACGCTCCCCGGGAAGGCCAGGCTTCCCCAGCCCGCCGCCCAGGTGAACAGCCGGGGGCCGAAGTCACGGGCGGGGTTGATGGCGTAGCCCGCGTTGGCGCCGAAGGACATGCCGATCGCGGCGACCACGAGGCCCACGATGAACGGGGCCAGGTTCGCCTTCACCGCCTGGTTGCGCAGGTCCAGGATGGCGACCACGAACATCACCAGGAAGGCCGCGCCGACGATCTGGTCGATCAGCGGGCCCCAGATGCCGCCGTGGAAGTAGGGCGCCGGGAAGGTGGCGAAGATGGAGAACGAGGCCAGGGTGTGGCCGTCCGTCTTGGGCCCCTTGACCGCGGAGTCGAAGGTGTCGATCGCGTTGTGGTAGACGAGGTAGACCAGCGCCGCCCCCGCGAACGCGCCCGCGACCTGGGAGAACCAGAACGGCAGCACCTTCAGCCAGGGGAACCCCCGGCGTACGGCCATGGCGAGCGTGACCGCCGGGTTGAGGTGGGCGCCGCTCACGCCGCCGGCCACGTAGATGCCGAAGGTCACGGCCAGGGCCCAGCCCCAGGCGACCAGCAGCCAGTCACCGGCGGCGAGGAAGATCGTCGTGGTGGTGGCGGCACGGCCGGAGCCCGGCAGCGCGGCGACCGCCATGGCGACCACACCGCAGCCGAACGAGATGAGGACGAAGGTCCCGATGAACTCCGCCATGCACTCGCCCGCCAGACCGCCCCGGTGCCGGAGCCGGGACGGCTTGATGAGTGGGGGAATTTCGACAGCCATTGAGGCCCCCTAGCAGAGGAGCAGTAGGGCAAACATCCTCATATTCACCTACGAAACACCCACTCGCAGGGCGGGAACCCCGTCTGGGCTAAGGGCTTTCGAGGGGGAGCCCGGCAGGGACGTCCCCCAGGGCGCCGGGCCACCCGGCACCGAAGGCGGGCGCGGACATCGCAGAGGCCGGTGCCGCGCGGGAGAGCGTCGCGGCACCGGCCTCGTCGGGTACGGCGGTCAGACCGCCGTACGGCGCTGCTCCGGGTGCCAGGTCGCCAGCGCCCAGATGATGAAGAAGTCGATCCCGATCAGGATCAGCGACCAGATCGGGGAGTACGGCAGGAACAGGAACTGGAGGATCAGGCCCGCCGAGGTCAGCACGATGCCGACCACCCGCGCCCAGGCGGCCCCCATGAGCACGCCCGCGCCGGTCGCCACCACGAGCACGCCGGCCGCCAGCAGGATCCAGCCCCAGCCGGTCAGGTTGATCTTGTAGACGTAGGCGTTGATGCGGGCGTAGACGTCGTCGGCGGCGATCGCCGAAATGCCCTGGAAGATGTGGAGGATGCCGTTCACCAGCATCAGCACACCCGCGAAGATCGCGCCTCCCTCGGCCAGCCCGTTGTGCTGGGGGCGCGCCGACTGCGTCTGCTGGGTCATGGCCGTTACCTCCGACGTCTCGTCCCCCGTGAACCCCAGGTGGGGCCGTAGGTACGACGATCCGGCGCCTTGGTCCCGGCTACCACAGGGGCTAGGCCGTACGGGTGAATCACGGGCCCGGCCCACCGTGTCTCACGCCATCCAGAAGAAGACCGCCGTCATGCGCTTCTCCTCCAGCGTGCGGCCGGTGTAGGCGGTCGCGCTGTGCACCAGGTTGGCGTTGTAGAGCAGCAGCCGGTTGGCCCGGTGCGGGACGCGGACGTCCTCCTCGAAGGCGTCGGGGGCGACGAAACGGGTGCCGAGGGCGTCGACGAGGTTGTCGTGCGGGGCCTGGACGGCATTGCCGCCGAGCCGCCCGCCGGGCAGGGACTGGCGGTAGAAACTCGTGCCGCAGGACCGGGGCACCGCCGGGTTGAGGTAGAGGACGGCCGCGTACCGGCACAGCGCGCGGGAGTCGGTGTGCGGGCGGGGCTCGCTCTCGCCCTCGCCGACGACCTGGACGCAGTTGTGGTCGAGGGTGCCGCCGCCGGGCGCCCGCCGCACCCACAGCTCCTTCGCGCCGGTCGCCCTCTTCACCAGCCTCTCCACACGGGCCAGTTCACCGGGTTCGAGACCGGGCACCGCGCGCAGTCCCGGCCAGGTCTGCGAGGTGTACGGGTACCCCTTCGCCCAGTCCTCCCTGGCGAGGCACCGCTCGCGCACCGCGCCGGCGTCGGGCAGGGCGTCGTCCAGGACCCAGTAGTCGCGGCCCTCGGTGGGCTTGCGGTAGGGAAGCACCGGGAGGGGGGCGGGCGTTCTGGGCGGCGACTGTGGGGGCATGCGGCGAAATCTAGGCCGGGGACCTGCGGCGATTCGCCCGAGGAGGGGTCAACCTTTGACCAACGTCCGCTCATACACTGGTTGTTCACGGGCCAAGTGAGCCCGCACGGCACACCACGGGAAACCGGCGCGGAATCTTTACGGCGGACGTCGAGACGAATCGTCTCCGCATCCGTACTGCTGTGTGTCTGAACCGCCTGTCGGCGGAAACCACGACCGGGCAGGAGGAACAGTGCGCTTTTCGCGGAACGCGACGGGAACTCTCTTCGTGGGCGGTGCCATGGCACTGACCCTCGCGGCGCTGGCCTACCCGAGCATGCTCGGGCTGGACACCGTCTCCACCTCGCAGACCCGCATCGTCGCCAACACCCAGTGGGGTCCGCTCACCGAGCAGGACCGGGACTTCGTGGTGAAGGTGCGCGCGGCTGGGCTGTGGGAGTACCCGCTCGGCCAGATCGGGCTCCAGAAGGGCGCCTCCCCGGGGGTCAAGGAGGCCAGCAAGCACCTGGTCGACGGGCACGCGGCGCTGGACGCCTCCTGCCGCAAGATCGCGCCGATGCTGAACATCACGATCCCCAACGTGGCGAGCCCCCAGCAGGAGGGGTTCGTGACCCAGCTCAAGGGCGAGACCGGCAAGGCGTTCGACACCGACTTCGCCAACATCCTGCGGATGACGCACGGTTCGATCTTCAACGCCATCGCGAAGATCCGGTCCACCACCAAGAACTCGCTGATCCGCTCGCTGGCCGACCAGGCCAACGACACCGTGCTGGACCACATGACGGTGATGGAGAAGACCGGCCTGGTCGACTTCGACCAGACCATCTTCAACCAGACCACCCCGCCCAAGCTGCCCTCGGACAACCTGACGCCGCCCGCGCCGGACCCGGGCCAGCCGCAGGTCGTGCTCACCCCGCCGCCGAACCCCACCTCGACCCCGCTGGCCATCCCCGGAGTCCCCGGCTCGAACAGCACCCGCGACGACCCGGCCTCGGCCGAGCCGAACCCGAACCCCAGCCCGACGATCGGCTAGCCGAGCCACACCGTGGTGTCCGGCGGGAGCACGTCCGGCTCGGCCGACGGCCCGCTGGACAGCAGGAGTTCGCCCGCCGGACGGGCCACCGGCTCGCCGGTGAGGTTGGTCAGGCAGCGCCAGCCGGGGGCGCGGACGAAGTCCAGGACGCCGGGCGGCGCGCCGGGCGTCCAGGTCAGTTCCTCGCCCTGGAGCAGCTTGCGGCGCAGCCGCAGCGCGGTGCGGTACAGCTCCAGCGTGGAGCCCTGCGTGCCCGACTGCGCCTGGACGGCGTACCGGGCGAAGGACCCCGGCTGCGGCAGCCACGCCGGGCCCGGCCCGAAGCCGTACGAGGGTCCCTCCGTCGTCCACGGCAGGGGTACCCGGCTGCCGTCCCGGCCCTTACGGGTGTGCCCCGACTGTTCCCAGACCGGGTCGCGCAGCGCCTCGGCGGGCAGGTCGGCCACCTCGGGCAGGCCCAGTTCCTCGCCCTGGTAGAGGTAGGCCGAGCCGGGCAGCGCCAGCATCAGCAGGGTCGCGGCCCGCGCCCGCCGCAGCCCTGCCTCCGGGTCGGTCCCCGGGTCCGTGCCGCCGGAGCGCAGCCAGGCGTCCAGGTCGGTGCCGGGCGGCAGGATCAGCCGGGAGGCGTGCCGGACCACGTCGTGGTTGGACAGCACCCAGGTGGCCGAGGCGCCGACGGTACGGGCCTCGGCGAGGGAGGCGGTGATGGCGCGGCGGAGTTCGTCCGCGTCCCATCCTGTCTGCAGATACTCGAAGTTGAACGCCTGGCCGAGTTCGTCGGGGCGGGCGTACAGGGCGCGGCGGGTGTCCGGCACCCAGGCTTCGGCGACGGCGGTGCGGGGCGGGTCGTAGGCGTCGAGGAGACGGCGCCAGTCGCGGTAGATCTCGTGGACCTCGTCCCGGTCCCAGTAGGGGTGGCTGCCGGGGGCGAGCCGGGGCAGGGCCTCCTCTCCGGTGGCGCCGACCCCGCCGACGTCCCGCAGGGGGTCGGTGAGGTCCTTGGCCAGGCCGTGGGCCACGTCCACGCGGAAACCGTCCACGCCCCGGTCGGACCAGAAGCGCAGGGTGGTGCGGAAGTCCTCCCGGACCTCGGGGTGCGACCAGTCCAGGTCGGGCTGTTCGGGGGCGAACAGGTGGAGGTACCAGTCGCCGTCGGGGACGCGGGTCCAGGCGCTGCCGCCGAACACCGACTCCCAGTCGGTGGGCGGGAGTTCGCCGTACGTGCCCCGGCCGGGGCGGAAGACGTAGCGGGCGCGGGCCGGGGAGCCGGGCGCGGACAGCAGGGCCTGCTGGAACCAGGGGTGGCGGTGCGAGGTGTGGTTGGGGACGAGGTCGACGATCACCTTCAGGCCGAGCCGGTGTGCCTCGCCGGCCAGGGCGTCGAAGTCGTCCAGGGTGCCCAGGCGCGGGTCGACGCCCCGGTGGTCGGCCACGTCGTAGCCGCCGTCGGCCAGTTCGGAGGGGTAGAAGGGGCTGAGCCAGAGGGCGTCGACGCCGAGCGTGGCCAGGTGCTCCAGGCGCGCGGTGACGCCCGCGAGGTCGCCCAGGCCGTCACCGTCGGCGTCCGCGAAGCTGCGGGGATAGACCTGGTAGATGACGGCCTGCCGCCACCAGTCGGGGTTCCGGGACGAGAGGTCCGCCATGCGGGCTCCGTTCGTACGGTTCGCCTCAGCGGCGAGGGAAGTCCACCGTCAGGGAATCTGTCCAGGCGGCCCGGCGGGGGAAACCTGGGTCAGGGCCGCTCCACCGTCCTGAGGTACAGGTCCACGTAGCGGGCCACGTCGACGTCCAGCGCCACGTCGATGAGGGGTCGCGCGCGGGCGCCCTCGTGGATCTCGGACTCGCCGGGGCGGTGGCGGCGGTCGACGATCGTCTGGCCGCGGGCCGGACCGGGGGCGAGGCCGACCTCGACCGGGAGCGGGCGGGTGGTGAGCCCGGCGGGGTCGGCGACCGCGCAGACCGCGCCCGCGTCGCCCAGGCCGCCCGCCTCCTCGTCGTCGGGGGTGGTGCCGGGTGCGCTGGGACGGTGGGCGAGGAGGTCACCGGCGAGCCTGGCGCCCGGTTCGGCCGAGGCGCGCAGGCGGCGGACCTCGGTGCCGGGCACCACGACCCGGCTGAACACGTCCAGCCCGTACATCGTGATCGGCACGTCGGCGGTGAGCAGGATCGCGGCCGCCTCCGGGTCGTGCCAGACGTTGAACTCCGCGACCGGGGTGGCGTTGCCGACGCCGACCGCGCCGCCCATGAACACGATCCGCTCGATGTTGCCGGTCACCTCCGGGTGGGTGCGCAGCAGCAGGGCGATGTTGGTCAGGGGCGCGGTGGGGATCAGGGTCACCGGGCGCGGGGAGGCGAGGATCTCGCGGCGCAGCAGGGTGACGGCGTCCACGGCGGCCGGGGCGCGGGTGGGGGCGGGCAGGCCGAGGTCGCCCATTCCGTCGTGGCCGTGCACATGGCGGGCCGGGCGGGCGGGCTCCAGCAGCGGGCGTTCGGCGCCCCTGGCCACCGGGATGTCGGGGGCGCCGGCCCGCTCCAGCACGGTGAGGGTGTTGCGGACCACGCCGTCCACGTCCGTGTTCCCGGCCACGCAGGTCACCGCACGCAGGTCGAGTCCGGGATGGCGGACGGCGAGGAGCAGGGCGAGGGCGTCGTCGACGCCGGTGTCGCAGTCGATGATCACGGGAACGGCGGGCTGCTCGGCCACGGCGGACTCCTGCGGGCGTACGGGCGTGTGGGCGTACGGACGCCTCGACCCTAGACGAGCGCCCGGCCGGTGGGCGGGGGTCTCACCCGAACGGACCGGAGCGCTGGTGGGCCGGGATCGCGGGTGTTGCCGTAGGAGCAGGCAGCGGCCGGAACGATCTGGAGGCACCCCGATGACCGGAGGCATACGTACCCGCGGTTCGCGTGTCCTCCTGCCGATCGGCGGGCTGCTCGTGCTGAGCGGCTGCGCGACCCTCGGCCTGGAGCACCCGGCGACCGCGAAGTACCCGCTTCCCACGGTCGAGAAGCCCGCGGCCACCTCCGAGGCGGCGCCCAGCGGGAGTTCGGCGCTCACCGACGCGCAGGCGGAGGCGGCGCTCGTCACCGAGTCCGACCTGGGCTCCCCGTGGGCCGCGACGGGCGGCACGGCGACCTGGCGGGACGGCCTGCTGAAGGCGAGGTCCGAGGTGGCGGAGTGCCAGCGGCTGCTGGACGCGCTCTACTCCGACCAGGTGCTCGGCGCCCCGGCCCGCGTGGCCGTCGCCCTGGACGACCCCGCCTCCGAGGCCCAGCTCCGCTACCAGATCGGCGCCCGCCGGCCCGCCGACGTGGACGCCGACCTGAAGTGGCTGGGGGAGATGCCGGCGAAGTGCGCGAGGTTCACGGCCACGACCCAGACCGGCCTGAGCGAGGACGTCCAGGTCTCAGGCCTCGCCCTCCCCGAGGTGGGTGACAGACGCCAGGGCCTGCGCCTCACCCTCACCGCCACCGACCCGGAGGACCCGGACGCCGGCGAGCAGAACCTCACCCTGGAGCTGGCCGCCGTCCGCGTCGGCGAGGACGCCTTCGCCCTCACCAACGGCGGCCCCGGCGACGTCCCGAACGACGCGACCCAGGCGGCGGTGCAGATAGGGGCGCTGCGTCTGGCCGACGTCCGCAGACAGGGGCGGGCGCAGGTCTAGAACGGCGGGCCCGCCGGTGCGGGCCCCAGCGTCGTCGTGCCCGGAGTCGTGCGGTGGCCCAGGCCGGTCCGGTAGGCGTCCAGGGCCGCTTCCGTACGGCCCGTGCGGCGCAGGAGGTCGCCCAGGAGGCGGCAGAGGTCGGCCAGGTCGCCGGCGGCTCCGGCCCGTTCCAGGAGGCTCAGGGCGCGGACGTAGTGCTCCTCGGCGGAGTCCGTCTCGTGGGCGTCCTCCGCGATGATGCCGAGCAGGCGGTGGGCGGCGGCGGCGTGGACGGCGCCGCGTTCGGAGGAGAAGTCGCCGAGGACGCCGTCGAGGAGGGCGGCGGCCTCGGCGGGTCTGCCTCTACGGTGCAGCACGTCGGCCAGTTCGACCGCGGCCTGGCTGCGGTACAGCGCCGCGCGGGTCTCGGCCAGCATGTCCAGCGCCTGCCGCAACTCCGCCTCGGCACGCTCCAGTTCGTCCGCCTGGGCGTGGACGTAGCCGCGCATCCAGTGGCAGTTGGCGAGTTCGGTGCGCAGCCGCAACTGGCGGTAGAGCCCGGCCGCCTTGGCGAGGGAGGCGTCGGCCTCGGCGTGCCGGCCCTCGGCGAGGAGCGTACGGGCGACCGAGCGGTGCATACGGGCGATCAGCGCGGGGTCGGCGGCGCGCGGGGCGAGGGCGAGCGCGAACTCGGCGGCCTGGGCGGCGCGGGCGTGGGCGCCCATGTCCATGTAGGGGCCGATGACGGCGGTGTAGAGGTGGAGCAGGGCGTCCGGGTCGTGCAGCCCGCCCCGGTTGAGTTCGTCGAGGGCCGTCTCCAGCAGGTAGACCGCGTACCGGATCTCCCCGGCCAGGTAGTGCGCCACGGCGCGGCCGCGCAGCGCGGGTACCCGTACCGGGAGGGTCTCCTCGGACAGCCGCCCCTCCGCCTGCTCGAAGTGGTCCCGTGCCGCGTGGAGTTCGCCCGTCTCCAGCGCGCATTCGCCAAGTCCCAGCAGGGCTGCGGCCTGTTCGCGCACCAGGCCGTGCGCCTCGGCCTCGGCGAGCAGAGCCGCGTACCGCTCCACCGCCTCCTCGGCCTGGCCGTCCGCGAGCACCCGCTGCGCCTCGGTCAGCCGCAGCCGCAGGGCGGTGGCGAGGTGGGCCGGCCGGCCCGAGGCCAGCTCGTCGAAGGTCACGCCGAGGCGGTCGGCGATGTGCCGGAGGGCGTCGTCGGAGGCGCGCACCCGGCCCGCCTCCAGGGTGGAGATGTAGGCGGGGGTGTAGGCCGGCTCGGCCAACTGTCGCTGCGTCATACCGCGTTCGGCGCGCAGTCGTTGCACCCGCCGCCCGACCACCTCCGGACCGTCCCGCTCCGGCATGCCCGTGCCTCCCCAACTCCCTTGATGCCTCTTGTCGTTCGGGTCTCGCAGCCCTAGGTTAAACGGCGGCTCAAGTCCGCTTGACTCGTCGCTGATGTTGCGAGGTCGCCGTGCCAGGACGCTCCCCCGCCCCCGTCGCACGCCCCCATGCACCCGCCCGTACCCGGCGCCGCCCGGCGGCCGCCACCCCGCTCGCCAGAGGCGTCGCCGCGGCCGTGGTGGCCGTCGTCGCCCTCGTCACCGCCGCCAACGCGGGGCCCGCCCGCGCCTCGGACACCGCCCCGGCACCGGTCGCCCGGCACGCCCAGCCCTGAGCGCCGGAGATCTCCGGCAACCCCAACACCCCTTGACGCAAGGGGTTTTCCCGTCTGCCCCGAGTAAAAAACCGCCCCAGGCCGGGTCGCCAATCCCCGCAAACCCCACCAATAGACCGGTTGTACGGGAGTGGAATATCTCACCGTCAACAGTTGACAGCGGACCACGCCATTAGGGTGAGCGCGATCCGGCCTGGCCCACGCCCACAGCGCACCGCCCGGCCGCTGAACGGGGATCTCTTTTCGGTGGCCGGGGTCGGGGCCAGGGGTGGAAGGGCACGGGGGATGACGGGTAGCAGCCTGCGCGCGGAGGACACCGAGGCACCGGACGACGCCGCGAGCGAGACCGTCGAACCGCCCAGGAGACGCGCGAGACGCGTGCTGCGCTGGACCGCGCTGGCCCTGGCCCTGCTGCTGCTCGGGACCGCCACCGCCGGCTACCTCTACTACCGGCACCTCAACCACAACCTCGCCAAGGCCCCGCTGAACCTCGGCGACAGCCCCCGGCCCTCGGCCACCCCGGACGCGGCGGGCCGTACCCCGCTGAACATCCTGCTGATCGGCTCGGACAGCCGGAACACCGCAGACGACCTCGAACTCGGCGGTTCCAGGGGCGATGTGGGCCGGCCCCCGCTGGCGGACGTGCAGATGCTGCTGCACGTGTCGGCGGACCGGGACGACATGTCGGTGATCAGCCTGCCCCGCGACACCATGATCCCGATGCCCCGGTGCACCGACCCCGTCACGAAGAAGGTCTACCCGGAGCTGAGCCTGGCGATGGCGAACGAGTCGCTGGGCAGGGGCGGCCCCGGCTGCACGGTGGCCACCTGGATGCGGCTCACCGGCATCCCCGTCGACCACTTCATGATGGTCGACTTCTCCGGCGTGGTGGACATGGCCGACGCCATCGGGGGCGTCCCGGTCTGCGTCGAGGAGAACGTCTGGTCGCACACCACCAGCGGCCACGGCTCCGGCCTCAAGCTGGCGGCGGGCACCCATCCGGTCAAGGGCAAGCAGGCGCTGCAGTGGCTGCGCACCCGCTACGGCTTCGAGGACGGCACCGACATCGGCCGCACCCACGCCCAGCACATGTACATGAACTCGATGGTCCGCCAGCTCCGCGCGAACGCCACCCTCGGCAACCCGGCCGAGATGCGGCGGCTCGCGGAGGCGGCGACCAGCGCGCTCACCGTCGACGAGGGACTCGGCACCGTGAAGGAGCTGTACGACCTGTCGATGGAGCTCCAGCGGGTGCCCACCGACCGGATCACCATGACCACGCTGCCCACCACCCCGTGGGCGCAGGACCGCAACCGCCTGGTGCCCGCGACCGAGGACGCCG
The DNA here is from genome assembly GCF_022846655.1 of Streptomyces seoulensis. Lineage (NCBI taxonomy): Bacteria > Bacillati > Actinomycetota > Actinomycetes > Kitasatosporales > Streptomycetaceae > Streptomyces > Streptomyces seoulensis. The sequence goes on from NZ_AP025667.1 coordinate 6,516,227, forward strand.
ACAAGCTCGTCTCGATGGTCCGCGACGACGTCCCGCTGGACGGGCGCGAGACCAAGCAGCCGAAACCGAAGGCGACCGACCCGGCCGCGCCCGCCGCCGACCTCGCGGTGCGGGTCCGCAACGGCACCGGCGCGGGCTTGGAGTCCCCGGCGCCCGACCGCGCCAGATCGGTCGTGGAGATCCTGCGCGAGGAGGGCTTCACCCGGACCACCGCCGACGACGCGGCCGCCGACGAGCCCGGCACCTCCGTGCTCTACTCGGGCACCTCGCTGAAGGGCGACGCGCTGGCGGTGGCCGGGGCCCTGGGCATCCCGGCCGCACGGGTCCGCGAGGTGGAGGACGCCCAGGACGTGACGCTGGTCGTGGGCGCCGACTGGCCCTCGGGGGACCGGTTCCCGGAGCCGAAGAAGCGCGCGGTCCCGAAGACGGCGGCCGTGCTCAGCGGGGCCACGACGGACGCCTGTATGAAGATCCAGAAGGGCTTCACCTGGTAAATGGCGGGTGACGTTGTCAGTGACATGACCTACCCTTTGCTCACTCGCCGCACGAGGCACACAGATCACACACATCACGCGCGACCCATGTGACGGTCCGTGTGACGCACCAGGCGCACCGGGGACCCACCGCGCCGTGCCCGTCCGGCTTCCGACTCCGCATTCGTTCCGGGGGGTTCGAATCAGCGTGCGTATGCGCACCCGCTCCACCGCCACCGCTCTCGCGGTGCTCTTCAGCTCGGCGGCCCTCGCGGCCGCCCCCGCCCACGCCGACACCGTCGCGCCGCTGCCGGTCAAGTCGACCGGCACGGTCGTGGTGGACGGCGTCCACCAGCGGGTCTTCCTCAGCGACCCGGCCGGCGGCAAGATCGTCGTCACCGACTACCGGGGCACGGTCGTCAAGCAGCTCACCGCCCTGCCCGGCGTCCTCGGCCTGGAACTGTCCGCCGACTCCGCCACCCTGTACGCGGCGGTCCCCGGCGGCACCGACGCGATCGTCGCCATCGACACCGCGACCGCCACCGAGTCCGCCCGCTACCCCGTGGGCGACATCGACCCCAAGTACCCGGCCCTCGCCGGCGGCAAGCTCTGGTTCGGCTACGACTCCGACGCCACCGTCGCCCACGGCAACATCGGCTCCGTCGACCTCACCGCGCCCGAGCACCCGGTCGCCCTGACCCAGGATCCGGAGAGTTTCTGGTACTCCGCGCCCATGCTGGACGGCGCGGCCGGCACCCTGGTCGCGGGCATCCCCTCGCAGAGCCCGTCCGAACTCGGCGCGTACGACGTCTCGTCCGGCACGCTCACCCGCACCGCCCACCGGTCCGTGGACGGCGCCAACCTGCGCGACCTCGCCATCACGCCCGACGCCCAGCACCTCGTGGTGGCCAGCGGATACCCGTACCACCAGGCGGTGTACAGCACGGCCGACCTGGCGGACGACGGCCAGTACCCCGCCAACGCCTACCCGAACGCCGTGGACATCGCCCCCGACGGTTCGGTGGCGGCGGGCATCGACGGCGCGTACGAGCCCGACGTCTACGTGTTCAAGCCGGGGCAGCGCACCACGGTGCGGGAGTACGACTTCGGGGCGAGCGACCAGCTCCTCGCGGACGCCGGACTCGCCTGGGCGCCCGACACCTCCCGCCTCTTCGCGGTCAGCCACGACTACGACGGCGCCTACCGGCTGCGCGTGCTGGAGGGCCCCACCAAGGCCGTCACCACGGTCACCGCCGACGCCCCGGCCACCGCGACCCGCGCCCAGAAGCTCACCGTCAAGGGCAAGGTGACCTCCAAGGCCGCGCTCCCGGCCGGGACCCGGCTCAGCGTCACCCGCACCGACCTGGAGTCCCCCAAGGGCAAGGCGCTCCCCCAGGTCACCGCGAAGGCCGACGGCACCTACTCCTTCACCGACACCCCGCCGGCGGGCGGCAAGGTCACGTACAAGGTGTCGTACGCGGGCGACGCCGCCCACACAGCGGCCTCCGTCAGCGACAGCGTGACCGTCTCCCGGGCCAAGGCGTCGCTGTCGCTGAACAACAACGGCAAGAGCTACTCCTACGGCCAGGACGTGAAGTTCACGGCCCACCTGGGGAAGACCTACAAGAACCGCACGGTGGAGATCTGGGCCGACCCCTACGGCGGCGACAAGCCGGACAAGCTGGTGAAGTCCGGGAAGGTCAACTCGCACGGCGACCTCGCCGTCACCCTCGACCTGCGCCGGGACACCAAGATCACCGCGAAGTTCACCGGTGACGCGCGCACCGCGACGGCTAGCACCACCAGCACCGTCTGGACCCGCGTCAGCGTGTCGACCTCGGTCTCGGGGCAGTACAAGTCCGCGAAGTCCTGGGGCCAGACCTACGCCTACGTCCACCGGTCCAAGGACCCGCGCTTCATCACGAAGATGCCGTACTACTCCGGCCGTTCGCACCGCCTGGAGATCCAGGTCTACTACCAGGGCACCTGGTACGACGCCGGGTCCCAGTACTTCAAGCTGGGCACGAACGGAGTCTCCGAGGTGCGCTACACCGGCGACCACGGCCAGGAGGTGGGCTACCGGCAGCGGGTGCGCTCGTCGTACATCAACGGCAGCTCCGGCGACAGCGTGAACTCCACCACCCACGGCGCCTGGAAGTACTTCACTTTCACCAAGTGAGTTCAGCCATGCTGGAGTTGCTCCAGCCTGGCCCGCACGTCGCCCAGGGCGCCCTCGCGGCGTCCTGGCACGCGTAGCCGCAACTCCACCAGTTGGGGGCCGAGTTCACGGGCCCGTACCGCGTCCTCGATGCGCCCCCACTGGTGGTGGGCGCGGTCCACCGCCGACTCCACGGCGGGCGCGTCGGGGGCGTGGCCCGAGGCCAGCCGGAACCCGGCCACCCGCAGCCAGGCGCGGCAGCTCCGCACCGGGTCACCCGCGAACATCGCCAGGTCGGCCCGGACCTCCGCCCAGTGCAGGGCGTCCTCGGAAGCGGGACCGTGCTCCCGTACCGCCGCCTCCTGGTGCCGGGCGGCCAGCCGGTCGGCCTCGGCGTGCCGGCCCGCCCGCACGGCTGCGCTCAGCGCGGCGTGCGGATCCCCGGCGTCGGGCGCGGTGAGCACCAGGTTCGACGGCAGCTCGCCCGCGATCCGGTCCAGCGCCCGGCGGTGCAGCTCCGCGAGCGGCGGCCGGTGCCCGCTGCGCAGCAGCGCCGCCACCGCCCGCATGTACGTCGGCTCCGCGACCTTGCGCCACCCCGGCGGCGGCGCGATCCGGCCGTGCACGACGGCCGTACGGCCCGAGTCCAGCGGGCGTCCGGCCAGGTCCGCCCAGGTCTCGGTGTCCGCGTGCAGGTCCAGCAGCAGATGGGTGGTCCCGGCCGGGCGCAGCCGCAGCTCGTCCTTGAGCCAGTGCCAGGGCAGCGCGGTGTAGCGGGCGGTGGCCGGCGTGGTGCGGGCCAGCGCCAGATGGGGCAGCCGCTGGCGCCGGTCGAGCAGCAGTTGGCCGGTGACGTACACGGTCAGCGGGCCGGACGCGGCGGCGGCCGCGCGCAGCCGGGTCAGCACGCCCTGCGGGTCGAGGGGGTCGGCGAGTTCGACCACGTTCGCGGTGTCGGTGCCCGCCAGCACCGACGGCGCGACGGCGCCCAGCACGGGCAGCACGGCCGCCGCGTCCACCAGGCGGCCCCGGCCCAGCGGCGCGGCCGCGAGCAGCAGCACGGTTCCGGGCATCGCCCTTACCTCCCCCTGTGGTCCACCGGCCAGGTTCGCCGGTCAGCCTGCACCGTAACCGCTGGGGGCGGGCGTGCGGGCCTCAGGATGGCGAAGGTCGCCCGGTCGTGGACGCGGGCCGGCCCTCGGGCAGCCGCCGGACCGCGAAGACGGTGGTGTCGTCGCCGAGCCGGCCGTGCGTGTGCCGCAGCACCCCCTCGCGCACCAGGCGCACCAGCCGCCGGGGCGCGGCCCGCCCGGGGTCGGCGGCCACCGCCCGCTCCACCTCGCCGAGCAGCGGGTAGAACTCGTCGGCCCGGCCGCGGGCCTCGGTCACGCCGTCCGTCACCATCAGCAGCGTCTCGTCCGCGTCCAGCCGCTCCCGGCAGGCGGGCGGACCCTTCCGCCCCTCGGCAGCCGCGTCCCCGGTCAGGTCCCCGAAGCCGATCGGCAGCCGCTCCCCGCCGGGCAGCGGGCGCACCCCGCGCGGGCCCACGGCGAGCGGCGGCTCATGCCCGAAGTTGATCATCTCGACGGTGTCGGGGGCGTCCTCGGAGAAGGTGAACAGCAGGGCGGTGGCGAACCGGTCGCCGTCGTATTGGCCGAGCGCCGCGGTGTGCCCCCGGTGGCGGGACATCCGCACCTCGAGACGGTCGGCGACGGTCACCAGATCGGGCTCGTGGTACGCGGCCTCCCGGAAGCTGCTGAGCAGCGCGGCCGCGGTCTCCACCGCGCCGAGCCCCTTGCCCTGCACATCGCCGAGGAGCACACGGGTGCCGTGCGGGCCGGGCTGGATGTCGTAGAAGTCGCCGCCCACCCGCGCGTCCGTGTCGGCGGCCAGATACACGCCCGCGTGCTCCAGACCCGCCCAGTTCGACGGCAGCGGGCGCAGCACGGTGCGGCGGGTGGTCTCGGCGATGTCCCGCATGTGCAGGCCCTGCCGCTCCCGGCGCACCCGCACCACGGAGGCGATCACGGCGAGCGCACCACCGAGCGCGACCAGCACGAAGTCGGCGGTGCCCGCCCGGTACCGCTCGGGGAATACGGTGTCGACGGCGAGGAAGGTGACGAGCGACAGCAGGGCGAACGTGATGGTCGCGCCCACCCCGCAGACGGCGGCGGCGATGCTCGGGACCAGGATGATCCAGGAGACGACGCGGAACTGCTCGCCGGTGCGGAAGTCCACCGTCACGATGGCCGCCAGCAGCACCAGCGGCACCAGCCAGGACGTGCCCCGGCCGAAGATCCGCCGCCGCTCGTTGCGACGCCGGTACTCCATCTCGGTCACGAGCCATCTCCGTCCCGAGACCGCGCGTCTCTCCGTCCCGGGGCCGCGCTTCGCATCGCGGCGGGCCGTCGTCCTCGGAAACCTCAGGGGAACACGGACCGATTCCGGCCGCATCCGGGACCCGTCACCCGCCCGGCCGAGTTGCCGGGCCGTCGCCGCAGGTGTGCCCTGGAAGGCGGGGCCGCCGAGTCGCGGCCCGAAGCGGCGAGAGAGGAGCGCTCTCATGGCTCACGCGGCACCCGCGTCCGGCGCGCTGCCCCGAGGCGGCCGTAAGGACGCACGGGGCACCTACGTCCCTCCCGACATCCTCGACGCCCGCACCCACCGCATGGCCAGGATCGCGGTACCGGTGCTGACGGCACTGGTCTACGGCTACTGGGCGGCCGCCAACCGGCGCGGCGGCGGTCCCGTCACGGGCTGGAACCTGCTCTTCGGGTTCCTCACCGCGCTGGTGTTCGCGGTCGTCTTCTTCGGCGTGCTGACCATCGCGCCCAGGCTGCGCCGCGAGCTGCACGCGCTGACGTGGGCGGTGTTCATCGGCGTCTCGTTCGGCTTCCTCTACAACCAGGCGGGCGCCTCCATGGTCCGCTCCGTCGGCATACCGCTGCTGGTGGCGGCGGTGACGTTCATCGTGTTCTTCTACCGCTTCTACACCCGCGAGGACGCCGTGGGGCACCGCGTCCACTGAGGGGCCCGTCCCCCGAACGCACCCCCACCGCTCGCGCCGCGGCTCCGACGGGACTTGCCTTGAGGCGTGCACCCCCGCCTCCGGAGTGCCCTGTCGACCGCGCTGATCGCTCTGTTCTGCCTCCTCGTGCCCTTCGGCGCGCCGGCGGCCTGGGCGGCGTACACGCTCACCGACACGGGCCGGTACGTCACCACGATGGCACCGCTCGCCGCCGACCCGGCCGTGCGGGACGCCGTCGCGCAGACGGTCGGCGACGGCATCCTGCGCGAGGTGGACCAGCGGGCGGACATGAGCCCGGTACGCGGCTCGGTGGGCCCCTTCGTCCGGGACGCGGTGCGCTCCTTCACCCACACCCGCGCCTTCCGGCTCGCCTGGGACACCGGCAACCGGGTCACCCACGACGCCGTACTGCGGGCCCTGCGCGAGGAGGCCCCGGCCGGCGGTGCCCCGCGCGCGGTCACCGTCGACCTGGCCCCGGTCACCGCCCAGGTCAAGGCGCAGCTCGCCGAGGACCACGTACCGCTCGCCGCCCGCATCCCGGTCCGCCACACCGAGGTGCCGGTGCTCCCGGCGGGTGAGCTGACCCGGTACCGCAAGGGGTTCCACATGCTCGAAGTCGCCGGTCTGTGGCTGCCGGTGGCAGCCGTCGTGTTCGCCGCCGCCGGGATCGCGCTGGCCGTGCGCCGCCGCCGCGCCGTCGTCGCCACCGCGCTGGGCACGGCGATCGGCGGCGCGCTGCTCGGGCTCGCCCTCACCGCGGGCCGCGCGCTGACCCTGGCCGACCTCCCGGCCGACGTACCGCACCCGGTCGCGGCCGCGGTCTACGACGCCCTCACCTCGGGCCTGCGCACCGTCTCCTGGCTGCTGCTCCTGCTCGGTCTCGTGGTCGCCCTGACAGCCTGGCTCACCCGCCGCCGCTCGGCCCGCCGCAGGCAGACGGGCGGCCCCGAGTCGGCCGGGACGCCCTCGCGGACACGGGCGCGCGTCTGAGTCCTCCCCAACCTGTGGACGGCGCGCGCCGGTTCGGCGTCGCCCGCCCGGACCGGACCAAACGACCATAATGGGCGCATGCCCCGAGAGTTCCCCATCGGCCTCACCCCGCCCGACTGGCTGGTCCGGAACCTCCGCCCGCAGCAGGCCCCCGTCAACTGGGCCGCCGTGGCGCGGGCCGCCATCGCCATGGCCCTGCCCCTGGCGATCGGACTGGCGGCGGGGCAGCCCGCGCTGGGCGCGCTCGCCTCCATGGGCGCCCTGAACGGCGTCATCGGCGACACCGCCGACGCCTACCGGATGCGCGTCATCACCATCGCCATCCCCCAGCTCATCGGCGCCGTCGGCGTCATCCTCGGCCAGCTCGTGTTCGATCGCGGCTGGTACGCCGTCGTCGTGGTCACCGGGGTCGCGCTGGTCTCCGGGATGATCTCGACCATCGGCACGGTGTCCTCCGTCGCGGGGCTGCTGCTCCTGCTCGACTGCGTGATCGGCGCCGGGCTCCCGCTGCCCCACCCCTGGTGGCTGGCGCCGCTGCTGATGACCGGGGGCGGGCTGCTGGTGCTGGCCCTCGCCCTGGTGGCATGGCCGCTGCGAGCCGGGGTGCCGGAGCGGGCGTCGGTCGCGAACGCCTACCGCCGGGTGGCCGACCTGCTGGCCGCGTGCGGCGACGAGGACCGCTACATCGGCGCCCGCTTCGACGTCACCCGCTCGCTGAACCAGGCATACGACCTGATCCTCGGACACCGGGCCCGGCACCACGGACGCAGCGAGGAACTCACCCGCCTGCTGGCCCGGTTGAACGCCATCACCCCGCTCGTCGAGGCCGCCCCCGCCGTCCACCTCACCGGGCGCCCGCTGCCACCGCAGGCCCCCGAGGCGGTGCGCGCGCTGGCCCGCGCCGTCGAGACCGGCGACACGGCCGGGCTGCGCCCGCCGAAGCTCCCGCTGGCCCTCACCGAGACCGAGCGCGCCGTCGATCACGCCCTGCGGCACCTCGCCGAGGTGGTCACCTCACCCTCGGTGGACCCGCGCGGCGTCGACGAACGCGCCGTCGCCCTCCATGTCCGCACCGCCCGCGCCGCCCGGGACGCGATGCTCTCCGCGGGCTCCTGGCGGTACGGGCTGCGCCTCGCGGTCTGCATCGGCATCGCGCAGGCCCTCGTCTCCCTCGTCGCGGTCCCCCGCTCCTACTGGGTCGCGCTGACCATCACCTTCGTCCTCAAGCCCGACTTCGGCTCGGTCTTCTCCCGCGCCCTGCTGCGCGCGCTGGGCACGGTGGCGGGGCTGGCGGTCGCTGCGGCGGTCCTGGCGGAGGTGCCGATCGGCTGGTGGGACGTCCCCGTGATGCTGCTGCTCGCGCCGCTCGTCCCGGCGCTCACCCCGCGCGGCTACGGCTTCCAGACGGCCGCGATCACCCCGGTGATCCTCCTTCTCTCCGACATCCTCAACCACCAGGGCACCGCCCTGCTGCTGCCCCGGCTGCTGGACTCCCTCATGGGCTGCGCGATCGCCCTGGTCGCGGGGTATCTGCTCTGGCCGGAGAGCTGGCACACCCGTGTCGGCGACCGGCTCGCGGACGCGGTCGAGGACACGGCGGCCTACGTCGGGACGGCGTTCGGCACCGGGACCGACCCCGCCCGCCGCACCCGGATGCGCCGCCGCCTCTACCGCGATCTGTCCACCATCCGGACGGAATTCCAGCGCGCGCTGACCGAACCACCGCCCACCGGGCGGCGCGCCGCGGCATGGTGGCCCCTGGTGGTCGCGGTGGAACGGATCGTCGACGCGACGACCGCGGCCCGCGTCCGCGTCCTCCACGGCGCACCGCCCCCGTCCTCGGCCGAAGTGGACCAAGTTGTGCGCCAACTCGGTGAATTGGCGGAGGGCGTCCGCGAGGCCGAGATCCTCACCGCCTTCCCCACCCACCTGACCGGTCCGGCGGGAAGCGTGCTGGAACCGGTACGACAAGAAGTGGCGGCCGCGAGAGCCATCGCCACGCCGCACTGATAGGCCGCTAACCTAACGTGGCCGTCCTGGCCAGGGATCTACGGCGACAACTCACGCGAAGGGGTGCGCACATGGGCATTCTCACTCTCCTGCGGAACGCGTTCGGCCGAGGACGCAAAGAGCGTCCCGCCGAGGCGGAGAGTGCGGACCAACTCCCCACCCCCCGCCAGGAACACGACCTGGTAGCAGCGGCGTTCGACACCCCCCGCGTACCGGCCCAGCAGGCCGCCGAACGGGGCACGACGGAGACGGCCGAGCCGCAGGGTGCGGTGGAGACCCCCGAGGCGGACGCCCCGGTGGACGAGGCGGAGACTCCGAAGGCGGAGTCGGCCACGCCGGAGTCGGAGCAGCCGCAGGCCGAGGTGCCGGAGGCGGAGGTGCCTGAGGCCGAGGTGCCTGAGGCCGAGGTGCCACAGGCCGAGGTGCCGGAGGCCGAGGTGCCGGAGGCGGAAGCCGCGAAGACGGCCGCGCCCGAGTCCCTGGCCACGGCCGAGGGGTCGGACACGGAGGCCCCGGAGGCGGCGACCGAGCCCGAGCCGGTGTCGAAGGCGGAGCCGGAGGTCCAGGAGGCGGCCGCGGTCGCGGACGCACCGGAGGCGGAGGCCGCACCCGCTGAGGCGGAGACCGCCGAGGTGACGGACGCGCCGGAGGCAGAGGCGCACGCTCCTGCGACGGCGGAGCCGGAGACCGTGACCGCGGAGGAAGCCCCGAAGGCGGCGGAGCCCGAGGCTCTGGACGCGGCCGACGCCCCGGAGGCAGAGGCAGCCGGGACCGAGGTCTCGCAGCCCGAGCCCCTGACGCTGGAGCCGTCCATCCTCGACCCGGAGCCGACGGCGCCGGAGGCGGACGCACCGTCCACCCCGGAGGCGGACGCGGAGGTGCTGGTACCTCAGCAGCGCACCGAGCCCCTGCCCGAGGCGGAGGCCGACCAGCCGGCCATCCCCGAACAGGCCACGGAGCCGAACGCCGACGCACTGACGGAGCAGGCCCCCGAGACCCTGCCGACCCCCGAGGCGGAGCCGAAGGCGGCCGCCGAGCCGGAGCCCACCCCGGCGCCGGAGGCCGAAGCCGAGCCCAAGGACGCCCCCGAGCCGGTGGCCGAAGCCCAGCCGGAGCCCACCCCCGCCCCTGAGGCCGAAGCCGAACCGGAGGAGGCCCCGGCAGCGAAGGCGGCCGCCGAACCTGAGCCCGCCCCCGCGCCGAAGGCAGAAGCCGAACCGGAGCCCACCCCCACCCCGGACCCCGCCCCCGCAGCCGCCGACGGCGCCAAGCCCCCGCAGGCGGCACCCGCACCCGACGACGCATCCAGCACGGGTGGTGCGGGTGGGAACGCCTCCGAGGCCGAGGGCGCAGCCGAGGCCGAGCACCCCGCCGCCACAACCCCCCTCACCGCCACCCCCTCCCTCACCACGGCCCACGCCGCCGCGGCAGCGACCCTCACCCGCACCGACCTCACCGGCACCGCGGCGAAGCTCTACCTCGTGCTGGACCGCTCCGCGAGCATGCGCCCGTACTACAAGGACGGCTCGGCCCAGGCCCTGGCAGACCAGACCCTCGCCCTGGCGGCCCACCTGGACGAGGACCCGAAGGTCCACGTCGTCTTCTTCTCCACGGAGGTGGACGGCACCACCGACCTCACCCTCACCGAGGACCACGCCACCAAGATCGACGAGACGCACGCGGGCCTCGGCCGCATGGGCCGTACCAGCTACCACGCCGCCGTGGAAGCCGTACTCGCCCACACGGACAAGCACAACGCCCCCGACGACGACGTCCTGGTGATCTTCCAGACGGACGGCGCCCCCGACGCCAAGACCCCCGCCACCCAGGCCCTCACGGAGGCGGCGAAGACCCACCCCAAGGTCTTCTTCTCCTTCGTCGCCTTCGGTGACCTGGACAACAAGGCGTTCGACTACCTCCGCAAGCTCAAGACGGAGAACACGTCCTTCTTCCACGCGGGCCCGACCCCCCGCGAGCTGACGGACACCGAGCTCTACGAGGGCGTACTCGCCGGCTGGCGCCCGTAACCCCCGTCCCACCCCAGGTGCCGCCCGCGTCCCACCCCGTAAAACGGGAGGCGGGCGGCATACACACGTCGGCTACGATTTCAAGGTTCGTACCCGTAGCGACCTGGGAGCAGCCCCCGATGGCTCGACACCTCATCACCAGCGCCCTTCCGTACATCAACGGGATCAAGCACCTGGGCAACATGGTGGGGTCCATGCTCCCGGCGGACGTGTACTCCCGGTACCTTCGCCAGCGCGGCCACGACGTCCTGTACATCTGCGCGACCGACGAGCACGGCACCCCCGCCGAGCTGGCCGCGAAGGAGCGGGGCCTGCCGGTGGACGAGTTCTGCGCCCAGGCGCACGACGCGCAGAAGGCGGTGTACGACGGCTTCGCGCTGGCCTTCGACTACTTCGGCCGCAGCTCCTCCGCCGAGAACCGCGAGATCACCCAGCACTTCGCCCGGAAGCTGAACGAGAACGGCTTCATCGAGGAGCGGGCGATCCGCCAGGTCTACTCCCCGGCCGACGGCCGCTTCCTGCCGGACCGCTACGTGGAGGGCACCTGCCCGCACTGCGGTTACGACAAGGCCCGCGGCGACCAGTGCGAGAACTGCACCCGCGTGCTGGACCCGACCGACCTGATCGAGCCCCGCTCGGCGATCTCCGGCTCCACCGAGCTGGAGGTCCGCGAGACCAAGCACCTCTTCCTGCTCCAGTCCAAGCTGCAGCACGAGGTCGAGGAGTGGGTCTCCCGCCACGAGCAGGACTGGCCGCAGCTCGCCTCCTCCATCGCACGCAAGTGGCTGACCGAGGGCCTGCACGACCGCGCCATCACCCGTGACCTGGACTGGGGCGTGCCCGTCCCGGCCGACACCTGGCCGGAGCTGGCCGCCGAGGGCAAGGTCTTCTACGTCTGGTTCGACGCCCCGGTGGAGTACATCGGCGCGACGAAGGAGTGGGCCGACCAGGACCCGGAGAACCGGGACTGGAAGTCGTGGTGGTACGAGGCGGACGACACCGTCCGCTACACGCAGTTCATGGCGAAGGACAACGTCCCGTTCCACACGGTGATGTTCCCGGCGACCGAGCTGGGTGTGCGCGAGCCGTGGAAGAAGGTCGATTACGTCAAGGCGTTCAACTGGCTGACGTACTACGGCGGCAAGTTCTCCACGTCGCAGAAGCGCGGCGTCTTCACCGACCAGGCCCTGGACATCCTCCCGGCGGACTACTGGCGCTACTTCCTGATCGCCAACGCCCCCGAGTCGGACGACTCGTCCTTCACCTGGGAGCACTTCACCGCGACGGTCAACAAGGACCTCGCGGACACCCTGGGCAACTTCGTCAACCGCGTCCTGTCCTTCTCCAAGAAGCGCTTCGGCGAGGAGGTCCCGGCGGGCGCGGAGGCCGGCGAGGCCGAGGCCAAGCTGGGCGAGGAGATCGCGGGCCTGCTGGCCGAGTACGAGACCCAGATGGAGGCCCTCCAGTTCCGCAAGGCCGCGGCCGCGCTGCGCGCCCTGTGGTCGGCCGGAAACTCCTACCTGGAGGAGAAGGCCCCCTGGCTGGAGATCAAGACCGACCCCGAGGCCGCGGCCCTCACCCTGCGCACGGCGATGAACCTGATCCACCTGTACGCAGTGGTCTCCGAGCCCTTCATCCCGGCTTCCTCGGCGGCGATGCGCGCGGCGTTCTCGCTGCCGGACGACACGGCGACCTGGATCACCGAGGCCGAGGCCAAGGCCCTCACGACGGTCCCCGCGGGCACCCCCTTCACCGTCCCCCCGGTCCTGTTCGCCAAGCTGACGGACGAGGACCTGGAGACGTACAAGGAGCGTTTCGGCGGCACAGAAGGCTGACCCCCTCTCCAACGACGGCGCCGGCCCCCTCGGGACGACCCCCGCGGGCGACAAGTGGAGGAACATCATGTCGTTCGTGAACTACTTCCCCGGTCGAGGCACCCTGCTGGAGCGCACCTTCCTGGAAGGCGAGGCCAAAGGGGAGGCGCGGGGTGAGGCCCGAGGGGAGGCGCGGGGGGAGGCCAAGGGGGTGTTGCGGGTGCTGGACGTGCGTGGCATCGCGGTGTCGGCCGACGTCCGCGAGCGGGTCACCTCCTGCACCGACCCCGTCCGGGTGAGCGAGTGGCTCGACCGTGCCGGGACCGTCGAGCGGGCCGAGGACCTCTTCTGCGACACCCCGGAGAATCCGTAGTCGCGGTGACCGGGCCCCGTTCTGGCAGAGTACGGATGCCGTGAGCATCCCCGAACTCCACCAGCGCCTGCTGGCCGACGTCGTCAGTGCCGGGAGTCCGTGCGGGCTCGTACTCGCCGGGGGTTACGCCCTGGATGGGCACGGTCTGGTCCGGCGGGCGCACGGCGATCTCGACTTCGCCACCGAGAGCGCCGAGGCGATGGCGGGCATCGCCGACGGACTGGCCGCCGCGCTGGAGGCGCGGGGGCGGGGGGTGCGGGTGGAGGCGGTCACCGGGCGGACCGCTCAGCTCGGCGTCGTCGACCCGCCCACCGGCGAGTCCGTCCCGCTCACCCTGCACAGGGAAGCCTTCTGGCAGCCGGCCGAGCTGACCGCGTACGGGCCCGCCCTCTCGCTCCCGGACGCCGTCGGCACCAAGATCCGGGCGCTGTACGACCGGGGAGCGGCCGTCGACCTGATCGACGCGCGGGCCGCCACCGGGCGTTTCTCCCTGCCCGAGCTGGAGGAGCTGGGCCGCCGCCATGCGTACGACGCCTTCGACCTGCCCACCCTCCAGTCCCGCCTGACCGGCACCGACTTCTACTCCGACTTCGAGTTCCTGCGGTTCGGCCTCCCCCGCCACGAGGTCGGCGCCCTGCGCGCCTGGGCCCAGCACTGGTCCGACGACATCGCGGAACGGCTGCTGGAGGACGGCGCGTATCCGGACGACGGGACCGAGGAGCCGGAAGCTCAGTAAGAGCCCGGCAAGTGGCTGGTAAAATTCGCTCACTTGAGCGAGGGTGGGGACCCTCGCGGGGGAGGGAACTTCACGTGGGCAGACACGCCCTGCGACGGGGCGGTCTGACCGCCGCCGTCTCCGCACTCGCGGTCGCCGTGGCGACCGGCGTCACGCTCTCCGGAGGCGGGGAGGCCGCCCAGGCGGCCGGCAAGCCGACCGCCGGGACCACGGAGATCGTGCTGGACGACCCGCGCACCGAGACGCCACGCGCCGAACGGCTGCTCGCGGCCGGCACGACCGGCTTCCTGCACCGGCAGAGCGGCGTCGCGGGCCTGCTCTGGACGAGGTACGCCGACGGCGACACCACGCCGGTCGACGGTCCGCCCAACGGGCCCGGCTACCGGCCGTACCAGCCGGCCACCGCCAACTGCGGCGACATCGCCGCCTCGTGCCCCTCCGGCACGTTCGGCCAGGGCGCCGACACCGTGGCCCTGCCGCACCGTACGTACACCGAACCGGTGTCGCTGTGGACTCCGGGCGGTGGCGCGCCGCGCACCCTGGACATGCCGCGCACCGAGTACGTCGGCACCTACGGCGGCACCGTCGTCGCAGCCCACTGGGACACCCCGGTCGACGCCGAGCCGCGGGCCTGGCTGCAACTGCTCGACCTCACCGACGACGGGCAGCGCGACCGGACGGTCACCGGCTGGCCGGCCGGACAGGAGTGGGGCGCGGGCACCTCCCGGCGCACCGGCGACGCCAAGGGCGCGCTGATCTCCCACCCGGCCCCCCGCGACGCCTCCGGTGGTCCGACGACCTACGACATCGGCTATCTCGACTTCGCCACCGCCGAGTTCACCGAGGTGTTCCACGGTGCCGACGCGGGCCTGTCGCTGGTGCTCACCGACGACCGGCTCGGCTGGTACAGCCCGGGCGGCGGCCTGCATCTGAAGTCCCGTACCGGCCTCACCGCCGCCGAGACGGTTCCCGTGGCCGCCACCGGCGCCGTCGGCTCCCCGGTACTCGTCGGCGACTGGCTCGTCCTGGTCGCGGACCGCGGCGCCGTCACGGCCGTCTCCCTGACCGACGGGTCCCGGAAGACCCTGCTCACCCGCTCCTACGGCGACCCCGTGGCCACCCCGGACGGCGGCGCGCTCGTCACCGGCGGCACGGGCGCGGCCGACTGGTGGGTGCACCGGGTCGGCCGGGGCACCGACGGCACGCCGCGGCTGGAGAAGCTGTACAAGGTCGCGCCGTTCGAGAACCCCAAGACCGGCCTGGCGCTCAGCCGGGGCAGCCTGCGGGTGGCCGAGGACAATCCCTCCGGCACCTCGGACACCACCTCCGTCACCGCCCTGACCACCGACGGCACCACCACGCTGACCGCGTCCACGCCCACGGCGGGCGCCTCCATCAGCGCCAAGTGCCCCTACCCGGGCACCGCCTGCTCGGCGATGTGGGGCAACAAGGGCACCGGCCCCAAGGACGTCTACCTCGAC
Organism: Streptomyces seoulensis; assembly: GCF_022846655.1. Taxonomy (NCBI): domain Bacteria; kingdom Bacillati; phylum Actinomycetota; class Actinomycetes; order Kitasatosporales; family Streptomycetaceae; genus Streptomyces; species Streptomyces seoulensis. The sequence continues at coordinate 6,531,317 of NZ_AP025667.1, forward strand.
ACGTTCGACGACGTCGACGAGGGAGGCACGGGCCTGAACGACGCGGACCGGCTGGTCGCGATCGGCGACCCCCCTTCCTCCGGCTGGGACCTGAAGTTCGGCACCCAGGGCGGCTCGATCGTCGACGTCTCCGACGGGTACGTGGTGTACGACTCCGGCGGCGCCAGGCCCGAGCAGTACGTGGCGCGGTTCGGCTACACGACGAAGCTGAAGCGCCCGGTCCGCACCGCCGCCCTGAACGGCTCCACCCTCTGGAGCGCGGGCACCGGCAACGGCCAGGTCACCTCGTACAGCCTCACCGCGGACAAGACCCTGAGCACGGTGACGATCCCGGGCGCCGGCTGCGTGCCGAGCGAGCTCCAGGCCGCGGGCCGCTGGCTGTACTGGGCCTGCGGGACGGCCTCGGCGGGCGTGTACGACACCAAGGCGGGCACCTCGGCCGCCGTCACCCCCGGCGACGTCCTGCTCGGCGACGGCTTCACCGTCCGCCACGACCACGCGGCCGGCACCCTCGTGCTCACCGACGCGGCCACCCGCGCCACCCGCGTGGTCGCCGAACGGGTACCGGACACCGGCCTGTCCGCCGACCGCCGCCACCGCTGGACGGTCGACGAGTACACCGGCCTGGTCGCCTGGTTCGACGCGAACGAGCAGACGCATGTCGCGACCACCGGCGTGGCCCCGTCCGCCCTGACGGCCTTCGAGTCCGACACCGGCAGTCATGCCACGCCCGCCACGTCCGACTCCTGGCACGGTGAGTGGCTGCTGTCGCGCCCCGTGAGCTCCTGGTCGCTGACCTTCACCTCGGTGCAGAGCGGCGAGACCGGCAAGGCCGCCCGGACGGTCACCGGCACAGCGGCCACCGCCCGGGTGGCGGCCGGCTGGAACGGCAAGACGTCCGGCGGGAGCCGCTTCCCGAGCGGCGGGTTCACCTGGACGCTGAAGGCGACCGGCCTGGGCACGTCCGGCGCCGTCACCGTTGCCTCGGGCAGCGGCTTCCTCGACCACGGGGCCCCGGTCCGCCACGACTTCGGCAGCCCGGACGGACCGGACGGGGTCGGTGACCTGCTGACCCTCAACTCCGCGGGCGCGCTGACCTTCCAGGTCGGCACCGGCCGCGGGACGTTCTCGCAGAAGATCTCCAGCAGCGGCTGGGCGGCCGGCACCAAGGCCGTCCCCTTCGGCGACCTCAGCGGGGACGGCTGCAACGACGTGCTGATCCGCCCGGCGAGCGGAGCCCTCCAGCTCTACAAGCCGGCCTGCAACACCGCGCCGAAGCCGACGACGTCCCACACGACCCTGGGGACCAGCGGCTGGAACCAGTACGACGTGCTGACGTCGCCCGGTGACATCAGCGGCGACGGCCGGGCCGACCTCATCGCCCGCAACGCCTCCACCGGCACGGTGTACCTCTTCAAGGGCACGAGCACGCACACGCTGTCCGCCCGGGTGAAGCTGTACGACAACTGGAAGAGCCACCGGAAGATCGTTGGCACCGGCGACCTGAACGGCGACGGCATCGGCGACCTGCTCGTCCAGGACGCGTCGAACACGCTGTACCGATACGCAGGCACCGGCAAGGGCACTTTCGGCGCCCGCGCCAAGGTGTTCAGCGGCTGGGGCGCGGCCTACGACACCATCGTCGGCGCGGGGGACCTCGACCGCGATGGCAAGGCCGACATCGTCTCGCGGGACACCGCGGGCAAGCTGTACCGCAACAGCGGCGACGGGAAGGGCTCGTTCGGGGCGCGCACCCAGATCGCGACCGGATGGAGCGGCTACAAGCTCCTGGCGTAGCGGTGTCCCGTCCCGCCTAGGTAGGCGGACGACAACAGGGAAGGGGCCCGGAACCGACTGTCGGTTCCGGGCCCCTTCCCTGTGCGTGCCTTACTTCGGCTGCGGCTTCCTGATGTTCAGGTGCAGCTCGCGCAGGCGGGACTCGTCCAGCTCGGTCGGGGCGCCCATCATGAGGTCCTGGGCGTTGCCGTTGAGCGGGAAGGCGATGGTCTCGCGGATGTTCGGCTCGTCGGCGAGGAGCATGACGATGCGGTCCACGCCCGGCGCGATGCCACCGTGCGGCGGGGCGCCGAAGCGGAGGGCGCGCAGCATGCCGGCGAACTTCTCCTCGACCGTGTCACGGTCGTAGCCCGCGATCTCGAAGGCCTTGATCATGATGTCCGGCTCGTGGTTCCGGATGGCGCCGGAGGAGAGCTCCACACCGTTGCAGACGATGTCGTACTGCCAGCCGAGGATGTCCAGCGGGTCCTGGCTCTCCAGGGCCTCCATGCCGCCCTGCGGCATCGAGAACGGGTTGTGGGAGAAGTCGAGCTTCCCCGTCTCCTCGTCCCGCTCGTACATCGGGAAGTCGACGATCCAGCAGAAGCTGAAGACGCCCTCCTCGAAGTGGCCGGCCCGCTTGGCGGCCTCGACGCGCACGGCGCCCATGATCTTCGAGACCTCGTCGAACTCGCCCGCGCCGAAGAACACCGCGTGGCCGGGAGCCAGCGAGAGACGCTTGGTCAGCTCGGCCACGTTGTCCTCGGTGAGGAACTTGGCGATCGGGCCGGTCAGCGAACCGTCCTCGCCGACACGGACCCAGGCCAGGCCCTGCGCGCCCTGCGAGACCGCGAACTCACCGAGCTGGTCGAAGAACTTGCGCGGCTGCGACGAGACGTCCGGCACCGCGAGGGCACGCACGTGCTTGCCCGCGAAGGCCTTGAACGCCGAGCCCTCGAAGACGTCGGTGATGTCGACGAGCTCCAGCTTGGCGCGCAGGTCCGGCTTGTCGGAGCCGTACTTGAGCATCGCCTCGCGGAACGGGATGCGCGGGAAGGGGGAGGTGACGTGGCGTCCGCCGCCGAACTCCTCGAACAGCTCGGTCATGAGCTTCTCGATCGGCTGGAAGACGTCCTCCTGCTCGACGAAGCTCATCTCGACGTCGAGCTGGTAGAACTCGCCCGGCGAGCGGTCCGCGCGGGCGTCCTCGTCGCGGAAGCAGGGCGCGATCTGGAAGTACCGGTCGAAGCCGGAGATCATCAGGAGCTGCTTGAACTGCTGCGGGGCCTGCGGCAGGGCGTAGAACCGGCCCGCGTGGACGCGGGAGGGGACGACGTAGTCGCGCGCGCCCTCGGGGGAGGTGGCGGACAGGATCGGCGTCGCCATCTCGTTGAAGCCCATCGCGGCCATCTTGTGGCGCATGGCCGAGATGACGGACGTGCGCAGCATGATGTTGCGGTGCATGCGCTCGCGGCGCAGGTCCAGGAAGCGGTACTCCAGGCGCCGCTCCTCGTTGACCCCGTCCTCGGCGTTGATCGTGAAGGGCAGCGGGGCTGCCGCGCCCAGCAGCTCGACCTCCGCGACCTCGACCTCGATCTCGCCGGTGGGCAGCTCGGGGTTCACGTTCTCGGTTCCACGTGAAACAACGCGGCCGTCGATGCGGACCGTCGACTCCTTGGAGATGGAGTCCAGCGTCTCGTAGGCGGGCGTGCCGGGTCGGGCCACGAGCTGCGTGATGCCGTGGTGGTCACGCAGATCGATGAAGAGGATGCCGCCCAGGTCGCGCCGATTGTGCAGCCAGCCACTCAGCCGGACGTCGGTGCCGACGTCGGAGGCGCGGAGCTGGCCGCAGGTGTGGGACCTGTACCGATGCATCGTCGTTCATCGTCCTTCGTTGGGGGTTCTTTGCCGGAAGTGTGCTCTCCCCCGGCCAGAACGGGCACGGGGCCCGGACCCATCAAGGGTACCGGGCACCCCATGATCGGCTCCCCACCATTACCGTCTGCCGATCTACGGTGGCAGTAGTGGGGACGACCTTCTTAAAGTGGGGCAATGCGCACAGGCGAGCCACTGCCGTCCGTGGGGGACGTCCTCGTCTCCCTCGCCACCGGGCTCTGGCAGTGGGACACGGCCACGGATCTGGTCACGGTGGACGCGGAGGCGGCGCGGCTGCTGGGGCTGCCGGCCCGGCCCACCACTCTCACGGAGGCACAGGCACGCGCCCGGCTGCACCCCTCCGACTGGAACGAGATCACCGGGGTCGTCCCGCTCGCCGCGGCCAAGGGCACGCTCGCCGAGGTGCGCATCCGGGTCGTGGACGCGGCGGGCCGCACCATCCGGGTGGTGCGCAGCCGCTCCAAGCCGTCCTTCGACCGGGAACGCCGGGCGTACGAGCTGATCGGCACCCTGCAGGAGGTCACCGAACCGGCGCCGGGCACGTCCTCGGCGCGCAGCGCGGTCACCGGCGACTGGCGGCGCTCCCGCGAGGCGTTTCTGCTGGACGCGGGCCGGGCACTGGCCGAGGCGCGGTCGACGGCGGAGGTGCTGCGGGTCGCGGCGACGCTGTCCATGCCGGGCTTCTCCCCGGACGGTCTCGCGGTGTTCGGGGTGGAGGGCGACCGGCTGACGATCATCGGCCACCACGGCTACCAGCCCGGCGACGACGGACCCTTCACCCATATGCCGCTGGCCACGGACTATCCGGCCGCCGAGGTGGTCCGTACCGGCCAGGCCGTCTATCTCTCCACGCCCGGCGAGTACCGCGACCGGTATCCGACGAGCTGGCCGCTGGCCGAGCAGTTCGGCCGCCGCTCGTGGGCGTTCCTGCCGCTGACACTGGGCGGGCGGACGCGGGGCGCGTGGATGGCGGCGTTCAGCGACCGGGTGGCGTTCACCCCGGACGAGCGGGCGGTGCTGACCACGGTCGCCCGGATGCTCGCCCAGGCCCTGACCCGCGCGGGCGACGCGGAGACGCAGCGGGAGCTGTCGGAGGGGCTCCAGCGCTCCATGATGCCCTCGCTGCTCCCGGAGATCCCCGGCATGAGCGTGGCCGCCCGCTACATCCCGACCGGCGGCGGCCTCCAGGTCGGCGGCGACTGGTACGACATGATCCCGCTGCCCGGCGGGGTCTCCCCGACCACCGCCCAGGGCGGCCGGTTCGCGCTGGTCATCGGGGACGTGCAGGGGCACGACGTCCGGGCGGCCGGCCTGATGGGCCAGCTCAGGATCGCGCTGCGCGCCTACGCCGCCGAGGGCCACCGCCCCGACGCGGTGCTCTCCCGCGCCTCCCGCTTCCTGCACGGCATCACCCACGACGAGCACGCGAGCGACCTGCGCTTCGCGACCTGCCTGTACGCGGAGGCCGACCCCGCCACCGGGCGTCTCGAGGTCGCCCGCGCCGGGCATCCGGAGCCGGTGATCCGGCTGGCCGACGGCACGGTGGTGCTCCGGCCCACGGCGGGCGGGCTGCCGCTGGGCGTCGACCCGGACGGGGACTATCCGACGACCCGGTTCACGCTGGAGCCCGGCGAGACGATGATGCTGTGCACCGACGGCCTGATCGAGACCGGCGGCCATGACATGGAGACCGGCTGGCGGCGCGTGCGCGCCATCCTGGAGCAGTACGGCGGCGCGGAGGCGGATCGCGAGAACGGCCTGGAGGGGCTGGCGGACGCGCTGGTGCAGGGCGTGCACGGGCCGTCCTCGCACCACACCGTCGGCCCGCTGACCGACCGCCGCGAGGACGACATCGCGGTGCTGCTGCTGTTCCGGTCCGGGGAGAGCCGCGGGCTGAGCGAGGGCCCGGCAGCCGCCGACCGGACACGGGTGCGCAGCACGCTGCTGTCGGTGGCGCAGGACGAGCCGGAGCGGATCGCGGAGGCCCGCCAGCATCTGCGCGAGCTGTTGCACGACTGGGTGCCGGCCGAGCAGGTGGACGCGGCGGTGCTGCTGATCTCCGAGATGATCACCAACGTGCTGGTGCACACCGACGCCGACGCGCTGCTGCTCGCGGAGATCTTCGGCGAGCACGGGCACCGGCGGCTGCGGGTGCAGGTGACCGACAGCGGCGACGACCTCCCGCACAAGCGCCGCCCCGGCGAACTGGCCTCCTCCGGCCGCGGCCTGATGCTGATCGAGATGCTCGCCGACGCGTGGGGGGTCGAGCCCCGCGGCGAGGGCAAGAGCATCTGGTTCGAGCTGTACGAGAAGGGCGAGGCGGGCGAGGCCGACGTGACCGACGTGATCGACGTGATCGACGGCGCGGGGGACTAGGGCTGCTCGTGCGGGGCGCCGTAGCGCTCGCGGAGTTCCTGTACGACGCCGAAGACGGCCGCGGTCAGGGGTACGGCGAGGAGCATGCCGAGGATGCCCGCGACGGAGGCTCCGGCGGTGATCGTCAGCATCACCACCGCCGGGTGCATCTGCACGGTCCGGCTCTGGATGGCCGGCTGGAGCACGTGCCCCTCCAGCACCTGGACCGCGAGCACCACCCCGAGCGCCCACAGCGCGATCACGAAACCCCGGTCCGCGAGGGCGACCAGGACGGCGACGGCGCCGGAGAGGAAGGCGCCGAGGTAGGGGATGTAGGCGGCGACGAAGACGAGCGCGCCCAGCCCCACCGCGCCGGGCACGCGCAGGATCAGCAGACCGACGGTGATGCAGACGGCGTCGATGAGCGCGATGATCGTCGTGCCGCGCATGAACCCCTCGACCGCCTCGAAGGCCCGGCGTGCCATGGCCTCCACGACATCGGCGGTACCGGCGGGGGCGAAGCCGCGCAGGGAGCGCAGGGCCCGCCGGGAGTCGCGCAGGAAGAAGAAGACCAGCAGCAGGGCCAGTACCGCGATGGCGATGGTCTCCCCGACGACGCTGACGCCGCTGATGACGTTGGAGACCGCCGTGCCGCCGAACTTGCCCAGCAGCTCGCGGGCGTTGCCGGCCAGGTCGTCCAGGCCGGTCCCGGCGGCGCCGAAGTGCCGGGCGATGGCCCTGGCGGCGTCGCGCAGGGAGGCCACGATCTCGTCGCCGGTGTCGACCAGCGCGGCGACCACGATGTAGACCGCGCCGCCGACGACGGCCACGACCGCCACGCAGGTCAGCGCGGCGGCGATGCTGGGGTTCAGCTTCATCCGCACCAGCCAGCGGTACAGCGGGCCCAGCAGGGCGGTGCCGAGGAGGGCGAGCAGTACGGGGGTGACGGCGGTACGCAGCTCTCCGCACAGCTTGATGCCGACCCAGCCGAGGCCGGCGGCCAGCAGCAGTACGGCACACCAGGCGGCGAACCGTCGTACGGGTACGGGGAGAAGCTGCACGCCTCCAGCGGAGCACGCCGTGGGCTCGGCTGTCCTGCTGCGGCGGGCCGGGCGGGTGAGGCGCCGTCTCTCCGCTTGCCCTACCAGGGGGCTCCCGGCCTGTGCCCACCCCCGCCCGACTCGGCGGGTCGAGAGGTGGGCGAGAAGGAGGCCCGCGCGCCGCCGCCCCGGCAGACTGCGTTGTCTGCCGGGGCGGCGGGGTACAGCGGGGCCAGGATCAGTCCTGCGGGCCCTTCTCCGTCATTCCGTGCACCGCCGGCACCGTGCCCAGGCGGCCCTTCTGGAAGTCCTCGAAGGCCTGCATGAGCTGGTCCTTGGTGTTCATGACGAACGGGCCGTAGTGGGCCATGGGCTCACGGATGGGCTGTCCGCCGAGGAGGACGACCTCCAGGTCCGGGGTGTTGGAGTCCTGCTTCTCGTCCGCGCGGACGGTCAGCGCGCCCCCGGAGCCGAAGACCGCGGTCTGCCCGGTGTGGACCGGGCGGCGCTCCGCGCCCACCGAGCCGCGGCCGGCGAGCACGTAGGCGAGGCCGTTGAAGTCCTCGCGCCACGGCAGGGTGATCTCCGCACCCGGCGCCACCGTCGCGTGGATCATCGTGATCGGCGTGTGGGTGATGCCGGGACCCGCGTGGCCGTCCAGCTCACCGGCGATGACGCGCAGCAGCGCGCCGCCGTCGGGGGTGGTGAGCAACTGGACGCTGCCGCCCCGGATGTCCTGGTAGCGCGGCGCCATCATCTTGTCCTTGGCGGGGAGGTTCACCCAGAGCTGGAGCCCGTGGAAGAGACCGCCCGACATGACCAGGTGCTCCGGCGGGGCCTCGATGTGCAGCAGGCCCGAGCCGGCGGTCATCCACTGGGTGTCGCCGTTGGTGATGGTGCCGCCACCGCCGTTGGAGTCCTGGTGGTCGAAGATCCCGTCGATGATGTAGGTCACGGTCTCGAAACCGCGGTGCGGGTGCCAGGGGGTGCCCTTGGGCTCGCCCGGCGCGTACTCCACCTCACCCATCTGGTCCATCATGATGAACGGGTCGAGGTGGCGGTAGTTGATCCCGGCGAACGCGCGGCGCACCGGGAATCCCTCGCCCTCGAAACCGCTCGGCGCGGTCGTCACGGTGAGCACCGGACGCGACACGGCGTCGGCGGGCGCGGTCACACGGGGCAGCGTCAACGGGTTCTCGACGGTCACTGCAGGCATGGTCGGTACCTCCTTGTGGACCCAGTTTAGTTGAGCGTTGAACTTTCTGCCAGTCGCAACACAGGAGGCCCGGAGGGAATTCCCTCCGGGCCTCTCACCGGCGACGCGACTGGGCTATCCGTACATGCGCCGCATGGCGAACTCGACCATCTGCTCCACCGCCTTGGCGTCGAACACCATGCGGTGCTCGCCCTCCATGTCGACCACGAAGCCGTAGCCGGTGGGGAGCAGGTCGATCACCTCGGCGCCGGTGATCACGAAGTACTTGGACTCCTTGCCCGCGTACCTGCGCAGTTCCTTCAGCGAGGTGAACATCGGGATCACCGGCTGCTGGGTGTTGTGCAGGGCGAGGAAGCCGGGGGTGTCACCGCGCGGGCAGTACACCTTGGACGTGGCGAAGACCTGCTGGAAGTCCTCGGCGGGCATCTGCCCGGTGGTGAAGGCGCGCACCGCGTCCGCCAGCGAGGGTGCGGACGGCTCCGGGTAGAGCGGCGGCTGCTGGCCGTACCCGCCGACACCACCCGGCTGCTGCTGCGGCGGCACGTACTGCTGCTGGGCGCCCACGTTCTGGTCGTAGCCGTACATGGGCGCAAGAGTACCGAGCGCGGGCGGCGGGGTCAGGGGAGCGGTGGACCTTCTTCCGCCGCATCTCACACCCGGCGGGGTTGCGTCTTATTACCGACGGGTAGCATCATCGTAGCTACTTGTTGGTACGTGATCAGATGCGAGGAGTCAGTGCCTCGCCGAGTCCGTGATGGAGTCACCATGGGGCACTACAAGTCCAACCTCCGCGACATCGAGTTCAACCTCTTCGAAGTCCTCGGCCGCGACAAGCTCTACGGCACCGGCCCGTTCGAGGAGATGGACACCGACACCGCCAAGTCCGTCCTCGCCGAGCTGACCCGCCTCTCGGAGAACGAGCTGGCGGAGTCCTTCGTGGACGCCGACCGCAACCCCCCGGTCTTCGACCCCGAGACGAACACCGCGCCGGTCCCGGCCTCCTTCAAGAAGAGCTACAAGGCCTTCATGGACTCGGAGTACTGGCGGCTCGGCCTGCCCGAGGAGATCGGCGGCACCAACACCCCGCCGTCCCTGATCTGGGCGTACGCGGAGCTGGTGCTCGGCGCCAACCCGGCCATCTGGATGTACTCCTCCGGCCCGGCGTTCGCGCGCATCCTCTTCGAGGAGGGCACCGAGGAGCAGAAGAAGTGGGCGCAGATCGCGGTCGACAAGACCTGGGGCTCCACCATGGTCCTCACCGAGCCGGACGCCGGTTCGGACGTGGGCGCCGGCCGCACCAAGGCCGTGCAGCAGGAGGACGGCTCCTGGCACATCGAGGGCGTGAAGCGCTTCATCACCTCCGGTGAGCACGACATGGAGGAGAACATCCTCCACTACGTCCTCGCCCGCCCCGAGGGTGCCGGCCCCGGCACCAAGGGCCTCTCCCTCTTCCTCGTGCCCAAGTTCCTCTTCGACGGCGAGTCCGGCGATTTGGGCGAGCGCAACGGCGTCTACGCCACCAACGTCGAGCACAAGATGGGCCTGAAGGCGTCCAACACCTGCGAGATGACGTTCGGCGACCGCCACCCCGCCAAGGGCTGGCTGATCGGCGACAAGCACGACGGCATCCGCCAGATGTTCCGCATCATCGAGTTCGCCCGCATGATGGTCGGCACGAAGGCCATCTCGACCCTGTCGACCGGCTACCTCAACGCGCTGGAGTACGCCAAGGAGCGCGTCCAGGGCCCCGACCTGGCGCAGTTCATGGACAAGAGCGCGCCCAAGGTCACCATCACCCACCACCCCGACGTGCGCCGCTCGCTGATGACGCAGAAGGCGTACGCCGAGGGCATGCGCGCCCTCGTCCTCTACACGGCCTCGATCCAGGACGCGATCGCGGTCAAGGAGGCCGGCGGTGAGGACCCCTCCGCCGAGCACGCGCTGAACGACCTGCTCCTGCCGATCGTGAAGGGCTACGGCTCCGAGAAGGGCTACGAGCAGCTCGCGCAGTCGCTGCAGACCTTCGGCGGCTCCGGGTTCCTCCAGGAGTACCCGATCGAGCAGTACATCCGCGACGCCAAGATCGACACCCTCTACGAGGGCACCACCGCGATCCAGGGCCAGGACTTCTTCTTCCGGAAGATCGTCCGCAACCAGGGCGCCGCGCTGAACGGTCTGGCCGAGGACATCAAGAAGTTCCTGGAGCTCGGCACCGGCGGCGAGGAGCTGGCGGGCGCCCGCGAGCACCTGGCCAAGGCGGCCGTGGAGCTGGAGGCGATCGTCGGCCTGATGCTGACCGACCTCGCCGCCACCGAGCAGGACGTCAAGAACATCTACAAGGTGGGCCTCAACACCACCCGCCTGCTGCTGGCCTCCGGTGACGTGATCGTCGGCTACCTGCTGCTCAAGGGCGCCGCCATCGCCGCCGAGAAGCTCGAGACCGCCTCCGCCAAGGACAAGGCGTTCTACACCGGCAAGATCGCGGCGGCGAAGTTCTTCGCGGCCAACGTCCTGCCCGGTCTCACCCTGGCCCGCAAGATCTCGGCCGGTGTCGACCTGGACCTGATGGAGCTGGACGAGGCCGCGTTCTAGTCCTCGCCCCCTCCTCGGTACCGTCGCGGGCCCGCTCCCTCCTTCCGGAGAGCGGGCCCGCGCTCGTCGTTAAGGTAAACGCC